>JAHHEN010000003.1:0-595000 GCA_018982785.1 Enterococcus innesii | reverse complement strand
AGACTTACTCAATTGAATAGTGTGGTGGCGATAGCAAGAAGGATACACCTGTAACCATGCCGAACACAGAAGTTAAGCTTCTTAGCGCCGATTGTAGTGAAGGGTTTCCCTTTGTGAGAGTAGGACGTCGCCACGCAGCCAAACACATGTCTTAATTGACATGTGTTTTTTTGTTATTACAACGATGTATCATTTTTCTAAAAACAATCACTTAAAATAACTTTTTATGGAAAAAAATGATACACTAGTAGTGAAGTATTTTTAGGAGGGATCATATGACTGACGATGCCAAAAAAGAACAAAATGTTGTTCAAGATCAAGACGTTGTTTCAGTTTCAGCGAATGAAGAAATATCCTTTGGCGATATCAAACAAGTAGCCTCAAAAAATATCGGTCAAATGCTGCAAGACCTGCAAGATTTTGAAGTAGCGATCGAAAAAGAGGATATTCCTGAAATTTATCGTATATATAATGGTCGATTGCACAAACAGTTAAAAGAAACATCAAATCAAAATCATGAGATTGATGAATTGTTATCAAGGAAGTTCCACGATAACTTCACCCAAGCTTTCCCATTTATGATGCATTGTGCCAAAATATCTCCTACGGTGCATTACTATAAGTTAGGAACCTATTATCATGAGCGAGCGACGATTGGTATCGATGCGAGTATTCCCGAAATTTTTGTTATCCCTGAGATAGATGAAGAGTGGGAAAAGTTCCAACGAGGTAATCGTGAGATGCTGACAGCAATCGAACAGCAGATGGACAAACTAGAAGCCAAACGGATCACAGCGTTATCTGAGGTAAAGGAAATCCAAAATCAGATCGATCAACTTACGGAAGCCGAAAATGAATTAACTGAATCAAAGGGTTTTTTCAATCGGACAAAAATCGATGAAGAACTAGAACATTTAACTTCTGAGCGAAAAGCATTAGAAGCCAAACGTAGAGAATGGGAAAGATATTCAAATAATAATGAAGAGGTTTTTGCTGAAAAAGAACGCCTACAGCAGCAATATCAAACATTGCGCTTAAAGAAAGCGATCGTAGAAAAAGAATTTCGTCAAATTGATACTTTTTTTGGTTCTTTTGA
Source organism: Enterococcus innesii (assembly GCA_018982785.1). GTDB lineage: Bacteria > Bacillota > Bacilli > Lactobacillales > Enterococcaceae > Enterococcus_D > Enterococcus_D innesii. The sequence continues at coordinate 593,904 of JAHHEN010000003.1, read as the reverse complement.
TGAATTTACGACAAAAATAATGGCTTTCTTAGCTCACTATACGGGAAAGGAGCTGACTGATATTGACGAAAGAAACGCAGACAAATCCTGATGAATCACAGCTGCTGGAGCAGGAACCGACGCTAGAGATTCAAACAGAAGGCGCTAATGAAGTTGAGGTAAACGTACCAACAAATGCGACGGACTTAGTGAATGACGGTCCTTTAGTAGAAGATAGTAGAAATGTAGCGGATGATTCGTTTGATTCAGCGGAAGAAGAATCTGACTACGAAGATGATTATTACGCTGTAAAAGCGCAAGATCACCAACGAATCGAATCGCTTATTGAGCAAGCCGAAAACGAACTAGCTGATTTAAAATTGCGAAAATCAATCATGGAAGCTGATTTTTCTGGATTGCTTGCTCATTACCGTCAGTTGATTTTAACAGATCAAGATATTTCGGTGATCGCCAAAAAGACATTGCTTGAATACTATGCCTATGAATTCTTGAAACCATTAAAAACGATTCATTTAACTGCTACCGATAACTATGATACATGGAAGACAAAGCATTTCAATGTCCGTTTTCGTTTAACAGAAACAAAGGAGCTCGAGTTTAGTTTTAAACTAAATCCAGTCAATTCTACGTATCAATCCAGTTATTTGCCATTGTTGACTATCAATTCAAACTCCCAGTCGGTGGTTGTCAATGATGAACAGATTTTGCATTTAATCAGTCAATGGCATGCGGAGAATATTTTCTCGGTCAATCAGCTTTCGCTTTTTAATTATGATGTCAACTTGGTATTGGCGCATTTAAAAGAATTAGGCTTTACGGTTTCACCAAGCTTGATCGACAATACCCAAACCTTAGCTGTCGATATGGAAACAGATTTTCCTGTTGCAGCAGAAGTTCTCGATCAAATTTTTATTATCACGATGGAGAATCAGCAATATGATTTTATCACAGAAAACAAAGGCGAAATTCTTATTTTACTTGATAAAAATCAACGATTGACGATCCATTTGTATACAGAGTCCACTTTACTAACGATTGACTCAGATCAATGGAAGCGATCCTTATTAGATTTCTTCACAAGCTATCCGTTTTTAGTTCCACTTGTGGTAAAAGGTGAAGAATAAATGTTCTAAATTGGTTAAGAGTGCTAGAATGGTTTTTATAACTATTCAGCACTTTTTTTGGAAGGAGCAGTATGATGAAAAATAAAGCACTAGGTTTTTATGAAGGACGATCTTTAGATGATCTAGAAGTATTTACTGAAAAGGAAATTCCTATACCGATTTGCCAAACACATGATTTACTGGTGGAAGTACGAGCAGTTTCGGTCAATCCAATCGATACGAAACGTCGGCAAATGACTGTTTTAAGTGAAGATTTCCAGATCCAAGGGTATGATGCCGTTGGGATCGTTAAAGAAATCGGCTCAGCAGTTAGTGGCTTTGCCGTTGGTGATCGGGTATTCTATGCCGGAACCACACAACGACCTGGTGCGAATCAAAGGTTTCAAGCTGTTGATTCTCGAATCGCAGCAAAGGCACCAGCCGGCTTTTCTGACGGTGATCTTGCAGCTTTACCATTAACGAGTTTAACCGCATGGGAATTGCTATTTGAAAAATTTGGATATATTCCTGAAGAAAACGCCAATCAAGGATCGATTTTGTTGATCAATGCCAGCGGCGGTGTGGGTTCGATCGCTGCACAATTAGCAAAATGGGCAGGTTTAACCGTTTATGGCACTGCTAGTCCTAGAAACAACGAGTGGCTAAAAAACAATCAAGTGGATCATGTTCTTAATCACCGTTTACCTTTAGCCGAACAAATAAACAAACCTTTTTCAGCCATTGCCATTTTTTATGATGCCTCCACCTATTTGCCACAATTAACGAAAGCAATCGTCCCATTTGGTAAAGTCGGAATGATCGTCAATACGAAAGAAGCGCTCGATTTAAACCCATTTAAAAACCTTAGCATCGATTTTTATTGGGAGTACATGTTTGCCAAAACAGATGCTCAACTGATGTTTGAAACCCAAGGAGCGATCTTAAAACGAATCGCTTCGCTGTTAGTTAATGGCAAAATTCACACCACTGCGGTCCAAACGATTGATGGAGGAATCACGATCGAAAACTTAAAACTCGGTACCGAAGCGGTTGAGCGGGGAAATAAAGGCAAGACTGTGATTACAGGGGGCGTCTTATAGATGGAAGAAGAGGAAGCAATCCTGTTTTGGGATGAGTTTGCTCAAGATTATGCACAAATCCAGCAGGAGTCTTCATTGCAGATTGCGAAAGAGGTAGTTGCTTACTTATTGGAGCAGCAAGTGTTCCCGATATCTATTTTTGTTGACTTTGCTGCTGGTGCGGGTCGCTATATCCCCGCATTTTATCCTTATGTAAATGAGTATTATGCGATTGATTTTTCAAAGGAAATGCTTAGAATAATTGAAGAAACGATTGATGATCCACAGAATAAACTACACCTGATCCAACAGAGCCAAAGCGACTTTTTAACGACGGACCAGCACTGGCCCTGTATTTTCATGGCCATGAATCCAGCACTAAGAGACAAAAAGACATTGCTGCAGTTGCGAAAGAAAACCGATCAATTGATTATTCTTAGAACAATCGCTGAAGTCGAAAATGTGTTTCAGCCCTTTGAAGAAGACCCCGTAGCTGAAAAAGAGTTACAGCTTAATACCTACTACAAGAAGTGGTTATCAGAAGAGGCAATTGAATGGCGGAGCTGCCAGTTTGAGTATATGGTGAAAGAAGAGATCGATCGGGATCTCTTTCATCTTTATTTTGAGGATGAGTATTCATTGGAACAGCGGAAACAAATGGTTCAACGTATCTTTGGTGAATCGCTGACTGTTGAAAGCCATACGAAAATAACCTTTGAACTTCTTTTATCTCGATAGTAATCCCTCAAAGAGATCAAAAAAAAACGAGATTCTGACATAAGAGCGAAAAACAGAAACAGTAGTTATGCCTCTTTTGACTACTGGCTGCAAATGTCCTTATGCTGGAATCTCGTTTTGCATCGCTTTTGTTATAAGAAAAGATAGACAGTCGTTCCTAAGATCAGTAAGAAAAGAAGATTGACGATTAAGAACCATTTTTGAAATGCTTTGGCTTCTTTGGCTCGAGCTTGTTTCAGTAACTTATAGCCAATCAAATTGGCTAGTGAAGCAATCAATGTACCCAATCCGCCGACATTGACCCCTAAAAGAACGGCTTTTTCCAAGTCGGTGAAGGGAGCGATCAAAATCGCTGCTGGAACGTTAGAGATTCCTTGAGAGAGTAAAATACTGCCTAAAAAAGCGCGATGTGTTTCTTGAAAATACGGTCGAATGCGATTGGTGATCCACGTTTGGTCTTGAATATTGCCAACGATCAAGAAGAAGCAAATGAAGGTAAGCAATAAACGATAATCAACTTTGGAAAATAACCGTTTATTGCTGAACCAAACCACGGCTACGACGATAAGAACGGCTATGGAGATGGGTAGAACACTAAAAATACCCAAAATCATGATAACAAACAAGCCTGCATGGCGCATCGCTGTTTTTTTTTCATAGGCGTCTTCTTGAATAGTGATTTCTAGAGGCGATTTTGAAATAAGCTGAACCGAAACAAGCAGTAATAGTAAGGAAAACCCCACGAAAGTACCGGTTGTCCACATGAACTGTCCTAGTGAGATGTGATAATAAGAAAATAAAAATAAGTTTTGCGGGTTTCCAAAGGGAAAAAGGCTACTTCCTAAATTGGCTGCTACGATTAAATAGACGGCGCCTAATATGACACTAGTTCGCTGTTGTTCTTGTCTCGTTAAAAGCAGATAGATGGGCAATAAGGTTAAAATAGCTACATCGTTCGTTAAGAACATCGAACTAAAAAAGCTTAGAAGAACGACTGCACGAATCAAATCCCGCAAACTGCGGCTCTTTTCCACCAATTTTTGCCCAAATACCCGTAATAAGCCAGCTTCTTCCAACCCATTGATCACTAGCATTAATCCAAACAGCGACAAGATCACTTTGAAGTCAATAAACGACCAACGGAAGGTGCCAAAACAACAAGCAATGAGTGCTAGTAGCAGGGAAATCGAAAATAATCGATCGGCTCGAAAAAATGCTAACATTCGTTTTCCCATAGTTCACCACCTTTCTTCTCAAGAATTTTACCATTCCCGCGCTTTAGGAACAATAAATAACGCTTTATCCGTCTAATTCAAAGTCATTCAGGCAAATTTTATAGTTGACAAATGAGTCATTAATTGGGAAATTAGTATGTGAAAGGTGAAGGAGGTTCAAAAATGAATGTTATGCAGCTGCTTGAAAAAAATCAGCAGGTTCATTTTCAAATTTTAGCTGTTTTTTTTCAGAATGGCTCAGAGATCTCTTATAAGAAACTTGCAAAAACATTATCCATTTCCGCCCCCACTTTGCAAAAAGAGCTTCAAAATCTTCATCAGAATTTAGTCGCTTTCCATGAGGATGCGACATTGACTTATTTAGAAAATGATCAAGTACAGTTAACACTTCCGCTTGATTTCTCACTAAAAAATTCTTTTATTCGTATCTGTCAGAGGCGATCGATTTTCAGATTTTGTCTTATTTGTTTTTTCATCGAGATGAGTCAACGACGAAAATGATGTTAGAACTCATGTTGAGTGAAGCATCTTTGTTTCGTCGATTCAAAGCCATCAATCAATTATTGAAAGAGTTCGATATCCAATTAAAAAATAAAAAATTAATTGGGGATGAAAAGCAAATTCGTTTTTTCTATTATCAATTTTTTTCACAAAGTTATCCCAATGAAGAATTGATTACCCGCTTGAATGCTCCAGCCATCAATAATTTGATTCGAGTTATTGAAAAACAGTTACAGACAACGTTTAGTCAAGCTGAGCGTTGGAAAGTTGGGTTATGGCTAGGCATTATGGAAGCTCGTTTTGATTATCGTGGCTCACAGCAGCATGAAGCCTCGTATCACCTATTAAAGTCTCTAGAAAATGAAGCCATGTTCCAGATTCTGCGGAATATCTTAGGACGCTACCTCAGTCGTTTTGCGGTTTCCTGGAGCGATTATGAAACGGTTTATTTCTATTTGTTTTTACTAGCAGAAGGCTTGATTGGTCCTTCAGAGGAGGGATTAAGCCAGAAGTCACTTTTCTTCCGAGAAATCGAAGCATTAAATGAAGAGTTGTTGCAGGCGATCGGTGATAGTGAAAGAAAGTCCGCAGAAACTTCAGTGGAGTTGGGTGTCTTCTTAACCAGCGTAACGATCCAAGCGCTATACATTCATGGCGGCATTATTGCTTTTGCTGAATTTCAGCCGCAAAGTGTTGCGAATGAAAGCTTGATTGTAGTGGCACAACAAGCAATCGAACAGTTGGAGAAAAACGTAAACCAGTCTTTTTCTCTTGAGAAAAAGCAGCATTTAACCAATGAATTGCTTTTGATCCGTCAATGGATTCAAGTAAAACAGGAAAAAGCATTTACCGTAGGCATTTTGTTGACTCAATCACGATTACGCAGTGGCTTTTTGCGGCGTTTTTTGATCAAAGAATTGGCTGGCTATCCGAATATTCACTTCGATGGGACGAAGGAGAAGGACTATGATTTATTGATTGTTGATCATTCTGAGATCTCGGAAGGCTATCGTTATAAGAAGCGATTGATTTTAACAGGTGGTGCAACCCCATTTGAAGAAGAGCGACTTCATCAAATCGTGGATGAAATACGCAATGAGAACCTTGAAAGTGAGTTGGAAAAGATATGAGAATAGTGATTATTGGAGGCTCTCATGCAGGAATTGCTGCTGCCCGTCATTTAAAAAAAGTTGACCCCAAAGTCGATGTGATTATTATAGAAAAATCAGGTGTCCTTGGTTACGTTGCCAGCAGCTTGAATTTAGTTTTAGAAGGATATATCTCGCGTCTGGAAGACTCACGGACCACAACTGCTAGCGAGCTTCTTTCAGAAGGAATCAATGTGATGCTGAACAGTGAAGTCATAAACATTTTTCCGCAAGAAAAACTGGTTCAATTTGTGACGTCAACGGAATCATATCGACAAGAAGATGAAGTGAGTTATGATGGCTTAATTTTAGCGATGGGATCGAGTACTTTCCGCTCGGAGTTCGCCTCAGATGTTGAAGCACATATAACGACCTACAAAACGATTGGTCAATCAAAGCAAGCACTAGAAAAAATCGAAAAGGCGCAAACCGTGGCGATCGTCGGCGCTGGCCTGATTGGGTTTGAATTGGCGGAATCGTTAAGTGGACAGCAAAAAGCGATTCACTTAATCGATCGAATGGATACGCTGTTGTTCCGTTATTTTGATCATGAAGTTGCAGAAATTTTGATGGAACGTTTTCCAGAGAACTTACAAATTTATCTTAACAGCAACGTTGCCCATACGATCAAAGACGAGAAGGGCGAATATCAAGGAATTGAGCTTTCAAATGGAACCCAGATTCAAGCTGATGTAGTCGTTTATGCTGTAAATCCGCGACCGAATGTCGCCTTAGTAGAAGACTTTTTAAAACTAAATCTCGATGGCACGGTATTTACAAATGAATACTTGCAAACGTCTGATCCATCCATCTATGCGATCGGCGATCTCGTCTCGATTCCTTTCAATCATTCGGATAGCTCTTTGTATATCCCTTTAGTGACTAATGCTTATCGGACGGGGATCGTAGCTGCTACCAATGTATTGGCTAATGAGCAGGGAACGACGAAAATTCCTTTTCCCAAAATGCAGCGCACGGTTGTTAGTAAATTGTTTGGCTATTTTGTCAGCAGTTCAGGTATCAATGAGACTGAGGCACCGTATTACGGCTTTGAAGTAGATTCAGTGACGCAGACATTTCATTCTCGGACATTTTTCGCGACAGATGAGGATTTTGAAGTAACCTTAAAACTGATTTTTGATCAGCAAACGAAAATAATCATGGGAGGGCAAATCATCACGAGTGATCGTGGAAGTTTAGAGATCATCAACACGATTTCAACGTTAATCAATAGCAAAACGTCCTTGCACCAATTAGCAACAATGGATTACTTTTTTAATCCTACCATTTCTTTTCCGTTGCATTTTTTGAATCAATTGGCCCTGGATGGCTTGTTAAAGTAAAGTATGTAACCTTGGTAAACCTACGATCATCGTAGGTTTATTTTTTTTGCACGTAACGATAATCAAGGAAGACTATCGCTTTCCATCAGTGACTGGTTTCGGTAATTAAAAATCAGGTGGGCTGCTGTTGGAGGTCGATGTCAACTACTATCATGATTTTTTTTGATGAAGAATCTCGAAACGAAAACGATAAAGCTTGTTCGATGACTGAACTGCTTTTGCTTATAGATTTTTATTGATAGACGATGATTGTTTAGGTGGAGGGGACACACGTCATTTGCTTTTAACTGATAAAATACATCATCTTGGGTAAGTGGTGATTTTACATGGTTTTCAATAGATGAAAACAAGTGCAAATCTAAGTGATCTGTTATTGAATGATACTCAGAAAGTGAATGTATCATTCGTAAGTATTTTTATAATCCAAAGGATAAAATAGACATCCTTGAGATAAGAATACGCTTATCGGCAGGTTTATAAGAGAAAAACATCACATAATTTCCTTTCCTCGCATACTCATTTTCCAAAAATTGCGATGGGAAAGGGATTTTTTAAAAAACTTCTTGTGATTTTAAGTGAAATACGTTACCCTATTAAAGAGAGTGAGAATCATTCTCAATAACGAGGGGCGGGGCATGTTGAAAAAAATCGGATTACTGCTGATCTTTATTCTTCTAGTGGGTTGCTCTTTGTTGGCAGGTACCCATGAATTGTCTTTAACAGGTTTACAGCAGGGTGATCCGAATCATTGGCTTGTTTTGGTAAAAGTTAGACTTCCACGGACGATCAGTTTGATCATTGCAGGTGGGATCATTAGTATCTGTGGAAAAATCATGCAGCACATGATGCAAAATAAATTTGTGGCCTCTGAGTCGATTGGGCTGACGGATAGCGCTCGCTTAGGAATTTTGCTGGTTATGCTCTTTCTGCCAAATGCCTCAAATTTGATTCGTACGACTGCAGCATTTGTGTTTGCTTATGCAGGGGTGTTGTTCTTTTTATTTTTAAGCCAATTTCTACCAAAGAAAGATCCAATGATGCTGCCTTTAACAGGGGTGATGTTCGGTAATATCATCGGTGCTATTAGTAGCTTCTTAGCCTATCGTTTCCAATTGGTTCAAAACGTTTCTTCTTGGCTACAAGGAAATTTTGCCACCATTATGGTTGGACAGTATGAACTTTTGTATTTGACGATTCCGGTTTTCGGTTTGCTGTATTTCTTAGCTTATGAGATCACGATCGCCGGTTTAGGTGAAAGTGCGGCTAAGAGTCTGGGGATCAATTACTTGTTCCTGCGTTTTGCTGTATTTGCTCTGGTGGCGTTTGCCAGCAGTGTCGTTTTACTGACCGTTGGACAAATCCCTTTTTTAGGGATCGTTATCCCAAATATGATCGGCATGGTCTTCGGGGATCATTTGAAAAATAATCTGGTCTTGATCAGCTTTGCCGGAAGCGCGTTCTTGTTATTGTGTGATGTATTGGCGAGAGTCGTCATCGCGCCGTATGAAATGCCGGTCAGTGTTGTCGCCGGCGTACTGGGTGGGTGCTGTTTCTTGATTTTGCTTCTGGGGAGGAAATTTCGATGAAGAAAAAACTCTTTCTCTTGTTGTTTCTAATCCTTTGTGCATGTATGGCCTATCTAACCTATAACACCTATGGTAACTGGTCCTTTGCCTTTGCATTACGAGGGCGTCGTATCATGGCTTTTGCTTTAGTTGCCATTGCAATCTCCTTTAGTACAATCACGCTACAGACACTGACGAGCAATCGCTATCTAACCCCTGGGATTTTAGGCTTAGATCAATTGTATGTCCTTGTTCAAACCCTTTGTTTCTTTTTTATCGGTGGGATTCAGATGTTAAGCCAAGAAACAGCAGCGATGTTTTTGTTCTCTGTCGGTTTAACTGCCGTTCTAGGAAGTTTCTTGATTGGCTTTTTCTATCAAAAAGCAGTCGCCGGACTATTTTTGTTATTGATGGCAGGTATGGTCTGTGGCACGATGTTCGGTAGTCTCAGCACCTTTTTACAAGTATTGATGGATCCAAATGAATATGATTTGCTGCAAGGCCGCTTATTCGCCAGTTTTGGCAATATAAACACCCAACATCTTTTGATTGCTGCCGCGATCATTTTGGTAGGGAGTATCTGTCTGGTTCTGCTGATTCCAGAATTAAATTTGCTCCATTTAGGAAGCGGACAGGCCAAAAGTTTAGGCGTTTCTGTTCAATGGCTTCATAGAGGTGTTTTATTTTTGATTGCTTTACTGACAGGCACTGCCACTGCTTTAGTTGGTCCAGCAGTTTTTCTAGGATTTGTGGTGGCAACGATCACCTATCAGCTTTTCCCAACTTATCGTCACGGTTGGCTCTTTGCCGGTGGTAGTTTGATTGGCTTTCTCCTGTTGGTAGGAGGTCAATTCCTAGTGGAACAGGTCTTTCAATGGCAAACGACCATCGGCACCGTGATCCAATTATTAGGTGGTATCTTTTTTATAAGCAAATTGCTGCTGGAAAGGAAAAAATCATGATCGAAACCAAAAATGTATCCAAGAATTATGCAAAAACACAAGTTTTGACGAAATGTTCCTTAGCGTTGCCGGAGCAGAAAATGATTGCTTTCATTGGGCCCAATGGTGCCGGAAAAAGTACCTTGCTTTCTTTAGTCAGTCGGATGTTGGATCAGCGCACCGGTGATATTTATCTGGATGGAACGGAGATTCGTCAATGGAAATCCAAAGAGCTAGCAAAAAAAATGGCTTTTTTGCAGCAAAGCAATCGCTATGCTGTCAATCTGACCGTAAGAGAACTAGTGGCATTTGGTCGTTATCCATATAACCGGGGACGACAATCGGCAGCAGATGATGTGATCATTGATGATTCTTTGTCTAAGTTATCTCTCACCGAATATGCTGGTCAATCGATCCATGAACTTTCAGGTGGGCAACTGCAAAGAGTTTACTTGGCGATGATCTTAGCCCAAGATACCGATTATTTATTATTGGACGAACCGTTAAACAATCTAGATTTGAAACATGCCAACCAGCTGATGAAATTATTGACTACATTGGTGGAAGAGTATCAGAAAACCGTTGTGATCGTTTTGCACGACATTAATTTTGCAGCACGATATGCCGATCACATCGTCGCTATGAAAGATGGTCAGATTTTTAAAGCAGCTGGCACAGAGGCAGTGATTCGAGAAGAGGTATTAGAAGCACTATATGAGATTCCAATCAAACTGGTACAAGTGGATGGGCGGCAATTTTGCTACACCTTCCAATAAAATTTTGTTTCTAAGGAGGAAAAAATGAAAAAAATAGTAGTAAGTTTTATGAGTATTTTCGTACTAGCGGGGTTGACCGCTTGCGGATCAAATAATACAGGGACAACAGATTCAACGGGGACAGCCCAAACCCAAGTAGAAGAAAGTGCACAAACGCCGACAGAAGTCGAGATTACGGACAGCAATGGGACTGTCACTGTTCCTTATGCGCCGGAAAAAGTTGTTGTCTTTGACAACAGTGCATTAGACACAATGGATGCCCTTGGTCTTGGAGACCGAGTCGTTGCTGCAGCAACCAGCAATCTGCCAGATTATTTATCAGCGTATGCAGATGTTGAATCAGCAGGGGGAATCAAAGAACCGGATCTAGAGAAAATCAATCAATTACAGCCGGATCTAATCATTATTTCAGGTCGGCAACGTGATTTTCAAGAAGAATTATCTGCCATTGCGCCAACCGTTTTCTTAAGCGTCGACAATAGTAATACGTGGGGATCGATCGAAGCTAATATTACGGCTATCGGACAAATCTTCGGTGTGGAAGAAGAAGCGAAAGAACAGCTGAATTCGTTGCAAACACAGATCAACACCTTGAAAGAGCAAGCACAAAGCGCTGACGAAAAAGCTTTGGTAGTTATGGTGAATGAAGGCAATCTTTCCGCTTTCGGTCCAGGATCTCGTTACAGTATCCTATATGATACGTTTGGTTTTCCGGCAGTTGATGAAGAGCTAGAGGCGTCAACTCATGGACAAAGTATTTCTTATGAGTACTTGCTTGAAAAAAATCCTGACGTCATCTTCGTGATTGATCGGACAAAAGCGATCGGTGGTAATGAAAGCGAAAGTGAATTTGTTGCAAACGAAATCGTACAAGAAACAAATGCTGGGCAAAACGATCAAGTGATTGAATTGGATGCTGCAGTTTGGTATTTAGCTGGTTCCGGATTGGAGTCGATCCAATTAATGATGGATGATGTCAAACCAGCCGTTGAATAAGTATGTGAGAACAAGAATCAAGTAACAAGGGGCACGCGTATCAGTTTACTGAGAATGCGTGTCTTTTTTTCATTTTCTAGGACCTACGACTGATTTTTGAGAACTTTACCAGCTTTACTTTACCTGTCGTAGTAATTGTTTTATAATTAGTACGACAGATGAAGTAATTTAGGAGGCGATTGCGTGATCTCGAGTGACGGAATTCGCGGCTATAACGACGCAATCATTTTATCCATTCTTTCAAAAGAAGATTCTTATGGATATGAAATATCCAAGCGTATTCGCGAAGGAACGGATGCCGTATATGTGATCAAAGAAACGACGTTGTATTCCGCTTTTACTCGGCTAGAAAAACAAGGATTGATTCGTTCCTATCCTGGAGAAGTGACGCATGGCAAAAAGCGGACGTATTACCAGATAACTGCAGACGGAAAAGCGAGCCTTACACAGAAACGATTGGAGTGGCAACAGACAAAGATCGTCGTTGACCAGTTCTTACAAGGAGGAGAAAAATGAAAACCATTCATGACTATTTAGACAGCTTATTTTTATCAGTACCCATCACACCGGAAACGAAGAGGGCAAAAGAAGACCTCTTAGCCATTATGGAAGACCACTACTTGGAATTAATCCATCAAGGGAAAAGTGAACACGAAGCCATCGGTGCGGTGATCAGTGAGTTTGGTTCGGTGGATGAATTGCTGCAAGAATTAAATGTTTCTAAAGAAGAACCAATTGATGATTGGTCCGATGCTATCACAGAAGATGATGCATTTGATTATTGGGGAACTGTGCGCCACTTTGCTTTCTCGTTGTCTTTGGGAATCGGCTTTTGTATCGCAGCTTTTGCAGCTTTGATGCTTTTTGTTAGTTTCTATGCGGAATTATTTGGTGTAATGGTGATGATCCTTTTTATCGCCATCGGGGTTGGTTTTATCATCTCTAGCAGTTTGCACTTTTCCGGTGCTCGTAAACAGTTGGATGATCGTCCGATCAAAAGGGATGCTAAACGAGAAGCCGCTCAGCAACTCGCAAATTATGAAAAAAGTTTTCGAATTGGTCTCGTTTTAGGAATTGGCGCCTGCATTTTTTCGATTGCGCCTGTACTGTTAAGTGAGCTGATTTATTACTCTGTCGAATTCGGTATAGCGCTATTTTTCTTGACGGTTGCAGTAGGTGTGTTCTTTATTATTTATGTAAGTATTATTCGGGCAGGGTTTGCGAAATTGGCTTCGGAAACGTATTTTATTCGCGACGAAGATCATCCTGGTGATCGAGCAACACGTCATAAATATGGCGAATCCGCTGGTAGAGTTACCTTTTTTCGAACAGTCTATTGGCCAGTGATTTTGGTCGTTTACATGCTTTGGTCCTTCATGTTTCATGCATGGGCTTACTCTTGGGTCATTTTTGTTATCGGTGGGGTCTTAGAGGACTACTTTATTGGTCAGACAAAAGCCAAAAAATAAGAGACGTTTCAACCGAGAGTGCTTTCTTTACTTTTAAAAAAAGGAAGACTATAATACGCCTTGTAACTGAATTAAGTAAAAAAGAACGGCGAGAAGTGAGATGTTCTCATTGCTTTTTTAAAAGTTCAGAATACAAGAAAAGAGGCAATGGATATGTTAGAAATTCATTATCTGAAAAATGGCAGCAAAGAAGTAACAACAGTTGAATCCCCGGAGCGCTTTCTTGCGAGCCAATACTTGGAAGTCCCACCTTTTCAAGACCATTACCCAGTCGAAGAAGTTTTTCTAGACGGCAAGCGGATCACGTTGAGGGAGCGAACGATCGGTGGATTGTTCAATTATTTCAATACTAAATAAAAAAATTGTCTTTTTCTATGACTTACTTTACTTTGTGAGGAATCATAGGAAGAGGCAATCTTTTTTTGTTTAATTGAGAATAGGAGATGTAATTGAGAATCTAACAGGTAGGAACTTTGCTTAGATATGATTAACCAAACTTATTACTATACTCCATTTGCTTTGAATAGAAAATAAATATGCTCATTTCTGAGGAGGATAACATTTTTTTTGACTATTTCTGAATATACTATTGCTTTTTATAGTTAGATATACTAATAATTAATAGAGATTATTCTCAAATAATTATTCTAATTGGAGGAAATGATATGTCATTAATTGGAAAAGAGATTGGTTCATTCGAAGCGAAAGCTTACCACAATGGAAAATTTATCGATGTTTCATCAGAAGATTTTAAAGGAAAATGGAACGTTGTTTGTTTTTATCCTGCAGATTTCTCATTTGTTTGTCCGACAGAACTTGAAGATTTGCAAGACCAATATGCATCATTAAAAGAATTAGGCGCAGAAGTTTATTCTGTATCAACGGATACCCACTACACACATAAAGCGTGGCATGATCATTCTGATGCCATCAATAAAATCGAATATATCATGATTGCAGATCCTTCTCATGTGATCTCAGAAATCTTTGATGTCTTAGACGAAGCATCAGGTTTGTCTCAACGTGGTACATTTATCATCGATCCAGATGGTGTGGTACAAACGGTTGAAATCAATGCGGATGGTATCGGTCGTGATGCTAGTGGCTTGATTGATAAAATCCGTGCAGCACAATATGTTCGTACTCATCCAGGTGAAGTATGTCCTGCAAAATGGAAAGAAGGCGAAGAAACATTAACGCCAAGCTTAGACCTTGTAGGCAAGATTTAGGAGGCTCTCATGGCATTAGATAAGGCAATCAAAGACCAACTGACCCAGTATTTAGCGATGCTGGAATCAGAGGTTGTTTTTGCAGCAAGTTTAGGTGAGGATGATTCTTCCACAAAAGTACGTGAATTCTTAGAAGAAATCGCAGAAATGTCGCCAAAAATCACGATTCAAGCTGTAGCAAGTAAACGAACACCAAGCTTTTCGATCAATCGTCCCGGTGAAGAAAGCGGCATCGCTTTTGCTGGTTTACCGTTAGGACATGAGTTCACTTCATTTATTTTAGCGTTGCTTCAAGTAAGCGGTCGTCCGCCGAAAATTGATGAAGCACTACAAAAGCGCATCAAAGCGATCGATAAGCCATTACATTTTGAAACCTATGTCAGTTTGACCTGCCATAACTGTCCGGATGTTGTTCAAGCGTTAAACATTATGGCAGTGCTAAATCCTTCCATCAGTCACACCATGATCGAAGGTGGGATGTTCAAAGAAGAAATTGACAAGAAAAAATTATGGCTGTGCCAACAGTCTTTCTAGACGGTGAAGAATTTGCAAGCGGCCGTCAAACGATCGAACAATTATTGGAAAAAGCAGCTGGTCCAACGAGTAAAGATGACTTTGCTGAAAAAGAGCTTTTCGATGTTTTGGTCGTCGGTGGCGGACCTGCAGGTGGAAGTGCAGCGATTTATGCGGCGCGTAAAGGTATCAATACCGGGATGGTCGTGGAAACAATGGGTGGCCAAGTGATGGAAACCCTTGGTATCGAAAACATGATCGGTACTCCTTATACCGAAGGACCAAAATTAATGCGTCAGGTAGAAGAGCACATCAACGAATACAAAGTCGATGTCATGAAAGGGCAGCGTGCCAAGGATATTCGTCGCAATGATGTCATCGAAGTTGAATTAGAAAATGGCGCAGTATTAAAAACCAAAACGGCTATTTTAGCAACCGGTGCTCGCTGGCGCAACATCAATGTTCCGGGAGAAAAAGAATTCAAAAATAAAGGTGTTGCCTATTGTCCACATTGTGACGGCCCGTTATTTGCTGGGAAAGAGGTTGCTGTCATTGGCGGCGGAAACTCTGGGATCGAAGCAGCGATCGATTTAGCTGGCATGGCAAAACATGTCTACGTTCTTGAATTTTTACCAGAACTAAAAGCGGACCTTGTGCTACAAAACCGTTTGAACACGTTAGAAAATGTGACTGTTATTACGAATGCCGCAACGAAGGAAATTGCTGGATCCGATCATGTCGAACAATTGACCTACGTTGATCGCGAAACGAATGGCGAATTCACATTAGCTGTGGAGGGTGTCTTCATTTTGATTGGCTTAATGCCGAATACTGAATGGTTAAAAGACCGCATCGTTTTAAACGAGCGTAATGAGATCGTGGTAGACAAACATGGCGCAACCAACATTGAAGGCGTCTTTGCAGCGGGAGATTGTACCGATAGTGTATACAAACAGATCATCACTTCAATGGGTTCAGGTGCTACTGCTGCGTTAGGTGCGTTTGATCATCTGATTCGCTCGTAAGCAGTCAACAGCTACTCATATATGATATAAATCAGAAACGTCTCAGGAACTTCTAGGAGCTCCTGAACGTTTTTTTGTGGATGAGGGAATTTTAAGGCTGTTGACAGCAGGACAGTTTCTATATTACAATGAAAAAAACTCGTTCAAAAAAGAAAGAGGTATATTGATGAGTGTCGTAGGTATCTAACCAGCCAATTAAAACAAATAAGCAAAAACAGACTGTTTATTTGTTGTGCCTGTAGATACCGATAAAAATCGTTATTGATGAATCAGGTGATGGGAGACTGTCGCTTTTTTTGTACACTTTTTTGGACGGGATATTATCGGGATCCTCAGGCACAAGAAAGGATCACACATGAATATACCAAAAGCAACTGAATTTGAACAAATCAAAGAACAAGTAAGTAAAAAAATAATCAGCGATTACGGCAAAGCGCGCTTTGCGAATGAAAAACCAGCAGCTACGATCCACTCTGCACAAAAACGAGTGACAGAGACCACTGAAGCGATGGCGCTATTAGCCGCCGGTCGTCAAGTGCCTTTTATGGGGCTGCAGCATGTCTTACACCATACGGAGAAAATTGAAAAAGGGTTTGTTTTAGAACCACAGGAGCTTATCGAATATGGAGACTTTTTACGGTCTTTTCGAATCATCCGTCAATTGTTCGAAAAGAATCAATCGATCGCCCCAAAATTGCATCAATATGCGCAAGGTTTAGAAGACTTTTCTGAAATCGCCGAAATGATTTTCCAAAAGATTCGCAATGGTCAGGTTGATAGTAATGCCAGCCGAGAATTGCGGAAAATTCGCGGTACGATCGAAAAATATGAAGCTGATCTGAAAAAAGTTTTTGCAAAGTTTTTTAAAGAAAGTCGTTATTTACAAGAAAATCGTGTCATCAAAAAGAATGATCGATACACGTTACCCGTGCGCGCTGAATTCCAACAGCAATTTAAAGGAACGATCATCGAACGTTCCAATAAGCGTGCGACTGTCTTTATTGAACCGGAAGCAGCTGCCCGTCTGAATGATCGATTGATCTTGGCACAGGCGGAAGAAACGGCCGCTCAATACCAAGTTTTATCAGAATTGACCGGGGCGATCGCCGAACAAATGAATGCAGTATTTGCCTGTCTTGATATTTTAGTGGTACTAGATATTATTTTTGCTCGCGGAAAGTATTGTCGGGAAATCAATGGGCAACCGATAGCGATCACTGAAGAAGAAGTTTTGCTTCTTGATCAAGTCCGGCATCCTTTACTGGGCACTGATGCTGTTCCTCTATCTTTAAAACTAGGAGAAGAGAACCGATGTATGGTCATCACAGGGCCGAATGCTGGTGGTAAAACGGTTGTCTTAAAAACCGTCGGACTCGTTTGTGCGATGGCACATTACGGCTTATTTCCAGCGCATAATGGCAACAGCAGTGTACCGTTTTTAAAAAGTCTTTGGATGGATATTGGGGATCAGCAAAGTCTAGAAAATTCTTTAAGTACCTTTTCTGGACACATGTCGAATATTGCACAGATCATGACGAATGCCGGCCGGAACAGTATCGTTTTGTTGGATGAAATTGGCAGCGGGACTGAACCAAATGAAGGGGCGGCTTTAGCAATCGCCATTATGGAATCGATCTATCGTTCAGGGGCATTAATGATCGCCACGACTCATTATGGTGAAATCAAGCAATTTGCCCTTGACCATCAAGACTTTGAAACGGCAGCGATGGCGTTTGATGCCAAAACACTGACGCCCAAATACCGCTTGTTGACCAATGCGGTCGGTGAAAGTAATGCGTTTTGGATCGCCGAAAAAATGGCGATTCCAGCTGAGGTCGTACAAACGGCTAAGGAGTATTTAAAGGATAAATCCTATTCTTTTGAAAAGCAGCCTTTTGTGTCGACCAGAAAACGAACCGATCCGCAGGAAGTAAAGCCTGAGCACATTTTCCAAAAGGGAGACCAAGTCTTTTCAGCAGAACATGAAAAACGGGGACTCTTTTATGAATATTTAGAACAGGGGCAAGCGAAAATTTCGATTGAGAAACAATTTTTCGTTGTTGCTGCTCGACGATTGCAACTTCTCACAAAACGAGAAGCACTCTATCCAGACGGCTATGATCTAGATCAATTATTTTTCGATTTTGCTCAACGTAAATTTACCCGAGATATTGAACGTGGGTCTAAAAAAGCGCAAAAGCAGTTAAGAAAAGCAGCACAAGAGCGTCAAGCCAAACGATCATTTGATTGATCGGCACGGATATATTTATTCAGACAGTGCAAATCAAGAAAGCAGTTCTTTTTCAATCTTTAGAAAAAGAACTGTCTTTTTTTTGGAATGACCGTTTTTTAATAACGTATATTATTGAAGGGGATCCGGTGTTGATTGAATGATTTTCATTGTTTTTTCTTTAAAGGTCGGAAAATATTCGAAATATCTAATTTCTTTAAGAAAAGTTAAAGAAAAATAAAAATAACAAAGAATAGGTTGTATCTTTATTCGAGGAAGGGTACCATTCATATTGGATTGAAAAATAACATATAACCTTGTTAGGTGAGGCTCCTATACAAACATAAGCTATTGCGCAGAAACGTCGAAAGACGCCAATGTGTAGAACAGGAATTGTCGGATTAAGGCTTTTCATAAAATAGCTAAGAAAGGAAAGAACTTTCTTTACGTTGTATAGTGCTAAAACTCGGACGATGAGATTGCTGCGAAAGTCTGACGTCCTAAGAGAAGTGAGACTTTTTTGCTTTTCTTTTGATGGATGAATCAGCTCAAAAGGCAAAATAACTGGTACCGTCTGAACACCTACTCCAAGGCAAGAGGAGTGGAAGCAATGATAGAAAAAAGAAGATCGATTGGCTGCTGATCATAGCTTATTTGCTATTGAGCCTTATCGGTCTTTTAATGATTTATAGTGCAAGTTCTTACCGTTTATTAACGAGGGATCAGCCACCAGCGAGTTTATTCTTGCGTCAGCTTGTTTTTCTACTACTTAGCTGGGTGCTCCTTTTCATTATTCAAAGAACACGTCGAGAGATACTGCTTAGTAAGTACTTAGCGATCGGTTTGCTGGCATTTGGGATCTTTACATTGCTCTTAGCACGTGTGCCTTTTTTCGGCGTCTCTGTTAATGGTGCCCAACGCTGGGTCTCAATCGTAGGGATTCAATTTCAACCTTCAGAAATCGTGAATGTCGGTATGGTTTTGTATCTGGCTCATTACTTTCAAACAGCAAAAACCACCCTGCAGGAAATGAAGCGTCCCCTTTTGGTTTTGTTTTTGTGCTGTGTGTTGATCTTGATTCAACCAAAAGTAGCTGGGGTAATGATTTTACTTTTTTTAGCATTTGTCATGATTACTACGGTACAAGTGCCCGTGAAACTAACAGCTCTTTTATTTGGTGGCTTATTGATCAGTCTGTTCTTGATTGCCATGCTGATTATTTTTTTAGGAAACAATGATTTACTGCCCCACATGTTTATGCACGTTTATAACCGCATACGGTTAGTGGGGGATCCATTTTCCGATCCGTATAATCAGGGGTTTCAAATGATCCATTCCTACTACGCTTTGTTTAATGGTGGTCTTACTGGTCTTGGCTTAGGAAACAGCATCACTAAAAAAGGCTTTTTACCAGTAGCAGAAACAGATTTTATTTTCTCAGTTTTAGTAGAAGAACTAGGCTTGATTTTTGGTATTTTTGTTATCGGCTTATTATTCGTGATCATCTTGCGTTTATTTATGCGATCTGCTGCAATTGAAAACCCTCAAATAGGCTTGATTTTATTAGGGACGAGTACGTTGCTTTTGTTGCAAACAAGTATTAATATTGCCAGTATTTTAGGTTTGATGCCGATGACGGGGGTGCCGCTACCATTCATTAGTTATGGTGGTTCTAGTTACTTTATTCTTTCATTTGCCTTTAGTTTATGCCTGAAACTAGAACGAGAGGAGGGCATCCTTAATGAAGTTCCTCAAACGTCATGAAGCAAACTATGCTTTACTGCTGCCGGTTTTCCTGCTGTTTTTGTTAAGTATCTGGGTACAACATCAAGCATCTGTGATGGATGGCAATGATCCTTCAAGGATTGTTTTGCGGCAGATCCTCTTTTGTATTCTTTCGGCGATTGCTCTTTTTGTGACGAGTTTGATTCCTACGAATTTACTCCTCCGCTTTTCTGGTCTTTTGTACTTACTATCCCTTGGTTTGATGGCTTCTCTTCATTGGTTTTATGATCAAACGATGTTCGAACAAACGAACACCAAACGGTGGATCAGATTTGGTGCGTTCACGATTCAGCCTTCCGAGTTTATGAAAGTGGCCTTTATGCTCTTTATGGTCTATCTCACCTTAGTTTATGAAAAACGAAAAGCCGAACGAACGATCAAATCCGATTTGATCTATGTCACTAAGATCCTGCTATACAGCTTACCCACGTTTTTATTGATGTTTATGCAGCGGGACTTTGGAACGAGCTTGGTGTTTATCGTGATGTTAGGTGCCTTATTCATCATTTCTGGTGTTCATTGGAAAATACTGACTGTCGTGATCGGGTTGATTGCCGCTCTTGGTGCTATTTTGTTGCTGCTCGTATTCACGGAATGGGGCAATCGTGTGTTGTTTCGACTGCACTTCTCACAATACCAATTGGATCGTGTGAGAGCTTGGGCAGATCCTTTCGCTTATCAAGATTCCATCGCTTTTCAACAAGTCCGCAGTATGTGGGCGATCGGTTCCGGAGGCTTATTGGGAGCGCCAGCTACCCATACAACGGTGTATGTTCCGGTTCGTGAGTCAGATATGATCTTTACAGTCATTGGAGAAACGTATGGTTTTTTAGGAAGTACTTTAGTCATCTTCCTTTATTTTTATCTGATCTATCAAATCATTTTTGCTGCTTTAAAAACAAATAACAAAGCATCGGTCTATATTGCGATCACTTATGTGTTTGGTTTAGTTTTTCAAATTTTTGAAAACATCGGAGCGGCGATCGGTTTGCTGCCTTTAACCGGCATTCCTTTACCATTCTTAAGTCAAGGAGGCACCTCACTGATTGCGATCAGCATTGCTATGGGAATTATCTTTGGGTTAGATAAATTTCCGGCAAAAGCCAAAAATAGGTCGTATACATTAAAAGAAAGTAGGAGCTTAACATGAGTAAAACAGCAAAAAAAGGAGTGATAGGTGGAGTACTCTGCAGCTGTTTTGCATGGCTGTTTTTCCTCGTTGCATTAGAACCACACTGGTTCCAAAGCATCGACAACCTGTTTTCCCAATTGCCTCAAGGGCGGACACCTGCTGTGGAATCGATTTTTCTTCCGCTTGCCAGTACGGCCACGATCATTCCCATAGCGGCCATTCATTTTCTGTTAGCAAGTATTTTATTTATGCGCAAGCAGTATTTAGAAAGTTTATGGTTGATGGCGAACATGATTGTGATCAGTGGGGTCGGTCAAGTGATCAAGAAAGTAGTTGATCGCCCGAGACCGGATTTTGCTGACAGCATGGAGCGGGCATCAGCAAGTTTTCCAAGTGGACATACATTATTAGCGACCACTTTGATTATTTCTCTCCTCTTTTTCTTAGGGCAAACAGTTCCCGCTAAAAGAGGCAAGCGTCACTTTATCCAAAACCTGGCACTATTTCTTGGAATGATCTATTTGTTGCTGATCATGATGAGTCGGTTGCTATTCGGGGTTCATTATCCCAGTGACTTGCTAGCAAGTATTTTATTGGCAAGTGGGATCAGTTATATCACCTATGCTTTCGTCTTTTCAATCAAAAAACGTGTACTTAGGGGGAAATAAAATGAGTACAGCAAAAAAACTAATAATCATTTTCCTAGTATTGCTGACGGGAATTATTTCAGCAGGAACCGTCTATGCCATTAGGGTGTATTTTCAAGTAGAGGATGTTGCTCACTCGATCCATCGTCCGATCGAAGGACGAGAAGAGGCGGAGGTCATCGAAAATGCTGAACCTTTGAGCCTTCTTTTGTTGGGGATCGCCAATGATTCCCGGCGCAAAACCGATTTTCGTGCAAACACCATCATGGTGGCAACGTTGAATCCTGCCACGCGAAAAACCACCCTCACGAGTATTCCTAGAGATGCCTATGTGGAGATCGTGGGACAAGGATACCATGATAAAATCAATCATGCTCATTCTTTCGGTGGAGCAAAAATGATGATTGAAACCGTTGAACAATACCTTGATATACCGATCCATCATTATTTCTCCTTAAACATGGATGGGATGGCAGATCTTGTCGATGCAATTGGTGGCATCACGGTTGAAAATGAATTTGCTTTTACTGCCGAGAAGATCGATTACCCAGAGGGTACCCTTGAGTTAGATGGCTGGGAGGCACTCCAGTATACCCGTATGCGAAAAGATGATCCAGAAGGCGACTATGGACGTCAGCGTCGTCAAAGAGAAGTGACTGAAATTTTGGCCAATGAGTTAGTTTCACTTTCAAGCGTGATGCGGATTCAGGATCTGCTAACGATTATTGGAGATAATGGCGAAACGGATTTAACTTTTTCACAAATGAGTCGCCTATTCACTCAATATCAATCCGCATTAGGGACCGTCGAGTCTTACCAAATGGCTGGCAGTGGGTTCACGGGTGATGGCTTTAGAGGAGAATATGGGATTTCTTATCAAGAAGTAACGCCTGAAGAACAACAGACGACGAGCCAACGTTTAAAAAATGAGTTGTTGATTGATTAAGCTTTTGGTTTAGAAACAGAGCTAGTATATTTTTGTTCATCCAGTAAGTTAGTAATTAGAGTTGACAGCCGCTTTTCCTCAGGATACTCTTTAGTCAAGCAAGCATTACGGCTTGACGGATAGCAAGAGTTTGTCTGGAAAAGAGCTGTCAGCTCTATTTCTATTGTGCCACCTTTTCGCTATGCTGTCACAAGGAGGAGAAGTATGAAAATCGTCTTTCAAGACCACTTACCATCTGATTCAAATCAAGTACTCGCCTTGTACGAGGGGGTTGGTTGGAGCGCCTACACCAAAGAACCTGAGCGTCTTCTAAAAGGGCTAGCTCAATCACAGGTGATAACGGCCTATGTTGAAGAGCAGCTAGTGGGGCTGATCCGTTGTATAACCGATGGACAAACCATTCTTTATATTCAAGATCTATTAGTTGCACCCGAGTTCCAACGTCAAAAAATCGGTCAGCGATTACTCAAAAAAATGCTGGCGAATCATCCATCGATACGGCAAAAGGTTCTGATTACGGACAACACAGAAAAAACGCGTCGTTTTTATGAAACGTGTGGCTTTTCTTCTGTGGAAGAGCAACAAATTGCCGCATTTATCTATTTACCAACAAGCGAATAAGGGACAAGAAAATCAATGTGTCACTGAGAATGGCTTTATTTTTAGTTGGTTTGGGTTTGAAGAAGGAGTGGAGAAAAATGAAGATGCGCTTTGCGTTGCTTTTTTTGTGCCTATTTATCGGTGTTGGCGCCTGTGGGGAAGTCTGTTGGCGTTTAAAAGCATTGAGCCGTTAAGTCAAGGACAGACATATGCTGGTTTGGAGGCGGCCATGCTGCAAGGAACCCCCTTCACGACCTTCTTAATTCCCGGCTTGTTTTTGTTCGTTATCTTAGGCTTGGGGAATCTGATTGTCGCTATCCTGTTGTGGCATAACAAAGGATACTACGGGGCAATGCTTTTAGGCATGAGTTTAGTAGTCTGGATCATCGTGCAAGTCATCTTATTGCGAGGATGGAATGTCTTGCATCTGATTTTCTTTTTATTAGGTTTATTCCAGTTTGCTTCAGCAGTCTACTTTGTCAGAAGCATGCATCTCCCGTTGCCGTTTTCAGCTCATCAAAATTGATTAGACTTGAGAAATAAAGATGAAAAAAATTAAATTAATTGAAAGTTTGCTATGGAAAACGTGGATTTTTGAAAAAAATCTTCTTGAAATCATCCTTCGTTTTTAAAATTATGCTAAACTGAAAGAAGTTGAATTATTTTCTAGAATCAGGAGGATTTATTATTGGAGTTTCTTAAAAAATCAAAAATTTTTGCAGGTCTAGTGATTGTCTGTCTCTTAGGGATCGCGGTCTGGATCTATTCAAATATACTGTTTGTCTTTCGACCACTGGAAGCCATCTTTTCTAGTGTCTTTTTACCAGTATTGATTTCGATTTTTATTTTTTACATCTTTTTACCTTTCTTTAATTGGGTAAAAAAAAGAACGAAAAAGAAAAGCATTGCGCTATATTCGACATTGCTGCTGATCGTTTTTGCAGCGTATTTGATCGTTCAGGTGATTGGACCAGCATTAGCCTATGAGATGGGGCGTTTTATCAATCAAATTCCCATCATTATCAATTTGGTGATCGATACTATTGATCATTCTTATTTAGAAGAATTATTTGGTCCTTTTATTGATTCGATTGATATTTCCCAAGCTAGCAACTTTGCCTTACAGTTTATTACCGGGGCAACCAATAGTCTGACGAGTTTGATCTCCATCGTTTCTCATTCAGCGATCGTCTTGTTTACGATCCCACTGTTATTAGTGTATATGTTTAAAGACGGTGAGAAAGTTCCTGATTTTTTGGCAAGTAAGACACCGAAAAACTATCAAGGCTTAATGCGACAACTTTGCAGTGATTTCCATCAAGCAGCGTCAGCGTACATTGGTGGGAAATTGTTGGTTTGTTCTTACGTTGCAGTTTCTAGCTATTTGATTTTTTCTTTGCTAGGTTTGCAGAATGCGTTGCTTTTAGGCCTGATTTGTGGTGTTCTGGACATTATTCCTTATTTTGGTCCCTTTATCGGAGCGGCACCAGCCTTTTTATTTGCGTTAAGTCAAGACATTCGAACAGCTATTTTTCTGATTGTCGGAATCACGATCATTCAGTTAGGTGAATCGTATCTTGTTTCACCATTAGTAATGAAAAAAGTATTGCATATCCATCCAATCATTGCGGTGTTTTTATTATTGATCGCTGGCAACTTGCTTGGATTTGTGGGCATGATCGTGGCACTGCCAGTGTATTCGATCGTGATGGCGATGTCTGGTACATTGTTGCGCTTTTTTCAAGAGCGAAAATTAGAACGATCTGTAATTGATAAGGATTCATTATAACGAAAATGTTCTACCTTGCTGTTGGAGTGATCTCCATCAGCAGGTTTTTTTGTTTTTAAGCACTACGTAGCATGGCTTCAAGACAAATGCTATACTTATTGAAACGAGAAGGACGATAGGAGTGAGGAAATGAAGGTTTTATGGAATGATCAAATCGTTGATCGAGAAGCGGTGAAAATTGACATTGAAGATCGCGGTTATCAGTATGGTGACGGAATCTATGAAGTGATTCGAATCTATAATGGTCGCTGCTTTATGTTAGGGGAACATATGATTCGCTTAGAAAGTAGTGCGCAAAAAATTAAGCTGACGTTGCCTTATACGATTTCCCAATTAACTGAAAACCTTAAGTTACTGGTTAAAACCGAAGGAATCACAGAAGGAGAGATCTATCTTCAAATCACCAGAGGAATCGCCTCTCCCCGCAATCACGAGTTTCCGTCTGCTGGAGCAGTCAAAGGAGTCGTAACCGCAAATGTGATCCCCTTTGAACGACCTTTGGAAATGCAGCATGCAGGGCTATCTGCGACTGTTCTTCCAGATGAGCGGTGGTTGCATTGTGATATCAAATCATTGAGCTTGTTAGGGAATCTGTTAGCGTTAGATCAAGCGATCGAAGCGGGGTTCGATGATGCACTCCTTCAACGAGATGGCTTTTTCACGGAAGCTTCGGCATCAAATCTCTGGTTTGTCATTGATGGTATCGTCTATACGCATCCCGATGGACGCTTAGTACTACCAGGTATCACGAAAATGAAGGTGCTACAGTTGTGTCAGCAATTAGAAATTGCTTATCGAGAAGAACCTGTCCCTGTTGAGGCACTAAGCAACGTGCAAGAGTGTTTTTTGACCAATTCTGTCTGGGAAATTGTTCCTATCGTCAATGTAGATGGGAAATCAGTTGGCAATGGCACTTTGGGTTCGATCACGAAACGTTTGCAAGCCGCCTATATCGCTGCTACAAAGAGTACGTGCGAATCCTAGTTAACAAGCAAAAGAAACGATGCAAAAAACTTTGGCCCACCCAGCATGTTTTATGGCTAGGTGGACCAAAGTTTTTTTCTTGGATACAAGTGCAGATTTTACCATTCACTAGGATTCCACAATTTTCCATCAAGTTCTCCTTGTGTCAATTCGATTCGAATTTCTTGCTGATGAAGCAACTTCTCTAGTTCTTGCAAAAATGCTTTTTCGTGATAGTCAGCTGTTTCTTTTATTGACTGCTCTATCAGTGGCTTTAGCCATTCGTGATCCATCACAGCACCTCCAATTCAGTTAAAGCGTCTTCTAATTCGGTCAACGTTTCATGGTTTTCCTGCAGCAGTGATAGCAAAGGAGCAAGCTGCGGTTTTTCAGAAACCAAATGCGCCAGTTTCTCGCTAAACCATTGTTGCTTTTGATCAAATGTAAAGGGAGCCGGCATTGATAACAATTGTTGATAGGCAATGACAAAGGCTCGTTTCTCTTGCTCTGTTTTATACATCAGTTGATCGAGGACAATGATGGGGAGTACCGTCATTTGGTGTTTTTTTGCCATAAGTACCAGTGGGTGTAAAATTTCATTGAAGGTCGTATTTTCGCGACCACCTAGCTGAAATTCTTTGGCGGCAACGCCAGTAGAAACGGCGAAACTGATTTCCTTGCCCGCCAATGCAGGGGCACATTTTTCCCAAACCGTATCAATCCAATCTTTCATTTTTGCTGGAACGCTGTACCAATATAAGGGGAATTGTAAAACCAAACGATCGCATGTTTGCAACAGCATCCGTTCATCGGCAAGAGAAAAATCAGAAAGACCATCAAGAAAATGCATGGTGACGTTAGGAAGCTTGGCACTTTCACTAAAGAATCGTTGGGAAAGCGAATTGTGGAAATCCGGATGGCTGGCTACCACTAAAGTTTTTATCATGAGACTGATCATCCTTTCCTATTACATGTACCATATTTTACCAAAAAGAGAAACTAGTCTGCTTTTCTTTTTGTCGAAGTTCTTCACTTTTAGTTTCGTTTAAGGTACTTCTTTTATACTTGTGTATAAGAAAAGTCAGTACCGGCTTAAGCGTGATAGAAATGGGGGAATAGAGATGGAATCAAATGATCCCTTGATGAAAGGTCTAGCAACTATAATAAGGATCGTTGCAAATACAGTGAACTATGTCGAAAATGGACTTGCCAGTTGCAAACAACGAATTGATGGAAAGCGTCATACGCAAGAAAATGATTACGGCAACGGGCAAGAGTTTACTGAAGTGACTGTCTACAGATGACCGATGCAGAGACAATAACAAAGATGGCTCACTCATCAAAGGGTGAGTCCTTTTTTTTATTTCAAGCCATTCATCATCAGTTTGTACTTTTGTTGAGGGAAGGTATAATGAGTAAATGAAGCATAGTGGAGACGGAAGAATGAAGCAATAGTAGAGAGGAGAAGCAGGTGATGAATCATTTATATAAACGAATCCAATACAAAATTCCAGAGCTGAACCGAGTAGAAAGAACGGTCCTTAACTATTGTTTAAGGGCACCCGAGAAAGTTTCAGAAATGACGGCCGATGAGTTAGCTTCCCAAACGTACACCAGTCAAGCGACGATCAGCCGAATGGCAAAAAAGCTTGGCTTTACCGGTTTTCAAGAATTCAAATTTTCACTGAAGAATTATCAAACTCTTGAAAGAAAATCATCTACTCAAGCTTCTCTTGGTTTATCCCCACTGATCAAGCAAATGATTGACCAGCTGACGACATCCTTATCAATGATCGAAGAAGCCGACTTTCAGCGTGCCGTGGAAATGCTTCAGCAAGCACAACGAATCGAATTTTTTGCTTTAGGGCAAAGTGCGCCGGTTGCATTATCTGCGAGTCGAAAGTTGCGGTTTTTAGGAAAAACGGTTGGCGCTTCAACGGATTGGGATGAATTGACAACCATCGCTAATCAACTATCAAAAAAAGATATCGCTATTTTTATTAGTCATAGTGGGGAAACGATCGGGATGCTAAATTATGCTAACCGGTTGATACAAAGAGGTGTGCCAATTTTAGCCTGTATTGGTCAACCAAAAAGCACGTTGGAGAAGCTTGCCACCTTCTCTTTTCCTGTTGAAATGACAGCGATTTATCATCATGAAGTCGATTTGAGCCCACGGATCTCTTTAGCAGCGTTACTGGATATTTTAATTATTCAATACGCCAATCAAATCGAAGAAGTACTTGATCCTGAATGACCATTCCATTTTGTGAATGGTCATTCTTGTTTTGGTAACTGTATTGTAAGCCTTCTTGATATCGTTTACATTTTAAGAGACAAAAGTGTTAGGAGGAAATGATATGCAAAAAGGGAAGAAAGCAAGCTGGATGGAAATTTTTCAAGGACTTGGGAAAACATTTATGTTGCCAGTCGCTTTACTCGCATTCATGGGTTTATTTTTAGGGATTGGTAGTTCATTTTCATCTTCTTCAACGATCGATGTTTTCCCGTTTTTAGGTGCCCCTTGGCTCCAAGTGGTTTTTCGTTTCATGTCAACGATCGGTGGGTTTGCCTTTAGTTACTTACCCGTCATGTTTGCGATGGCGATTCCTTTAGGTCTAGCAAGAAAAGAGAAGGGAGTTGCGGCATTTTCAGGCTTTGTGGGCTATGTCGTGATGCATTTATCCATCAATTTTTATTTACAAGAAACGAATCAATTAGCTACTGCAGATCAACTACGAGAAGCAGGACAAGAGATCGTTTTTGGCATTCAAACATTATCAATGGGAGTTCTAGGTGGTATTATCGCAGGATTGATCGTTTATAAATTGCATATGCGCTTTTACCATTTTCAATTGCCAGATAGTTTTGCATTCTTTTCAGGAGCACGTTTTGTTCCAATCATCACCTCGCTTACTTTAGCTGTGGTTGGGGTGATCATTCCGATGATTTGGCCGTTGTTTGCTATGATCATCACAGGAATCGGACGTTTAATTCAACAAGCTGGTCCATTCGGTCCGTTCTTATTTGGTTCAGGTGAACGCTTATTACTGCCATTTGGGTTACACCATATTTTGGTTTCCATGATTCGTTTTACCGAAGCAGGGGGAAGTCAGCTGATCGATGGTCAGCAAGTCTTTGGGGCGTTGAATATTTTTTATGCGGAATTACAAAACGGCTTAAGTATCTCACCAAGTGCTACGGCGTTCTTGTCTCAAGGGAAGATGCCAACCTTTATGTTTGGTTTACCGGCAGCAGCATTAGCTATGTACCAGACGGCAAAACCTGAGAATCGTTCAAAAATAAAAGGCTTATTGATTTCAGGCGTCATTGCAACTTTTGTGACAGGAATTACTGAACCAATCGAATTTTTATTCTTATTCATCAGCCCTTTATTATGGATTTTTCATGTCATCATGACAGGTGCTGGATTTATGGTAATGAGTCTATTAGGTGTCACGATTGGAAATACCGATGGGGGCGTACTTGATTTTCTTATCTTTGGCGTGATGCAAGGCGCATATACAAAATGGTGGCTCGTTCTGATTGTAGGAGCTTGCTGGTTTGCCCTTTATTACTTTGTTTTTAAAACAGTAATCCTTCGCAAGAACTTGAAGACACCTGGTAGAGAAGAGAACAGTGATCAAACGAATGAGTTGGAAGAGGAAATGACCTATTCTGGAAAGAGTGGCTATGATGCCCATGGTATTTTGGCAGCTTTAGGGGGAGCAAGCAATATTGACTCTTTGGACAATTGCATTACACGGCTACGCCTGGTGTTAACTGATGGTTCACTGGTTGATGATGAACGGTTAAAAAAACTAGGTGCGCTTGGAGTCGTTCACTTAGATGATACTAACGTTCAAGTAATCATTGGAACGAAAGTAACAACAGTCAGAAATCAACTTGATGCGATTCTTTAGCAAAATTGTCAAGTAGTAGGAGTGAAGAAAATGTTTTTTGATGAACCAATCAATCGTAAAGGAACCCAGTGTACTCAGTGGGATTATGTTGAAGACCGTTTTGGTGAAAAAACTTGTTGCCATTTACGATTTCCGATACGGATTTCAAGGTGCCAGCTGCAGTTGAAGCGGCACTTATCAAGCGAATGCAACACCCGGTTTTTGGGTATACACGTTGGAATCATAATGAATTCAAGCAAGCGGTCTGCAAATGGTATTCTGAACGTTTTAACAGCATGATCAAAAGCGATTGGCTGGTCTATAGTCCTTCCGTTATGTATAGTGTTAAACAGCTCGTCACCCTACTCAGTGAACCAGGAGATGGGATCATTATTCAGACGCCAGCGTATGATGCGTTTTATAAAATGATCAAAGAGAACAAAAGAAAAATCGTACCTAATGCACTCATCTATGATGCTAACTCGTATCGCATTGATTTTGAAGAGCTAACAAGATTGATGGCACAGCCTGAAAACAAAGTTCTTCTCTTATGTAGTCCTCATAACCCAACTGGGAGAGTCTGGCAAAAAGATGAGTTGCAACGAATGATCGAATTGGCGAGAACCCATGAAGTATTTATCATCTCTGATGAGATCCATATGGACATTGTAAGAAAAGGACAAAGGCATCAACCAATCATTGATTTGTTGCAAAAAAATGTAGCCCTTGTTACTTCGGGAAGCAAAACGTTTAATTTTCCAGGGTTGATTTATTCTTATGGAATCATTCCTGATTCCAAGTTGCGTGATCGCTTCTTAACTCAGTTAAAAGAAGCCGATGGGTTGAGCT
Organism: Enterococcus innesii; assembly: GCA_018982785.1. Taxonomy (GTDB): domain Bacteria; phylum Bacillota; class Bacilli; order Lactobacillales; family Enterococcaceae; genus Enterococcus_D; species Enterococcus_D innesii. The sequence continues at coordinate 563,400 of JAHHEN010000003.1, read as the reverse complement.
CCACCAGTATTTTTGGCATGACGGCAACGATTGCTGCCTACGATAATGAAAGTAAGTGGGTGGATCAGCTCAATGACTATCTGGATGGTAACATTGCTTATGTGATCGCTTATTTACAGGAACACCATCCAGAACTCGTTGTCACGAAAAGTGAAGCCACGTATCTTATGTGGATTGATTGTACAGCAATGGGTTTAACGATGGCAGAATTGCAGCAACGAATGATTCGTAAGGGGAAAGTCGCGATTATGTCAGGGGAAATCTATGGGAAAGAGGGGAGAAATTTTTTGCGCCTAAACATTGGCTGTTCGCGAGAAAAACTCATTGATGGCTTGAAACGATTCACATTGAGTTTGACCTAAAAAAAGAACCCACTGAGCAATCAGGAAGATCCTGTATTCTTTCTGATCGCCAGTGGTTTTTTTATTTCGTCGTGCGGGGAGTCATTGCAGTAGTAACGGGGAGTGGTTCAACGACATGGAAATAACCTTCTTTGTCTTGAATGATCAGCATATCTTGCTGACTCTTGCTCTTGATGATCTCACCTTTAACAATTTCGTTGGTGACAGTCCGATAAATGCTTGTATTCATGTTCATTCCTCCCAACGGTTTTTACCAATTGGTCTTCCATAGGGGGACCAGTACAAATCAATTGCTTGATTTGTACCAGCAAGGAAAAAGAAAACGAATTGGTATCTTTAGTATAGGAGAGCAATGTTTAGATTGCTGCAATTCCATGTAAAGTTTTTGTTAATCCTTTTATTTTCAGCGATTGACTAATCGGCTAAAGAAAAACGCAAGGCCATTTTATTACTGCCAGACTCCACCATTCTTCCTAGTAACGTTGTTGCATTTTTTAAATACAGTTCAGCCATCTCAGCGTTGGCTTCTTCAAGCAGACGAGTAGGCTCCTTTTCAGCGGAAGCTTTACAATCAGTTTCTTGTTGGATGCGGCGACAAGCCGCCATCGTTTCCATTTCAAAACGGTTGGCAAGATCACTATAGCGATCGTAGTCGCTGTCCCCAATCAACGCCAAGGTGCGTCCTAACCAATAGCTATTTGTTGGATCGTAGGTCTTTGTTGTATCGCAATAGCCAAGTGGGGTCTTAGTGATAGCTGCATAAAATGGCACAACGCCGTTGAAGGTATTGGGACCAAAGGCGAGCCAATGAATGCCAGCGATTGCTGCAGGCACGTGGTTGCGGATCTGCAAAATATGGACTTGCTGGTTGCGATTGAGAGCAATCGATCGGAATTGTGTTTTTTGTGTCTCGGTCCCTGTACCGTAAGGGTCAAAAGGCGTATTTTGGAAGTGGGAGCTCAATGCCCATTTTACATCTTCCACGGATAGCTTTTGTTTTGGGTAGCATACAAACGGGAGCTCTTGATCGATCGGTTCAGCAGCTGTTCCGCTAAAGTGTTTTTGAATGTACCATGCCCGCGGGTTATTGTAACGGGTATCTTTTTCTGATGAGCTGCCAAAAATATGGCGTAGATTGATACCTTCAAAATCAGGATTTAATTGATAGTCTTCAATCAACTGTTCGAGATCCTGCGAACACAAGGTCATTTCTGAGGCGAAGTCGAAGTGATCAATGTTTAAGCGATTGGGTGCCACGACATAGGCATCATCTGGTATACGAACAGCTGCCCAGTGATGTCCACCGATGGTTTCCATATACCAAATTTCCTCGGCATCAGAAAACGCGATCCCGTTGGCTTCATAGGTACCATAGGTTTCTAAGAGTTCCCCTAAGCGCAAAACACCTTCTTTAGCGGAATGGATGTAAGGCAGTACGATGCTGACGAAATCAGCTTCCCCGATACCATCTTCCACATATGGATCAATAGCCAAAACGCGTGAATTGGTTGTGATCGTTTCTGTCGCAGTCATAGCGATATTTTCTTCATTGATTCCTGAAGCTGCCCAGACTCCTTGGGATTCATCTGCTTCAGGTGTCGAAGTATAACGTAAGGGATCCTTAGGTAAACGGATTCGACAGCCGCTTAAAACGGCGTAAAATTCATTTCCTTGCTGTTCTGGAGTGATAACGACGAATTTTTGCGGTTCCGAACCGCTTCCAGAATCTTCATTACGGGCAATCATGGTCGAGCCGTCGATCGATGCTTTTTTTCCTACTAGTAAAGTGGTACAGGACGCTTTTTTTCTATCCATCTTTCCAACACTCCTTCATTTCTTCTTACGAATGATTGAAGCTAGTATACCCATAGTCTCATGGTTTTACAATGCTTTCTATAGAGAGGAACAAAAATATTTCGCCTTTTTTATTTATTTTTAGTACAATAAGGTGTTGTAAAAATAATCAAAGGAGCCATTATTATGAAGAAAACAGTTATCTTTAGTTATATTTTTTTACTAAGTCTGGTTTTTGCCGGCTGTGCCAAACCATCGATGGATGCGGGAAACTCCTCCAGTGACTCTTCGTCAGTCCAACAAAATGCTGAAGAGCGCACTGCCCAAATCAGCTTCAATAATAAAAGTGAAGAGCAAGACCAGGAGATTGAAACCAAAACGGTCACTTTTAAAGAAGGGGTTTCTTTGATGACCATCATGAAAGACAACTTTGACTTGGAAGAAAATCAAGGGATGATCACCAGCATCGACGGTTTAGCGCAAGATGAAAAAGCTGGCTATTATTGGACGTATACAATCAATGATGAAATGATTACAACTGGGGCGGATGATACCTTTTTAGGAAACAACGATAAAGTGGTTTTCACCTATGAAAAATTCGAATAAACCACTTTCATTTGCTGGAAAAGAAATTGCTTATTTAGGGCTGCTTGTGGCAGCGGCCGTCGTCGGCAGGACTCTTTTTCAACCCTTACCCAATGTTCAACCAATGACGGTGATCTTTTTATTAGTAACCATCCATTTAGGTCTTCGTCGTGGATTGATCGTTTGTCTGCTCTCGATGCTGATTACCAATTTTTACATGGGAATGGGAATATGGACGATCGCTCAATTAGTTAGTTATGCAATCATTATTTTGGGGATGTATCTGTTGTCAAAAAGCAAGCTGTTTATGAAACGGTTGCTTTTACAAGTCAGCTACAGTGTGTTTGCAGGGTTTGCTTATGGCTTTGTGATATCTTGGATCAGTGTCAAACTTTACGGGTTTCCTAGTTTTTGGGCTTACTATTTTCAAGGATTGAACTTTGATGCCCTGCACGCAGCAGGCAATGGCATTTTTTATTTGTTACTAGCACCGATCTTTCTACGGCTTTTCCAACACTACTATCCAAAGAAAAAAAAAAAGCGAAGGGCACTAAGCGCTTCGCTTTTTTGTTGCGTTTGCTAGTGTCAGGCAAAAACGTCCATGACTAGAGGAAAAGCCTTTGACGATCAAACGAGATAAAAGGGGCTATGTGAGGAAACAAGCAGGCATATTGTTGTGCAAAAGCGGTTTCTGCAGGTATCCTTAAGGTATCTAAGGAAGGATGTGGCTTTTGATGAAATGGATCGTAAAAAAAGATGATTTAGAAAGCTACCGCGCGAAGTTCCATGGAAAACTGGCTGGTTATGCCGAGGAAGCCAAAGTGATTGCCCTGCCAACCCCAAAGTATTTTATCGTGGTGGTTGACGAAGAAAAAATCCACTTGATTCAGTTAGATCTACAATTTCATGAAAAAGGGATGCAGACAATTATGATCCATGAGATTACAAAATTACAATTAGGCGGTGTGGTAAATAAAAAAGTCCAGATTCAGACACCTTCGACCACTGTCAAATTAATGATCAAACCGTTGGCGATCGGTATCAAAGAGGAGCAAAAAGCCTTGATCGATCGGTTTACCAGAATGTCGCGATAGACTTCGGAGGAATAGAGAGGAAAATCAGCTGGATTTTTTTCAGAAAAAAAGCAAGGGCAGTTGCCTGCACTTGCTTTTCGTGAGTCCTGTTATTCTGGCGTACCGACGATTTTAATAAACTCATCGATATTCTTGATTTTCATATGCTTGATCACTAACTGTTCCCGCTTGTTCCATTTCCCTTCGACTTCTAATTGGTATTTATTTAATGGAAGGCGTAAGACATAGCTGGCTAAGTAGCGATCCTTAATAATGCAATTTACGATTTTGTGGTCTTCTAAAAGTTGGATACCTGTCAGCATCATTGGCGTTTCTTGAAAAACGCGGCTATTGACTAACAATCCAGTGTGGGTTTCGTTCATGGAATCTTCCTTTCTGATAAACCTAGGGTAAATCATCTTTCTGTCTGTTATGTTACCTGATTTGCATCAGAAAGGCAATTCCTATAGTAAATCCTCGTTATTAAGTGCCATGTAAAAAGAAAGGGGGCAAAAGGAATGGTTGGGTATAATCGTTTCTCAAATGAGTTTCAAAAGGCTTCGAAAGAACTCCGTGAAGGGAAGAAGTCCAAAAATGCCAATAAAGGGCTGCGAACCCGACAAAAAATCGCTGCTGAAAAAGAACAAAAAGCACAAAATGCTTTTTCGACTGGTTTTTTGATCGGTTCCTTCAGAGAGTTATTCCGCAAAAAATAAGCAAGTTCCGCTGCCAAGGCGGGACTTGCTTTTTGTTTAGAATAAATAGTTGAAGAAGACACCGTTGAGAAAGGAAAAGCTCAGATAAAATAGAAAAAGTGTTACGATATCCAGTGGGAAACCTTTTAGAATTGGCGGAATTGCGGCAATTTGATTCCGTGTATGAACCCCTGACAAAGCACAAGAAAAGAGGAAATACATGCCTACAGCAACAAATAAATTGGTTAAATAATCGGTATAGGGAAATTGGGTCACGGTAGCGATCGTCAGCAAGAAGACACTGACTAGGATCGTCTTTTTTAGATCATTCGTCAAGAAACGGTTTTTTGCTGGAACGATCAGTAAACACAAGCCCCCGTAATCAAGGCGATGATGGCAGCACTTACCAAGTTGGTGACCACTTGATTGCCATAGACGAAACGATTTTGAAGTAAAAGATAAAAGCTTAACCCACTGAACAAGTAAGCGACCGCAATGATCCCTGAGAGGAAAACCACCCGTGTCGTCACGTTCGGTTTTTTCTCTTTGACGGTCGGCGCCAAATTTTGACAGGCGTAATTTGTGAGTAGAATGACTAGAAAGACCACTAGCCGATTGGCGATCATCATAAGGAACCCTCCTTTTTTGCGATTTAGCTCATGATTTTAAGGTTGAACGGGGTCTTTTTTCCTTCCCCTAATATGCGAAGGCGTAAGAAGCGATCAATAAGTGGGGTGAAACAATTCATGATCAAGATGGCATAGCTCATGCCTTCATTTGTAAAACCAAAGAAACGGAAGAGCACAACGAGGAGGCCAACGCCTAAGGCAAAAAGATTTTCTCCTGCTTTTGTTCCTGGTGTCGAAGAATAATCAGTCGCCATATAAATCGCACCCAACATGGCACCACCACTGATGATATGACCGATGACCGTTTGCCAACTGCCAGTAAAAAGTCCTTCTGGACCAAGGATAAAAGCAAAGAGCCCGATCGTCGCAAAGATAATCAATGGGATACGAGGGGAGATGATTTTCTTGTAAACGAGAAAAATTCCACCCAACAGTAAAAGTAAGGCACTGGTTTCACCGATTCGCCCCCGGTAAATCCTAAAAAGGCATCTACTAGTTCAGAGCCACTCAACGTTTCTCCCGCTTTCATGACAGCTAACGGCGTAGCACCGGAAACAACATCGTTCGCTGTAGCCTGCGAAACGACATCTGGTGCGATGCTACCGAATGGTGGATCAGGCCAACTGATTAGAAACATTTGGTTATAAAACAAGCCAATCAACAGGGCTCGACCGCCGAGGGCTGGATTTAGAAAATTATAACCAATACCGCCAAAAAATTCTTTGACGATGATTACGGCAAACGCTACACCAATCACTGGGAAATACCAAGGTGCGGTTGGTGGGAGGTTCATCGTTAAAAGCAAGGCCGTCACGACGATGCTTAAATCGAAGCGAAACGGCCGTTTGACAAGATAGGACCAAAGACCGTCGGCAGAAAACGCCGTAGCTAGCGCAATGAAAAACAAACCGTATACCTTGAGCCCAAAAAGATAGCCAGAGAATAAAACTGCTGGTAATAGGGCTAGTACCACACACCCCATGATCTTAATGGTCTCGTCATTGCTGCGAATATGGGGGCTGGGGGCGTTTCTTGATTTTTCCGCTGTTGAAAGAGACGCTCACTATCAGAATCCTTGTAGTAATCAGGCACTTTCCTTCGCCTCCTTTTGCAGCTGGGCAACTTTGCCTTTTGCGGCAGTGATATTGGCAGCTAAGGAACGTTTGGCTGGGCAGACGAAGGTACAGGCACCACAATTGATACATGCTTCTGCCAACAGTTCTTCACATTTTTGATAATCCCCCGCTCGATAAAACTGATCGATCTCCATCGGCATCAGGCGCATCGGACAAGCTTCGACACATTTATTGCAACGAATGCAGGGGTTTTCGGCATAGAGCCAATCGGTTTCTTCATTAAAAACAACGATGCCGTTGCTGCCTTTGGTGACCGGAACTTTCAAGGTTTTGACGGATTTTCCCATCATTGGTCCACCAAGAATCAATTTGCTGGGGGCGCCTTGAAAGCCGCCGGCAAAGTCGATCAATTCTCCTGCGAGTGTTCCTAACGGATTTTTGACGATGCAGGGATTTTGAACATCGCCGGTAACGGTTGTATAGCGTTCAATCAACGGTTTGTCATAACAGACCGCTTCGGCGATGGCAAAGCTGGTGGCAACATTGATCAAGACGATGCCAATATCGGCAGTCAAACCACCTAATGGCACCTCTTGATCGGTCAATAACTCTACTAACTGCTTTTCACCACCGGTTGGATAAACAGTTGGGACAGTAACGACTTCTATCGTGTCATCCTCTGCACTTGCGGCTTGCATAGCTGAAATGGCTCTTGGTTTGTCATCTTCGATGCCTATTATAATTTTTGGACCAGCTAATAATTTTTGGGCGATCTTTGCGCCGTGAATGATTTTTTTGGCTTCTTTTTGCATTAAGAAAGCATCACTGCGTAGGAACGGTTCACATTCAGATCCATTTAAGATCAAAGTATGGATTTTTTTTGTTTCATCAATACTGAATTTGACATGGGTGGGAAACGTTGCACCGCCTTTGCCGGCGATGCCGCCTTGACGGATTTTGTTGAGGATGGTTTCGTTAGCAGCAGATTGCCAGTCGAAGGGGACAGACAAAAAATCATTTTGGTAAGCATAATCGTTTTCAATGATGATGGTTTTTCCTTCTTCATTGTTTTGATTCGGCCAATCGACCATGTCGACGATTTTACCCGAAACAGATGCATGAATTTTGGCAGATACAAACGCATCAGTCTCAGCGATCACTTCCCCTTGTTTGACATAATCGCCAACGGAAACGATCGGTTCCACCGGGGCACCGATATGTTGTGCTAAAGGGATAAAAACCATCGTGGGTGAAAAGGTAAGAATTTCATCTTGTTCGATCATTAATTTTTCTTTTAACATTTTTAATGGGGGACTTAGTGAAATACCGCCAGTAAATGTTCTCATAACCAACACTCCTTTCTCTCCTAAGTTTATTCTAGCATGCCGTAAAGAATCACAAAACCCAAAACGCTTACATTTCACAAGAAAAACTTCTTTCGGTTGACATATGATTGTTTATTCATATATAATAAGTGTATAAATATGATTGATTGTTCATATGTTAGATGGACTAGAGGAGGTTTTGATGATGGCTGAACATACTTGTCAACATAATCACACAAAAACGGAGGGACATTCTCATACTCACGATCATGGGACTCTTCCGCGTAACGTTTATTTTGCAGGCTTACTGCTCTTTATACTGGCACTTTTTGTTCCGAACCAATGGGTGAAAGATGGTTTTTATTTTGCAGCGGTTTTATTAGCGGGCTATCACATTTCTTGGGAAGGGATCGAAGATACCATAAAAAGTACCAGAGCCAATCGGCGCTTCACACCGAATGTACATCTTTTGATGTTGTTGGCAGCGATTGGTTCCATGGTCATAGGAAATTTTAATGAAGCCGCTTTGTTGATTTTGATTTTTGCAGGTGCTCACTTCTTAGAAGAATACGCCGAGGGCCAAAGTCGAAGAGAAATCACCAATCTTCTCAAACTGAATCCCACGGAAGCCCGTTTGATGGGTCCAGATGGAAAAACCAAAAAAATTGCCGCTTCAGAGATAAAAAAGGGGATATTTTGCAAGTGCTGCCTGGTGATCAGTTAGCAACAGATGGCGTAATTCTTTCTGGAACGAGTGCCATCAATGAAGCCTCGATCAATGGGGAAAGTATTCCTCGAGAAAAGACTACAGGAGACGAAGTCTATGGGAGTACGATTAATGGAAACGGCACATTTTTGATGGAAGTCACGAAAGACAGCTCTGAAACAGTCTTCGCAAAAATTCTTTCAGTGGTGGAAGCGGCGCAATCAAATCAATCACCGACCGAAACACGAATCAAAAAAATCGAACCAATCTATGTAACAGTTGTTTTCATTGCAGTCCCTTTGTTCATTTTGACTGCACCGTTTCTATTTGGTTGGGATTGGTATACAAGTTTTTATCGTGGGATCGTAATGATGATTGCCGCTTCTCCTTGTGCTTTAGCGGCAAGCGCTGTCCCTGCTAGTTTGTCGGCGATCTCAAATTTAGCAAAAAAGGGATTCTTTTTAAAGGGAGCAGTTACTTGACTAATTTTGCTCAGATCAAAGCGGTGGCTTTTGACAAAACGGGAACATTGACCGTCGGAAAACCTACCGTCACCGAAGCCGTTTTCGCTGATAGGATCGATCAAGCAGAGGCAGCAGCAATCATCGTTTCGATGGAAAAGCAAGCCAACCACCCATTAGCAGATGCGATCGTTACTTATTTCGAGAAGACAGAGAAAATACGAAAAATCGAACAGTTGACTGTCACAAACGAGATTGGTTCCGGGTTAGGTGCCGTCGCAGGAACAAAAACCTATCGATTAGGAAAAAGAACCGAAAACACCCAGTTCACGGGTTTGATGGAGCAACAGTACCGTCAATTGGAAGCGCAAGGAAAAACAATGGTCGTGTTTTCCATCAACGAAGAGGTTACGGCAATCATCGCATTGATGGATGAGCCGAACGAACAGGCAGCTTCTGTGATTCATTATTTGAAAAATGAAGGTATCCATACTGTTATGATCACCGGAGACAGTGCCTCTGCTGGTGAAGCAATCGGTCAGCGCTTAAAGGTTGACCAAGTGGCTGCCAATGTTTTGCCTGAGAACAAAGCGGAAGCGGTACGAGCACTCCAAGAAGCATACGGACAAACCGCCATGGTGGGTGATGGTATCAATGATGCTCCTGCACTCGTTCAAGCAGACATCGGCTTTGCGATGGGGGAAGGGTCAGATGTTGCGATTGAAGTAGGAGACGCAGTGATCATGAAGAATGACCTTTCACGTTTTGCATATGCCTATCGCTTAGCGAAGAAGATGGATCGGATCATTTGGCAAAATATTTTCTTCTCCATGTTTATCGTCGCTTTATTAGTCGGCTTGAATCTATTCGGCATGATGAACATTGGGTTGGGGGTATTTGCCCATGAAGGCAGTACATTGATTGTATTGTTCAACGGGTTGCGCCTTTTGCGTAAACTGCCAGAAGCATAAAAAAAGCGGCTATCGAAAGATAGCTGCTTTTTTTAATGACTGAATTGTGTCGAAGTTGGAAAATCAAAGGCATCGATTTTTTGTAATCGATTTTCGATCCTTCTTAGAATTCCTTCAGAGGATTCTAACGGTTTGATTGCATGATAAGCAGTCAGCAATAGGACTTTTTCTTTAGCAGGACGATTTTCGATGCGATAGATATTTGCTAACCGCTCAACATATTCGTAATGACTATAGTCCGTTTTATTGATCAAGAAATGCAAGAGATCTTTTGCTTTCGCATAGTCTTCTTGAAGATAGAAACTGATCGCTTCACGATACAATTTGATATCAAGTTCTTCGATTTGGTCTGGATTCGCTTTTAACGCACGCCACTCATTGATCGAGATTTTTCGTACGACTTTGCCAGTTGCATCGGTCAAAAAAATTACCGGCACATCATTTGGATGTTTTGCTTCTTGCTTGATTTTCTTCATGTCGCACCTCCCGCCTCTCAATGGACTGACTGTTTGATATCTCCTATTTTAAAAGGAATAGCGGGAAAAGTCTACATGTAGATGTTAGATTCAAAGGAAATTTTAAAACATTCTCATTTATTAAGCTCTTTTTCGTTGAAAATGGTTAACAGCGTCGGATGCCCCCATGAAAATCAAGATACCACCAAAAATTTGGAAGAACAATAGCCAAGTCGCAAATGGATTTAATACAAGAACGAGTCCAGCAGCAATAATCAAGAGACTGATGATTAAGCTCGTGATGTAAGGTAAGCCAATGCGTTTTTGGTTAAAGCTTGCCATTAAGCGGGTGCACCCGCTGATGGTGATCATGATTCCCAAGAAAAATGGTACGATAGCAAGTAACCCTTTAGCAAAAACTAAAATCGCAGCTGCAGCGATCAATAGTAAGATACCAGAGACCGATTGCACATTGTAATAGCCCTTTTGTTTTTCTTTGTAGCTCGTATACAAGCTGATGATCCCTAGACATGCGATGTATCCGGCAACAAGATAAACGATCGTGTTAAAGACAGATCGTGGTGCGATCAAGATAATGAAGCCGAAGACGATATATACGACGGCACGAAGCAAGTCATAGCGTTGTAATTTATCAAAAAATGCATTCATGATAATTCCTCCTTTTTTTCTTATTGTACCGAATTCTGGTGAAAATAGATATCAAAAAACCTAGGAAATAGGCTAAGCCTTTTGTAACAGATCATTTTTTGGTAAAATAGGGAAAAGAAAACAGAACGGAGAGTATTATGAGTGGTTTAACGCTAATGATGTGTGCCTTTACGATTGTTTTGTACCTCTATTTATTGGTGGTACGCAAAGAGATTCACTTTCTTGCTGTTGAGCGCAAACTAAGCAAAATCGCTATTACGATCTTTTCAGTAATGATCATCGGGTCCATGTTGATGATGGATGACCAATTGGATAATCAGGTGCGAGGAATCGTTTCAGGTTTTGTCTTTTTAAGCTTTGTGCTAGACAGTCGCGGGTTAGCCCTTGATCGAATTATTGTCCATCCAATGAGTATTAAAGGGGTACTGTACCAAGAGATCGATCGGGTCGTTTTATTTCAAGAAAAGGAAGGGCAGCCTATTAAGATGAACTATTTTCGAAAAGGGATGCGGGGACCATTAATGAAATTCAAACAGCCGTTAGCTGAATTAGTAGTTTTTTTGTCGGAGCACTTGAATGAAGGAACACCGATCGATATTCTGGTCGACCATGATCAAGGAACCAACGACTAAAAGACCCTTGATTGCTGCCGTATGTGGCCGTAATCAAGGGTCTTTTTTAGGTCGCGCATTGGATTAATGGAACACGCGGAAGCGCTCATCATCACTTAGAAATTCTTTTTCGTTCGGTTCGCTTTCTTTTGAACCAAAGACTAGTTGCGCCCGCAGTTGCCAATTTTCAGGAATTGACCATTCAGCTGCAACAGCGTCATCGATGACAGGGTTGTAATGCTGCAAGTTGGCACCTAATCCAGCTTCTTCTAAAGCGGTCCAAGCGTTCGCTTGAGCGATCCCATTCGATTGTTCCGCCCAAACCGGGAAGTTTTCTGAATAAAGGGCAAATTGGTCCTGCAAGTTTTTAACGGTATCTGTGTGAATAAAGAATAAAACGGTTCCGTAACCTGCTTTAAAGCCAGCAAGTTTTTGTTTTGTCGCTTCAAAAGCCTCGGGTGGTGTCAATGGTTCTAACGCAGCCTCTGTTAATGTCCACAGTTTTTCGTGGGCTTCGCCAAATAAAATTACAGCTCTTGGCGATTGTGCGTTAAACGCAGTTGGACTATTTTTCACTGCTTCTTTCACAATGTCTTCGATTTCTGTGTCGGAAAGAGCAACATTTTTACCTAACCCATAGATTGAACGGCGTTGTTTGATCGTATCAAGAAATTTTGTCATCGTATTCCCACCTTTTCTATTGTCTTAAAGTGAAGTATACATTCTTACTTAATGTTAGTAAAACAAAATGCTTTATAAGAAAAAAGTCAGGCAAACGCGCCTGACTTTTTTCTTACTGGACATCAATGGCGATAAATTTGACAGTCACATATTCTTCGGGACCATATTTGCCATTTTCGCGACCAAAGCCAGAATGCTTGACGCCGCCGAAGGGAGCCGCCGGGTTTGAGATCGCGATGTCATTGACTCCAACCATCCCATATTGGAGGTTTTGGGCTACATCCGAGATTGTTTGCAGATTCGTTGAAAAGAAGTAGGAGGCTAGTCCAAATTCCGTATCATTTGCCGCAGCGATGACTGCTTGTCGATCCGTAAATGAGATCAATGGAATCACGGGTCCAAAGGTTTCTTCATAGTAAATAGTCATGTCAGTAGTGATGCCATCAATGACTGTCGGTGTAAAGAAATTGCCTTTCTCATATTCGCCTTCAGTAAGTTTTGTACCGCCACATAAGACTTCAGCCCCTTTGTTTACCGCATCTTCCAGCTGTTCGATAACTTTTTCAACGCCAGCTTGATTGATCAAAGGACCAACGGTGGGGTTATCAAGACCATTACCGACCGTTACGGTTTCCATTTTCGCTAATAGTTTTTTAGTAAAAGCGTCTTTGACGGATTCTTCGACAAAAATACGATTTGGTGACGTACAAACTTGACCGTTGTTGCGGAATTTAGCTGCAACTAATTTTTCAGCAGCTAAATCTAAATCAGCATCGGCAAAAACAAGAAACGGGGCATGGCCGCCTAACTCCAATGAAACTTTTTTCAGAGTTGGTGCAGCTTGTTCATATAATTTCATCCCAACTTTCGTGGAGCCGGTAAAGGTGATTTTTTTGACTTGTTCATTCTCAGTCAATTCTTTCCCGATTTCAGAAGAATCCCCTAAGACGATATTGACGACTCCGTCAGGAAGGCCCGCTTGTTGAAAAAGTTCACCTAAAGCCAATGCTGATAATGGTGTTTCTTTAGATGGTTTCATAACCAGGGTACAGCCAACTGCCATAGCAGGCGCAATTTTTCTAGCAATCATATTGGACGGAAAGTTCCAAGGTGTGATCGCACCAACAACGCCGATGGCTTCTTTGCGTACCAGCCAATGATTGTGTGCAGGAGCTGGAATCACTTCACCATAGACTCGTTGTGCTTCAGCAGCATTCCAACGGAAATTATCCACGTTGGATTGGATTTCTGCCTCCGCTTCCTTGAATGGTTTTCCTTGTTCCATACTCATAATCTTTGCCAGACGGTCGCTTTCTTGTTCCATTAAATCAGCAATCTTGTTCATCAAATCGGCTCGTTCTCGAGGCGAACGTTTTGACCAATCTGTGAAGGCTTTCGCGGCGGCATCGATCGCTTGCTTTGTTTCATCGATGCCTCCTTGGCTGACTTTTACCAGTTCTTCATTCGTGGCAGGATTGGTAACCGAAACCGACTCTTTTGTTCCTTCAAGCCATTTTCCGTCAATCAATAACTTCGTGGGCACTTGTGGTAACTGTTGGTTCATTTTGGCACTTCCTTTCAATAAGGGGTTCTATTTCAACCGTAGCACGGATCAGAATAGATGACAATTCATATGCAAGTCTAATGATTCCCCAAATTTTCATAAAGAACCAGAGAGGAGATGTCCTGCTTCTATCATTTTATGGTAGAATAGAAAATAAGAATGTTTGTTCGATTCTTTTAAAAAATAGTAAAAACATTCAAGGAGTGAAGGACACGTGCAACAGATAAAAGAGCTTTTAAAAACAGTGGGATTTGTCGTGATCTTCGCCTTATTCCTTTTGTTATTAAGACAATATGTCTTTACCCCAGTTATTGTAAAAGGAGATTCGATGGATCCAACCTTACATGATGGTGAGCGAGTGATTGCTTTGAAGAACACGGAAATCGAGCGTTTTGATATCATTACATTCGAAGCGCCGGATGAAGAGGGGAAAAATTATATCAAACGAGTGATCGGTTTGCCGGGGGATCGGGTTGCTTATCAAAACGATACCCTGTACATTAATGGACAAGCGTATGATGAACCCTATTTGGATGAATTCAAAGCGGCTGTCACCGATGGCTTTCCTTTGACCAGTGACTTTGACATGAGTCTATTTGGTGTGGAAGTCATTCCTGAAGGCCAAGTATTGGTTTTAGGTGATAATCGCCGAATCTCTAAAGATAGCCGTCAATTAGGCTTGATCGATGAATCAACGATTTTGGGGGATGTAAAATTTGTTTTTTGGCCCATTGCCGATTTTGGCATGTTAGGAAAAGATTGAACGAGTATTACCGATTTTGTAACGTGTTTCTGAAAATGACCACTAGACAAAAACGTCGCTTTCGAAGAAAAGCTGCTCATTGTTTTTTGGGGATTTTTTAAAACTATGTAGAGAAGGAGTCCTTTCATGAGTTTACGATTTATCCTTGGTGATGGCCGTTGTCGTCATGATCAAGCTGTGATAGAGCAGGCAAAAAGCTGGTTAGAAAAAGACCATCAAGAAGTGTTTTTCCTCGTTCCTAACTACAATAAATTTGAACGAGAGCGTGAGATCCTTCAATTACTTAAAAATGATCAATCAGGGGATTTCGCTTCCATTCGAGCCCAAGTGTATAGTTTTCACCGTTTGGCTTGGTTTTATTTGCAGCAAACAGGATTGCTTTCGCAAAATGCCATCACTGAAAATGGTGCCTCCATGATCATGCGCAAGCTGCTTTTGGATTTAGAAGAAGAACTTGTCTTATACCGTGGTGAGATCAACAAAGCGGGTTTTATCCAACAATTGTTGGCGTTCTATCAAGAAATGCATACAAGCCGTTTGGGGATCGAAGATTTATTAGCTGGTGGTGCTGCCCCCAGTGCAACCCAAGATGAAGAGAAGAAATACAGTGAATTGGCGATAATTTTTCAACGATTTGAACAAGAACTTCTAGAGCGTGCTTTGCAAGTCGAACAACCGCTCACCTTATTGACACGCTTTCTGGAAGGTTCCTTGCTGGGAGACTCCCGGGTGGATCAAACGATACCAACTGCTTTGTCTTTGAACAAAGCGCCAGATCTTTCCCACGCCTTATTTATTATCAGCGGTTTCTCCGCTTTTTCAACCCAAGAGCAACAGTTGATACAAGTACTGATGAAGAGAAGTCATGTAGTGATTGATCTTATTTTGGATCGCGGGTACCCACAAGAGATGCCCACGCCATTGAATTTATTTTATGAAGCAGGACGGACCTATTATCAGTTGATCAGTTTTGCTCGTGACAATCAAGTGAACATTTACTTAGATCAGAAACTTTCCGTCAACCAAGAGGTGGACAAAGAAGACGAGGGATCGATCCCGCAGGCATACAAGGAAGTAGAAACTTTTTGGCGGCAGACCCAATCACAAGCCAATTATCATCAGCAGACCTCCGTCAAAGACTTTCTGGCAGTCTGGAAAGTTGGGAATCCCGAAGAAGAGATCCGTCAAATCGCAGCGTCGATCCGCGGGATGATGAGTGATAAGAAACGGTACCCAACATTACGGTATCGTGATATCCAATTATTGATCGCCGAACCAGAAGTCTATCATCAGTATATTCCTAAAATTTTTACTGAGTTTGAGATTCCTTTTTATATCGATGAAGAGCAGATGATGGCACAACATCCATTGGTTGAGTTTTTGAATGCTTTTTTTGCTTGTCAATCCTATGGTTTCCGCTTAAATGATATTTTGCGATTATTAAGAACGGAACTTTATTTACCGGCAGCCTATCGCTCCGAAGCAGATTGGCTCGTTGGGCGTGACCAGTTTCGTAAGTTAGTGGATATTACTGAAAATAAAGCATTAGCCCATGACTTTCAAGGAGCGAGTTGGACAAGAAACGAAGATTGGGAACTGATCGAGTATTTACAATCGGAAGAAGAAGCAGTGGACAAAGTGGATTTGACGGCGTATACCAACCAGTTGCGTAGGGCCTTTAAGCAAGATGTTGCTGATACTCTTGACTGGCTGACGGCTGCTAGAACAAATCGAGATGCCGTAGAACTGCTGTATCGCTTTTTACTGAATGCCGGTGTCGAGCAACAACTACGGCATTGGCGAGACCAGGAAATCCAACAAGGAAAATTGGATCAAGCTCGCAACCATGAACAAGCATGGCAAGCTTTAATGGATTTGCTAGATGAATATGCCACGATCTATGGAGAAGAGCCCTTTGATTTTGCGCTCTTTGAAGATGTTTTATTGACTGGCTTAGAAAATGTCACATTCGGGAAGATCCCAACAGCGATCGACCAGGTCAACGTCAACCGCCTTGATTTGGCTCGTCCAAAACAAGCGAAGATCACATTTGCACCGGGATTGAATGAAACGGCGTTGCCAAGAAAAATAGAGAACAAAACATTGCTGACGAATGAAGAACGTCAGCATTTCAATCAGTTGTTCAACGGTGAAAAATACCTTAGGGATACAGTGGTGGAAGGCAGTGTCAAAGAGCCATTTGCCTTTTATTCGGTCTTGCTTTCAGCAACGGAACACTTATCACTGTCCTATGCCGTTAATTTTGATACCCAGCAAAACATCAAAATGTCGCCTTATTTAGACCGCGTGATCAAACATTTGGATGTACCACTGCAAGAGCGGGGGATCTTGACGCTAGTCAGTGACCCGAGAGACTATGTTGGCAGTTATCGTGGCCTGATCTATCAAATCAATAACCTCAGTCAGCAAGCGCAAAAAAACAAAGAGAATTTGCCTAGGGTTTGGGAGCAGCTGAAACAAGCACTGCTGCGTTCGGAATGGACAGATTTAGCTGCCCAAGTATTTGAAAGCCAAACTCATCAAAATATTCCGATTCCTTTGTCTCAAGCACAAGCTGCGGCACTATATGGCCCGTCGATCTACAGCTCCATTTCTCAGATGGAGACGTTCTATCAGTGTGAATACAAGTATTTCGTCAGCTACGGATTACGGTTAAAAGAACGGGAAGTTTATGGCTTAAATCCAGCAATGACCGGTGAGTTTTTCCATGATGCGTTGGACCGCTTTGTCAAAGTCCTGATTGCTGAAAATATTTCCTTGACCCAGTTAACTGCTGACCAACGCGTGCAATTTGTGGAAGTCGTTTTGCAGGAAATTTTTGGCGAAAGCCGTTATCGCTTACTGACGAGCTCTGCTCGGATGAATTTTATTCGGTATCAATTAGGCAAGACGATTCAGCGAGTAGCGTGGGCTTTAGCGAAACAAGGTCAAAAAATGCATTTTAGTCCGGAAAAGACGGAGGTGCTATTCGGTCAGATCGCTGGCTCAAATGGGATCAACGGGATTGAATTGCCTTTAAGCTCTGGTGGGAAACTACATGTACGGGGGAAGATCGATCGTGTCGATACGGCGAAAACGGAAGAAGAACAATGGCTTTCTGTTGTTGACTATAAATCTAGCAGCCGAGATTTTGACCTTTCTGAAGCCTACTACGGACTTGCGATGCAGTTGATCACCTATCTCGATGTCGCATTGACGGATGCTGTCCAACTGGTTGGTTCGCCAAATGTGCGACCAGCCGGTGCATATTATCTGCATGTGCATAATCCGCTTTTGGACGGACAAGAAGCCAGTGAAGAAGAACGTTTAAAACGTTTCAAGTATGACGGGTTGTTTATTGACGAACCGGCTGTTTTCCCGTTGCTAGATGAGGATGTTGAAGCCAGCAAAAATTCACCGATATTTCCTGTTCGAAAAGACAAAAACGGCGATTATCAAAAAACGACGCAGGCGAAAAACAAGTTTTATACAGAAGAAGAGCTTGAGCTGTTAAGAAAACACAATCGTAAAAACATGCAACAAAGCGGTGAGAAGCTATTAAGCGGTGAGATCGCCTTAAACCCGTCTTATAAATTAAAAGACAAAAAACGGGCGTGTGAGTTTTGTCCGTTTCGCAGCATCTGTGATTTTGATGTATTGTTGAAAGAAAATGAGTACCACCGTTTAGAAAACTTATCTAAAGATGAGATTATCCATCGCTTAAGGGAGGAAGAAGATGAGTAAGATCCCTTTAAAACCGCAAAATGAAACCTTTACGGATACCCAATGGCAAGCCATTTTTGATAAAGGGGATAATATCCTCGTTTCCGCTTCAGCGGGTTCAGGAAAAACCACCGTTTTGGTTCGGCGAGTGATTGAAAAGTTAAAAGCAGGAACGACGATCGATTCTTTACTGATCGTGACCTTTACCGAAGCAGCTGCTCGAGAAATGAAAGAACGGATTCAAGCGGCATTGCAACAAGCCATCAACCAAGAAAGTGATGAGCAAAAACGCCAGCACTTCGTCCGTCAGCTGCAGCTATTGCCGACAGCTAACATTTCTACTTTGCATGCATTTTGTTTAACGGTGATTCGGCGTTTTTATTATTTGATCGATTTAGATCCAAATTTCCGCATGATGACCGATGAAACCGAAATTTTATTGATGAAAGAAGAAATCTGGACACAGCTGAGAGATCAACAATATGAAGACAATGATGAAGCCTTCTTTCGTTTGACAGAAAATTTTTCTAGTGATCGTTCTGATGAAGGCGTCGGGGATCTGATCCTGTCTCTTTATGACTTTGCCCGAGCAAATCCGGATCCCGTCAACTGGCTAGCTCATCTAAGTGATCACTATGTCGGTAAAGAAACCTTTGCTGAAAATATCCTGTACCAATCGCAAATCAAACCGACTTTGCAAGAAAATTTGAAGACAGCGGCGCATTTGCTGCAGGCGGCGCAAGACTATGCCCGTTCTGATGAAGCGATGGAAAAAGCAGCACTATTGATCAATACCGAATTGGGAGTGGTGGAAACCTTAAAGGCTCTGCTGGATGCAGACGATGTTGATGGCTTCTATGAGCAGATCAAAGTGTTGCGTTTTGGTCGCTACCCAGCTTTTCGCAAACCAGAACAAAAGGAACTCTCCCAAGAAATTAAACCTTTGCGAGATGATGCGAAAAAATTGGTCGAGCAATTGAAAGTGGCCTTTCCATACCCGCCGGCTGAAATGATGGAACTGCTTCATCGATCAGCACCTGTCGTTGAGAAAATGGCGGCCATGACCGAAGCGTTTATGAAAGCATTTCAAGAAAGAAAGCTTTCAAAAGGCCGTTTAGACTTTAATGATTTGGAACATTTCACCTTGCAGATTTTACAAGGTGACGGCAGTGGAAGTGAGGCGTCGGTCTATTATCGGGATCGCTTTGAAGAGGTTTTAGTCGATGAATACCAAGACGTCAATCGGCTGCAAGAGGCAATTTTATATTGGGTGAGACAAGTTGATCATAACCCTGGCAACATGTTTATGGTGGGGGATGTGAAGCAGTCGATCTATTCGTTTCGACTAGCAGATCCGACGCTGTTTATCGAAAAATACTTGGCATTTGAAACGGAGAATGGTGGGCGGAGAATCGTCTTAGCAGAAAATTTCCGTTCTCGCTCCGACGTATTGGATTTTACGAATCTAGTATTTCAACAGCTGATGGATGAACGGGTTGGCCAAATCCCTTACGATGAGGCGGCAGCCTTGATTACCGGTTTTCTTCATTTTCCAGAAAGCGATGCCTTTGACACAGAGCTCTTGTTATATGAAAAAGCGCATGAATCTGAAGAACAATTGATCGATGACAAAACAGAAGGTGAGATGCAGATTACTGCATTGAAGATTCGAGAGTTGATTGAATCAAAATTCATGATCTATGACAAAAAAGCCAAAACAAATCGACCAATCACTTACAATGATATCGTCTTGTTGACCCCCACACGTAAAAACAATCTTGTTATCCTAGATGTCTTTAAGCAGTTTGGAATTCCGATGGCGGTCAATGATGCTCAAAACTATTTTCAGGCAACGGAGATCCAAACCGTCGTATCTTTGCTGCAAATCATTGACAATCCGTACCAAGACATCCCGCTTGTGGCGGTCTTGCGCTCGCCAATCGTCGGCTTAACAGAAGATCAATTAGCTGAAATCCGTTTAGCCAATCGTTCCGGCGACTACTACGATGCAGTATTGGATTATCATGGTCAACATGAAGCGTCAAACTTGTGGCAAACGGTGGATGGGTTTTTAGCTAAACTAAATCAATGGCGAGAAGAAGCACGCAGACTGCCGATCCCGACCTTGCTTTGGCAAATCTATGAAGATACTGCTTACTTGGATTATGTTGTGGGACTTCCTGCAGGACAGCAGCGTTATGCAAATTTAGTGGCATTGATCCACAGAGCCGAAAAATACGAAAAGAGCAGTTTCCGTGGTTTGTACCAATTCATACGCTTCATCGAAAAAATGCAAGAAAAAAACAAGGATTTGGCGGAGCCTGTGGCTACTCCTGTAGAAGATGCCGTTCGAGTGATGACCGTTCATGCAAGTAAAGGCTTGGAATTCCCTGTTGTGTTCTTATTGGATACAACAAAATTCTTTAACTACCAAGATTTTCAAAAACGCTATATCTTTGAAGAACAACTGGGGGCTGGAATCCAATATGTGGAACCCACAGAAAATCTTAAATTTGAGACACTGCCGTTTCAAGCCATCAAGCAAGTTCGTTTGAAAAAAGCCTTATCAGAAGAAATGCGAAAATTGTACGTAGCATTGACACGAGCAGAGCAGAAGCTTTTCTTAGTGGGCTCCTACAAAAATCAAGCGGATGCCTTTAAGACGTGGCAATCTGGCTTGACGCAAGCCGAAATGGTTCTTGACCCTGCATTGCGCCTTGTTGCCCGGGGAGTTTGATGGATTGGGTCGGACGGACCCTGATGCGCCATCCAGATATGGAAGCAGTATTCTCTGAAGCGTCAGAGCGCAAGCGGACGATCGATCATCCTGCTCATTTTCGTCTGTCATGGTGGAATCAAGAAACGATCGCGCAACAAGTCCAAGAGACCCTTGCGCCAGTCGAGGAGCCTAAACGATTGCTTGCGCCAGATAGCAATATCGATGATCTTTTGAAACGCCTAGCCTATCGCTATCCTTATCAAAAAGCGACCCAAACGACTAGTTATCAATCTGTATCAGAATTGAAAAGACTCTATAATGATCCTGATGATCAACAGACCACTTTGTTGGAATGGCGGTCGGTTTCCGAGAAGACGAATCCTCAGCAATATCGCTACGTACAGGATGAATTGGCGAAACCAAAATTTCTGCAAGAGACGAAGCCTCTCGCCAGCAGTATCGGGACCGCAACTCATACGGTTTTGCAAATGATCCCATTAGGAATGACGCCAAATCAAGATACTTTGGAGCTCCTGATTGCTGAACTCGTGAAAAAGCAATTTTTTTCTGAAGAAATCGCCAAAAAATTGACCGATCGAGCATTTTGTGGTTTTATCAAACTGAACTAGGTGAATTGCTGAATCGATCCTCTGATTTGGTGAAGCGGGAACAACCGTTTTCGATGCTAAAAGAGGCTGATACGATCTTTGAAGAGTTTGACGAACCAGATGCGCCGCTTTTGATCCACGGAATTATCGATGGCTATATTGAATTGGCGGATGAAATCATTTTGTATGACTTTAAAACAGATGATGTTTTCGGTAGTCAGGCTCAGATTGAAAAGAAAATGCGCGAACGATATTATGGTCAATTGAAACTCTATTGCCAAGCATTGGAGAAAGCGTTGAACAAACCAGTGAAACAGACCTATTTAGTGCTGTTAAAACCTAAGATGATCGTGTCATTCTAACTGATCGATCCTAGTTTCTTACAATTCGTAAGTCATATGCTATAATAGGTAAAAGAGGTGATGGAGAATGATAAAAGTAGAATCGGATTATGCCCTTTGTCCTAAATTTGAAAAAGCTTTTTCTATTTTAGGCAAAAAGTGGAACGGCTTGATCATTGGGATGTCCTTCTTGAAGACGGCAAACAAAGATTTGTTGAGTTAGCAAACAAGATTCCTCAAGTGAGTGATCGGGTGTTAGTCGAACGCTTGAAAGAATTAGAGCGGGAAGAAATTGTCTGCAAAGAAAACAATCTTTACTGCTTGACGCCAAGAGGTATTGCTCTTGAAAAGAGTATGATGAGTGTGAAGCGTTGGGCAGAAACATGGGTACGTGAGGAAGAATGCAGTTGATTTCTCACCAGAAATTAGGTAAACTAACCTTAAATGAATAGTTAAAAAGCGTTGATAGAAACTAGTAATTTGGCTGAATCAGAAAAAGGGAGACTTGTCACAGACTGAAAGCAAGTCCTGCATTCGAAAAATGAATTTCACTTCTGGAGCTTGCTGATTACAGTCAGTCGGCAGTTTTGCTGTCGTTAGCCGAAGTGAGTGCGCGGTTTTTTCGCGAATGAGGATGGTAACACGAGACGTCGTTCCTTTTTTAAGGGATGATGTCTTTTTTGTCTTTAAATGAATGATATTCCCTTTATTCAGTCAATCCAGTCTTGTTATTCTTACACTATTCACAGTATAGAAGGAGGAAACACATGTCTTTACAAGAAAAATTAGAAGCATTGAAGGAAACGACATTGCTTAAAATCAAAGAAAGTCCAACCATGAACGACTTGAATCAAATTCGAGTGGAAGTGCTTGGAAAAAAGGACCCATCACTGAAGTTCTACGGGGGATGAAAGATCTTTCTGCGGAAGAACGGCCGAAGGTGGGGAGCTATGCCAACGAGATTCGTGATATTTTGACAGAAGCGATCGAAGAAGCCAAGACGTCTATCGAAGCAGCAAACTTGGAAAAAGCCCTCGCTGAAGAATCCATCGACGTGACGTTGCCTGGTAAAAAGATGGACCGAGGAACTCGCCATGTGCTGACACAAATCATGGAAGAAATCGAAGATATCTTTGTTGGTATGGGCTACCAAGTCGTTGAAGGCTATGAAGTGGAAAAAAGATCATTACAACTTCGAGCGGATGAATCTGCCAAAAGATCATCCTGCCAGAGACATGCAGGACACCTTTTATATTTCAGAGGAAGTGTTGATTCGAACCCATACATCACCCGTTCAAGCGAGAACAATGGAGACCCATGATTTTTCAAAAGGGCCGTTACGGATGATCTCTCCCGGGAAAGTTTTCCGTCGTGATACAGATGATGCGACCCATAGCCACCAATTCCATCAAATTGAAGGATTGGTAATCGATAAAAATATTACGATGGGTGACTTAAAAGGAACCTTAGAAGTCATGATGCAAAAAATGTTTGGGGAAGATCGCCAAATTCGCTTGCGACCAAGCTATTTCCCTTTCACAGAACCATCGGTCGAAGTCGATGTCAGTTGCTTCAAGTGCGGTGGTGCCGGATGTAATGTTTGTAAACAAACTGGCTGGATCGAGATCCTTGGTGCCGGAATGGTCCATCCTAACGTCTTAGAAATGTCAGGGATTGATCCAACCCAATATTCGGGATTTGCTTTTGGTTTAGGTCCTGACCGAGTGGCAATGCTGCGCTACGGCGTGAACGACATTCGCCAATTCTATCAAAATGATGTGCGTTTTATTCGCCAGTTCAAGGGGGAACAATAAATGTTAGTATCATATAAATGGTTAAATGAATACCTTGATCTGTCTGAGATCACACCCAAAGAGCTGGCGGATAAAATGTCAGTGACGGGGATCGAAGTCGAAGGTATTGACGTGCCTGAAGAAGGCTTAAAAAAATCGTTGTCGGAGAAGTGACCGACTGCCGACCGCATCCGGACTCTGACCATCTATCGATTTGCCAAGTAAATATTGGCGAGGATGAAGATTCACAGATCGTTTGCGGTGCGCCGAATGTCAAAAGCGGCATCAAAGTCATCGTGGCATTACCAGGCTCTCGAATCGCGGGCAATGTAAAAATAAAAAAGGGCAAGATGCGGGGAGAAGTTTCCAACGGCATGATTTGTTCGTTGCAAGAGTTGGGATATGCCGATAGCGTGATTCCCAAAGAATACGCGGAAGGAATCTATTATTTACCAGCAGAAGCAGAACCAGGATCACCGGTTTTTCCTTATCTGGATATGGATGATCACATTATCGAATTGTCGATCACTCCGAATCGTGCGGATGCGTTGAGCATGCGGGGGTTGCTTATGAAGTCGGTGCGATCTATCGCCAAACACCGAAGTTTCCTGAAATTTCGCTTACTGAAAGTGAAGTAGCTGCTGCCGATAAAATTCAGGTGAAGGTCACTGAAGCAACAGATGCACCCGCCTACCAAATTCGAATCATTGATGGTGTAACGATCGCCCCAAGTCCACAATGGTTGCAAAATCGCTTGATGAATGAAGGTATTCGTCCAATCAACAATGTCGTGGACGTGACGAATTATATCTTACTATTATTTGGCCAACCATTGCATGCCTTTGATTATCAAAAGCTCGACAGCAAAGAAATACTTGTCCGTCGTGGTAAAGAAAATGAAAGTTTGGTGACTTTAGATGGAGAAACACGTCAGCTTTCCCCAGAAGACATCGTTATCACCAACGGAACCACGCCCGTTGCGCTCGCAGGCGTCATGGGAGGGCTTGATTCAGAAATCACGGAAAAAACGACTACAGTCGCTTTAGAAGCGGCCTTGTTCGATCCGTTAGCGATTCGTTTGACCTCAAAGAAATTCAATTTAAGAAGCGAATCCTCCGCTCGTTTTGAAAAAGGGATCAACCAAGCCACGGTTGCAAAAGCTTGTGATGCAGCAGCAGCACTGATTGCGGAACTTGCTGGTGGAACGGTCTTAAAAGGGGCAGTAATAGGTTCCCAAGTAGCAGTAGAACCTGTTGAGGTTACAATCACTTTAGCTCGAATCAATAGCTATTTAGGCACAGAAATCACTGATGAAGAAGTGCAAGAAATCTTTGATGCATTAGGCTTTGGTCATCGTCAAGAAGCAGACAGCTATATTGTTTCTGTCCCACCTCGTCGTTGG
Organism: Enterococcus innesii; assembly: GCA_018982785.1. Taxonomy (GTDB): domain Bacteria; phylum Bacillota; class Bacilli; order Lactobacillales; family Enterococcaceae; genus Enterococcus_D; species Enterococcus_D innesii. The sequence continues at coordinate 538,394 of JAHHEN010000003.1, read as the reverse complement.
GATATTACGATCGAAGCAGATATCATTGAAGAAGTGGCGCGTATTTACGGTTATGATCGTTTGCCATCGACTTTACCGCAAGGAGAAACGGTTGCCGGTCATCTAACCAAAGCGCAACGTCTGACTAGAGAAGTTCGGACGCTATTGGAAGGCAACGGGGTCAGTGAAGCCATCAGCTATGCTTTGACAACGGAAGAGAAGGCACAACAATTTACGGATAAATCGAGCCAAGTGACTCGATTGGATTGGCCAATGACCGAAGAGCGTGCCGTCTTGCGCTTGAATCTGATTTCAGGTTTGTTAGACGACGTTGCGTACAACTTGGCACGTAAAAACAATCGTGTTGCTTTGTATGAAATTGGTCGCGTCTTTTATCAGACAGGCGACAGTAAACACGAGCTGCCAACAGAAGTCAATCACTTGGGGCTAGCTTTGACAGGAAATATCTATGAGAAAGACTGGCAAACCCAAGCTCAAAAAGTTGATTTCTTCCATTTAAAAGGCATTTTAGAAAATCTATTTGATTCGTTGGCATTAACCGACCGTATTCGTTATCAAAAAACGGCAGCTATCAAAGAGATGCATCCTGGCCGTACGGCAATGATCCTGCTAGATGACCAAGAAATCGGCTTCTTGGGACAAGTCCACCCATCGATCGCCAAAGATTATGAAGTGAGTGAAACCTATGTTGCTGAATTGAACTTAGATCAACTGTTAGCAGCGAAAACAGAACAATTGGTCTATCAACCAGTTTCTAAGTTCCCATCAGTAACGCGGGATATGGCACTCTTACTTGATGAAAGGATCGATAACCAGTCCGTGATGGAGATCATTCGCGAAAGTGCCGGTCGCTTCTTAATTGATATTCGCTTATTCGATGTTTATCAAGGGAAAAACATCGAAGCAGGCAAAAAATCATTAGGGTACAGCCTGACCTTTAGCAATCCAGAAGCTACCCTGACGGATGAAGAGATCAATCAAGCAATAGCGAAAATTACTCGTAACTTAGAAGAAAAAGTTCAAGCAGAAATCCGCTAATAGAATATGAAGAAAAACGTTCCCCACCTTGAAAAAAATGAAGGTGGGGAACGTTTTCTACTATTATAATAGATGTTCAGATGACGCAAAAATGTTAGGAGTTGGGTTGGAGCCGTAAAGTATCTCACTATCAAAGGCAATCCAGCTTTTTTGTTCTGTTCTTTTTTTAGCGCTGTCAAGGTTGAGAAAATGATTCTCTAACCAGCATTTTCGAAGTTATTTTTAGGGCAATTTTCTAGGTTTTTTCGCAAGAAATCGCATCAAATCAAGTTGCCTAATGGATCGGTCTGCGGATGAAGTTTGCTCGTGAAACCTAACACAGAGTGTGCTCGTAGGTTTAGCATTAAATTGTATTCTCGATTTGTGAACAAAAAAATAAGCCGCTAAGGCTTATTTTTTTAAGCAAAGTAATTGATGCCCATTGCATTTTTGACTTCAGCTAACGTTTGGGCGGCAACTTGTTCTGCTTTTTCGCTACCAAGTTTTAATAAGTTCATCACTTCACCGGGATCTTTCGCAAAAGCTTCACGTCGTTCCCGAATCGGTGCAAATTCGGCTTCCAGAACATCGATCAAATAGCGTTTGATTTTGACATCTCCTAATCCGCCACGGGTGTAATGTTCTTTTAATTCAGTAATTTTTTCTTTTTCGGTACCAAATACATCAAGATACGTAAAGACCATATTGCCTTCGACTTGTCCGGGGTCTTCGACATGGATGTGATTTGGATCAGTGTACATGCTCATCACTTTCTTTTGTAACACATCAGCTGGATCTGCTAAATAGATACCGTTATTTAGTGACTTACTCATTTTTCCATTGCCGTCGATCCCAGCCAAACGTCCCATACCTTTTGGCGGTAAAACAGCTTTTGGTTCGACCAATACTTCACTATACGTAGAATTAAAACTATGCACGATTTCTTGTGTTTGTTCCAGCATTGGTTTGATCTTCACCAACTGGGACTAAGTTTGCTTTAAAAGCAGTGATATCCGCTGCTTGAGAGACTGGATAGATGAAGAAACCAGAAGGAACGCCTTCGCCAAATTTCTTTTGTTCAATTTCTGCTTTGACCGTCGGGTTGCGTCGCACGCGTGCTACACTGACTAAATTTAGGTAGTACATCGTCAATTCAGAGAGTTGAGGGATTTGCGATTGAATAAACATCGTTGTTTTTGATGGATCCAATCCAACGGCTAAATAATCCAAAGCGACTTCTAAAATATTCGCTGAGACCTTCTCAGGTGTTTTCGCATTATCTGTTAGTGCCTGCATATCAGCGACCATGATATAAAGCTGATTTTCAGGGTCAGCTTGCATTTCGACCCGTTTTTTTAAAGACCCCACATAATGGCCAAGATGCAGTTTGCCAGTTGGGCGGTCGCCAGTTAAAATCGTATTCACTTTTTTTCCACCTTTACCTTTGTTATATGGTTTATCTTACCTTTTTTTAGCAAAAGAAACAACAGGTTCTCCTTGTGATCTGTCGAGGTTAGAAAAATTTTCATGGACAAAAACCTCACATCAAAGTAAAATAGCACTTGTCTTTTCAGAAATAAGGGGGGAACATTGGAAAAGCACCTTTACAAATGAAAAAAGATTGGGCTATAATATGAATCAAATCTTTCCATTTACTCATTTAATTTTAAAAATAGCTAGGAGTGTGAATCAATGGCAATGATCGAATTTAAGAACGTAGAGAAATATTACGGAAAGTTCCATGCATTAAAAAACATCAACCTTGAATTTGAAAAAGGTGAGGTCGTTGTTGTTATCGGACCTTCAGGTTCTGGTAAAAGTACAATGCTCCGTACAATTAATGGACTAGAAACCATTTCAGGTGGTCAATTGTTAGTCAACGGCAAGAACTTATTTGATAAAGATGTCAAAATGACAGAAGTTAGAAAAAACATTGGTATGGTGTTTCAACATTTTAACTTGTATCCAAACAAAACCGTGTTAGAAAACATTACGTTAGCGCCGATTAAAGTATTAAAACAAAATGAGCAAGAAGCCATCAATTTGGCGGAAAAACTACTTGATCGAGTTGGGATGTTGGATAAAAAAGATTCTTATCCGTCTATGTTATCCGGTGGACAACAGCAGCGGGTCGCAATTGCCCGAGGCCTTGCGATGAAACCAGAGATGCTGCTTTTTGATGAGCCAACTTCAGCATTGGACCCAGAAATGATTGGCGATGTACTAGATGTCATGAAAAAAATCGCCAGTGAAGGAATGTCCATGATTGTCGTTACCCATGAAATGAGCTTTGCTCGTGAAGTAGCAGATCGAATCGTCTTTATGGCAGAAGGCCAAGTGCTAGAAGATCGACGGGATGTCGATGGATTCTTTGACGCACCAAGGGACGAGCGTGCAAAACAATTCTTGAGCAAAGTCACAAATCATTAAGCGACAGGAGGAACCTATATGAAAAAGAAAAAAATTTTTCTTTTCTAGTTTTAGCCTTTGCCCTTGTGACTTTCTCAGGTTGTAAAGGACAAAGTGCCGCAGATATTGATATTTTAGAAAACAGCAAAGAGACGAATCAGATCGTTTGGGGCGTAAAAAACGATACCCGTCTATTTGGGTTGATGGATATCGCGACTAGAGAAGTGCGTGGCTTTGATATTGATATCGCTCGTGCGATCACTGAAAAAATCTTAGGGCGTGATGGCAATGCAATTTTTGTTGAAGTTACCTCAAAAACTCGGATTCCGCTTTTGAAAAACGGCAATATCGATGCGATCATCGCAACGATGACCATCACGGAAGAGCGTAAAAAGCAAGTTGACTTTTCGGATGTTTATTTTGATGCAGGACAATCTTTATTGGTCGCAAAAGATAGTCCAATCCAAGGGATTGAAGATTTGACCGCAGACACCACTGTATTGGTCGTGAAAGGCTCTACGTCAGCTGTAAACATTCGTGAGGCTGCACCAGAAGCGCAAATCCTAGAACTTGAAAATTATGCAGAAGCCTTTACTGCTTTGCAATCAGGACAAGGGGATGCTATGACTACGGATAACGCAATCCTATTAGGGATGGCGAGTGAAAATCCTAATTATCATTTAGTTGGCGAAACATTTACCGAAGAGCCTTATGGGATTGCCATCAACAAAGGTCAAAAACCATTTCTAGATGCTGTCAATCAAGCCTTGCGGGAAATGCGTGAAGATGGAACCTATGATGAGATTTACAACAAATGGTTCCCTGAAGACGAATCAGGAAAAGTAGATTAGGAGGAAACTGAATGGTTGAATTATTTCAAACCTATACCGGTCAGTTTATTGAAGGCTTTAAATATACAGTCATGGCGAGTTTGATCGCACTGTTTTTTAGCCTTTTGATCGGAACTTTAATGGCAATTTTTCAGTTGTCAGACAATCGCTTCATCAAAGGGATCGCCAAAGCATATGTCGAGTTTTTTAGAAATATTCCCTTATTGATCATCGTGATGTTCTTTTATGTTGTTGTGCCAATGTATTGGGTCTCTTTTGACGGATTTCAAGCTGGAACGATTGGTTTAACGATCTATACATCGGCATTTATCGCCGAGACGATCCGTTCAGGGATCCAAACGGTTCCTAAAGGACAGATGGAAGCTTCCTTGTCTTCTGGCTTTACTTATAGTCAAGCGATGCGCTACATTATTTTGCCTCAAGCATTTAAAATCGTTGTGCCGCCACTAGGCAATCAATTTATTAACCTCGTCAAAAACTCCTCAATTTTAGCGATGGTCGCAGGATTAGATATCATGTATCAAGGGGATTTGATCGCAAGCGAGACCTTCAATACATTTGATACCTATATCATTGTTGGTCTTTTCTATTTGATTATCACCCTGCCATTGTCTTATTTGATGGTTTACTTGGAACGGCGTTGGGCTGTCCGCTCATAGAAAGGAGCTAAAGAACTATGGATTTTTTTGAAGCTTTTTCAGCGATTAACATTCGCTTTTTGATCGATGGCTTACGTGTTACGGTTGAAGTGTCGATCCTCTCGATCTTATTTAGCTTTATTATTGGAGGAATCGCCGGTATTTTACGCTTCAGCTCGATTCCGGTCTTTTCTAAAGTACTAGGTGTCGTGATTGATGTTATTCGTAACTTGCCTTTGCTTTTGATCATTTTCTTCACTTACTTTGCCTTGCCACAGATTGGCATCCGCTTTAACATTTTTTGGTCAGCGGTGGTGGCGTTGACGATTTTTGAATCAGCGATGCTTTCTGAGATCTTTCGAGCGGGCTTGAATTCTGTGCCAAAAGGTCAGATGGAAGCTGGTTTATCAACGGGATTAAGTTATGTTGAAGTATTGCGCAGTATCGTCGTGCCACAAGCATTTAAAGCGATGTTGCCAGCGATCGTCAGTCAGTTGATCTCTTTGATCAAGGATACATCACTAGCCGTGATCATTTCTTTACCAGAGTTGACCCATCATGCCCGGATCATTTATGGTCAAAATACAAACTATGTTTTGCCAATGTTTTTGGCAATGACTGTCTTATACTTTTTGGTTTGTTATGCACTGTCATTGCTTTCAGGTTTTTTGGAAAAACGTCAGTACGATTACTAAAAATGAACAATCGACAAAAATCCCCGCGATCGGTCTTTCAACCATGCAAGTGCAACTTGCTGGTTGTGAGCCAATGGTTGGGGCTTTTTTTGTACCGATTGGTATTTTTTTGGGAAAGCTTTCTTTAGCAAACGAAAGGAATACTTGAAAAATAGACAAAAAAAGTCCAAAATGAATAAGAGAGAAAAATGCATCAAACTCTTTCTTTCATGTAAAGGATGGAAACTATGACAAACAACAGACCAATTGGCTTTATCGATTCTGGTGTTGGTGGGTTGACGGTCGTCAAAGAGGCAATCAAACAACTGCCCAACGAATCGATTCTTTATCTAGGCGATACTGCCAGATGCCCTTATGGCCCAAGACCTGCTGAGCAAGTCATCGAGTATACGTGGCAAATGACCCGTTTTTTATTGGAAAAAACATTAAAATGTTGGTGATCGCCTGTAACACAGCAACAGCGGTCGCTCTTGAAGAAATCAAAGAACAACTGGATATTCCAGTGATCGGCGTGATACTGCCTGGCAGTCGAGCAGCGGTCAAAGCAAGCAAAAATCAACGAATCGGTGTTATTGGGACAAACGGAACGATTAAAAGCGACTCGTACAAGCGCGCCCTTCATGGGAAAGCCCCTCATGCGTCAGTCGTCAGTTTGGCTTGCCCAAAGTTTGTACCGATCGTAGAAAGCAAACAATACCATAGCTCGGTTGCCAAGAAAATTGTGGCAGAAACGTTACGCCCCTTGAAAAACAAGCGGTTAGATACGGTGATTCTGGGCTGTACCCATTATCCTTTATTGCGCCCTTTGATCCAAAATGAATTGGGGGCCCATATCCAGCTCATTGATTCAGGGGCAGAAACGGTGGGGAAGTCAGTACCTTGTTGGACTATTTCGCCATTGCAGCAACGAGCCAGGACGATCCGCACCCGCAGCATGCATTTTTTACTACTGGTTCACCGAAAATATTTGATGAGATCGCCAATGATTGGCTTGATTTAGACACGATCTCATCGGTTCACACTGATTTAGGAGGCTTTTAAATGCGACATGATGGCAGAAAAGAAACAATGTTAAGACCAGTTGAAATTCAAACCAACGTCTACAAACACCCCGAAGGATCGGTTGTGATCTCTTTTGGTGACACAACCGTGATCTGTTCGGCAACGATTGAAGATCGGGTCCCTCCGTTTTTACGAGATACGGGAAAAGGCTGGGTCACAGCCGAATACAGTATGCTCCCACGAGCGACCAACACTCGTAACCGTCGAGAAAGTGCCAAAGGTAAGCTTTCTGGTCGTACAATGGAAATCCAACGGCTGATCGCTCGTTCCTTGCGAGCTGTGGTCGATTTAGAAAAGCTAGGGGAACGCAGTATTGTGGTCGATTGTGATGTTGTTCAAGCAGATGGTGGTACCCGAACAGCTAGTATTACCGGCGCATTTGTTGCGTTGCGTTTAGCTATCGATACATTGTTGCGTGACAAAGCATTGACGGAAGACCCGATCAAGGAGCATTTGGCAGCCATCAGCGTTGGAATCTTACCAGATGGCACCTGTGTGACTGATCTCGATTATCAAGAAGATTCTTCAGCTGCTGTCGACATGAATTTGGTGATGACAGAATCCGGTCGATTTGTCGAATTGCAAGGAACTGGGGAAGAAGCGACCTTTGATGGTCAGCAGTTGAATGAGATGCTGATCTACGGAAAAACAGCTATCGAAGAATTGATTGCTTATCAAAAAGAGGCACTGTTTTTACCAGATGAACCCCCTTATGAGATTCCCGAAAAAACGATCGTCATTGCCACAGGCAATCCAGGAAAAGCCAAGGAATTTAAAGCCGTATTTGGGGCAGCAGGGTACGATGTCCGCACCTTGAAAGATTATCCTTCCTTGCCGGATGTTGAAGAAACCGGCACCACCTTCGAAGAAAATGCCCGCCTTAAAGCGGAAACTATCGCCAGAATTTTGGGAAGACCGGTGTTGGCTGATGACTCAGGACTGAAAGTCGATGCATTAGGGGGACGCCCAGGTGTGTACTCTGCTCGATTTGCCGGTGAGCAAAAAAGTGATGCTGCCAATAATGCAAAATTGCTTTATGAATTGACGGATGTCGAAGATGACAAACGCAGTGCTCAATTTCACTGTACGTTAGTTTTCGCAGCACCAGGAAAAGATAGCTTGGTGGTTGAAGCCCAATGGCCGGGGAGAATCGGCCGTATCCCTCGTGGAGAAAATGGGTTCGGTTACGATCCATTGTTTATTCCTGATGGTTCAGAGCAAAGCGCAGCCCAAATGAGTCAAGAAGAAAAGAACCGAGTGAGCCACCGTGGTCAAGCAATCAAAAAACTCCAAGAACAGTGGCAGGAGTGGCTAGAAGGAGAAAATGTATGAAATATTTAGTTGTCAGTGACAATCATTCAGATCGTGAGATTCTTGTTGATCTTAAAAATGAATTCGAAAATCAAGTCGATTTATTCCTGCATTGTGGAGACTCTGAACTGCCTGATACAGATCCTTTATGGGAAACATTCCAAGTCGTTTGCGGCAATTGCGATTACGGAGGTGGTTTTCCCAATGAGCGTATCGTTAAAACGTCGCTGGATACCATCTATATGACCCATGGCCATTTGGCGGATGTTCGTTTTGGCGTAACCAAATTAGGCTTAAAAGCGCAACAAGCAGATGCCTCGATCGCTTTGTTTGGTCACACGCATCAAATTGCTTGTGAGAAAGTCGGGAATCGAATTTTCTTGAATCCTGGCAGTATTTCCCAACCGCGAGGGCAAATTCAAATCAAAAGCTTTGCGATTATTGAAAGTACGCCAGAACAATGGGCAATCCAATACTATGATCGTTCCTTTCATAAAGTCCCAGAGCTAGCTTTCGTTTTCACACGTTAAGTAAGCGGAATCAAAAAGTAAAAATTTCATTATAATTTTGCAGGTTTCTACTTTCTATTCTCATTTTCAAGTAAAATAGAAGAGTAGCTGTGAAATGGAGGCAATTAGATTGATAGGACAGACCGTAGAAAAAATATTACTCGAGAATCAAGAAAATTTCTTGGTGCCTGCAGAGAATGTGGCATCGGTATTTTATAACCACCCTTTGAGTCACGCATTGCTTGTTTTATCAAAAGTGGGCTATTCAAAGATCCCTGTACTAGATAGTGAGGACCATTTAGTCGGCTTAATCAGCCTCTCAAACATCGTGGAACGAATGATGGATCTCACTGGCTTCAGTATGGAAAATATTGAAGGGCTGACTGTGGCAGACGTCATGGAAGTCAACGTGAATTGCATCAAGGAAAACGATGAGTTGGAAAGTATGCTGCATCTTTTAGTAGATCAAGCATTCTTGCCGATCGTTGATGATGACAATGTCTTTGTAGGGATCATCACCCGCAAAGAGATTTTAAAATCCGTCAATCATTTGGCACATGAAATTGAAAGACGCTATTTGCTGATTTCGAAAGAAGATGCCCCAAAGATGACGGATGAACTGCATGTGGTATAGAAAAAAGGTTATCCCAGTTTCGGGATAACCTTTTTTAAATACCGACGATGGGCGCATTAGGGATCGTATAGCCTTTGGCTGTCAAAGCGTCGATCGATGCTGCTAAAAATTCCTCTTTGATTTTCCATTGCGTACCGTTGGTCACATACATGGTGGTTCGAATCGCAAAGTTGTTGTTCCCTAGATCCACCAGACCGAAGACCGTAGGGGCTGTTTGAATGTCTTCTTCATGCTGCTGAGCAATCTGTTCATTGACTTCTTCAATGATGGCACGTATTTCATCTAGGCCTTCAGATGGTAAGATACGTACGTCGACAACGACTTGCATATTGGCTCTTGATGTATTACTGATGGTCGTGATGTTACGATTTGGGATATAATGAACGGTTCCATCAACGGATTTTAATTGGACCGTTCGAATCCCGACTGCTGTCACCGTACCTTCAAGCGTCAGATTGGTCAAGCGGACGTAATCACCAACATTGATTTGTTGCTCGGTAATAATGAAGAAGCCAGTAATCAAGTCATTCATAAAGCCTTGGGCACCTAAACCAAGTGCGACCCCGACGACTCCGGCACCGGCTAGTAACGAGCCTACAGGTACGCCGATGGTGGAAAGGAGTGCATAGACAAAAAGAAGCCTAATGTGTAATGAACCGTATTGCGGATCAGGGTATGGATCGTGTTGATTCGACTCACATTGAAACTGGCTTTTTTTTCATAGGAACGATAGATTCGATCGATGATCATATTGCTTATTTTCAATAAAATACCAAATAGGATACATAAAAAAAGCAACATCAATGCTTTTTGGATCAGTAAGCCAATGATCGATTCCCAGTCGATGGACGCCCACCATTTTTGTAATGCATTGAGTTGAGCAGCTGCTGGTTCGGTAATGCTGGAACCACTTGAATCGGTCGTGCTAGCTGCAAGTAGCAGTTGTTTCATAGAATCCCTCCAAGTCTTACTGCATCTATTTTAACGAAGATAAAATAGAAATGCAAAGGAGGTTTTCTGAAATGATAATTTTTTTCAGAAAAAGCCTGCTCAGCCAACGGAGAGGCAAATAGCAGACTTTTCTATGACAATTATTGATTAAGATAAATGAACGCCTTTATCAACAAAAATCACTTCGCCGATAATCCCGCTTGATAATGGACTGATCAAGAAGGCACAAGTATTACCTACTTCTTCGATCGTTACACCAATATGGTCAGGTGTCCGATCCTCTGACAATTGGATCAGCTTTTGATAGTCTTTTACACCTGTTACTGCTAGCGTTTTGATGGCGCCAGCTGAAATCGCATTGACACGGATCTTTTGCGGTGAAAGTTCGGCAGCTAAATAGCGAACACTTGATTCCAAAGCAGCTTTCGCAATACCCATCATGTTGTAGTTTGGCACTGCCCGTTCGGCACCTAAGTAAGAAAGAGTGACGATACCAGCGTTTTCAGCTAAGATTGGTTTGGCATATTTGGTGACTGCAATCAATGAGTAACTGCTGATATCTTGCGCTAAAGCATAACCGTCACGAGAAATATTTAAAATATCGCCAGATAGATCTTCTTTATTAGCATAAGCAACGGCATGGACCACACCGTGGATCTCTCCAGCATATTCTTTGATCGTTTCAAAGGCGGCAGCAATGCTTTCGTCGTTGGCGACGTCACATTCCACTACAAATTCATCAGATTCCAATAAGCGTTCTAAAGGCTTTTTCATGCGGTCGTTTTGATATGTGTAGATCACTTCGGCTCCTTGGGATTTTAGTGCTTGTGCACAGCCCCAAGCAATACTGCGTTTGTTAGCAACGCCCATGACGACAACTTTTTTACCGGTTAAAAAACTCATAATTCCACTCCTTAATAAATTCAACAATAAAATACGTATAATGACAAATAGTAAATCAAACTATCTTGATTTCTAATTATTAAGCATAATTGTTTGATTGTCAAACTATTTTTTTCTTAATAAATATTTAGTTGCGAATTTCCTTGAACTATGATACTTTGATAATCAAACTATAATAAATTCTTAAGCAAGGAAGGGACACCATGAAAAAACTATTGACTGAAACGGAAGTCATGGATTTGATACCAAATCGCTACCCAATTATTTATATTGATTATGTTGATGAAATCGAATCTGGTAAAAAAATTATCGCAACGAAGAATGTCACCATCAACGAAGATTTTTTTCAAGGGCATTTTCCGGGAAATCCAGTGATGCCAGGTGCCTTGATTTTAGAAACATTGGCACAAGCAGGATCGATCTTAATATTGAAATCTGAGGAATTCCAAGGGAGAACGGCGTATATCGGCGGCATTAATAAAGCAAAATTCCGTCAAAAAGTTGTTCCGGGAGATACCATGAAACTTGTTTTTGAAATCACCAAAATCAAAGGCTCTGTTGGAACTGCTGATGCAGTAGCGACAGTGGATGGCAAAAAAGCTGCGGAGTGCGAATTTACCTTTATCGTAGGCGACCAAAAATAAAAGAAAACCGCTGGAGCATCCGATAATCGGGGCTTTCAGCGGTTTTTTATTTATTCTTTGGCTTCTTGTAAGACCTTGATCGTTTCGATCTTCACTGGCTCAACCGGTTGAGAATTCTCACCATTGCCAGAGTCTTGGGTTTCTGCTTGCGCAATTTTATCGACGACATCCATGCCTTCGATCACTTGACCAAAGACGGTATATTTACCGTCCAAAGCCGGCGTGCCACCATTTTTATAGGCTTCGATGATTTTTTCGGGATAGTGTTGGATCGCTAGACCGTCGGATACATCTTGATCATTTTGAACGATGTAGAATTGACTGCCTTGGCTATTTGGTGCACTTGATTTTGCCATTGCTAATGCGCCTCGCAAGTGGTAGAGCTGGTTTGAGTATTCTTCGCCGAATCCTTCACCCCAGATACTTTCTCCACCAGTGCCATCACCATTAGGGTCGCCCCTTGGATCATAAACTCTTCTACGACACGATGAAAAGTCAAGCCGTCATAATAACCATCTTTGGCATGGGTCAAAAAGTTTTCGACGGCTTTGGGCGCGATCTCTGGGAAAAGTTTGATTTTGATCGAGCCTTCTTCCGTCACCATTTCAACTAAAGCTTCATTCTCTTGCACATCCGTTGATAATTGCGGCAATTCTAGGGCATTCAAGTCAACGGATTCTGAGGTCGACGTGCTTTCTGCCGAATTGCTTGATGAGGGATCGGTGGTACTTGAACCTGTACAAGCAGCTAATAATAAAAGGCTAGCAGCTGCTGTCAGTGTGAATAGGATTTTTTTCATTCTTTCATTCCTTCCAGTTTTCTTAATGCTAATCATAACAAAAAAAAGATGTAGAAGAAAGCGCAGATTTTGTGGAATGAGAAAGAAACAGATGGAAAGGTGTAGACCACTTTTTAGATGTTTGCTATAATGAAAGAGGATTCATTATAATAAACGGATAGAATATACAGGAGGTTTTTTTGATGGGAAAATTAGGGATATCGATTTATCCAGAGCGCTCAACGTTTGAAAAGGACAAAGCGTATCTAGACTTGGCACACAAATACGGCTTTAAACGGGTATTTACCAGTTTGCTGCAAATCAACGATGACAAAGAAAAAGTCTTGGCAGACTTTAAACAAGTCGTGGATTATGCCAATCAGTTAGGAATGGAAGTCATGGTAGATATCAATCCTGGTTTATTCGAACAGCTAGGTATTTCTTATGATGATTTATCCTTCTTTGATGAGATGGGGGCTTACGGTGTTCGGTTAGATATTGGTTTTACTGGTTCAGAAGAAGCCAAAATGACCCGCAATCCTTACGGGATTAAAATAGAAATCAATATGAGCAGTGGTACGAGCTACGTGGATAACATCATGAGTTATTCGCCTAATACTGAAAATTTACTAGGCTCGCATAATTTCTATCCTCATCGCTATTCAGGGTTAGGCTACGACCATTTCGTTTTTTGTTCGGAAAAATTCCGCAAATACAATTTAAATACGATGGCTTTCGTGAATTCTCACGAAGCTGACTTCGGTCCATGGCCAACACAAGATGGTTTATGCTCTTTAGAAGATCATCGTGATTTGCCACTAGCTACGCAAGTCAAACATTTAGTGTTGACTGGCTTGATCGATGATATCTCTGTTGGCAATGCCTATGCTTCAGAAGCAGAATTGGCAGCAATGGCTGAAGCATTTCACGCGGATTATCCGACATTAAGAGTTGATGTGGTTGATGGAATCACTGAAGATGAACGCATCTGTTTGTTTGATAATCTGCATAGTTACCGAGGAGATCGTTCAGAATACATCTTGCGTTCAACGATGACCCGGATCTATTATAAAGACAAAGAATTTCCACCCCATGATACCCATGATATGGTAAGAGGAGATGTCTTGATCGATAATGCTGGCTATGGACAATACAAAGGGGAGACGCAAATCGCCTTGAAAGAAATGAAAAATGACGGCCGGGTCAATGTCGTTGGGAAAATCGCTGAAGAAGAGCTTTTCTTATTAGAATTTTTGAAACCTTGGTCAAGTTTTAAATTGGTCGAAAACAACTAGCCATTACGAGGAATCAACCATTGTCAACACCTATTGTTGGCAATGGTTTTTCTTTTTGGGCGCTTGCGATTGACAAACACGAGTAAAAAACGGTAATTTATGTAGTGGGTTCTTACCATGAGGAATGTTGAGACCATAATAATATTATGTAAACTATATACTTGAGAGGACGTGACAAGTGTGAAATTGCGCTGGAAAATTGCCATCGGAGTAGCTGTATTAGCGATTGCGGGATTAGGATATGCTGGAAACTATTTTTACGACTATGCGGTAGTTCCTTCAGAAAAAGATTTCTTGGAAGGAGATACCCCGGGTACTGATGAAAATCAGACGGGAAGCGAAGCGCAAAATTGGTTTACAGATGCAGCAAATCGTGAGATGTGGCAGCTGACTTCTGAAGATGATTTAAAATTATCCGCCATTTATCTACCGGCGGAGGAGAAGAATCAAGGAAAAACGGCGATCATCGCGCATGGCTACATGGGGAATGCAGAAACGATGGCGGACTACGCCAAGATGTATCATGATTTAGGTTATAATGTGTTGGTTCCAGACGCTCGAGGGCATGGTCAAAGCGAAGGGGATTATATTGGTTTTGGTTGGCACGAACGTAAAGACTACTTGCAATGGATCGATGAAATACTTGCAAAAAATGGTTCTGAAGAGACGATCACTTTGTATGGCATCAGTATGGGTGCGGCCACAGTGATGATGACCAGCGGAGAAGACTTACCAAAAAATGTCACTTCTATCATTGAAGATTGTGGGTATACCAACGTCAATGAAGAACTAGGCTATCAACTCGATCAATTGTTTGGGTTGCCCGCATTTCCATTGATGAATGTCACTAGCCTTGTCACAAAAATCCGAGCGGGGTATTTCTTTGGTGAAGCAGATGCAGTCAAACAACTGCAAAAAAATACGCGTCCAATCTTTTTTATTCATGGCGATGCGGATACATTTGTTCCTTATGCGATGTTGGATATTTTGTATAACGCGACCGATGCGCCTAAAGAAAAATGGGTCGTTTCAGGAGCCGAGCATGCGAAAAGCTACAAAACTGATCCAGCGCTTTACAAAGAAAAAATCGCGGCTTTCTTGGAAAAATACGATCATCCAGCAAGTGAATAAAAAAAGTGCCGGTTCTTTTTTCAGAACCGGCACTTTTTGCCTACTCATTGACTTACAAACGAGCAAATTCTTCGAGTAAACGAATCATCTGGCAAGTAAAGCCATATTCATTATCATACCAAGCGACGGTTTTCACCAATTGGAAATCGCCGGCAGTAGTCACTTCTGTTTGCGTCGGGTCAAAGATAGAACCTTGAGTGGTACCAATGACATCACCCGAGACGATCTCACGGTCATCGTAACCGAATGACGGATTATCGACGGTGTGTTTTCTGATGGCTTCATTGACTTCATCGGCGGTTACTTTGGTTTTCAAAATTGAGACTAATTCTGTTAAAGAACCATCGACGACCGGAACCCGTTGGGCGTGGCCTTGTAATTTGCCATTTAATTCTGGGATAACCAAACCGATTGCTTTGGCGGCACCCGTTGAGTGAGGGATCGTGTTGTCTGCAGCGGACCGAGCGGCTCTTAAGTTTCCGCCTTTTACAGGACCATCCAATAGCATTTGAGTAGAAGTATACGCATGAACTGTCGTCATCGTACCAACTTCGATCCCAAATTCTTCATTCAAAAAGTAGGCCATCGGAGCTAGACAGTTGGTCGTACAAGAGCCTGCGGATATGATAGTATCATCTGGTGTTAACGTGTCGGAGTTAACATTGTATACGATCGTTTTCATATTGCCGGCGGGAGCGGAAATGACCACTCGTTTGACACCTGCATCAAGATGAGCCTGGGCTTTTTCTGCGGAAGTGTAAAAACCCGTACATTCTAAAACGATATCGACGCCATTTTCTTTTGCCCAAGGAATTTTACTTGCGTCTGGTTCGGCATACACTCTGGTTTCTTTGCCATCGACAACGATAGCATTATCCGTTGCAGTTACAGTGCCAGGGTAAGTGCCATGGGTCGAGTCAAATTGCAACAAGTGTGCTAACATGACGGGGCTTGTTAAATCATTGATTGCCACAACTTCAATATCGGCAGAAACTTCTTTGATCCTACGAAAAGCCAAACGTCCAATTCGTCCAAAACCATTGATTCCAACTTTTACTGTCATTTCTTGTTTCCTCCTTTAATTGTGTCTGGTACACTTAAAAGTTTGCTACGATTTGATGTGACTGTCAAAGAATAACCCTTAAGAATTCACGATTTCTTATGGAAACCCATGAGAAAAGATAGACAAAAGGCGTTTCGGTCGTTACAATAAAATAGACTTTCTTATTAGAGAAATAGTAACCACTTAAGGTGAGATAACTGATAATCAAAAAGTATAGAAGGTAGTAAAAAAAGAATGGAGGACAAATAATGTCCATGTTTTTAGATCAAGTGACAATCGATGTCAAAGCAGGAAAAGGCGGCGACGGAATGGTTGCTTTTCGCCGAGAGAAATATGTCCCAGACGGCGGACCCGCAGGTGGTGACGGCGGACGTGGTGGTGATGTCATTTTAGTCGTAGACGAAGGTTTGCGTACATTAATGGATTTCCGCTTTAATCGTCATTTTAAAGCACAACCCGGGGAAAACGGCATGAGTAAAGGAATGCACGGCCGTGGCTCAGATGATACTTACATCAAAGTGCCCCAAGGTACCACCGTCCGTGATGCTGAAACAGGAGCCTTATTAGGGGATTTGATTGAGCAAGGTCAAACATTAGTGATCGCAAAAGGCGGGCGGGGCGGCCGCGGGAACATTCGGTTTGCCTCTCCGAAAAACCCAGCACCAGAATTAGCTGAGAACGGGGAACCCGGTCAAGAAAGAAAAATCGAGCTCGAATTAAAAGTCTTAGCAGATGTTGGTTTAGTTGGTTTCCCTTCGGTTGGGAAGTCCACATTACTCTCTGTGATTTCCTCTGCTCGGCCAAAAATCGGTGCGTATCATTTTACAACACTGGTGCCAAATTTAGGCATGGTAACGACCACTGATGGTCGTAGTTTTGCAGTAGCCGATCTGCCAGGGTTGATCGAAGGTGCTTCGCAAGGTGTTGGTTTAGGGACTCAGTTTTTACGTCATATCGAACGGACGCGGGTCATCTTACATGTGATCGATATGAGTGGCATGGAAGGGCGCGATCCATACGAGGACTATTTGTCCATTAACAATGAATTGTCGACCCACAACTTGCGCTTACTAGAGCGCCCACAGATCATCGTTGCCAATAAGATGGATATGCCAGATGCTGAAGAAAACTTAGCCCTTTTCAAAGAGCAGTTGGCAAAAGAAAAAACGGATGAGTTCGCGGATGAACCAATGATTTTCCCAATCTCTGGTGTCACTCGTAAGGGAATCGATGCCTTGCTGAATGCGACAGCGGATTTATTGGAAGTCACTCCTGAGTTCCTCTTGTACGATGAAGAAATCGAAGAAGATGTGGTTCATTACGGCTTCCAATCGGATGAGCCGGAGTTTTCAATCGATCGCGATCCTGATGCAACTTGGATCTTGAGCGGTGAGAAAATCGAAAAACTATTCCAAATGACGAACTTTGATCACGATGAGACCGTGATGCGCTTTGCACGTCAATTGCGTGGATTGGGTGTTGATGAAGCATTGCGTGCGCGAGGTGCCAAAGACGGCGACATCGTGCGTATCGGTAATTTTGAATTCGAGTTTGTCGAATAAGCGTTTAAAAGAACATCATTTGTAAAAAAAAATCCTTCATAGTTGAAGTGGTTATGGCTGTTGATCATTGATTTTCTCTAAGAAATCAATGATCAGCAGTCTTTTTGGTTTCTTTTTTCATTTAAATGATTTACTGTTAAAATAAAGAAAAGAACAAATAAACCAAAGGGAGCGATTTTTATGTCAAAACGAGTCATTGTAATGAACTTTGATGCTAGTGCCAAAGCGTATCAAGCCTTTTCTGAAGTGAAACGGATGCATATGGAACGAAAGATTAAAGGAGAACAAATGGCGGTCCTTACCCACACCAATGAAGGTGTGCATCAATTTAAAGTCGAGGACTTTCTTGATTTTACTGGGAACAATAAGACATCAACTGGTGGTTTGATCGGGATGCTCGTTGGTGTGTTAGGCGGACCTTTAGGAATCATGCTGGGCTGGTTTGGCGGCAGTATGATCGGTGCTACTCGTGATGCAAAAGAGATCCAAAATGCGCAAATGCTTTTTGAACACGTCGGAAATCAAATTGGTGTAGGTGATACCGGGTTATTATTGATCGCCGATGAAGAAGACAATCGTCCTTTGAATCAATTGATCATGAATGAATTAGGCGGCGATATCACGCGCTTTGACTACGATGAAGTGGAAGCAGAGATTGAAACAGCTAAGAAAGTCGAAGAATCCACCAAAGCACGGGTTCAAGAGGACTGGAAAAACTCTCATAATGACGCAGAAGATCGCCAATCTGAGAAATAAAAACCGCAAGCTTCAATTGCAACTTGATTTCTTTTCCGCTAAAATTGGGAAGAGATGAAAGGAAAGAAGCTTATGGAATTAGAATTTTTAGGAACAGGTGCGGGAGTGCCTGCAAAACATCGAAACGTGACCAGCATTGCGTTACGACTCTTAGATGAACGGAATGCCGTTTGGCTTTTTGATTGTGGCGAAGGGACCCAAATGCAGATTTTGCATTCTACAATTCGACCACGAAAGATTGAAAAAATCTTTATCACTCATCTTCATGGTGACCATATCTATGGGTTGCCGGGATTGATCAGCAGCCGCTCCTTTCAAGGGGGCGACACACCTCTAGAGATTTATGGACCAAAGGGAATCAAAGCATACATTCAAACCGTTTTGCGGATTTCCCAGACGAAAGTCAGCTATCCATTGCATTTTTTCGAGATTGAAGAAGAAGGAATTCTTTTTAAAGATCAGCAATTTGAGGTATCTTGTCTGCCCCTTGATCACGGCATTGATAGTTTTGGTTATCGTATTGTTGAAGCAAGCCATCAAGGGGAATTGCAAGTGCAAGCATTGCTTGAACTTGGTCTGAAACCAGGTCCCGTCTTTGGACGTTTAAAAAAGGTGAAGTAGTTACCCTCGACGATGGACGTCAAATCAATGGGGCTGATTTCTTAGGTCAAGCGAAAAAGGGTCGGATCTTGGCAATATTAGGTGATACGCGTAAATGTCAAAACGCCGTGCTTTTAGCGAAAGATGCGGATGTATTAGTGCATGAAAGTACCTTCAACAAAGAAGAAGCCAAGCTGGCTCGCGCTTATTTTCATTCGACGACACGCCAAGCTGCTGAAGTGGCCCAAGAAGCTCACGCCAAGCGTTTGCTATTGACCCATATCAGCGCGCGCTATGTTGGTAAAGATATTACAAATTTAGTAAATGAAGCAAAAGAAGTATTTCCGAATACGTTGATCGTCAAAGATTTTGATGTTGTCGAGATCCCTTTTGCCGGAGAGGAAGAATCAGATGAACTTGGAGAATAAAGTTGTCGTTGTAACAGGTGGTTCTGCCGGACTTGGCGAACAAATCTGTTATGAAGCCGCAAAACGTGGTGCGATCGTTGTGACTTGTGCTCGCAGAACAAATTTGATTGGGAAAGTCAAAGAACAATGCATGGAATTAAGCGGCAAAGAAGCTTATGCGTTTCAATTGGACGTAGCAAATCCTGAAAGCGTGGCGCGCTTATTAGAAAAAATTAGTGAGAAAGTCGGAAAGATCGATGTCTTTGTCAATAATGCCGGCTACGGGATCTTTCAAGAATTTACCGAGATGGATCCTGCGGTCATCCGTAATATGTTTGAAGTCAATGTGCTTGGGATGATGGTTTTGACTCAGCAAGTTGCGATTCAAATGGCTGAACAAAAGCATGGTCATATCATAAATGTTGCTTCAATCGCGGGTAAGATCGCTACGCCGAAGACGGCAGTCTACTCTGCAACGAAATTTGCTGTACTTGGTTTTTCTAACGCATTACGTTTAGAACTAAAACCACTGGGAATCAACGTAACAACAGTCAATCCAGGGCCGATCGAAACGGCATTCTTTGACCAAGCAGATCCTAGCGGTAGTTACTTATCATCGGTGGGTAGCCTTGTCCTTGAACCAAACAAATTGGCACAAACGATCGTCAAAGCCATGATTCATCCAAAACGAGAAATCAATCGCCCACATATTTTAGGGGCGGCTGCAAAACTTTATACACTGTTCCCTGCAATTGGGGATTATATGGCAGGAACGATGTTCAACAAAAAATAGGAGTTGAAACCCATGAAAAATCAATGGCGTGTTATTGTTGGTATTTTACTGATTTTAGTGATCGTTTTATTTGCGGTTGCAAACAATATGACTGTTCCGATCAATTTTGGCTTCACAACGATTCAATCGCCATTGATCTTAGTCATTATTGGTTCTGCTTTGTTAGGCGCATTGATTTTGTTGCTGGTTTCCACAAGCGCAATGTTCCGTCAAAAAAAGAACTAAAACAATTGAGAAAAGAGCTCTCGGATTATCGCTCGAATAACGAGAAAGTTCTGCAAGAACAACGAGAAGCCTTGGAACGAGAATATACCAACAAGCAGGCGGAGTTAGCAGCTAGGCAGCAGCAACTCGACGATCAAGAAGCGCAACTTTCATCCCGTGCAGCAGGTGCCTCAACGCCGCCAACGATCGATGAAGAAATGAAGTCTTTTGAATCGCAAGCCTAGAATACATGAGCGTAATGAAGAAAAGAGTTTGCAGGTGCATCATTCGCTGCAAGCTCTTTTTTGTGATATGAAAAAATAAATTGTTTCTTTCGTTGTTTTTCCTTTTTGCATAAACTTTGCTATAATATCCTAGTTAGGAGTGATTTGGTGAAACGTGCAAATTTTCATTGGGTGCGTCCGCAAGATAGCGAAGCTACCCCTGAATTTAAAGAATTGATCCAAGCAAGAAAGATTCCTGAGCGGATCGGCGCATTGCTATGGCAAAGAAATATTCGAACAGCAGAAGCGCTAGACGCTTTTTTATCCACTGATTTGCAATACCTTCATGATCCGTTTCTCTTTCATGATATGGATAAAGCCGTGGAACGAATCCATGAAGCCATTTTAAATGGTGAGCAGATCTTGATTTATGGCGACTATGATGCAGATGGGATTACGAGCACCACCGTATTAAAAGAAACGCTGGAGCTGCTGGGGGCTGAGGCTGAGTATTATCTGCCCAACCGTTTTACAGATGGCTATGGTCCCAATATAACTGTCTATCAAGAAAAAATTGCCGCAGGGACACAATTGATCATCACTGTTGACAACGGAGTGTCTGGACATGAGGCGATTGCTTATGCTCAAGGACAAGGCGTCGATGTGATCGTGACGGATCACCACGAACTTCCTGCAGAACTCCCAGAAGCCTTTGCTATCGTTCATCCTCGTCATCCTGAAGGAAACTATCCGTTTGGTGATTTGGCAGGAGTCGGTGTCGCATTTAAAGTGGCGTGCGCCTTATTAGAAGAAGTGCCCGTCGAACTGCTTGATCTTGTTGCAATTGGGACGATTGCTGATATGGTTTCTTTGACAGATGAGAATCGACTACTAGTCAGCAATGGCCTGAAAATGATCCAACAAACTGATCGGCTTGGTTTGAATGAGTTGCTGACGATCAGTGGATTGAAAAAACGAACAGTCAATGAAACCGACATTGGTTTTGCTATTGGCCCGCGCCTTAATGCGATCGGCCGCTTGGAAGACCCAAATCCTGCTGTTCGTTTGTTAACCACATTTGATGAAGAAGAAGCAGTAACCTTAGCCAAGACATTAGATACGATTAATCAGCAGCGAAAAACTTTCGTTGAAGAAATCATGAAAGAAGCGCAAGAAAAAATCGATCCTGCCAATCATGTTCATCTAGTCGTAGGTGATGACTGGCACGAAGGGGTTTTAGGGATCGTAGCCGGACGAATCATGCAAAGTACCGGACAACCTGTGATCGTTTTGACCAAAAAAGAAAATGGCTTAGCAAAAGGATCAGGAAGAAGTATTGCTGCGTTGAATCTGTTTGAAATGTTGACCACGATGAAAGACATGTTTACTAGTTTTGGCGGCCATCATGCAGCAGTTGGATTAAGTATCCCCATCGATCATTTAGATATGCTACAAGCCCAAATGAATCGCTATGTGGAAGAAAATGGAATTGATCTTAGCCAAGGGATCCCCTTGACAATTGATGAAGAACTGCCATTGACAGAAGTATCGATCAATTTTATTGAATCTTTAAACGTTTTAGCGCCTTTTGGCACGGATAATCCGTTACCGAAATTTCTTTTTTCCAATCTATCGACTCAAAATGCTCGCCAGATTGGTACTGAAAACCAACACTTGAAGTTAGTGATGACTGATGAGTACAATACACAGCTAGATGTGATTGGGTTTGGTTTTGGAAAAGACTTAGTAGAGTTTGAAAATGATCGACTGTCGATCGTCGGTCAGCTTTCAATCAATGAATGGAATGGCAACAAAAAACCGCAGTTGATGTTGGATGATTTTGCTGTGGAAGGTCTGCAGTTGTTTGATTACCGTTCGAAAAGGAGTCGGCAAGGTGTCTCTCTGGGAAATCAAACAGTAGGGGTCGTTTTCAATAAGAAAATTCCTCGAGAGCTACAAGGGTTTTGTGGACAAACGATCTTATTCGACTCAGTGGCTAACTTGAGAGACACGTTTCATGAAGCTCAATTTCAAGAAATCGCCTTTTTAGATTGTCCTACTGACCCTGCAGTGATCAAAGAAATCATCCAAACGCTTCATGCTTCAAGAATTGCGTTTGTGTTTTACTCGACCGAAGATGCTTATTTAGATGGGGTAGGCACCAGAGAGCAATATGGTCGGCTTTTTCAATTAATCAAGCAACAACCTCGTTTGGATATTCGCTACAAATTAAGGATGGTTGCTGACTATCTAAAAATTCCAGAAAAATTACTTATTTTCATGATTCAGGTGTTTTCTGAGCTGGAATTTGTTACAATACAAGATGGTGTTTTGAATAAAACGGCTGATCCTGTTTCTCGTCCGCTGACAGAGAGTCATTTGTATCAGCAACGACAAAAAATGATCAAAACAGAAGAATTTTTATTAATGAGTGATTTATCAACCCTGCGTCAGTGGTTGACAGTCTAGGAGGAAAAAAATGGATTTAAAAGAGTATATTGCTAGTATTCCGGATTATCCCCAAGAGGGAATTATTTTTCGGGACATCTCGCCGTTAATGGCTGATGGAGAAGCGTATCGTTATGCGACACAGCAGATCGTTGAGTATGCACAAGAAAAAGGCATCGATATGGTGGTAGGACCAGAAGCCCGCGGATTTATCGTTGGTTGTCCAGTTGCGTACCAGTTAGGTGTCGGCTTTGCTCCAGTACGTAAAAAAGGCAAATTGCCACGAGAAACCATTGAAGCAGAGTATGAAAAAGAGTATGGTGTGGATGTTTTGACGTTGCATGCCGATGCTATCAAACCAGGACAACGTGTCTTGATCTGTGACGATCTACTAGCAACTGGCGGAACGATCAAAGCAACAATTGAACTCGTAGAAAAATTAGGCGGTATCGTTGTTGGCTGCGCCTTTTTGATCGAACTAATGGATTTACATGGAAGAGATAAAATCCAAGGTGTCGAAATCAAAACCTTGATGGAATATTAAAGCAGAAAAAAAGGACTCTTACGAGTCCTTTTTTTCTGCTTTGAGGCTTATGTAGAAAGGATCATGGTTCATACCGATAAAAATCATGATCATGATAATAATGACGGTTACGTTTGCGCTCTGCTTGCCGGAATTTCTTTTCATCCCATAGCATGAACCAAAGCATCATTAGAGGACAAAAAATCAGAACAGCACTTAGAACGCCAAAATAGCCAATAACGATACCCATCAATAATACCCACAACATAAAACCAAATCGACGAACTGCTTTCATCTCATTCACTCCTTAAATAATACGAACTTATGTTTGTATACCTATTATACGAATGTTTGTTCGGTTTGTAAAGAGGAAAGAAAAAAATCTTCGCAAGTACGAAGATTTCCTAGGTAGGCCGATTAGAATCAAAGCAGATGGCGATACAAACCAACAACTAATCCTAAAATCGTTACGTCAGGCAAAATGATGGGCTCTAAATAATCATTTTCTGGCTGTAATCGAATGTAATTCTTTTCTTTATAGAATCGTTTGCAAGTAGCTTCATCTTCATCTGTCATAGCGATCACGATATCACCATTTTGCGCACTTTGTTGTTTGCGAACGATCACTTGATCGCCGTCAAGGATGCCAGCATTAATCATACTTTCTCCTCGGATCGTCAACATAAACAAACTGCCGGTACTATTTGCTAAATCTGGCGGAATCGGAAAGAAATCGGATGCATCTTCCACTGCTAAAATCGGTTCTCCCGCAGTTACGACACCAAGCATCGGAATGGATGCTGGTTGAACATCGATTTTTTCAAGACCGGAAGCAGTTAATTCAATGGCTCTGGGTTTTGTAGGATCTCGTAAGATCAACCCTTTTTTTCAAGTCGGGACAAATGGCCATGAACAGTTGAGGTAGAAGATAACTGAACGGCTTCGCCAATTTCGCGAACAGTTGGCGGATAGCCTTTTTCAGTGACACGGGTATGAATGAACTTAAGAATTTCGATTTGTCGATTTTCTGTTCGTTTTGCCAAAACTGACACCTTCTTTCATTTGATAACATTAGTGTACCATAGGTATATCGAATATTCAAACAAATGTTCGCTTTTTGCGCTATTGTTTTTATTCGCTAGTTTGTAGTAAAATCAAGAGGGAAAAGGAGGAACGAATATGCTATCTCAAGAAAAATTAGCTCGAATCAATGAACTTGCCAACAAGAAAAAAACAGAAGGATTGACCGAGGCAGAAACGAACGAACAAAAAGTTCTACGTGAAGAGTATTTAACCGCCTTTCGTGGAGGAATGCGTCACCATATCGAAGGAATGAAAATCGTTGATCCTGAAGGTTCTGATGTGACACCAGAAAAATTGAAAGAGATTCAGAAGAAAAAAGGTCTCCACGGCAGATAATTGTGAATTCCTTTTCATTGCTATTGAAATAAGCATCTGAATCACGTATAATAAGAGATGTAATAAAGGTAAAAAAAACCTAAATTAGGAGGAACTACCATTGTTTGATAAAATCGATCAATTAGGAGTGAACACCCTTCGTACATTAAGTATCGAAGCCGTACAAAAAGCCAATTCAGGACATCCAGGATTACCGATGGGGGCAGCACCCATGGCCTATGCCTTGTGGACGAAACACTTGAAAGTCAATCCAACGACTTCTCGCAACTGGGTGGATCGTGACCGCTTTGTTTTGTCTGCTGGACACGGTTCGGCGTTATTGTACAGCTTGTTGCACGTGTCTGGTTACGATGTGACCATTGAGGATCTAAAAAACTTCCGTCAATGGGATAGCCGCACGCCAGGGCATCCAGAAGTCGATCACACAGACGGCGTGGAAGCAACCACTGGACCTTTAGGACAAGGGATCGCTATGGCAGTCGGTATGGCGATGGCCGAAGCCCACTTGGCGGCAACCTACAATCGCGACAAGTATCAAGTCATTGATCACTATACCTACGCCTTATGTGGCGATGGGGACTTGATGGAAGGCGTTTCGCAAGAAGCTGCATCCATGGCGGGTCACATGAAATTAGATAAACTGATCGTCTTGTACGATTCAAATGACATCTCCCTGGATGGTCCGACCTCAAAAGCCTTTACAGAAAATGTCGGTGCGCGTTTTGAAGCGTATGGCTGGCAACATATTCTCGTTGAAGACGGCAATGATTTAGAAGCGATCTCAAAAGCAATCGACGAAGCAAAAGCTGAAAGCGACAAACCAACCTTGATCGAAATCAAGACTGTGATCGGATACGGTGCGCCAAATCAAGGCACCTCTGCCGTTCATGGTGCGCCGATCGGTGCCGAAGGCATTTCTGCAGCAAAAGCGATTTATGGCTGGGAGTACCCAGAATTTACTGTACCTGACGAAGTTGCTGCGCGCTTCAAAGAAACCATGATCGATGAAGGGCAAAAAGCTGAAGCAGCTTGGAACGAAACCTTCCGTGCCTATGAAGCAGCCTACCCAGAACTTGCTGCGCAATTCAAACAAGCCTTTGCGGGTGAATTGCCAGCAGATTGGGATGCAGCATTACCAAGCTACGAAGTTGGCAGCTCACAAGCTAGTCGAGTATCCAGCAAAGAGATGATCCAAGCCTTATCCAAAGCCGTCCCTAGTCTCTGGGGTGGATCGGCTGACCTTTCTGGATCCAACAACACGATGGTGGCAGCAGAAAAAGACTTTGAACCTGGCCAATACGAAGGCCGCAACATTTGGTTTGGCGTCCGAGAATTTGCGATGGCGGCAGCGATGAACGGAATCCAATTGCATGGCGGTACGCGAATCTATGGCGGAACCTTCTTCGTCTTCGTTGATTACTTGCGTCCAGCGGTGCGCTTGTCTGCGATCCAGCATGCACCTGTGATCTATGTCTTGACGCATGACTCCGTGGCGGTTGGAGAAGATGGACCGACGCATGAGCCGATCGAGCAATTAGCTAGCGTCCGTTGTATGCCAAATGTCCAAGTGATTCGTCCAGCAGACGGCAATGAAACCCGTGCTGCTTGGAGACTGGCCATGACGACAACCGATAAGCCAACGGTCTTAGTCTTAAGTCGACAAAACCTACCAGTGATCGAAGGCACGCAAACCGGTGCGGATGAAAATGTCGCAAAAGGTGGCTATGTGATTTCAAAACAAGCCGGTGAAACACCAGCGGGTATTTTGATCGCCACAGGTTCTGAAGTGAATCTTGCGGTCCAAGCACAAGCTAAATTGGCAGAAGAAGGCATCGATGTATCGGTGGTCTCCTTACCAAGCTTTGATCTGTTTGAAGCCCAAAGCTTAGAATACAAAGAAAGTGTCTTGCCAAAAGCAGTGAAGAAACGGGTAGCGATCGAAGCGGCTTCCCCATTTGGTTGGGAACGTTACACTGGCTGCCATGGAAAAGTGATCGCGATCGATCATTTCGGTGCATCAGCACCTGGTGACAAGGTATTAGCAGAATTCGGCTTCAGTGTTGAAAATGTTGTGAATACCTTCAAATCAATCAACTAATTGGTCGATACAAAGAAAAAGCTGCACGTTCGAGAATCTTTTCGATTTTCGAACGTGTTTTTCGAGTTATTATCACTCTGAAAGTGCCAGAGTGATGGATGTAGATTAGCAGTGGCTAAGATTTTGAAAAAAAGGTTTTATAGCAAGAGACAAAGTTTTTGAATACGAAGAGGAAAGCAACAGGATAAAAGCAAATAGTTTTTTAAAAAACTCGGCGATGGATCGGAAAATGAGGAGGGGGACTGAAAAGTTTTTTTAAAGTTTTTTTAGCGATCGAAAAGGAGACATTGTTTGCATAGCTGAAAGTTTTTCCGTATAATAGTTTTATTGATTTATTTGAAAAAACGTACACTTAGTGGAGGGTAAAATGAAAAGCTATCAAACTAGAAGCGAAAGACATCATCAACCAAAGAAGTCGAGTAAAAAACCTAGCAAGAAGGCGGTCGTTTCACTAATGAGCGCCGGAATGATGTTAGCTCCAACGGCGATCTCTTTCGTTCCTCAACAAGTACAAGCTGCTGAGAACCAATATGCGACGCAAGACATCTCAGGTTTCATCGAGCAAATTGGCTGGTCAGCACAAGATGTTGCTGCCAACAATGATCTGTATGCTTCTGTGATGATCGCTCAAGCAATTTTAGAAAGCGGCTATGGTTCTTCCGCATTATCCAATGCACCTTATTACAATTTATTTGGGGTCAAAGGCAGCTACAACGGTCAAAGTGTGTATATGCCTACCCAAGAGTATTTGAATGGTCAGTGGGTAGAAATGAATGAACCGTTTCGTCAATATAACTCTTATTGGGAATCGTTTCAGGATCATGCGAACGTCTTGCGAAGTACAAGTTTTGCGACAGGGACTGCCCATTACAGTGGTGTCTGGAAAAGCCAAACCACCTCATTTTATGATGCGACAAATTATTTGACGGGGCGTTATGCTACCGATCCAGGTTACGCACAAAAACTGAACTGGTTGATCGAAACCTATCAGCTTACACGGTTCGATACAGGAACGACACAAAGTACAGCATGGTCAAACACAACGAGCACAACGACCAGCGAAACAACGACGACCACGTATTCAGGTAGTACATCTTCAGCTCAGAGCTATCAAGTTGCTTCTGGGGATACGCTTTGGGATATCGCCAATCGATTTGGCACAACCGTTGATGCGTTGATGGCATCGAATGGATTATCCAGTGAGACAATCGTCATCGGACAAGAGTTGATCGTATAAGTATATTAAAAACCTTAGGATGGGTTGCTACAACTGCAGCTAATCTTAAGGTTTTTTTGTCGTGACAATCAAACTCTAGTCAGTGGAAAAAGACCAAAGTAGAAAGCTATAAGAAAAAAAATTTTGAAATTGCTTACTTTTTATTCGCAACTCCGAGGTATTTTAGGTAGAATGGAAGAATAAGAACGGGAGGGATTTTCAATGACAAAAATCTATCAATCGGTCAATGAATTAGTTGGACATACGCCAATCGTCAAATTAAATCATATCGTAGAAGAAGGTTCTGCTGATGTGTATGTGAAATTAGAGTTTTTCAATCCTGGGGGTAGCGTAAAGGACAGAATTGCTTTAGCCATGATTGAAAAAGCTGAAAAAAGTGGCTTATTGAAAGCTGGCGATACGATTATCGAGCCAACCTCAGGAAATACAGGGATTGGTTTAGCCATGATCGGTACGGCAAAAGGCTATCGCGTTGTGTTGGTTATGCCAGAAACGATGAGTATCGAAAGACGCAAAATCGTACAAGCTTATGGCGCAGAGTTGATTTTGACCCCTGGATCTGAAGGGATCACAGGATCCATCAATAAAGCAAAAGAATTAGCAGAGCAAGACGGCTACTATATGCCATTACAATTTGAAAATCCGGCTAACCCAGAAATTCATGAAAAAACGACAGGTAAAGAAATTGAGGATGCGTTTGAATCAAAAGGTTTAGATGCTTTTGTCGCTGGGATCGGCACTGGTGGAACGATCACTGGAGCGGGTAAAGAACTGAAGCGCGTCTATCCCAATTTGAAAATAGTTGGTGTTGAGCCTGCCGAATCTGCGATTTTAGAAGGTGGCAAGCCAGGACCGCATAAGATTCAAGGGATCGGTACTGGATTTGTCCCTAAAGTATTAGACACCGAAATCTATGACCAAGTCATTGCAATTGCTAGTGAAGATGCGATGAAAACTGCACGCGAAGTTGGAATGAAAGAAGGAATCTTAGTAGGTATCTCTTCAGGAGCTGCGATCCAAGCTGCTTTACAAGTGGCAAAAGAACTAGGTTCCGGGAAAAAGTCTTAGCAATCGTGCCCGACAATGGCGAACGCTATCTGTCCACAGCGCTCTATCAGTTTGAAGACTAACAAGAAGGAGAAAGCAGACATTGGATTGTCTGCTTTTCTTTCTCAAAAGGGGCATAAAGACGGGCTGAAAAAAGCGCTATACCTTAGAAAAAAACAAGGAAAGCTGTTTGAATTTTTGGGTTTTACATAGTATGATAGGAAAGATAAGAGAAATGGAGGAACTCCTGTGAGTACGATCTACGATGAAGCGATCAAACGATTAAAACATGAGAATATTCGTATTACACCGCAGCGAGTAGCGATATTAGAATTTTTGGCCAGTCACGATGCTCATCCAACTGCTGAAGAGATTTATCGGGCGATTGAAGTTCATTTTCCTGGTATTAGTGTCGCAACGGTCTACAATAATTTACGTTTATTCACAGAAATTGGCTTTGTAAAAGAAATGAATTATGGAGATGCCTCCAGTCGATTTGATTTTACAACTGAGCCTCATTATCATGCTATCTGCCAACAGTGTGGAAAGATCGCTGATTTTTACTATCCAGGGCTTGAAGATGTCGAAATGGCTGCTTCAAAACTAACTGGGTATCAAATAAATAACCATCGATTAGAAGTTTATGGTCTATGTCCAGAGTGCCAAGCGAAAGAGGAGGAAACAAAATGAAAATAATCGCTACTGATCAAGCGCCACAAGCAATCGGTCCTTACGTTCAAGCAAAAATCGCAAACGGCTTCTTGTTTGCTTCTGGTCAAGTGCCGTTAGATCCTGTTTCAGGGGAAGTTGTCGGCACGACGATTGAGGTTCAAACACAGCAAGTACTAAAAAATATTGAAGCGATTCTTGAAGCGGCAGAACTGACACCAAATGATATTGTAAAGACTACCTGTTTCTTAAAAAATATGAATGACTTCGTTCCTTTTAACAATACGTATAGTACGTTATTCAATGAAGAGTTACCGGCACGTTCTGCTGTAGAAGTTGCTCGCTTGCCAAAAGATGTTTTGGTTGAAGTTGAAATCATCGCGGCAGTGAAAGAAAAAGCGTAACCAACAAGGAATCGTGGGACGTCCGCATTTGCGTCGTCCCCTTTTTATTGGATCGATCCTGAACGAAAGGATCATAGGGTTTCAGGTGAATCAAGGAGAAGAGGATGCAGTATGGTTTCGTTAAAGGAATATTTAGCAAAAGGGCAAACAACAATTTCAAATTTGCTTTTAGAGAATTACCATCATCTGGGATTGACGAATGATGAATTTTTGTTATGGCTGCAGTTGTATCGGAGTCATGAGCAAGGAAATGATTTTCCCGATTTACGTGAGATTGCCTCTGTGATGGGCAGTGATCAAAAAGAAATTTATCATTGGTTAAATCAATTGCTAAAAAAAGATGTAGTGCGGATGGAGTCAAAAAAAGATACTGCTGGGAAAATGGTTGATTATTATGATTTTACAGGGATTTATGAGCGTCTAGAATTTCTCTTAAAACAGCAATCAAAAAATGAAAAAGCAGAATCAAATGAGGAAAAAATTCGTGGGTTATATCGTTTGTTTGAAGGAGAGTTCGGTCGGCCGTTGTCAGCGATCGAATACCAGCGGATCGGGCAGTGGTTGGATGAGGACCACTACGATCCGGAACTGATTCAGTTTGCTTTGCGAGAAGCGGTTTTGAATCAGGCTTATAGCTTGAATTACATCGATCGTATCTTACTTTCGTGGGAACGTAAGAATATTACGTCGAAAGCGCAAGTTGAGGAAGAACAAAAAAGAAGAAAAAAACAATTTCTTCAAAATGAGAATGCTTCACAGGAAGAAGGACCAATGCCCAAAATCCCTATGCATAATTGGTTAGAAGGAGAGTAACAGACAAGGAGTTCAAATAGTCCTATGATCAGTAAAGAAAAAACAATGTCCGCTATCGAAACAATGTATGAGATGTTTCCCGAAGCGCATGGCGAATTGGTATCTAAAAATGCGTTTGAATTATTGATAGCAGTCATCTTAAGTGCGCAAGCAACAGATGTCTCGGTAAATAAAGTCACCCCTGCGCTTTTTGAGGCCTATCCCACACCGCAAGCATTGAGCGAAGCACCTTTAGGAGACGTGATTGCAAAAATCAAGTCGATCGGTTTATATCGAAACAAGGCAAAAAATATCAAGGCTTGTGCTTCAGAATTGCTATTGCGTTTTGGTGGGGAAGTGCCAAAAACGAGAGAGGATTTGGTTTCGTTACCAGGTGTCGGTAGAAAAACTGCAAACGTGGTTTTAGGTGATGCTTATGGCATACCGGCAATTGCTGTTGATACTCACGTCGAACGGGTATCAAAAAGATTACGTATCTGTAAATTAGACGCCAATGTATTAGAAGTTGAACAAACGCTGATGAAAAAGATTCCCGAACCATTGTGGGTCAAAACCCACCATACAATGATTTTTTTCGGCCGCTATCATTGCACTGCAAGGGCACCAAAGTGTGAGATTTGCCCGTTGCTGGCGATGTGTCAAGAAGGGAAGCTCCGGATGAAGGGAAAAAAACTATCTAAAAAGTACGCAAAATAAACTAGTTATGATTAAAAACGTTAGGCAATTTTGCTTAGCGTTTTTACTTGCTAAAAAAGAACAAATGAACAGAGTGCAGCGGAGTCTTAGTCTTTGCTAGAAGAAAAGCAAACCGAGTGATTCAAGAGGCAAAGATCAGACCAGAACAGATGATTCTTAAGACCAAAATGCGAATCGAGGGGATTCATGATCATTCCAAAGAGAGTTTATTAAGTCAACAAGGCGAAAGAAAATGTGATTAGTTTGTTTGATGAAATGCACAAGCAGGTCTATCAGTTATCTGATAAGAGATTATTTTTTAAGAGCTTGAAAAGTAAGCTTCTTTTTTCATGGTAGTGATTCAAAAAAAACAGTAGATCAAACGTTGATCTACTGTTTTTCGCTATTCACAGTTATTCGGAATTGCCATCGTTTGGCTCTGGCGGATCCGGCGGTGAGGAAGGATTTTCTTCACTGCTGGAAGGTGTTGTTGAGCCAGGGTCCTGACTAGAAGCAGGAGGTGTAACGACCGATGATGAATCATCCTCATCCGGTGTCGATACTGGTGGTGTCACTTCACTTGAGGACTCGGTTGAACTAGATTCGGTTGACTCACTGCTTTCTGTAGAAGATGTCGAAGGTTCAACATAGGAACTACTGCTAGAAGAACTTGGTGCCGAATAGGTCGGCTGGGTATAAGTTCCTTCAAGATAAAGTTCATTTCCGATCCGTGTCAGACCATCTGGCATTGTCCAGTCTTTGTTTTCTACAGAAGCAGAAACATATTGCATCAATTCTCGATAAACATCAGAAGCCACATGGGTACTACTATCAGTGATAGGTGTCATTTTGTCGTTGTATCCGGTCCAAACCGCCAATGAGTAGGAGGGAGTATAGCCGGCAAAAGTAATATCAGGGTAGGCACCATTCGATGTATCAAGTTGTGCTAGCTGGTCATCGGTGTAATTGGAAGTTCCCGTTTTCCCTGCTTGGTACAAACCATCGATTTGCGCGTTGGTTCCAGTACCGACGGAGATAACATCTTTCAAGATATCTGTCACCATATAAGCAGTGGTATCATCCATTGCTTCTTGACCATCAACTTTAAAGGATTCTTCATCTTCTGTGCCATCTTGCATGACGATTTTATTGACATACTGAGGTTCATAATAGGTGCCGCCATTTGAAAACGCAGCATAAGCAGCGGCCATTTTCAGGCTGGAGATTCCATATTTTGTGCCATCTAATTTATCCGTATTGCTGGAAATCGCATTAGATTGAGTGATCGTGTGGTATTCGATACCTAGACCGCTAAGAAAGTCTGCGATATTATCCGCACCAACTTCATCAAACAATTTCACTGCTGGTACATTTCTAGATTCTGCTAAAGCAGTTCGCAGCGTGATGTTGCCCATATATTGGCGATCCCAGTTGTACACAGGGATATCGGTTCCTTTGTAAGTATAAGGTTCATCTAAAATCATTCTACCGGTAGAGTCTTGTAAAAATTGGAAGGCAGGGCCGTAGTCTGTGATCGGTTTAACGGTCGATCCAAAGTCCCGAGCGACGTTGACAGCCAGATTGTTTGCGAGAACATCATCAACGTTGCGGGCACCGATTTGAGCCGTGACTTTGCCCGTATTGACATCAACTAAGGTAGCGGCAACTTGCATCTTGTCGTCTGGATAATTAACATAGTCATCGCTGTTGACGATATCATATAACCGTTTTTGTGCATCGATATCGACATTGGTGTAAATATCTAAACCATCTGTATAAACATCTTTGCCGGTTTTTTCTTTAACTTCTGCGATCACTTCGTTGAAGTAATTATCAAAGTATTTCCACTCTTGATTTTCTCGTGGGTTTTTCTGCAAGCCTTCTTGAATATCCTCGGCAACGGCGGCATCATATTCTGCTTGCGTGATTTTCTCGTTTTCAAGCATTGCGCCCAAAACCACATCTCGACGACTTTTCGCATTATCAGGATGAGCGAAAGGGTCAAAAGCAGAAGGGGCATTTGGTAAACCAGCTATTAAGGCAGTTTGGGCAAGATCTAGTTCAGCCAAAGGTTTGCCGTAAAACTTCATGGCGGCTGTTTGCATTCCATAAACCCCGTTGGACATATACACCTTATTAATATAGTAAGTCAAGATTTCCTGCTTTGATTTGGTTTGTTCAAGCCGAACCGCCATCCAAGCTTCTTGTGCTTTCCTTCGTAATGTTTGATCTTCGGCGCTGGTAGAAAAGAAGGACAGCTTGATCAATTGCTGGGTCAAGGTACTTCCGCCTTGCATACCGCCGGTTGTGGCATTGGATAATGCAGAACCAACGATCCGGATCGGATCGACCCCGATATGCTGATAGAACCGACGATCTTCAACAGAGACGATCGCGTCTTCTAGCAGTTGGGGGATCTCACTTGCCGTGATTTTTTCTCTCGTTTCACTTCCGAATTCAGTGATCAATTCACCGTTGGAGGCATAAAAACGTGAAGAAACAGTCGAATCCAAACGTGTTTCATCAAGTGCTGGCGCATCTTTGGCATACCACCAAAACAGCCCCATTCCTGATAAAATCCCGATACAGCCTAAGAAAAATAGGCCCATAAACACTTTTAAAATAATACTCCCAATACTTCGTTTGCCTTTGGCTTTAGGGGGCTTTGATGCTTTTTTAGCAGTACCTTTCTTAGAATCATGCCGAGAGGTCCTCGATTGTGATTCATTTGCCATACTCATCATTCTCCTTCATCGTTAAAAATTGATCAACTGCTTTTAAATAAGGAATACGCGGCGCAATGGTGGGGATGATTTCGATCCCATTGGTTTCGATATAGGTCAACGTCATTGATTTTTTTCCGGTTTCCTTTTGCAGGTGCCACTGAGAAACTAAGCACTTGCTATCTAAGAAAAAGCAGCGTTGTAGACTAGAAAACCATAAAAGAACAAAACATAATCCTGCTTGTTCCAAACAGTCTTCCATATGCTTGATTTGGTGTGGATGAAAATTTTTAAAGGGAAATGACGTTTTGTTTTGAGTCTCTTTCGCTTCAAAGTCGATATATTGCCCTTGATAAACACCGTTGTAATCGGTGGTAGAGGCCTCTCGAAAGTAGGCTTCCTTAATTACTGCGGCGCTTCTTCTCGGATAATCTACCTTGACGATTTGAACTGGTGTCGGTTTCTTATGAATGACCGCAAGTTTACGATTTAAATAATAAAGGTTGCTTTCATTGATCGCTTCTTCAAAACGCATCCCACGATTGGCATACGTTTTTGGCTTTATTAGTTTTTCTTGCATTTTTTGTTTTTTGCCGTCATCATAGGTAGTAGATTGTCCATTCGGGTAACGAATAACCATGTTGTTCACACTCCTAGGCAACATTATACCAAAAAGTCGTTTGGAAAGAAAAGAGATGACCAGAGAAACAATGAAAACCTTATACTTTACTGGCTATCGTAATTATGAATTAGGTGTCTTTCAAGCAAAAGATCCCAAGATTGCAGTTATTAAGAAAGTAATAATGTCGGCCTTGACGAATTATTTGGAAGAAGGCTTGGAGTGGGTCTTGATCAGCGGAAATCTTGGGGCAGAGCTATGGTGCGCAGAAGTCACAGAACAATTGAAACAAACATACCCCGAACTGAAACTAGGAATCATTTTTCCCTTTGAAGGATTTGGTGAAAATTGGAACGAAACAAATCAGCAGGCACTGCAAACAGCGAAGTCATTTGCCGATTATGTCAATGCCACCAGCCATAAGCCTTACCAAGATCCTAGTCAATTAAGAAATCACACCGCGTTTTTGCTTGAACATACCGAAGGTGCGCTCGTGTTATATGATGATGAATTTCCAGGAAAACCTAATTATTTCTTAAGAGATGCCAAAGCCTATAGTGAGCAAAATCCCTACTTTATTCATCAAATAACAATGGATGATTTACAAAACGCAACATTTGATAGTAATTTACTTTGATTTTCGTGTATTTTTTGTTAGAATGGTCTAGAAAGTGAAAACCATTTGGAATAAACAATGAGGTGTAAATAATGGCAAATTTAATTTATAGTCCAAAAGATATTCTGCAACAAGAATTCAAAACAAAAATGCGTGGATACGATCCAGTGGAAGTGGACGAGTTTTTAGATAATATCATTAAAGACTACGAAAGCTACAATAAAGAGATCTTAGCCCTGCAAGAAGAAAATGATCGTCTGACAGCGAAAATCGATCAATTGTCGAAAAACCAAGCAATCGCTTCTCGTGTTCAACAAGAAGCACCGAAAAGCCAAACAGTCACAAACTTTGATATTTTAAAACGTTTGTCGAACCTTGAAAAAGAAGTTTTTGGCAAAAAGCTTGATCGTGAATCAGAACCTGTCACTCGTTCTTCTTCATACAACAGCAATTATACAAATGCTGATTTTGAAGATGATAACGAAAAAACCCGTCAATTCTAATTTAGCAAAGATAGTTGTGGTTTTCGGGTAATTGCGGCATAACTCGATTATGCTGAGGAAAGTCCATGCTCGCACAAGCTGAGACGCTTGTAGTGTTCGTGCCTAGCGAAACCATAAGCTAGGGTACTTGAGAAAGTAACGGCAGGAAAAATGGCTAAGGTGCAAGCTATGCCAAAGTATCCTTGAAAGTGCCACAGTGACGAAGCAAGCCGGGAAACCGTCTTGGTGGAACGCGGTAAACCCTCGAGCGAGCAACCCAAACAATGGTAGGGGCACTTTTTGCACGGAAATGAACGGAGCAAGAAGGCAAGTAATTGCAGATAGATAATTACCCAGTGTTTTCTTCTCCCTGAGGAAAATACGGACAAAACATGGCTTATAGAAAATCACAACCTATCAGGGAATCCTTCCAGCAACGGAAGGTTTTTTTATATCAAGAAGGAGAGCGTTATGACTGAAAAAACATTTAATTGTATTGCCACCGCTGCGAGCGGTTTAGAAGCACTTGTGGGCAAAGAATTACGGGATTTAGGGATTGAGTGTGAGGTTGAAAACGGCCGAGCGCGCTTTAAAGGGACAATGGAGACCATTGCTACCGCGAATTTGTGGCTCCGTACAGCAGATCGGATCAAAATCGTCGTCGGAGAATTTGACGTATTGACTTTCGATCAGTTGTTTGAAGAAGTTAAAGCGTTACCGTGGGAAGACTTTTTACCTTTAGATGCTGAATTCCCAGTAGCCGGAAAGTCAATCAAATCAAAACTGTTTAGTGTGCCTGATTGTCAAGCGATTACCAAAAAAGCAATCGTCAATCGCTTAAGAGAAGTATACCATCGTCCGGCAAGTGTGCCTCTGACTGAAACGGGCGCTTTTTTCCAATTAGAAGTCGCTTTATTGAAAGACCATGCGATGATCACATTGGATACGACTGGCCCTAGTTTGTTTAAACGCGGCTATCGTTTAGAAAAAGGGGGCGCACCTCTGAAAGAAAACATGGCTGCGGCTTTAGTGATGCTGACAAATTGGTACAAAGACAAGCCTTTTGTCGATCCTGTTTGCGGATCAGGGACCTTATGTATTGAAGCAGCTTTGATCGGCCATAATATCGCCCCTGGATTTAATCGGGAATTCGTATGTGAAACGTGGGATTGGTTCCCAGCAGAAGTCTTTGAAAAAGTACGAAAAGAAGCAGATGAAGCGGCAGACTATGATGTCGAATTGGATATTACTGGCTCAGATATCAATGGTCGAATGATTGAGATCGCCCGCCGAAATGCAGAAGAAATCGGTCTAGGAGACTCGATCACCTTCAAACAACAAGCCGTTAAGGACTTTAAAACAGAAAAAGAATATGGTGTCGTTGTGGCTAACCCTCCTTATGGTGAACGCTTAGGGGAAGAAGAATCTGTTCAACGATTGTATCAAGAAATGGGCCAAGTGTTTCGGCCCCTTAAAACATGGAGCAAGTACTTTTTAACTAGTGATTTGACCTTCGAGACGCATTATGGTGAGAAAGCAACAAAAAAACGCAAATTATACAACGGTGCGATTCGTACCGATCTCTTCCAATACTGGGGACAACGTCCGCCACGCAAAAAGGAGTCTGCTGAATGAAAGAACAAGAATTTCTGAAAGAATTAAAAGAAATCGATCTATTACAACAAGCAATGGGGATCCTAGGCTGGGATAACCAAACGGGGATGCCAGAAAAAGCCAGTGATTACCGGGCGGAAGTTGACAGCTATTTATATGGTCTCTATTTTGACAAAAAAGTTGGGGAACCAATCCAAGAAGCGATCAGCTATTTTGGAAAGCACCCAGAAGAATTATCTGAAGTAGGGAAAGCGGCGTATCAATTAGTCAAAGAAGAGTATGAATTGCAAAAAGATGTGCCCAATGAGTTAGCGATGGCCGCTTCAGCAGCTACGTCAAAAGCACATACTGCTTGGTTGAAAGCCCGCAAAGAAAAAGATTTTTCTTTATTTAAAGACGCACTTTCTGAAAACATTCGCTTGACGAAAGAATTGATTCCTTATTGGAAAAAAATGAGCGAACGAATTACGATGTGCTGTTAAACCAATACGAGCCGAATATGACGGTTGAGATCTTGGATAATGTTTTCTCGCAAGTGAGAGACGGCATCATGG
Organism: Enterococcus innesii; assembly: GCA_018982785.1. Classification (GTDB taxonomy): domain Bacteria; phylum Bacillota; class Bacilli; order Lactobacillales; family Enterococcaceae; genus Enterococcus_D; species Enterococcus_D innesii. The sequence goes on along the minus strand of JAHHEN010000003.1, from coordinate 500,016 downwards.
ATATTCGTCGTCAATTGGCTGAAAAAGGAACAGCGCCAGATACTTCGATCCTCTCACGTAAGATGACCGAAGCGCAACAACGCAAATTTATCTCAAAAGTGATTGCCGACTTAGGCTATGACTTTTCTCGTGGTCGTTTGGATAATACGGTCCACCCATTTGCCACTGGGATCAACCACAACGATGTGCGCTTGACCACCCGTTGGAGTGAAAACGACTTTTCAATGGGACTGTTCGGTGTGATTCATGAAGCCGGTCATGGAATGTATGAGCAAAACATTGACGAAAAATACGAAGGAACACCGGTCCATGAAGGGGCGTCAATGGGGATCCACGAATCCCAATCGCTGTTTAATGAGATCATTATCGGCAGCAACCGCAATTTTTGGGCAAAGCAATACCCGTTTTTCCAAGAATGTGCGGAAGGCACGTTTGATGATGTGTCTTTTGACACTTTCTATGACTCTTTAAAACACTCAAAAGCTAGCTTGATCCGTATTGAAGCTGACAGTTTGACCTACGTGATCCATATCATTATTCGTTACGAGATCGAAAAAATGATCTTTAACGAAACCGTATCGATCGATGAACTACCGAAAATCTGGAATGACAAATACGAGGAATATTTAGGGATTCGTCCAGAAAATGACCTTGAAGGGATCCTACAAGACGTTCATTGGTCAGGTTCAAGCTTCGGGTATTTCCCATCCTATGCTCTAGGGTATATGTATGCAGCACAATTACTTCATGCGATGGAAAAAGAAATCAATGTCGATGAAGTCTTGGCTTCAGATGATTATTCACCGATTCGTAAATGGTTGACTGAAAATATTCATCAATATGGCGCATCAAAGAAACCAAATGAATTGATTTTAGATGCAACGGATGAATTATTGAATCCTCAATACCTATTAGACTATTTACGTAAGATCTATTTTAGTGTCTATAAAATCAGCGAGACGCAAGATTTCGCTTAAAAGTAACAAGTGGAAAGAAGCTTCGCAAGGCGTTGCCTCCTCAACTGTTTAGTGGGAGCTCGTTTTGTTGAACTTCTTTTCGTTTTCGCGCTATCATCAATTGAAAAAAGGCAGGTTAGCTGCTTTCGTATCGAAAGAAGGAGAAAGATGAACAAGGAAAACAATGCGGCAGATCTTAGCAAAGTAATTGCTTATGCCAAGAGTATACTGGGGAACGATCACACAGGACATGGGTATGATCATGTCAAACGAGTGGCGGGATTAAGTCAAGCCATCATCGATGCCGACAAATTAACGGTTGATACCTTTGTCGTTCAGGCAGCAGCCTACTTACACGATACAGTGGATGATAAAGTTGTGGCGGATGTCACAGCGGCGTATACCGAGGTGCGAGCTTGTTTGACCGCAGCGAGAGCCAGTGAAGCACAAACGAAAGAAATTTTTTCTATTATTGAGAATCTATCTTTTTCAAAAGAACTTTTACAAGGGGCACAGGTAGCCTCAGTAGAAGGACGTGTGGTCCGTGATGCAGATCGTCTCGATGCTTTAGGTGCGATCGGTATTTTACGAACGAGCTATTTTGGTGGCAGTCATCAACACCCGATCCATGACAGTAACTTAGCACCAAAGACGTTTCAAGATCATCAGGATTACCGTAAAGGAACCACGGTGATCAATCATTTTTATGAAAAACTATTTTTGCTTCCCGAAAAGATGACCACGGCGTATGGCAAAAAAGAAGCCCGGCGACGTGTGGCTTTTATGAAAGATTTCTTGCAAGAATTTTATACAGAATGGGATGTATAGCTTTGTTTAGAGTTTTTTAAACGAAAATTCGATTATTTCCTTTTTCTTCCGTTGTTCTTTATAATAGTAAGTACAAAGGAGGGATGGAAATGTACTACCAACAGGCATTACAACCGAATGAACTATTGCCAGCAATTTCCAATTCAGGGGAATGTTTTTTTGTCATTCAGGCTGAGCTACCCATCCGGCAATATCAAATCGCAGTCTATCTTTACGACGATCAATTCTTTTTGTTACAAGATGATCGCTTATTTGATCAAATCGACCAAATCTCTAGTGAGACATTAGGGGACGAGGAAGAGATTTTACCATTTATCGAAGAAGCGTTGGAAGAAAACCATTATTTATTAGTGGAAAAAGCGTTTATTCGTTTAGATTTATCTACTTTGCAAAAGATGACCGATCTTACTAGTTTCGATATCTTGTTTTATGAATTTTTTGATTCATGGGGGAAGAAGAATGAAACGGACTGAATACGTAACGCTACAAGACCAAACATTGATTGACCTATTCCAGCAGTTAGGAGAGGATGTTTCGAATCTGGAGCTGATCGATGAAGAAAAAAATATCGATGTTGTGGTTGTATCAATTAGTGACTGGCAGTATTTGTTGGAACAAGTCGATGATGATGTAAAAGAAGCTTTCGCCGATCGTTCAGATACGGACGTTACTGGAGATTTAACCAATGAATAACAAGGCATTGAAGGATTGATAAACTGTTTTACCCTTTCTACATCTTGAAGTTATTTCAAAGAATCTTCTCTAACTAAGCAGCTAACCAAAAAATACGAAGCAATTTCATTCCTCAAGCAAGGGGAGCAGATTGCTTCGTATCACAAGGTAGGCTGCTTTTATTTTGACTGCAGGCGCACTTTTTTGACTTTTAGATAGCCGCGAACCAAGTTAACTATAAGTAAAAGAATCCCCACAATCAATGGAATCGCTAATAAGTAAGGTGAGTAAAGATGGGTATCTTGTACGTGCTGAAAAGATGTTTTAGCCACTTCATTGATGGCTTGTTGAATGACTTGTAAACTAAATCCAGTCAGAAAACCAGCAATGATGAATAGAACAAATCCTAAGTAGGGTATATCGGAAGACCGGCGAAAAAGAGCAAAAGCTACATATAAAACCAAAAGGAATGCCGGTACGCCAAAGGCAAAATAGGGATTTAACATGGTTTTTTAACCTCCTTTTCTTTTATGATACTCCAAAATTTACGTTTTGGGAAATAGCGTGTAAGATAAAAAGAAAACGTGAAGGAGTTCTTTATGTCCGCTTATATTACCCCAATAAAAGTTGCCCTGCTGGTTTTTCCTTTCCTAGCATTGGCGATATCAATGATTTTTTTTGTTATCCAATACCGAAAATACGGTCGTTTTATCTTGTCACGCGCACTGGTTCTGTATTCGTTTGTCTTCTATTTATTGTGCGCCTATTTCTTAGTTATCCTGCCATTGCCCTCGATCGAAGAGGTAGCGCAGATGACTGGCCCTAAGATGGAATTGCAGTTAGGGGCATCGTGGCAACATTTTGTCCAACAGACCGTCTTAAACATTCACGATCCACAAACCTATCTTCCCGCTATGAAACAAGGGGTCTTTTTAGAACCTCTCTTTAATTTATTGTTGACCTTGCCATTCGGGGTTTACTTACGTTATTACTTCAAGTGTTCTTTTTTTAAAACACTGGCGATGACCTTTTGTCTGACGTTGTTTTTTGAATTAACGCAGTTGACGGGACTGTATTTTATCTATCCTCGTCCGTATCGTTTATTCGATGTCAATGATCTCTTTGTCAATACAGTCGGAGGGCTTGTGGGCTGGACGATCGCCCCACTTTTTACGTTCTTATTGCCATCAAGAGAAGAAATGGACGCCGACTCTTACGCCAAGGGTACTCGGGTAACCGTGACACGAAGGGTGGTTGCTTGGTTGATCGACTGGGGAATACTGAATGTGATCAGTTTCCTTGTGGTGATCGCTGTTCGTTTGCTCACTCAACAGACGGTACGAGACTTTAGTGGGGACTATTGGTACTTTGCTCTTGAAGTGTTGCTGTACTTTGTGTTGTTGGCTTATCTTGCTAAAGGACAAACGATTGGAAAAAAACTCGTACGGATCAAAATCATGCAAGAAGGTCGTGAGCGTGTTAGCTTGGGGGCTTTATTGAAACGCTATGGCTTGTTTTATCTGATTTATGCCAGCATCAGTCGGGTCAATATCTTTTTCGCACCGTTTCTTGAGTCGGATAATATGCTGCTTTTAGTCGTTAGTTTGTTGATGGTGGTTATTTTTGGGTTGATCCAGTTTGGCTTTTACTTGAATCTCTTGTGGGCAGCAATAAAAAAAGAAAGCCGCTTTTTCTATGAACGCCGCAGTGCAACGTATACCATCAGTACGATCGATCCTCAATCGATTGCAAAAGAAAGTTAGGAAAACAAGGCAACATATGCTATAATCCAAAGGATGCTAAAAGAAAGAAGGTGTTTGAATGTCTTTTGAGTCATTTAAATTTCAACCATTTATTTATGAAGCACTTGCTGATAAAAAGTTCTCTAAACCAACAGAAGTGCAAGAAAAACTGATACCTGTTATCCAAAAAGGACGCAGTGTTGTAGGGCAATCACAGACCGGAAGTGGTAAGACCCATACATTTTTACTGCCGTTGATGGATAAAATCGATGCCGCAAAAGATGAAGTGCAAGTAGTGATCACTGCACCGAGTCGTGAATTAGCCACGCAAATCTATCACGCCGCAAAACAAATCGGCGGATTTCATGATCCTGAAATTCGAGTGTCAAATTTCGTCGGAGGAACGGATAAGCAACGTCAATTGAGCCGTCTGCAAAACCAACAGCCCCATGTCGTGATTGGGACACCTGGTCGTATCTTGGATATGATCAACGAACAAGCGTTAGGGGTTCACACTGCCAATGTATTTGTCGTGGATGAAGCAGACATGACCTTGGATATGGGCTTTTTAGAAGAAGTCGATCAAATTGCGGGGCGTTTGCCTGAGAAACTGCAAATGCTGGTTTTCTCCGCAACGATTCCAGAGAAATTGCGCCCATTCTTGAAAAAATACATGGCCAATCCATTGATCGAAGAAATCAAATCGAAAGCAGTCATCTCTGATACGATCGAGAATTGGTTGATTTCTACCAAAGGGAAAAATACCAATAAATTGATCTACCAATTATTGACTACAGGACATCCCTATCTTGCCATCGTTTTTGCCAACACGAAGAGCCGTGTGGATGAAATTACGGATTACTTAAAGGAACAAGGCTTAAAAGTAGCGAAGATCCACGGGGACATCAGTCCTCGTGAAAGAAAACGGATCATGCGCCAAGTGCAAAATTTGGACTACCAATATGTTGTCGCAACAGATTTAGCTGCGCGAGGAATTGATATTGAAGGGGTTTCTCATGTCATCAATGCTGAGATTCCAGCTGATTTGGATTTCTTTATCCACCGTGTTGGTCGGACCGGTCGAAACCAAATGGATGGGACCGCGATTACGTTATATGATCCAAGCGATGAAGGGGCAATCCAAGCCATCGAAGATCTAGGGGTTGTTTTCCAACCGAAGGAAATCAAAAATGGCGAGATCGTTGCGACTTACGATCGGAATCGTCGGCAAAAACGGGAAAAATCTCGTGACGAATTAGACCCAACTTTGATTGGCTTAGTCAAGAAGAAGAAGAAAAAATCAAGCCTGGCTACAAGAAAAAAATTCAATGGGCTGTTGATAAGAAGAACAAAGAAAAACGGAAGATCGAACGCCGTCAAACGACTCGAACTGCCCGCAAAAACAAGAAAAATTCGAATAGCTAATGCTTACCAAAACAGCAGTCATGTAAGGGGTGTTCTCTTACTTGACTGCTGTTTTTAATTGTTTGGTCATTTCTACACACAATACACCATCTTCAGTATAGGGCTCGGACGTTTTTTGATACCCGCAGGCTTCATAAAACGCACAAGCATCGATCTCTGCTGATAAAACTGATTGGAGGGCACCCTCTTGGATACCGCGCATTTCGAGATAATGCAGTAGCTTCCTTCCATAACCTTGATGACGAAAAGCCTTAGCTACGCAAAAGCGGTCAGGTTGCAGGGTATTTGGCGTAGAGAATTGATATCTGATGGTAGCGATCGGTGTGTTTCCATCATGCCAAAGAAAGTATGGACAAGTTTGGTCTTTTTCATCAAATTCCCATTCTATAGGGATGTGCTGTTCTTCCACAAAAACGGCTTGCCGCAGGGCGAAAACCGCTTGTAGCATCCACGGACTGCGTCCAAAATAAAGCATCAGTCGTTTTCCTCCTTTTTCGTGGTATACTCGTCATATAGTAATTGTAGCAGATGAGAGGAGAAATGACGTGGATTTTTTTGAGGCGTTACAATGGTCAAATTGGAAGACACTGTCCTTTGAAATCAAAGAACAGCTGATCCAGCAAATTTTAATGTATTTTGTCAGTCCTTTAAAGGAGATCACCGATGTCCATTTTAGTCAATTGACGTATGCAGGGTTGAAATGTGCTACCTTTGAATTAACGATCGATGGCGAAGACTTTGTCTTTATACCAGGGAACTCTGAGGCGATCTTAGGTTGGGATCTCGGTGTGCAAGGGTTACCGGCTACTTGCTGGAGTAAAAATTGGCAGTCCGCACCCAACGAGATCATTCACCAGCTGGAAACAATCTATGAATTAGAAACCAGCCAAGATTGGGGGATTTTTGTCAATGAGTCTACGAGCCCTTTGCGCAAAGCTGTGATTGATCCCATGCTAGTCCAAAAAAGTGCGCTGCCTGCTGGCGCAAGGTATATCGGGCAGCTGAATACGATCACTGGGGAGTTTCACGGGTTAGTCGATCAATTCAGTGTTTTCGAAAAAGAGCTAAAGGCACAATTCACAGCACCAGCGTCCTTTGAGGAAAGCTTGCGTTGGGAATTACCCGCTTTTTATCACGAAGAGAATCGCTATTTTGCTGCACTCGAGCCGTTATCGGAAACCTATCAGTTATTTACCCACGAATCCGTCAGTCAAACAGAATTGAAACAGCAGTTAGATAAACAAGGCTTTCAGTTGCTATCAGAGGATCAATGGGAATACGTTTGCGGTGCTGCGACTCGGCGACTTTTTCGCTGGGGCAATGAAAAGCCCTGCGATGATGGCGTCTCTTTGTCAACCGCTGAATTGCTTGAACCGAATTTATTTGGCTGCACCTATGGGCTTGCGGATGCGTGGGAGCTGACAGATGGCTTGTCTTTAAAAATGGAGAATTGGCAAATTTGTGGTCATCCCTTATTCGATGCATTGCCGTATGCCAGTTATTACCGTTCACGGAAAATGTTGCAGCCCGATCAAAAGCTTTCTCCCCAGAACTATCGTTACCGCAAAGGGATCCTAATCAATAAAGACCGGATTTGAGGATTGACTTTTTCAAAACATTTCCTTATACTTTGAATGACGAAGGATATGGTCGGTTTGATGATTCATTACAGAAAGTTTTTCATTGCTGAGAGAAAAACATGAATTCGGACGGATTGCTCCCTTTGGTGCTCAACTGCAGCAGAAATGTTGCCGTCCACTCCGCGTTAACGAGTCTAAGAGGTAATGAGTCACATCATTGCAAGCAAGGTGGTACCGCGTATCGACGTCCTTGCTCTGCAATGGTGTTTTTTTATCGTCAAAATGTCTCGACAGGCATAAGAGCGCCTTACCAGCAATTTTGTCAGCCCCTGTATCTTAAGCGAACACAGAAGAAAGTAGGAGAATAACGTGAAACAATTATCCAGTGCAGAAGTACGCCAAATGTTTTTGGACTTCTTTCAATCAAAAGGTCATTCAATTGAACCAAGTGCGTCCCTTGTCCCAGTCAACGATCCAACCCTATTATGGATCAATTCAGGGGTGGCAACGCTAAAAAAATATTTTGATGGCAGTGTTGTTCCTGAAAACCCAAGAATTACCAATGCGCAAAAATCGATTCGGACCAACGACATCGAAAACGTTGGGAAAACAGCAAGACATCATACGATGTTTGAAATGTTAGGCAACTTTTCGATCGGCGATTACTTTAAGAATGAAGCGATTCATTGGGCCTGGGAGTTTTTGACCTCCCCAGAATGGATGGCTTTTGATCCAGGGAAATTATATGTCACGGTTTATCCAAAAGACACGGAAGCAAAACGGATCTGGGCAGAAGAAGTCGGCTTAACACCAGAGCATATCGTTGAGATTGAAGACAACTTTTGGGACATCGGTGCAGGCCCCTGTGGACCGGATTCAGAGATTTTCTATGACCGTGGTCCTGAGTTTAATGACGTAGCGGAAGATGATCCCGAAAACTATCCTGGTGGCGAAAATGAACGCTATTTGGAAATCTGGAATCTGGTCTTTTCAGAATTCAATCATCAACCAGATGGCTCCTATGAACCACTACCACATAAAAACATTGATACGGGGATGGGGCTGGAACGAATGGTTTCCATCGTTCAAAATGCACCAACCAATTTTGAAACAGACTTGTTTCTGCCGATCATCAATGCAGTGGCAGATTTAAGCGGTCGTGTGAACTACGGCGACAGCAAAACGACAGATATCTCCTTTAAAGTGATAGCAGACCATATCCGCGCGCTTTCTTTTGCGATCGGCGATGGGGCACTGCCTTCAAATGAAGGCCGTGGCTATGTTTTACGTCGTTTATTACGTCGTGCAGTCATGCATGGGAAAAAATTAGGGATCGATGCCGCCTTCTTATACAAATTAGTACCGATCGTTGGCGAGATCATGGAAAGCTACTATCCTGAAGTATTAGAGCAGCAAGAATTTATTGAAAAAGTGATCCGCAACGAGGAAGAACGTTTCCATGAAACCATCAATGAAGGGTTAGATATTTTAAATCAAGTGATCGCCCAAGTAAAAGCAGACGGGCAAGATACGTTAGCTGGTCAAGATATTTTCAAATTGTATGATACTTACGGCTTCCCAGTTGAATTGACAGAAGAAGTGGCGGAAGACGAAGGGTTGAAAGTGGACCATCAAGGGTTTGAACAAGAAATGGATGCACAACGTGCCCGTGCTCGTGCGGCTCGGCAAACGGAGCTTTCAATGGGCGTACAATCCGCTTTATTGACGGATATCAAAGTGGACAGCCGTTTCGTTGGCTATGATTCACTTGAAGCAAACAGCGAATTATTAGTGATCATCCAAGACGAAGCGTTACATGATTCTGTTTCGACAGGTGAAGCAAAACTGATTTTTGCTGAAACACCATTTTATGCAGAGATGGGTGGACAAGTTGCAGATACAGGGACGATCGTAGCAGAGGATGGCACGATCGTAGCAGAGGTGACGGATGTCAAGAAAGCACCGAACGGTCAGTTCTTGCATACTGCTACAGTCAAAGCGCCACTACAAGAAGGCGTGAACTATTTCTTACAAGTGGATCAGCATCGTCGCAATAAGATCATCAAAAATCATACGGCGACTCACTTATTGCATAAAGCGTTAAAAGAAGTATTAGGTAGCCATGCGAACCAAGCAGGTTCATTAGTTGCTCCAGGACATTTGCGCTTTGACTTTAGTCATTTCGGGCAAGTGACCAGCGAAGAGCTGAGCCAAATGGAACAAATCGTCAACCAAAAAATTTGGGAAGCCCTCCCTGTTGTGACGATCGAAACGGATATCGATACCGCAAAAGGCATGGGAGCGATGGCACTCTTTGGTGAAAAATATGGGCATGACGTTCGCGTCGTCAATGTTGCCGATTGGTCGATCGAATTATGTGGGGGAACCCATGTAGCAAATACGGAAGATATCGGTATTTTCAAAATCGTTTCTGAATCAGGGATCGGTGCTGGTGTTCGTCGGATCGAAGCAGTGACTAGTCAAGAGGCCTATACGCTATTGCATGAAGAAGAGACGCAATTAAAAGCAATTGCAGGGATCGTTAAATCCGCTCAATTAAAAGAAGTCGTTGCCAAAACAGAACAACTGCAAGCGCAGCTGCGTGAACTGCAAAAAGAAAACGAAGCTCTTGCCAGCAAGTTAGCAAACCAGCAAGCAGGGGATGTTTTCAAAGATGTCAAAGAAGTAAATGGTCTGCGTCTGATCACAGCAAAAGTGACTGTAAAGGACATGAACCAATTACGTCAACTAGCTGACCAATGGAAACAAAAAGACCATTCTGATATTTTAGTGTTAGCTACCGCGAATGATGGCAAAGTGAATCTTTTAGCTGCCATGAACAAAGCAGCCAATGAAAAAGGATTGAAAGCGGGCGATTTGATCAAAGAGATCGCACCTAAAGTTGGTGGCGGCGGTGGCGGTCGTCCTGATATGGCGCAAGCCGGCGGGAAGAATCCTGAAGGAATCGCAGCAGCACTTGAGTCAGCAGCAACGTGGTTAGCTGCCAAGTAATCACACTCACTGGTTGAATCTGTGCAGCAAGTTTCTTTCGTTTGAGAAGATAGATGAAAGAGGAGCGCAGGTCTTTAACACATTCCTTTTTTGAACGAAGATGACGGAGGGGGAGACCCTTCCGTTATCTTTTTCCTTTTTCCTAAATGTTATCTGAAAATGCGTTTGATAATTGAAGGGAATTCGCTTTTTTTTCGAAAAAACGATACGAATAGTTGTTTAATTGAATTCCTTCGGGGTAAAATAAGAAAGATGGTTTTTTGAGAGGGTGATGATTTGCTAAACTTTTTTTTAAAACGTAGCAAAAAAAATGGTGTCTACGAACGTACAGCCATCGGGAAGTTAGCAGGTAGTCTGGGGTTGCTTTCCAACCTCCTATTATTCGCAGGGAAATTTATCATTGGCTTATCTGCGCAGTCTGTTTCGATTATGGCCGATGCCATCAACAGTCTTTCAGATACCGCCTCGTCTATTTTAACATTGATCGGTTTTCGGATCTCTGCGAAACCAGCCGACAGTGAACATCCGTATGGACATGAGCGTTTTGAAGCCATCAGTGGGTTCGTGGTATCTTTGATCATCACATTTGTTGGTGGCCAATTTCTCATCAGTTCTGTGCAACGCGTCATGGAACCGACGAGTATCCGTCTTTCCCCACTATTGTTTATCGTTTTGGTTTTATCGATTTTGATCAAAGTCTGGCAGGGAGCAATGTACCGCAGATTGGCTAAGTTGATCGGCTCTCAAACACTAAGTGCCAGTGGTCAAGACAGTCTCAACGATGTGTATACAACAGGGGCGGTTTTGTTTTCAGCGACGATCGAGTGGTTGACCGGTTTACGAATCGATGGCTATGTTGGTTGTCTGATTGCGCTCTACATTTTGATCAGCGGCATTAAAATGATTCGATCTTTCATCAATGAATTGCTAGGGGCACGACCTACGCAAGAAGAAGTCTCCGCCATGGAGCAGCGCTTGGATCACTATCCGACGATTCTCGGTTACCATGATTTACTGGTTCACAATTATGGGCCGAAAAATCGTTTTGCCAGTGTGCATATCGAAGTGGATGAAACCTGGTCACTACGAGAAGCGCATGAGGTGATTGATGCGATTGAACAAGATTTTCGCCAATCCTTGAAAGTCGACCTGGTCTGTCATCTTGATCCAGTACCAATTCAAAATCAGCAGTATCGGCATCTAAAAAAGAAGTGTCAAAGATCGTTCGCTTCGTTGACCCACAGTTACGGATGCATGATTTTCAGGTCAAAGGAGATCTGTTGGCTTTTGATTTAGTGATTCCTGCAAAATCTGCTTATAGCGATCGAGAAATCGAAGAAATGTTGAAACAAAAAATCAAAGAAACACTAGGGGACTATGATTTAAAGCTTGCTTTCGACCATAGTTACCTATTATAGGGTTACAGCATATAGGAGGAAACTATGATAAAAATGGATATGAGCATGATTTCCACGGTCTTATTGGCACTTTTGTTTATTAATACGATTGCTGCTTTTATTACTGTTTTTCGGAAACCACGCTCGATTGCAAGTGTCTTTGCTTGGATGATGACGTTGGTATTCATCCCCGGCATTGGGTTCTTGTTGTACTTGTTTTGCGGACGGGGAATCGATGGAGAAATTATTTATAAATTCAGTGAGCATCATCAGGGTAGGATCAATGAGTTGAATCGAATCATCAAAGTGCACAATTATTCTTTTCCAGAACATCCTTACTCAGATGATAATCATTTATTGGAGCGCTATTTTAAGAACCTAGATGAATCGCCCTTGACTAAAGGAAACAAGGTGAAATTTTACACAGATGGCAAAGAAAAGTTTGCAGCATTATTCGAAGATATGAAGCAAGCTGAAGACAACCTGCATGTGGAGTATTATTCATTTTTTAATGATGAGATCGGTGGCCAATTCTTGTCTATCTTGATCGATAAAGCCCGTGAAGGCGTGGAAGTCCGTTTGGTCTATGATCCATGGGGTTCACCGAAAGCCAATCGCAAGTTCTTCCAACCGCTGATCGATGCTGGAGGAAAAGTCGTGCCATTTATCACCTCGAAAAATCTGATTCGTAACACACGGCTAAATTACCACCTTCATCGGAAAATCGTTGTGATCGATGGACAAATTGGCTGGACTGGCGGGTTTAATGTTGGTGATCAATATCTTGGCAAAAAGGCCAAGTTCGGCTATTGGCGAGATACCCACGCAAGAATCGTCGGAACCGCTAGCTTTACGCTACAAGAGATTTTTATTCGTGATTGGAATGCATCGGTGCAAAAGGAAGAGGATCAGCTAGAATACGAAGATCGTTATTTTATTTTGCCACCGAAAGAGCTTGCTGGAAATGTTGATCTGCAAATTGTCGCCGACGGTCCAGAAACAGAGACCCAAATCCTTAAAGGCGGTTTTGTGAAAATGATTTTGGCTGCGAAAGAATCGATTTGGATCCAAACGCCTTATTTGATTCCTGATGACAGTATGATGAATGCATTGGAAATTGCCATCCACTCAGGTGTAGACGTCCGAATCATGATTCCATGTATGCCGGATCATCCATTCATTTATCGGGCAACACAGCATTATGCCAATTACTTGCATCGCCGTGGTGCAAAAATCTACATCTATAACAACGGTTTCCTCCATGCGAAGACGGTCATGATGGATGATACCATTAGTTCCTTTGGGACGACGAATCAAGACATTCGGAGTTATGCCTTGAATTTTGAAGTCAATGCCTTCGCCTACGATCACGATGTCACGCAAACGTTGAAAGGCTTCTTTGAAGAGGATATGGCACAATCAACATTACTGACGGATGAAATTTTGGCTAAGCAATCTTACTGGTTGCGCTTCAAACAAAACTTCTCTCGGTTATTGTCTCCGATCCTTTAATTTCATCGCTTTTGCTAATCCTTGGCGGGCCAAATGGTCGGCACCTTTGTTTTGACTCTCAGGGATCCATTGGATGATCGCTAAAGAGAACTGTTTCAACAAGTATTGAATTTCTGTTAAATAATCAGAAAAAGCAGGGTTTTTGGTATAATTCTTGTCGATGGTCTGCGCAACGACTTTGCTGTCGGTATAAAGCATAATTGTCTGTTCCTGTAACCCTTTGTCAATCAACAGCTGCAGCGCGTTGACCATCACAGCGAACTCTGCTTGGTGGTTGGTGGAATCAGGTAGCGGAAACGCAATTTGTTCATGCAGATCAGTACCGACAATGACGATTCCACCGCCACTAGGGCCGGGGTTGCCTTTCGTGGAAGCATCAAGATAAACTTTTAACATTGTCTCACCCTTTTTTGATATGATAAAGATAGTATACTAGAAATTTTATGTTGTGAGGAACTTTTATGAAGCGTAAATTGTATTGGCAACCGGAAGCTGCTACAGCGATCATTTATTGGTCATTCACTATGATGATATTATTTATCAGTTTGATTCTTTCGTTAGAAAATACTAGACCTTATTGGAAAAGCAACCTCGTTTTAGCCGTCTTCTTCTTTTTTGTATGGCTGGGGCTCCACCGGAGTCTGCTCATTAGAAATGACGTGTTACTGATTCGCTATGCACGTATATGGAAGAAAAGGATCGTCTCTCTGTCTGAGATAGAAAAATGGCAAATTGAAAACCGTTTAATAAGCATTACCGATCATCAAAGAACGTATACCTTCACGTTACGTAAAAAAGATGTGGTATGGTTAGAAACTTTTTTTCAAGAAAAAATCCCTGAAAAAAGGGTGCAGGTCGAAACCCACGACTAATTCATAGGAATCTAGAAAACAGCGATCACTCCTTTTGGCGGTACAGCCTTAGGAGAGACGCTGTTTTTGTTTACATAAAGGATCCGTGAAACTTCTTGTAAAAGTGTGAAAAATCTCTCTTTCTTTCTGAATAAAATCAAGTATAATAAGACCATAGCAAACAAAACCTTTTTTAAAGTGCTAAATAGTTCGTGAATTGAGGGTAAAAATGAAATCAGATATCGAAATTGCACAAGAATCAAAGCCTAAACCGATTATTGAAATTGCTGAACCACTTGGTTTAACAGGGGATGACCTGGAACTTTATGGCAAATATAAAGCAAAAATCGAATGGTCGGCAATCAACGAAAAAGCAAACAATCCACTGGGTAAGCTGATTTTAGTCACAGCGATCAGTCCGACACCAGCAGGAGAAGGCAAGTCAACCGTGACCATTGGACTTGCAGATGCGTTAAATCAAATCGGCAAGCAAACCGTCATCGCCTTACGTGAGCCATCTTTAGGACCAGTAATGGGCATCAAAGGCGGCGCCACTGGCGGTGGCAAAGCACAAGTACTACCGATGGAAGACATCAACTTACATTTCACAGGTGATATGCATGCGATCACGGCTGCTAATAACGCCTTGTCTGCGTTGATCGACAATCATATCCAACAAGGCAACGAATTAGGGATCGACGGACGTCGGGTTACATGGAAACGCGTTGTCGATTTGAATGATCGTGCGTTACGCCAAGTGATCGTTGGCTTAGGCGGACCATTACAAGGTGTTCCTCGTGAAGATGGTTTTGATATTACCGTCGCAAGTGAAATCATGGCGATTTTGTGTTTGGCAACGAGCATTGATAACTTAAAAGAACGATTAGGAAAAATCTTAATTGGCTATTCTTATGAAAAACAACCGCTTTACGTAAAAGATCTGGCGGTCCAAGGAGCATTAGCTTTACTTCTGAAGGATGCTCTGAAACCGAATCTGGTCCAAACAATCGAAGGAACTTCTGCGCTGATCCATGGCGGGCCTTTCGCGAATATCGCCCATGGGTGTAATAGTGTGATCGCAACCGAGACAGCTTTGCACTTAGGCGAATACACGGTGACCGAAGCTGGTTTTGGTGCCGATTTAGGTGCAGAGAAATTTTTAGATATCAAAACACCAAATCTATCAAAAGCACCGGATGCGATCGTGGTTGTGGCAACGATCAGAGCATTGAAGATGCATGGCGGTGTCGCTGTCGCTGATCTAGGGACTGAGAATACAGAAGCATTAGAGCGGGGCTTCAGTAATTTAAAACGGCATGTTGAAAATATGCGCAAATATCAGATTCCAGTGGTAGTCGCCCTCAATGAATTTTCACAAGACACCGAAGCGGAGCGTGAATTAGTTGAAGCCTTGTGCCAGCGAATCGATGTCACCGTCGCTCGGACAACTGTTTGGGCAGATGGTGGAGCGGGTGGAACGGATCTCGCAAAAGCGGTAGTCCAAGTGATCGAGGAAAAACCGGCTAACTACCAACGTTTGTATACGGACAATTTGCCTTTAGCGGATAAAGCTTCTTTGATCGTGCGGGAAATCTATGGCGGGGCTGAGGTTGAGTTTGCACCAAAAGCCAAGGCGCAGTTGCAAAACTTTAAAGAGCAAGGCTGGGATCATTTGCCGATCTGTATGGCAAAAACCCAGTATTCCTTTAGTGATGATCCAAAGCAACTGGGTGCACCAGAAGGCTTTTCTGTGACCATTCGTGAGTTCGTACCCAAGCTAGGTGCTGGTTTTATCGTAGCCTTGACTGGTGCCGTGATGACGATGCCGGGATTACCGAAGAAACCTGCCGCCATCAATATGGACGTGACTTCTGATGGCCAAGCGATCGGTCTTTTCTAAAAGAGCGGTCACAAACAAAGAAGGCATTCGCGGCATTTGAAACGAAAGAACGTAAAGAGATGATTTGATAGGACGAATGCACGCTGCATTCGTCTTTTTCTCGTTCATTTGATGTGATGGAAGATAAAAGTAGGGATTCTTGTTATAATAATCAAGGAAGCAAGCAAAAGTCTATTTTCTTTCTTTTGATAATCAAGTATACTTAACCAATTGAGGTGATCTTTGTCAATGGAGCTACAACTAACTAGGAGGACTGGTTTTTATGGAATGGGCAGTCCCTTAGAGATCATGCAAGGGAAAAAAAGAATCGCTGCCATCAATCATCAGCAAACGATTTTTTTGGCGCTGGCTGAGCAGACGCCGATTCGTGTGCGCATGTTTTTTTTAGAAAGTCAGCCCTTTCAGCTACCACAAGGCCAATCAGCGCTCAAGCTGGAGGTCGTGATGAATCCTGCGCTTAAAAGAATATATATCGGCTTTTATATAAGCCTTTTTCTCATGATAGGGGGTTTGGGCTTATTATCCATCTCCCTCTACTCGTTGCTTTTTGTTGGTGTGTATTTGGTGGCTTATTTTGTCTTTGTTTTGATTTATTTAAAAAAAGCATATCTTATCAAGGAGGTTCCTCATGGCTAGTGGTGCAGATCAATTTTTGAGCAGTTTTAATCGAATCGAAAAGCGTCTTCGTGACGAATTGGATAATCCGCGGAATATGGGGTTTTCTGAAATGGTTCGTCGCTTATCAAAAAGTAAAAATATCAATGTTAGAAGAGCAGAAGATGATCTATTACAGATGGCTCAGCTGCGCAATGCCATCGTTCATGAAAAAATTGGTGAGAACTTTGTCATTGCAGAGCCAAATGAATGGGTCGTCAATCGCATTCAAGAAATTGAACGATCTCTACTGGCGCCTGAAAAAGTCATGCCGCGTTTTGCGAAACGAGTGACTGGTTTTGAAAAGCACCTGCCATTACCAGAGTTATTGAAAATCGTTGCCCAAAAGCGCTACTCACAATTTCCAATCTATGATAATGGTCGATTTTTGGGCTTGATCACTTTGCGAATGCTGGGGTACTGGTTAGCGAAAGAAAGCCTCCATGGTGAAATCAAGTTAGCAGGCAGAACGGCCGATGAATTATTAGCAGGAGACGGGAAACGATCGAATTTTGTTTCGTTTCGGCAGAAACAACCATTGTTGAAGTCGAGGAACTGTTTCAAAAAAATGCCCTGCTTGAGGCGGTATTGATCACCAAAGATAAAAATCCGAATGGAAATCTCTTGGGCATCATCCGTCCACGAGATATTTTCAAAGAAGAAAGAGTGGAAAATTTATGATCGCGTTGTTTTTTTTGTTAAGTGCTGTTGTCATTGGCTTGGATCAATGGCTGAAAATTTGGATCGTTGCCAATTATCAACTAGGTGAAACACATTCTCTGATCGACAATGTGTTGTCCCTGACCTATCTTCAGAATACGGGTGCAGCTTGGAGTATTCTAGAAGGAAAAATCACCTTTTTGCGATCATCACCGTTATCGCGGTTGCCGTCGTTGTTTATCTATTGTTTCGCTACCAAAACAGCAGCCTATGGTTTCGTTTCGGACTGGCGTTTGTTCTAGGTGGCGCTATCGGGAACTTCATCGATCGCTTGCAGCATGGCTTTGTAGTGGACATGTTCCAGCTTGATTTTATCAATTTCCCAATTTTCAATATCGCTGATATGTCATTAGTGTTTGGGGTAATCTTGATTTTTATTTATGCACTAGTAGATGATGTAGCAAAAGGGAAACAAGGAGAATCAAATGGAAAAGCAAATTGAAGTAATCATTAAAGAAGAAAAAGGGCGGGTCGACAAAGTGTTGGCCGAACGCTTGCCTGACCATAGCCGTTCACAAGTCCAACAATGGCTGAAAGAAGATGCCGTTACTTTGGCAGGTGAGACGGTCCGGGCTAATTATAAAGTAAAAGCAGGCGATCACTTGGTCATCCAAGTGCCAGAGCCGGAAGTAGTAGATTTAGAGCCAGAAAATATTCCCTTGACGATCGTCTATCAAGATGCTGATGTGGCAGTCATCAACAAGCCGCAAGGGATGGTGGTTCATCCATCCGCTGGTCATCCGAGTGGCACCTTAGTCAACGCATTGTTGTACCATATGGAGGATCTATCGACGATCAACGATGTTGTTCGGCCGGGTATCGTTCATCGAATCGACAAAGATACGTCGGGTCTGTTAATGATCGCCAAAAATGATCAGGCACATGAGTCGTTAGCGAAACAATTGAAAGACAAAACCTCGTTACGCAAGTATGTGGCTTTGGTCCATGGCAATATCAGCCACGAAAAAGGCACCATCAATGCACCGATCGGCCGCTCGAAAGTCAATCGTAAAATGCAGGCGGTGATTGAGAACGGCAAACCCGCAGTGACTCATTTCACCGTGTTGGAACGCTTTGATCAATTTACCTTGGTGGAATTGCAATTGGAAACTGGAAGAACCCACCAAATTAGAGTGCATATGCAATATATCGGGTTTCCGTTAGCCGGTGACCCAATCTACGGACCAAAGCGTACCTTAAAAGGCAACGGCCAGTTTTTACATGCCAAGCTTTTAGGCTTCACACATCCCACAACGGGTGAGTCAATGGTCTTTGAAGCCCCATTACCAGAACTATTTGAGGACACCCTAAAAAAATTACGAAAAAATGATTGATTTTTTTGTGGTGGAACTGTATAGTAATGTAACAACTAAATAGCTCCTTTAAATGTAGTCCCGTGAGGCTAAGAAGGAATGAGTAAGCAGACGACTCCCGCGTTGGAGATTCGAACCCTTACTGGATGATAACGTGTACCCAAAATCCACAGAATGGGATTTTAGGCAACGATCGGAAAACATGACTCCTACCTCAAGCAGGTAGGAGTTTTTTTATGTTCAAAATTAGGAGGGAACAACATATGGCAGCGAAAGAAGTAGTAGATGCAGTAACAATGAAACGAGCGTTAACACGGATCACCTACGAAATTATTGAAAGAAATCGCGGCATTGATAATTTGGTGCTAGTAGGAATCAAGACAAGAGGCATCTATATCGCCCAACGGATTGCGGAACGTTTAAAACAATTGGAAGGCGTAGAAGTACCTGTCGGAGAATTGGACATCACCTTGTACCGAGATGATAAAAAGAGCGAAGATGATCCAGAGATCCATTCATCAGACATTCCGACGGCCATTGACGGCAAAGAAGTGATCTTGATCGATGATGTCTTGTTTACCGGACGGACGATTCGAGCAGCTTTGGATGCAATCATGGATATAGGTCGACCAAAACGAATCTCACTAGCCGTTCTAGTTGATCGCGGCCATCGGGAACTGCCGATTCGGGCAGATTTTGTTGGGAAGAATATTCCAACTGCTTTAAGTGAAGAAATTATCGTTGAGATGGAAGAATCAGATGGTTCTGACCGGATCATGATCAATAAAGAAAACGACTAGGAAGAAGAGTGACAGCAACATGCAGAAGCAAGAATTTCGTAATCCAGACGCAGTTTTAGACATCAAAGATCGGCCCAAAGCACTGCCTTGGTTAGGCCTTAGTTTACAACATCTTTTCACGATGTTCGGTGCGACAGTTTTAGTACCGATCTTGGTAGGGATCAACCCCAGTATCGCTTTGGTAAGTTCCGGTATTGGGACATTGGTTTACTTGGTCACAACGAAAGGGAAAATCCCAGCGTATCTAGGCAGCAGCTTTGCGTTTATCGCGGCGATGCAAATGCTGATGGAATCAGACGGCTACCCAGCCATCGCCCAAGGCGCCATCACGACTGGATTGGTCTACGTGATCGTTTCGCTGATCATCAAACGTGCTGGCGCTGCCTGGTTGGATAAGATCTTACCACCGATCATTGTCGGTCCTGTGATTATGGTGATTGGTCTAGGATTAGCCGCCAACGCCGCCCAAAATGCGATGTACAATGACTCAGTTTACGATTTCAAGTACATTCTAGTAGCTTTGGCTACCTTGGGATTAACGATTTTCTTCAACATGTTTTTGCGAGGGTTCTTAGGGCTGATCCCGATCCTGCTAGGGATCGTTGGCGGATACTTGATCGCCTTAGCGGCAGGGATCGTCGACGTACAACCAATCATTGACGCCAACTGGTTTGGGCTGCCAAGTTTCGAAATTCCTTTCATTAATTATGAACCCAAACTGTATCTAAATGCGATCACTACGATGGCACCGATCGCTTTCGTCACCATGACAGAACATATCGGACATCTGATGGTCTTAAACAAACTAACGAAGCGGAACTTCTTTGAAGAGCCGGGCTTGAACCGAACACTCTTAGGCGACGGTTTTGCTCAAATCGCAGCCGGTCTCGTTGGGGGACCGCCAGTGACAAGTTACGGAGAAAACATCGGGGTTTTAGCAATTACACGGGTCCATAGCGTGTTCGTCATCGGTGGTGCGGCAGTTTTAGCCATCGTACTAGGCTTCGTTGGAAAACTAAGCGCATTGATCTTAAGTATTCCTGGCCCAGTCATCTCAGGGATCAGCTTCCTGCTCTTTGGCGTCATCGCTGCCAGCGGGTTGAAAATTTTGATCGACAACAAAATCGATTTTGATCGTAAGAAGAATTTGATCATTGCGTCAGTGATCCTTGTGGTAGGAATCGGCGGTCTTGTGTTCACGGTCGGTACCTTCACCTTATCTGCAATGGCGTTAGCAACTGTCCTAGGAATCTTCTTGAATCTTATTTTACCTGACAGCTCTCGCAGCGAAGAAAAATAACTTGTGCCAACTCATCGTTTAAACAGAAACAAAGGAGGAATTCATTCATGATTATTCAATCCGAAAGAATCAGCTTAAAGCATCTTTTGACGGTCGAAGCATTGACGGACCGTGAAGTGATGGGACTCATCCGCAGAGGACAAGAATTCAAAAGAGGGGCGAAATGGATGCCCCAAAAGGAACAGTATTTCGCAACAAATCTCTTTTTTGAAAACAGTACTAGAACCCACAAAAGCTTTGATGTTGCTGAGAAAAAACTAGGGATCGAAGTCATTGAATTTGAAGCCTCCACCAGTTCTGTTCAAAAAGGCGAGACCCTGTATGACACAGTCTTGACGATGTCAGCTCTAGGTGTAGATGTGGCAGTCATTCGCCACGGCGATGAAAACTACTACGACGATTTGATCCAAAGCAAAACGATCCAGTGCAGTATCATCAATGGCGGGGACGGCAGCGGCCAACACCCAACACAATGTTTGTTGGATCTAATGACGATCTATGAAGAGTTCGGGCACTTTGACGACTTGAAAGTCGCCATCGTAGGTGACATCACCCACTCACGGGTCGCAAAATCAAACATGCAAATGCTCAAGCGACTTGGCGCAAAAGTTTTCTTTTCAGGACCGAAAGAATGGTACGACGAAGAGTTTGAAGTGTACGGTCATTGGCTGCCATTAGATGAATTAGTGGAAGAAGTTGATGTCATGATGATGCTTCGTGTCCAGCACGAGCGCCATGATGGAACGGAAAGCTTTTCCAAAGAAGAATACTTAAAAAATCACGGGTTGACCGTCGAACGGGCAGCCAGAATGAAGGAACATGCGATCATAATGCACCCAGCGCCGGTCAATCGCGATGTGGAATTGGCTGATGCGCTAGTTGAAAGCTTACGCTCACGAATCATTACACAGATGTCGAATGGCGTCTTCGTTCGAATGGCGATTCTTGAAGCAGTATTAAATGGTAAAGCCTAACAGTCAAAAGGAATAAGAGGAGGAAGTTTACATGAAAACACTCATTAAAAACGGTAAAATCATCAAAAAAGACAATCACTGTGTTCCTGCAGCAATTTGGATCGAAGAAGGAATCATTCGCGGGATCGGTACAGCATTTCCCGAAACAGATTTTGACGAAGTTATCGATGCCAAAGAGCAATTGATCACGCCAGGGTTAGTGGATGTTCATGTACACTTCAGAGAACCAGGCTTTGAATACAAAGAAACAATTGAAACGGGTAGTAGGGCAGCAGCTCGTGGTGGGTTCACAACAGTTTGCGCAATGCCTAACCTTGATCCAGTTCCTGATACACCAGAAAAATTAGCAGCTGTATACGAAAAAATCAAGGCAGATGCGTCAATCAATGTCTTACAATACGCGCCGATTACAGAAAACTTGCGCAGTGAAACATTGACGGATGCAGCTGGAATGAAAGCTGCTGGTGCTTTCGCCTTGACGAACGATGGCGTGGGTGTTCAGACTGCTGGCACAATGTATCTGGCAATGAAGCAAGCAGCCGAAAATGACTTGGCTTTAGTTGCCCATACAGAAGATGATTCCTTACTCTTTGGCGGCGTGATGCATGCTGGTAAAAAAGCGGAAGAACTTGGATTGCCAGGGATCTTGAGTGTAACGGAAGCATCTCAAATCGCTCGGGATGTGCTTTTGGCGGAAGCAACAGGAGCCCATTACCATGTCTGCCATGTCTCTACGAAAGAAAGTGTTCGAGTGATCCGAGATGCTAAAAAAGCTGGTATTCATGTGACAGCCGAAGTTTCTCCCCACCATTTACTTCTGATCGATGAAGATATTCCTGCCGATGAAGGCTTTTGGAAAATGAACCCACCATTACGTGGGCAAGAAGACCGTGAAGCGTTGATCGAAGGTCTGCTGGATGGCACGATCGACTGTATCGCGACGGATCATGCACCGCATGGTTATGAAGAAAAAATGCAAAGCTTTTTAAAAGCTCCCTTTGGCATCGTCGGATCAGAATATGCCTTCCAATTGTTGTACACTCATTTTGTAAAAACAGGACGCTTTACCTTACAGCAATTAGTGGATTGGATGACCGTGAAACCAGCATCAATCTTTGGTCTAAGCACCGGAACGATGATGGTCGGAGACAAAGCCGATCTCGCAATTTTTGACTTAGAATCAGCTTATAACGTGGATCCTAAGCAATTCCTATCAAAAGGAGTCAATACGCCTTTCGGTGGATGGACGTTATATGGGGATACAAGTTATACATTTGTAAATGGAAAATTAGTATGGCAAAAAGGTGGGCAATAATATGAAACGTTGGCTTATTTTAGAAGATGGAACATACTTTGAAGGCGAAGGCTTTGGTGCCAGTATCAATGTTTTTGGTGAGATTGTTTTTACCACCAGCATGACGGGTTATCAAGAAGCCATTACGGATCAAAGCTTTAACGGACAAATCATTACGTTTACGTATCCGATGGTAGGAAATTACGGCGTCAACCGAGACGACTACGAATCAATTTCACCGACTTGTAAAGGGGTCGTTGTGAAAGAACACGCGCGTCTAGCGAGTAATTGGCGGAAGCAGCTGACTTTAGATGAATTTTTAAAACGCAAAAATATTCCAGGGATCGCAGGAATCGATACACGCGCGCTGACAAGAAAGATCCGTCAACACGGAACCATGAAAGCGAGCATCGTTGATGCGGGAGATGTCTTTGACCATGCCTTTGATCAATTAAAAGCAGCGGTTTTACCAACCAATCAAGTGGCACAAGTCTCCACCTCAAAACCTTATCCAAGCCCTGGAACGGGTCGCAATATCGTGGTCATCGACTTCGGCTTGAAGCACAGTATTTTACGAGAGCTGTCACGTCGCAACTGCAATCTAACGATTTTGCCATACAATACGACAGCGCAAGAAATTTTAGACCTCGCACCAGATGGCGTGATGCTGACGAATGGACCGGGCGATCCTAAAAGCTTGCCAGAAGCAATTAAAATGATACAAGGGATTCAAGGCAAGGTACCAATCTTCGGGATTTGTTTAGGCCATCAGCTCTTCTCATTAGCGAATGGGGCAGATACCTATAAAATGAAGTTCGGTCACCGTGGATTAAACCATCCAGTAAGAGAGATCGCCACTGGTCGGATCGATTTTACCTCACAAAACCATGGCTTTGCTGTGGATGAAGCATCCATCGATCCTGAAAAACTAATGGTGACCCACGTCGAAGTGAACGATGGCACGATCGAAGGGGTTCGTCATCGCCGCTACCCAGCATTCAGTGTCCAATACCACCCAGATGCGGCACCGGGCCCGCATGATGCAGTCCACTTATTTGACGAATTTTTAGAGATGATCGATGCATGGAAGGAGCAGAACTAATATGCCAAAACGTACAGATATCAAGAAAATCATGGTTATCGGTTCTGGACCGATTATTATAGGACAAGCGGCAGAGTTTGATTATGCCGGCACACAAGCTTGTTTAGCTTTACGAGAAGAAGGCTACGAAGTGGTGTTAGTCAATTCGAATCCCGCAACGATCATGACGGACAAAGAAATTGCTGACAAAGTCTACATTGAACCAATCACATTTGAATTTGTCTCACGGATTTTACGTAAAGAACAGCCTGATGCGATTTTACCGACATTAGGCGGACAAACGGGCTTGAATATGGCGATGGAATTAGCCAACTCAGGTATTTTGGATGAATTAGGAATTGAGTTGCTAGGAACCAAATTAGCAGCAATCGACCAAGCAGAAGACAGAGATCTATTCAAACAATTAATGGAAGAATTGGATCAACCGATCCCAGAATCCGAAATCGTGTCAACGGTGGAAGCAGCAGTTGAATTTGCGAAAAAATCGGCTTTCCAATCATTGTTCGTCCAGCATTTACGCTAGGAGGAACGGGCGGTGGCATGTGTAACAATGAAGAAGAGCTGCGCCAAATCGCTGAAAACGGCTTGAAGCTCTCGCCAGTGACCCAATGCTTGATTGAACGGAGTATTGCTGGGTTTAAAGAGATCGAATATGAAGTGATGCGAGATTCTGCTGACAACGCGATCGTCGTTTGTAATATGGAAAACTTCGACCCAGTCGGCATCCACACCGGCGATTCCATCGTCTTTGCCCCTAGTCAAACACTGTCAGATCATGAATACCAAATGTTGCGAGATGCGTCATTAAAAATTATTCGCGCATTAAAAATCGAAGGTGGCTGTAACGTTCAATTGGCGCTTGATCCTCATAGCTTCAACTACTATGTCATTGAAGTAAATCCACGGGTCTCACGTTCCTCTGCGTTAGCAAGTAAAGCTACAGGGTATCCAATTGCCAAATTGGCAGCGAAAATTGCCGTCGGTTTAACATTGGATGAAATGAAAAACCCAGTCACAGAAACTACCTATGCAGAATTTGAACCGGCACTAGACTATGTGGTCGCAAAAATTCCTCGCTGGCCGTTTGACAAGTTTGAAACTGGGGAACGTCGATTAGGAACACAAATGAAAGCAACTGGAGAAGTGATGGCGATTGGTCGTAATATTGAAGAGTCATTACTGAAAGCTGTTCGTTCATTAGAAATCGGCACACATCATATCGAAATGAAAGAACTAGAAGCTCTTTCTGACAATGATCTGATGGAAAAAGTCATCAAGGCGCAAGATGATCGCCTATTCTACGTCATGGAAGCCATCCGAAGAGGGTATACCATCGAAGATTTGAATGAAATGACGAAAATCCATTTATTCTTCTTAGATAAAATGCTTCACATCTTTGAGATCGAACAAGCATTAGCAAACGACCCACAATCCCTTGATGTGTTGAAAAAAGCCAAGCAAAATGGCTTTACGGATAAAAAGATCGCTGAGCTGTGGGAAACCACAGAAGCTGAGATCCGCACGCTGCGCCATGAGCAAAAGATTTTGCCCGTCTACAAAATGGTGGATACATGTGCCGCAGAATTTGAATCAGCAACGCCTTATTTTTACAGCACCTATGAGTTTGAGAATGAAAGCAAACGTAGCGCAAAAGAATCTGTTCTTGTCTTAGGTTCTGGACCGATCCGAATCGGACAAGGGGTGGAGTTTGACTATGCAACAGTGCACTCGGTGAAAGCGATCCAAGCTGCTGGCTATGAAGCAATCATCATGAACAGCAATCCCGAAACGGTTTCGACTGACTTCTCTATTTCCGACAAGCTGTACTTTGAACCATTGACCTTAGAGGATGTCTTACACGTGATCGATTTGGAACAACCCATTGGGGTCATCGTCCAATTTGGCGGGCAAACGGCGATCAACTTAGCAGAGCCTTTAGTAAAAGCTGGGGTCAAAATCTTAGGCACCAGCATTGAAGATCTTGATCGTGCCGAAAATCGTGATCTCTTTGAGCAAGCATTACAAGCGCTAGATATTCCGCAACCACCAGGGGATACAGCGACGAACGAACAAGAAGCAATCGCCATCGCTCAAGAAATCGGCTATCCTGTTTTAGTCCGCCCAAGTTATGTCTTAGGAGGGCGCGCGATGGAAATCGTGGAAAACCAAGCCGATTTAGAAGATTACATGCGTCATGCAGTGAAAGCATCACCAGAACATCCTGTCTTGGTCGATCGTTACTTGGTCGGTAAAGAATGTGAAGTCGATGCTATCTGTGACGGCAAAACTGTTTTGATTCCTGGAATCATGGAACATATCGAGCGTGCAGGGGTCCATTCAGGAGATTCAATGGCGGTATATCCACCGCAAAATCTTTCGGATGAACTGATTGCTACAATCGAAGAATATACCAAACGCTTGGCATTAGGTTTAAATTGTATCGGTATGATGAATATCCAATTTGTCATCCATGAAAACAAAGTGTATGTCATTGAAGTAAATCCTCGTGCTAGCCGAACCGTACCATTTTTAAGCAAGGTAACAGAGATCCCAATGGCCCAAATTGCCACGAAGGCGATTCTCGGAGAAGAAATCACAGCGTTAGGTTATCAAGACGGACTTGCGCCAACACCAAATGAAGTACACATCAAAGCACCGGTCTTCTCCTTTACAAAACTTTTAAAAGTCGATACTTACTTAGGACCTGAAATGAAATCAACAGGTGAAGTAATGGGATCAGACAAAGATTTGGCAAAAGCACTTTATAAAGCTTTTGAGGCATCAGGCCTGCATATTCCTGAATTTGGAAAAGCACTTTTCACCGTTGCAGACGAAAGCAAAGAAGAGGCAGCAGCGCTGGCGGCGCGTTTCGTAGAGGTCGGCTTCACCTTATTGGCTACCAATGGAACCGCTGATTACTTTGAAGAAAAAGGCCTGCAAGTGACACGAGTTGCTAAAATCTCTGATCAACAAGCAGAAGAAACGGTTGTTGATTTGATCCGTAAAGGAACGACCCAAGTAGTAGTCAATACCATGGAGAAAGATCGCCAAAATGCAACGGAAGACGGATTTATCATTCGTCGAGAAGCAGTGGAACATGGTGTACCGACCTTTACTTCTCTTGATACAGCGGATGCAATTCTAAAAGTGATGGAATCCCGCAGTTTTTCAACAAAAGCAATTTAACGCAGATAAAGGAGTTTTTTGATGAAGCAAGAAATCATGACCATCAGCAAACAGCGTCAACTGGCACCGCGGATTTTTGAAATGACATTGACGGGTGAGTTAGTCAATGAGATGAGGACCCCTGGGCAGTTTCTGCACCTACGGGTTCCTCAAAATGCCTTTCTTCTTCGCCGACCGATCAGTATCAATCATATCGATGCTGAGAAAAAAGAATGCCGTATCATTTATCGGGTCGAAGGAGAGGGGACACGAATTTTTTCAGAAATGACCATTGGTGATCCAATCGATGTGATGGGGCCGTTAGGAAATGGGTTTCGCTATCATCATTTAAATCAAGGGGACACTGCATTTATCGTAGGTGGCGGTATCGGTGTACCGCCGCTCTATGAATTATCGAAACGTCTGACCCAACAAGGCGTCCACGTCATTCACTTTTTGGGTTTTGCCAGCAAAGACGTCATGTACTATGAAGAGGAATTTCGCGCACTGGGAGACACGAGGATTGCTACCGATGATGGCAGCGCTGGTTTACAAGGTAATGTTGGCAACCTGTTATTAGCTGCAGAGCAAACACCTGCGGCGGTCTTTGCCTGCGGAAATAACGGTCTTTTAAAAACCACCGCCCAGCTTTTCGAAGACCTCCCAGATGTTCAATTATCCATGGAAGCACGAATGGCTTGTGGGATGGGTGCCTGTTATGCCTGTGTTTGCCATACGAAAGATGATGAACAAGGCACAAAAAGTGTCAAAGTTTGTGACGAAGGGCCTGTATTTCAGGCGAGAAAGGTGGTCATTTAATGTCGATCAACGTCGAACTACCCGGATTGAGTCTGAAAAATCCGATCATGCCTGCCAGCGGCTGTTTTGGGTTTGGTGCAGAATATGATAAATATTATGACATCAGTCAATTAGGTGCGGTGATGATCAAAGCGACCACACCTGAACCACGTTTCGGCAATCCAACCCCAAGGGTAGCAGAAACGCCTAGCGGTATGTTAAATGCCATCGGGTTACAAAATCCTGGGTTAGAAACGGTCATGAATCAAATTTTACCCGACTTGGCCCAAAAACACCCCGATTTGCCAATCATCGCGAATGTTGCCGGTTCGACTGTCGAAGATTATGTTCTTGTGTGTCAGGAAATCAGTCGAGCAGAAAATGTCAAAGCGATCGAACTGAATATTTCTTGCCCTAATGTCAAGCATGGCGGTATCACGTTCGGCACCGATCCTGCGGTTGCTGGTGCATTGACTGAAGCGGTCAAAAAAGTCTCGCAAGTGCCGATTTATGTCAAACTATCGCCGAATGTGACGGATATCGTCCCAATTGCGCAAGCGATCGAAGCAGGCGGCGCCGACGGGTTTACGATGATCAATACACTTTTAGGCATGCGGATCGATCTAAAAACACGGAAACCAATTTTAGCCAACCAAACCGGAGGCTTATCTGGACCAGCTATCAAACCGGTGGCGATCCGTCTAATCAAACAAGTGGCGCAAGTTTCTCAATTACCAATTATTGGCATGGGGGGCGTGATGTCAGTGGATGATGTACTGGAAATGTATCTGGCAGGTGCTAGTGCTGTTGCAGTCGGAACCGCAAACTTTACCGATCCTTACATTTGCCCGAAATTGATTGAAGAATTGCCTATCCGAATGGCAGAATTAGGGATCCCTTCTTTGGAACAGCTGATAAAAGAAGTGAGAGAGGAGCATATGTGATGAGTGAACGGCCAATTATTGCCCTAGATTTCCCCAACAAACAGGCTATTGAAACATTTTTAGCGCAATTTCCTGCGGAAGAAAAATTATTTGTAAAAGTGGGAATGGAGATTTTCTACCAAGAAGGGCCAGCAATCGTTACTTGGTTAAAAAACAGTGGCCATGATATCTTTTTAGATTTAAAACTACATGATATTCCCAATACAGTAGGACGAGCAATGGAGCGCTTAGCTTCTTTAGGTGTTGCTTTGACGAATGTTCATGCAGCCGGCGGGATCGAAATGATGACTGCTGCTAAAAACGGCCTACAAAAAGGAACCCCGACAGGACAAAAAGTCCCTGACTTGATTGCAGTCACCCAATTGACCTCCACTAGCGAGGCACAAATGCATCATGATCAGCAGATCATGACGTCACTGCAAGAAAGTGTCATCCATTACGCCACTTGTGCTCAAAAAGCTGGATTAGACGGTGTTGTTTGTTCCGCTCACGAGGCAAACCAGATCAAGCAAAGGACAACCGATGCCTTCATACGCTTGACGCCTGGTATCCGACCAGCTGGCAGTGAAGTTGGCGATCAAAAACGGATCATGACACCTGCACAAGCTCGTAAAGCAGGGGCTACCATGATCGTTGTAGGACGTCCGATCACCCAGTCTAAGACACCCTATGAAAGTTATTTGCAAATTAAACAAGAATGGAAGGAAGCTAGCCAATGAAGGAACAATCCAATCAAATCGCCAAAGATCTTTTAGACATCGAGGCGATTTTCTTACGACCCAATGAACCATTTACGTGGGCCAGCGGTATCAAAAGCCCTATTTATTGCGACAATCGAATCACCATGAGTTATCCAACTGTGCGTCGTGTCATTGCGAAAGGCTTAGCTGCAGTCATCAAAACCACTTATCCAGAAGTAGAAGTGATTGCAGGGACCGCAACAGCCGGGATTCCCCATGCTGCATGGGTCGCTGAATTGTTAGATTTACCAATGGTTTATATTCGCAGCAAAGCAAAGGAACACGGCAAAGGCAATCAAATTGAAGGACGTATTCAGCCAAATCAAAAAATGGTCGTCATTGAAGATTTATTGTCAACAGGTGGCAGTGTCTTAGAAGCTTGTGAAGCAGCCAAAAGAGAAGGAGCTGACGTATTAGGCGTCGCTGCGATCTTTACTTACGAACTGCCACAAGTTCAAGCGAATTTTGATCAAGCAGGTTTATCCTATGTGACTTTGACAAACTATACAGCGTTGATCGAGTCGGCTTTAGAAACGGGTGCTATTCAAGAGTCTGATGTTGCCCTGTTACAAGAGTGGCGAAAAGATCCTGCTGCTTGGTTGAGTGAATAAGGAATTGAAAAAGAAACGGATATGTGAGGGAATGACCAAGCATATTCGTTTTATTTTTACCTATTTTCTGATAGCATTGGGAGAAAGTTTTTTGATAGGAAGGGCTGTTCCTTGCTGTCAACTTGAATTAGGAGGCTGTTTTTTTTGAAAAGAAATATGGACGTTCCCTGGAGTTATTCCGGAGACAATGGACCTGAACATTGGCACACTTTGTGCGACTGGTATGCACAAGGTGCCGAATTTCCGTACCAATCCCCAATCGCTTTAGTCCACGATGAGACCGAAGAACCCATCGATCAGGACTTGGCTTTTCACTATAAACGAGAGCGGTTCACGGAAAAAGAATTCAAAAATACGATTCACTTCGTTCCTTATAATAAAGAAAGCTATGTCACGTTTAAAGGGATCAATTACTATTTGACGGATATTCATTTTCACATGCCGTCTGAACACATTATCGATGACGAGCAGCAAGAATTAGAGTTTCATCTCGTTCATATGAATGATGACGGAGAAAACTTGGTCGTGGGTATCTTATTCAAATTGACGGATAAACTCAACTGGATCTGCAATCAGCAAGACGACAGCATCTGGGATTTTGAGAACCATACCCAATGGTTTGATCCGAGCATGTTCTTGCCAGAGCGCACTCATCATTTTCATTATGTGGGTTCCCTGACGACCCCGCCAACGAAAGGTCCAATCAACTGGTTTGTCTTTGACTGGATTGGTGAGATGAGTCGTCGCTTCATTTTAGAATTCCGCGAAGAAGTATTAGAAAATAATAATCGTCCATTACAAGACCGCAAAGATCGGCCTATTTATTTCTATTGATTTATAAAAATAGTTCCTTTTACGTAGTTTTTCTCACTGACTGCATTTGATGGTCATTATAGAAACCACTTCGTAAAGATAATCCATAAAAAAGATGTTAGAATTTTAGAATGTCATTGACTGGAAAAAGACGAAAACTCTTCGTCTTTTTTTATTTTTATATCCTAGGACCATGAAGGCTATGCTAAAATATTAAATAAGCTGATTCGCGGCAGATAATCTATTGTGAAAATAAATACAAATATAGTTTTTTGCGGAAAAAGAGCAGACACGGTAAAGCTTTTTTGGCTGAATATTTTATAGTGAAAGAAAGGAAATCCATATGCATGCATGGGAAGGAATCCAAAAATCAATCGATTATATTGAAGACAATCTTGCCGAGCCATTAGAGATCGAAGCGTTAGCACAAGTCGCATCCCTTTCTGTATTTTATTATCAACGCTTATTCACCCGTTTAGTTAAAATTTCTGTTAGGGAATATATAAAACTACGTCGTCTGGCCAGAGCCGCTCATTTATTAAAAGACAGAAAAAGTCGAGTCATTGAGGTCGCTTTTGAGGTTGGTTTTAGCAGCCATGCAGTATTTTCAAGAACCTTTAAAACCGTTTATGGACTTTCGCCTTCTCTTTACCAAAAAGCGCCGATCGGCTTACAAAATTTTGATAAGCCGGATCTATCTTTAGGGTATATTGTCACAGAAGAAGGTCACCCATTGATCAGTGAAGGGGTCGTTTTGGAGATTCAGAAAAAAGAAACAAGCAACCAATGGTTTTTTATGGCGTTATTGGTTATTATCCATTTAAATATGGAAAAATGCTGGGTCAACGAACAGGAATCGACCCTATTGATGAAATTTGGCATGATTTTTATCAAAAGATTGCAAATCAGCCTCGCACCGATCATTGCCTGATTGGTGTTTCATTTCCGGGAGATGCGCCAGAAGGCTACTCAAGTTACTTTGTTGGCCAATTAAGTGACGGTACGCAATTATCGACCCTCATTGAATGGACGCTACCAGCACGTGATTACATTGTTTGCAGCTTTGATACGATCTCAGAGCAACTGATCATCAATATGGGAAAGGCGATGCGTTATACCC
Organism: Enterococcus innesii; assembly: GCA_018982785.1. GTDB lineage: Bacteria > Bacillota > Bacilli > Lactobacillales > Enterococcaceae > Enterococcus_D > Enterococcus_D innesii. Next base: position 467,793 of record JAHHEN010000003.1, on the reverse strand, counting down.
GTTTTTGGCTCAAGAAAAATGGTTGGATTGCTGAGGATTTTTTTCCAGAGCTATATCGAAAAGGGGACAATCGTGTTACACATGTCGAATTATGGATTCCTTTTAAAAAAAAGAAGAGAGATGCAAGGAGGAACAGAATAATGACTCACCAGTATGAAGAAGGAATAAAGCTGCTTGAAGAAAAATTTGGGCATTTCAAAGACAATGTGATTGCCCTTGCGACGACAGCTTGTGACAAAACTGCAGAGGGACACATACAACCAGTCGTTCGAGAAGTTGATGCTTTTTATGAAGAGGGCATTTTTTACGTGTCGACGCACGAACAATCCAATAAAATCAAGCAAATCAAAAAGAACCCAGCAGTTTCTATTGCTGTCAGTGGTGAATGGTTTACCGCGATCGGTCAAGGGGAGAATTTAGGTTGGGTGCTAGACCCTAAAAATGCAGAATTAAGAAGCAAAATTCGCAAAGCCTTTGTTTGGTACGACGAAGTCAACAATGAGAATGATAAAGGCTGTTGTTTTCTAGCTATCCGTTTGATCAAAGGAACCTTGAATATCAATCACTGGGAAAAGCTGTATCATTTTGATTTCGAGAAGAAAGTCACTATGGAGGATGGCGGTATTTATTAGTTAGCAGAAGCTATTTTCTGACGGTGATTTTCAATTGCCTTTCTAGCGAATCTTGAAGAGGAAGCAATGGTTAAATTCTGTGAAGGTTTGCCTTTGGTGTTTCAAGCTGAGTAAAATTACTGCTAAAAGAGTAGTAGATAGAATAAAAAACATAATAACCGACCACAAGCGCGTGCAGCTTAGTGAAGCACCCCCAAAAAGTTAGACCAAAAAACTAACTTTTGGGGGCAATACACTTCTTAGCTGCACTTTTGTGGTCGGTTCTTGTATTGCTTTCTCTAAGATTTTTTGATTCGAATAGACTTAGGAATAGCTAGGACTGCTTTAATCGCAAAATATCTTCGTCCGGCGTCACATATAAGGTTTTTTGATTCTCATAAATGACGAATCCAGGCTTGGCACCATTCGGTTTCCGAATATGTTTGACTTGCACATAGTCCACCGGTACTTGGGCAGATTGACGATATTTTGAGAAATATGCGGCAAGCTCTGCAGCTTCCATTAAAGTTGTCTCGCTAGGATCGTCCGAACGAATGATGACATGCGAACCAGGAATGTTTTTAGTGTGTAGCCAGATATCACTCTTACGAGCTGTTTTTAAGGTCAGTTGGTCATTTTGTAAATTGTTTTTTCCGACGAGAATTTCTGTTCCGTCTGAAGAAACAAATCGTTCCGGTTGCGAAGGGGCGACTTTTTTACGCTGCTTCGTCCGATTTTTGACATAGCCTTGTGCGATCAGTTCTTCCCGGATAACCGCTAGATCCATTGGAGAGGCAATTTCTAATTGGGCTAACACGGATTCGAGGTACGCGATTTCTTCTTTCGTTTCGGCAATCTGCTGATGGATCAATTTAACTGCGTTTTTCAATTTCTGGTATCGCTGAAAATACTTCTGAGCATTTTGATTAGGAGAAAAAGCGGGATCTAATTTGATCGTCAAAAGCCGATTCTCCTCATAATAATTTTCCAAATCAACGGATGTAGCACCACGAGGCACTTGGCTCATAAAGGTCGTCAAGAGTTCACCCTTTTGGCGAAACTCCTCGGCGTTTTCTGAATCCCTCAAGGTTTGCTGGCGTTTCTTTAACTTCAGCTGATTACGCTTCAGTTCATTTTCAACCTTTTTCAGTAGTTCGCCACCTTGTTGTTTGACCCGATCTCTTTCCGCCTTATCATGGTAAAATGCATCTAAAAGCTCGCTCAGAGTCTGATAATGGGTGACAGTGGTGGTCGCACCCATCAATGATGCATAGGGAATAGGCGTAAAATATTCCTTTTTCTCTGACTGGAGATAACTTGGCGCTAGCTCCTGGGTAAGCTCTGTAAAGAAGGTTTCCCACTGACGCAGTTTTTCATTAGGATTGGCACTGATTCGGGCAATCAATTCTTCTGCGGTATCACGGCCTAAGCCTTGGAATCGTTGTTGCAGTTCTTTTGCCGTCAAGGGATCGAGAGTAGATAATTCTTCAAAAATCTTGGTGCGAGAGGCCGTGAAAGGATTAAGCGTCGATTGCTTTGGTGGTGCAACATAGACAGCACCTGGCAATAAGGTACGATACGTATTTTGTGAATGACCAATGTGTTTAATTGTATCGACAATTTTTCCGCTTGTCTTATTCATTAATAAAATCGTACTGTGACGGCCCATTAATTCGACGATCAAGACGAGGGCTTGCAAATCACCTAATTCATCTCGTCGGGTAAAATGAAAATGGATCACACGGTCATTGTCGATTTGTTCGATTGATTCTAGGATCGCCCCTTCTAAATATTTCCGCAGCATCATCAAGAAATTCGGTGGGGTCTCTGGGTTGCTATAGGCGATCGTTGTGCATTGCACACGGGCATAGGTGGGGTGAGCGGATAGCAAAAGTTTGTGATTTTTCCCTTGGGCACGGATCACAAATACGACCTCGTTTTCATAAGGCTGATGAATTTTGTTCACGCGTCCACTAGTTAATTGACTCTGTAATTCTTTGACCATTAAATGGGTAAAAACACCATCAAAAGACATATTGTTCCCTCTTTTCTTTTAAGGATAGTTTGACTGAGGGATTGATCCTTCTAATGTCAAATATTCCTATCTATTATACCGAAGAATCCGTAGAAAAGCCATGACAGCTAGCTTTCCTTTTTCTTGGCAGGCTGATGATCGGTGGTTTGCAAAGCCCGTTCGATCTCTTTGTTCAAGAAATAAGAGATGACTGTTCGAATAATAACGACTGCAGCTAGACGTACGATGTCTTCGAAGGTGGGGTGGATGATTGTCTCAATTATATCTGCGGCAATCAAAATCTCCAGACCTAACAAGACGTAACTTCCTAAATAATTGCGAATAAAATTGTTTTCTCTGGCTGCTACCAAACGATCCTTTTCTGTTAATTCGTAACGCACAAAATCAATGCCTGCAATCAATACACCCCAAACGATGACAAAAATGGAGAGAAAGTTCAAACAGACAACGATGAAATCGAAGATTGGATTGGCTCCAGTCATCAATGAATCAGCTAAATTATGCATAATGACTCCTTTACCGTTTTCTTTTATCTTACCGAATTATCGAGGAAATGTGAAGTTTCTTGACGTTCTAGAAGGGAATTGATAGTATGAAATAATAGTAGTATTTTTAAAAAGGTGGGCAAATTATGGAACAAGTGAAAAGCTTTGTTCATTACACGAAAGAAAAAGCAGTAGAAAGCTGGCAAGCTTTTTTAGATGATCTCTACCGAGATCAGAAAAAAACGATTTTCACGCTGATCGGGGGATTCTTTTCGCGTTGATTTTCGCCGGTTTGATCGTCTTTTCTCAAAATCGTATCAACGCTTCTCTAGTGGATCGGATCGCTTTTGATAAGCTACCTTCAGAAAAAGTACAACCATTGCCTTATCTGACAGCTGACAAGACGATTCGCGAAACAAGAGCGATTTCTGTGATGTATAGTAAACCGAGTGGTGCTCAGTTGGATCAAGTGTTTGATCTGATCCAAGCACAAGAAGATGAAATGAATCGGACATTTTTTTATTATCCAATCGTCTATGATGCGGCTTTTTTCTCCAATGAATATGATATTGATCCTGATAAAGTAACCTTTGTCTTTTATGAAGAAGGAGTCGAAAAAATCGCTTTACCTTTGATTCATTTGACCAGCCAACGACGGAATTTATCCCAGAATTGAATCGTTTACCGATGTGGACGATTCGTACTTCTGCCAATGATTGATAAAAAAATCTGACAATTTGACAGAAAATTGTTGACGTTTTTTTATCAATAAGCTAAACTGAATTCAATCAAGAAAGAAAACAAGTTGAGAAGGAGGAACAATCATGAAACTATTTATTCCATTGCAAGTGAAATCATGGCAAAATTGGCGTAGATAGTTGTATTGATGGAACCTCATTCCATAGATACAACTTTTTAGAGAACCTTCTAAAGTGCTGTATCTATGCTGGTAGTTGAATTTATCGCCGCATAGGACAAGCTTCTATGCGGCTTTTGCTTACTTGCAATTGCCGTCACATAGGCAGTTGCTTTTTTTGTTCTCAAAAACCATAAAAAGAAAAACTCGAAAAATGTAAGCAAAAAAAGGAGAATAAAAAATGAAAAACAAGGGATTAATTGCATCAGTTGCCGTTATTTTATTATTTTTAGGAGCGACCTTCGTCTATCAGTTAGGAATGAGAAGTGGGACCAATCAAGCCAGTGAGGCTTCAGAACCAGTAGAGAAAACTGAAAAAACAGTTGGGATCCTACAATTTGTCAGCCATGAAGCATTGGATGCGATCACCGAGGGGATCAAAGAAGGCCTTAAAGAATCAGGCTATACCGAAGGGGACAACTTGACAATCGAATTCCAAAACGGCCAAGCGGATCAAAGCAAATTGGCAACGATGAGCCAGCAGCTGCTAAATAAAGATGCCGACGTTTTGGTTGGGGTCGCAACACCCGCAGCACAAGCATTGGCGAATGTCACTCAGGATGTACCAATTGTTTTAGGGGCGGTCACTGATCCAGTTGGGGCCAATCTGGTGGCAGATATGAACCAACCCGGCGGCAATATCACTGGCGTTTCAGATAAAGCACCAGTAGCTGCGCAAATCAAACTAGCAAAAGATTTGCTGCCAGAGGCAAAAACAGTCGGTATTTTGTATTCTTCGACCGAAGACAATTCGAAATACCAAGTGGCAGAAGCAGAAGCTGCTGCTGAAGAGAATGGCTTGACCAGCAAATCCTATGCCGTTCCTTCGAGTAACGAAATTGCGCAAATGGTGCAAGTGATGGCACGAGAAGTCGACTTTATCTATATTCCCTTAGACAATACGATCGCAAATGCTATGCAGACGGTAGTCCAAGAAGCCAATAAATCAAAAACGCCAATCATCACATCTGTTGATACGATGGTGGAACAAGGCGGCTTAGCAACGGTCGGGCAAGATCAATTTACGATTGGGGTCGAAACTGGGAAGATGGTGGCAGCAATTCTTGATGGGACAGCAGAACCTGCGACAACGCCGATCTATACATTCAGCGATGGCGAAACGATCATTAATGAAACACAAGCGCAGTTATTGGGCATCACTATCCCAGAAAATCTCAAAGACGAGGCAAAATTGATTACAACGACACCAGAAACCGAAGCAAGTGATGAGTGATCAAGAATCTTAAGACCATCTAGGATCACGACGAGGGTTTGAAAGAGAAAACATGTAAGAAAATGGAGGAAAAATGATGATTGTTTCAGCAATTGGGCAAGGACTACTTTGGGGATCCTTGGTTTAGGGATATTTATGACCTATCGAATTTTGAATTTCCCGGATATGACGACGGAAGGGTCCTTTCCACTAGGCGGTGCTGTCTGTGTGACAGCAATCACCCATGGGGTTTCCCCGTCTTAGCGACTTGTTTAGGAGTATTGGCTGGGATGTGTGCCGGATGTGTGACCGGACTTCTTTATACAAAAGGCAAAATTCCCGTGATTTTAGCTGGTATCCTGGTGATGTCTTCATTGAACTCGGTGATGCTGTTTGTCATGCGGTCTCCTAATCTGTCGCTTTTAAACAAGCCCAAGATCCAGGATTTCTTTACTAAAATGAACTTACCGAATTATTATGATACCGTCATTATCGGGCTGATCATGGTCTTATTGATCGGTGGCGTACTGGTTTACTTTTTCCATACCAACTTGGGTCAAGCTTATATTGCTACAGGGGATAATGAACATATGGCGAAGTCGATGGGGATTAATACGGATCGAATGAAAATCATCGGTCTGATCGTCTCTAATGGCGTGATCGCACTTTCAGGCGCATTGATCGCTCAAAACGACGGCTATGCCGATATCAGTAAGGGAATCGGTGTGATCGTGATTGGATTGGCATCCATCATCTTTGGAGAAGTGTTATATGGCGAATTGACCTTGCTAGAACGTTTGATCGCTATCGTGATCGGCAGCATCATCTATCAATTATTGATCCTATTTGTGATCAAAGCTGGTTTTGATACGACTTACTTGAAAATCTTCTCGGCCATCGTCTTGACGATCTGCTTGTTGATTCCTCAATTTAAACAAGCCCTGCATCTGCGCACTGGTTTTGAAACGGAGGATGAATAATGTTAGCCTTAAAAAAGCCTTTAAAGTTGTCGGCAACGGACCGAATGAGAAAAAAGTACTCTTGAACAAAATCGATCTTTCTTTAAAACCCGGTGAATTCGTTACGGTTGTGGGAGGAAATGGGGCCGGCAAAAGCACGTTATTCAACTGCATCTCTGGTACCATGCCTTTAACGAGTGGCCAAGTGAAGATCGATGATCAAAATGTGACCACGCTTTCGGAAGAAAAACGCGCACGCTTTTTGGCGCGGGTTTTCCAAGATCCGAAAATGGGCACTGCTCCCCGTATGACAGTGGCAGAAAATCTGCTGTTAGCCCAAAAAAGAGGGCAAAAACGGTCACTTGGTCTTCGACAACTCCAAGGACAAAGGGAAATGTTCTTTGCGCTTTGTAAAGAAATCGGCAACGGGTTGGAAAATCATTTGGATACGCCAACGGGCAGTTTATCTGGTGGTCAACGACAGGCACTAAGTTTATTGATGGCAACGATTCAAACACCAAAACTGTTGTTGCTAGATGAACATACGGCTGCGTTAGATCCAAAGACCTCCAAACAGCTGATGCAAATCACTGCAAAACGCGTGGAAGAACAAAACCTGACCTGTCTAATGATCACCCATCGGATGGAAGATGCATTAAAATACGGAGATCGCCTGATCCTGCTTAGAAAAGGGGAAATCGTCAAGGATCTTTCAGCAGATGAAAAAGCACGCTTAAGTTTACCAGAACTATTACTGTTCTTTGAAGACGACTTATAAAACCCTTGATAGAACGGTGTTTTCAAAAAAATTAATCAAATAAATGAAAAAAATAAGAAAAAATCATTGACATCTTTCAAAGTTAAACCTATACTTAGGTCAATCTTACATCAGTTTGGAGCGAAGGACTATGCAAAAATTATTGCTAACGAACCCCACACAACTGAATAAATATTACTTTAGCTATTTTAGATAGGTTTGTATTCATGAAAGCATGGGTACAAACGCTAAGTTTGTATCTATGATGGCTAGAGCATTTCGTAATGAATTCGCAGCCACGTAGATCGTAAAATCTATAGTGGCTATTTTTTATATTCACATATCTGGCTTTGCCGATATGTAATGTTTGAAGGTGTTCACTGTAGATTCTTAAATTTACGGTGGACATCTTTTTTTGTTGAAAGGAATGAACCAGATGAAACAAATGATAACCGGTCACACACGGTTGGCGGCACTGTTTGCCAAACCAGCCAAACACAGCATCTCTCCAGCAATGCACAATCTTTCTTTTGAAGAACAAGGGATCGATGCCGTGTATCTGGCCTTTGATGTTGAGCCGGATGATTTGGCAGCCAGTATTCAAAGCATCCGTCAGCTGGATCTCTTAGGTGTCAATCTATCAATGCCCCATAAAATGGCGGCAGTACCGTTGATGGATGAATGCTCACCCGCAGCAGAGCTGATCGGCGCAATCAATACAATCGTCAATCAAGAGGGACGATTAGTTGGGCACAATACAGATGGCATCGGCTTTATGCGCGCACTTGAAGACATTCAAGTGTCGATCATTGGCGACACCATGACCGTGATCGGTGCGGGTGGTGCAGCGACAGCGATCATTAGTCAAGCCGCACTAGACGGTGTCAAAACGATCCATGTCTTCAACCGCAAGGATGAGTTTTATCCAATCATCCAGGATAAATTGACACAGATCGCAGAAAAGACCGCCTGTGAAATCACATTAGCGGATTTAGAAGATCAGACGGCTTTAAAATCAGCCATCGATCAAAGCAGCCTTTTAGTTAATGCTACTGGCGTGGGGATGAAGCCGAATGATACGGTGAGTCCTCTGAAAAACAAAACACTCTTGCGGGAATCATTAGCTGTCTATGATGTCATCTATAATCCAAGAGAAACGCAGCTTTTGAAAGATGCGAAAGCAGTCGGGGCCAAAACTGCAAACGGCTTAAGTATGTTGCTGTATCAAGGTGCAGCTGCATTTAAACTTTGGACCGGCCAAGAGATGCCCGTTGAAAAAGTAAAAGCACTCATTGAATCCATGTAAAAAAAAAAAAAAACGAAAGTAGGAAGAAAAAATGATCGTAATTATGAAACCAGGTGCTACCCCAGAACAAGTTGAAGTCGTTGTAAAAAGAATCAAAAAAGAAGGGTTGGATGTTCAAGTCAACCAAGGAAAAGAACAGGTTGTTATCGGCTTAAAAGGAGATACACGCCGCATCCAAGATGTCGCTTTTCGCAGCTACGAAGGTGTCGAAGATGCCATTCGGATCTCAAATACCTACAAGTTGACCTCTCGTGAATTCCATCCACAAGATACGGTTGTTGATGTAGATGGCGTAAAAATCGGTGATGGCAACTTTGTCACAATGGCTGGTCCGTGTTCGATTGAAGGCTTAGACCAAATTCGTGAATGTGCCCGAATTGCCAAAGCTGGTGGTGCACAAATCTTACGTGGGGGTGCTTTCAAACCACGGACTTCACCATACGCCTTCCAAGGGCTTGAAGAAGAAGGGTTAAAATACATTCGTCAAGCAGCCGATGAAACAGGTATGAAAGTCATCACAGAAGTCATGGACGAAGGACATATCGATATGGTTGCGGAATACAGTGATATTTTGCAGATTGGTGCTCGGAACATGCAAAACTTCAAATTGCTAGCTGCAGTTGGAAAAACTGGGAAACCAATTGGCCTTAAACGAGGCATCTCTGGGACGATCGACGAATGGTTGAATGCAGCGGAATACATCGCCGTCCAAGATAAAAGTGAAGTGATTTTCATTGAGCGCGGAATCAGAACTTACGAAACAGCGACCCGTAATACTTTTGATCTAAGTGCGGTACCAATCATCAAAAAACTGAGCCACTTCCCGATCATCGTTGACCCTAGTCATGGAACAGGCATTTGGGATCTCGTACCACCAATGGCAAGAGCAGGCGTTGCTGCCGGCGCCGATGGCATGATCGTTGAGATCCACCCAGATCCAGCCAATGCATGGTCTGATGGTCCGCAATCGTTAAACGAAAAAACATACATGAATATGATGAAAGAAGTCCATATCATGGAAAAAGCGATGAAAGAAATCAAAGCGTTGCAAGACTAAGCGCTAAGACAACCAATAAAAGAGGTGCAATAATCAATGCTACACATCCATTTAGAAGAACATTCCTATGACATCCTCATCAAACGTGGGGCGTTTCAAGAAGTCGGAACCTGGGTCCAGCAATTATGGAACAAACAGCGCATTGCCGTCATTACTGACAGCAATGTCGCCCCCCTGTATGGCGAACACATCATCGAAGCATTATCTGCCGCAGGCTTTGAAGCAACACTGTTAGCCGTGCCGGCTGGCGAAAACAGTAAATCCCTTGAACAAGCTGCTTTTTTATATGACCGTCTTGCTCAATCAGGGATGACTAGAAGCGATGGAATCATCGCTCTTGGTGGCGGTGTAATTGGAGATCTTGCAGGCTTTGTTGCTTCTACGTATATGCGAGGCATTGATTTCTTGCAGATTCCGACGACGTTATTGGCACAGGTCGATTCAAGTATCGGCGGAAAAACAGCTGTAAATACTGGCAGTGCCAAGAATCTCGTCGGGACATTTGCACAACCAGCCGGTGTAATGATCGATCCAGATTTACTTACAAGTTTGCCCCTCAAACGCGTCCAAGAAGGCATTGCTGAAATCATCAAGTCAGCCGCTATTGCAGATCCTGAGCTTTGGCAAACGTTAGCAGGTTTGAAAGATGAAGTCGATCTTTTGGCACATGCTGAGAAAGTAATCACTGCTTCTTTAAAGGTAAAACAAAAAGTAGTAGAAGAAGATCCTTTTGATCATGGCAGTCGTCTGACACTGAACTTCGGTCATACGATCGGGCATGGCTTAGAAAGAACAGCCGCGTTTGACACCAGTCATGGCGAAGGGGTTGCAATGGGGATGATCATGATCACCCGTCATGCAGAAGCCATCGGATTAACACCAAAAGGTACGACCCAGCAGCTTACAGAAATGGTTGAGAAGTTTCATTTGCCGATCACACCAAGTGAAATAGATAAAGAGCAATTATACCAAGCAATCACTCATGATAAAAAAGCCCGTGGGCAACAATTGAAGATTATTCTATTAGAAGCGATCGGACAGGCGAAAATCGTGACGATCCCGACTGAAAAAATCAAAGACTACCTAATTATAAGAAAGGAAGGTAACGGATCATGCGTTATATTACAGCAGGCGAATCACATGGACCAGAGTTGACCGCCATTATCGAAGGTTTACCGGCAGGATTGCCATTAACAGCAGAAGACATTAATTTTGAATTAGCGAGACGACAAACCGGCTATGGCCGTGGGGGACGGATGCTGATTGAAAAAGACCAAGTCCGTATCACTTCGGGTATCCGTCATGGAAAAACACTAGGCTCTCCTGTGACTTTAGTGGTTGAGAACAAAGATTGGAAAAACTGGACCAAGGTCATGGCGATCGAAGAGGTACCAGAAAAAGACCGCAAACTACGACGAGTGGCACGGCCAAGACCTGGTCATGCTGACTTAGTCGGCGGCATGAAATACCACCATCAAGATTTACGAAACGTCTTGGAACGCTCATCTGCCCGGGAAACAACCATGAGGGTAGCCATTGGCGCAATCGCGAAGAAAATTTTGAAGGAACTCGGCATCGATGTGGCAGGTCATGTAACGATGTTAGGCGGCATCAAAGCAGAAATTCCTGAAGGGTTGACCGTCAAAGAAATAGCACAACGCTCGGAAGCCTCGGAAGTAAGGGTCTTAGATCCATCTGTCGAGGAAGAAATCAAACAGTTGATCGATCAAACGAAGAGAAATGGCGATACGATCGGCGGTGTAGTGGAAGTACTTGTTGGCGGCGTTCCTGCTGGTCTTGGTAGTTACGTGCAGTGGGACAAAAAACTTGATGCGAAGATCGCCCAAGCCGTGATCAGTATCAATGCCTTTAAAGGGGCTGAGTTCGGTGTTGGTTTTGAGGCCGGTGTTTTACCAGGTTCAAAAGTCATGGATGAGATTTTATGGGACGAACAACGGGGCTACACCCGTCGCAGCAACAACCTAGGTGGGTTTGAAGGTGGCATGACGAACGGGGAACCAATTGTGGTTCGCGGGGTTATGAAGCCGATCCCGACCTTGTACAAGCCGTTGCAAAGTGTGGATATCGACAGCAAAGAACCGTATAAAGCTAGTGTGGAACGCTCGGATAGCACTGCCGTTCCGGCAGCCAGTGTTGTTTGTGAGAGTGTGGTGGCAACAGTGGTGGCCAATGAACTATTAGAAAAGTTTCCAAGTGATTCTTTCGAAGAATTGACTGCATCTGTTCAGGCGTATCGGGAATACTTGTTAACCTACTGATTAAAGAAACAGCCAAAATTCCAGTAGAAATGAGGATTCTTTTCATGAACCAAAATATCTTCGTCGCCGGTTTAGGATTGATCGGCTCTTCCTTAGCAAAATGTATTAAAAAGTCACATCCCCAAACCCATCTAATGGGGTGGGATCACTGTCGTAAAACCAATGAGATCGCATTAGCAACAAGTTTAGTAGACGAAGTACCTCCTTCATTTTCTGAGGGTGCTGTTCGTGCCGACGTGATCTTGTTGGCATTGCCGGTAGAGATCACCAAAACGTATCTTGCTCAACTTGGGACCCTTTCACTAAAGCCTTCAGTCCTGGTGACAGATACAGGCAGTACCAAAGCAGAAATTACGCAATTTGCCGAGTCCTTTTCCTTTGATTTTATTGGGGGCCATCCGATGGCTGGTTCTCATAAATCCGGGATCACAGCAGCCGATGAGAACCTCTTTGAGAATGCTTACTATATCTTTACGCCGACGAAAAGTCAGCGGGTGGAAGAATTACAGGTGCTTTTTCGAGGGACGAGGGCCAAGTATGTGGCACTTGCTCCGCAAGAACATGATCAAATCACGGGGATGTTGAGCCATTTGCCCCATATTATTGCTTCGGGATTAGTCAATCAGGCAGATGCCTTCAACCATGAACACCCTAGAGCACAGCAACTCGCAGCAGGCGGTTTTCGCGATATCACTCGCATTGCTTCTTCAGACCCTCGTATGTGGACCGATATCTTATTGAGTAATCGACAGGAACTGCTGCAGCTGATCGATGAGTGGCAAAAACAAATGATGACCATGGCTCACTGGTTGCAGGAAAAAGACGAAACGGCGATCTTTCGGTTCTTTGAATCCGCGAAGGAAACACGGGACCAATTGCCGGTTCATCAAAACGGAGCGATCCCGGCATTCTACGATCTATTCATCGATGTACCGGATCATCCCGGTGTTGTCGCTGAAGTGACGGGGCTATTGAGCGATCATCAGCTCTCTTTGATCAACTTAAAAATTCTTGAAACTCGAGAAGATATCATTGGTGTTTTACAGATTTCATTCAAAACGCAAAATGATTTGCTGCAAGCAGAGCAGCTGATTCAAAAAAAGACGACCTATTCATGTCGAAAAAAATAGGAGGCCGCGATGAAACTAAAAAAAGCAACACATTTAAGAGGGACGATAGCTGTTCCCGCCGATAAATCGATCTCGCATCGCAGTATCATGTTCGGGGCATTAGCCGAAGGAACAACGACTGTCCGTAATTTCTTGCGGGGAGAAGACTGCTATAGCACTCTTCATGCATTTCAATCATTAGGAGTTCCAATCCATGATGATGGTCAGACGATCACGATTGAAGGACAGGGCTTTAATGGCCTTAAGCCTGCCCAAGACCCAATTGATATCGGCAATTCTGGTACAACAATTCGCTTAATGATGGGAATTTTGGCTGGGCAGCCGTTCACAACCACCTTATTCGGCGATAACTCTTTGAATAAACGTCCGATGAACCGAGTGATGCTGCCCTTAAGAGAAATGGGGGCAAATGTTACAGGGCATGAACAGACGGAATTCCCACCGATCACCGTTAATGGTACTGCTTCTTTACAGCCCATCAATTATCAGATGCCCGTAGCAAGTGCCCAAGTAAAATCGGCGCTGATTTTTGCGGCATTGCAAGCACAAGGTACCTCGACGATCATTGAAAAAGAGGCGAGCCGTAACCATACTGAAGAAATGATCCGTCAATTCGGTGGTGTGATCACCACCCAAGGCAAAACGATTACCGTAACCGGACCACAAACACTGCACGGCCAAGAAGTAGTCGTTCCGGGAGATATTTCTTCGGCTGCCTTCTTCCTAACCGCAGGTACGGTTATGCCCGATAGTGAGATCATTTTAGAAAATGTCGGAATCAACCCGACACGTACAGGGATCCTTGATGTGTTAGAAGAAATGGGGGCATCGATTGCTTTTTCTAATCAAGATGATCAAAATCAATCGGCTGACCTCACTGTTCAAAGTTCTACCTTGCAGGCAGTAACCATCGCCGGCGACATTATTCCGCGTCTGATTGATGAATTACCGATCATTGCCTTATTGGCTACACAAGCTCATGGTAAAACGGTCATCAAAGATGCAGAGGAGTTAAAAGTAAAAGAAACCAATAGAATTGATGCAACTGCCGAAGAGCTGAGAAAATTAGGGGCGGATATCACTCCTACCGAGGACGGCTTGATCATCAACGGACCTACTCCTTTGCATGGCGGAAAGGTCTCAAGTCGGGGAGATCATCGTATCGGTATGATGTTGCAGATTGCCGCCTTATTGACAGATGAAGAGGTAGAATTAGAAAAAGCCGAAGCCGTAGCAGTTTCTTATCCTGATTTTTTTGAGGATGTCGCGCGTTTGGCCAAAGGAGGAGACAGCGAGTGAAAAAAGTGATATTAATTGGCTTTATGGGTGCCGGAAAGACCACGATTGGTCGTCTTTTGGCTGAAGAAACGAAACAGTCCCATGTGGATTTTGATGACTTGATCGTTGCTGAGATCGGCATGACCATTCAAGAATTTTTTGACCAACACGGTGAGGAAGCCTTTCGCAAAATCGAAACGGATATTTTAGCAAAAACCCTGGCAAAGGAACAAATTATTTCCACAGGTGGGGGCATTGTATTAAAAGAAGAAAATCGTCAACTTTTAAAAGAGATGCCCTTAGTCGTGTATTTAAAAACAGATCCCGAGGAACTGATCCACCGTTTAAAGGCGGATACTGGTAGCATTCGTCCCTTGGTTGTCTCGAAAACACCCGAAGAAATATTGGCTGTTTACCGACCTCGGATCCCTCTTTATGAAGAAACTGCTTCATTGATCGTTGAAACGACAAACAAAGTACCACAAGAAATCGTTCAGGAAATTTTAACTAAAGCGGGTGCCTAAAATGAAGATTGGTTATTTAGGACCTGAAAGTTCTTTTACGTATTTAGCTGCGCAAGAAGCGTATCCAGAAAATACATTTATGCCCTATGGATCGATTCCTCTTTGTATTCAAGCGCTAGCTAACGGCGTAATCGATCGAGCGGTCGTTCCCAATGAGAATGCATTAGAAGGGTCTGTTCATGCCACGATTGATACGCTGTTTCGTCAAAATCAGTTGAGCATTGAACAGGAAATTATTTTACCGATCAATCATCAATTGTTAGTTTCTCAGCAAACAGCAAAAGACAACCGTCCCATCACTAAGATAATTTCTCATCCGCAAGCATTGGCGCAATGTGCCGACTTTATCGAAGCCCGATTTGCTGGCGCTACTGTTGAGGCGGTTGCTTCCACAACGACTGCAGCAGCCTACGTAGCAAAACATCCAGAAGAAGCAGTTGCGGCGATTGCTTCCAAAGAAGCAGCTTTCGCTTATCAAGTAACGATCAAAGAAACCAATATCCAAGATGTTGCCTTTAATCAAACCCGCTTTTGGGTTTTGACAAAGAAAACAGCCAACACCGAAGTACCAGAACAAACAGCCGAAAAAGCAACCATTTTTGTGACATTGCCAGCAAATCGTCCGGGGATCTTGCACAAAATCTTAGCAACCTTTGGCTGGCGGGAAATTGATTTAAGCAAAATTGAATCGCGACCGTCAAAAACCACCTTAGGGGAATACTTTTTCGTGATCGATCTAGTGATGGACAAACCGTGGCAACTGATTGTAAATGCCTTTGAAGAGATTCAGTTGTTGGGTGGACACGTCCATCTTCTCGGCGTGTACTCGGTAAATGTTGTTGAGGAAGTGACAAAAAATGACTCAAGTCAAAATAAAAATTAGCCAAGATGAAACACTTTTAGCAACGTTTCATAAAGAGATCCAAACGCAGCACCATCAATGGTACCCAACGATTTTTAAGCCCTTTGATCAGTCAAGATTTGAACAAGCAATCACACAGCAGCTGCAAGAGCCAAGCCACCACTTTTTTATCGCTTGGTTGGCGGAACAGCCTTGTGGCTTTGTGCATCTTCAAGAGGTCCGTTTGCCACAAAATGCGATGATGCATGAACGAAAGTGGCTGGAAATTGCAGCGATCGCTGTTGACCCTCGGTACCAAGGGATGCATATTGGAAAACAATTGTTGGCATTTGCTGAAAACGTTGCGCTGGAAAAAGGCTTCGCTGATCTTTCACTAAACTTTTGGTCGGCAAATCCAGTGAAATCATTTTATGAGCAAGCAGGATTTGTGAGCACACGACAAGGAGCATCAAAGCATCTAAGGTAAAAAAATGAAGAAATTTCCTAGAAAAAGGTTAAAATTTCAGAAAATAGCTTTCTTTCTATAAGGTCTAGGGTATCCTTATAGACAGAGAGCTATTTTTTAGTTGGAGGATCAGAAGCAATGAGCAGGATGGAAAAAAATAAAAAACTGCATGAGCGGCTAGAAAAGGAATCCAGTCAGGCAGCCAAAGAAAGTATCTTTGCCCGCAGAGAAGCCAAAAAAGAAACCAGCGCGTCAGACCGAGCGATTCTACTCCGTCTGCTGATGAGGAAGTAGGAGATATTTCTTATCAAAACACCCAGCAGTCTAGGGCAAGCGACCCTCGTGTGGCCCAAAGTTTCCGAGAACAGACACAAGTAGGATCAATAAAAACTGAGGGACGAAAAAGTGCAATTCCCCCGCTATCTGCTCAGGGGCCTGCGATACATCAAAGTCAGGAACAAAGCAAACAAAAAGCGCAAAAGCTTAAGAAGAGCAAGCCACCCAAACAAAAGAAAAAGCGGAAGCACCCAGTTCTGCGTATTGTGATCCGGGTACTATTGGTGCTTTTTGCCTATTCATTGATTGCATTTCTTGTCGGTCAGCAAGTCGCAAGAAGTGACTCTGCTTTTGCTACAACTGATGAGGAGACTTTTAATGGTACGGCAGCTGCAAATGGTGCTCGTAATATATTGCTCATTGGTAGTGATAGTCGTGAAGGAGAAGCTGGACGAGCAGACACCATTATGGTTTTGCAATTAGATGGCCCTAGCAAAAAACCGAAGCTCATTTCCTTTATGCGTGATACCTTGGTGACCATTCCTGGTTATGGCGAAAACAAGATCAATGCGGCGTACGCCTTTGGTGGTGCTGATTTAGTCAGACAAACGTTAGCAGAGAACTTCGGTCTAGAAACCAATTATTATGCAAAAGTTGACTTTCGTTCCTTTGAAAAAGTGATCGACACACTGTTTCCCTCTGGCGTTGCTATCAACGCGGAAAAAGATATGAGTAAAAATCTTGAAGTTGCCATCAAACAAGGGCAACAACAAATGAATGGGCTTGAGCTGTTGCAATACGCACGTTTTCGGATGGACGAAGAAGGTGACTTCGGTCGCGTAAGACGACAGCAGCAAGTAATGGATGCGATCTTTAGCGAAATGAAAAATCCTTTAGCTATTTTAAAATTGCCTTATGCAGCAGGAAAAGTCTTAGGCTATGCTTCCACCAACCTGCCAATGTCTTTCCTATTAAAAAATACCTTCTCGATTGCTCGAGGGGCGGGAGGAGTCGACAGCTTGACTGTCCCAGTCGCTGACTCTTGGCAATACGGTTCAAGTGCGAGTGCCGGAAGTGTGTTAGTCGTTAATCTTGAAACCAATCAACAAGCAATCAGGAATTTTCTTAATGAATAAGCAGAATGAAAAGTTCTGAAAACCATTTGAAAGTAAGTAAATTTATGCTATATTATTAATGACGTTTGAAATTTGTTGAAACGAGGAAAAAGAATGAAATTAGCCGTTGTTACTGACAGTACAGCTTATCTGCCGGAACGGATCAAAAACCATGAAGATTTGTTTATCATACCGATCCCTGTTATTTTAGATGGAAAAGTCTACAATGAGGGCATCGACATTGAAGCTGATGAGTATTACGCTTTGCTGAAAAACAGCAAAGAATTCCCAACCACTTCTCAACCGGTACTAGGTGAAGTGTTAGCCTTATATGAGTCATTGAAAGATCGCGGTTACGACACGATCATTAGTATCCACTTATCAAGCGGTATTTCTGGATTTATCGGAACGCTTTATGGAATCACCGATGAAATCGAAGGCGTTCAAATCATTCCTTACGATTCGAAAATCACAAGTATGCCGATGGGCCACATGGTAGAAACCGCTCTTGATCTGTCAAGTCAAGGCAAAACCGTAGAAGAGATCATTTCCCATCTGGACACTATCAGAGATAATACCTATGCCTATCTGATCGTGGACGACTTGAATAACTTGGTTCGTGGCGGTCGCTTAACCAATGGAGCAGCCTTAATTGGCGGATTATTAAAAATCAAACCGATTTTGACTTTTGATCAAGGAAAAATTGTGCTTTACGAGCGCATTCGTTCCAGTAAAAAAGCATTCAATCGCGCGGAAGATATCATTGGTCAACGGGAGCAAGAAATCGCATTGCCTGTTAAATTTTATGTAATCCATGCCAATAATTTAGAAGTAGCCAAAGAAGAAAAAGCAAAACTACAAGCGAAATACCCAAATGCAGAAATTGAGATTGGCCACTTCGGACCAGTTATCGGCTCGCATTTAGGAGAAAAAGCCATTGGCATCGCTATTTCAGCGCAATAATTTTATTTATCTGTGTTTACAAAAGCAATTATCTTTATGGAGACAGTAAAGGAAAGAACCAGTTAGACGTTTGTCTAGCTGGTTTTTTTCAACAATCTTTTTTTTGAGATTTGCTTGTAAAAAAACACACAAACTCGTACAATAGGATCAAAATGAAGCACTGGCAAAGGAGACGTTGAAATGAAGTGTTCCTTAAGAAGGTGGCAGATGAGTGATGCAAATGATCTGGCTCGAGCTCTAAATAACCAGACAATTCATGGCAATTTACGAGATGGACTCCCCTTTCCTTACACTGTTGCAGATGCACAAGCCTATATTCAATCTGTCGCAAAGGCAGAATTCGCCTTTGCGATCACTGTGGATGATCGAGCTGTGGGGAGTATTAGCGCCCTTCGTAAAGAAAACATCCATTTTAGAACAGCTGAGATAGGGTATTACATCGCAGAAGAATATTGGGGAAAAGGCCTGATGACCAAAGCTGTTCAGCAACTATGTGACTATGTATTTACTACGTCAAATATTGTTCGTATTTTTGCTGAGCCTTTTGCTAAGAATCATTCCTCTTGTCGCGTATTGGAAAAAGCAGGCTTTGAGTTGGAAGGAATTTTACGAAAAAATGCGCAAAAAAATCACCAGCTGTTAGATATGAAGCTCTATTCGTTGATTCGTCAAGAGGAAGATGCGCAGGATGACAATAATCAAAAAAAAAAAGGAGATACCCTATGAATGAACTGCAAAAGTTACCAAATGTTGGACAGGTTTTAGCGGATCATTTCGTTAGGATCGGTATCAATACCCCGGAGCAATTACGCGCCAAAAAAGCCGAAGCGGTTTTTCTAACGATCCGCCAACAATGCGATGCAGGTGCTTGCCTGCACATGCTCTATGGCATTGAGGGGGCGATCCAAGGCATTCCCAAAGCCCAGCTCACAAGTCAGAGAAAGCAAGAATTGCGCCTTTTTTTCAATCAATTGAGTGAATAAATCAAGGCGACATAGCAAAGCACTTTTTTAGAGGCTTCTTTTTTAGAAGCTCCTTATCAAGGTGCTTTTTCTATAGACTTCTGTTTATGTTGTCTATGTATAGTAGAAAAGACCTTTTGCTTGTTCCAGAACCGCTTCCTTATTATACTTACTCTATCTAGTAAATTACTAATTTACTAAACAAGGAGTGAAAATAATGAAAATACCAGAAAACTTGAAGCATAAACCTGTCATTAAAGTAGAAGACTATGATACTGTTGACGGAAAAAATGCGTTACATACAGATGCAAAAGGCCTTTCCCTCGGATTGGCGCAATGGAATGATCGCGGGAAAGTCGATATCTCCGGCAAAGTCTGGCGCCATACTGGTGAAAAGTGGTCTCGACAATCCGAAGAATTGCCGCTTACGAGAATTTTGGATCTAGCGATCTTAGTGGCTCAATCCAGTTTGTATTTTCAAGAGGCCTATCGCCATGAAAAATTTTACGATCCTGAAAATCCTTTGATTGAAATCATTGGCCTACAAGGAAATCGCATGACCGTCGAAGTAGACACCGAAAATCCTAAAATCGATGAAGACATTCTGCTTTTCTATGATTCCTTGCAAAAAGATGGTGAGCTATACGGCGAACGCTTCAAAATCCTGAAACGACTTCTAGATGAGCTAGGTTATTAAGAAAAGGAGCAGATTGCCATGACACAACATCAACCATCTTTTGTCGTAACGAAAGGACGCGCTTTTAGTAAATTAGAACAAACAATGATTTGGAAAAAACCACAAAGTCATCAGACCAGTGATGAGGAACTACGAATTGCATCAGAGATCGCGCTGAATTGGACGGATCCAGAAATGAAAATTTTCAATGTGTTGCTGGAAGGCGATTCTGGGTCTGGTAAAACTCAGTTGGCAAAGGCACTTTCTGCCGACCTGCAACTGCCCTACACCAAAATCACCTGCTTTGCGGATATGGATAAGTCAGATGTGTTTGGTGCTTTATTACCAGTGATCAACACCGACCAAGAAGAAGATAAGGACTTGCTGGATGCGATTTATCAAAGTAATTGTTTTGAAGATGTCTTGGCGTTGATCCAGCGGCATTTTTCCCTGACTCGTGAGCGGGCACGGGCGAAATTTGCGGAACTGATCGAGCGGATCGAAACCAGCGATCAGCAACCAACGATTCAATACAAGTTTTATCCCTCGGAAATCGTACGGGCGCTGGAAAAAGGTTATTTGCTTGAGATTCAAGAGCCAACGGTCATTCGTGATGCTTCGGTACTAGTGGCCTTAAACTCTGCTCTTGAACAAAATGGAATGCTGAATATTCCCACTGGCTTTGTTCGTCGGCACCCTGATTGTGTCGTAGTCATCACCACGAATCGGAATTACCAAGGCAACCGCCCCTTGAACGAATCCTTGCGAGATCGGATGCAGCATGCTGAAAAAATGGATTTACCTGAGCTGGCAGTCATGGTGCAGCGAGGCATTGCCAAAACCAATTATCCAGATAAAGCAACAGCCGAGAAAATGGCTGAGATCATTCGCTTATTGGATGTGACCGCTAAAGCCAATGCCATCAAAGGGGTGGCGGGCATGCGTTCCTATTTTTATTGGCTAAATGCAGTCAAACAAGGACAAGATCCCTTTACAGCAATTGATAGCAAAGTGCTCTACAAAATCACCACCGATCCAAATGAGCTTGCTCTTTTACAACAGGCGCTAGAAGCTTCAGGGTTATTGGCGCAATTGCGGCTTTTGTTTTCTGGACAACCGTTAAATGCCTTTAAAGAACAAATCAAAGGACGCCGAATCAGCAGCGAAGAGGCGGACCAGCGTAATGTAGTGGAAGAAGGCACGACCGTCCTAAAAAATGAACAAGTCCTAGAGACCCCCAATCAAGAAACTGAGGCGGAAACGATGGAAACCAGTGATTCTGACAAACAAGAAGCGAAAGACGCAGCAACTGAGGCGACGTTTTCAGAAGAACTAGAACGCAATAGTCACGATGGCCAAGCAAAAGCTGGGAGTGAGACACAAGAGACCGCTCCTACTGCTCATTCTTTGTCGATCGAAGCGTATGAAACCCAGGAAAAAGAAAAGAAAACCACGGCATCAAAGGCGGCTCGACAAGCATTAAAAGAATCGATCCATGCCAAAGAAGGGCTGATCGTTCATCGACCACCCGTCGATTTAGAAAAAGCGGCTGAAGCCCAGCAGCGTTTGCAGCCATTGTTGCCGATCGTAGAGTCATTGATCAAGCAAACCCAAGAAGTTTTGGAAAACGAACAAGCTTCGGCATACAGTAAAGGTAAGTACAGTGGCACACGCTTTGATGCCAGTAAGGTCGCGTATCAAGATTTTCGGACCTTTGACAAGAAGAATCCACCTCACGAACAGCCTTCCTTAGCTCTCGCTTTGCGCATTGATGAATCAGGTTCGATGATTAGAGATGATCGGATACAGTATGCGCAACAGGCGGTCTTAGCGGTGAATGCGTTCGCGGAGCGTTTATCTTTGCCATTGATGATTTATGGCGATACAGCAGATGTGACCGCTCGTGAAAAGACCTCGCTTTTTGCTTACAAAGAATTTAACGAAGGTTTTGAATTTGTGCCAGAGAAACTCATGACAATGAAGCCTCGGCAAAATAACCGTGATGGGGCAGTCTTGCGCGTACTAGCTGAAAAGCTCGCTCATCAGCCGGCAACTACTAAATTACTCTTGAATATCAGTGATGGCCAGCCAAAAGCTCTTCCTGATTATACAGGGGTAAAAGCCAAAGAAGATATTCAGCAGGTGATCGCTGACTACGAACGACAAGGGGTGCTGTTTCTGGCAGCTGCCATTGGCCAAGACAAAGAAGTGATCAAAGCGATTTATGGGGAAGAACGCTTCATTGATCTTTCCAATCTAACAGAATTTCCGCAGCGTTTGTTGCAGCTACTGACTAGGTATTTGTAATAGACAAAAAAGAGTGTAGGCCGAGTGCTGCATTCTTTTTTTGTCTATAATTATATTATGTAAACAAGATGGTGTTTGTCTAAATTCGGAAAATTCTGTAAAATAGATGCCAAAAGGAGGAGTACTATGGACAAATGGCGTTATTTCTATCCTTACCAGTTTGGCTGGCACGCAGCTCTTCGCAGGCGCAGTTTACTAATGAGTGGTTTATTGGCTGTTTTCTTGCTGATTCTTACCATCTTTGCAGAAAATTGGCTGTTGTTTTTTCATGACTGGTTGCAGTATGAATCAAATAACAGCGAAATCCAGACGGATCTCACCTATGCCAGTTGGATTTTCTTCTTGCAATTGTTGCGCGTTGCGTTAGGAATGTTAACATTGGGATTGATCAGTGCTTTTTTGTGGCAGTGTAACCACATGTATCATTATCACTTAATCGGTGAGGAAGAGCAATCCCTGCATATACGTTTATTATTAGGACAAACACCTTTACTGGTCACGTTGGAAGAACTTGTCTTTATCACCATACAAAGCACCGTCATTTATGTAATAGGATTTGTCAGTGGTTTGTGGCTTTGTAAAAAAGCACTGCATGATTTTTTCGGGTTCTTTCATCTTCCCGCAGGCTTTACATTTGATCTTCCTTTTAAGCGTCTATTCCTAGTTCAACTTAGTGTGCTCTTGTTGCTTGTCGTGTTACGTTTCCGCGGTACAAAGAGGACGGTTGAAGAGATTCTCGTTAACGGATGCCCTAATGGGTGAGGGAATAGGCTGCCTTTATTTCCCTCTTTCAAAATGCGAACGTATGTTTTATAATAAGTGAAACAAGACAAAGGTCGTGAAATTGTGAAGACATCCTTAACTTTAGAAATGGAAGAGGCACTTTATTATTATTGTCGTGAAAACAGTGATATTGTGGTAGAAGAGGTAGTCATGCCCGACGATCATGGCATCGTGGATACCTTAAGTTGTCGCTTGACGGCAGAAAACACCTTTGAATGGCGTTGCTATGAACTAAAAGTCAGTTTGGCAGATTTTCGCTCAAAAGCAAAACTATCCTTTATTGGGAATTATAATTATTTTGTCTTACCCAAGGCATTGTACGAAAAAGTCAAAGATCAGATTGCTCCTACAATTGGTGTCTTGGTCTATCATGCGTTTCTTGAAAAAGAAACGGGCAGCAAAGGGTATTTCAGTGTCGAAAAGAAACCCCAACGGCAAGAGCTGCAGGTTCCAGAAAATGCCTTATTGTTTCGGCTGATTTCGGCACAAGCAAGAGAAGTCGGCAAAGCAAAACAGACTGCTCGAGGATTGCGGGTATTTTCAACAGAACGTTTGTACCAAGAACTGAAGAAACGTCAGCCTGAGTATGACTTGTTCGGTGGTGGGGTCAATTACTATGATCGATTTATTGAAGATACTCAGCTACAAGCGATCGAAGCGTTGAAGGAAGAATTGGCCGCTACGAGAGCAGCCTATGAAGCGCTGGAAAAACGTTTTTTATCAGGCGAGTAAGAAGGAGAGAAGCAGATGTACTTCCCATATATTCGTGGCAAACAATTTGATTTGTTGGCATTAAAAGCTTTATTGGAACAAAATCGCTTATCAGAAGCGATCCAACCGATCATTGAACCGGTCAAGCAATCAAAAACGTTCTGGACAACCATCGATTTATTTCAAAAGAAACAACATCCTTTTTATTTGATTCGCAATCCCCAGGCAGGGGCTTTTCTGACGGCAGAAGGGTTATCAGAGTTGCGAAATGTTGCTGGGCCTAAAGCAATGATCGTGGATCGTCCCATTGAAACAGTGGAAGAAAAGCCTGACCTTTGGATTGTTCATCAATCGGATCAAGCACTCGCTAGTGATTGGCGGGAAAATACGCTGCCGGTGTTGGTAGGCAAAGAGTTTCGTTTGTTAAATAAAATCAACGGTCCCAAGCTACTGATGGAAGATCCTTTCACACGTTTACCCAAAAATAGTTTCTATACAGAATGTCTTGACGAAGGATTTTCAAATGCCCATCACAGTTATCAAAAATTGGGCTATGCGGGTTTTAGTGATTTTTCTGTCGATAGCAAAATTTATTATGAGCACAGTTATCCCTCAAAGCGGTTGGTTTTGCATTGGATTTATCCAACAACTGAGCAAGCATTGCGTATCGCTCACTTATTTTCTGAGGAAGAATTACCAAACCAGAAAGAAAAGTTTTTCCAAGTCATGGAGGCTTTATTGCAGCACGAAGAGCAACATCCTACCCAAACCGCTGGTCTGCAACTGTTAGTTGCTGCTTATCAGCAAGGCTCATTTCCAGGCATGGGGGTTATCCGAAAAGCTGCCGTTATGAATCACTTGGAGCTCGTCAGTCGACTTATTTAGTTTCTATAAGATACGATTGTAGGTTCTCAGTCAGATCCTGCCACTTTAGTTAATCGTACAAATTGCCTTGATTGCACCATATGATTTCAGGATAGCGATAAAATCAGGGAAAAGGAGTTGGCACTTATGGGAACAAAAGATAGAGAATATTATCGAAACGAAGTAAAAAAATCTGAAAAAAACAAGAAAAACCTGCTTATTCAACGTTTAAATCAACTAGCATTTGTTTTGGTCGTTTCGATCATTGTTCTTTTGGCGATCCTGTATTACATAGTTTGAAACCTTTCGTAGCTGTCATTACATTATCGGCAGCAATAGGAAGAAATTGTACTTAAATGACTGTGATCCCTTGATTAGGACTCGCTATGGGAATCTGATCCGTTAGGTGAAAACTAAAAGCAATGAAACGTTTCTTGTTTATCGTTGCTGGTTTATCTGTGATCAAGATTCCCATAGGCTATATAGTTAGAACAAATTTGCTGGGTTATGTACGAATCATTACGAGTCATTTCTGATAAGATCGTTAACAACGATTCATTGAGTGATTCATTGAGATTGGCCAGCAGCTGCAAACAAAGTTTGAATTCAAAGATTCAAGGATCAACAAGATTAAATATAAACGTTGCATTTCGTTTCACTCGTAGAAGAAACAAAAATCAAAAAACTATCGCTCAAATGAGCATTTATTTTTATTATGCTGCCAATTAGCTGAATTTGAAGGAAATAATCATGAATAAGAGGGAGGAGAGCCGTAAAATTACCAGTTAAATACGGTGTTCGAAAAATTTTCTATTTTAGTTTACATAATATATATTATACAAAGTTAATAGTTAAAATCTAAAGGCTAATTAAGCTTATTTTTTTTGCTCATTTTAGCCCTCTCTACGTTATTTAATATAATTGTAATATTTCAATGTTCTTTTTTCTCTTAAAAACTAAATGTTGAACCACTAATCATGCCTTTGTATACTAGAACCATTGCAAATAGAATTATCAGTACAGCTAACCACAATGACAATTTACTTTTACCGCGTTTACTAAATACATCTTTCTTTATAGCCCCACTTGTAAAAATAAAATACATAATGAAACAAATGCCAACTGCTAATAAAACTTCAATACCAACACCTAACCAAATCCTATCCGAATTAATAATAGTCAATTTTATCACCTCGATTAATTTTACCATTAAACAGGTTTATTATGAATGATATTACTAATTTGATAGTTGTTTTTGATTGTTATATTGAATTATAGAATTCGCATTTTGTAACCATTGATTAGTTGCTTGCTGTTTGCTAAAGGATTTCTTTTCTTGAATATAAGAAACCATATCTGTTTTGAGTTGATTTCTAAAATCATCTTTATTAGCAAACTCTAGAGCCATTTGCAACTGGTGGTCACTCATTTGTGATTTGCCTTTCTCGATGATATAATCATTAAAGAGTTTATCATCTGAACCGAGCGAGATATACAGAGTTGCTAGTGAAGCAAGAACTTGCTTGTCAATCCAGTCCTTTGTACGAAGAACACTTTTATCGGGAGCTTGTAGAGAGAGCTTAATTTTGCCAATATTATTGAGAAATTTATCCCACCATCTAGTGTTTTTCCATCTTGCTCTGTTCGTATCATTCCCCTTAACTTTAAACGCAATATAGCGATTCAACAAACCTCTAAGAAAATCACCTAAATCCATATCGTTATTAACAATTACATCTAAAGCGGCTTTTGCGCGATCGCCACGAAGCTGAACCTCAGAGCGAACCCATGTTTTAATATCCTCATGAAAGTATTTACCTCTTTGCAACCGTTCATAGTACTTATCATAAAAGCGAAATATCACTTCTGATTGCCCAAAATATAATGTTTGACCCTCAGTCTTACCAGTTTCAAGATTTATCTTTTCAAAATTTCTGCCATGCTTAAATCGACTTGCTACACATCCGTTTCTCATACATAATTCTAACTGGTGTATCGTAAATATATTGTTAAAATCATCAATCGCAATATCTAATCGAGTTACATTTGCTTTTTCTTCAAGTACAAACTCAAAAACTTCTATCCATGTCCATTTGGTGTGTTCAAACAATTCCTCGAATTGACGACAACCTTGTCCCCCTAAATTTAACCAAATACCCATAGAATCGTTATGGCCTTCAAAATAAAACTCAATATTATTCCATATTGCCGATTTTAAATAACCATTTATTCCCTTTTCTTTTACTGTAAACTTCTCTAAAGGAAACCGAAAAAGCGCTGCAAGTTCTTGCCAATTTCTTGCAGAGAAAAAAGTGCAACTAAACCAGTCTACGCAAGCGATTGGGGATTTTGGGCATGTATTGACAACCCCCCTGTTAGAAACGGGGGTTGATTTTTCTGTCCCATCATACATAAGCGATTACCTCACCTTTTAAGATAACACGCTCAATAGATTTTATAAAATAATTAGGAACATTTGAGGTTCCTTTACAACTAATACCAAGTTTAACACGAACTTTATCGTGCCTTTTGAACTTTGATAGATCAATCTTATAATTTACAAGATAATGAAGTTCTGCATTTGAATCGGGATCACACAAGACTAATAATTGTACTTTTCTTTTATACATTTCTTGGATATAAATCCGTTTAATAATCATATAATCATGTTCAACAAACATAGACTTACCTCTTTCATTTTGATATGTGTTTAGAAAGAAAGACAAAAAATCAGCTCCCCACCCCCTCGTTCTCGAGGGGCACCCCTCGGCGGGAGCCAGCTTCTCCGGTATGGTAATACCGAAGAAGACATTCAAGGGTTTAGGGTTCTGTTTGCAGTAGTCAAGGCATAAATTCCCTACGGTCAGACATTTATACTTGACTACGCCTTATCTACACTTCTATTGTTCGTTTTTTGATAAAATATTTGGAACGCTGCTTTCATAAATATTCGGTTATGGCTAACCTTTTAAAGACACCTGGTCTCTTTAAAATTCGTTTTTAGTAAAGATAAGGTTACTTAGTTACTAACATTACATTCGTGTTTGGATTACTTTTTTCTTCTAATGCTTGTTGAGACAAAGTCTTGATAACAGCATAGGAATCGTAAAGCATTCTTAAATCGTCTGTCTGAATGAATGACGTTGTGCGTAAGCGGTGTAATTGTTTCTTATCATCTGGTTTATCTATGTTATGAGAAAACTCGTCAGCGTCATAGAATCGCCCTCTAGTGTAACGCCCCATAATTGTATTGCAGACACAAACCTCAAAAGTCTGCTCACGTAATGCCTTAGAAACACGTGTAAAGACTTGAGACGTTCCTAGTATCTTGATATGCTGCTTTCTTTGTTGAGTAACAACTGCAAGGACATCACGAGAAACTTTTGAGAAGCTGTCGAAATCATTCTGGATCTCATCCCACAAAATAAGAACGCCACTCGCTTCTGCTTCTTTCGCCTTAAGTACGGCGTTCGCAATATCAGCTAAACTTTTCAAAGGCTCATTCTCATAAACATAACCAAAGTTGCTGCAAATATATAAATCAGGATATTCCTCACGGTACCGTTCAGCTTCATGAACTAAGGTCATTGTTTTCCCTGCACCTTGACGACCAGTAAATAAAGTCAGCCCATACTCTTTAAAAGGTTTAATTCCCATTTTCCGCAACTCCCTATAATGTTTATAGTCAATTCCCTTATACTTGATAAACTCGAACATTTTCATACTTTTAAACCCTCCAATGGTTTCAACTTCTTAATTTGACAACTAATATCCTATTGTCGATAAAGGTGCAGAAATGCTTGCCACGCTAAAGCGTGGACTGCATTTCCTGCCCCTCTTTATCCGCCTATAAAAGGAATCTTTTTGTATACAAAATTAAATATCTTTAAAATAAATTGAACGTTTTGAACAGCAATTAAAACGCCAAGAGCTGCTATCAACGTACCAATAGGGAAAAAATAATTTGCTAAACCCAACATTTCTCTAAAAGCTGTAGTATCAGGCAATGAAATATCGAATTTAATTTCAGGGATCAGAGAAATCAACAAATCAACAGCCCCGAAAATCAGCTTAAAAAGTAACTCAATTATCATTGATTAAATCCCCATTTCCTGTAATTTTCCGATAAATGTAGATTGCTACTGACATCCATATACTAAGAGCCATAACAGTTCTAAAACGAACAACTACCCAATCAATGGTAGAAAAATCAGGGTTAAATTTAGCGCCCATAATGTCTATTGAAACAACTTTTTTAAAATCTTGGTCAATCGGCTGAACAACTTCCTTAACTTGATTCCCCAATGACAAGAAACTACCAAATTTGATATCAATTTTAGATTTAACTGTTCCAAACCCAGTATCAAGAAAATCGAGATTTTCAGGAACAATTAGTTTAATAATTTGATTGATTAGGTCACCAAGTAAATCTAAAATCTCCCCAACAACATCTGTTAAGCCAGTTATAGCTGTACTGATAATGTCACCCAGAGTTTTGATTAATTGACTTAGAAAATCCCAAATGTTCGTACCAGCTTCATTGACAATGTTCCCGAAATTTAAGCCATTAAGAATCTGTTGTAACCTATCAAAATCAAACGGTGGAATTGAAACATTTACAATATCTGGTGGTTTGCTATAAATCATTCTCAACCAATCAACGATAATTAATAGAGAATCATTGGCAATTAATAAATTGTCATTAATCTCTATTACAAAATCTCTGGTTTTAGTCATTTCATCGATAAAGAAATAAACAAGACGATAGAGCAACGAATCTTTATTTTCCATGTTATAAATATTATCGAAATAGTTATTCAGTAAGCCTTGGAGCCAAAGCGGGAAGTTATTCCATCGTTTGTCATATTCGACCCAGTAAGTTCCGTCTTTTCCAAACACATCTCTCAATAAGCTAATATTAGTCGATACACTAGAACCGATTTTATTTGCCACAGACTTCATAAGTTTTACAGCGTCCCCATCATCAGGGAGTATCGAAGCGTTATAGTCCTTTGATTTCCATGTGTCATGAAGTCCTATGATTGCAGCAATTATGCCCGCATCAGACCAATTAAATCCCGATATCTGATTTTGTAAATTCGTGATTTGTTGATCCATAGTATTCATTCTTGTCCAATGTGAAGTAGAATCAGATTTTGCCCATGTTACATGATTGTCTATCTTAGTATTAATAGCAGTATCTGCATTTCTCAAAGCCACAATTGAATCTGTTGCCCATGTAAAATGATTATCTACTTTTGTTGTTAAATCAGTATCTACCTTTCTCAGTGCTACAATTGAATCTGTTGCCCAAGTGGCATGATTATCAATTTTCGTATTTAAATCAGTATCTGCTTTTCTCAGCGCTACAATTGAATCTGTTGCCCAAGTCTTATGACTTTCAAACTTTGTATCAATATCTGTAGCACGTTCTCTTAACTTAACAATAGCTTCTTCTGCCCATGCCATATGTTTTACTAATTTAGTATCAATATCTGTGGCACGTTCTCTCAGCTTAACAACGGCATCTTCTGCCCATGCCATATGTTTTACCAGTTTAGTATCAATATCCGTGGCACGTTCTCTTAACTTAACAACAGCATCGTTTGCCCATGACATATGATTTACTAACTTTGTATCAATGTCAGTAGCACGAGACCTTAAAGCAACGATTGCATCGGTAGCCCAAGACTTATGAGAACTTAAATCTGAATTGATAGTATTAGTTTTCGTATTAATGTAATCAGTAGTTGATCTTAAATCAGCAATTGCATTACTAGCCCAAACCTCATGATTTTCTAGTGAAGTTGCCCTATTCCTTAGAGCGACAATAGCATTAGTTGCCCATGTTTCATGAGATTTAAAACTAGAATTTACAGTTGAAAATGAACTAGATAAATCTTTGCGAACATCATCAACTCGAGCATTAGTTGTATAAATAGAATTTTGAATTGCAGGAATAACTGCCTTTACATCTGTACTCCAATTACCTGAAAGTCTCCAACCGTTAAAAGTACCATTTACGTACCATAGACCATTGTCAGTTTTGAAATCCCTAAAAAAGAATTATCCCAAATTGCAAAAAGACTAATCCCAGGGAATGTATTGGTTTCTTCCTCTTCTTGTTTAAGTGAAGAATCTGGATTTCTAAGGTCGTCTTCAATAATCCAATCATTCCTACTATCTTGATAATATGTGCTATCAGTTGTACTTTCTACTGAGCTATCCGAAACACTTTGTTGGCTACTTTCTTGAGTGTTAAAGGTACCTGAACTTTCTTCTTGTTGAATACTACTAGAACTATCCACAGGGCCAGTTTGAGAATCAGAAGTGCTACTGCTACTTGGATTGTTAATAGAGCTACTTGTATCAAGTAATACGTCAGAACTTGAACTATCGGCATAAACGTAATTACCACGATAGCAAAAGCTAAGAATAAAAAAACTATACCTACCCATTTACCAATTTTCTTTGCATTAATCATTTATTTTCCTCCTCGTAATAGAAATAAAAAAGACTGGCTAACTAAGCCAGCCTCTACGCCGTTAAATCGATAAACCTATTAACCCTTGTTCATCATTGATTTGACAAGTCCAAAGCCTTTTTTCGCTACCCAAGTAACAGAAAAGACACCCACACCAGCACCAATTGCAACTGGGACAACCGCAGTAACCGCAGTGATTACTGGTTCAAACATTTCAGCTGTAAACATCTTCATTCCTCCAATTTTTATTTTTTAAGCAAATGCACTATCGAATAATTTCGTTAAACCTTTGTAGGCTAGAAAAGCGGGAACAAAAGCAAGAAAAAATACGATTAATGTTAAATCGGTAAAATGACTAACTTCTTGTTCCTGTTGTTGCTCCTCGCTAACTTCCGAACTTTCGACAAGTACATTTAACTTATTACTGATTTCAGAAAGAGAAGACTTTTGCTCAGTCTGGTCTAATTCGTCAAGCGCAGTCATTAATTGAGTTCTAAACTCACTATTAACCGTACTTTCTTCATTTTGTGATTTAAAGAATGATTCAATTTTTGAATATCTTTCTTCTGCCAGTTTTTCTGAAGCAATTTCTTTCTCTTTGGCTTGTTGCTCTTTGATAGCAACTTCTTCTTGATTCTTAGCTTCTTGTAAAGCTTGCGCTTCACGTTCCTTAGACTGCCTTTCTTGTTCGTCAGAAAGCGTCTTATTCAAGGTTTTCAATTCAACTAGAATCGCTTGTAAGGCTTCCTGCTCATTCATATTAGGCAGCAGTGACAGATAAGCAATTTAAGTTAGTGCTATATCCACGACGGTCAGCTTTTAAAACAACTTTGCATTTTGCACCTTCACCACAACCAATAGTAAGATTTTCATCTGCAAAGAACTCTAAACGCTGAAAATTTTTCGTGTCGATCAAGTGAATAACAACATAGGGATTACCTGACTTTGAAACCTTCTCTTCTTTTTTTCTCGAATATTAAATCTGAATTACTGACAAACATTTGACAACCTCCTTTTTGTTAACTGAACTCAGTTACATTTTAATTATATCTTAACATTTGCATATATCAACTAAACTCAGTTGATTTTATGTGTTATAATACTATAAAAATTATAGGAGGATAATTATGGTTAATAAGAATGAACAAAACAAAATTATAGTTAATAGAATATTAGAATTAATGAATGAAAGAAATTTGAATATAAATCAATTGGCAAAGCTGTCGAATATAAGACAATCAACTGTAAGTAACATTTTTAATGCGGGTAATATACCTACTATACCAACACTTATAATGATTTGTGAGGGACTAGAAATAACGTTGCACGAATTTTTCGATATAGAAGAATACAATAAAAAAGAAGCCCTTTTACAGGCTTCTGATAGATAACACTTTATATATTATACAAAGATGTATTCGAAAAAGAGTTCGTGCCATTCTAGACAGTTCATATCAATTCTGCATCATTTTACCTCCCTCCGAATAACTTTTATTAGTAAATTGTCACTAATTTACCTAAAATTCAACTAAAACTAAGATTTCTTGTTTTACAAGTTTCTTCAGATTCTTTTTTATGATTTGCTGATCAACAGATTGTTCATTGTAAACTGTCTTGTAGCAAGTTACTTGCGGATTCGTCTTTTTTATCTCAGCAAATACAGATTCAAGCTATCAGCCTTGATTCACGAACCAATCGGTTTGAGTGTATGCTATAATCATTTTGAAAATCTTTGAGCTTTTACCTAGAACTTTATTCATATATAGCCAATCAGTTTCAAAATTCTGACACAAGTGCTTAGACGTTGTAAATGCCAACAAATATCTACCTACATGATTCGATTAAAAAGAACCCTAAAATCATGTAGATGACTTAGGGTATTTCGTTATTTCATATAATTGTAATGTTCATAGGTCACCATAAAAGCCCATATTTTGCTAAAGAGCCTGAATAAAACACCGTTGATCATTCTTTGGAAAAATAGAATCATTTGCCAATAAGATCAAACCTGCTGCTGTCCACTAGCTTTTCGACGGCTAGTGAATGGATTTTACTTTAAAGTGCCGCTAGTTAGGATAAAATACATAAGGTTCGGATTGATCCAAAAGCAATTATTCTAACGATTCAACGCCCCTTCTCCTTTCTAAACCTCTTTATCAGCTGATACAAATTCAAAATTAAAAACAGAAAACCAATTGTTGCTGCCCATTAGCTGCAACAAGTACGGAACAGAATGTATCCTATTACGTATTGAATTTGCTTTGTGTTTGATTGACCAATTGATAGCCAATACAATGGACGTAGCTGTAGATTTTCCCAATACGGGTTGTGAAACCCTATCAAATAGTGCAGAGCTAAATACCCGAAAATCATAAAGCCAAACGACAAAGTCACGATCCGTCCCCACCGTGGGATTTCTTTGATAAATAAACCTAGCGTACATATCAATAAGGGGAACGAATAATTAAGCAGTAAATCGCTGCTGATATTTTGGTTCCGAGGATCCTTCATTATTTTGTCATTTAAGCCCCAACTTATGCCGACGATCACAAACATAAGCGCCAGAATAGTCAATCGCTTGCGATCAAAAAGCCACTGTTCTTTATCCTGTCTACTTGCAAGGTGTATTGTAAGTATGACCACCACTAATCCAGACATTATATTCCCTTCTCCCCAGCTGCTTTTCTTAAAAGTTGATTGTTGCATTCGAGTGAATTATAGCAGATATAGTATAAAAAAACGACCTACCTTTACTTCCTTATCTGCTGGGCTTTGTAAGGGTTCCATAGAAGAATTGGAAATTTAAAAATCTGTTCGCTTTACAAAAGAGAACGTATGTTTGTATTATATAGATAAGAGGTGATTGCTATGGGTATGCTGCAACCATATGAAGATCGAAAAAAGCTAAAGTGGCAAGGATTCTTTTTATCTGAGCATACAACTGAAATTGAAGAAGAGCCGACACGTAAATTTGATTATCCACCTAAGCCGTCACTCACAACGGAAGAAATCAATCAGTGTTTATTTGAAGCCATGAAAAAGAACCTCACTGTGGCGATCCAACGAGAAGAAGTCAATGAAGAAGGCGGCTATCCTCCAGATATTATCGGGAAAATCAGTGGTTATGATCCATTAGGTATTTACTTGACGGGAGAAACAACAGAAAAAATCCATTATGATGAGATTCGTCATGTTGCTTTTTATGAAGAGAAAAAATGGTTTGATCTCAACGAATGATGCCGCTTTTTACTACTTACTAAAGGAGGAACACCTGATGCAAACACAAAAAGGCACTGTCTCAAAAATAAGGATCGTTTCCTTTGCCCCCTCCCCTTTGGTCCGCTTTACACTAGGTACCACCAACTGTTTGATTGCGAAACACAGTTTGAACTTTTTAGGGGATGTTGATGACGGCATGTTTCTAACTGTAGGTGGCTATTGGAATAAGCGTCACCAATTCGTGGTGCAAAAGTATACGGTGTACGGCAAAACAAAAATCATGTTGGATATCGATGCCTATCGACAAAAAACAGTAAAGGCAGGTTCATTATGAGAGCAAGAGACCTCTTAACAGCACTGACAACGTCATCGAGTGCAGCGGATTACCAAGGAATTTATTTAACGTACAAAGAAAACCTGATTCCTTTTACGACGATCGCTCAAGATAGCCATAACCAATTGATTTTATTTTTCGAACCAAAAAAGCCTGCTCTGACGCTGAAAGAATTATATACACAGCTAATGCTGCATAAGAATTTGGACTTGCTCTATTGGGATGGCGAGTCACGTCAAAAAGTACTAGGGTTTCGTGAACAAGAAGAAAAGATCATTCTTTAGTCCCCTCGCCTATTTTGGGCACACAACAAGTGTCGAAAATCTCGGCAAAACGAAGAAAATAACGTATACTTTGTGTAAAGACTAAAGGAGCATATCATGAAAAATCAAAAGATCACCCAAATGAGTTTCGCGAAAGTCTATCCCCTATATATTGCCAAAGCAGAGCGGAAAAATCGAACAAAAGAAGAAGTGGATCAGATTATTACGTGGCTAACTGGTTATGACCAAGAAACGCTGCAACAGATGAATGAGGAGCTTTCTTTTGAAACCTTTTTTAGTCAAGCCCCACAGCTCAATCCAGCGCGAAAACAGATCACTGGTGTCATTTGTGGGATTCGGGTAGAAGAGATCGAAGAGCCAATGGTTCAAGAAATTCGTTATCTAGATAAACTAATTGATGAACTGGCGAAAGGAAAAGCCATGACGAAAATTTTGCGCTCTGTCGAATGACCCCTCTTTTTTCAAGTTGTCATTTGCAGATCAACCCTTTATACTGGAAAGTACCTTGGCAGGGGCAAATCATTGCTCAAAACACAGTGGGAAATCACCCCACTGTGTTTTTTATGCTGCGCTTCTTGACGACAGCTTGTAACCAGCTAGGCAACCTTAGCTTAGTTCAACTACTTAGCATGTAGTGCCCTTTGGAATTGGCCGCCTTTTTCGTGAAAACATAAGGACATTGTCTATGGCTCTCCTCTTCTCCACTTAACCAGACTCTTTGGAAACGCACAAAAAAGCACTCCTAAATGAAAGGAGTGCTCATTGTTACTTTTTCAATTCTTTGATCTGTTCTTTTCGCTTCAAATACGCCAGCTCTTTTTCCATTTTACGATAGCGGGCGAAGGCGTCTTCTGAAAGCTCACCGGCAGCAATGGCTGCTTTGACCGCGCACTTCGGTTCTGTTTCATGACGACAGTCTCGGAAGAAACAACCTTCAGCATACTGGCTGATCGCTTCAAAGGATTGGTCGATCGAAGCTGAGCGGACGGTACTGATGCCAACTTCCCGCATACCAGGAGTATCGATGATCATTGCGCCAGAGGGCAGAGTGAATAACTGACGACTCGTCGTCGTGTGTCGTCCTCGACTATCTTCTCGTATGTCATTGGTTTTTTGAACGTCTTGCGCCATAAGCTGATTTAATAAGCTGGACTTTCCGACCCCAGATGAACCGATAAATGCGCTGATCTGTCCGTCAGAAAAATACGTTTCCATCAGCAATTCGTTTGGTTCAAAAATGGACGTAGCAAATGTTTTCACACCAAATGCATCGTTTAATGCTTGCAGTAGCTCTGCTTTTTCATCAGCTGTGACTTGATCGGCTTTGGTCAAGAGAATCACCGGATTAGCCCCGCTGTCCCAAGCGATCGTGACAAAGCGCTCTAACCGAGCGAAATTGAATTCTTCATTGGCGCTAGTTGCAATAAAAACCGTGTCGATATTCGCCGCGATCCCTTGTTCATCCGTCCGATTTCCGGCTACTTTTCGTTGTAAAAAACTCTTTCGTGGGAGCAAAGCATCAATCAAGAAATGATCTTGATCATACACCTGCCCTTGTACAAAATCACCAACAATAGGATAATCCTTGGGTGCTAGTGCCTGCTGGCGAAATTTTCCTGTAACTGTTGCTAAACATTCTTCTCCTGTAGTCAAGCGGACTTTTGCGATATCTTTGGCCTGAAAGACCACAATTCCTTGTTTTTCCATGATTCCCCTCCAGTTAGTTAGAGGCCGCACTTAAAAAGAGAAACCTCCGAGTTGATGTTGCTTCATTTGATTTGTCATAAGACATTTCCCCTTTCTATTTTGTGCTCATCATGTGATGTCGCTTTATTATACCATCGGAACGGACGGATGGCTAAAGTAAATGTCCCAAGAGAGCATTTACAGAAATAAAGTAGATAAACAAGCCGGCAATATCTTTGATTGAGGTAATAATGGGTGCCGAACCGGCTGCTTGGTCGATGTTCAGTTTAATAAGTACAAACGGAACTAAGAAACCAAGTGCTGCGGCTAAGGTCATGGCAAAAACTAACGAAACACCAACAGCCACACCTAACATGGGGATCCCTTGCCATAGTGAAGCGGCGGTGCCGGAGATGATCCCTACGATCAAACCTAAACTCAAGCCAATCCAAACCTCTTTAAAGAAATGGCGGGTGAAGGTCGAAAGATCAATATGCCCTAATGACATCCCGCGAACAAAAACAGTTGAGGACTGTGTTCCAACGTTCCCCCCATATCCATGATCAAAGGAATAAAGATTGCAACAGCTGCCACCGATTCCAATGTTTGTTCAAATTCATCAATGACTACCCCAGCTAAAAGACCAGCAACCAAAGTGATCACTAAAAACGGCAATCGGACTTTCCAAATTTGCCAAAGGTTGCCGTTGATCAGAACATTACTACGGTCTGCTTCATTAGAAGCAACATCGACTAAACCTGCGGCATTAAACATGTCTTCCGTCGTTTCTTGCTCGATGACATCGATGGCGTCATCGACAGTGATGATCCCAACGATTCGTGATTCCTTGTCTACGACTGGTAGCGCAATGATATCTAGTTCATTTAGCAAACGTGCCGCTTCTTCTTGGTCCGTGTCAGTAGTCACATAGATTACTTTTCGTGACATGATTTCACTGATGAGTTGCTCCCCTTGTGCCATCAAGAGATCTTTCAATGACAAGACCCCTTCTAAGGTTTTCGTTTGGTCGGTCACATAGAGCGTATAAATCGTTTCTTTTTCTTTGGCTTGCATCCGCACTTTTTCTAACGCTTGATTGACTGTCATGTCTTTTTTCAGTGTGATGAATTCCGGTGTCATTAAACGGCCAGCAGTCTCAGCTTCATATCCTAATAAGAGGTTTGTCGCGGCTCGTTCATCGGGGGCCAACGATTGTAAAAGTTTTTGCGTGACGGTGGCTGGCAGCTCATCCAAGAGCCTTACACGGACATCGGGGGCCATTTCGTTTACAAATTCGGTTGCCCGCTCATCGGTGAAAGAGCGTAACAAGTGTTGTTGTGTGGCTGGTGTCAAATCTTCAAATAGGATAAGGGCTTTATCTTTCGGTAATAGTCGGAAAACGATCACTTTTTCATCCGCGGATAAATTACTGAATAATTGTAACAGCGGCAGCTCTTCCATTCCTGATACGAGTTTTTTTAATTTTTCAGAGTCTTTCTTATTTAAATAATGTAAGATAGTTTCTTGCTGGTTCATGGGATACACTCCTTCTCCTATAATTTTGCCCAAAGAAAGAAAGGAAATCGTTCAGAAAATTGTCCGGATTTCTTTCGTTTGAAGGTTGTCTGCTAGACAGCTGAAATTTCGTTCCGCAGCTGGAGATGCCTGTTATTAAAACAAGCGCCAAAGGGATAGAGCAGCAACTTTACTCATTATATCACATAGTTTTTTTAAAACCTGAAAAATATGGCTTGCAGACGAAAAATTTTATTCTAATATATTCCCTTTGTAAGGAGCGTTGATTGGAAACAATCAAGAGTAAAAACAAAAGCAGCAGGAAAGCTCTGTCAAACGCTCCATGCAAATGGTATGATGAATGGGTTGCAGTTTTTTTACTCCCCGTTTATGCTAACTATACATCAATGAAAAGAGAGGCAAAAAAAGATGGCAAAGAAAAAAACATTTATCGGATCGGTCACTGCGCTTCTCGCACTCGCAGCAGTTGGCTTTGGTTTCCTACAAAATAATGAGCTATTCCCAAACCATAACACACCATCATCAGAGGTGACTGCCACTTCTGCTAAGGATATTCATGCAGATGAACTGGCACAGTTAACCTACCAAGGCACCCAAACGATTGAAGTCAATCAGAACATTCCTGAGTTTTCAGAAGATGATCTTTCACTTGAAAATGGTGCCTGGGAAGTATACGGCGACCTTGACCACCTCAATCGTGCGACCTCTGCTGAAGCAATGTTGAATCAATCCTTGATGCCAACGGAAAAGCGTGGCGATATCTCTAGTGTGAAACCAACGGGCTGGCGTAATAAGCAACTCCCCAATGGAAAATATTTATATAATCGGACCCATTTGATTGGGTTTGCTTTAGCTGGCGAAAATGCAAACTGGAAGAATTTGATCACGGGAACTAGTCAGTTGAACAATCCCGAGATGTTGCGCTTAGAAATGGATATCAACTATTATCTCAAGCAAGATAAAAAGCATTATGTCCGATATTCCGTCACTCCGATCTATCGCGAAGACGAACTGGTTGCTCGTGGTGTCCAGATGCAAGCAAAATCCATTGGTGATGACACGATCCAATTTAACTGCTATATCTTTAACATCCAAGATGGCGTCACGATCAACTATGCGGATGGCACCAGCGAGATTTCAAGCGAAGAAATGCCACAATCGGAGAAGGATGCTTCAAGTAGTGAAAAAACCACAGCTTCGACATCTGCCGGCAATAAAAGCAATAAAGCGGATGAGAAACAGAAACAATATGTCGATGAACAAGGCAACGGTTTAATTAAAGGGTCAAAAAGTGGCATCTATCATTTGCCAGGATCTAAATACTACGAGGATACTACCAACCCGAAAGAATGGTTCAAAACGATCGCTGAAGCGGAAGCTGCCGGCTACCGTGCACCAAAATAAAAAAGCCTTAGGCTTTTTTATTTTGGTGTTTATTTATTCTTCATTGCCTTGCGCTTGCCGCAACGCTTTGACATAGGCCTTCCCTTCATCTGTAAAACGTACCGAGCGTGACTTATAACGGTAAGCTCGGTAAATCAGGCCTCTTTTTTCAAGACGCAATAAATGACGATAAACCAAAGAAGTTGTTTTTATCTCTTCATTGGCACAGATTTCCCGTATGGTAGGTGCACAACCCTGTTCTTGCATATAGTCGTCAATAAAAAGTAAAATTCGGTCTTTTCTCGGCATAATTCCTCCTTTCCACGAAGCAGTCCTCGCTGCTGCAAATTTGTAAAAACTGATAAACTACTGCTTCGTCTGCTTTTTGTCCGATCAATACACTGAAAATCTATTGATGCTGTCTCTTTTCCCATTCTTTCAACGAGTAAAAGTTCTTATTATACGCTGAAATTTTCCCCTTATCGAGAAAATCATCGGCAAGCAACACTCTTTGCTATTGATTTTATCAAATTTAACAGCAAATAATAGCAGATTTACCGATTATTTTTATTTTTATTGACACAAAAGCAAATAGAGCTATTATTTTTTCTTAGAATTTGTTATTCTAAATTTAATTAAAGGAGGATTTTATGTTAGGAATTGGCTTATTTTTCGTAGGAATCACCTTGATAATCAATGGTTGGGGCAGCTTGCTTCACATTGACTATCGCTCACTTGCTTTAATCAATCTTTTTACAGGTTCGTTATCTTTTATTATCAATCTAGTCTATATGCTTCAAGGCGCTTATTATGAAGCAGGTACTGGCTTTCTCTTTGCATTCACGTATTTGTTGGTAGGGATCATTTATCTCTTTGATTAAGATCTACGTATTTATGGGATTTTTGCGCTATTCGTAGCCATCAATACCTTGCCTTTTGCCTGGGTTTCTTGGCGATGGGAGCAAGATCCCCTTTTTGCACTGATTTGGTTAACATGGGGAGCGTTATGGTTTTGCGGCTTTTTAGACACAATCGTAAAGGTAAACTTTGGACGTAAGATTCATTATTTTGCGATCGCTTGTGGTATCTTCACTACATGGGTCCCGGGTTTGCTGATGCTATTAGATCTCTATTAAAAAAAGAGTGATTATCTCAATGATAATCGCTCTTTTTTTTTAGTAGGAAAACTGTTTTTTTCTAAAAAGTGTTCAATCTCCTGCATCGCTTTCTGAGGACCATTTGGCAGGTGCAAAAAGAATCATTGGCATGAAATCCTCCTTATGTATCGAGTCCATCCACTCGTTTCTTTCAAGTATACTAAAAGTAGGCACATGTAGGAGAAGTTTTTTTTGCAGACCTTCTCGTTCATCTTTTTACATTATTTAACTAAAAATTTGCTATAATAAAGAAAACCTTTCAAGGAGTAAACCAATGCGAAAAAAAATATCTTCCTTGCGGCTTAGTATATTCTCACGCGGGCTGATTCTCTTTGCCTTCTTTTTCTTGATTCAACAATTTTGGGAAATGGTTGTTTCTGGCTTTGCACTTCTGCCTTCGCTGGCATTCATCCAAATTCTCTTGATGATCCTTTCAACCTTTCTCATTAGCAAGTTTGTTAATAAACGCTCGTGGCGGCAAGTGCTTTTTGGCAGCTACCTATTGATCATCGGCTCGCTGTTTTCTTTCTGGCTAGCAAATAATCCAATGGAGCTGCAAGCAGTCACTCTTTATATGATTGGTGCTTTTTTTGGCGGCATTCTTTGGGAGTATTTAGCACAGCGCTTGGCAACAGATCTTCTGGCCAAAGAACATAAACCTCGTTAACAGAGGTTTTTTTCTTTTTCTGATAGAAAAGGCAAAAATTCTTCGTATATAGTGTGAAGGGGTGAAAAAGGTGCAGGATGAAGAAATCATTGAACGAATCAAAAAGAAAGACTATGCCGGCTTAGAAGAACTGTTAGCGGTTTATGGTGATAGCATGCTGAGGACGATTCATAGTGTCCTCTCGCAACCGCATGAAGTGAGCGAGCGACAAGATGTAGCGAACGAAGTTTTTTACGAGGTTTGGCAAAAGATTGCTGCGTACCAACCAGAAAGAAGTCGTTTGATTACGTGGCTGCTTTTGATTAGTCGCAGTCGTGCGATTGACCACAAGCGGAAGCTGAACAAACGCTTGCTGGAAGAAAAGCCGGTTGATGAGCAGGAACTAGCGATCGAAGATTCACCTTTGACAAAGGAAAACTTTTTGGGCTTTATTGAAGACCTTGAAGCCCTCGATCAAAGGATCTTTCTGCTCTACTATTTTTATCAGGAATCACCCGAAACCATCGCAGAACAGACGGACTTAAATATCTCAGCAATTTACAATCGTCTTTCCCGTGGCCGCAAACGCTTAAAAGAAAGGATGACTATTGATGGATTTTAAACAGTTAGTTTTAAATGAAAATAAGCCACTTACAAAAGTATCTGAACAAGAAAAAGCAACAACCTTCGAGCTGTCCAAACAATATGTTTTCTTGCAAGATCTATTAGAGGAGCTTCGGACGCTTTTAGCAAAAGACGAAACGATTCTTGGCTATCTGCCCTTGACGCCAGATGGAAACCTCGCCTTCGCCAATCAAGGGCTTGGCGCCTATGCCTATGCAACAACCGAAAAAGCAAAAGCATACCGTGACATCTTTCATGACACCCGTGGCAATCGTTTGTTGGTTTTCACAGAGACCCGAATGCTTTTTTTGGTCATCATCGACTATCTAGAAAGCAACACCTATTTCAGTTACCCCTACGAGACCATCAAAGCCTTCACCATCAAGCCAAGAAAGCTGATGAAGCATGAATCGCCAGATGATAAAGAGCAATTCCATTGGGGCTATTTCGACTTTCAAGCGGGGACGAACATATTCTCAGAAGTGCTGACAAAAAAAGACTACGAGTTATTTACGTCCTATCATGAATCCATTCCTGCACTCAAGAAAATTCCGATTCAAAACAAAATTTACCGAGCAGCGAAATATCAGTATTTCTTGAGTAATTGGCATTTCAGTTTTCGCTTAATGACCATTTTCAACATACTCTTCCTGCTGCTGTTTGTATTAATGATTCTCGGATTTTTCTTACACTTTGGGCCACTGAAAGGATTTTATTATAAGGATCTATTGGACATAGGTATGGTCATTTCCCTTTTTTATAGTAAGAACATCTTGCAATAAAAAAAGACTGCCGTTCCTTCCTAATCATTTCTTTGATACCAATTGAATAAAGCACCAAATTTTCTACGAAAGAGCACCTCTTGCAGGATTCAAGTGAAAACGAATGCTGCAAGAGGTGCTTTTTTCTCGGACTATTGGGACATTCCTAACCGCTCGTTTTTTCATTTCCTTTTGAAATTCTCAGATTTCTTGTGAACTTTTCAGAAGACTCCACTCATAATTTCATACGTGCCTAATGGGATTATTTTTTCATTCACGCTTGCTTTTTAGGAAGAAACGTTATGATGATTTTACTTGCTAGGAGGTGTGAAAAATCGAACTTATCGGACATCTGATCTTCTGGGTCCCATTTTGTCTTTTTCTAGTGATTGGATCGTTTTTCATACAATGGCGGAAACGTTTCGTTTCAACCCTTATTGCAGCGATCCCGTTTCTCTTTTTTATGATAAAAATATTCAATTATCGGCATTATGAGCCGGATTTTATTTTCATCATCTATTTGATCGGACTCTTCTTGTCATCGATCGTACTAATCATTGCGGTACGCCGGCTTTCAAAGAGAGCCTGAAAATCTACTTTTACTAGGAAACAATCCCGTTTCTTAAATAATCCTCAGACCAACTTTAAGGTTCATTTAAGGTTGGCAGACTATAGTCAATACGGACATAATAATTTAGAGCCTGTGCTAGCGGAAACTAGCGCAGGCTTGTTTATTTATTTATAGAAAATAGGACAAATCACTAGCAGGTGTTGGATACGCGAAAATCATCTTGGCAATCGCTTCTTTCGATAGCTGATTTTCTAATACAAAAACAAAGTGGTTGATCAACTCATCGGCCAATGCAGAAAAAATCGTGACAGCAACGATGGTATCAGATGTGTCATAAACCAATTTGATTTTTGCCTCTTGATCATTGATTCGTCGATAGGTGTACCAAGAAGATAGATCCATCACCTCGCTATGATATTCTGAGGCATTATCGGCAATTTCTTGCTCACTGATCCCAATTCTTGCCAGTTTTTCCGCACCAAAAACTAGTGTAGGGATCAGCGGATAACG
This sequence comes from Enterococcus innesii, assembly GCA_018982785.1. Classification (GTDB taxonomy): domain Bacteria; phylum Bacillota; class Bacilli; order Lactobacillales; family Enterococcaceae; genus Enterococcus_D; species Enterococcus_D innesii. Next base: position 424,084 of record JAHHEN010000003.1, on the reverse strand, counting down.
GATAGGCATTTTCTGGTCATCTATATGCTCGACAAGATAGGCGGCTTCAAAGCTGGCAACAGGGGTTAGTTTGGGCTGCTTTTTCGCGAGCACATCCCCGATGGCATAGATGTGTCTTTGACTAGTCTGCAAAAACTCATTTACCACGATCCCTTGTTTTGACGTTTCTACCCCTGCCTTTTCCAGTTGCAGCTGATCGCTATTGGGTCTGCGTCCCGTGGCACCAATCACTGCTTCTACGCTTAAAGACAATGCTTGTGTCTGGATCGTATAGCGGTTTTGTTCTTTCGTGATTCGCTGCGTATTCTGATTAAAGTGAAACGAAACGCCTTGGTCCTGCATTGAGCGAACCATTTTTGTGGTTAATTCTGCATCAAATCCTTTTAGCGGCTGGTCATTATGATGGATCACATGAACTTCAGCACCTGCTGCTTGAGCGATCATCGCCAATTCGAAGGTAATATACCCAGCACCTATGAAAGCAATCGTTGCTGGCATCTTTTCAAAGGAAAGAAAATCAGTACTGCTTTGTAAATGCTCCTTGCCGACGATTGGCAGTATGGCTGGACGCTGTCCTGTCGCAATAATTATTTTTTCTGCTTGAATCTCTTCTGCGTCCACGACGACCGTATGGGCATCACGAAAAGCGGCTTGTCCGTAGTAAGTAGTGATTCCTTCTGCTAGTAACCCTTGTTTGGTTGACTCCGGCACCCGATCGGTATACGAGCGCTTAAACGCCATCAGTGCCGGCCAATCAATGGATACCTCTTCTTGAACGCCATTGCCATGCATACGTTTCGCCTCTGTTTTGACTTCTACGCCTCGCATCAGTAGTTTTTTCGGATCACACCCGCGATTGGGACAAGTGCCACCCCATAAATCGGCTTCAACGATCGCCACGGTCCTTCCTTTGGCTTTTAACCCGTAGGCAGCAGCCGTTCCAGCTGGACCCGCTCCGATAATCAGTACATCCACCTTTTTCATCTGTCTCCTCCTTCTCCTAAAAAAATTCCTGCTCTTTCTCTTCCCTTCAAGTATAGCGAATCACGGTCAGCCCACAAAACAATTCGCCTTTTGCGGCTCCTACGAATGTTCACAATCATCCCTTGAAGTTGCGTTTGATATGGTATACTTTTCTAGTCAGTTTAACAACAAAGGAGAATGAATGACTGTGAGTTTTAAACGCTTTTTTCAGCTCTTTCTTTTTTATTTTCTCTCGATTCTGGTGGCCTATGGTCTGATTGCGTTTCTAGCAGTAGATAACTTTTGGCTGGTCGTCTGTTTGATGACGATTGTCGGCTATCTCACCCTGGGTATCCCACTAACCTTATTGAGTTTAAAGAAGAAAAAATAAGAAAGCAAACAAAGACACCAGCAACTTTTTTAAGAAGCTGGTGTCTTTCCTCATTGATGCGATCATCCTAATACGATCTGGGCATCTGCCAATGCTTTTTCCACTACTTCCATCACCAGCTTGCTATGGGCAAGACGTTCCTTGACAAAGGCCTGATCATTTTCGTGAATGGCTTGTGCAAAACGGACAAATTCTTCAAACATACGATGTCCGTGAACGCTGCGATCCTGATGACTTTTTGCCCCATGGACCGGTTCAACGTCATAGCTGGCAAGCATATTCGTCGGCCCATTGACGATGATCGATCCTTTCGTCCCTTGAATCGTTGAACGAATCGTCGCTGTCGAATCTTTGGCGCCGATACAAACGACTTTTGTTTGTTCATAGTCTAAAAACAGCATGCCAGAAGTATCGATCCCCTGTTCGACATTAGCAAAATAGCGGACACTTTTGGGTTTTCCTAAAAGCCCGACGACAAAATGAATATTATAGATATTGATATCCATCAATGCCCCGCCACCCATTTTCGGATTAAATGTAGGTAAAACGGTTCCCTCTTTGAATAAATCATAACGAGAAGAATACTGCGAATAGTTGCATTCAATCACTTTCAGCTCTCCCAATGTTTCAAGCTGCGCTTTTATTCCTTGATAGTTGGCTAAGTACTGATTTGTGATGGCTTCCATCAAAAGCACCTCATGGGCAGCTGCCAATTCTGTTAATTCTACTAATTCTCGTGTCTGCAACGTAAATGGCTTTTCACAAATGACGTGTTTGCCAGCGAGGATCGCTTCTTTGGCAAAAGAATAATGCAAATGATTGGGTAATGCGACATACACGGTGTCAACGGATGGATCCGCCAAACATACCCCTAACTCTGTGTAGACGGTTTGAATCCCGTATTGCTGTTTTAAGTGATTCATTTTCTCTAGATCACTTTCTGTCCCAAAAATAGCGGCCAGTTCAAGCTGCGGGACATCCCCCGCTACCGTCAAAAAATCATGGACAATCATGCCTGCGCCTAAAATCGCTAAGTTCATCTTGCTTCCCCTTTTCTATCTTTCTAGATCATTTGTTTCAATACCTCGGTGATCACTTTATGATCCTCTAAATGAGCCAAACCTGACACACAGATAGCACCAGTGACTTTTCTGTCTTCGATAATTGGAAAACCACCGCCACAAATTGCATAGTGTTCGTCTTCTGCCCATTTAGCGAATTGTGTCTCTCTATCTTTTTGGGTATAGACGTATAGTGAACTATGACCGCTTTCTAGTACCGTTCGTTCTTTTCTTTCAAGCCAAGGGCTTTCTTTTCGCCCTGCCATTAAAAATCGAATGATCGTCAAGCCGTGATGAATAACTTTGATCCCTACCGGCTTCGGATAGTTCCTTTTAACGTACTGATCAATGGCAATTACCAACCGCAATGCGAGGTCATTGTCAAAATGAGCAAACTGCAGTTGCTGTTCTTCTTGCAGGATTTCTGAAGGTTCGATTCGTATCTCCTCCTTTACGTTGAGTCAGTTGATGCCTTCAGGCGCTTTGTTTGTCAAAAGCCCCGTAATCACTCTGCCTTATGACTCAGTGATCACTTGATTGATGCCTGTTTCTAGCATTTCGATTTGCAAAATTGTTTCTTCGTCTTTTACGATTTTCTCTTTGCCATTGATGATCGTTTCATAGACGCCCTCATACACACGGCTATAATCACCAATTTCAGAGATGACTTTTTCTTCATGGTAGTCACCGTTAGCATCCATATAAGTTAGTGTGCCATAGTGTTCTGGCAAATCGATCCCAAAATCGGCATGATCTGGGAGATAAAACAGTTTTAGATGCTCTTCTTGTCGATCCTTCGTTTGTTTTACAAAAACGCCGTTTTCGCCATAAACGACAAAACTAGGCCGCTCTTTTAATCGGAAGTAACTTGATTTGACTGAGACTTTCATTCGACCATAAAACAGATCCAAATCGAAGTAATCGTTCATGCGATTTTTCCCAAGCAATTGCCGAACCTCATAATGGACATCGTCAGGTTGCCCAAAATAGGAGATCACTTGATCCAGTGTATGACAAGCGTGTCCGTATAAGTAGCTAGTATTCAGTGAAAATTCGGTCACTGACCGTGGAACCTCTGGACGAAAATAATCATAATGCATCTCTACTTCTAAGAGATCTCCGAGCACGCCACTTTCGATCACTTTTTGCGTGGTCAAAAAATCAGAATCAAAGCGGCGATTTTGATAGCATTGCACAAACAAGCCTTTCTCCTGCGCCAGTGCGAACAATTCCTTTGCTTGTGCCGAGGTTTCCGTAAAAGGTTTTTCGATCAAGACATTTTTCCCATGAAGCAAGACATCCTTGCCTAATTTATAATGCAAATGACTGGGGGTCGTGACCACAACTAATTGAATTTCAGGATCACGGTAAATATCCTCTAAGTCAGAGGTGTAATGAACGCCTTCCAGTGTTGGCCAGGTCAGCTTGCCGCTTGGTGAATAGATCGTCTTCACTTTGATCTTATCCTGCAGCTTGGTTGAAAAAGGCAGATGGTAGCGATTGGTGCTTTTTCCGTTTCCGAGATATGCGATAGTTAACATTGTGACGCCTCCTATGAATTGATAGCTTGATTATTGATGAAATCCTTCGAAATAGGAAGTCTTTTGCCAAAAACAGGTGCTTTTGACCAGACTTTTTCGCAAACTGCTGAGTGCTTCTGAACATTTTTACCAAATTACCAAAAAGGCACAGTTTTTGCTTTTGGTTTTCTTTGTCCTAGGCTATGATTAGAAAGAGGTGGTTTGATGTTATTAGGAGATAAATTACGGCTTCAAGAAGATTGACCAATACGGAGAAACGGATTGCCGATTATATTTTGCAAAATATCAATGATGTGCCTTCGTTGACGATTGAAGTCATCGCCAAGCATACGTATACATCCCACTCTTCCGTCATTCGTCTAGCCAAAAAGATGGGTTATGAAGGATTTAAAAGTTTTCGCTTAGGTCTGGCTGAAATTGCCCATAATCAGATGTTCAATCCAACCTTTGTTGACGCGAATTTCCCCTTTTCGCCCAAGGATCAAACACCTGATATTTTGAAAAAAATGGCCGATCTAACGATCAACTCGATCCACAAAACCCATGCTCAGGTCGCCCCGGAAACGATGGAAGCAGTGGTACAATCGTTGGAAGCTGCGCAGCGGATTTTCTTATTTGCTCGTGGTGATTCTCAGATCCGGGCAAGAAGTTTTCAAAATAAGTTGGTCAAGATCAATAAGTATCTGATCGTTGCTGATGAGTATGGAGATGATGCGTGGAATGCGTCGAACGTCACGAAAAAAGATTGTGCCGTGTTTATTACCTATCGTGGGAAAAATACGCAATACGAAAAAATCATGCAACACTTTCGTGATGTCGGGGTACCAGTGATCGTGATCTCTGGCAACGCCCATGCAAAAATCATCCCATTAGCGACCCATGCGATCATCGCTTCTCATGATGAACGTGATTTCCTCAAAGTCGGTACCTTTTCTTCGCAGGTCGCCTTTGAGTATATTTTAGATTCACTGTTCGCATTGCTGTATGCCAAAGAATACCAAAAAAATATTGCTGAACTAAGAAAAAAACAAACTGTTTTGGAATCAGGGATTCTCTCAGAATACCCGTCAACTGAAGAAAAGAGGGAAATGAAATGATCAATTGGGGAATTATTGGTGCCGGAAATATCGCCAATCGCTTTGCTGCAAGCTTAGAAAATTTTCAAGATGCCCAACTTTATGGGGTTGCTTGTCGTACGATGGAAAAAGCGCAAGCGTTTCAAGCAAAATTTCCGTGTGATGCTGTCTTTGATGACTACCAAAACCTATTAGATGATCCAGCTATCGATGTCGTTTATATTGCTTTGCCGCATTTGTATCACTATGAATGGATCATCAAAGCCTTTCAAGCGAAAAAAGCTGTTTTATGTGAAAAACCAGCAACCTTGACTGCACAAGAAATGTGCGATGTACAAAAACAAGCCCAAGCACACGAAGTCTTCTTTATGGAAGCTATGAAACCGCGCTTCACTCCGGCGTATCGCAAACTAAAAGAACTTGTGGATGGTGGTCATATCGGTGAGCTAACAAGTGTCACGACTACTTTTCGCCGCCATTTACCAGTCGAAGGCAGTACTTATCATTATCTGCCAAAACAAGGGGGTGCTTTACTGGATATGGGGATCTATAACTTAGCCTTTATCCAAGATTTTTCACCAGAAAACTTAACTGCCGAATTGATCGATTACAGCCTTTATGAAACTGGGGTCGATACCTACGTTGAAGCACGCTTTGTCAGTGAAGACTTTGTTGCAGTGATTGAGACCGGATTTGACCAAACAAAAGAGACGGTGGCGGAATTACAAGGAACAAAAGGGAAAATCACGGTCCCCAACTTCCATCGCCCCGCTTCTTTTACCGTAACGATTGACCAAGAAGACACGATCTGTGATATTGGGTACGAGATCGATGATTTCCATTCAGAGATTCAAGCAGTTCACACCGCACTTGCACAAGGGCAACTCGAAAATCCCTTGATGTCCTTAACAGATAGTATTGCCTGTATCGCTTTAGCTGATGAACTAAGAAGCTTACTAGATGCAGAAAAAAAAGACAATTAAGATCATACCCCATCGTTTTTGAATAGAACTGACCAATGGCTACCATTCGGTCAGTTTTTATGTATCAAAAATTGAGCGCTTTCTTTGACGGTATCGAAATGGTTATATTATATTTATTGAGTATATTTTTATACAAATAGAAAAAGAAAGGAAAACGCCCATGACACCAGAAATTATTACGTATCTTATTTGTTTATTGACCTTCGCTTATCTAGCTGTGACGATTTTTACTTTTGTAAAAAATCGCCGGACAGGTGACGGTTATCGCCTCCGAATTTTTTACGTGCTAGCAGCAGCCCTCGTCTTTTTGCTTTCCGTTTATGCAATCGCTAACGGTCAAACCTATGACGACTTGGTTACATCGATAAATGATCTTTTTCAATAAAACACCGTTGGCACGAAGCCCTGCGGATCTCTTCGTTTTTGAACCTCTGGTTGAGGGAAGGATCAAAACGGAAACGAGCCAATGAAAGACTGCTATTCGATGGCTTTTTCATCAGGACCTTCTATACCGAATCAATGTCTTTCAACAAATGATGTCTGACTTTTTATGGAGGTGTGCATGCTCATTCAGCTTAAAGAAGCGAAGCTTTCCGATTTACTTTCTATCTACTTGATACAAAAAGCTGCCTTCAAATCCCTCTTTCTCCGTTATCAAGACGGAGAAACTTCTCCCTATTTACAAAGTTTCGAGAAGCTAAACGCAAAGTTTTCTGCGTCGAATACAACTTATTATTTAATCATGACCGCTCAGAAAATCGTGGGCTTCCTAAAACTGACGGTTGAGCAGGGACATACGACGAAGCTATCCTCCATCGCCCTTCTTCCCTCCTACGAGAACCGTGGGATCGGTAGACAAGCAATGACCTTGATTGAAAGGCTCGTTCAAACAGATACGTTACGTTTGAATACGATCCTGCAAGAACCCAAGCTGGTTCACTTTTATCACTCGTTAGGGTATTCAGCAACAGGGAGGTTTCAAAGCCCCTCTTCAGCAATCTGCTTTGTCTCCTTTACGAAAAAAATTGCTGCAAAATAAAAAAGCCATCTCGCCTTTCATCGGCAGAGATGGTTTTTTCTATCAATTGGCATCCTTTACAGCAATCATTTTTATTGGTCCTGCAAGGTGTCATCGGATTTTTTACGCAATCGCGGAATCTCTTTCACATTCATTAAATCTAAAAAGAAAGTGAACAATGGGATCCCGATGATCAAGCCCCACAAGCCAAAGAGATGTTCGCTAAGATACAGGAGAATAAACGTGTAAAACATCGGGATCTCTGTTTTATTGGCCATCAAGCGGGGATTTAAGATATAGGATTCCAACGCATGAACAAACACAATGATCAGTAAAATGTAGATCACATCATTAAATCCGCCGATAGAATAGGCAATAAACGTTAATGGAATACACGAGATGATCACACCAGCAACAGGAATCAAGCTGAGAAAGAAAATCATCAACGCCAAACTCAATAGTTGCGGAAAGCCCATCACCGCTAAGGCGAAGACAGTGATTGCTGTATTAACTAAGGCGATCACCAACTGCGTCTCAATCACATTTCCGAAAGCCCGCGTAAACTTAGCTCCTAAATAGTAAACATCTTCAAAGAACCACGCCCCTCGCCCTTGCAAAAACAGCTGAGAAAACGCAACGGTTTTTTTGTTATCGATCATAAAGAAGAAACTAAGCAGAAATGAGATCAGCACCGTCAATGCCAGTTCACCGAAATTATACAGATAATTGATCACGACTAAAACGCCGCTTTGTAATTTCTGAATATATTCACTGGTTTGCAATAAATTTAAGACATATTCGATCAATTCATTATTGGAGTCTGTCCGTTGGTAGAAATCAGCAACGGAATTGACTAATTGGACGGATTGTTTGATGATGATGGGAACATAATTTGTTGCTACTAAATAAAGAATAAAAACAATCAAGCTGTAGGTCAGGATGCTCGTAAGCTTGATGGGCAGTCGGCTTTTTCGATGGAGCAAAAGAACCAGCCGATAAATCAAATACGTAAAGATAAAGGTCAGCAAAAGAATGGTCATCATACTGCGAAACAAAAAAAGAATGCCCGCAAGCATAAACAAGACCGTCCAGCGCCGCAACACAAGATTTTGAAGAAAAGCATTATAGTATTTCATCTGTAACTCCTTTTTTTCGTTGCAATGAAGCAACGAAGCATTTCAGTAGTGCCTAAGAATTATCTAATCATTAAACTATGCAAATAGCAAGAGATTTTATTTTTCTTAAACGAGTAAAAAATGAAACAAAAAATCCTTAGAAGAATCGTTGCCTTTCTTCTAAGGAAAAGAGTTATTGATAAACGGTCCTTCCTTCAATTACGAGTAAAATCGAATTGATGGACAATAAAAAGAAGCTGGCAGCCAACAGATCCGTACTGCCTCCGGGAGATACATTTTCTGACTTGCAGAAGGCTGCTAGTGCCTGAAATGCTGGATTCGGCAACGCTTGTTGATTGGCGTTTTGTGCGAGTTGCTGAACCAGAGCCAGTACTTCCTGATTACTGCGGTATAAAATGCACGTATCGTCCAGCGTAGCGATGATCGCCAACAGCATGTGGAGCCTTTTTTCAGTCTCATTGGTACAATCCCGAGAAAAATAATCCGCTAAAGCGAAAGAACTAGCAATCACGTTCTTTCCTAAAATTACTTGGGGTTATGAAGATGAGGCATCTTTTGTTCTGCATTCACTAACGGACTTTCCCTTATCGCGGACGATTTATTTAGCTTCGAGCTTTATTAAAGGTCATTCCATGACAAAATTAATTGCAAAAACGTTGATTGAATTTTAGCTTGGCTAAATAAAAATAAGCTTCCACTCGCGTATTGGTTATGCAAGTGGAAGCTTATTTTCTCCTACGTATTTACCAAGGTTGGGAGGTTGGCCCGACGGTAAATTCATTCACATTGACATCTTCTGGCTGGTTGATCGCAAAAGCCACGATATTGGCTACTCGATCGGGTGATATCCCATGTTCTTTGTATAATGCGTTCATACCTTTGGCTGCTGCTTCATCTGTGATCGTGTCTAATAATTCAGTATTGATCGCTGCTGGATAGATGGTGGCAGTTCGAATGTTTGTTCCTTCTTGTGCCGACTCCATCCGCAGAACTTCCATTAGATTACGCACAGCCCATTTTTGTAGCCCCATAAACTGCTGCGTTCGGATATGCTTTTAATCCGGCTACGGAAGAGGTTGCGATCACCTGTCCAGATTTTTGGGAAATAAAATCTGGCAGAACAGCAGCTAGACCATGCAATACCCCTTTGATATTGATATCGATCATTTGATCCCACTCCTCTGTTTTTAAAGCAGACAAAGGAGAACTAGGCATAATGCCCGCATTTAAGAAAATCACATCGATTTTCCCATAGATCTCTTTTGCATAGTCGATCAGCGCTTGATTATCCGCTGGTTTGGTCACATCGGTTTCCTTATAGACAGCCTCTCCATTTTTCTCACGTATTGTTGTAACAATCTCCGCTAGTTTCTCTTTCCGCCGAGCAGCTAAAACCAATTTGGCACCTTTTTCTGCTAAAAGTAACGCTGTTGCTTCACCAATTCCGCTTGATGCACCCGTAATGATCACGACTTTTCCTTTGATTCGATTCATCCCTTTTTCCTCCTTTATGCGTCAGGCAACTGATCATATTCTTCATCACTGACTGCTTCTAACCATTCTGAAGCACCAGCAGTAATCGCTACATGGGCAAACCAACTATTTTTCGCTGCACCATGCCAATGTTTGACCCCTTCCTTGATGACTACGACATCACCAACAGTAAGTTTTTGCGGTTTCTTCCCTGCTTCTTGGTACCAGCCTTCTCCTGAAGTCACCAACAACAATTGATACCCACCATCGATATGCCGATGCCAGTTGTTGCGGCAACCTGGTTCAAAGGTCACATTGCCAACGTTGACTGGAATCGCTGGATCAGCTACTAAAGGATTCAAGTAACTCTGACCGCTAAAATATTGTGCATAGGCGTCATTTGTGTTGCCCAGTGAAAAGATTCCTGCTTCTTTTACTGCATCGAGTTCTGACATTTATTTTTCCTCCAATTCAGCTAGCTCTTCTTGATAAACCGTTTTGGCGATGTTAAAAGCAGACCAAGCTTTAGGCCAGCCAACATAGAAAGCCAGATGAGTGATTACTTCTGCAATTTCCTCTACAGTGATCCCGTTCTCCTTGCCAATCGTTAAATGGGCAGTCAACTGTTCAAAATTGCCACCGGAAATCAAGGCAGATATCGTCAATAAACTTCTCGTATGAGGAGCCAATTCTGCCTCACGTGACCAAACTTCACCAAATAATACATCATCATTCAGTTGCGCAAATTTCGGCGCAAATTTGCCTAAGTTATCTCTTCCTGCTGTTTGTTTCTTTACCATATCGATCGACTCCTTCATCTATTTTAATAAAATGCTGATTTAACCAATTTCGAATAGCTATATCCGCTTTAGTTACTCTTGAACCACGAACAGCTAATCCAGGATAAACAGTTGCTTCAGGACAAGTCTTTTTAAAGTCTTCTAGGCTGTTGCCAAATCCTGAGCCTTCATGAGTACAAAACGGAAAAATACTCTTCCCTTCCAATCGATGATCTTTTAAAAAACTCGCTAGGATCATCGGGTATGTGCCCCACCAATTTGGAAAACCGATAAACAAAACCCGTTCTTTAAAAAACGCTGCCGATACCTCTTGAAAGAGGGGGAAATCATTAGCCGCTTTTTCTTTTTTTGCTAGCTCGACCATTGTTTGGTAGCTTTCAGGGTAAGGATAAGCCGGTTCAAGGGAATAGAGCGGGCATTGTAAATTTTCTGCTATTTTCTCTGCTAGAACCTGCGTATTTCCCACTATCAGCTTTTTTCGCTGCCCTTCAAAAAGATTCTCCCCTGCTCGTGAATACACAAGTATTGCCGGCATTTTGCCACCTCCTTGGTTTCTCTTCTTGGTATATTTAATAGTAAGGCAAAGCGGAGCCTTTGAATAATGCTTTCTATAAAAAGTCCCTATGCTTATGAAGCATAGGGAGAGGTGGAAGAAAAAAAGAAGCGAATTACTACACTTCTTTTGGCTTTTAGGATGCAATTATTCAAAAGCGTCACGAAAGCGGGCAATGAACGCCGTCACAACCGGCGACATCACACGATTTCTTTTCCACACCAGGACACAGCTGGTTTCGATTTGTGGGACTAAAGGCAAAAATTTGATCGTTTCATCCCTCCGTTCGCCGACTGCTCCGCTGATGGTCAACGCCGATCCAACATGGTTTTCTACTAAGGAAAAGACATTGAAAATCAAGTTATATGTTCCAACGATCGGTAATTCTTCTATTGGTATTTTTGACCATTGGCTGAACATTTGCTGCACTTCCGGACGCCTTGACACTAGCAATGGCACCCCTTTGATATCTTCTGGTGTAATCTCTTCTTTATGGGCGAGAAAAGAATCAGCCGATGTCAGTATGCCCCAAGTTTCTTTTCTTGGTAGAACGATTTTTTCGTATTTCTCGATTTCGATGGGTTCGATCAAAATCGCCAAATCCAATAAGCCTTTCTCCAAACGCTCGTTGATATCATCTCCTGTGCCACTGTGGATATGAAAGCGGACATCTGGAAAGTCACTGATAAATTCTTCCAACATCAAGGAAAGCGTGTCGGAATTATCTGCTTCGACACAGCCAATTGTGAAATGACCACTAAACAACTGTTTCTTACGATCTTCAAACTCTTGCATGGTTTGATCCGTTAGACTCAATATCTCCTCGGCACGGCTTTTTAAAAAACGACCGGCTTCCGTTAAGAGCATTGTACGATTATCACGAATGAAAAGAGCCGTTCCTAATTCATCTTCTAATTCTTTTAATTGGCGGCTCAATGTCGGTTGGGTGATGTGGAGCACTTCTGCGGCTTGTGAGATCGTCCCTTCCTCTGCAATCGTGAAGAAATATTTTAATAAACGAAATTCCACTAAATCGCCTCCTCTTTTTTGCAACATTTTAACTCTTAGCAATGAAAAGAATCATCCTTCTTTTTGGTCTATTCATTTCTAATAATAACAAATAATCGCTATTCCAGCGAATTATACTAATAAAAAAGAATAAAACTGCAGAATTTTAAGAGGATCGTTTTATGGAATGACATGAAAAATTGTTCGCACAAACGAACAGGTTTATCAGCTATATACTTTTGCGACACTTGGTATAGGTTATATGAGTATCTTGGTATGATTCTTCTTACAATGACTTGAAGGAATACTATTTTCTCGTTCTCATAGGATTCATAAGTCAAACACACTTGTTTACCATAATAACATTATGTTTCTTTTGGTTTTAAAACATAATGGACTATTAGCCGGTCAAGAAATATCTATTAAACCGTAATGTTCCTAGTACCCAAGTTCATCGAGCCAATTCAACAGATTGGGTTCAGCGTCTTCAACACTTCCCGCTCTTGCTGCAAAGCCTTCAAGAAAGTCATACGCTGGATACAACGTTTGAAGTTCATTTTGACTATTGGTCAGTCCACTTCCCCCATGGGTTACAAAAGGAATGATTTGTTTATCCGTAAGATCATAGGCTTCAAGAAATGTTAACACGGCTCTTGGGGCACGGTTCCACCAAACGGGAAAGCCGATAAAGAGAACATCCACTTCAGTCATTTGGGCAACGTCAGTCATCAATGTTGGTCGGGCATCTTCTTCCACCTCTCTAGTGGCAAAAGCTGTATGTTCATCGTAAACGTTAGGGTAACCTGCTTCTGTTTGAATCGAGAACAACGCACCTCCGGTCTGTTCAGCAATCATTTCTGCTATCACCTGGACATCTCCTACTAAGGTGTCATCGATTACATTAAAACTACTTCCAGAAACTGCTTCGACTGCTGGTTCATGCTCTAAATTTTCTGGTCTTGTGAAGTAGGCGATCAAAATATCGGCCTCCCCATCAATCCCTGCTTCTCTCATTTGTTGCGTAACGGTGTCACTAGTACTTGTTTCCGTTGTACCAATGTCTGGCTCGTCATTCATTGAATCACTGCTGCATCCTGCTAGAAAAATCATTGTCAGAAAAAGTCCTTTTGTCCATTTGTTCATTGAATTGCTCCTTTCATCTTCCATAAGTAATGGTAGTTTCAGTATATTTCTTGAAGTGGACTTTAAGGCAAGGCATTCAGATATATCTTGTCTTAATTTTTACACTTTTCTCACAACTCCCTCACAAAAAGTCATTCCTGCAAAAGCACTTAAAAAGCCGTAAACAGTATTTTGTCTAACAACTTTTCCATTTATCTTTCGGATTTTCTCAAATATGCGACGAAAAAGTCAACGCATTTATGGTAAAAAACGTTAGAAAAGCAAAAATAAAATAGAAGCACGTAAGACGGATTTTAAAGGGATCATTATATGATAAACTAATCCTAAATAGGATAGGAGTGATGGAATGAACGTTTTCTTCAGACCACCAAAAGAAGAGGATATTGATCAAATCATGCAGATTGAAAATGCAGGATTTACAGCGGATGAAGCAGCATCCAGACCAGCGATGATGGATCGAATACATACAATAAGTGACAGTTTTATTGTGGCAGTAAATGAAAAGGATTGTCCGATCGGCTACGTTGTAGGACCCATTATTTCTAAACGTTATCTCTCTGACGATCTTTTTGAAAGTACTCGTCCTAATCAGCCTTTTGGTGGCTACCAAAGTATTCTTAGCTTAGCTGTCGCTCCTGGTTATAGAAACTGCCAGATTGGTAGTAAACTACTGTCAGTTCTTGAACAACAATGTCGTCTTCAAAATAGAAAAGGAATCACCTTAACTTGTTTAGAATCATTGATTCCATATTACAAAAAGCATGGCTATCAACTAGAAGGACTGTCAGAATCACAACATGCAGGTGTTGCTTGGTATAATATGGTACTAGAGTTGGACGATACGCCTAATGAATTCTAATAAAATTTGTATACTAGATAAAACACCCTTAAAAGCACTAACACAAATAAGCCCACACTCATAAGAGCACGGGCTTATTAATATCATCTTTCATTACATATACTTCTCAACTTCATCAATTTCTTTTTGTAGTGCTTTTTCATCGTACTTTTCATACTTACCGGCTTCGTGTGCGATCTTTTTGATTTCATGAATCGCTTTTTTCTCAACGATCCATTTCTTCATACTATGTTTTTTTGCGTCTGCATCTAGTGTGTCTAATTCAGCTAAATTCTCATCTAACTTATCAAGAACCTCTGCAATCTTTACCAATGCTTTTGCTTCCTTTTCTTCATAGTTTGTCATAGATATCACTCCTTAAGTATTTGATATATTTATCTTACTGCTGTAATTAAATGTTTTCAAATTAAATGTACTGTTTATCACAAAGTTTTATCTTATTCTCACTGAAGAAATAGAAAACATTAGATTCTTGCAATATTCTATTCATTTTACATTTATTTTTATCCTTAAAGATTTATCCTAAGAGAAGTATCGATTATATAAAAAGATGATTTAGTGAATTAGCAAACATTCGGTGTATCTTTTATGATAAAGTCATTTAGCTTTTTTACTTTCTTATGGTTGCAGCAAAATTTTCCCGACACTTTTTCCAGATTCTAAATAATCATGGGCAGCTTTTCCGTCAGCTAATGAAAAAATGGTTGGTTGACTGATTTTAATTTGATTCTTGCTAAAGTAAGTGAATAGTCGGGTGCTTCTTCTCTCCCGCTCTTGATAACTTGTTAAGTAATCCCAGAGATCCCCGGTCAAAATACTTTTTGATTTTGATAACAAGGGAATAAAGTCGATCGCTGGCGGATTTCCGCCTGCCATGCCAAAAAAGATAACCTTCCCTCTATTTTTGAGCAAGTCGACACTTTCGGCTAATGTATGTCCAATGCCATCATAAACGGTATCAAAGAAAGAAGTATAGGTTTCTTGCCATTCTGTGTTTCTTAAAAAGACTTGTTTTGCTCCTTGGTCTAAAGCCAGTTGTCGCTTTTCTTCCGAAGAAGTGACGCCGAAGACTTCTAGGCCATCTGCGGTTAAGAGTTGCGATAAAATTTGTCCGACGCCACCACTTATCCCATGGACGAAGACCTTACTATTATTCACATTATTGCCAAGATCATGAGCTAAAAAATCAGCTGTCAACCCTTGCAGGCCAATACTGGCTGCTAATTCAGGTGGTATACTAGATGGAATACGGATGGCATTTTCCTCAGGAACAGCCACCAATTCTGCATTAGCAAAAGGAACGTCCACAAAAAGAATCGTTTCCCCTAGCTGAAACTTAGAGACTGATCTTCCTTTTTGAATAATCTTCCCTACACCTTCATAGCCATTAATTAGAGGGTCTCGGGATTCAATATGATAGCTGCCCTTTCTTCGATAAATATCTGCATAATTCAAACCAATATACATCATTTCTATCAATAGCTCATTTTCTTGAATGACGGGATCAGGCAAATCCCCATATGTTAAAACAGTTGAATCACCGAATTCATTAAAATACAACGCCTTCATGCGCAAATCCTCTCCTATCTTTAGTCTATCGAAATCGTCCTATTCTGTCTAAAATCAGAAATCTATCAATCGCCAAGCTTTCATAGAACGGAACAGTATCACAATCAACCGTTTGAAGTTTCATTAGCTATCTTTTGTTCGAATCCCCCTATTTTGAAGGTACTCTTCTTCTATGCCACTAGATGCCATGCGTCAAAAGAGAAAGTTTTTATGGTTCGTCATTTTCCATCTTAAAACGGTTATGAATGGATCCTGCATATTAATTGATTTATTAAATAGTCAATCTAAGAGATGTTTAGCTATATTACTATACTCTTAAACTAAGTAAAGACTAGAGTAGTAATCATTGATTATTAAAAAAGTCAAGTCCATAATCCTGTGTAAAATACTATACAATGTTTTACCGGTCTCTCATTGATCAAACTTAATATATTTTCTTGTAGAACTGAGCCATTCGTCATGAAGGTCCATAAGGACAGCTCCAATTAATCGATTGGCAGACGTTCGGTTGGGAAAAATCCGAATAATCTTTTCTCTTCTGCGGACTTCCTGGTTCAGTCGTTCAAGAAGGTTGGTGCTTTTTAGCCGATTATGACTATTTCCGATAACCGTGTATTGAAAGGCATCTTCGAAGCCATTATCCAATATTTCGCAGGCTTTTGTATATTTAGGCTGGTCGATATATTCACCGACTAAGGCATTCTTAGCTGTTCGAGCGAGTTCAATATCCGTAAACTTAAAGATCGCTTTTACTGCTTCTCTAAACGGTTTTGAATTCTTTTTTGGAATGGAACTGAAGATGTTTCTTAAAAAATGGACCTGGCATCTCTGCCAACTTGCGTTGGTAAATGACTTACGAATCGCAGACACTAGGCCTTTATGGGCATCAGAAATGATGAGTTCTGTCCCCTTTAGGCCGCGTTCTTTTAAGTATTCAAAGAAGATGGACCATGTGTCATCACTTTCTTCATTTTGAATCATGAAGCCAATGATTTCACGGTCGCCACCTTCTGTTATCCCGATCGCAATATGGCAGCTTTTAGAAAGCACTCGATGGTCCTCACGGACTTTTATGTAGAGAACATCAGTCATCAGATAAGGATAATTCGTACCTGAGAGTGAACGGTTCTGCCATTCGTTGACCATCGGGTCTAACTGCTCAGTCAGGCTAGAAACAAAAGATTTCGATACAGATTTTCCACATAGCTCTTCAACAATCTTTGAAACTTTACGTGTCGAAACGCCCGAAACATACATCTCAAGCATTGAAGCGAGCAGTGCCTTTTCATTTCGCTGATAACGCTCAAACACCGTCGGTGAAAATTCACCATCACGTGTTCTAGGCACTTTTAATTCGAGTGTACCCACACGAGTCGTAAAGTCTCGCTCATAATAGCCATTTCTTTGACTCTGACGACTTTCTGAACGTTCATAGTCATCGGCTTGAATATATTCTGTTCGTTGATTTTCCATCAATTGGTTGAAAACAGTGGTTAAAATATTTTTAGAAACATCATCTTTTACCGAATGTTCAATAATACTTTGAACCTCTTCGTTGTTCAGTGTAAAATGTACTTGGGTCATGTAACGTCCTCCTGGGTATGTTTTTGTGGTTAAAAACATTGTACCGTAAAAGGGCTGTTACATGGCCTTTTATCTTTTACACAATTATATGGACTTTATCATTAAAAAAACGTTTATGTTCTAAGGAAATCATTTTTTATAAAAGCGAATTCGATCTGTATGTGCTGGTATCTGATTATAAACTGATTCCCAAACACCCTTTCGATAGACTTCATATTCTTCAAATAAAAAGGGCAAACCATTCGACTGAGCAATATCCGCGCTATCCATCAATTGAAAATGTAAATGGGGGGACGTAGAGTTACCTGAATGTCCAACATTTCCTAGTTTCTCTCCTTTTTTTATCCGATCACCAACTACTCCTTTTATCGAATTCGTTTGTAAATGTGCAAATGCCATATAGATATTATTTTGGCATTTTAAAACCAGATAATTCCCGGCAATTTGACTGAAGTCGTCATTATACTCGTTAAATGAGTTAGCATTTTTTATAGCAATTGCCGAATCCACTATCCAATGCACAACAGCACGTTCTGGAATACCATCTCTAATCGTTACGATCTCACCATCACAAGGCGCAAAAATCGGTTTCCCCAACCATAGCATTTATCTAACGGTACTCCAAAGAAAAAATACCTAGTAAAACTAGTATTGTAAAACGGCTTTCTTTCCTTTTCCCAATCAACTTGCACAAAATCAAATGCAAATCTTAATCCCATACGATTAGTACCGTGACTAGGGATTTTCTTTACTGGTGTAGTAGGTGCTTGCCATTCCCCTCTAAGTGGAAATTCTATAATAATCGATCGGTGCTGGTCTTTTATCACCACTGATTCCTCCTTTCAAAAAAGCCTCTTCAGTCTCTTTTTGAAAAATTATTTTTTTGAAGTCCACTTTTCTTTTGGTCAAATTTTCCCAACTTCGTAGAAAGAGTGTCTTGCTTCTTTTTTATTTCAGGAAAGAGTGAGCGATTGGAAACCTAAATGGGTTCTATTTCTTGCTAATTCAAATAAATATCTTTATTTTTTTGCCGGTGTTTTTCATTAATTTATCAACATACTGATCATTCAATCAAAAAATTTTTCTTGTATCTCCAGCATAATTTCATCTTCTGTTTTTTTATCGGTATCGTTGGCGAAATCATAATAATGAGGCTTCTGATCGTAGTATATTTCTAATTTTAAGCAGGATTCACTTTCATCAGTAAACAAATCAATGGGAATGTCATAAGAATCTGTAGGAATAAGATAGTAAAATAGATTGGATCCACAATTTCTGCAGAATCCTCTCTCTGCCCAATCAGAGGATTTGTATCTTGTAACTGATTCCTCAGAAGTGATGGTGATGTCTTCACCGCTTCCTGCTGAAACAGAAAGAAATGGTCCGGACCCCCATTTTCGACACATGGAACAATGACAAGCACTAATCTCCGAATGAAAATCTTTGACAATGATAGAAACTTTTCCGCATAAGCAAGTGGCTTTTTTCAATGAAATTCCTCCTTTTAAACAGATTTCCTTTGTCATTTTAAACAAAGCGTTTTGCAGCAACTTTTTTCAAATTATTGATACATTTGGCTAATTCGGCTGTATTCATTTTAGCCTTCTCTAAAGAGAGGATCAGCATATCACAGACAGAAATGATATCCTCTGACGGTTCAGGATTATTCAAAATAGCTCTTACATCATGCTCTTCTTGATGATCGATCGAATGAAGTAAGCGCAAAATGGCTTCTAATGAATATTTTGCTGCGCGTAATATACGAATGATTTTTAATCGCTTTAGATCGTCTGCTGCATAAATGCGATACCCATTTTCACTTCGCTTTAGCGATAACAAGCCGTTCAGCTCCCAGTTTCTTAACGCATCAGTTGTTACGCCTAAGTATTCAGCTGCTTCACTCCGCTTTAAAGAAATGTCTTCCTCTTCAGTCGTTCCTTTGATCATATCTTCAACGATATGAATCGCTTCATTCGCCTCATCGATTTCTTGATCAATAGCCAATCCATAATCATGGAGCAATGCTGTGGCTGAAGCAAATTCATATTTTGCCAAGGCTTTGATCAGCTCTCTCATCATTGCTCTTAAACCAGATTGGAGCACCTCGACCTGAAAAGCAACTTTTGCTGTTCTTATCAATTCAACATGATATTCATTGTAAATTCTATAGCCATTTTTCGCTCTTTGAGGCTTAGGAATCAGTTCCCATTCCTCATAGCGTCGAATCGTGTTAGGATGAAAACCCACTAGTTTTGCTACCTCAGACGTTTTATATGTTTCCATCCGTTTCTCCCCCATCGTTCAAAATAAAAAGCGTTAATTCATGAAGTGCTCTGGAACAGCTTGTATACAAGAGATTGCTTTTTGATGATAATTGTTCCTTCCTAATATCAGTCAGGATAACTTGGTCGAACTCCAAGCCTTTAGCATATTGTGGCGTCGTGACAATGATTCCTTCCGTCATGGCTGTAGACTGCTTTCCAAATCGAGTGACCTCATAAGAAGATAGGCTTTTTTCGATTTTAGCAACTTCATCCCAAGTTTGGCAAATGATGCCGCAGGTTTTATGAGCTGACGATTCAAATCTTTCTATTATTTTTGTCAGCTTTTCTTGTTTTTCCTGTTGGTGATCAATATAGTTCAACTCAACTTCTTTATTATGACGTTCAATCGGAGTAAGTGCATTATTTGCCGTAAATTGTTTAGCAAATTTAATTATTTCATAGCTGGACCGATAACTGGTATTGAATGTGACTACACGGTTGTTTGAAACAACGGTTTGTAGCCGCTCCAAAAAATTCATTTCCGATGTCAGTAAATCTTGATTGACATCTCCACAAATTGTTTTTTGGCAAGGAAACAAACGATCCAACACATAAAAATGCAACAGCGAATAATCCTGCATTTCGTCAATAACAATATGTTTGATTTGTCGGTTGGGAAGGATTCCCTCAATGTTCATTTTGAAATAGAGATATGGAAATAGATCTGCATAATCAATCTTATTTTTGTTTTGATTAAAAGGAATCTTTTTTGACGTCAAGAAGTTCACGTACTCATTCAAGCTAGTTGTTATTTGCAACCTGCTTAGCAACTCTTTTTCTATTGCTTCGCTTATATGATTTTGGTCATTTTCAGGCACGATCTTACTTAATTGCCGTGCTAATTGCTTAGTTCTAACGAATAATGCGCTTTCTGAAAGAGTAATATTTACTTTTTCCAATTCTTTTTTGAAAATGTGTAGTGATGATCAACGATAATATCTTCGGAAAATAATCTATTATTGAGCTGTTGGATATGGTTTTTCAAAGACAAAAAGAATTTCTCAGATCTTTTATATAAAAAGGTTTTTGCCTCTTTTGACATTGGCTTTTCTATCATTTGATCTATTTCATCCTGTTTATCAGTTACTTTTAACTTTTCTTCGATCATTGGTTGGACAAGCTGGGTGATTTCAAGCTGATTTAGCTCGTCTTCTCCTAATTCAGGCAAAACAGTTGAAATGTAACTGGAGAAAACATCATTAGGCGATAGAATCAAAACATCTGAAGCCTGTAGTTCTTCTCTTTTTTGATAAAGTAAATAAGCAATTCGATGGAGTGCGATAGATGTTTTTCCGGAACCAGCAACACCTTGGATAATCAAGTTCTTGGCTTTTACATCTCTGATTACTTCGTTTTGTTCTTTTTGAATCGTGTGGATAATGGTCTTCATTTCACTTGAAGTGTTTTTACTCAGCTCATTCATCAAGAATTCATCGTTTACTGTGTCATCTGTGTCGACAACAACTCTAAGCGCTCCATTTTCAATTTCAAACTGTCGCTTTCCTTTTAAGTATCCATGAAATCTCTCCCCTAATGACTCATAGTAGGCAGAACCTAAACTAAAATCATAGTATAATGAGGAAATCGGTGCCCGCCAGTCATAGATCAGCTGCTGTCCAAATTCATCCGCAAACCCGTACCTACCAATGTAAAAATTTTCTACATCTTCGTCATCCTCAAACTGAAACTTAATTTTTGAAAAGTAAGGTGCTCCTTTTAAATATGCTAACTTTTTACTGATATTCGTTTCAAAGTTGTTACGCTTATCAATAAAACTTAAGTTTTGCTGGTGATTGTAAACTTCATATTTGTCTAATTCATTTTTATAGTCAACTGTATATTTTTTGATATCTTTATAAGCTTGTTCATTAGCATTGACAGTTCCATCAATTTGTTTTATTTTTTTCTCAATTTTTGTTATAACTTCTTTTAAATGCTCATTTTCTTTCGTATTTAACATGATAAATTCCCCTTTCTCAATGATCTTATCAAGAAAGGGTACATTGGTGGTTTAGTGTAGGGTTTAGAAATTTTAAAATAGATTGATTGTTCTTTGTCTAATTTTCTTTTAAAGTGATTCTCTCATTTTCAATTAGTAATCATACGTATCAATTTCACTGACAGCTTTTTCAAAGTCTGATTGATGCGGTAGGACTTTTTTTTCTTTTGGTGGGAATGTTTTGTCAAAATCATTTAAGATGGATTCATCTGGATACATCGCTTCTGAAAAATGAACACTGCCGCTTATGCCATCTAATGCACCTTCAAATAGAGGCAATGCCATTACGCCAGTATAAAATTTACCATCAGGCATTGATATATTATATTTCTTTGTTCCTACAAATCCATATGGATGGTAATGATACGTAAAGCCGCCAAGAATAATGGCATTAAAGCCTAGTCTTTTCGCTTCAGCAAGTGAGTGCTCAATCAGCATGCGACCAAACCCTTGCCGATGATACTCTGGCGAAATGCTTACTGGTCCGAAGGTTATAATTGGATGTACTCCGCCATGCTTATCGATCACTTTCGCTTTTGTATAAAAAATGCTGCCGATGATCTCATTGTCTAATGCAATAACGAAGGACAACTCGGGGATAAAGTCAGGATGTTTTCTAATGTTGTGAACAAGTAAATGTTCGACTGCTCCTGGGAAATATAAATTCCAAAATGCTTCTCGTGTGATTTCTTCCACTATTTTATAGTCTTTTTCTTCTTCATGTCTAATTGTAATAGTCATAATTTCCTCCAAAAGTATTTCTTTCCTTTTTTTACTAAAGATAACTGACTTAATTGTCTAATCCTCGAAATAGTAGGAGAAGGCCTAGACTATAGTCAAAGATCTTTATTTCGTTTCTATACTATCATCGTTGAACTAAAATACCACATGATAGCTCGTTTAAATACTAACCATATGAAATACATCATCTAGTTCTATTTAGGACGAACAAAACTGGTATGTCCATCTTGAACTCCTTTTTTATCGTCGTTTTTATTCTAACTGAAAGAATATCTCTAGCTCATTCTCATGGAAAAAGACATTCCCAATGATGAGATGTGTAGAGAATGGTGAAACTTTCAGTACTCTTAAACGTGGAATTTACTTAAATAGTGTTATCCAGCTATTACCTCTTATTTAGGCAATGGGTCTTTATGACTAGCAATTTGGAATTGCTAATAAGAAGTAAAACTAAATGATTACTATTGCGTAATTATAGGTGCACATTTACTGTCTTTCTAAATTCAACCTTGCCTACAGTCTTAGACGATAGGTTTCACCAATCGTCTAAGCTATAAAAATTTGATAATTCTGCAAATACTTTTTCTATTAGCATAAAAATAGACCGTACTTTATTCGTTTTTCAACTTATTGTTCAGATACTTATGCTACTCATCGGACAGACTCCATTCAATTTTTAGTAGAACAAATCATGCCTTCGCACAAAGTTTATCCAAACTATTTTTCACATATAAACAACTGGCTATAACCGATTATCCCTATTCCCATCTAAAATAGCGCACCGCAATAAAAATACCAATAATGGAAATAGCTGTTAACAATAAAACCATATAAAGCAGCCCATTTTCTTCTGGAAACGTAACCGTCTTTAATAACTTGATGCCTTGCGTCAAAGGCATAATATCCGCTACTTTCTGCAATCCCTGCGGCATGATTTCATAAGGAACTGTCGCTCCTGATAAAAAAACATTGGAAAGAAAATTGCTGAATTTATCGCCCCGGTTGCTTTCTCACTAGGCGATAAGCTGGCAACGATCAAACCTATGGCATGAATGGAAATCATCACTAACAGATACGCTGGTATAAAGTACAGCCAGTTGCCAACGTAAGAAAATTGAAAGAAAACAACTAGCACGCCTAATAGTAACAACATCGACACGATGCTGATCGTAAAGCAAAAAAGTAAATGAGCCAAAAGTAATTGGATCGGACTAATTGGTGTCACCTGATATCTTTTCAAGATTTTTCGCTCACGGTAGGAAGATAATGCAAGAGGAAGCCCCATCACACCTGCTGAACAAATCCCTACAGTCGAAACTGACACAAAAGCTGTATTCAGCGAATCATTACTAGAATCCATAACCCCCATAAGACAAACAATCCCAAGGGGAACAAAAATGCCAAATATAATGGAGGACATTTCTCTTATCGACAGTTTTGCTTCTGATTTATAAAGTAACCAAAATGTCTTCATCTTAATATTCCTCCCCAATAAGTGTTAGAAAGGCTTCTTCAAGTGTGTCTTTTTTGCTTTTCAATACTATTTCTTCGACTGTACCGCTTGCCACTTCTTTGCCCTCTTTTAGGACTAAAATTCGATCACATAAAGTTTCTACTTCGTCCATATAGTGTGAAGTTAGGAAAATGGTCACACCTTTTTCTTTAAGCATCAGCAAGTATCGCCAAACTTCTCTCCTTGCTTTAGGATCCAGACCCGTTGTCAGTTCGTCTAAAAAGATGATCTCCGGATTCCCCATAATCGCTAATAGGATACATAGCTTCTGTTTTTCTCCGCCAGATAATGTAGCTAAAAACGAATTTTTTTTTGCTGAAAGACCAAATTCATCCAACGTCCTCATCCAATCAATCGGTTTTTCGTACAAGGAATGAGTAATTTCACAGATTTCTTTGACCTTCAACTGATTTTGAAAAGCTGCTTCTTGAAACTGAACCCCTACATATTGAAAGAGCTTTTTTCGCTCTTTTCTTGGATCTTTGCCTAACAAGGTGATATCTGCAGAATCATATTTTTGCGTACCTAAAAGGCAATCGATCGTCGTTGATTTGCCTGCTCCATTATGACCGAGCAAGCCAAATATCGTTCCTTTCTCTACAGCAAAACTCAAATTGTCTACTGCACGTTTGTCTCCATATGTTTTGACCAGATCTTTCACTTCTATTGCATTGGTGTTTTTATCGATCATTTTATCCCTCCAATCATTTTCTAGGTTCATTCTAGCCGAAAACGATTCGAAGGTGGTCTAGTGGAGGGTTCTCAATTAGGGAAAATCCTATCTCGACTTCCAATAAATAATACATAATAGCAATGCATCACTTAAATACTCGATTACATCCATCTGTTCTTGATCTTCCAAATAAAGAAAAACCAGTTAGGGACGCTGCCTAACTGGTTATAACTTTACTATCAGTTGTATTTTTCTATTCGATAACTTTCTGTTTAAGAACCGAATAAGAAGTTTTTCGTAAATGTTTGCAGACAATCCGAGTAGTGAAATAAGTAAAGTGAATACGACTTTTAAAACAGTGTTTTCTATCTAAAGCCTTATTTCTTCGGTTCATCCTCATCCATCTTCAGAACTGCCATGAAGGCTTCTTGCGGTACTTCGACGGAGCCGATTTGTTTCATCCGCTTCTTCCCTTCTTTTTGTTTCTCCAGAAGTTTGCGTTTCCGAGAAACGTCACCGCCATAACATTTCGCCAATACGTTCTTACGCAAGGCTTTGATGTCGGAACGGGCAACGATTTTTTGTCCGATGGCTGCTTGGATCGGCACTTCGAACTGTTGTCGTGGAATCAGTTTTTTCAGTTTTTCAACGATGGCTTTGCCGCGTTCATAGGCAAAGTCGCGATGAACGATAAAGCTTAACGCATCGACTTTTTCAGTGTTCAGCAAGATGTCCATCTTCACTAGCTTGCTAGTGCGGTAACCAGACATTTCGTAATCGAGTGATGCGTATCCTTTGGTGCTGGATTTCAATTTATCAAAGAAATCAAAGACGATTTCCGATAATGGGATCTCATAAACGACGTTTACGCGATAATCATCCAAGTAATCCATCGTGACAAAGTCTCCCCGTTTGCGTTGGGACAATTCCATTACAGCACCGACGTAATCGTTAGGGACCATGATTTGTGCTTTGACGTAAGGCTCTTGCACGTTGTCGATCGTGACTGGTTCAGGAAACTCTGCTGGATTATCAACGACGACCATTGAGCCATCAGTCTTGTTGACGTGATAGATTACGGATGGTGCAGTCGTAATCAACTCAAGGTTAAATTCACGTTCTAGCCGTTCTTGCACGACATCCATGTGTAATAGGCCTAAGAAGCCGCAACGGAACCCAAATCCTAATGCTTGAGAGGTTTCTGGTTCAAATTGCAATGCTGCATCATTCAATTGTAATTTTTCCAATGCTTCTCGAAGGTCGTTGTAACGTGAGGTATCGATTGGGTACAATCCGCAATAAACCATCGGATTCATTTGAC
This sequence comes from Enterococcus innesii, assembly GCA_018982785.1. Classification (GTDB taxonomy): domain Bacteria; phylum Bacillota; class Bacilli; order Lactobacillales; family Enterococcaceae; genus Enterococcus_D; species Enterococcus_D innesii. The sequence goes on along the minus strand of JAHHEN010000003.1, from coordinate 398,355 downwards.
GATAACCGGCTAAGGCTTCTTCTGCTGGATTGTTGGCTAAAGTCACCGTATCCCCGACTTGGGTATCTTTAACGGTCTTGATGGCAGCAGTGATATACCCAACATCGCCCACCATCAACGCATCTCGTTGAATGGCTTTGGGTGAAAAGACCCCGACTTCTGTGACATCAAAGGTCTTGCCATTACTCATCATTTTGATCTTGTCACCTGGTTTGACCATCCCGTCCATGATGCGGACGTTTAAGACCACCCCACGATAGGAATCGTACACGGAGTCAAAGATCAACGCTTTTAACGGTGCTTCAATATCACCTGCTGGAGCTGGGACATACTCAACGATTTGTTCCAAAATGTCTTCGATCCCAATACCTGCTTTGGCACTCGCTAAAACAGCTTCACTGGCATCGATACCGATCACATCTTCGATCTCTGTTCGTACTCGCTCAGGATCGGCAGCTGGCAAGTCTATTTTATTAATGACTGGTAGGATCTCTAAATCATTGTCTAACGCCAAGTAGACGTTTGCCAATGTCTGTGCTTCGATCCCTTGAGCCGCATCAACGACGAGCACGGCGCCTTCACAAGCGGCCAAACTGCGGGACACTTCATAGGTGAAATCGACGTGCCCTGGAGTGTCGATCAAATGGAAGATGTAAGTTTCTCCGTCTTTGGCGGTATAGTTAAGTTCCACGGCATTTAATTTGATCGTGATTCCTCGTTCACGTTCAAGATCCATGGAGTCTAATAATTGGTTTTGCATTTCCCGTGACGTCACTGTATGGGTTTGTTCCAAAATACGGTCCGCCAATGTTGATTTCCCATGGTCGATATGGGCGATAATGGAGAAATTACGAATCTTCTCCTGTCGTTTTTTCATTTCTTCTATGTTCATGGATACGTTCCTCATTTCTTTTAGTCAGCTTTTCTATTATACCAACGAAATGCCAATAGTTAAAGTATTTTTCTTAACCGTTATTTAGACATATTCATTCAGGTTTTGCTATACTAGAGCTAGCAAATAAATTGGAGTTGAAAGAATGGACAATAATTTTCATCAAAATCTACATATTCGAGCGGTGGATGAAAAAGACGTTGATCAGTTCAATGAACTGTTAAGCTACGTTTTTCAGATCACTGAATCGGATATTGAAGAAAGCGGCTATGAGAGCAAACGGGAAATGATCAAATCTAAGCGCCCGATTTTAGAACTTTCCAAGGTCTTTGGTTGGTTCAATGAAGACAAATTGATCTCGCAAATCGCCGTTTATCCTTGTGAAGTCAATATACACGGTAAATTGATTAAAATGGGCGGAGTGACCGGTGTTGGGACCTACCCTGAATATGCCGGACATGGCCTGATGAAAGACTTGATTAAGCTTGCCTTAGAAACGATGCGGGAAGATCAGCAATGGATCTCCTACCTTTATCCATACAATGTGCCCTACTATCGTCGCAAAGGCTGGGAGATTATGTCCGACAAGCTGACTTTCAAAATTCGTGATACCCAACTTCCGAAAACCAAAGAAGTCCCTGGGATCGTAGAGCGCAAAGAAGTGGATGATCCTGATGTCTTTACTGTCTACAACCAATTCTCCCGCGACAACCATGGTGCCTTGCAGCGGACCTCTTTTCACTGGGAGGAGTATTGGCGCTATGAAAATGAAGAAGAGCGCACCGCGGCTGTCTATTACAATGCCAGTGGTCATCCGACTGGTGTACTTTTTTATTGGGTAGCCGAAGAAGTCTTCCACGTAAAGGAAATGTTCTACTTGAATCAAGAAGCCCGCAATGGTCTATGGAATTTTATCTCTGCCCATTTCTCAATGGTTTATTGGGTCAAAGGAGACATTTATTCAAATGAACCCCTGTCCTTCTACTTGGATGATAGCCAAATCAAAGAAACCATCGAGCCTTATTACATGGCGCGGATCGTCGATGTTGAACAGTTTTTGACAAACTTCCCATTTGAAGCCTTCCAAACACCCTTTCACTTTGTTGTATCCGACCCAGTTGCCGATTGGAACAACGGAATCTTTGGTGTCCAATATAATCACGGGGAGATCGTAGTTTCAAGAGAAGCTATCGGAAAAGCGGTCCAGTTGGATATTCAGACATTGTCGTGTCTGTTGATGAATTACCGCCGTCCGGCTTACTTAGAGCGTGTGGAACGACTAAATACCGATTCAGAAACACTGGCATTACTGGAATCGATCATCCCTGATATGGAAGCCTATTTCAGCGATTATTTCTAAACAACGAATCAACAAAACGTACAACTATGAATGATTAAGGAGTGTTTTTGAATGAAACTATATTTTGCTGCTCCCTGTTTGCTGCTAGTGACCTGCGCTACAACGCCGAACTTGTTGCGTCGATTCGCCAGCAGTATCCGCAGCTGGAGATTTATTTACCTCAAGAAAATGCCGCGATCAATGATAAATCCGCCTATGCGGATAGCAAAATGATCGCTTTGGCAGATACCGAAAAAGTACTGGAAAGTGATTTGATGATCGCATTACTGGATGGTTTGACCATCGATGCTGGGGTTGCCTCTGAGATCGGTGTCGCCTATGCAAAAGGCATTCCTGTTTTAGGGCTTTATACAGATAGTCGCCAACAAGGAGCCGACAATCAGCAAAAGCTGGCAGCATTACAAACCGTTGCGGAAAACCAATTCCACTATGTCAATCTTTATACGGTGGGTTTGATCAAACTAAATGGTGAGATTTATTCCTCTGAAGCAGCCCTTTTAGCTGGCTTAGCCGACTATCTTTCGGAGGACAACTAAATGGGACAAACTTATCAGCGACTGCAAAAGGTATTCACTATTTTTGGTATTCTCGTGTTTTGTTTTTCTTTGTGGGAATTTTTCCGTGGGGTCTATCCGCAAACACAAGGATTGATTTTCTTAGTTCAGGCATTGCTTGGGATTTTATTGATTTTCGTCCCAGAAATGAGTAAAAAGTTCTTAAAAATCCAGCTACCAAATGCCACCGTCTACTTTTATTGGTTTTTCTTGCTGATCTCTGTATTTATGGGGACAATTCTGCATTTGATTGAAACCATTGCTTTCTGGGATAAAATTCTACATGCGGTGAGTCCTATGGTCTTGACGGCTGTTGGCTATGGATTGATCTGTCTCTTACTAAAAGAAGTCCCCGTTTCAAAAGTTTCTCCATGGTTATTTTTATTAATGGGCTTTGCTTTTGCTGGCTTATGTGGTGTTTTCTGGGAGTTTTGGGAATTCATCTGCGATTCCGTTGGTGGAATGAATCTCCAACGTTATGCAACTTTAGATGGCACACCGTTTATCGGCCGTGAAGCATTGATGGATACGATGGGCGATTTACTGACCAACACGATTGGTGCTGCTCTAATGGGCGTGATCGCTTACGTACAAGGACGAGGCAAACCTGATTACTTTGAAAGTTATCGGATTCGGAAATTATCATAGTCTACCTTTAAAAGCCGGTTGAAAAGCATCGTTTTTCAACCAGCTTTTTTCTGTTGTTCTTTTATTGATAAAGAAAAATTTATAAAAATACTTAAATGGTAGCTCTTGTTTTGCTGATTCACTGAATACCAAGGGTTCCTATCGTGTGTAGAAACTAATAAAACGTTTACAATCTAAAAAAATTCCCTCGTTTAATCATTTTTATTTCCCCAAAAAACCTTGGTCTGTTATAATTACATTATTCATTTGACATTGCGTCAGTAAAGGAGAGGCTTATGGTCCTAACAGTGTTTTTCATTTTATGCTGCTTGATTTTTTCATCGATCACCTATGCGTTCTCTAAAGATGCCCGGAAATTTGTCCAACCTTTATCAATCAAAATTATTTTTATTGCATCAGCTATTATTGCGGTTTGGACAATGTTCTTCTCAATGGTTGCCTTTGTCGCTTGGGTGATCTAAAAAACATTCTTACCAGTTGCGGCGTTTTCGCTGCATTGGTAAGAATGTTTTTTTGGTTAGAAAAGTTTGATTTGATTCAATGGCCAAAAGCGCAGCAGCACTTTCCCTTCCATTTGATCTTCTGTTACAACCCCGAAACTGCGACTGTCCCGAGAGATCAAACGATTGTCTCCCATCACAAAATAGCTGCCTTCAGGAACCGTTACCGTGAAATCATCGGTAAAGTGTTCGGCACCAGCGGCGATTTGCTGAAACATTTCGCGATAAGAATATTCATCTTGTAATTGATCGTCCGCAAATTTTTCTTTAAAATCATCTAAATAGGGTTCTTCGTATACTTCTCCATTGATTGTTAAGACATCATCTTTCATTTCGATAGTATCACCGGGTAAACCAATCAGCCGCTTGACAGCGATTTTGCTTGGATCATCTGGTTCAACGCAGATCACGATGTCTTGCCGGTCATATGAAGAAATTTTTGATGCAATCAGCCGCTGTTTATCGGCCAAAGTCGGGTCCATAGAATGGCCACTGACTTGAACAGGCGTCAGGACAAACAGACGGATGAGAACCACGGCGACGATAAAGAAAAGCAGTAACCAATTCTCTTTTAGGATTTTTACCATAGCTGCTCTTTCGCTCCTTTACTGCATCTTTTGTCATTATCAAAGCTCGTTTCTGGCATTCTGACAAAAGATATCTTCCTCAATCTTACGTGGAATTTTTACATTGAGCAAGAGAAATCATCGATTTTTAAAAAATATGACAATTCTAGTGGCCATAAAGAACCTTTTACGTTCGATCACGACTCAAGAATGCAAACACATCTTTTCGACTTAGACTTCCTACCAGTTTCTGCTCTTCTTCAATCACTACCGTGTCATGAGTTGTAAATAAGGTATACAACTCATTTAAAGTAGTAGATGCAGCGATTTGAGGAGCCCCAGGGTTGACTTCATCGCTGAAAAAGTTCATCCGCATCAAATCCCCTGCTGTGACCAGTTTTGCTTCGTCTTCACCGGTCTCTTCAAAAAAGCTTTTCACAAAAGCAGTTTTCGGTTGCGAGACAATCACTTCCGGTGTATCACATTGGACGATCTTCCCTTGATTCATGACAGCAATGCGTGTACCTAATTTTACCGCTTCTTTCATGTTATGCGTGACAAAAATAATCGTCGTCCCAAGTTCTTGGTGCAGATCAAGGACTAACTCCTGCAAGGAATTACGAGAAATTGGATCAAGAGCACTAAAGGGTTCGTCCATCAGAATAATTTCTGGGTTAGCAGCTAACGCTCTTAAGATACCGATCCGTTGCTGTTCTCCTCCTGACAACTCTTTAGGCATTCGATGGCGGTATTGCTCTGGGTCAAGTTTGACCTGTGTCAGCAAACGATCCACGGCTTCTGAGCGATCTTTTTTTGACCACCCTAACATCTCTGGGATCACTTCGATGTTTTGTTTGACATCCATCGTCGGAAACAGAGCGATTTGTTGGAGAACATACCCCATTTGCCAACGCATTTTTTGAATATTGTATTCTTTGATCCGTTTTTCTTTGAAGTAAATATCACCATCTGTCGGTTCTGACAACGCGTTGATCATCTTCAAAGTCGTCGTTTTCCCACTCCCAGAAGGACCGACCAAAACAAAGATTTCCCCTTTATTGATGCTCAGATCTAACTGATCGATCACTAGTTTTTGATCAAACTTTTTACTGACGTTTTTAAATTCAATAATTGGTGTCATTCTTGTCCCTCCTCAATTAATCCTTCGTCTATCAGGAAGGTACGCGCGACTTCTGCTGGATTTTTTCCTTCGACATTGACCTGATAATTCATTTCACTCATTTGTTCTTCAGTGATTTTCCCTGCCAACTTTTCCAATGCACGGACGACTTCTGGATGTTCCTTGGCAAAGGCTTCTTTCATCAAAGGCGCTCCTTGATAAGGTGGAAATAGTTCTTGATCGTCTTCTAGAATAACTAAGCCATATTGACGCAATTCACTGTCCGTGGAATAGGCATCCAGTAGATTGATATCGCCATTATTGATGGCTTGATAACGCAATGCTGGTTCCATACTTTGGACACTTGGAAAATCTAGCCCATAGCGTTCTTGGATGCCCGCATAACCGTCCGTCCGATCAATGAATTCGAGGGTGAAGCCGGCTTTGATTTGATTTTCGATTTTCTTCAAATCAGAGATCGTGGTTAGTCCATTTTCCTCAGCAAATTCTTTTTTCACAGCCAACGCATAGGTATTTTGATACGCCATCGGCTGAAGCAAGGTCATCTCAAACTGATCCTTCAATAGATTGACTGCTTCGGTATAGGTTTCGTCGGAGTCAAGTTTTTGACTCGCAAGCTCTTCTGGTACCTCAACTAAGCTCTCCAACACGGTACCGGTAAACTCCGGATAAATATCAACTTGGCCATTGTCTAATGCACTGAATAAGAATGAGGTCTTTCCGAAATTTGGCTCTAGTTCAACTTGGGCATCAGGGTCTTCTTGTTCAATCAATTCTTTGTACATGTTGATCAAGATATCAGGTTCAGACCCTAGTTTCCCTGCGATGGTGATGGTTTTCGGCGCGAAAAATCCGCTCTGTGAAAAAGAAACGCCGCCAATCAGCAAGATGATTGCTGCCAGTGTAATCAAGGTATAGCGCGGTTTCAGGTGTTGTAGATATCGGATCAACGTACTGAAAACAATAGCCAGTAAAGCAGACCCGATCGCACCGATCAGCGTTAATTCAGGGGCATTCCGATCGATCCCCAACAAAATAAAGGAACCTAGCCCACCAGCGCCAATCAGAGCGGCTAAGGTCGCTGTTCCGATGATCAAGACCAATGCCGTGCGAATCCCCGAAATAATGACAGGCAAGGCAATCGGTAATTCGACTTTGATCAATCGGCGCATCCGAGACATACCAAATGCCGCCGCAGCTTCTTCGATTGATGGATCGATCTCCGAAAGGCCAATATAGGTATTTTGAAAGATCGGCAATAACGCATAAATAACTAGTGCGATCAACGCAGGCGGCGTTCCGATCCCCACGAATGGAATCAATAAACCTAACAGTGCCAGTGATGGAATCGTTTGTAACACACTCGTTATTTGTAGGCCGACTTCCGCTGCCCGTTTATGATTAACCAGCCAAATGGCTAACGGGACAGCAATGACGATCGCGACCAGCAGCGCAATGATCGACAATGACAAATGCTCAAAGACAGCTGTCAGCAATTCCCCTTTTCGCTCATTCAACGTTTCAAAAAAAGTATTCATCTTTTCATTCCTCTCCTACTCCATAAGAACAGTATAATCGAAGTGCGAATTTCCTCCAAACAACAAGCAAGGGGAACTTTTTTGTCTTATGTTGAGCGACAAAAAAACGATGGCTGCCACTTAAACGGCAACCATCGTTTTGCATTTATCCATTTTTTATCTTTTTATTCTTCGGTAATTGGCGTATTTTCAAAAACCAGTTGATCGTTCAATAATTCAATCGTGACTTGGGTCTTTGGTAAGACTCTGCCGGCAACGATTTCTTTTGCCAATGGGGTTTCGACTTCTCTCGTGATAAACCGACGGAGAGGACGCGCACCATACGCTGGCTCATAAGCATTTTCAGCGATCCAGCGTTTGGCTTCTTCAGTGATCGTCAACAGTATATCTTGGACTTCCAGTCGTTGTGAAAGCTGTGCGATGATCTTGTCGACGATGCCTGTCACATCGTTTAGACTAAGCGGTGTGAATAAAATCGTATCATCGATCCGATTTAAGAATTCTGGTTTGAAATGCCCTCTCAAGAGATTACGGACATTTTCAGCAACGTTTTCTGGGATCGTCCCTTCTGCGGTCACGCCATCTAGCAAGACTTGAGAGCCGATATTGCTAGTCATGATCAAGACTGTATTTTTGAAATCAACGACTCGCCCTTTTGAATCTGTCAAACGGCCATCATCAAGCACTTGTAACAAGATATTAAAGACATCAGGATGGGCTTTTTCGATTTCATCTAACAAAACGATCGTGTAAGGATTGCGGCGGACAGCTTCAGTCAATTGCCCACCTTCTTCAAACCCTACATAGCCTGGAGGGGCACCGACTAAACGAGACACTGAATGTTTCTCCATGTATTCGCTCATATCGATCCGAACCATATGCTCTTCTGAATCAAAGAGGTTGACCGCCAACGCTTTCGCTAATTCGGTCTTACCGACGCCGGTCGGACCTAAGAACAAGAAGGAACCTAATGGTCGATTTGGATCTTGCAGGCCAGCTCGTGAACGAATAACTGCATCACTGACAGCATCGACTGCTTCATCTTGTCCGATGACCCTTTGATGCAAGGTCTCATTTAATTTCAACAGTTTTTCTCGTTCGCCTTCCACTAATTTAGCGACTGGAATCCCTGTCAAACGTCCCACGACTAAGGCGATCTCATTTTCGGTCACTGACTCTTGGACCATCCGAATGCCTTCGACTTGGTTTTTTCTTCTAGTTCAGCTAGTTCTTTTTCCAGTTGGGGAATCGTCCCATGGCGAAGAACAGCGGCCCGTTCCAAATCATAGTTATTTTCAGCATCTTCCAACTCATGCTTGGCTTTATCGATCTCTGCCCGTTTGTTGGAAACTGCATTGACTTCTTCTTTTTCCGTTTCCCACTGCATTTTCATGGTATTGACTTCTTCACGCAATTCCGCCAATTCTTCTTGTAAAATGCCTAAGCGTTTTTTCGATGCATCATCGGATTCCTTTTTCAATGCGGCTTCTTCGATCTCCAGTTGCATCAAACGACGGGTAACTTGGTCGAGCTCAGTAGGCATTGAATTCATTTCCACCCGAATTGTGGCACTCGCCTCATCGATCAAGTCAATGGCTTTATCTGGTAAAAAGCGGTCCGTGATATACCGATCAGATAAGGTCGCCGCAGCAACAAGCGCGTTGTCATGGATGTTGACGCCATGATGGATCTCGAACCGTTCTTTCAAGCCACGTAAAATCGAAATCGTATCTTGAACGGTTGGTTCCTGTACCAGCACTTTTTGGAAACGACGTTCCAAGGCTTTGTCCTTTTCCATGTATTGACGGTATTCATCAAGGGTGGTTGCGCCAATCGTATGCAATTCTCCCCGTGCCAGCATTGGTTTCAGTAAGTTTCCAGCATCCATGCTGCCTTCCGTCTTACCAGCACCTACAATATTGTGGATCTCATCAATAAAGAGAATGATCCGGCCATCGGCTTTTTTCACTTCTTGTAAGACGGCTTTCAAACGCTCTTCAAATTCACCTCGGAATTTAGCACCTGCGATCAAGGCACCCATATCCAGAGAAAAGATCGTTTTGTCTTTTAGGTTTTCTGGGACGTCTTTTCGCACGATCCGTTGAGCCAATCCTTCAACGATGGCTGTTTTACCAACCCCCGGTTCACCAATCAAAACGGGATTGTTTTTGGTTTTCCGAGAAAGGATGCGAATCACATCGCGAATTTCTTCGTCTCGACCGATAATGGGGTCCATTTTTCCGCTGCGGACTTGTTGGACCAAGTCAACGCCGTATTTTTCTAATGCTTTGTATTGTTCTTCTTGATTTTGTGAGGTCACACGATCCCCTCCTCTTAATGTTTCGATCGTTTGCTTGATTTCTTTTGCGGTGATTCCTTGTTTCTTTAAATACACCGTCAAGGGATGATTTTTCAATTTCATCAACGCATAAAGGACGATTTCTGTGGAAAGATACTCGTCTTGAAATTCATTTTTTAATTGATCTGCCTCAGACAAAAGATGAAACAGATTTTGACTCATGGATTGACCATAACGAACATTTCCTCCTTCAACGGAAGGCAGTTCATCTAATAATCGGTCGACTTCTTTTTCAAAAGCATCGACATCGAGCCCTGTGTCCGTATAAAAATTGCGGCCGAATTGATTGGCTTGCAATAAAATCTTCCATAAATGCGGAATATCAATTTCTTGATGGTGACGGGTCATGGCAATCTGCTGGGCTTCAGCGATAGCACTTTGTAATGTAGTCGTCATTTTTTCTGGGTTCATACTTTTCCCTCCCAAAATGGTAGTCAGAAAAAAAGTACGCTGCAAGCAGTATCCTTTTTTCTACTCTTCTATTATACAATATTGGTCAGTAATGGTCAAAAGATTTCCCTCGAACATCAAAAATTTTTTCAGTATTATTTCATGAAAATTGACAGATGGGAAGTAGCAATGGTATGCTAGGTCCTGATTGGTCAGGAACAACCGATTTTCCTGATCGTTTTAAGCGCTTTTTGGCGTATTTTATTCAGTAAGATTATCTACTTAGCTGTAACGTCTACTGTTTACAGCTTTTTTATATGGAGGAAACGATGTTAACATTAACGAATATTAGCCAACAATTTGGCGACAAATTGCTTTACGAAGATGTTTCCGTTCAAATCAACCGTGGGGAAAAAGTCGGTTTGATTGGACGGAACGGCGCTGGCAAAAGTACTTTAATCAAAATCATTACAGGAGAAATTCTCCCTGACGATGGCTTTGTTCAATTTCCGAAAAATTTGAAAATGGGCTATTTGGATCAATACGTCAATGTTGATGAAACGCAATCGATCCGTGATTTTTTGCGCTCTGCCTTTGTAGAAGACTTCGAAAAAGAACAACAGATCGCCGATCTTTATACTGCTTATGGCGAAAGTCTCGACGATAAGCTTTTAGAAAAAGCGGGCGAATTGCAAAATCAACTGGATCAAGGAAATTTCTACCAAATGGATACATTGATCGATGATTTAGCAGAAGGGTTAGGTATTTCGGTTCTCGGCATGGATACGCCCCTTGCTTCCTTAAGTGGTGGTCAACGCTCGAAACTGATTTTAGCGAAAATGCTCTTAGAAAAACCCGACATGCTGATTTTAGATGAACCAACCAACCACCTAGATGATGAACATATCAAATGGTTAGTTGAATTTTTACAAAACTTTACTGGTACCTACTTAGTCGTTTCTCATGATCGTCAATTCTTGAATGAAATCACGACCCATATCATTGATATCGAATTTGGCAAGCTTTCTAAGTATACTGGGAATTTAGACAAAGCATTAAAACTAAAAACGTTGCAAAACGAAAGCTACATGAAGCAATACGAAGCACAGCAAGAGCATATCAAGAAAACTGAAAGCTATATTCGTAAATACAAAGCTGGTTCTCGTTCAACAATGGCAAAGAGTCGTGAAAAACAATTGGCAAAAATCGAACGCTTGACTCCACCCCAAGATGTCCCTAAACCGCATCTAGGATTTGATTTGGCACCGATCGTTACGACCTTGGCATTAGAGACGACCAATCTAGTGATTGGGTACGACCAAAAGCCCTTACTCTCCCCAATCAACCTAACGATCCGCTATGGCGAAAAAATTGCGATTCGGGGATTTAATGGGATCGGTAAATCAACATTGATCAAAACGATTCTCGGTGTGATCCCTGCAATTGAAGGAACCGTTTCTTACCCGCAGCATACAAAGTTTAATTACTTTTCTCAAGACCTGGACTGGGAATATCCCTTGCAGACCCCTCTTCAATACCTTGAGGATCTTTTCCCAAAGGCCACTAACAAAGAATTGCGGCGGCAACTTTCTCGGGCGGGATTACCTAGCCAATTAGCCCAGGAAGAATTGAAATTATTAAGTGGTGGCGAACAGACAAAAGTGAAGTTAGCTGAAATGATGTTGATCAAAAGCAACTTTTTGATTCTTGATGAGCCGACCAACCATATCGATCAAGACACGAAAAACAATTTGGAAGAAACTCTGGCAGCCTTTCCTGGAACCGTTCTGATCGTTTCCCATGAAGCTGAATTTTATGAATCCTTTGTTGATCGGATCATTGATTTGAAAGACTAAAAAACACGCTTATCCTCTACTCGAAGATAAGCGTGTTTTTAACTTTCCACTTTTTCTTTTCTTAATTCAGTCAACTCTTGGCTGATATCTTTGCGCTTTTCTTTCATTACATAAGCAAAACCAATAATGAAGGGCCAAATGAATGTTGCTAAGCGGTACAGTAGCATGGAAGACGCAGCATCGACCGTGCCAACTAATGGACCAAAAAGCAGCATATAAATAAATTCAAATGATCCGATCCCTGCCGGTGTTGGAATCACCCCGGACAAGACGACGGCAAAGCTGATGAAGGATAACGTCAACAAGAAATCGATCTCTGGATGCTGCACAACAAGAATCACATAAGGAATCACATACCAAGGTAGCATCTTCAAAAGATTCCAAAGGTAGATGCGCAAGAAAGCGGTGCGGTCGGTAATGATTGCATTGACCGTTTCTCGCAAAGAATAGATCTGGGTGTTGCATTTGTCAACGATCCCTCTTAACGTTGCACTTTTGAACAGCTTATTGCTGATGATCACAAAAAAGACTTGAATGTTGATACTGACAGAAAGTGCCAATAAAGCGGCAATGATCAAAAAGACGAGTACGATCCCCACCAAAATTACCCAAATCATATTCGGCGCATTGTCATAGAATAGCGAGAATTGAATAATCAACCCCGCGATTGCATATGTCAATATGGCAAACTTATACATCACCATGTGTAAGGTGGTGACCCCAACCCCTTGTGACAATTGCAAACCATTTTTACGATAAAAATTTACCTCTGAGATCAAGGTGCCCGCCCCAAACGTCACGATCCGGTAAAAACCACTGTAACAAACCGTTAAAAAGCCTGCCTTAGTAGTAAATTCCGGTTGAAACGTCACAGCGATCTCTTTCACCGTCCGTCCTTCGATCACCAGGTACAATGTGCCAAGTCCCATAACTAATAAGACGACGAGAAAGCTGGTCTCTCTTAGCACCGCCAAAATATCCATCATCGAGTTACGGACAAAAAAATACATCACACCCAGAATCCCTACTAGTAAAAGTAAATTAAGGGCGAACTTCACTTTAGTTTTCATATTAACTCCTTGCTTGTTATACCGAATTTATGCAAAAAAGACCATCAGCAGGATAGCAAAAACGGTGCCAAAAGCAAAAAAGAGGTGAAACTTCTTCTTTCTTGTTTTGTGGCGAAATACGCGTTGCGCAATTAAACCGCCTAATCCGCCGCCAATCGCCCCCATAAAAAGGAGATTTGCTTCGGGAACCCGCCAACCTTGTTTCACTGCCTGATATTTATCATACCCCATCAGACAGAAAAGATAAAGATTGACTGCAATTAAATAAAACCACAATGGATTGTAAATCAGTGCATTCATCCATTTCCTCCATATGATTGATCGTAGGGACCATTATTTTGATTCTTTTGCTTCCTCAGGTACCAGCATCGTCAACCCATGTTTGATGACTTTCATCTCAATCGGCAGATCATCCGTTGGGTCGCCATCGGTTCGAGTATGAACCGTTTTTTCTTTGGCCTTTATTGAGACCTTTGCGGCAGTGAAATATTCAACACTTGGTACTTTGGCAATTCTACCACGAATAATTCTTGGTAGATACAAAATAAACCGTAAAATATTCAGTTTTGGCAAAAGAATGACATGAAACAACCCGTCATCAGGTTTTGCTTCTTCATCAAAGTTCTTAAACCCACCTGCTGAATTTGACATGACGATCGTCAGTAATTGACTTTTTCCCTGCCATTTCCGTTCGTCAGCAATAACTTCTAATTTGTATTGTTTCTTTTTGATCAACAGATGAATGAACCGTTTCATAAACGCTAACGGCCCATACTGCTGTTTTTCTTCTTGGGAAGTTGCGGCGGCGGTATCTGCCAGAAGACCAATGGTCATCGTCGAGATCATTACTTGATCATTGACCATCCCATAATCGATCGGACGTTCAACCCCTGTTAAAACATTCTCAAACGCTTCTTCTGGCTTGACTGGTATACCCAACATTCGAGCGAAATTATTTACCGTTCCTCCAGGAATGATCCCGATCTTCAGCTCATCCAGCTTTTCTTTGAAGGTTTGCAGCCCATGATGGATCGTGCCATCTCCGCCGATGATCACAATCGTATCGACTGCGTGTTTTTTGGCAGCCTCTCGAACGTCTTTTGGATCCACGTCTGGATTTGAGGCCTGCAAGAACGCTTGATGCTCTTCGCCTTGTTCTTTCACATAGGCTTGGAATTTTTCTGCTGTTTCTTTTGCTTCACTTTTCCCCGCTGTATCATTGTATAAAACGAGAATTTTCATCCTATTCACATCCTAAAAAGGCCGGGTCTTACGCAAGACCTGCGTGAAGAGTTCCCAGCCCAAGAGTTTTTCATTTATTCCATCAAATCAAAAGCAACGTTTATGCTTGAGCATTCAGTTCGACGATTTTCACGATCACATCGGTCGCCTTCATCATTGATTGTAGCGAGACGAACTCATAACGACCGTGCATATTTTCTCCACCAGCAAAGATATTCGGTGTTGGAATCCCTAGATAGGAGATTTTCGACCCATCGGTCCCACCACGAACAGGTTCTGTTACCGGAGTGATTCCCACTGCTTCCATCGCATCTTTTGCTAAATCAATGATACTCATATCTTTTTCGATGATTTCTTTCATGTTGTAGTATTGATCATATAAATGAACGTGCACTCGCGGTTCATCAAAGCGGGCATTCAAGCTTTCTTGAACCGCTAATAATTGTTCTTTTCTTTCTTCAAAACGGGTCCGGTCATGGTCTCGAATAATGTATGCCATTTTCGCTTCTTCTACTGAGCCGCTGAGACTCATCAAATGGAAGAACCCTTCTGTCCCTTCGGTTTTCTCAGGAACTTCATCAGCCGGTAGCGCATTTTGAAAATCGACTGCTAGTTGCAAAGCGTTGATCATGGTGTCCTTCGCAGTTCCTGGGTGGACATTTTTTCCTTGGATCGTGATTTCAGCTTGCGCCGCATTAAAGGTTTCATATTGCAATTCTCCTACTGGACCGCCATCCATTGTATAGGCAAAATCAACATTGAAATCTTCAACATCGAACTTATCTGCACCAACACCAATTTCTTCATCAGGGCCAAAAGCGACTTTGATTTCCCCATGTTTGATCGTTGGGTTTTTAAGTAAGATTTCCATAGCTGTCATGATTTCTGCAATACCAGATTTATCGTCAGAACCTAATAAAGTGGTACCATCAGTAGTGATCAAGGTTTCGCCAGCATAATTTTTTAAATTCGGAAAATCTTTTGTGTTTAATGTGTATTTTCCTTCTTTATCTAATTTAATGGTCGATTCGCCATCGTAATTTTCGATGATCTGCGGATCAACATTTTCTGCATTAAAATCGGCCGTATCCATATGGGCGATAAATCCAATGGAGCGTACGTCATGATCCACGTTACTTGGCAATGTCCCAATCACGAAACCATTGGATTCGTTGTAGTGAACATCGCTTAATCCTAATTCTTCTAGTTCTTTTTGCAGTTCTTTGGCAAAAGCGACCTGTGTTTCGGTGGAAGGTGTTGTCGTGCTTGTCGCATCCGAACGGGTTTCTGTTTTTACATAGTTCAAAAAGCGAGGCAATAAATTTTCGTACATAAATAATTCTCCTATCTATAGTCAAATGGATTTGTTGAAGTGGTGGAAGGAACAAAGGTCACAGCCCAGTTCTCTTCTGCTTTCCACTGGTTGAATTTCTCAATAAACCGAGGAATACATTCCTTTTCGATGTTGTGCCCTGGATCGATCCCGATCAACCCATTGGCTTGCATGTCATGGGCGAAATGGTAACTAATATCGCCAGTGATGTAGACATCCGCTTGATGGCGTAAGGCATCCGAATAAAACGATTGGCCACTGCCGCCGCAAATGGCGATTCGCTGAATTTTTTCAGGTGCACCAGGAAAGCTGACGAGGCGTAAAGCAGACAAACCAAAGCGTTCTTTGACACGTGCAACAAAATGATCAAGGGAAAGAGGTTCAGCAAGGTTACCAACCCGCCCGATTCCATAGGTTTTTGGCAAATTGTCTAACGCATACAGATCATAAGCCGGCTCTTCGTAAGGATGCGCGGCGATCATTGCCGAAAGCACCTTTTTCTCGATCGTTTCTGGAAAAATGACTTCGATTTTCGCTTCTTGCACCTGTTCTTCTTTTCCAATCTCACCAATCGCTGGATGAGCAGCTTGTTGCGGCGTAAAGCGACCGGTGCCAATCAAGGAATAGCTGGTATTTTGGTAATTGCCTTGCTGACCGGCGCCAGCTTTACCTAATGCCTTTCGTAACGCTGGTGCCGATTCAACAGGGGTAAAAACAGCTAGTTTCTTCATTTTTACTTGATGGGTTTGCTTCAAATACGTGTCGGGTTCAACTTCTAATAGTTCACAAAACCAATCGTTCAAACCATCTTCAATAATATCCATATTGGTGTGGGCAGCGTAAACGGCGATATCATGCTTGACGAGATCCATCAACATCTTTTGTTGCGGATCATCTGTCAGCAAGCGGTTCAAAGGCCGAAAGATCGGTGGGTGTTTGGCAATGATCAAGTCGATCTTTTTCTCGATGGCTTCTGCCACCACTTCTGGACGTACATCAAGAGTCATCATGACTCGCTCGAGCGGTTTGTTTAATGTGCCAACATGTAGACCAACAGGATCGCCTTCTTCTGCCAACCATAACGGGCAGTATGCTTCAAAGCGTTTGATAAATTCTTGACCAGAAATCATGCCAACACCTCCTTGATCCATTCGATTTGTTCCTTCAATTCATTCATTTTCTCAGCAGGTGGTTCTTTGGCTTTCTCTAACTCTTTGACCACTCGTTGACGCTGCTTCAATTCATGCTGCCATTTTTTTAGGAAAACTGGATTTTTTTCTTTTAATAAAAAAGGACCAAAAAATAATTGCTGGGTCGTGTACGTCGCTTTTCCAGTTTCCGCAACGATGATTTCATAATTTTTATCATTTTCTTCTAACAGCACTTCATGAATGATCGTAAAATTGTGATCAACAAGCCATTCTCGCAAGGTCCTTTCGCCAACATTCGGTTGTAAGACCAAACGTTTGACCCCCGCTAAGCGATTTTTCCGGCTTCCTTCTTCTAAAATCGAACGTATCAGTGTGCCGCCCATTCCAGCAACAACAACCGTGTCGATCTCATCTGCTGGCTGAACAGCGTCCAATCCGTCTGCTAAGCGCACCACGATCTTCTCTGTGAGCCCGTTTTTACGTACTTGTTTACTGGCAGAATCATAAGGTCCTTGAACGACTTCTCCAGCTACAGCATAAGTGATTTTGTTCTGCAGCATTAATGCCACAGGTAAATAAGCATGGTCGGAGCCGATGTCGGCGATACGTGCTTGGTCGGGAATTTGTTCGCCCACGCAAGCCAAACGATCCGATAATGCATGTTCGTTCATATTGTCACTCCTTCTTTCGTAGTATAACACGCTTTCCAAAAATAGAAAAAAATGTGCGTCTTGACTGTGGTGCCATTGCCAAGGCGCACATTGCATTAATCCTTCACTAATTCAACCTTTTGAATCGAGTTGCCGGGAATTTGCGGTGGGATCGACATCGTCATGATCGGGACGCCTTGCAGCGACACTTGGACCTTGTCTCCTTCAACTAACTCCTCGATCTCTCCTGAATAGGCCTCGACTGGGACATGGAGAATGACCCCATCATTTTGAAAACTTTGGACGACTTGATCCTCATCTTCAACAGCCGCTACGTCTTTCAAAAATAATTGAAAGGTATCATCCGAACCTGCTTGGGCATCTTCTTGGATAATACCAGTAAAAACCGTCGCTGTTTCGCTCTCTGAAGAACTATTGGCAACGGAACTAGCATTCTCACTTGATTCAGAAGGCGTGTTATCGCCACTTGATGCATTGTTGTTTTCGGGACTGCCACAAGCCGTTAACAGCAGCACTGTTGCTAAGGACAAGCCTAGAATCAGTTGTTTTTTCATCATCTTCTTCCTCCAGTAATGGTCATTTTTTAGGCATCATTTCGTCGATTTTTGCCCGTCATTTGGATCTCTTGTGTCAAGTAACGAATACGCTCCATAATACGTTTGGCTTTCAATGGTTCGGATTCGCCGCGTTGCGTTACCGAAAGATGCTGTTCCAACTCATGCATGGTAAAATTCGAGGTGAAGAACGTCGGGAGTTGCTCTTGCATTCGGTATTGCAGAATCACACCGAAGACTTCATCACGAATCCAACTACTCATCGCATCCGCACCGATATCATCCATCATTAAGATTGGGGCTTTTTTCACTGCATTCAGCTTATCCCCCACCTGATCTTTGCCGATTGCTTGTTTCATCTCTACTGCAAATGTCGGGAAGTGAACCAATGTCGTCGTATAGCCTGCCTCCGCTAAATCTCTGGCGATCGCGCCAAGCAGATAGGTTTTTCCGATCCCAAAACTCCCCACAAAGTACAGTCCTTTATGAAACTCCTGTGGATTGGCTGTCAACTCACTAATAAAATCAACGGCAGCTGCGATGGCCTCCATTCGGCCAGGCGTTTGCTGATAATCTGCAAAACTTGCTTCTTGTATATCTTTAGGCATATCCATCGCTTTGATGCGACTGCGGATCTCTTCTTGCTTCTGATATGCCAGTAGTTCTTTCGTTGGTACATAGGTGACGTCAATAAAATGAAAATTTAACGCTAAGCGCGGCTCATAGCCCGGTGCGATCATGGATGGATCATTGATGCGGAATTTCCGCTTTTCTTGGACGAACTCATACAGTTTCGCATAGCTTTTTTGAATATCTGCTTCGGTCAATACCTCTTCATTTTCGGCAATAAACGCTTTAACATCAGGATCTTGTAAAACCTCTGCCATCATTGCTGAAAACTGATCACGGTAATTGCGTTTATCCAATAGTTTTCCTAAGTTTTTCCCTACATCTTCCATTACTTGTCACCAGCTTTCTTATGCAAGTAGTTTTGCAGTTTTTTATCTAATTCTGCTTGTCGCTCTGGTGTTAATGCTGTCTCTTCCACTGGTTTTTCAGCCCAAGAAGGCAGCTTTTCTTCGCGAATGATTTTTTTTCCGTTAGTTTGTGGTCGGCTGCGCTTTTCCTTGGCACTTCGAACAAGACTCCGGACATGTTTGATCGCATCTTCTGCCGTACCGATTTTTAATTCTGACCACTGAGCGGCAATATTATTTACATAATTTCCTGACAAAGCGGCGTTGTTTTGGACTACCAAAACGTAATGAACCAAAACATTGATCACACTATTCGGTAATGGTGATCGTTCGACAAGGCTTTTGATCAACCATTGTTCTGAATCTGTCATAAAACTGTTTTTCTCCGCTTTGATGGCTTTTAAAAAGGCGATTGGCGCATTGTTTTCACTTTCTTGAATCAATAATACATCATTTTCTGAAAAACCATTCTGCTTTAGTGTATTGAAGCGGCGTAATTGGCTTTCTGCTTGATGATCTTCCCTTTTTGTTGTTTTCGTGAAGGTCTGCCGCGATTTTTTCATGATCGCTTGCTCCAGCTTCTTCTGATCGATCTCGCCTGTTGTCAAAGAAACATTGTCCGCCATCAAATCCAACAATTCCAACACATCATAGCCGTATAAAGAATGGTATAGAACTAACTTTTGTCGAAAACTTGGCGAGAAATTAGCGGCACGGATATACCGGCGCTGCGCTTCATATAAAAGAAAGTCCCAATCCAACTGCTTTTCGTCAAGCACCAAGTTCGCATTGGTTTCCTGAAAAGAATCACTGACTGCCTGTAGCGTTTCTTCCTGGGAAGCAAAACGAGCGGTATTTAACCCATAAGCGGCTGAGAAGGATTGAGTCACTTCCTGATAATCGGTTAAAGAACATTGTTTTGGTTGATACAGCTTGACCAGTTGATTAAATTTACGCTCCCCGACTCTTTCCAACAAAAGATAGGCATACAATTCATCTTGAAAAAACGCTGCTGGATGAACCGGTTCTTGCAACCAATAAAGATACGAGCTCCCGTTTTGAGCATCTGCTTTCTCATACGACTTTAGCAAGCCGATGCCCTCTAAGTTTTGCTTGGCTTTTATGAAGCGAGGCATTCCGGCATTCATGGCATTCAAGATATCTAAATGCACCGTCGTTATCGCCTCCTCACCATAAAAGGTTTGGGCTTGGACATCACTTGCGAGTGTCAAATACAATGCTAAAGCATCACTTTCAATAATTGGTTGATACAAATAAATGAGGGCGTCTTTTCCTTCCGTTGTAAGTGGACGGCTTTTAAACACTTTGTACGTTTGATTCGGTAAACTATTGCCCACTTGCTGTCCCCCTCTATTCTTGTGGTTCTTTCGCTTTCTCGACAATGTCTTGCAGTTCTTTTAAGAAAACTGACATGTCTTTAAATTGCCGATACACACTGGCGAAACGAATATACGCGATCTCATCTAAATCAACTAAATCTTCCATCACATATTCACCAATTTGCGTAGTTGAAATTTCGTTTTCTCCAAGAGCACGAACACGGCTTTCAACATGATCGACGATCGTTTCCATCTGATCCATTGTCACTGGTCGTTTTTCAGCAGAACGAATCAAGCCCCGTAAAATTTTTTCTCGGTTAAATTCTTCACGGGCACCATTTTTCTTGATTACAAGAAGGGGTGCCTCTTCAATACGTTCAAATGTTGTAAAGCGATAGCCGCAATTTTCGCATTCACGACGACGGCGAATCACACGTCCATCATCGGCTTGTCGACTATCAACTACCCTCGAATTGTTATGATGACATTTTGGACATTGCATAGTTCCACCTCATTTTCTCTCTTATGCGCTTACGTTTTCACGTAAAGTCATCGATTTCTATGATTAATTATAACATGAAATCCATTGGTACAATAGCCAAAGTGGTTTATTCTGTTCATTTAATACAAAATTTAAATAATGTTATAACTGTTGTTTTTTTCAATGTAAAAAAACGACAGAAATCTTTCTGCCGTTTCATTTCGTTATTTATCTTTCATTTGCAGCAAAGAAACAAACTCATGCAAATTCTCCGGCTGCTCCAACTGCTGATTACACTGTTGACTATCACGGCAAATATAATTTCCGCGTTTCGTATACGTCCCATCGCCGTTGCTCTTGGTCAAAGAAAGAAACATTGACACATTTCCTTCCTGCTGGCACAAGGGACAAATTCCTTTTTTGACCTCCGTTGACACATGACCGTGAAGCCCTGTAAACCCTTGTTCAGTGGCTATGATCATAAACTTACTTTGACTACCGATATCATCCCAGGCAAGATAAGTGGTTTCCTTCAAATCCACGGAAGCAAAATCAGGTACTTTCAGTTTTTTTACTTTCCGAAACATTTTTTCAATTTGCTTCGTTGTCGGCACCTGAAAGGGGCGAACGTATTCTTTAAGTTCAGCTAACAGCTCGTTACTCCAGCTGATCGTCATTCCTGGTTGGAAGAAAGCAGTTAAAATGGCTCGGGGTGCGGTTTCTTCTTCAGGAAAAAATTGTTCAATTGCATCTTTGGTCATCGATTCGACCGTTTTGATCGTTCGAGGGTCATTGACCGATTGATAGGTTCGGACTAATTGGTACACTTGGTGTTTAATCGCGTGAAATTGGTAAGGTTCAATCATTGAAAAGCCTTCTTTCTATTTTCTCATTTATTCTCGCGGCTGTTCTACTTTCTTGACAGTCGTACACAATGCATAAATAAGCATTTGATGACCACCTCCCAATTTCTTTGCTTCTCGCTATGCGATCTTAATGGATTATAATGAGATGTTGAGCAATTGTCAACTGAGCAGTAGTCTCTTGACTCTTCATCCACTCTGGTTAACCAAAAAATGCCTCGTCTAGAAGACGAAGGCATCCGTGTTCAGTTATAATTTATCTTCAATTCCAGTATAATGCTTCAGCTGGTCTGCATCTCGACGATCCGCAGAAGAAATTTTATTGGCATCAGGATTTTCAGCTCGCAACAATTCTTCACTGCTGACATTTTCTGGGGTAGTTCGATCATTGCGGGCATCGCGCTCGTCATTTTGATCTTCTAATTCGTTGACTCTTTTTTGATCGTGCTCTTTCTTGATCTGACCTTCGTGTGCTTGTTCTTTCCCAGAATGGGCAAGTTCTTCATTATTGGTCCATTCACCGATTTTTTCTTTAGCCTTGCCAACGATCACATCTTTTTCGTCTTTAAAAGTACCCATAGTTATCATCCCTCCTGTATAGTTTCATCATAACAAGCATTCTGAATTCTGACAAAAGATATGAATGCGATACCAACCAACCAGCGAAATTTGGAAGGATGTGTTATAATAGCAGGTATTATTTTCTGAATATTCTTATAAATGGAGGTGAAGAACCTGATTAGGTTCAATTATCGATGACAGTCCTTGATTTTCAACAGGTTTCATTCATTCGCAACCAGCAATTTTTATTAGAAACTATCAATTGGCAAGTGAAAAAAATGAACATTGGGCGATTTTAGGCCTGAATGGCGCAGGTAAAAGCTTACTATTGCAGCTGATAACAGGAACCTTATGGCCTTCTTCTGGTCAACGAACAGTCCTAGGTGAACGATATGGCAAAACATCTGTCCCGGATCTTCAACGGCGCATCGGTTGGGTTAGTTCCGCTTTACAAAATAAATTTTATGGACGAGATCTTGCTGAAGAGATCGTTCTATCTGGGCTTTATTCCAGTATTGGTCTTTATGAATCTTATGATGAAAACCAACTGGACCAAGCAAAAGCGCTTTTGGCTGACTTGGGCCTGACTCATCTGATCCATCGTTCCTATCACGTCCTTTCTCAAGGAGAAAAACAATTTGTCATGATTGCACGTGCCATGATGGCACAACCAGAAATCCTGATTTTGGACGAACCTTGTACGGGTCTTGATTTATTTGCGCGAGAAGAACTGTTAGCACGATTGGAGGCTTTTTCAAAGCTGACAAATACACCCACCATTCTTTACGTTACCCATCATACAGAAGAGTTGCTACCGATTTTCACTCATTTGCTGATGCTAAAAAACGGCAAGGTCCATGCTGCAGGTAAACGAGAGGCCATTTTTACTGAGGAGGTTCTCACTACTTTTTATGATCAGCCGATCCTTCTTCACCCCTTCACAGGTGACCGAATCATTGTGACACCCAAGTAAGAGGTACGCATCAATGCATGGTAAACATTAGATACACAATGATTTTTGCCACAAGTCAATTTTTCAGAAACGATAGTTCTTTGTAAGAGTACGAAGATTTGCTGTTGTACAAAAAAAGACAGCAGGTTTCCTTTGGTGAAAGGGAACCTGCTGCTTTACCTATTTGTTTATAGATGCAAACCAATCATCGATCTGCTGATTGAGTTGGGCGATCGTTCCTTGATTGTCAAAGACAATATCGGCCCGTTGTTTCTTTTTCTCAATTGACAGCTGACTGTCGATTCGTTGTTGCGCTTCTTGTTCAGTCAACTGATTGCGTGCCATCAACCGCTCTTTTTGAATGGCTTCTGGCACATAAACGACTGCGGTTTGATCCATGTATTGGTCATAGTCGGCTTCATAAAGCAAAGGAATGTCAACGATCAACAATGGCACTTCCTGCTTTTTTTCTTCAATCTGAGACAAAATCTCTTGTCGAATAAAAGGAGATAACGTCTGATTCAGTATCCGGCGTTTCTCTGGATCGTTAAAAATCAAAGCACCGAGGGTTTGCCGATCTAGGTGTCCATCATCGGTCAAAATCTGCGGACCAAAGGCTTGCGTCACCGCCTGCAAGCCCTCCGTATTCGGTTCAACGACTTCTCTTGCGATGATATCGGCATCAATAATCGGTAAACCCAGTGATCGAAAATGCGCGACTGCGGTACTTTTTCCGGTGGCAATCCCCCCGTGACTCCTAAGACAAAACTCATTTGCTGGACCTCACATGCAATTTTTGGCACTGAGGACAAAAATGTGTCCCCCGTTGGGCAACTTTGATCTTGACGATTGGTGTACCGCATCTGCCACAAGGATTGCCCGTCTGGCCATAGACATTTAATGACATTTGGAATTTCCCGGCTTCTCCTAGTGCATTGAGATAGGTACGAATGGTGGTTCCGCCTGCTTCAACAGCTCGTTCTAAGACATCGATAATTGCTTCATGCAGCACATCTACTTCAGTTGGCATTAATGAATCCGCTGGTTGCTCTGGATGGATTTTCGCTTGCCACAGCGCCTCATCTACATAAATATTGCCCAAACCAGTAACGAGCTTTTGGTCAAGCAATAACGGTTTGATGGCTTTTTTAGACCGCTTCAATCCTTGTTCAAATGCTTCTAATAAAAACAACTCAGGCTTAGGCTCAGGACCTAATTGCATGATCCCTTTATAGGCTGCGCTTTGGTCTTTATCCACTAAGGTCATACGACCAAATTTTCTTACATCATGATAATTTAACTGACTGCCATCTGTAAAATGGAAAATGACATGTGTATGTTTATCAACAATTGGTTCTGACTCAAAATATTCATACTTGCCTTCCATTCGCAAATGTGAGATCAAATCATAATCTGTCAATTTAAAAATCAGAAACTTTCCGCGTCGTTCGAATTTTTCAAAGCGTTGCCCTTTCAAAAGCGCCGAAAAGATCGGCACTTCAGGACTTTCGATGATTCGCGGCCACAGGATCTCGACCGATTCGATCGTTTTATTCAAAACAAGTTTTTCAAGTCCTTTACGGACCGTTTCAACTTCTGGTAATTCCGGCACCTCTGTTCACCTCATTTATTTAGCATCGTACCATGTTTTGCCCCAATTGCTGTCTGTCAGTAAAGGGACATGCAATGCAACGGCTTGCTCCATCACTTCTTTCACTAAAGCGTCAAGACGAGGCAATTCAGATTCAGGTACTTCAAAGACTAATTCATCGTGTACTTGCAGCAGCATCGTTGCTGCTAATTTTTCTTCTTTCAAACGTTTCGCCAGATCGATCATGGCAATTTTTAAGATATCCGCCGCACTGCCTTGAATCGGTGTATTGATGGCAGTTCTTTCGGCAAAAGTTCGAATATTGAAATTGCGCGAATTGATATCAGGTAGGTAACGACGGCGATGATACAGGTTTCAACGTACCCTTTGTCCTTTGCCTCACGAACGACATCCTCCATATACGTTTTCACCCCAGGATACTTTTCAAAATACGTATCGATGTATTGTTGGGCGGCTTTTCTGGTGATTCCTAGATTCTGGGATAAGCCATAATCAGAAATACCATAAACGATACCGAAGTTGACTGCTTTGGCTTGACGACGCATATTTGGTGTCACATCTTCTGCTTTTTCGATACCAAAGACTCGCATCGCTGTGCTTGAGTGGATATCTTGACCTTCGATAAAGGCTTCTTTCAAATGGGTATCATCTGAAATATGTGCCAACACCCGTAATTCGATTTGAGAGTAGTCAGAAGAATAGATCACCCAATCAGCTTCGCGTGGCACAAAGGCTTCGCGGATCTTTCGACCTTCTTCTAAACGAATCGGAATGTTTTGTAAGTTTGGATCGACAGAACTTAAACGACCAGTTTGGGTCAAGGTTTGCACATATCGCGTATGTACTTTGCCATCTCCTTGGATCACTTTTAATAAGCCTTCTACATAGGTTGATTGGATCTTAGCGATTTGACGATAAGTCAAAATGTCTTCAACGATCGGTGCTTGCTCTTTTAGTTGTTCTAACACATCGACTGCGGTCGAATAGCCAGTTTTGGTTTTTTTGATAACTGGTAAGCCCATTTTTTCAAATAAAATCACACCCAATTGTTTCGGTGAGTTTAAGTTGAAGGTTTCACCAGCTTCGGCATAGATTTTTTCTTCAATTTCATGCAACCGTTGCGCAAATTCGCCCTTCATCTGATGCAAGCGAGACGCATCAACTTTGATTCCAGTGATCTCCATCTCAGCTAAAATCATTGATAAAGGCAATTCCATTTCTTCAAATAGCGCTGTTTGATTCTTCGCTGCCAATTCTTCTGTAAGTTTTGGGGTTAGGTTTGTAATCGCCGCTACTTTACGGGCTAAATGAGCAAAGAAGTCTTCCTCATCCGCCGGCAGCCCTTTTTTCGCGCCTTTTCCATAAATCGCTTCATCCGATTGGATCGCATCATAGCCATAGTGAGCGGCAACACCTGCGATGTCATTATTCGTATCATTCGTATCTAAAAGATAAGCTGCCAATAAAACATCAAAAGCGATTCCTTTTGGTGCTGTCGTGTACCGGTTTAACCCCACGTACGTGCGTTTGGCATCATAGACGAATTTTTTACGTTTCTCGTCTTTTAACCAATCGGTAAAGACTGGACTTTCAAACAATTCTTCACGATTGCTGACATAAATTTTTTCTTGATTGCCCCAAGCAACACCGACGATGTCTTCCAAATGATAGTTATCCCCCATCATCTCGACATACAATGCTGTGTCTCCCTGGAACATATCCTCCGTTACTTCTTCAACGACCGAAAACAAAATGTCTTCCATCTCAACTGGTTCAGCTGTAATCTGCAACTTATCTAAGAAGCTATTAAAGTTCATTTCTTGGTAGAATGGCACCAATTTCTCTAAATCTTTGCCTTCATATTTGAGTTTGTCGACATCGACCTCAATGGGCGCATCCACATCGATGGTTGCTAATTGTTTTGAAAGAAAGGCGATCTCACGATCATTGATCAAGTTTTCTTTCATCTTGCTTTTTTTCATTTCATCGATGTGTTCATAGATCCCCTCAACAGAGCCATATTCTTTCAATAGCTTGATGGCTGTCTTCTCACCAATTTTGGTGACGCCGGGAATATTATCGGAAGCATCGCCAGCTAGTCCTTTCATGTCGATGATTTGTAAGGGCGTTAGGCCGTCATATTTTTCAGCCACATGAGCGGGCGTATAACTTTCAATTTCGCTAACTCCTTTGACCGTAATGTCAACTTTCACGTGCTCCGTTGCCAGCTGGGTCAAATCGCGATCACCAGATAAAACGACGACATCAAATAGCTCTTTATCGACTTTATTTGCCAATGTGCCAATGATATCATCGGCTTCATAGTTATCTAATTCGTAGTATTGAACACCTAACGCGTTGATCAATTCGCGAATGTAAGGCATTTGTTCTTTAAATTCCCCAGGGGTTTTTGAACGTCCACCTTTATAATCTTCATACATCGCTGTCCTGAAGGTGGT
This sequence comes from Enterococcus innesii, assembly GCA_018982785.1. Lineage (GTDB taxonomy): Bacteria > Bacillota > Bacilli > Lactobacillales > Enterococcaceae > Enterococcus_D > Enterococcus_D innesii. The sequence goes on along the minus strand of JAHHEN010000003.1, from coordinate 371,285 downwards.
TTTTCCAGCATCAAAAGCCACTAAAACATGTGTTGGCTGTTCTTTTGCCATCACATTTTCAAACATAGTATGAAACGCATAGATGGCATTTGTGTGCAGCCCATTGGCATTTTTAAACCGTTCTAATGAATTATGCAACGCAAAAAACGCACGGAAAGCCACACTATTCCCATCAACGAGTAGTAATTTATTTTTTGGCATTTGATTACTCCTTTTCTCAAAAAGTTCCTCTTTATTCTATCAAAGAACGGGCACAAAAGCGATGAATTGCTTTGTTTTCTCTCTCATTTTATACAAAAAAAAAGGCGAGTTTCCTCGCACTTTTTTTTAGTTGTTTTTTCCAAAGATTCGCAATAACGCAAGGAATAAGTTGATAAAATCTAAATACAGTTGTAGTGCCATGAAAACGGCCACTCCAGTATTTGCGCCACCATTCGTTGCGAAGTATACATTGCGGATTTGTTGATTGTCATAAGCGGTGATCCCCATAAAGACAAAGACGGTCACGATCGATAAAAAGAAATCAACCGGTTGACTGCGTAAAATAAATACATTCAAGAGCGTTGAGATGATGATCCCGATCAACAGACCATAGCCGATACGTCCAACCACACTTAGATCACGTTTGGTCATGATCCCAAATGCTGACATGACACCAAAAGTGACAGCTGCGGAAACAAATGCCCCCACAATCGATCCAAAGTCATAGATCATCAGTGTCACAGACAAGGTCAATCCATTCAAGAGCGAATAGACTAAAAAGCCAGCAACGGTCAAGGACGGATTTTTCTGCGCCTTCACCCCTAATACAATAACTAGAATGATCTGTAAGATCCAAAGACCGATAAATCCTAGCGGAAAGTTACTGATAAATTGCAGGGTTTGCGCTTGGAAGACTTCCCCAAAAATATAGGCTGAGATCGCACTGATCGCAAGCCCAACGCCGAAGAATAAATACACTTTTGAATAAAAGCGATTTAAGCCTTGGGCTCGGACGGTTTCATTGTTTAAATTATTCATCTTGTTGTTCCTCCTCATTTTCTGCTACTGCTTTTGGTGGCTGGACCATGACCACAGCATCTAAAATACGATGATCTTCTGTGTTGATCGCTTCAACCGAAATAGTTACCACGTCTTTCATTTTATCCACTTTGATCACTTCGAATTCAAAGGTCAACGTTTCATAATGATATACAGGTTCAATAAAGTTCACCGAAAAATTGACTACATGAGAGCCAGGACCAGGCAAATGTTTCGATACGGCACTGGTGATGATCCCCATCAACATAATGGATGGCACGATGGGACGCTGATACTCAGTTTTTTGCGTGTAGTCATGTTGTATATACAAAGGATTTGCATCATTAGTAAGCCCTAAATATAACAACAGTTGATTGTCTTCGATCGATTCTGTTAAGGATAACGAATCGCCTTCCTCGATATCTTCAATACTTTTTCCTATTTTTCGCGGTTTCCCTATATTCAAAATTTAATTCCTCCAAAAAGAATAGTTTCATCTGAGTATATTCTATCAGATGCCGACAAAAGTGCAAGTTCGCGGTGCTGCTTTTGCAAAAACTTCAAAGGTAAAAAAACTCTTGCAGCAAACACGCCACAAGAGTCTTTGATTACAATACGTTACGAGTTGTATTGCTTAATAGTTTTTCATAGGCTGTTTCAAATTTTTGCACATCGCCTGCTCCCATGAAAATCACGACAGCATTTTGATGATCCAATAGCGGAGATACGTTCTCTTCTTTGATCACAGTTCCGCCTTTTTGAATTTTATTGCCTAGATCTTCAATTTTAACATCTCCTCGTGATTCACGAGCAGATCCAAAAATGTCACATAGATAGACATGGTCTGCAAGATCCAAGGCTTCCGCAAATTCATCCATTAAAGCGATCGTACGAGTAAAGGTATGCGGTTGGAAGACAGCAATTATTTCTTTCTCTGGATATTTTTGGCGAGCGCCATCGATCGTTGCTTTGATTTCTGCAGGATGATGGGCGTAATCGTCTACGATCGTCATATCCGCTACAATTTTTTCACTGAAGCGACGTTTCACTCCAGGAAATGAAATCATCTCCGCAGCAACTTCTTTCATGTCCAATCCTTCTTTGTAAGCAACAGCGATCACACTGAGTGCGTTGTTGATGTTATGTTGACCAAAAGCTGGCAAGACAAAATGGCCAATATTTTCACCATGGATAAAGACGTCGAACTCTGAACCTTGGGTGGTGCGTTCAATGTTTTTAGCTTGAACATCGTCGTTATCGTTGACCCCGTAATAGTAGATTGGGACATCGGCTTCAAGTTTACGCAAGTATTCATCATCACCAAAAGCAAAAATGCCTTTTTTCACTTGATTTGCCATCGATTGAAAGGCTGAGAAGACATCCTCGATCGAGTGGAAGTAGTCTGGATGATCAAAATCGATGTTGGTCATAATTGCATAATCCGGTGAATAGGCTAAGAAATGACGACGGTATTCACAGGCTTCAAACGAGAAGAATTCCGCATCGGGTTCCCCATGACCGGTACCATCGCCAATCAAGAAACTTGTTGGACGGATACCGCTTAAGACATGAGAAAGCAAGCCTGTCGTACTGGTTTTCCCGTGAGAGCCCGTCACAGCAATACTCGTATAGGGCTGAATGAATTGGCCGATAAAGTCATGATAACGAGTAACTTCTAAGCCAAGTTCTTTGGCTCGTACGATTTCTTCGTGGGTGTCAGGGAAAGCATTTCCTTGGATAATGACCATTTCTGGTTGAATGTTTGCTTTATCGAAAGGCAACAATTTGATCGCTGCTTTTTCTAGATCACGTTGAGTGAAGAAATATTCTTCCACATCAGAGCCTTGTACTTGGTAGCCTTTTTCGTGCAGAATCAAAGCCAATGAACTCATACCGGAACCTTTGATTCCAACAAAATGATGTATTTTGTTTTGATTTTCCATTATTATAATCCTCTTTTCTCAAATCCGCGTCGTAAAAAACGCGTGTATTGACAAATATCAGGTTGTCACACGACCTACATTATCATACAAAATGAAAAAAATAGCAACGAGTTTTATTTTTCGACTTGACTTTTCTCATCATTTCCTATTTCTAGCAAACGTCCGCGACATTTTCCACAAACATATTTTTTGATATCCACACGTCGCTGCCGCCGAATCACACAGCCGCAATTTTGGCATTGATAGCGATGTTTCGCTGTCCTTTTGGCAGGAGGTGCATATCGCAAGCCTCCCGTTCTTGCCAGCAATGCCTTGAAGGCAGGGTCTTGGTGACGGTGACCAAGACCTGCTAAATGCAAATGATAGTGACACAATTCATGCTTGATAATGCCGATAAAAACCTCCATCCCGTGTTCTGTGAGCATGGCTGGATTGAAATCCAAGTGATGATCACTTAGATGGTAGCGGCCACCGGTTGTTTTTAAGCGAGAATTAAACACCGCTCGATGCGTGAATGGTTTATTGAAAACAGACAGGGACAGCTCTTCCACCAAACGCTGCAATTCTTGTTGGGTCATTTAGCATTTCCTGGATCGACCATGGTTAAACTGATACGGCCTTTTTTGACATCTACTTGCTCGATCCAAACGGTTACGACATCACCGACGGAAACAACATCTTTCGGATGTTTTACAAACGAACGGCTTAGCTTCGACAAATGGACCAGTCCATCTTGTTTGACACCGATATCGACGAAGGCACCAAAGTCGATCACATTTCGAACCGTTCCTTTCAGTTCCATTCCCGGTTTTAGATCTTCCATACTCAACACATCTTTACGCAATAATGGAGCTGGCATTTCATCTCGCATATCGCGTCCAGGCTGCATTAATGCCTTTAAGATATCCGTGATGGTTTCTTTCCCGACTGACAATTTTGCAGAAAGCTCTGCTGGGCGCAGTTGGGCAAGCTTCGCTTTATTTTCTTCCATTTGTTCTTTCCCTAGTTTCGCTAAAGAAATGCCGGCGATCGCCAAAATTTCTTTAGCAGTGTCATAACTTTCTGGATGGATCCCGGTATTATCCAAAATGACTTTTCCGCCAGGAATCCGCATAAAACCGATCGCCTGTTCATAGGCCTTTGGCCCTAAGCGAGGGACTTTTTTCAGTTGGTTGCGCTGCGTAAATACCCCGTTTTCTTCTCGATAAGTCACAATATTTTGAGCGGTCGTTTTATTTAGACCAGCCACGTGCTGTAAGAGTGCCGCACTTGCGGTATTGACATCAACGCCTACTTGGTTGACGACTGTTTCAACGACAAAATCCAATTGTTCGGCTAAGCGTTTTTGCGAGACGTCATGCTGATATTGCCCGACGCCCACCGATTGTGGATCAATTTTGACTAATTCTGCCAGCGGATCTTGTAGACGGCGACCAATACTGATGGCGCTGCGTTCTTCCACTTGCAGATCAGGGAATTCTTGCCGGGCGATCGGACTGGCCGAATAAACAGAAGCCCCTGCCTCATTCACGATCACATAATATACTTCTTGATCGATCAATTTTAATTGTTCAGCGACGAATTGCTCTGACTCCCGGCTCGCCGTCCCATTACCGATTGCGACCATCTCGACTTTATAGGTTTGCAATAAGCGACGAAACGCTGGTCCAGCCGCTTCTCGCTTATTCATAGGCGCTGGTTTATGAGGATAGATCACTTCGATCGCTAGTACTTTTCCTGTCTCATCAATGACTGCTAGTTTACAGCCTGTACGATACGCTGGATCAAAACCTAAAACGACTTTGCCCTTTAGTGGCGGCTGCAGCAACAGATTGCGAAGATTTTCGCCAAAAATCGCAATGGCTTGTTCGTCGGCTTTTTCTGTCAATTCGTTGCGGATCTCTCGTTCGATGGCTGGTGAAATAAAACGTTTCAGCGCATCAGCAGCTGCAGCTTCAACAAAATTGGCTGCGGGTGAATCACTATTTGTAATCAGTTTACGCCGTAGGTAATCCATGATTTTTTCTTCATCTGCCACAAGTGCGACCTTCAAGATGTCTTCTTGTTCCCCACGATTGGTGGCTAAAATTCGGTGGGATACCATCTTATTGATAGGATGCTGGAAATCGTAATACATTTCGTAAACGCCTTTTTCATCTTTTTCAGCATTTTTGACCGTGCTTTGATACAGCCCTTTGTTTGTGTAATAGCTGCGGATCCAACTACGAAACTCTGCAGTGTCACCAACACCTTCTGCAATGATCTCGTGCGCGCCTGCTAAGGCATCTTCTACAGTAGGAACTGCATCACTCATAAATTCGGCCGCTTTTTCTTGTACGTCACCTGCTTTTGGGAAGCTTAACAGCCACTGAGCAAATGGTTCCAAGCCGTTTTCTTTAGCGATCGTCGCTTTGGTGCGTCGTTTTTGTTTATAAGGACGATACAGGTCCTCGACGGCCTGCATTTTTGTCGCAGCTAAAATCGCCTGAGATAGTTCAGGCGTTAGCTTTTCTTGTTCTTCTATCAAACGCAAAACCTCTTGCTTGCGCTTCTCTAAGTTTTCTAAGTACTGGTATCGCTCTTCGATTTCTCGAATCTGAACTTCGTCAAGTCCATTCGTCATTTCTTTACGGTAGCGGGCAATAAAGGGGACGGTATTTCCTTCTTGCAATAACTGCAACACCGTACTGATTTGTTTTTGGGTAAAAGCGGTTAATTCTTGTTTCACTAAATCAAGTACCTCTTGATTCATTTCTGCCATTTGTTCTCACCTTTCCTTTGTTGCTTTTGCTATTTTAACATAAAAAAGACAGCCATTGAGCGAACAAGATTGCACGAAAACAACGTTGCTTTCGCGACTCTTGTTATGGCTGCTTTTGTCTTTTAAAAAAAGACTTTTAAAAGTCTGGTTGCCAAGGGCCTGCTAAATTTGGTATTCGATGTCCTGAACGATCCCTTTCTCATCAAAAATCACGCCATGCACCGATCCACCAAATACTGCCCCGCCATCGATGCCGATTTTGTCATCTTGTTGCCAAAGATCCGTCGTCTGCATATCTCCATGCAGCATTGGCGTGATGGTATGACCAAAAACGATCGTTTTTCCTGTACGGTTTTTTCCTTTATGAAATGGCTCGCGAATCCAGATAAAATCGTGGTCGGCGGTCTTCCGCCAATCTTTTTTACTTAAATCCACGCCCGCATGGACAAAAAGATACTTCCCCCATTCGTAATAAAGCGGCCGCTCCATCAAAAACTCTATTAAGTCTCCATATCTACTTCGGATCATCAAGGCAATTTCCGTTGGAGAATACTCTTCAGTAGCTCCTGAATGTAAAAGACTTTCAATCGTTTCTTTGCCGCCATTGCGTACGTAGGCGGCGAACCAATCCTCTGGGGCATTTAGAAATTGCAGAAAATACTCTTCATGATTGCCACGTAAATAAATCGCTTGATGTTCTTCAACTAATTTCTTTCCGAGCATTAAACACTCTTTGGACTTTGGACCTCGGTCATTTAGATCACCAATCAAAAGCAACTGATGGATTTTAGGATCATATTCCGCAAGAAGACTTTTAAAAAGATCGGCCATTCCATGAATATCACTGATTGCATAGAGATAGTTTTGCATAGTCATTCCCTCCTTAAAGGCAATTGAGTCTCTTATTATCAATTTTAGCCCTTTGGCTGCAAAATGTCTTGCATTAAAATCAAAAAACAATCATTCGTCTTGAACGGTTCGACAGCATAGAGTCGGGTTCATAAAGACGAATGATTGATTACGATCGGTAAAACCTATTTTCCTGAAACAGCAAAATAATTGCCATCCGGATCGGCAAAATTGAAAACCAGCTGTTCTTCCATCTGAATCAATTCGCCGACTTCTGCTTCCATCTCTAAAAGTTTTTTATAGAGAGCTGTAATATCCTCAGCAAAAAACATGATCGATGGGGAATTTAATGCGACTTCAGGTGAGTGCGTTTCGATGAACTCACGGTCATATAAGACAAAATGAGCCTCTGCCTCTTTTGATGGCGCGATTTCGACAACGGATGTTCCATCAACGGTTTGTTGTTCAATGATCGCAAACCCTAGTTCTTGCCAAAACTCAACTGCTTTCGTCACATCATCGACGTATAGCATCACTTGCATTTGATTGGAAAACAATGGGCATCCCTCCTATTTCTCGTTATTTGTCTTCTTCCTTCGCTTCCTGCGCAGCATTCGAATTGGTATTAAAGTTCAATTGTAAACCTGGTTTGTCGGTTACGATCTCTGTCACTTCATAAGTCAAGCGTTTGATGATATCAAACAATGGTTCCACCAAGCGGTCAGTTTCGGCTTTTGTTAGATCTTCTCCGGAATTGACTTTACGATTCAAAATATGATTGACCTGTCCGACACGTCCTGACAAAACATAATCAGGGAACACCAATTGGAATTCTAGCCGAGCGCCAATAATACTATTTTTTTCCATATATTCTTCATCTTTGACTTTTAACGGCGCAAAGCCGACATTCAATTTGGTTTCCATTTCTTTGTCTTTCGGTTTCATATCGAAATGATATGCTTCAACGATCGGTTGTTGTCTTTTTAATTCCACTAGATTCACACTCCTTATCTAAAAGTATAGCATAACCTTTTCTTTGAGCCTACTGTATTCTTTAGACAATAAAAAAAACGGCGAGTGCCGTTTTAATTTGCTTCTTTTAGTGTTGCTAGATAATCCAAAGCATCTTGGACATTGGCGATCGGAACGATTTTCATATCCGTGTCTAACTTCTTCGCTGCTGCCACTGCCTCTTCATAATTTGTTTTGACGGAAGGATCTATTTCACGCTCTTCGTCAGTGATCTCATCATCTGGGGCAAAGAAGATTTCTGCACCACTTTCACTGGCACTCGCTACTTTTTTATCGATCCCACCGATTCGACCAACGGTTCCGTCAGCTGAGATCGTTCCTGTCCCAGCTATGTTGTGGCCTTTACGTAGGTCATCTCCGGTCAACTGTTCATAAATTTCAAGGGTGAACATCAAACCAGCGGAAGGTCCTCCGATATTGCCAGAATCGATCACGATCTCTTCATCAGAAGTGATCTCTGTATGATCGACGAGGGAGATGCCGATACCGGCTTTTTGATTGCTCTTCAGTTCAATTAGTTTGCCCGTTGCTTCTTTTTCTTCGCCATCTTGCAAGTAAGTCACGGTGATTTCATCACCAATGGTTTGACTTTGGACGTAGTCGATAAAATCTTGACTGCTTTTAAATTCTTTACCGTTGACTGCGGTGACGGTATCTCCAACGGATATTTTCCCAGCAAAGCTGGAATTTGGATCGATCCCCATGACATAGACCCCTTTATAGGTCATTTCATAAGGTAAGTCTGCCAGCTTTAATGCTTGCTCAATCGCACTATTTTGCGAGGATTCCATATAGTAACGTTGAATGCGGTTGTACTCCTCATCTGTCGCACCGCCTAAAAGTTCTTCCTCACTGATCAAGTCTTGGAATTCATTGAATTTCGTTCCAATCGCTGTGAACACGGTAGCTTGTCGAATCCCAACACTGGTCAAAGAAAAGGAGCCGGCTGAGGTGTCTTCTTTTTGATTGACGGTAATCAGCTCTTTTAAATCGATCGTTGCTCCTGGTTGCTCGATATAATAGGGAATCGGCAAAAAAGCACAAGCTGCGATGATCAGCGCTAAAACAAACAGAAGAAGATATTTGATCGTTGATTTAAGATTCATTGGTATCACGCTTCTTTACTATAGCATCGTAGATATTTTGAGGTAAATATTCGGCAACATCGCCGTTAAAGGTTAAGATTTCTTTCAACAAACTGGAACTGATGAAACTGTGTTTTGCGTCTGCTAAAAGAAAAACGGTCTCTAATGAGGGTTCTAGGTGATGGTTCATCTCCATGATGTCCCGCTCATACTCATAATCTTTCACACTGCGAATGCCTCTAAGCAGAAACTGGGCGCCTAGTTTTTTCGCGATCGTGACCGTCAGCTCCGTTTCTTGCGCCAGAATCTTGACGTTTGGAATATGAGCGAGGGCTTCTTCAATTAGATGAACTTTTTCTTCACTTGTAAAAAAACTTTTTTATTGGTATTTGTAAAAACACCGACGATCAGTTCATCAAAAAGCGTGGCTCCTCGCTCAATCAGGTCAACATGACCGGACGTCAATGGATCAAAACTCCCTGGAAATAAAGCAATCTTTTTCACGTTATCCCTCATTTCTATAGATCGTCACTGCCGATATGCCATAGGTTTGGGCTCGGACCAAATGCAACGAGCCGATTTGTTCTGGTAAGTCGATGGACTTGTCTGTTTCGCAAACTACGAATGCAGACGGACGAATCAATTCATCCTTCAGCATAGCTTCTAACTGTTGCAGAATCTCTTGCTTTGCGTATGGCGGGTCTAAAAACAAATAGTCAAAACTTTGTCCCTCAGCTGCAAACTGCCGTAAAGCTTGATTCGCATCCATTTTTAACACCGTGAACTTTTCGGGTTCTTTGGTTATAGCAATATTTTCGCGGATCACTTTGGTTGCTGGAAAACTACGGTCGACACAAACCGCATGATCAGCTCCCCGAGAGACCGCTTCGATAGCTAAGCCCCCGCTTCCGCTGAATAAATCCAGTACAACACCTCCATCTAAATATTGCCCTAACATGTTAAAAATCGCCCCTTTTACTTTGTCTGTCGTGGGGCGAGTGTTGTCTCCAGCGAGACTTTTTAATCTGCGGCCACCATATTCTCCGGCTACTACACGCATGCGTTTTTCCCTCCAAGATCTTCGTAAATACAAATATAGCACTGTTTCTATAAATAGCAATAAAAAAATGGCGGTGACTCAAGGCACCCCCACTTTTTTATTACACGTTTTCTGCCAATCGAATCATCGTATTTTTTTCTTCGATATCAAACCCTTCATCTTTCACTGGATAGGCTGCTGAAGTACCAATTTTTTCAGCAAAATCCATTTCGACATCTGGTCGATAGGAAGCTTCAACTTGTCGAACAAAGTGAAACTGCTCGATTTTTGCTTTTTTGCTTTCGTATTCTTCTTCGTTCAAATACATGACCACGTATTTCATCTTACGTGATACATAATGAACAAAACCAAAACGACGCAAATTTTTTAGTTGGCGTAGGCTGTAAACCCATACGATCAATCCTCGACGCTTTTGCATCGTAAAAGGCTCTTTATCCTCGTGCATGACAATTTCCTCCACAACTTGATTTTGATTGAAAAAAGGGACTCCCAGCGTCCACTTTGACAGAGGGAGAAAAACAAGTAGAGATCGCCACAGTCAGTTCATCCAGCAAACGCTGTAGTTGTGTTTCACTCCAGCGATACTCACTTACTTGTTCATTAAGATCCAACTGCCGCTTGGCTGTGCGCAACGCCCGTTTTTTTTCTTGAAATCAGGCGCATACTCACCGTAAGCTTCAATTCTTTCAAAATCCAGCTTCTTTTCTAAAAACGATCGCATCAATTCCTGAACAACAGGATCTTGATACATAATTGTTTTCGCTTTTTGATAGGTTCTACACGTTTCACTTGCTTTGATCGCCATCACAAGTGAATCGATTTGATCTTCAATCTCGAAAAATGCTTCATCGTAAATCATCTGACGTACTATCCTCGGTCCCTTCCACATCTTCTTGCACTAAGACTACCATATTTGCTTCAGAAAAAGCAATTCCTATCTTTTCTGATTGTTCATAGGTCAGGCGTTCAGCAAATCTTGGGTTACTAAACCAAGACAAAATCGTAAAAGTCGGATCGTAAACAGGCGCTTCGAAGATCGAAGCAGATGCTTCCAATTCCTTATCCGCCAACAACTCTCGCCACTCGTCGTTCGTTAAAACAAAATTACTCGTTTTTTCTGAAGAAAGAGCGCGTTGATAAGAATGGATTCGTTGAGAAGTCAAATAGTCTGATAGATTATTCGTCAAATCAAATAAAAGTCCAGCTGCTTCTTGATGTGTTTGGGTATCCTGTGAGAAGCTTTCTAAGCCGATTTGCTGGCGAATTTTATCGATGATAACAAACGCCAGGGTCTCTTTTTCAAGGTTGGCTTGGGCTTGGTCAATTGTTTGCGAAACTTGAAACAGCGGTCGCTGTCCTTCCGTCAAGGGATAAGGTGCCAGTTTAAGTAGCGTGGTCTGATCCAAGTAAGTAACGGCTTGCAGTTGGGCAGTCTCCTGATCGAAGAACAAAACAGCAAAAGTCCCGTTGTCAAAAGCCACTAATGGACGATAGTTCATATCTTCTTCCATCAATTCGAAACTGATCGCACGATCATTTTGTGTCAAGGTAAAGTTAGGATAAATCATGGTCAACTCCGTCAAGTCAGTCAAGGTCATGCCCATCGTAAAAGGTGCCAGGGAAGAGCCCCCGGCGCCGATTACTTTGATTGCTTGCACACTTTCACCATCGGTATTGATCTCAACATACTGTTGATCGTCTAATTGATTGTAGACCCGAATTTCAAACTCGTAGCCCGAGCGATAGGTTTGAATGGGAAGACCATAGACTTCTTCAAAATCCGAAACAGGCTCCCCAATCATTTCAGCTAATCCTTGGGCTGCGATCGGTTCGTAATTCATGGTTGTTGGCGCTTTGATTGGGTTTTCGATCGTCATTCTTGAATCTGAAGCGTTTTGCATGAATACTGGCTGCAAATACACGATTATTAGGGCCAGGACAAATAAGCCGCAAAACAATAATCCTCTCCGCTTCATCTGTGGATCGACTCCTTACTTCTCTTTGACTTCAATCAAAAGGTCTCCTGACTGAATTGGTTCACCATTGGTTACATACACATGTTCAACCACACCTGAGAAGCGAGCTTCGACAGAAGTTTCCATCTTCATTGCTTCCGTGACCATCAAGGTCTGTCCACGTGCCACTCGGTCGCCTTTTTTGACTAATACTTCTAAGACTGAGCCACTCATGGAAGCACCGATCTGTTCTTTATTCGTTGGCTCTGCTTTACGTTTTGTTTGAACAGAGCTGATGATAGAGTTGTCCTTAACGACGATTTCTCGACGTTGCCCGTTCAAGTTAAAGAAGAGGGTCCGGTTGCCTTCAATGTCTGCCTCACCGATCTCATCGAGACGAATAATCAAGATTTTGCCTTTTTCTAATTCAACATTGATCGTTTCACCTAAGCGCATGCCGTTAAAGAAAGTTGGCGTATCAAGGACTTTCACATCGGCAAACTGATCATAAGCTTTTCGATAGTCAAGGAAGACTTGCGGATACATCAAGTAGCTTAAGACTTCTTCATGTTTTGGTTCATAGCCGATTTTCTCCGCTAGTTCTTGCTTCACTTCAGCAAAATCAACTGGCTTCGCAAATGTTCCGGGACGTTCTGTAAAGGCTGGGCGTCCTTTTAAGATAATGCGTTGCAATTCTTTCGGGAAACCACCAACTGGCTGACCTAACTCGCCTTGGAAGAAGGTGATCACTGATTCTGGGAAGCTCAATGTATCGCCTTTTTCAAAAATATCTTTTTCTGACAAGCCATTTTGTACCATAAAGAGTGCCATGTCACCAACGACTTTCGAAGAAGGTGTCACTTTTACGATATCTCCAAACATCATATTGACTTCATGATACATTTCTTTGATTTCATCCCATTTTTCGCCTAAACCAACGGCTTTGGCTTGCTGCTGGAGGTTGGTATATTGTCCCCCCGGCATTTCATGCTTGTACACTTCTGTTTGAGGTGCGTTCAAGCCATTTTCAAAGGAATGATAGTACATGCGGACATCTTCCCAGTAGTGGTTCAACTGTTGGATGTTGTCTACATTGATTTCTGGGCAGCGTTCGCCGTTCAATAGTGCATAATACAAACTACTCATACTTGGTTGACTCGTTGCTCCACTGACCGCTGACATAGCACATCCACGATGTCAACACCGGCTTTAGTAGCTGCTGAGTAAGTAATGATCCCATTTCCACTGGTATCATGGGTATGCAGATGAATCGGCACATCGATCGTATCCTTTAGCTCACTGATCAAACGATAAGCTGCTTGCGGTTTTAATAATCCAGCCATATCCTTGATAGCAATGATATGGGCACCAAGGTTTTGCAATTCTTTCGCCATATCTTTGTAGTATTGTACTGAATATTTTTGACGGGTCGGATCATTGATATCCCCGGTATAACAAATCGTTGCTTCTGCGATTTTTCCTGTATCGCGAACGGCTTGAATACTTTTCTCCATTTGTGGAACCCAGTTCAAACTATCAAAGATTCGGAACACATCAATTCCTTGCGCTGCAGATTCTTTGATGAATTCTTCCAATACATTGTCTGGATAATTGGAATATCCCACAGCATTGGAGCCTCTAAACAACATTTGCAACAAGGTATTCGGCATTTTTTTCCGGAACATCCGCAATCTTTCCCATGGATCTTCTGTTAAGAAACGGTAGGCAACGTCGAACGTTGCTCCACCCCACATCTCACTTGAGAACAATTGCGGCAGGCCAGCTTCCGTCAACGCGGCAATTTTCTTAAAGTCATGGGTTCTTACACGAGTTGCTAACAAGCTTTGATGGGCATCTCGGAAGGTTGTATCCGTCAGCAAGACGTTCTTTTGTTGACCGATCCACTCAACAACTCCCTCGGCACCTTTCGTATCTAAAATATTTTTGGCGCTGACAAAATCAGGCGTTGCTTGGATGTGTTGTGGCATCCGTGGTTCATTGTAGAAAGGTTTCTTTTGTTTTTCGATTCCCGGGAATCCATTGATGGTGATTTCACCGATATACTTCATGGTTTTGTTTCCACGGTCACGAATCCGAGGGAAATTGAATAGTTCTGGCGTATTGTCGATAAAGGTGGTTTTGGCTTCACCTGAACGAAAGGCTGGATGAGAAACAACATTACGCATAAAGAGAATGTTTGTTTTTACACCACGTACTCGGAATTCTTTCAGACAGCGCATCATTTTTTGAATCGCTTGATCAAAGGTTGCCGCATGTGTACAGACTTTTACAAGCAGCGAGTCGAAATAAGGGGGTACCACCGCACCGGCGTAAGCATTTCCGACATCCAAACGAACCCCAAATCCACCTGGAGAACGGTAAGTATCGATCTTACCAGTATCTGGCATAAAATTATTGGCTGGATCTTCCGTTGTCACCCGACATTGAATCGCAACACCCTCAAAGCGAATGTCTTTTTGTTCAGGAATCCCGATTTCTTTATGCAAGTCTTTGCCTTGTGCAATCAAAATTTGTGTCGTCACGATATCTAAATTGGTGATCATTTCAGTGATCGTATGTTCCACTTGAACCCGAGGATTTACTTCGATAAAGTAAAATTTGTCGCCTTCAACTAAAAATTCCACTGTTCCGGCATTGATATAGCCAACATGCTTCATCAGTTGAGGCAGCTTGACAAATTTTTTCCCGCTGTTCAGCCGTCATTGACACACATGGTGCCACTTCGACTACTTTTTGGTGACGGCGCTGAACGGAGCAGTCACGTTCAAATAGATGGACGACATTTCCGTGCTTGTCCCCTAGAATTTGCACTTCAATATGTTTTGGATTACTAATATATTTTTCAACATAAACTTCATCACTACCAAAAGCCGCTTTCGCTTCACTTTTGGCGCGTTCGTAGCCATCACGTGCTTCTTTTTCATCATGAGCGACACGCATACCTCGACCACCACCGCCAAGGGCTGCTTTGATCATGATCGGATAGTCATGTTCGTCGGCGAATGCTAAAACGTCGTCAATCGATGCTACTGGGCCGTCAGATCCGGGAATCGATTGAATCCCCGCATCGATCGCCGCTGCTTTTGCTTTGATCTTGTCGCCAAAAATATCTAAGTGGTGAGTGGATGGTCCGATGAAAATCAAACCTTCTTCTTCACAGCGCTGCGCAAAGCTCAGGTTTTCTGATAAAAAGCCGTACCCTGGATGAATCCCTTCGGCCCCGGCTTTTTTCGCTGTGCGAATAATATCTTCAATGTCTAAATACGCATCAATCGGCCGTTTGCCTTTCCCTACTAAATACGCTTCATCTGCTTTAAAGCGATGGACGGAGTATTCATCCTCCGCAGCATAAATACCGACTGTTTTGATTCCTAACTCCGCACATGCGCGGAAGACACGAATCGCGATTTCTCCACGATTGGCAACAAGAATTTTCTTCATCTAATCCACTCCATTCAATTGATCAATAATTCAAATAATATTGTTTCCTCTTTTCTTCGGCACTGATATTTAATACAAAACCAATACAAATCGACAGCATCAGCAAACTTGATCCTCCCTGACTTAGAAACGGAAATGTGATTCCCGTCAATGGGATCAAACCAGTGATCCCCCTAAGTTGATAAAAATCTGGGACATAAATAGAGCCCCTATGCCGATACACATCATGGAATTAAAGGGATCTCTTGAACGAATACCGACAAGAAAGATCCGTCCCACCATATAAAATAAAACACCTAAAATGATGATCGATGGGATCAAGCCTAATTCTTCCATAACGATCGAAAATATATAATCGGTGTGCGCTTCGTTTAAGAAACCACGTTTTTGGATACTATTTCCAAGTCCGCGTCCGAAAAGCCCACCGTTGAACATTGCGTAATACCCATTGACCATTTGATGACCAGTATTGTATTCATCAGCAAACGGGTTCAAAAAGGATGAAAAGCGACTGTAGACATATGCTGGCAAAAGCTTACCGCCGGTTAGATTCACAAATAGGACGATCAACATACTTCCAATTATACCTGCCAGCCCCAATATCAAGGTGTACAAGTAATTTAACCCACTAGCTAGCAAAACGACAAAAGCCAGTAGTACGATGATCACAGCATTCCCAAAGTCTGGGTAAAAGGCCATGATCCCGGTATAGACGAAAACGATCCCGATTGGGCGCCAAACCGTTTTCCAAAACTCCTGTTGAATGCCTTTTTGACGATAAGATAGCGTTACAGATAAGAACCAAATAACAATAAACTTCAAGTACTCAGCTGGTTGAATGGAAAAGCCAGCAATCGATAACCAGCCATGTGCCCCGTTTCTTGTTGGAAAGAAGAAGGCAGCGATCAATAAGAATAAGATCACGATCATGGCGATCTGGACAAATTTTTTGTTCCGAAAAACATCCGTTTTCATTTTATACATGACAGTGATCGCTACTAGACTCACCAACCAAAAGATCGTTTGATTGATGACATAAGAAGCAGCTGTAGTTGGTTTTGTAGCAGTCATCGCGACGTAGGACGTGGAGCTATAGACCATCATCAAACCCGTGACACACATAAAAATATACGGCAAGAGAATACTATAATCTAATAAATGTCTTTTCTTTACTTTTTCTGGCAAGTTTATGCCTCCTTGCCGATTTCAGGTGTCCGCTGGTCTTCATAGACCTCGCTGTACAATTGGTTCAAATCTTTTTCAAGATCCGCCATCAATTGTTGTCCTGTTTGATTATCGACGATCCCCAAGCGGATCGCAAATGCCACTTGCCGTGATAGACCATACATCTGAGTATCAACCACTTCTTCAAATGCTTTGCATTGTGCGATACATAAACTATTTTCTTGGTTTCGGATCAGCTTTTTGATTCGTTCTGCGTCATCTCTCAGCAGATCAAGCGCTTTTGTAGAATCGATTTGCTCCATTCCGGTCCCCCCATTTCTTCGTTTCACCATTATAGCATATTCTCCTCCGCTTTTGCATCCTTAGATTGCATAGAAATACGGAAATAACGAACTTTAATGAGCATATATTCTTAACGTTCGTTTTTTTAGGATAGAATGTCCTTTTTTCATAATTTTTATTCGTTTTATCTTTGACTGCCTTCGACACTTACGTGAAACAAACACATTTCGTGAAACACCGTTCAAAAAACGTTCTTTACAAAAATTTAAGAAAAGCTGTTCTATCAACTTTCCGAAAAAATAATCCTATTACTTTTTCCACAATTCATTTTAAAAAAAGAACAGGTCCAAAAGTCCCTGTTCTTCCACTTTGCATGAAAAGAAAATCCTTTACTGTGTTTCGTCGCCGATTTTGCCATCGCCATTGATGTCCTCATCGGAAAGACGTTCGACTTCTTTAATAAATCCTTCGCTCATTTCTTGATAGTTCTGCTCACCTACGACCGCATCATCAGGGATTTGATCAACATTTGCAAAAAATTCGATATGATTGTGTAGATTTTCAAAGCGCATAGGAGCATCTCCGCCATATTCACCATCAAGGTTGATCATTAAACGATTAACCTGTTCTGGCGCGTCTACTTCAAGAAAAGATGTCTTCGTATAAATCAGACGACGATCGTTGATGTGCTTGCCACCATTCATCATCAAAGCGACTAAATGGACGATCTCAAAAATATTGGCTGTTTTGACAATAATCAGTGAAAACTTCCCATCGTCAAGCTTAGCGTCAGGGGCAATCTGTTCAAATCCCCCTACTGAATTCGTTAGTCCTAAAAAGAACATTGAGGCTCCGCCAATGTATTCTCCGTCTTCATACTTTAGATGCATTTTGATTGGTTTGACGCGGGGCAGTAATTCGGCTCCTTTTGCTAGATAAGCTAAGTAGCCAAAAACACTTTTCAACTCAGAAGGAACATCATAGGTCAGTTCCGTTAAGTGTCCACCAGCAGCAATGTTGATAAAATACGTATTGGGTGTTTTTCCGACATCCATCTTCACCGTCTGCTGTTTTAAAATCACTTCCGCAGCTGCTTTGATATCGGTCCGAGGAATCTTTAGTGCACGTGCGTAGTCATTGGTGGTTCCTCCAGGAATAATCGCCATCTTCGGGCGTTTTTCTAATGGAGCGATTCCGTTGACGACTTCATTGATCGTACCATCGCCACCGGCCGCTACCACCAAATCAAAACCAGCTTCACCGGCTCTTCTTGCTTCATCACGGGCGGAAAATGGTGCAGCGGTCGTGGCAAATGCACTCGCCTCATAACCGCCTCTTTCCAAAACATCTAAAATATCTGCTAAATTTTTTCGAATCAATTCTTTCCCAGATGTCGGGTTATAGATTACTCTTGCTCTTTTCATCGCTTGCCTCTTATCGCTTTGCTAGTTCTTCTTGCAACAGCTTGTTCACAACGCCTGGATTCGCTTGTCCTTTGGTTGCTTTCATGATTTGACCAACTAAGAAACCGACTGCACGGTCTTTTCCGTTTTTGAAGTCATCGACGGATTGTTGGTTGTTATCTAGTACTTCATTGATCATTGGTAGTAATTGCGCAGGATCTGATAATTGGATCAATCCTTTGGCTTTTACGACTTCTTCAGCGTCGCCGCCGTTTGTGATCAATTCTTTGAAGACTTTTTCGCAATCTTCGAACTGATCGTGCCATCGGCGATCAAACGAATCATTCCCGCTAAATTATCTGGTGTCAATTTCGTTTCTGGCAGTTCCAATTTCTCACTGTTCAGATACGCTGAAACTTCACCCATCAACCAGTTAGAAGCTTGTTTGGGATCCGCACCGGCATCAATGGTTTTTTCAAAGAAATCGGACATTTCTTTTGATAAAGTCAAGACCATTGCATCGTATTCTGGTAAGCCCAATTCAGAGATATAACGGGCACGACGTTTTTGCGGCATTTCTGGCAAGCTTTGACGTACACGTTCGATCCATTCATCATCGATCACAAACCGTGGGATATCTGGTTCTGGGAAGTAACGATAATCAGAAGAACCTTCTTTGACACGCATCAATAATGTTTTGCTGGTTGCTTCATCAAAACGACGAGTTTCTTGTTGGATCTCGCCTCCAGAAAGCAATACTTTGGCTTGGCGTTTTTCTTCAAATGCCAGACCTTTTTTCACGAAGGACATAGAGTTTAAGTTTTTCAGTTCTGTTTTTGTTCCGAATTGTTCTTGGCCGTAAGGTCGCAACGAAATATTCGCATCGCAACGCATAGAACCTTCTTCCATCTTCACATCGGATACTTCTGTAAACAAGATGATTGAACGCAATGCTTCTAGATACGCATATGCTTCTTCTGGTGAACGCATATCCGCTTCGGAAACGATCTCGATCAAAGGGGTTCCTTGACGATTTAGATCAACATAAGAATAACCGCCTTTGCCGTGCATGTTTTTCCCGGCATCTTCTTCCAAATGAACTCGCTCGATGCGGATTTTTTCTTTTTACCTTCCACTTCGATCTCGATCCACCCATCATGACCGATCGGTTGATCGAATTGTGAAATTTGATAGGCTTTTGGATTATCAGGATAGAAATAGTTTTTGCGGTCGAAATGCGTTTCTTTTGAGATTTCACAATTCAACGCAAGCGCAGCTTTCATCCCAAATTCGATAGCCGCTTTGTTCATTACTGGTAAAACACCTGGATAGCCCCAATCGATCACATTCGTGTTGCTATTTGGTTCAGCGCCAAAGTGAGCAGGTGCTGGAGAAAAAATCTTTGATTCTGTTTTCAATTCTACGTGGACTTCAAGCCCAATGACTGTTTCGAAGTTCATGCCTTATCCCCTCCTAAAATCACTGGTTTTTTCGTGTGGAAATCAGTTGCTTGTTCAAAGGCATAAGCCGCTTTATACA
Source organism: Enterococcus innesii (assembly GCA_018982785.1). GTDB lineage: Bacteria > Bacillota > Bacilli > Lactobacillales > Enterococcaceae > Enterococcus_D > Enterococcus_D innesii. The sequence goes on along the minus strand of JAHHEN010000003.1, from coordinate 351,709 downwards.
TGGTTGCTTCATCAAAATGTTTCCCAATGATCTGCAAACCGACAGGCAGTCCTTCAGAAAAACCTGCTGGAATCGACATCCCTGGCAGTCCTGCTAAATTCACAGGAATGGTTAAAATATCATTCAAGTACATAGTGATCGGATCATTGATATTTTCTCCAATACCAAATGCTACCGTTGGGGAAGCTGGGCCAATGATCAAGTCGTATTGGCTGAAGACCTTATCGAAATCTTGTTTGATCAACGTTCGTACTTGACCGGCTTTTTTGAAGTAGGCATCGTAGTAGCCAGCACTTAGTGAAAACGTACCTAACATGATCCGACGTTTTACTTCTTCCCCGAATCCTTCACTGCGAGAATTAACATAGACATCTTCTAAATTGCTGACATTTTCTGAACGGAAACCGTAACGGATGCCGTCAAAACGTTGCAAATTAGAACTTGCTTCTGAAGAAGCGATGATATAGTAAACAGCTACCCCATATTTTGAATGTGGCAAGCTGACTTCTTCCACGGTCGCTCCTAACGCACGGAAAGTGTCTGCAGCTTTTAAGATCGCTTCTCGGACGCCCGCTTGAATTCCTTCGCCTAAGTATTCTTTTGGCAAAGCGACTTTCATGCCTTTGATATCACCAGTCAAACCTACTGTAAAATCAGGAACAGCTGCCCCGGCTGACGTACTATCTTTTGCATCAAACCCACTGATGGCATTTAATGCGATGGCATTGTCTTTCACCCCACGGGTCATTGGACCAATTTGATCTAACGAAGATGCAAACGCGATCAAACCAAAACGAGAAACCCGTCCGTATGTTGGCTTCAACCCGACGATCCCATTGAAAGCTGCTGGTTGGCGAATCGAACCACCCGTATCACTACCTAATGATAAAGGGACTTGTCCCGCTGCAACGGCAGCCGCCGAGCCACCTGATGAACCACCAGGTACTTTTGTCTCGTCCCAAGCGTTTTTTGTTTTCTTAAAGAACGACGTTTCCGTACTCGCCCCCATCGCAAATTCATCCATGTTTAACTTACCTACTGGAATCATGTCTGCTTGGTAAACTTTGTCCATGACGGTTGCATCGTAGATTGGGTCAAAGTTGCCTAAAATTTTAGAAGCAGCTGTTGTGCGTAGATCTTTGGTAACAATGTTATCTTTGATCCCAATGGGAATCCCTGCCAACACATTGCTTTCAGTGATACCTTTTTGATCGATAGCTTGCGCTAGCGCATGGGCTTTTTCTTCGTTCAATGCAAGAAACGCATCGACTTTTGGCTCTGTTTCTTTAATGCGAGCAAAGGTTTCGCTCGTTAGATCTGTCGCAGTAATTTTCTTTGACACTAATAAGCTATGCAATTCTTCTAAGCTTTTATTATATAGTTCAGTCATTAGGCACCCGCCTCCCCATTGTCAATGATTGCAGGCACTTTAATAAAGCCTTCTTCGGATTCTGGAACATTTTTCATTAATTCATCACGGTCCCAGCCACCTGTCGTTACATCTTCACGCATCACATTGATCGTTTCTGCGACATTCGATGTAAAGGGTACTCCTGTAGTATCCACTTCTTCAAGTGTTTCTACCATATCAATAATTTTTCCTAGCTGAGAGGTAAACTCATGTAATTCATCATCTGAGAATGAAAGTTTTGCTAGTTTGGCAACGTGTTTGACTTGTTCTTCGCTGATCGCCATAAAATCCTCCTCTTTCTCGCATCCGTAATCTACGTTTACGTTTTTCCAATGTATTGTATCATTTTTTTAACAAATCATGAAATAGAATTTGAAAATTATCAAATATAATTGCAAATAAAGCAGAAATCATTTCTTTCCTCGTATTGCAGGGAAGAAATGATTTCAATTAGACAAGAAGAAACAACTGCTTCTCATCTGTGACAATACTTAACAGTTATTGATCTGCCGAATGACTGCCTTCGATCGCAGCCACCATTTGAGCTTCATCCCAAACGGTAACGCCTAGGGACTGTGCTTTGGTCAGTTTGCTGCCTGCTTCTTCCCCAGCAACAACGATATCGGTCTTTTTCGATACACTGCCTGTTACCTTCCCACCGAGATTTTCAATTCGTTCCTTGGCTTCTTCTCGAGTGAAGTGACTTAATTTTCCTGTTAAAACGACGGTTTTCTCTTTAAATGGCGACTCCACTTCTTCCAATTGATCCGTTCTCAGCCCTAGATAAGCAAAGTTGACACCCGCTTTTTCAAGTTCATCTAAAAGGTCGTGAACTTCTTGATTGTCAAAATACGTAACGACACTTTCGGCAATTGTAGCACCAATGGTTTCCAACGAAATGATTTCTTCTTCTTTGGCTTTGCTAAGGGTTCGAAGGTCACCAAAATGTTCCGCTAAAATCCGAGCCGCTTTGGCACCAACATGACGGATGCCTAGCCCGAAAATCAAGCGCTCAACTGAATTTTCTTTGCTTTGATGGATGGCACGCAAAAGGTTATTAGCTGATTTCTCTTTGATTTTATCGAGGGTCAGCAATTGTTCTTCTGTTAAAAAGTACAAGTCGGCCACATCTTTGACTAAGGATTTATCGAACATTTGCTCTAAAACACGTGGCCCTAAACCATCAATATTCATAGCATTTCGGGAAACAAAGTGGCTTAACCCCTCTTTGATTTGCGCTGGACACTTCGGATTGATACAACGCAAGGCAACTTCTTCATCTAAATGGATCAGCTCACTCCCGCATTCGGGACAATGTGTAGGCGATTCAAAGGGTTGACTTGCTTCCGTGCGTTTTTCTTCCAAGACTTTCGCGACCTCTGGAATAATGTCCCCCGCCTTATAGATGATGACCGAATCGCCAATGCGAATGTCTTTCATTTTAATGAAATCTACATTATGCAAACTGGCACGGCTGACCGTCGTTCCGGCAACCCGGACAGGGGTCATAACAGCGGTCGGTGTCACAACACCCGTTCGTCCCACGGTCCATTCGATCGTTTCGATCACTGTTTCCGCTTCTTCCGGTGGAAATTTATATGCCGCCGCCCATCGGGGTGCTTTTACGGTAAAGCCTAGCGCATCTTGATCTTTAAAATTATTGACTTTGATGACAACACCATCTATCTCGTAAGGAAGCTCACTGCGCTTGTCATGAAACTCTTCGATATATGCCCACACCTCATCGATGGTGTGGCAAACTCTGCGTTCGTGATTTGTACGAAAGCCTAATTGATCTAATTCATTCAATGCCGAAAATTGATCATTGGCTTCAATCGGACCAAAATCAGCCAGTGTGTACAAGAAGGTGCTTAAGTTCCTTTGGGCTGCGATCCGTGTGTCTAATTGTCGCAAGCTTCCAGCAGCTGCGTTTCTCGGATTGGCGAAAACTTCCACCCCTTCTTCTTCTCGCTGTTGATTCAATTTCAAAAACGAAGCCTTTGGCATATAGCATTCGCCACGAACTTCTAACGAGATTGGTTCTTTTAATTTTAGTGGGATCGATTTGACGGTCTTTAGGTTTTCTGTAATATTTTCACCTACCGTACCATCTCCTCGAGTTGCTCCCCGAACAAAGCGCCCTTCTTCATATTTTAATGAGATAGACAATCCATCGATTTTTAGCTCGCAGACATAATCTACCGCTTTCCCCAATGCTTTTTGAACACGGGCATCAAAAGCCACGATTCCTTCTTTATCAAACACATCGTTCAAACTATAAAGTGGGATATCATGGGTGACTTTTTCAAAGCCAGGTAAAATGATGCCACCTACTCGTTGGGTGGGCGAGTCTTCGGTTACTAGCTGCGGGTAGTTGGTTTCAATTTCAACCAGTTCTGCATACAGCTGATCATAGATATAATCTTCAACAGAAGGTTGATCTTTTACATAGTATTCGTAGGCGTACTGATTTAATTGCGTACGCAGCTCTTCTGCTCGTGATTGGATTTCTTTTGAAGGGACATCCATCCTAATATCCTCCTTATTTTTCAACTTTTTCAATCGGCGCAAAGGCCGCCAACAGTCGTTTGACGCCTTGTTGTGGGAATGCCACATCTAATTCGATGTCTTGCGCGCTGCCAGTCGTCCGAACGACCGTACCGATTCCCCATTTTTTATGTTGAACTTTCTCGCCAACTTGCCATGTATTCCCCGCTGCAGAGGTCTGTTGCTTAGAAGCGACGGTCGTTTGACGCGGCTGTGTATAGCTCGGTTTAAAGACTTTTGGTTGAAACGGTGCAGCAGCTTTAGGCTGTGAACGCTCGCCTAATGATTGCAGCAGATCTTGTTCGATTTCTTCGATAAACCGTGACGGACGATTGTATTGGGTACGGCCGTATAATGTTCTGGAAAAAGCGTTGGTCATAAAGAGCTCTTCCTCGGCACGAGTGATCCCCACATAAGCAAGGCGCCGCTCTTCTTCGAGTTCGCTTTCTTCCATTAAAGCTCGAGAAAGCGGGAAGATATTTTCTTCCAATCCAATTAAGAATACCACTGGAAACTCTAGTCCTTTTGCCGCATGCAAGGTCATCAAAGTCACTTGACTACTTTCTTCTTCATAACTATCGACGTCTGACAATAAAGCTAAGTCATTTAAGAAAACACTCAACTTCTCATCTGGTGCATCTGCATCGTCTTCGTTTTGCGCCTCAAACCGTTTGTCGAATTCTTGGGTAACCGATAAAAATTCTTCCAGGTTTTCAAGTCTAGCTTGTGCTTCTAAATTATTTTGGTTGACTAACTCTTGACGATAACCCGTTTTTTCTAATATTTCTTTCGTCAGTTCAGTTACTGAGAGGTAAGGAACCATTTGGGCGAAGCCATCCATCATCATCCCAAAGCTTCCTAATTCTTTGCCGGCCTTCCCCGAAATATTCGCCAACTCGACGTTCATGGCTGCTTCTAACAATGACCATTCATGAAGATTCGCAAACTCTCGTAGTTTCTCGACGGATGTCGCACCGATCCCACGTTTTGGTACATTGATGATACGCTCTAAGCTGATGGAATCTCGTGGATTGGCGATCGCCGATAAATAAGCCAAAATATCACGGATTTCTTTGCGGTCATAGAACTTTCTGCCGCCGACCATCGTATAAGGAACGTTGGCTTTTAAAAGCATTTCTTCAATGATCCGTGACTGCGCGTTGGTCCGATACAAAATCGCAAAATCACCGAATTTACGGTTCTTTTCTGCAATTTGTTTCTGCATTTCACTGACGATAAATCGCGCTTCATCTCGTTCACTATCCCCGCGATAATAAGTGATCTTTTCCCCATCACGATTTTCTGTCCACAGATTTTTATCTGGACGGTTGCGGTTATTTTTGATTACTTGGTTTGCCGCATTTAAAATCGTTTGCGTTGAACGATAGTTTTGCTCTAACAAAATCGTCGCGGCATCCGGATAGTCTTTTTCAAAGTCTAAAATATTTTGCATGTTGGCACCACGCCAACCGTAAATACTTTGGTCCGCATCCCCAACAACACAAAGATTTCGAAAACGAGCGGCCAATAAATTGACCAGCGTGTATTGGGCGTGGTTGGTATCTTGGTATTCATCGACATGGATATAGTGGAATTTCCGTTGGTAAAATTGCAGCGCATCTTCATTGTCTTGGAAGAGGCGGATCGTATTCATGATTAAATCATCGAAGTCCATGCATTGATTATTGCGCAGCTCTTTTTGATATTTTTCATAACAACGACCCACGATTTGCTCAAATAGACTACCTTCCATGGCTTGGTAAGCTTCAGGTGTCAATAGCTCGTTCTTTGCATGAGAGATCGTTCCCAAAATGGAACGAGGATCATATTTTTTGGGATCGATATTCAATTCTTTTAATACCCGTTTCATCAGGGTATTTTGCTCAGAAGAGTCAATGATGGTAAAATTCTTCGAATAACCGATTCGATCAACATCTCTGCGCAAGATTCTGACACACATCGAGTGGAAGGTCGAGACCCAAACGTCTTCTCCACCGGAACCTAATAATTGGCTGACCCGTTCCTTCATTTCCCGCGCCGCTTTATTGGTAAAAGTGATGGCTAAAATGTTCCATGGATTTACATTTTTTTCTTCTATTAAATAGGCGATTCGGTGGGTTAGGACACGGGTCTTCCCGCTTCCTGCCCCTGCCATCAGCAGCAACGGTCCTTCCGTATGCATAACGGCTTCTTTTTGCAGTGGATTCATGCGTTCAAGTAATTCACTTTTGGATGACATGATTTTAAACATCCTTTCTTTCTCAATCTTCTCAATTATAGCATTATCCGGGAAAGGGGAAAACCGAACGCTTTGAAAACTTTTAATTAAAAGCGCTTTGATTTTTTTCTTTACGATGCCTTCCGTTTTGAAAGAAAAAAGTCAGTCCATATTTGTTTACATAATAAAGAGGCTGTAAACTTACCAGCCTCTTTATTAGTTTTATTAATGAAAATCAGCTAAAATATTTCTCCACTAGCTTTTCATTCACATAGATCGATACTTGTCCATCATTGACCGGGAAAAGTCCTTTTCCGGTGTCATCTAAAACCACTTTCGCTTCATTATTCTTTAATATATCCACGAAGGTCTCTCCACCATGGATCGCGCTGATGGTCATTTCTTTTTCCGCTCCTTGGGCATTGGTCATCACGACCGCTAATCCAGAAAGCTCATGTTCATAATCGCCAGTTAATACCCAGCCGATACAGTTAGGATCATCAAAATAGTCCACTTGATTCCCAAATGCAAGCTTCTCTCGAAGTTTCAGCATATGGACCAAAGCATCACCAACAGGGGCGATTTCTTGCGCGGGAATCCCAAATAAATCCCCCCAGAAAACTACGGGTACGCCAGCTTTACGTAAAAGGATCAATGAATAGGCATGGACTTTAAACCATCCGTCTATCCAAGATTGTAAACTTTGTCCGACTTGCGTATCATGATTGTCTACAAAAGTCACCGCATAATCTTCGCGCGCGGCAGTCAGTGTACCGGCAAAAATTTGACTCATATCATATTCGCCATTCGAGTGAGATGCTTCATATAAATTATAGTGCAAAGGCACATCGAATAAATAAATCAGATTTCCTGAAGAATCTAAATACTCTTCTAATTTTGGCAGATCCCCTGACCAATATTCTCCAACAACAAATAGTGGTTTGCCTTTTTCTTCCCGACGATTCAAGATCCAATCTGCGTAATAGTTGAACTCAATGTGTTTCACCGCATCTAGTCGATACCCATCAACGCCGGTCAGTTCTTGGTACCATTGGCCCCATTTATTGAGTTGTTCCACTGTTTCGGGATTTTCCATGTCCAAGTCACAACCCATTAAATAGTCGTAATTGCCCATCTCATCATCCACTTGGTTTTCCCAGCCCTTATCAGCGAAGTTAAAAATCCCGTGGTCTTTGTTGCGGTCATCATAATCGACACCAGAAAAATTATGCCACGTCCAAACGTAATCATTGTACGTCCCCTGACGTCCTGGGAAGGTGAACTTGGTCCAGGCTTCGATTTCTTCCTCATCACTGATCGGTTCATTCCGGTTTTCGGTATTGTATTTGACCGCCGGAACGACTTCTTTTTCATCGGCACCAATCAAGTGATTGAAGACGATGTCGGCATAAACCTCTACTCCTTGTTCTTGCAGTGCTTTGATAGCTTCTAGATATTCATCCTTTGTCCCATATTTTGTTGGCACCGACCCCTTTTGATCGAACTCGCCTAGATCATAATAATCATAGACACCATACCCAACGTCTTCGGACCCAGCTGTCCCTTTATAGGCAGGTGGCAGCCAAATTGCGGTAAATCCATACTCTTTGATTTCTTTACTCATTTCTTTCAATTTGTTCCAATGCTGGCTATCTGCCGGCAGGTCCCATTCGAACCCTTGTAAAATGACTTTGTTATTCATTTATTTATCCCCCCTTACTTCAATTAAGCCAAATAATAGTAAAAATTGTCAAATATAAGGATAGCGATCAAATCAAAATGACGGTTATCATGACCGTTTATGACCGATTATAATTATTCACGCTTACATTATGAATGTTTTTTACTGTTTGTGATTGATTTTGAATGAATCATATGGTATCATGGCAAGTGAAGAGGTGATGAAAATGCTTACAGAGGAGCGTCATCAAGCAATTTTGGCACGATTGGAACAAGAAGAGATCGTCAAGGTCAGTGAACTGATTCAACTGTTGGATGCTTCAGAATCAACGATCCGCAGAGACCTGCAAGAATTGGAAGACAAAGGATTTTTAGTCAGAATTCACGGTGGAGCCAAGAAAAGCCAGCAATTAGGCTTCGAACCAAACATGTCAGAAAAAACGGCGAAGTTTCAAACGGAAAAGCAAAAAATAGCAAAAGCAGCTGCCCAGACGATCAAAAATGGTGAAGTCATTTACTTAGATGCTGGAACAACGACCCTCGAAATGATTCCTTTCCTATCGGCTATCACAGGCCTTAAGGTGGTCACAAATTCCGTCAAGCACGCTTCCCTACTGATTGATCACGGGATCGACACCATGATTTTAGGGGGAACCATTAAGATAACTACGAACGCTGTGTTAGGGATCAATGCTGGAGAACAACTGCGAAAACTACGCTTTAATCGTTGTTTTATGGGCATGAACGGGGCTCACTCTGAGGCTGGGTTCACCACACCCGATCCTGAAGAAGCCCTGATCAAGCAGATTGCACTAGAGCACAGTCAACAAGCCTATGTCTTGCTAGACCATTCCAAATTTCAGCAAACAACTTTTGCTCAAGTTGCCTTTATTGAAGGGGCTACGATCATCACCGATTATTGCCCAAAAAACTATTTAGCGAAATTCAGAGCAAAAACAACCATTATGGAGGTAATACAATGATTTACACAGTAACACTCAATCCATCGATCGATTTTATCGTCCACGTCGATCATTTGGAGATCGGTGCCCTTAATCGAATGAAACAAGACTTTAAACTACCTGGTGGCAAGGGAATCAATGTCTCACGGATTTTGAAGCGAATTGGCATTTCCTCGACTGCCCTTGGTTTTGTTGGCGGATTTACTGGTCGTTTTATTGAAGAGTGGCTGACTAAAGAGGAAATCAACAGCAACTTTACACAAGTCGCTGCCGATACCCGAATCAATATCAAATTAAAATCTGGCGAAGAAACTGAGATCAACGGGCTTGGTCCAGTGATCAGTGACAAGGAAATCGCCGGACTAAAACAACAACTAGCCGCTCTTTCTGCCGAAGACATCGTCATCCTATCAGGAAGTAAACCAGCTGGTCTTCCAGCCGACTTTTATAAAGAATTGATCAAAATCGTTAAAGAAGCCGGTGCGGAATTTGTCATTGATACGACCGGTGCGGAACTTTTTGATGCTTTAACGGATCAACCTTTGTTGATCAAACCAAATAATCATGAATTAGCCGAACTATATGAAACTTCTTTTTCAACAATCGAAGATATTTTGCCTTATGGTCAAAAAATGTTAAAGGATGGTGCTAAAAATGTCATCGTCTCTCTAGGTGGTGATGGTGCCCTGCTCTTTACTGGCAATGAAATCTATCGCTCCAATGTGTTGAAACGACCTTTGAAAAATTCAGTTGGTGCTGGAGATTCCATGATTGCTGGATTCATTGGACGTTACGCGAAGACCAAAGATGTGGTTGACGCATTCAAATGGGGTGTCGCTTGTGGCAGTGCTACTGCTTTTTCTGATGATTTAGCTGAGGCGTCATTTATCGAAGAACTACTACCGGAAGTCATTATTGAACAAGTAAATTTATAGGAGGATGGAAAAAATGAAAATCAACGAGTTGATGCTGAAAGATGCCATGATCATGGACTTGCAAGCAACAGACAAAAAAGGTGCCATTGATGAAATGGTCGCAAAATTATATGCTGTCGGACGAATTTCAGATATCGAAGTCTACAAAGAAGGAATTCTTGCCCGAGAAGCCCAAACATCAACAGGGCTAGGTGACGGCATCGCAATGCCCCATGCCAAAAATAGTGCGGTCAAAGAAGCGACGGTCTTATTCGCAAAAAGTAATGCGGGTGTCGACTATGAGGCGTTAGATGGACAACCAACGTACCTCTTCTTTATGATTGCAGCACCAGAAGGAGCAAATGATACTCATTTACAAGCATTAGCAGCTCTCTCTCGCTTATTGATCGATCCAGATTTCGTTGCTAAATTAAAAACAGCGACAACTGCTGATCAAGTACAGCAACTTTTCTCAGAAGCTGAGGCACAGCAAGAAGCCGATGCTTTAGCAGAAGAAGCGGCAAACCAAGAAGCAGCACCTACTAGCGAACGTCCCTATATCGTCGCAGTTACAGCTTGCCCAACAGGGATCGCCCATACCTACATGGCAGAAGATGCTTTGAAAAAGAAAGCCAAAGAACTTGGCGTTGACATCAAAGTTGAAACAAATGGTTCAGAAGGAATCAAAAATCGTCTAACAGAAGCTGATATCGCCCGAGCTACTGGTGTGATCGTAGCTGCCGATAAAAAAGTTGAAATGGATCGCTTTGACGGCAAACATTTAGTAAACCGTCCAGTCAGCGATGGTATCCGTAAAACCGAGCAATTAATCAATGAAGCAATGAGCGGAACTGCTCCTGTTTTTCATGGTAGCGGCCAAGCTTCTGATAAAGAGGACGCTTCTGCTGATGGTTCAGTCGGTCAACGAATCTATAAAGATTTGATGAATGGTGTTTCTCATATGCTGCCATTTGTTATTGCCGGTGGAATCATGATCGCTATTTCCTTCATGGTTGACCAGTTCATGGGTGTCCCTCAAGATGCCTTGAGTCAATTAGGAAACTACAACCAAGCAGCTTCTTGGTTCAATCAAATCGGTAGCGCGGCATTTGGTTTTATGCTACCTGTCTTAGCTGGATTTATCGCTTCAAGTATCAGTGACCGACCTGGATTGATCGTCGGTTTCGCAGCAGGTGCTTTAGCAAATACAGGTGGTGCTGGTTTCTTAGGTGCCTTGATCGGCGGTTTCCTAGCTGGTTACGTCATTAAGTTCTTACGTTCATTATTCAAAGGCTTACCAAAATCATTAGAAGGAATCAAAACGATCCTCTTCTACCCTGTTTTCGGTCTTTTGATCACTGGTTTCTTGATGTTATTGATCAACGTGCCAATGAAAGCCATCAACGATGGTTTAAACAGCTTCCTGACCGGCTTAAGTGGCACAAATGCTGCTTTGCTTGGTGCGTTGCTAGCAGCGATGATGGCAGCCGATTTAGGTGGCCCAATCAACAAAGCCGCTTATGTTTTCGGTACTGCAACATTGGCAACCACCGTTGCTGAAGGTGGTAGCGTCGTGATGGCATCAGTAATGGCCGGCGGAATGGTTCCTCCATTGGCAATTTTTGTCGCAACACTATTGTTCAAAAACAAATTCACGAAAGACCAAAAAGAAGCAGGTTTGACAAATATCGTCATGGGGCTATCCTTCGTCACTGAAGGTGCGATCCCATTTGCAGCAGCAGATCCACTACGGGCGATCCCAAGCTTTATCGTCGGTTCTGCACTGACTGGTGCGCTTGTCGGTGCCTTTGATATCCAATTAATGGCCCCACACGGTGGGATCTTCGTTGTCCTATTATTATCTAAACCAATTTTGTTCTTGCTATTCATCTTGATCGGTGCAATCGTTTCTGGCGTCGTATTCGGTTTGTTGAAAAAAGCGCCTGAGCAAACAGCCTAATTGAAAAGACCCGCAAGATCCTGGTGATCTTGCGGGTCTTTTTCATTCTTGATTGGTAAAGAGCTGCTGTTCGACTAGCTTTTGGGTATTCATAAAATATACGCGTAGTTTTTTCCCATCCTTCTTTAGGTTAACCCACGTATATTTGCGCGTGCGGTGCAAATACCCAAAATGAACATCCGGCATCGCTGCTTTCAATCCGTCTATCGGCAGCTCCTTCAGGGCTGTTTCTGGTAAATAAAATTGTAAGCAAGCCGTGTAGTCTTTAAAGCGATCCTCTGAGTAATCAATTTCGAGGTGATTCCGAATATAAAAGGCATATGCCTCGACCCCATCATCTACAGTCAATTCCGGTTTTAATACGATATAATCCATCATGCGCAACCGCTCTTGATCAATCCAAGGAAAATATGCTTGTGCATTCAAGTAACCTTTTACCCGACGCTCCTGGTACTCTTCATTCACCAGGTCGAAGCTTCGAGTGACGAAATGTGTCGCGTTACGCTTAGTTGTCGGCTGCATCCGATCATTTTGGTATTGGATGGTTTGGATCAAGTGATCGCCAAAGGCGTATTCAATATATGGTTCTCTTAAAATACCGACGCCGTTATCCCATGTCAATTGATCGATCCCAGTTTGATCACGAAACAAACGCTGGTAAGAAAGATTCAACTCGTGATCCCACTGAAATGGATCGCGATACAATTCCACCATCACGATTCCTTGATCTCTCACTTGGACTTGCTCAACTTGTTGCGCATCCGTAATGATCACCTGAGGAATGATATGCGCGTAGAATGCCGAAAAGTACATTCGCCAGCAAGAGGTCAGTGTATAGCCATTGTAAAAAACATCGTAACCAGAAAACTGATTGCAGTCGATGACGATTTCTTGTTCAAAATTTTTCCGCTTCGGTAACGCGTTGATTTCAGCAATCGATTGAAAATTTTGTCTTTTCTCGATTCGCTCGACGTTATGCATCAAGTACTCATCATATGAACGCAAATAGCCGAACAAGCCATCTCTTTGCATCGTTTCATCGAAGTAACTTAAAATCACTGGTTTTTGCGTGGAAAATACGTCTTTTGTAAACAGATGTCGTTGCAACACTGCTTCTTGAATGACATGGATACTGGACTCATTTTGGCCATCCGTCACAATAATTTCTGTATTGATTTCTTCAGGGGCATTATGCAACAACCGACTGATTTCATTAAAATCGTAGGGTTTCTTTTCTTGCTGATTGTAGTAATATTCCGTCGGCTGATAGCTAAGACGAACCAAAGTGAACCAATTCTCAATCAACAAACGCAACTGTGATGCTTCCATTTGTGTCGATTGTAGAAAGCCATAGATTTTTTCAGTTTTGATCATCGCTATCCCTCTTTTCTATCCCCTTTCTTTAATTATAGTAAAGGGAGAAACGATTGAACACTATTTCGCTTTTTTTTGATGAAATCTCACACCTTTCGTGGTAAACTAAAGGCGCTTGGAGGTGAACCTATGGGCTTAAAATTCCAACGAGAAGACTCGCTAGATAAAATGTTTGATGATTTTGCCTTTCTTCCCGATAACGATAAGGACAATAAAAAGGAACAAAACGATATTGAACGTTTCTTAAAAAACGAACCTGATGATGAGAATAAAAAACAACCAAAAGATAGTAAGAAAGCAGACTAGTAAATATCCACCCGTGAAACGGGTGGCTTTTTAACAGCCCTAGAAGGGCTCACCACTCGCTAGCCCCTTAAAAGGGGCTTTTTAAATGACCACCAACCGCTCACAGCCCTATCTCTCTTTCACTATTTAAATGGATCTACATACTCTTGTTTACTTATACTATCTCTTATTCGATCATCTGCTTCTTGTTCTCGAATATATTTTTCAATTGTTTTTTGATTTAAACCAACCGTACTCACGTAGTATCCTTTGGACCAAAAGCTTTTATTCCCATACTTATATTTCAAATTCGCATGTTTTTCATGGATTAAGGTTGCACTTCGTCCTTTTAAGTAGCCCATAAAACTAGAAATACTAATCTTTGGTGGTATTCTTACTAACATATGAATATGGCCAGGCATGGCATGAGCTTCGATGATTTCAACATCCTTCATCTCACACAATTTTCTTACTATCTGACCAATACTTACTCTTAACTTTCCATAAATCACTTTTCGTCGATACTTCGGGGTGAAGACTATGTGATACTTACAATTCCATCTAGTATGTGCTAAACTTTTATCGTCGTTAGACATAAAAAAACTCCTTTCGATCTGATATGCGGTTGGTAGCCACTATTAGTATATCGAAAGGAGTTTTTTATCGCTAAAGCTATCTCGTCCACGCGTAGAAACGCGCGGTTTTTTTGTTTCGTACGCTACGCGAACGAAACTGACTAAAGTCAATAATAAAAAAGGCAAAGGACGCTTCCGTCCCTTGCCTTTTTACTTATGCGAATAGAAAATGAGCCACTGAGTCTACTTAAATGCAGCAATCAGAATTGGCATCTAATGGTTTCCTTATAGCTCTTCATACATCATGCTTTGACGTAAGCGCACTAAGCCAATGGTCAACAAGCAGAGAATAAGGAAGACGGCTGCTAAGATCGTCATCACGAAGATCACCACAAAAATCGGTGAATTTGTAAAATGAATCATTGGTTCAAAGATAGTGGTCTTGATCAAGTCAGGGATCTCCGAGGCTAAGAGTTGTTGAATCGCTTGGTTAAAATCTTCCGTGGTTGAATTTGATGGCAAAACAGCCATAAAACTCCCCACACCGTAATTGGCAACCCCAATCCACGCGATCGCAACATTTGCTAGAGCGAGCCAGCCAATGCCAAGATTACCGACAACAATCGAGCCGACAGCAAGATTGCCAATCCCAACTAAAAAGCCAAAACAGAGGTTCCCTATTGCAATAACACCGGTGCTGACTGTCCCAATCCCCAGCATTCCGAAGGACAATAAGCCAATCGATAAAAAGCCTAAGCTGACAATTCCCAAAGCAATAACCCCTTTGGCTTTAACACCAAGGCTAAACCAGCCGCTGGCAGTTGGTAACTCTTTCATCAGAACAAAAAACTCTCGAACGCTCGTCACTTGATTCAGCAATAAGAATAAATTGGGAATCAAAATGTGCATTAACGGAAGCCGCAGAACCATCCGTTCACTTTTGTATTCATAATAATAGGTTTCTTTCTTTTCTTTTAGTAACTCTTCCACTGGTGTCCCTAGTAAATCGGCTAGATGAACCAATGTCTCAATATCTGGCAATCCATTCCCTCGTTCCCATTTTGAAATGGCCTTATCAGAAACAAATAACCTTACAGCTAATTCCTTCTGAGTTAAGTTATGCCTTGATCGATACTCTTTTAGTTTTTTACTCAATGTTTCATGCATTCGACCACACCTCCTTGTTACAAGTTTAACAAATAACAAGGAGATTTTCGCTAAAATTGGGCAAATTTAGCACTCTACGCTGCGTAGAATAGCATAAATCAGCTAATTTCCACTATAAAATGCGAAAAACCGAAGCAAGGCACTTCTTTGCTTCGGTTTCCGAATTAATAATTATTTTATTGCTGCTTCAATCGCTTTCCATGCTTCTTCTTTTCCTTGTTTGGTAATAGAAGAAAATAGGATAAACGTATCTGCTGGATCAAAGGACAACGCTTTTTTGATCATACTCTCGTGCTTGTTCCATTTTCCACGAGGAATTTTATCTGCTTTGGTAGCAACCACGATCACAGGGATCTCATAATACTTTAAAAATTCATACATTTGAATATCTTCTTGAGAAGGTGCATGACGTAAATCAACCAAAGATACTACTGCTCGCAGCTGCTCTCTTTGTTCGAGGTACGTTTCAATCATTTTCCCCCATTTCGCTCGCTCGGTTTTCGATACTTTTGCATAGCCATAGCCAGGGACATCGACAAAATGCAGCGTATTTTCAATCAAATAAAAGTTCAACGTTTGGGTCTTCCCCGGTTTTGACGAGGTACGGGCTAAGTTTTTACGGTTAATCAATGTATTGATAAAGGATGATTTACCGACATTGGATCGCCCTGCTAAGGCAATCTCCGGTAAGGGTGTATCTGGGTATTGTGCTGGTGATACAGCACTGATGACGATCTCAGCATCATGTACTTTCATTGGATCGCTCCTTTTCATTTTTTTCAAAAAGAAAGCCGGATAGCAATGAAACTATCCGACTTGGTCTCGATTAGACTGCTTTTTTGGTCTCTTCATTGTAAATGATTTTTGGTTCGCCAAGTCCTTTCGCAGCATCTTCCGTAATAGTGACTTTTTGAATCGACTCATCAGAAGGAACATTGAACATGACTTCCATCATAATATTTTCGATGATCGAACGTAATCCACGAGCTCCGGTGTTTCGCTCAATTGCTTGCGCAGCAATCGCACGTAAAGCCTCTGGCTCAAATTCGAGTTCTGTATCATCTAATGCCATCAATTTTTGATATTGTTTGACAAGGGCATTTTTAGGTTCAGTCAAAATATGCACTAAATCATCTACCGTCAATTTCTCTAAAGCAGCCATCACTGGCAAGCGACCGATAAATTCAGGGATCAAACCGAATTTAAGCAAGTCTTCAGGAATGATCTGTTGCATCACGCTCTCGCCTTCTTCAAGACGTTTGTTGTTTGTACCAAATCCAATAGTTTTTTCACCTAAGCGGTTTTTAACAATTGTTTCGATCCCGTCAAACGCCCCACCAACTATAAAGAGAATATTGGTCGTATCGATTTGGATCATCTCTTGATGCGGATGTTTCCGTCCACCTTGAGGCGGCACACTAGCAGTGGTTCCTTCTAGGATCTTCAATAAAGCTTGCTGAACACCTTCACCAGAGACATCACGAGTAATCGATACGTTCTCACTCTTACGGGCGATTTTATCGATCTCATCAATATAGATAATCCCTTTTTCGGCCATCTCTACATTATAATCAGCAGCTTGTAACAGTTTCAAAAGAATATTTTCCACATCTTCACCGACATAGCCGGCTTCTGTCAAACTAGTTGCATCAGCGATTGCAAATGGCACATTCAGAGAACGTGCTAACGTTTGTGCTAAGAATGTTTTCCCTGAACCCGTTGGTCCAATCAAGCAAATATTGCTTTTTTGTAATTCTACATCTTCAGCTGTCGTTTCTACATTGACCCGTTTGTAGTGATTGTAAACCGCTACAGCCAATGTTCGTTTGGCACGATCTTGTCCAATCACATATTCATTGAGAACATTCAATAGTTCTTGCGGTTTCGGCACTTCAGTAAATTCCCGAACTGCTTCTTCGTAAAACTCTTCATCAATGATTTCTTTGCACAAATCGATGCATTCATTACAGATATAGACCCCAGGACCTGCAACGATCTTTTTCACCTCTTCTTGTGTTTTTCCACAAAAAGAACAACGAACAGCTTCATTACCGTTTGTATTATCGTACATACTGTTCACCCCTTGAAAATTTTCCAACCTATTTAAAGGAGTGGAATTTGGTTTACTAACTTTGCAGTCTTAAACAATCATATCATAACTTTTTTGAAAGAAAAAGTTCTTTTTACTTTGCCTAATGTTTTCTTATCATTTGTTAGTAATTCCAAAATCTCCATTTTTACTCCCATGAAAAAACGGCAAACACCGGTAGATGTTCGCCGCTTTTAAGAGTTTTGCTTACGCTTCTTTTGCAGTACCTGTTACAAGTTCAACTGCTTTTTTCATTGTGATATCATGTTTCAACATGTCTTCTGTTAAGACGCGTTTGATTTGATCCACTGGCATGTTGTAAGCTTCAGAAAGTTCTTTGATTTCGTTTTCGATATCTTCTTCTGTTGCTTCCAAACCTTCTGCTTTAGCGATTGCTTCAATGACAAGGTTTGTTTTCACGCGTGTTTCTGCTTCGCCTTCGAATTGTGTGTGCAGATCAGCTTCAGTTGATCCAGTTAATTGATAGTACATTTCTGGTGAAATTCCTTGACGTTGCATGTTGTTTAAGAATTCATCCATTGAACGGTGAACTTCGTCATGCACCATTGAATGTGGTAATTCAACGATTTCTGCATTTTCAACTGCTTGACGGATTGCAGCTTCGTCTTTTGCATCTTCTGCTGCTTTTTCTTTTGTTTCTGTCAATTCAGCACGGTATTTTTCTTTTAATTCAGCTAATGATTCAACGCTGTCATCAACGTCTTTTGCGAATTCATCATCTAATTCAGGAAGTTCTTTTGCTTTGACTTCATGAACCGTTACTTTGAAAACTGCTTCTTTACCAGCTAGATCTTCTGCTTGGTAATCTTCTGGGAAAGTCACGGTAACGTCTTTGCTATCGCCAGCTTTTGTTCCCACTAATTGTTCTTCAAAGCCAGGGATGAATGAGTTTGAGCCAAGTTCAAGTGAGTAGTTTTCACCTTTGCCGCCTTCAAATGTTTCTTCCCCTAAGAAGCCTTCAAAGTCGATAACGACTGTGTCGCCATTTTCAGCTGCTTCGTCTTCTTTGATAACTAATTCAGCTTGTGCTTCTTGTTCACGTTTGATGCGTGCATCCACGTCTTCTTCTGTTACTTCACGGTCTTGTTTTTCAACTGTTAATTCTTTGTAATCACCAAGTTTTACTTCAGGTTTTACAGTAACTTCTGCTTTGATTACCCAATCTTGGCCTTTTTCCATGCTGTCAACGTCGATTTTTGGTTGCGCAACAGGATCGATCCCTGCTTCTTTTACAGCAGCTTCATAAGCTTCTGGAAGAACAGCGTTCAATGCATCTTCATACAACGCTTCTTCGCCATACATACGGTTAAATACTTGGCGTGACACTTTTCCTTTACGGAAGCCAGGTACGTTAAGATTGCCTTTCACTTTATTGAATGCAGTCGTCAAGCCTTTTTGGATTTCTGCTTGAGCGATCGTAAATGTCAAAACACCATCATTGGTGCCTGTTTTTTCCCATTTTGCAGTCATTTATTTCCCTCCGAATATTAATTGATTTACATATGAAATAGCTTCATGCATACCTTTAAATAGTACACTAACGTTGTTTAATTGTAAACATTTTACCATGAAAGTTGCGAATTTTTCTTTCAGCGAATGCTCAATCGTAGGATATTGCGCAAGTGTCGTTTGCGCTCTTCTATTTCATTCGCTGCTTTTGGCTGTTCTTTTTCTTCAAATAACCCGCGATAATCTGCAACGTAGCTTGCCACCCACGCTTTTGCCTCTTCTTTTGCTGGTAAAAATGGGTAGCTGATAGCTAAATGATCATTGATTTCTGCTGAGACACTTTCTGCTAAAATCGGATCCTCTTGGGCGATCGTTTCGTCAATCTCTTTCTTGATCGCCTTAACAGCGTCATCCTCTTGCAAAAGTTTCACCTTTTTCGGAACGATCTGCTGCATATTCCCAAGGTAATCGATCAGTTCAAATGGTTCGTCTACTTCTAAACGCACCAGCTCATCCACTAATTTAGGCAGTAAATACGGATTTTTGATGGACGCCAGCGTTTCATGCATTAGTGTGACAAATTGTGGTTTGGTAATGGCTTGGGTAAAAACGTGCCATTCTGTTGCACTCACCGGTTGATTGGCTTCGTTCAGTGCACGTAGATGCTTGCGTTTCCCATGAAAATCTTCCAGCCCTAAAATTTGCTGCACTTCTTCTACTTTAGCTAATTCACTTGCTAACTGTTCCTGGTAGCGGCTCGCAATTTTTGTTTTTTTACCTAATGTAAGCCAGCGCCGAGCTTTTAAATACTGTCCATCCAAGATCAGCAGATGACCAATTTGTAAATATCCATCGGTTTCTTTTAGATATTCATCCAAATAGTCTTCCGCCAGATCTAACGCTTTGGCAAAATCATTCAGCTGCTGCAGACATTCAACCAGCCATTGATTGATCTCAAAATTGGCGTTTTTTTGATAGAGTTCATTGTACAGGCGAAAAGCTTGCAAAAACTCTTTTGACTGGTAGGCTTTTTCTGCCGCCAGACGAAGCCGTTCATTTGGTCCTGGAAAATCAATCGTCTCACCCATTCACGATCCCTCCTTTACTACTTGCTTGATCTGCTAGTTAGTTCTGTGCACCAACCATTACATGATTGGCATCTACCTGTTTATTAAAGGCTTTGATCAGATTGATGGTCACCACACTCGTCTCAGCAAAATAATCCGCAGCTTGTTGCTTATTTTTATTAAAAATGATTGGCAGGTAACCGAGATAAAAGAAAACATTGAATTGCAGCACATAGCGCCCGCAAAGTTCGCGGATCAAGACCGTTTGCCAGCTGAGTTCTTCTTCGACGAAAGAAATAACGCGGATGCCAAAAAGCATTTTCCCAATTGTTTGACCATGATTCAGCTTCGTCATCAGAACAAAATAGCCGAGATAGATCACTAAGGCACAGATGTTGTAAAGGCCAAACCGCTGGTTAGTTGCCGTTAGATTCGCTAGATTATAGATACTGCCGATCGTTATTTGCGTGATTGCCCGGATCACTAGAAGATCCACTAAAAAAGCAAACAGACGGATCCAAAAACCGGCAAAAAAGTAACTAGGAAAGTCATTAAAGAACCGTTTGTCTTCGGTCTGTTTTTCAGGTTCTTCAAAATGTTGCCACGCTTTTTGTCTTTCTTCGATCTCGCTTTGGGTATACTCTTCTTCCTTAAAAGACGTCAAGACTTGTTGATAAAAATCATCGGGATGGTTTACTTGTCCGTTTCTCATCGCTTTGCTGGCGTTTACTGGTTCGGTTGTTTCTGAAACCTGTGCTTCAGTTGGCACATCCGTTTGACCGGTTGCCGGTGTGGAAGTTTCCCGCTGTTCCCTTTGATCGATTGACGTACTTGTGTGATTGTCATCCGTTGACGATGCGCCAGCGGAATACTTGTTTTTCTCTGTCATAGTTATTCACCTCCATAGTAATAAAGAGGTTTAGGAGCATCGCTGGTTCCAAGGCTTTCCATCAATTGGATCACTCGCTCTGTGTTTGATTCTTTTAATCCTTGCAGTTCGGCTAAACTTGAACCTAACCAAGTAGAAGCAAATCCAGTAGATGAAACGTCATAGCTGAAAATCTCGGCATCTTCCAAGCCTAGATCTGCTTGCATTGCTGCTAATGTATCTTCAGGAAAGCCGATTTCATCTACTAAGCCAACAGACACTGCTTGCTGACCATCATAGATGCGGCCATCAGCGATTTTTCTGACAGCTTCTTCTGTCATGCCACGTCCTTCTGCTACGATTTTAACGAACCGACCATAGGCATTGTCGACATAGGTTTGCAAGACTTCTTTGTCGGCTTCTGTTGGTTCTCTCGTTGCTGAACCTACATCTTTTAGTGCACCACTTTTATACGTATTGTCTTCGATCCCTAGCTTTTCGAATAAGCCGGCATAGTTGAGCCCTGACATGATCACCCCGATTGAACCGGTAATCGTTTCATCCGTTGCAAAAATTTTATCAGCACCTGCCGAGATATAATAACCGCCACTAGCTGCCATATTTTTCATGCTGACATACATCGGAATCCCTAACTCTTTGATTTTTGCTAACTCACGAGCAATCTCGGCACTTTCATAGACGCCGCCTCCAGGGGTATTGACTTCCATCAAAATGCCCCCAATAGTTGGATCTTCTTGGATCATCCGTAGTTCTTCTAAAAACCGCTGATGATCATAAGATTCTGTCGTGAATAAGCCGCCACTGGAGCTGCTGGCGATCGTTCCTTCTAAAGATAAGCGAACGATGCGATTGTCTTGATCTCCGGCAACTAACGTTGTCTCTTCGATCGCATTACTTCCATAGAACAAAGCATTTAACCCTTGCAGCGTCTGAGTTTCCTCTTGCTCTGGACGATTTGTGATTGCTGAAAAAATCCCCGAGCAGATAAATAACCCTGCTGCGATCGCCACTGCGATCCATCTTCTTTTATTCATTTTCCCACCTAACTTTTCACCTTTCCCATAATTAGTATAGATTTTTAATGACGATCACTGCTTCTTCGTCTCCAACCGCATCAAATTTTCCACTTTTTTCAGCTAACACATAGCCACCAAAAAATTCCTTTGTTAGTTCATCCTGGACTTCGAATGTTTGCGCGGTTTCAACGGTGACTGACCCGGGCAAAATTTCTTGCAAGCTGTCCCAGCCCGTATCCAACATGACCTTTGTTTCATCTGTGACATTAGGATCTGTTTCTATCGAAGCTACCATTTTCTTTAGCTCTGAAAAAGTCATACAATTTATAAATTCTGGCATTTCATTCCCTCACTTTCTTACTTTTTTATTGTATCGAACTTAAAAAAAAAAAAGCATAGCTTTATGAGGAAATTTCTTGGGAATCTTATTCGACAAAGCTATGTCAGCTGTTTTGATTCCCTTTAGACAGGTTCAGATCAGCCTTACCAATAACTATACCAATTATTTTTATATAACTTTCAGTTGACAGAAACAGGAATAGATATTATGATATTGCTTGTATTTCTATAAAATATCTCACAAGGAGGATAGATAGACCAATAAGGATAGCGCCTGATCTGGAAACAGATGACGAGGAAAGAGTTTATCGAAACATTCGGCGGATGACTCTAGGGACTGCACTCTACAGGCAAGAACAAATCTCATCGCAAGATGATGACAAAGACTTGCTACGCAGATAGAAATACATAATGTCAAACTAAATTTTTTGAAAGTAGGATTATCATTATGTGTGGAATTGTAGGAATCGTAGGAAAATCAAATGCAGAACGGATTATTTTGAACGGATTGGAACGCTTGGAATATCGTGGCTATGACTCAGCAGGTCTTTATGTCGCTGATCGCACTTCAGATCATTTAGTGAAAGCCCAAGGAAGAATCAAAAACTTGGAAGAAAAAGTGACTTCTGAAGTAACAGGAACGATCGGTATCGGACATACCCGTTGGGCGACCCATGGCAAACCATCAGAAATGAATGCTCATCCTCACACTTCAGCAAACCAAGCACTCGTTTTGGTTCATAACGGTGTGATCGAAAACTTTGAAGAGCTTCATCAAGAATATTTAAGCAACCACCAGTTTGAAGGTCAAACAGATACCGAAATCGTTGTTCATTTGATTGAAGTGTTGAAGAGCAAGACAACAGCACGACCAAAGCAGCCTTCAAAAAAGCTTTGTCCTTGATTCGCGGCTCTTATGCCTTTGCTTTAGTCGAAAAAAATGATCCAGAAACCATTTATGTTGCCAAAAACAAAAGTCCTTTATTGATCGGTTTGGGAGATGGATTTAATGTCATCTGTAGTGATGCCTTAGCAATGCTTGATCAAACGACTCATTTTGTTGAGATCGAAGATGGCGAAATGGTGACCGTAACCGCCGATGCGATCGAAATCGAAGATCCAAAAGGAAACCTTGTGTACCGTGAATCTTATGAAGCACAACTAGATCTGACTGACATCGAAAAAGGAACGTACCCTTACTACATGTTAAAAGAAATCGATGATCAACCAACTGTGATGCGCCGCTTGATCCAAGAATATCAAGGAGAATCCGGTGAAGTAGTGATCGATGCAGCGTTAAAAAACGAACTTTTAGCGAGCGATCGGATTTACATCATTGCTTGTGGTACCAGTAATCATGCTGGTTGGGCAGCAAAATCCATTTTAGAAAAACTAACACAGATCCCTGTTGAGGTTCACTTATCTAGTGAGTTTGGTTACAACATGCCATTGTTGTCAGCAAAACCCTTCTTCTTGTTCTTATCACAAAGTGGTGAAACGGCAGATAGCCGTCAAGTATTAGTGACGATCAACCAGTTAGGTCTTCCTAGTCTGACGATTACCAACGTTGCTGGTTCTACTCTTTCTCGAGAAGCGAACCATACCTTGTTGCTTCATGCTGGTCCAGAAATCGCTGTTGCCTCTACAAAGGCGTATACTGCGCAGATCGCAGTGATGACGTTATTAGCAAAAGCCATTGGTGATGAAAAAGCCGTCCCTGAAGCATTGGACTTTGATGTCTTCCATGAACTAAGCATCGTTGCTTCTGCAATGGAAGCTCTAGTAGATGAAAAAGCTGTTATTAGTCAATTTGCTGAAGATTTCTTATCTGATACCCGCAACGCCTTTTATATTGGTCGTGGGAATGATTACTATGTATCGATGGAAGCGGCATTGAAATTAAAAGAAATTTCTTATATCCAAGCGGAAGGTTTTGCGGCTGGTGAATTAAAACACGGCACCATCGCGTTGATCGAAGAAGGTACACCAGTGATCGGTGTGATCACGGAAGAAGTGACCGGCTCTCATACGCGAGGCAATTTAAAAGAAGTTGAATCTCGTGGGGCTCATACCCTTGTGATCGTTAGCCAAGAATTAGCAAAAGCGACCGATCAAATCATCTTGCCAAACGTCCACCCATTGGTAACCAGCTTAGTGGCAGTCGTTCCAACGCAACTGCTAGCATACTTTGCTACTTTACAACGTGGATTCGATGTTGATAAACCAAGAAACTTAGCAAAATCCGTTACGGTCGAATAAGTTTTTTAAAAGATTAAAAGCAAATTGATTAGACTCTACAAAATAAAAAGACCGGCTAAGTGGATCTCTCGATCTTACTTAGCTGGTCTTTCCCTTGATGCTTGCCCAATAAATACAAAAAGACTTTTAAAAAACTAGCTCCACTTGTTGAAACCGCGACTTACCTTAAATGAGCACCCTTCATTCCGGTGATAATTAGGACGATCCTTTTTCACTTTTTTCTGACTAGCAACTGAAAAAAAGACGATCAAAGCCTTCCTCTGATCGTCTTTTTTTCGTTTAATTATTCCGCACCGATTTCTTCTCGAACGACCGCTGCGATTTTTTCTACATAATAGTCAACTTTTTCAATCGTTGGCGCTTCCGCCATCACCCGAAGCAATGGTTCTGTTCCGGAAGGACGAACTAAGATGCGGCCTTCACCGTTCATTTCTGCTTCTGTCTCTTCTACGATTTTACGGATTGCAGGAACATCCATCGCACCATTCTTATCAGTCACCCGAATGTTGACCAGTTTTTGTGGATAGATCGTTACTTCTCCTGCTAATTCAGACAATTTCTTTCCTGTCTGTTTCATGATATTCAATAGTTGGATCCCCGAAAGCAAGCCGTCTCCGGTCGTATTAAAATCTAAGAAAATCATATGTCCAGATTGCTCGCCACCGAAATTATAATCATTTTTACGCATTTCTTCTACGACATAGCGATCACCAACTTGTGTGATCACATCTTTCAAACCAATGGCTTCGACTGCTTTATGGAAGCCTAAGTTACTCATGACCGTCGTAACGATCGTTCCTTGGTTCAAGCGTTTTTGTTCTGCTAAATATTTTGCACAGATATACATAATTTTATCGCCATCAACAATGTTCCCTAATTCATCAACTGCAATGACCCGATCACCATCTCCATCAAATGCAAGACCAGCATCTGCACCTTTTTCAACGACGAACTCAGCTAATGCTTCGGGGTGCGTTGAACCAACACCATCATTGATGTTCAATCCGTCTGGGGAAGTACCCATCGTGAAGAATTCTGTTTCTAGATCGGCAAACAGTCGATTGACACTGGTAGCTGTTGCGCCATTTGCTGCATCAACGCAAACCGTGATCCCTTCCAAATCGTCAGGAATCGTTTGACGTAGAAATTGAGAGTATTTCAATAACCCTTCTGGGAACTCATCCACCGTTCCTAAGCCATCGGCAGAAGGTCGCGGAAGTGTGTCTTCAGGCGCATCAAGCAATGCTTCAATTTCAGCTTCTTGTTCATCAACTAATTTAAAGCCATCATTTCCGAAGAACTTGATCCCATTGTCTTGTGCGGGATTGTGAGAAGCAGAAATCATTACACCTGCGCTTGCTTTTTGTACTTTCGTCAAGTAAGCCACTCCCGGTGTGGAAATAACGCCTAGCTGGAATACTTCGATCCCAACGGATAATAGACCAGCAATCAATGCGCTTTCTAACATCTGTCCAGAAATCCGTGTGTCCCGCCCAACCAATACGCGAGGACGACGGTCGCCGGTTTCGTGCTGACTTAGTACATAGCCGCCATAACGACCCAATTTAAATGCTAATTCAGGTGTCAACTCCTTATTCGCTTCTCCTCTAACACCATCTGTACCAAAATATTTTCCCATTTTAATAACCTCTCTTATTCATTCTCTACAGTCAAACGACTAAGGACTACTTGTCGTTGTGCTGCTTGCGGAATTCTCTGTTTGCTCGTTTGTCGTGTCGACTGCCGAAGAATTATCTTGAGAATTCTCACTATTCTCTGCTTCATTGCTATCATTGTTTGATTGATTCTCCGTAGTAGTTTGTGCAACTGGTGTGATTTGGATCGTCACGACCGTCGGATTAATCGTCGTCCCATCAGGCACTGGAATGGTTACTGTCCGTTCCGTCGTTGTCGTGATCTCACTAACGTCCACCGGCACACCAATCTGCTGTGTTTCATCCAAGATACTTTGTGGTCCTGTCAAAACGGCACTAATACTGCTCATGCGGTAGATATAATGGGAGACCCCTTCTGGTGTCGTCCCTTGTTGCGTAACAAACAACTCAATTTCTTTACTTGGTGCTTCCATCATCAAGGCAACATCTACCGAATCAGGGTCAGCGATGATCGCTAGTGGATGGTTGTCACTATCCCATGCTTCGATCGTTCCACTGACAGTGATTGAATCACCTGTGATGTCATCGGGATTGACGATTGCTACCACTCGGTCGATTTCCGCTAACGTTTGATCGCCGGTCGTGATTTCTACTTTCTGCGGATCGACACTCATTGAATCGACGCCGTAGCCGCTGGTTTCTCCGTCGGTGGAGATGACGGGTTCAACGGTAAAGGTTTGGGTGACTTTTTTCTCGATCGTCACAGTGACTGTTTTTGGTTCGATTTCAGCTGTGACACTTGAACTAAGATTTTTTACTTCTAAAGGGACCTCGTGCGTTCCTTCATCGAGACCAGTCAAATCAGCTACGACTCGAAAGCTCCGTGTTTCCTCACTACGTTCTGCATTCAATTGTACACGATTTCGACTAGATAAGGTCACATCCACTGTTGTTTCAAATCCTTGGATGAAGTATTCATCCGTATCGTAGGTGGTCTGAATCGGTACATTATCGATCTCTTCCTCATAAGGATTTGATGTTCCCGCAAGATTGACTTGCAGACTTGATCCGCTGGCGATGAAAAACAGAACCAGACTAAAGAACAGCGCTAGTATACCATAAAATACGTTTTGACGACGCTCTTTCTTGATCATTTTCTTCCTCCTTTGTTGACCCCTTCAAAGAAAGATTGCAGCAAGTTGCGTTTACCAGGTTTTTCTTCCGGCACTAATTCGCGATTCAACACGTCAAGATACTCTTGGCGAGAAAGTTCGGTCAACATGCGATTATTTAGCGTAATACTAACATCACCGGTTTCTTCTGAGACGATAATGGTCAATGCGTCACTGACTTCTGAAATCCCGACAGCCGCTCTATGGCGTGTCCCGAATTCTTTCGGAATCAGCGGACTTTCCGACAATGGCAAGTAGGCACTAGCAACAGCGATCTTATCATCTCTTAAAATGACTGCGCCATCATGAAGCGGTGTATTGGGAATAAAAATATTGATCAGCAATTCACCCGTCACATCCGCATCTAAAGGAATCCCGGTTTCGATGTATTCTTCTAATCCCGTCGTCCGCTCGATCGTGATCAACGCACCGATCTTTCGTTTAGCCATATATTGAACAGCTTTGTCTAACGCTTGGACCAAAACTTCATCCCGTCGTTTTTCATTCTTAGAAGTCTTGAAGAAAGAGCTGCGTCCGAGATGCTCTAACCCTCGTCGAATTTCTGGTTGGAAAATAACAATTGCAGCAATCACACCATAAGTGATGACTTGATCCATCAACCAAGATAGCGTCTTTAATCCTACAATACCTGCCAAAAACCTTAGGACAATGAACAGGCCGACTCCTTTGAACAACTGGATCGCTTTTGTTCCTCGCACAAGCTGGATCAGCTTATAAACCAAGTACCAAACAACGATCACATCTAAAACATTTACTAAAAATGACCAAGAAAATATATCAAATGAGAGCAATTCTCTCCAATAATCTAAATTAAAAAAATCCCTGAAATTTATCAACATAAACAGCCTTCCTTTATTCTTAAGACTTCAGATAATAGTATAACATAGGACTTCTTCAAAGATTTGAAAAAAAACAAATTTATGAAAAAGTTTTGAAAAAATAAACAGCTCTTTTACTTAGTTTACCATTATCCTGAAATCATTGTTTGTCAAAGGTCTTCGAATATTTCATCTAAGGAGTCATCGGCACCCATTTCATAGAAAAAAAACAAACGACCCTGAAAAAACAGCACAAACCGTTTTTCAGGGTCGTTTCTCCGCAATCGATTGATTCCTCAAAGAGCGATTAAGACCACTTAGCTTACTCTTGCTGACGGCGTTTCGCGCGTGCCGCTCGCCGCGCAGCCCTTTCAGCTAACTGTTCTTCGCTTAGGGTCTGTCTTTCTCTACGCACACGAGTCGATTTTACAGCCGTTGTTTGTTCCGGGTGACCACTTTCCAATGGGCTATTTTCGTCCGTAACGTCTGTTTTTTCAAGTTTTGCTCGTATTTTTTCTTCTTGACCTGCTAAACGGGCATAGTTATAGAAACGAGTTTTGGCATCTGAAACGGTTTTTTCAAACAATGCTTGCGCCGCATTGGGGTTGGCACTGTGTAAAGATGCAAAACGAACTTGGGTCTGCATAAAGGCGGGCATTTGGTCAAATGCCGGCTTTTTGAAATCAAGGGTCATTGGCTGTTTCCCTTTTTCTGCCAGAAGCGGATTATAGCGGTAGAGACTCCAATACCCCGATGCAACTGCTTCTTGTGCTTCCTTCAAGGATTGACGCATTCCCCCAGCAAGGCCATGAGTGATACATGGTGTATAGGCAATAATGATTGACGGCCCAGGGAATCGCTCGGCTTCTTCAAAGGCTTTGATTGTTTGCATTTGATTGGCACCAGATGCGATTTGTGCGACATAAACGTGGCCATAGGTCATCGCCATCATTCCCAAGTCTTTTTGGAAACAAACTTGCCACTCGCAGCGAATTTAGCAATTGCCGAAGTCGGTGTTGCTTTAGAGACTTGTCCCCCTGTATTAGAATAGACTTCATTATCTAACACGAGAATGTTGACATCTGCACCAGAAGCGAGGACATGATCAATACCACCAAATCCGATATCGTACGCCCAGCCATCCCCGCCAATCATCCATTGGCTTGGCTTAACGAATAAATCTTTCTCCTTCAAGATTGGAGCCAACTGCGGAGTATCGGAGACTTCCGCTTCTAAGGCGGCGATCAGTTTCGCTGCTCGCTGCTGGGTCCCAGCGCTTTCTTCTCGATGAAGGTCCCAATCCTCAATCAAAGCCTGCAATTCTTCTGATACAGCGGCTTTCAATAACTGCAACTGGGCTGCTAATTTCTCCCGTCTGGTTTGATTGGCTAAGAACATGCCGTAGCCATATTCGGCATTGTCTTCAAACAACGAGTTTGACCAAGCTGGACCTTGTCCTAAGTGATTGGTTGTATAAGGGGATACTGGTGAGGTTCCACCCCAAATCGAAGAACAGCCGGTCGCATTGGCGATCATCATGCGATCCCCAAACATTTGGGTCAATAATTTGACATAAGGGGTTTCCCCACAGCCCGCACAAGCACCAGAGAACTCCAATAAAGGTTTATTGAATTGGGAGCCTAGGACCGTCCCAGGTTTTGCTGGATTTTCTTTTTGACGTAAAGTCATCGCAAAAGCCCAATTTAAAGCTTGTTCCTTTTGTTCTTCGTAAGGACGCATCGTCAAAGCTTTCCCTTTGGCGGGGCAGGCTTCCACACAAAGACCGCAACCTGTACAATCTTCAACGGAAACTTGAATTCGATATTTTTGCCCATTCGCGCCTCGCATCTCTCTGACGATAAAGCCTTCCGGCGCTTCGGCTAATTCATCTTCATCTGCCAAAAACGGACGGATCGCCGCATGAGGACAAACAAAGGCACACTCATTGCACATGGTACAGCGATCTGATAACCACTCGGGCACTTCAACAGCGATGCCCCGCTTCTCAACCGCTGTTGTCCCGACAGGAATCACCCCTTCAGTCATTTGATTCCTTACGAGGGTACCCACGCTTAGTTGATTGCCTTCTTGACGATTGATGGGTTCCACGATTTCTCGCACAAATTGTGTTGTCGCAGTGGATGTCCTTTCCGGCACTTCGATCGTTGCCCACATGCTTGGAACAGGGATTTCTTGTAATAATTCGATGGTGCGATCAATGGCTGCTTGGTTTTTTCAACGATCGCCATCGATTTGTGCCGATAACTTTTCAGCGCCTCTTCTTTTAAAATCGGCAAGATTTCCTCGGTCGGAATGATGTTTGCCAAGTAAAAGAAGGCTGTTTCCATCGCGGTATTGATCCGTCCACCTAAGCCAACTTCCATTGCCAACTGCATGGCGTTGATGGTATAAAAACGGATCTCGTTTTCAGCAAGATAACGTTTCATCTTTTTCGGTAGATTTTTTAAGATTTGCTCTTGTGACCAGGTCGTATTTAACAAAAAGGTTCCGCCTTTTTTGAGTCCTTTCAGCAAATCATACGTATGCAAATACGCAGGCGTATGACATGCAACGAAATCCGCGTGTTCGACCAGATAGGTGGAACGAATGGGGGTATCCCCAAATCGCAGATGGGAAACCGTTAGACCACCAGATTTTTTCGAATCATAGTGGAAATAGCCTTGCACATATTTTTCGGTATGGTCACCGATGATTTTGATTGCTGACTTATTCGCCCCGACGGTCCCGTCAGAGCCGAATCCCCAGAATTTCGCTTGGAAGGTTGATGGATCAGTTAGATCTAGCGTTCCCTTTGATGGCAACGACAATTGCGTCACATCATCCGTGATCCCAATAGTGAAGCGTTTCTTTTGACTGGCTTTTGGCTTGAGCAATTCGTCATAGACAGCAACGATTTGATCAGGCGTCACATCTTTTGACCCCAGACCATAGCGTCCACCAATGATCGTCGGCCGCATCGCTGCATCATACATGGCACTTTGCACATCTAAAAGCAAAGACTCGCCATTGGCGCCAGGTTCTTTGCTGCGATCCAATACAGCGATACTTTTGACGGAAGCAGGCAGTTTTTCTAAGAAGACTTCTAATGGGAATGGTCGATACAAATGGATCGACAAGACCCCTACCTTGCGGCCTAAAGCGCACAGATGATCCACCGTTTGCTGGATCGTTTGCGTCGAGGAGCCCATCGAAACGATGACTTCTTCGGCGTCTGAAGCACCATAATAATCCACTAAATCATAGTTGGTCCCTCTTAAAGCATTGATTTTTTTCATGTAAAAACGAACGATCTCAGGCAATGTTTGATAATGCTGATTGATCGTTTCCCGCTGTTGAAAATGGATATCAGGGTTTTGATTCGTTCCACTCGTTGTTGGGTGATTCGGATTCATGGCTTTTTGACGAAAAGCAGCCAATTTTTCATGATTAACCAGTTGTGCGAGTTCTTCATAGTCCAAAACCTCGATTTTTTGAATCTCATGACTGGTTCGGAAACCATCAAAAAAATTTAA
Source organism: Enterococcus innesii (assembly GCA_018982785.1). Classification (GTDB taxonomy): domain Bacteria; phylum Bacillota; class Bacilli; order Lactobacillales; family Enterococcaceae; genus Enterococcus_D; species Enterococcus_D innesii. The sequence continues at coordinate 320,327 of JAHHEN010000003.1, read as the reverse complement.
AAAAGGTATATTGGCTTCGATAGCTGCTAAATGAGCGACTGGCGCTAAATCCATTACTTCTTGAACACTGCTTTCCGCTAACATAGCAAAGCCTGTTTGTCGGGTGGCCATTACGTCGGTATGATCTCCGAAAATATTCAAGGCGTTGGTCGTCACTGCTCGGCTGGCGACATGAAAGACGCCTGGCAGCATTTCACCAGCAATCTTATACATATTAGGCACCATCAGTAAAAGTCCCTGTGACGCCGTATAGGTTGTCGTTAAGGCACCTGTTTTTAAAGAGCCGTGAACCACTCCAGCAGCCCCTGCTTCGGATTGCATCTCAACAACCTTCACCGGCTGCCCAAAAAGATTATGCTTTCCTTGAGCAGACCACTGATCCACTAATTCGGCCATGGTCGAACTAGGGGTTATCGGATAGATCGCCGCAAGTTCCGTAAAGGCATAGGAAATATAGGCAGCTGCCGTATTGCCATCCATTGTTTTTCTTTTTCTCATCTATATAACTTCCTTTAATCATCATTTTGCACAATAAAACACAATTCATTATAGCTGAAAATTAGGGAATATAAAAGCATTCCCAGTATAATTCTGTTAATTTCGTGAAACGAAATACATAGATTCTCGCTCTTTTTTGCTCTCATTTCACAGAGTTTGATGAAAAGACCTGTGGCTTTTCTTTCAATAGAAACTTCGGTAAACTAAGAGAAAAAGGAGGAATTTAAATGGATATTTCAATTATCAAAGCACAAGAAACAAATGCGGTAACAGGGATACATATCGGAGACCCGTCTGCAAAACCAATCGTAGAATTTATGAATTTGCGCTGTCCTTATTGTCGGCAATGGTTTGAGGAATCGTTACCGATCTTAAGTGAAGCTGTCGCAGCTGGGAAACTACGCCGTGTCATCAAATTATTTGACAAAGAAAAAGAATCCTTGCAACGAGGCAATGTGATGCACCGCTTTGTTTCTAGTACAGACCCACAAGCAACGATCGCTGAGATCACAAAAATTTATCAAACACAAGACGAATGGGGTCATTTGTCTTTACCTGAAGTGGCAGAATATGCGAAAAATACCTTAGGGCTAGCTGAACAAAACCATCCTGCGATCGCCGGAGAAATTGTGGAAGAAGCGAAAAACGCCAACATTCAATTTGTGCCAACGATTATCTTAGGTGGGCACATTTTTGATGAATCGATCTCTGCTGAAGAATTAACTGCATTGATCAATGAATAACCTCTAACAAAAAAACAGGAGCTGATTTGACACTAAAATCCATGTCAAATGCAAGCTCCTGCTTTTTTGATTTCATTCACTACTTAGATTAACTGACTTGTTCACGCAAATGATCCGCAAATTCATTGATTTTGCGAATACGATGATTGATCCCTGATTTCGAGATCGCTCCTGATGGAATCATTTCTCCTAGTTCTTTCAAGCTGACCTCGGGATGTTCCAGACGTAATTCGGCGATTTCTTGCAGCTTTTCAGGTAAAGCTTGCAAGCCAACTCGATCTTGAATAAATTCAATATTGTCGATCTGCTTCGAAGCAGCGTCGATCGTTTTGTTCATATTGGCGGTTTCACAATTCACCAAGCGGTTGACTGAGTTACGCATATCCCGCACGATCCGCACGTCCTCAAATTTCAACATGGAATTGGTGGCACCGATCAGGGTCAAAAAATCAGCGATTTTCTCAGCGCCTTTCAAGTAAGAGATATACCCGTTTCTACGCTCTAATGCACGGGCATTCAAGCCATATGCGTTTAGCATATCGCAAATATCTTGGTTATGCTCCTCGTAGATGGAATAGATCTCTAAGTGATAGCGGCTGGTTTCTGGATTATTGATCGATCCAGATGCCATAAAAGCTCCTCGTAAATAGGAACGCATTTTTTGAGTATTGCCCATGATCTCATCAGAAACATGGCTTTGAAACATCAGCCCGTCCATGATATCTAAGTCCAAAAGCACGCGCTTTGTCTCTTGTTTCAAACGAACGATGTAGACGTTGTTCTTTTTTAATTTCATTTTGCGACGGACCAGCAATTCGCTGCGCACGTCGTAATGATCTTTTAGTAAAGAATAGATGCGTCTGGCAATCGCCGCGTTTTCTGTTTGAACGTTTAAAACAAATTGCTGGTTGTTGATACTTAATGACCCATTCATCCGAATCAAAGCTGCCAATTCTGCCTTGGCATGTTCGCGATGAACTTCTAATGCAGTCAATTCTTTTTTCACTTCTGCTGCAAAGGACATAAAAAAATCCCTCCTTTCTTAGATTTTGGCCCCGTAAACGATACGTAGAAGTTCTTCAATCACTTTATCTCCATCATGAAAAACTCCGCCATCTCTAAGCTCCAGAAAGTCAGCTGAAATGACACGGCTGGCTTCTTCTCGCAGTCCTTGGAAATCGTGTTTCACTTGTACAAGATATTCATCATAAATCTCTGGGTCCATATACCCTTCTGGAACTTTCTCGGTATTAACTAACACCGTATCAATAAAGGGTTTGCCTAAATGCTTATGCAGGACCCGGACATGGTCGGCATCACTAAAGTGTTCGGTTTCACCTTTTTGGGTCATAATATTACAAATATAAACGGTTTCCGCTTGGGTTTCCAACATTGCTTGGCCAATCTCGCTGATCATGAGATTGGGCAAAATACTAGTAAAGAGACTACCAGGACCCAAGACGATCATATCTGCCTCCATAATTGAAGAAACAACTTTACGAGCTGCTTTCGGCTCATCATTATTTTCTTGATTACGAACAAAGACCCGATCGATCGTTTTGCGATCGACCGCGATCTTGGACTCGCCTACAGCTTCAGTGCCGTCTTTAAACACTGCATGTAAGACTAACGGCAGATCAGAGGAAGGAAAAACCCGTCCGTCGATATGCATGATTTTCGATAAAATCTGAATGGCTTCGTAGGTGCTGTTGCGCATTTCGGCAATCGCCGCAATAATCAAGTTCCCAAGGGCATGATTGGCTAAAAATTTGTCTTCTGCTTTAAAACGATATTGAAAAATATCGTTATACAGTTGCGGCATATCAGATAGAGCCGCCAAAACATTGCGCAGATCCCCCGGAGGTGAAATCGATGAAACCAAATTGCGGATTTCGCCGCTGCTGCCACCATCATCAGCGACCGTAACGATCGCTGTGATGTCAACGCCTTGGTTTCGTAAACTTTTTAAAATGACTGGTAACCCAGTTCCGCCACCCACCACAACGATCTTCGGCTTTCTGATCCGGTATGTTTTCATTTTCATGAGCGATTCACCGTCTCTTTACGCTTATCTTTGTCACGATGGGTAATATTTACACGATAGTCTTCAGACAAAGTTGCCCCGATTCGCTCCGATAAAGCAACCGAACGGTGTTGCCCACCGGTACAACCAATGGCAACCGTCAAGCTGCTTTTCCTTCCTTGACATACCCTGGCAAGATGGTTTGCAACAGCGTAGTAAATTGCTGATAGAATTCTTCCGTTTCCGGAAAAGACATAACGTAGTCATAAACCGGCTCATCTTTACCAGTTAAAGGACGCAACTCAGGAATGTAATGAGGATTTGGTAAGAAACGCACATCCATAACGATATCAGCATCGATCGGCAAACCGTACTTAAACCCAAAAGATACGATCTCAACACGAAAGCCCGTCTCATGGGAAGCCCGAAACTCTTGATTGATTTTTTCTCTCAGTTGCCTTGGAGTTAACGTCGTTGTGTCGATAACGATACTGGCACGAGTCTTCAAATCATCCAAGATCGCACGCTCTTTGCGGATCCCTTCCGTAATTAAGCCATCCATCGCTAAAGGATGAGCTCTTCTCGTTTCTTTGTATCTTGATACCAGTTCATTGTCCGATGCATCTAAAAAGAGCATCCGGGTGTCGATAAAATTCGTATTTTCAATATCGATCAGCATACTCTGGATTTCTTCAAAAAACGATCTAGAGCGCAAATCGACAACTAAGGCAATTTTTGTCACTTTCCCTGATTCTTTGATCAGTTCCCAAAATTTAGGGATCAGGCTTGGGGGCATATTGTCGATACAAAAGTACCCCATATCTTCAAAACTCTGGATAGCGACCGTTTTGCCGGCTCCGCTCATCCCAGTAATAATAACCAATTCTAAATGATCCACTTCAGTCATAGGTAAAACTCCTTTCTGAAACAACTCTATTATATCATGCCGGGCGTATCATTGGAACACCGGCATAAAAAAAGACGTTAGCTCAAAAGATGCCGCTAACGTCGCTATCAGCTTTAGATTGCTTGGCGATCTGCCAATGCTTTTTCGATCGTCCGATCAACCAATATGGATTGAGCATCCACGACTGGATAAGGATTGTCAGTCACAAACTCATCCATCAAGGACAACTCGGTACATCCAAGCACTACGCTTTCACAGCCGATGCGTTCGGTGACTTCTTCCAATATCTCAAAGTAAAGCCCTTGATCAAGATGATCATTTTCTTTGATTCGATCATAGATCAATGTATTGACCTTTTTTGGATCGCTGGCTCTGGCAGATAGACATCAAGTCCCAACTGGCGCAGTTCTTTCTCATAGATGCCGGCTTTGACGCTGCCTTCTGTCCCAAGAAAAGCCACTTTGCCAGTAACGCCTTTTTCAAAAACGACTTTCGCCGCCTCCCGAGGCATATGCAATATCTCAATCTCAGTGGCTGCTTGTAAATCATCAAAGAAATAATGAGCCGTGTTACAAGTCAGTACAATAAAATTGGGTTTTAATAGATTTTGCTTTTCGATATCATCCATTAAATAAGGAACCGGATTTTCTAACGTATTATCTAAAATATACGCGGTCCGATCTGGAACTGTCGCATGATTGAATAAAACATAGTTCAAATAGTCTTGGTCTTTATGGGTCTGCGTCCGTCGGTTTAAGATGCGAACAAAACTTTCCGTCGCTAACGTTCCCATGCCGCCTAAAATACTAAAAAATTCTCCATCTTCTAGCCTTCTTTCGTATGGAAATACGTTTTGAATCGTTTGTTGTACAGATGGAACATTCTCTTTAATAGAATCCAACGCTTTAAAGATAAGTCTTCTTTGTAAAAAACAGTCGTTCCCCAACGATCTTCTGCTAATAATTTTTTTGCCCGCTCTTTCGCAGGATTTTCTTTTGCATAGGTCAAGAAGATGTTTTTTGGTACACCTAACCATAATTTCGCTTCTGGCGCGTCAGCTTTGCCATAAACCGTTTCTGTGTAAGGTTTATCGAAGACTAAATCTTCTGTGATAAACTTCGCCAGATTCAATCCGCTTAAGGTAATAAAGAAACTGCTTCTTCCTTGACGCAAGTTGATTTCAAATAATTTGTATTGCCCGTCTCGTGCATCATATTTCAAGTCAAAATTGGCAAATCCAACATATTCGATCCCTTTTAGAAACTTGCGGATCATTTGATAAATTTGCTCATTTTCGTCTGGAATAATCACGACATAGTTCCCAACAGCACCTGGGGTTGGGTCTTCTAGTAACGGATGACCTAAGCCCATCACGCGAACTTCATGATTCTCATCAACATAAGCATTTAAAACCCGCATGTTGCTGTCGTCACCAGGGATAAAATCTTGGACGATCATTTCATATTGATACCCCGCTTGATAAATGCGAGAAACGATTTCTTCAAATTCTGCTCGATCATCAATGATGAAAGCTTTTTTGCGACCTTCAAAATCAACCGAAAGCCACGCGACACTATTTGCAGGTTTCAAGGCTACAGGAAAATCAAACGGCAGCTCTCCTTTAAACGTTCCTTCCGTCAACAGTTCAGGCGTTAAAATGAACGTCTTTGGATAAGGCAAACCATACTCCTCGCAAACTTCGTAAAAACTTACTTTATTGATCAACCGTTTTAATAAGGAATAATCATTGGCGATAAAGGTATAATAAGGTTGCAATTCTTCTTTATGTTTTGCCAACAGTTCCGCATAGCCATCGCCGCAAGGAATCAACAAATACTTCATTGTAGGATCGTTGTAAGTGTTTTTCCCTAACTCGATCAGCGTCTCAGTGAATCCGGGATCATGGTCAAAACCTTCCACTTGATTGATTTTTACAATTTTACTAAAGCGGGTTGGCGCAAGTTCCGCACCAGCATAGGCAACTGATTGAATGCCATAAGCTTCGTGGAATGCTCTGGCCATACCATAAACATTCATATCGCTTCCTAATAATATGGGAAGAAAATTTTCCTGACTCATCAAAAATCACTCTCTCTTTTGAATACGAAAAACGACCGCTCTCGTTTCGTTTAATTACAATAGCATTATCATACCACAAAGAAAAAAGCAATCAAAGTATCTATCTTTGATTGCTTTCTCCCACTTTGAACGGATAGAACTTATAGGCAGTTTATTCAATGCGAATATACGTATACCTATTGCTATTCTATCAAATAAATTTTTGATTTCAAGCCTTTATCATGAAATTTACAGATATTTCAGGCTTCCTTAAACTTTAGCGAAACCTATTGACAGATAAGTAAAAAAGTGGAAGCTTTCCCTCTTGATCATAGGACTTTTTTCAAATAATGACCGGTATAGCTTTCTGGTACGGCAGCAATTTCTTCTGGTGTACCAGTTGCAATGATCGTTCCACCGCCTTCGCCACCTTCTGGACCTAGGTCAATCACATGATCCGCTGATTTGATGACATCCAAGTTGTGTTCGATCACTAAAACAGTATTGCCAGCGTCAACAAACCGTTCCAAGACTTTCAACAAACGGGCAATATCATCCGTATGCAGACCTGTTGTCGGTTCATCTAAGATATAAAAACTCTTACCATTGGAATTTTTGTGCAGTTCACTTGCAAGTTTCATCCGTTGCGCTTCCCCACCAGACAAAGTAGTAGCTGGTTGTCCCATCGTGACATAACCTAAACCGACATCAACGATCGTTTGCAATTTCCGATGGATTTTTGGAATATGTTGGAAAAATTCCACTGCATCTTCCACGGTCATATCTAAGATCTCAGAAATATTTTTTCCTTTGTAATGAACTTCTAAGGTTTCTGAGTTATAACGTTTGCCATGACAAACCTCACAAGGTACGTAGACATCAGGTAAGAAGTGCATCTCGATCTTGATAATTCCGTCCCCTTTACATGCTTCACAGCGTCCACCTTTTACATTAAAACTAAAGCGGCCTTTTTTATAACCACGGACTTTCGCCTCATTGGTTTTAGCAAATAAATCACGAATGTCATCAAAGACACTGGTATATGTTGCCGGATTGCTTCGAGGTGTCCGACCGATAGGGCTTTGATCGATATCGATCAATTTCTCGATAGCTTCATAACCAGTAATGGTTTTAAAGCGACCAGGTTTGTTCGAATTCCGATTGATTTTTTGCGCTAACGCTTTTTTCAAAATTTCATTGACTAATGTTGATTTACCAGAGCCAGAGACCCCTGTAACTGCGACGAACTTTCCTAGTGGAAAATCGACTGAAATGTTTTTCAAGTTATTCTCAGAAGCACCGGTCACACGAATCTTTTCACCATTGCCTTTGCGGCGTTCTGCCGGTGTTGGGATTTGTCGTTTTCCAGATAAGTATTGGCCTGTTAAAGAAGACGCATTGGCTGCAACTTCATCTGGAGTACCGGCAGCCACGATCTCACCGCCTGCGTGTCCCGCACCTGGACCAACATCAATCAAGTAGTCCGCTGCCCGCATCGTGTCTTCATCATGCTCAACGACAATCAGGGTATTCCCAAGATCACGCATTTTCCGTAATGAATCGAGCAAGCGATCGTTGTCTCGTTGGTGAAGACCGATCGATGGCTCATCAAGAATGTAAAGTACTCCAGACAAATTGGAGCCGATTTGTGTTGCCAAACGAATCCGTTGCGCTTCGCCACCAGAGAGCGTGCCTGACGCACGGCTCAAGGTCAAATAGTCCAATCCGACATTTTTTAAGAAGCTTAAACGATCATCGACTTCTTTCACAATGGGACGTGCGATCATTTGCTCTTGTTCCGTTAGTTTCAATTCTTCGACAAAGTTCAAGGCATTGTTGATGGCCATCTCACTCATTTCACCAATGTGCTTCCCGTTGACTTGCACGCACAGCGCTTGAGGGTTCAAACGATAGCCATGACAAGTTTTACAAGTCAATTCCGTCATGTACAGACGCATTTGATCCCGGGTAAAATCAGAATTGGTTTCATGATAACGGCGTTTGATATTTGGTAAGATCCCTTCAAAAGCGACCTCAACATCACGTACCCCACCAAAATCATTCTCATAATGGAAATGGAAAATTTCTCCATTCGAACCATTTAAAATAATGTCTTTGTGTTCTTCTGGCAGTTCTTCAAAGGGTGTGTCCATATCGATATTGAATTCTTGGCAAGCCTGTTCTAGCATTTGCGGATAATATTGAGAACTGATTGGGTTCCATGGCAATATGGCACCTTCACGTAAGGTTTTGGTTTGATCGGGAATCACTAAGTCTACATCGACTTCGAGCTTCACACCAAGACCATCACAGTCTGGACAAGCACCAAAAGGCGCATTGAATGAAAAGAGCCGTGGTTCTAATTCCCCAACTGTAAAGCCACAATACGGACAAGAATAATGTTCACTGAAAAGCATCTCTTCTTGACCAATCACATCGACTACCGCATAGCCATCCGCTAAACGTAATGCTGCTTCAAAGGAATCAAACAGACGAGAACGGATGCCTTCCTTTACAACGATTCGGTCAATGATGATGGCAATATCATGCTTTTTATTTTTTCTAATTCAGGCGCTTCGGAGACATCATAGACTTCGCCATCCACCCGCATCCGAACATAACCTTCTCTTTGGATACGTTCGAAGACTTTTTTGTGCTGCCCTTTCTTTTGATAAACGATCGGTGCCAACAATTGGATCTTGGTGCGTTCTGGTAATGCCAAAACTTCATCCACCATCTGCTCAACCGACTGACTAGTAATCTCAATATGATCATTGGGACAAATCGGGTGACCGATTCTGGCGTAAAGAAGCCGCAGATAATCATTGATTTCAGTAACCGTTCCTACTGTTGATCGCGGGTTCTTGCTGGTGGTTTTTTGATCGATAGAAATCGCTGGACTAAGTCCATCAATGCTATCTACGTCGGGTTTATCCATTTGCCCTAAAAACTGACGGGCATACGCCGATAGACTTTCGACATATCGGCGCTGTCCTTCGGCATACAATGTATCAAATGCTAAGGAGCTTTTCCCTGAACCCGAAAGACCAGTTACAACCACGAGCTGGTCTCTGGGAATCGTCACATCGATATTTTTTAAATTATGGGCCCGTGCCCCATGGATCACAATTTTATCATTTGCCATATTGTTTCTCCTTCTAATCAGCAGCCTTCAGCTCAAGAATAGTATCTCTTAAGGTAGCAGCCGTTTCAAAATCCAATGCTTTTGCAGCATCTTTCATTTCTTTTTCTAATTTCAGCAACAAGGTTGCTTTTTCTTCACGACTTAGTTCTTCATAAGATGTCGTAGTGTATTCACCGGTCTCTTCCGCCACTTTCGTGATCGCAATCAGATCGCGAATCTCTTTGATAATAGTTTTCGGTACGATCCCATGTTCTTTATTGTACGCTTCTTGAATACCACGGCGTCTGGCTGTTTCATCGATTGCTCGCTGCATCGAATCCGTCATTTTATCGGCGTACATGATTACTTTTCCTTCTGAGTTACGAGCTGCCCGTCCAATAGTTTGGACTAATGAACGTTCGCTTCGTAGGAAACCTTCTTTATCGGCATCAAGAATCGCAACCAGAGAAACTTCCGGTACGTCAAGACCTTCCCGTAGCAAGTTGATCCCCACTAGTACATCAAATTCACCGAGACGTAGATCGCGAATGATTTCTGTTCGTTCCAACGTTTTGATATCACTGTGTAAATACTTGACTTTGATTCCTAATTCTTTGAAGTAATCCGTCAAATCTTCTGACATTTTTTTCGTCAAGGTCGTAACAAAGACCCGTTCGTTTCGCTCAACGCGCTCATTAATTTCTCCCACGAGATCATCGATTTGACCCATGATCGGTCGTACTTCGATCACCGGATCTAACAGACCAGTCGGACGAATGATTTGTTGAATGACAGTATCGGTTTGATCGTATTCATATGGTCCAGGTGTTGCTGAAACATAGACGATTTGATTGACATGCTTCTCAAATTCTTCCAAGCGTAACGGACGGTTATCCAGTGCAGAAGGCAAACGGAAGCCATAATCCACTAACATTTGTTTTCTAGCACGGTCACCATTATACATCCCGCGAACTTGCGGCATGGTCACGTGGGATTCATCAATAACGATCAGAAAGTCATCAGGAAAGAAATCTAATAACGTATAAGGTGGTTCGCCTTCTTTTCGTCCATCCATGTGGCGAGAGTAGTTTTCGATCCCTGAGGTGTACCCCATTTCCCGCATCATTTCAATATCATAATTGGTTCGCTGCTCTAAACGCTGTGCTTCTAGCAGCTTATTTTCCGCTCGCAAGACTTCCAGTCGGGCATCCAGCTCACTTTGAATCGAGGCGATCGCATGTTCCATATGGTCTTCATTGGTCACAAAGTGGGTTGCCGGAAAGATCGACACATGTTCGGTGTCACTCATGATCTCACCCGTCAAGGCATCGACTTCACGGATCCGATCAATTTCATCCCCAAAAACTCAATGCGCAATGCTCGCTCGTCACGAGAAGCTGGAAAAATCTCCACAACATCGCCACGCACGCGAAAACGTCCCCGTTGAAAATCGATGTCGTTTCGCTCAAATTGGATCTCGATCAATTCTTTTAATAGTTGGTCTCGAGACTTTTCCATCCCTACTCGTAAAGAAACAACTTGTCTCGCATACTCAATCGGCGAACCTAAACCGAAAATACAGGAGACGGACGCTACAACGATCACATCGTTTCTTTCTAATAAAGAACTGGTTGCCGAATGCCGTAGCTTGTCGATTTCATCATTAACACTGGAGTCTTTTTCAATGTATGTATCACTGGAAGGAACATACGCTTCTGGTTGATAGTAATCATAGTAACTGACAAAGTACTCGACCGCATTATTTGGAAAAAAGTCTTTGAACTCGCCATATAATTGTCCAGCCAATGTTTTATTATGGGCAATGATCAATGTCGGTTTATTGACTTCCTTGATTAGATTAGAAATCGTATAAGTCTTACCAGTACCAGTGGCTCCCAACAAAATCTGTGCTTTTTTTCCACCGACCACCCCGTCAACCAACTGACGTATCGCTTCCGGCTGATCACCTGCTGGTTGATATTTTGATACTAAGTCAAATTCATGGGAAGTTGTTCTTTCGATCATCTTCATTCCCCCTCGATTATTCTAAACGACAACAAAAAAGAAAAACTCGCGCTGTCGCTTTTCCATAAATAAGTATATCATAGCGAACATACTTTCGCCATCATTTGCTATGAAAGTTTCATGCGATTTAGCATAACTTAACATGTTCGTTTTTCTAACATCCGATGTGAGGTTTGAAGGAATTTGTCACATTTTTAAAGAGAAAGACTTGTGTGTTGAAGAAAAAATCCATATAATTTATAGATACGTTATATCTAAAGGAGGAATTTTCTTGAAAAGAAAACACATGACCTTCGCTATAATCGCGCTGATTGTCAGCTTTTTTACTTTTTCGGTAAAGTCAGCGAATGCGGAGGAAACTACGTATAAGATAGGAACAGATTTAACATTTGCGCCTTTCGAATTTCAAAATGAAAACAATGAATATGTTGGGATCGATATAGATTTATTAAACGCGATCGCTGAAGATCAAGGTTTCGCAGTCGATTTACGTCCTTTAGGTTTTGACGCCTCCATTCAAGGAGTACAATCAAATCAGCTAGATGGCATGATCGCTGGGATGAGTATTACAGAGGAACGTAAAGAAGCCTTTGATTTCTCTGACCCTTATTTTGATAGCGGGATCCAAATGGCTGTAGCTGCAGATAATGACAGCATTACTAGCTATGAAGATCTTGAGGGCGAAACGGTCGGTGCAAAGGTTGGTACCGAAAGTGCCCGCTTTCTAGAAAGCAATAAAGACCAATATGGCTACGACATCAAATTATATGATGACGCTACTGGACTATATGGCGCTGTACGCAATGGTACTGTGGCAGCCGCTTTTGATGATTATCCAGTGCTTGGCTATGCTATTAACAATGGCGAACCGATGAAACTTGTCGGCGAACCTGAAAAAGGTGCTTCTTACGGATTCGCTGTCAGAAAAGGCCAAAATCAAGAGCTACTTGAAAAATTCAATGCTGGTTTAGCCAATATGAAAGCTTCCGGCAAATACGATGAAATCGTCAATACTTACATCACAACGTCTGATTCAGATGCAGACACTAGCGAAATGGTGAAAGTCGAACCAAAGAAAGATGTTTACCGCATTGCCAGTGATTCCGCTTTTGCCCCATTCGAGTTTCAAAACGAAGACAACGAATATGTGGGAATCGATGTTGATTTAATGAATCGGGCTGCAGAATTGCAAGGATTCAACATTGAATTCAATTTCATCGGTTTTTCAGGAGCTTTGCAAGCGTTGGACGGTAACCAAGCAGATGGGATGATTGCTGGGATGACAATCACTGATGAGCGTCGTCAATCCTATGACTTTTCTGATTCTTACTTTGAAAGTGGTATTCAGATTGCTGTAAAAGAAGGCAATGATTCCATCAAATCTTATGAAGATTTAGATGGGAAAACCGTCGGTGCGAAAGTTGGGACAGAAAGTGCAGACTTCCTGATCGCCAACGAAGAGAAATATGGCTATTCCATCAAATATTATGATGCCGCCGATCAATTATATGCGGCTGTTAACGGTGGGCAAATTGATGCCATGATGGATGATTATCCAGTGATTGGTTATGCCATCAGCCAAGGACAAAAACTAATGACACCGATTGAAAAAGAATCTGGCGGTCAGTACGGATTTGCGGTGAAAAAAGGCCAAAATCCTGAATTGATCCAAATGTTTAATGAAGCATTGAAAGAAATGAAACGTACTGGGGAGTACGATCAAATCATCAACAAATACATTGAAGATGGTTCTGCCACAGAAAAACGAGTAGATGAATCAACGATCACTGGTTTGATCAGCAACAACTATAACGTCTTATTAAAAGGATTATGGAATACCCTTTTACTAGCCTTGATTTCATTTGCTTTAGCATTAGTGATCGGGATCATTTTTGGACTATTTAGTGTCGCACCAATCAAAGCTTTACGGGTTTTTGCAGGAATCTATGTAGATATCATTCGTGGTATCCCGATGATGGTATTGGCTTTCTTCATCTTCTTCGGTCTTTCCGATGCGATTGGTATCACAATTCCGGACTTTGCAGCCGGGGTCATTACATTGACCTTAAATGCCAGTGCTTATATCGCTGAGATCGTTCGTGGCGGGATCAATGCGGTGCCAAAAGGTCAGATGGAAGCTTCTCGAAGTTTAGGGATGACCTACACTCGGACGATGCAGAAAATCATTTTACCGCAAGCGATCAAAATCATGATTCCATCTTTTGTTAACCAATTCGTTATCTCGTTGAAAGATACAACGATCATCTCGGTTATCGGAGTCGTAGAATTATTGCAAACCGGGAAAATCATCGTTGCTCGGACCACGCAAAGTACCTATGTTTACTTGATCATCGCGATTATTTACTTAGTCGTGATCACAGCTTTAACGAAACTTGCAAAAGTTTTAGAAAAGAAGGTGAAATAGCATGAAAGAAAAAATCTTAGTTGAAAACCTTGTGAAAAAATACGGAGACAATACCGTATTGAACAATATCAATGTTTCCATCGCTGAAGGAGAAGTTGTTTGTGTGATTGGTCCTTCAGGATCTGGAAAATCGACGTTCTTACGCTGTTTGAACCGCTTAGAAGAACCAACCAGCGGTGATATCATCATTGATGGCGCGCATCTGATGGATAAGAACACCAACATCAATGCTGTACGACAACATATCGGCATGGTGTTTCAGCATTTCAATCTCTTCCCGCACTTGTCAGTTTTAGAAAACATCATTCTAGCCCCGATGGATCTAAAAAATGCTTCTCGGCAAGAAGCGGAACAAAACGCGATTCGTTTATTAGAGACGGTAGGTCTGGCTGATAAAAAAGACATGTACCCTGACAATCTATCTGGAGGACAAAAACAACGGGTGGCGATCGCGAGAGCTTTAGCGATGAATCCCGATGTGATGCTGTTCGATGAACCAACCTCCGCACTCGATCCCGAAATGGTTGGGGATGTACTAAATGTTATGAAGGATTTGGCAAAACAAGGAATGACCATGGTGATCGTCACTCATGAGATGGGCTTTGCCAAAGAAGTAGCGAACCGCGTGATGTTTATTGATGGCGGTAATTTCTTAGAAGACGGCACACCTGAGCAAATTTTTACCAACCCTAAGCACGATCGTACGAAAGATTTCTTAGACAAAGTATTGAATATCTAAAAAAACCCTCTGGAACAGTTCTTTTCTCGGACTGTTGCAGAGGTCTTTTTTCATTGATTTTTTCTTTTTGTTTCTTCTGAGATCCGTTTTTGATTTTCACCTAAAAATACTTTTGTATCGATCGGGTTTGCTTTGTTTGCCCCACCGATGCCGGTATCAACCATCTTTCCCCAACCTTTCAATGGCTCTTTTCCTTGCGCACGAAGCCTCGCATTTTTTAAACGTAACGCTTGTTTTTTCGCTTCTTTTTTCGCTTGATGTTTTGCTTGCCATTGCTTTAAGATACTCATCTTCTTTTCCTCCTCTCCTTCTTTATTAAAAAAAGAATTGCTTACATACATTCTTGGCAAACCGCGTGCTACTTCCTATCGACCTGGTAAGATCCACTAGGATTCACCTTTGATATAGTATATTTTTATTGAATAGTTAATTCTATTATAACATTTCCTTTTCACCCGCGTAAGCTGCAGCTCATAATTTATTGAAACTATCAAATAATATTTGAAATCCAGTGAGCAGATCAGAAGCGACATATTACACTTATTTACCAACATTCACCCCAAAACTAATACGCCTTACAAAAAGATAACAAAAATGCAGCTTATCACTTTGAAGAACCCCAAATATTGAATCCTCTTCTTATTGCTTAGCCAACAAAAAAAGTGCCCGTGAATACAAACACAGGCACTTTTTTCTATGATCTTTTTCGTTTAGGCAAAAACGGTCGACCAATTGTCACGTTCATCAAGAAATTCTTGCGCTAATTTTTGCGCACCTTCTAAGGTATGGTTCGCCGCCCAACCGCATTGCACTTCATTGCTGGCAGGTACTTCAGTTGCTTGCAAAACATCCTTCATGGTTTTTTCAAGGACTGTCAAAATCTCTTCATAATCGTCATGATTCAAGACAGTCAAATAAAAGCCGGTTTGGCAGCCCATTGGTGACCAATCCACGATATAATCCGCATGATTACGAATCAATTCTGCCGTCAAATGTTCTAAAGAATGCAGACTTGCCATATCCATATGCGCTTGGTTCGGCTGCTTCAAACGGACATCATATTTGATAATGGTATCATTCGTTCCTTGTTTTTTATCGGCAACCCGTACATAAGGTGCTTTGACTTTCGTATGATCCAAATTAAAGCTTTCAACGTTCATTTTCATTGTACTTCTCTCCTACTCTCTTTGTGCTTCCACAAGCCAAACATACTCATTGATTTGCTTAAAACGACTGGTAAACCCATGTTGGCGAAAGTACCGTTCGATATCCGCAGTAACTGGATAGTACTCCCGTTCCAGATCAGCGGCTAGTCGCTGGTGACCAGCTTGACGCGCTTCGTCGATTAGTTCCATTTTGCGGGCTAAAGAAAGAAACATCGTATCACCGAAAAGCACTTTCCCGCCTTTTGGCAGCATCGCCGCATATTTGCCGATCACCCGTTGTTTCTCGTCCTCCGTAAGATGATGAAAAACATAGGTAGAAACGATCGTATCAATCGCATCCGTGATCTCAGGAAAAACCTCCATATCACCATCAACAAAAGTCACTTTAGAAAGACTGGGTTTTGACTTGGCGATCCGCCGCATCTCTGGCGATGGCTCGATCGCCAGCACATTTTTTCCTTGATCAAGTAGAGCTTGTGTTAGATTTCCAGTTCCACTACCAAATTCTACCACAGACCGCCCTGCCTTTTCAGCAATTTCTGCTAGTAACTGTTCATATTTTAAAAAAACTGCTCGATATTCTTCATCCTTACCTGCAACTGTTTCATCGTACTCAGCTGCCCAGTCTGAAAAAATTGGAATAAACTCTCTCCCCATCACTAGTTACCTGCCTTTTCAAACGCTTGCTCTAAATCTGCCTGTAGATCCTCACCGTCTTCGATGCCGACCGACAATCGAATCAAGCCATCTTTGATCCCAGATTGCTGGCGAATTTCTTTAGGGATTGAGGCATGGGTCATCACGGCTGGCACTTCTACCAAACTTTCCACGCCACCTAAACTTTCTGCTAAAGTAAAAATCTTTAATGCTTCAACAAAGCCGGCTGTTTTCGTTTCATCGGTTAGTTCAAAAGATATCATACCGCTATAGCCAGACATCTGTGATTTGGCGATTTCATGTCCTTCATGGTCAATCAATCCTGGATAATAAACCTTTGCGACAGCTGGATGTGCTTGTAAGTAGTGGGCAATTTTCATCGCGTTGTTTTGATGTGCTTCCATCCGCAAAGCAAGTGTTTTGATGCTTCGTTGGATCAACCAGCTATCATGAGGCCCCAATACACCACCAATGGCGTTTTGTAAAAAAGCAATTCTTTTGGCGATTTGTGGCTCTTTGGCAACCGCTAACCCAGCTACTACATCACTGTGTCCACCGAGATACTTGGTAGCGCTGTGAATCACAATATCTGCGCCTAATTGTAGCGGCTTTTGAAAATATGGCGTCGCAAAGGTATTATCCACGATCGTCAAAATGTCCTGTTTTTTAGCTAGTTGGGCAACGATTGCGATGTCCGTAATCTTCAATAATGGATTCGTCGGTGTTTCTAGAAAAATCGCTTTGGTCTCAGGAAGAATTGCTGCTTCAATAGCAGCTAAATCATCGGTTTTGACTAGCGAATAAGTCAACCCGCTTTTTTCTAATACTTGATGAAGCAAACGAAACGTCCCGCCATATACATCATCCCCTAAAATGACGTGATCTCCTGTCTGAAACAGCGAGAAGACCGCATGGGTGGCTGCTAGTCCAGAGGCAAAAGCAAACCCTTGGGCGCCTTCTTCAAGATCCGCAATCAATTCTTCTAAGGCAAAACGAGTTGGATTGCCTGAACGACTGTATTCATATTGCTTTGGCTGACCAAGTGCGTTTTGCTTGTAAGTTGATGTTTGATAGATCGGCACACTGACCGCCCCAGTCGTTTCGTCTTCACTGATACCACCGTGGATTACTTTTGTATTAAAGTGCATTGTATTCTCCTCCTGTAAATGGTGTAATTGTGGATTCGCCAGCATAAATTTGTTTTGATAGATAGCGGTCGCCACCATCGGGAAAAACTGTGACGATCGAGCTGCCCGTTGGCAAAACAAAACTTTCTTTGACGGCTGCTGCCATGGCGGCTCCACTTGAACTCCCAATAAGCAGACCATAGTTTTTTGCCAAGTAACGAGTAAAGGCAAAGCCTTCCGCATCACTGATCGTATAAATTTGATCAATACGTAAATTGTCAAAAAATTGTGGAATGAACTCAACACCGATCCCTTCAATCTCATGGCCGTGGGCAGGACCGCCATTCAAGATTGATCCTTCTGGTTCAACAACAGCAAGACGAGTACTAGATTTTTGTTTCTTTAAGTATGTTGCGACACCTGCGAAGGTTCCCCGCTACCAGCGCCGGCAACAAAACTATCAATTTTTCCAGATAGCTCCTGAAAGATCTCTGGGCCTAAGGTTGCTTGGTAGGCTGCAGGGTTGTTTTGATTGTGAAATTGCATTGGCATAAAACTATTTGGCAGCTGTTTTGCTAGTTCCTTTGCTTTTTCAATCGCCCCTTGAATGCCTGCTTCAGTGGGCGTATGAACGATGGTCCCGCCTAATGCTTCAATCAATTGCTGCTTTTCAAGGCTGAATTTTTCAGGAATGACAAAAATCATTTTTAAGCCATACTCGATCCCAGCTAAAGCCAAACCAATTCCAGTATTTCCCGCTGTCGGTTCGATAACGGTTGTCTCATGATCGATCACATGCTCACGAAACGCTTCATCGATCAAATATTTTCCTAACCGGTCCTTGATACTTCCGCCAGGGTTTAAATACTCAAGTTTTGCATAGATGGTACTTCCCTTTTTGCCACCAAATGCTGCGGCATCAAATTCAAAGAATGGGGTTTGCCCAATCAATGCTTTTATATTATTAACGATCATCGCTCGACTCCTCGCTCAAGTTTTTGGTACAACTCGTATGCTTCATGTACTCATTTTCGTTTGCAATCACCAGCCGTCGCCAATGAAAGCGGTAAAAAATAGCAAACAAAAAGGGGTACTGACTATTACATCAGTACCCCAAAAATGTCGTCTTATCCGGATAGAAGCGAATCACTAAAAAACTCAGCGATCTGCTGCGACAAAGGAACTAATAATAGGCATGACAAATGGGTATGCTGCTTTTTGCACCATACAACAACAACATGTAGTTTGCGTGTTGAAGTTCGTCATGTCTTGTTCCCTCCTTTAATTTGCTTGTTAACAAAATAGCACGACTCTTTTTCATTGTCAAACGTTTTTTTTAATCAACAAGTATCGATCAATGAACGTTTATAAAATAACATCATAGAGGATAATAAGCGGTCACATAGGCATCCACGGCTTTGATCGCGGCTACAACATCTTCTGCAGATACCGTGAACGGCATATTGTGAATCGTCTCCCCTTCGATGGTTGCTTGTTTGCCGACTTTCATAAGGTCTGCATCACCGACATCCGCAAGATGCATTTCAGCTAATGTCGTTGGTAATTCCAACGCCTGATACAACTCAATATATTGGTCAATTTCATCAGGATCCGCGTTTTCCAGCATCAATTGTGTAAGTGTCCCATAAGCAACTTTCTCTCCATGAGTCAAATCATGGACGTCTCCTTCAAGGGCTGTCAAGCCATTATGGATCGCATGAGCTGCTGCCAGACCAGCACTTTCAAAACCTAAACCACTTAACAGAGTGTTGGCTTCCACGATTTGTTCAAACGCTTCGGTAACGACTTGTTTTTTATTTGCTTGATAGGCTTTCAGCGCATTCTCAAAAAGAATCTCTTCGCATTTTTCAGCGATCGCCATGCCGGCAATTGGTTGAATGCCGCCAACCATATTCTGACTATGGCTTCGGGCAACGGCGCGTGCTTCGACATAGGTTGCGAGTGCATCCGCAATACCCGCTGCCAATAACTTGGCAGGCGCTTTCGCAATAACGGCTGTATCCACTAAGACAAGTTCAGGATTTTTGTGATAAAAACGATACTTTTCAAAGCGACCTTCATCTGTATAAATAACAGAAAGTGCCGAAGTTGGTGCATCAGTAGAAGCGATCGTTGGCAAAACGGCAATCGGGATTTTTAATTCATCTGCAACAGCTTTCCCAGTATCGATGGCTTTCCCGCCACCTAATGCAGCAATCACTTCAATGGATTCGCTTTTGGCTTTAGAGACGATACGATCGATTTCATTTGCAGAAGCTTCTCCACCAAAAATTTCTTTTACCGGATCTAAATCAGCTGCTTTGAGATTATCAAATAAGTCTTCACCGGCAATTTTCCAAACTGTTTCATCGGTCAAAAGCAGCACTTTCTTCCCTAGATCTTTAATGTGGGATAAACCATCTTTCAATACACCTTTTCCTTGAACGTATCGTGACGGACTCGCAAATATTCTTTCCATTGTATCTCCTCCTTTAATTGGTCTACTTTCATTGTGACATACTAAGCAAGCGATTTCAAAGGAAAAGAAAAAAAGATGGACAAGAAGATTCGATTCTCGTCCATACTGCACATTTATATTCTTTCAACCACTCATGCCCTGATAAAACGGATGGTTTTATCAGGGCATGAATTGGATTATTGACTTGTTATTTCTTTTTCCCACCAAAAGCATCTTTCATTTTATCAAAAAATCCTTCTGGTTGTTGTTCGGTGGTTTCATGTCCACTAGCTTTTGCATAAGCCCGCAATGCTTCTTTTTGTTCCTCATTTAAGTTCTTCGGTGTGATCAGCTTCACTTTGACTTGTTGATCGCCATTGCCGCCTCCCCGTAAGCGAGGGGCTCCTTTACCGCGTAAGCGGAAGTTTGTACCTGTTTGGGTCCCAGCTGGGATTTTTAACTTCACATTCCCGTGAACCGTTGGTACATTGACTTCGTCACCTAAAGCAGCTTGGACAAAGTTCAGCGGTAGCTCGTAATAAATCTCAGAACCGTCACGATCAAAAATATCACTTTCTTCCACACGGAAAACAACGTATAAGTCCCCATAAGGACCACCGTTGGTCCCAGCTTCTCCCTGGCCAGATAAACGCATTTGTTGTCCATCTTCGACACCTGCAGGCACGTTGACTTTTACATTATGTTTTTTCTTTTCATGGCCAGTACCATGACATGTTGTACATGGTTCCTTGATTTCTTTCCCAGTTCCATGACAAACATCACAGGTTTGACGGCTCATCACACGACCAAGTGGTGTTTGACGTTCAACATTGATAGTACCTGCACCATGACATTTATGACAGGTTTCTGGTGAAGTACCTGGTTTTGCCCCGTTCCCGCCGCAGGTATGACAGGTTTCTTCACGATTGTATTGAACAGTTTTTTCCACTCCGAAAATCGCTTCTTCAAAGGAAAGATCGACCGCATATTGCAAGTCCGCTCCTTGTCGGGGTGCATTAGGATTGGCTGCTCTGCCGCCTCCACCCCCGAAAAACGATTCGAAAATGTCTTCAAATCCACCAAAACCGCCACCGGAGAATCCGCCACTGTTAAAGCCGCCGAATCCACCGCCATAACCGCCTCCGTAGTTCGGATCGGTACCAGCATGACCATACTGATCATAAGCAGCTCTTTTTTGGGAATCACTTAATATTTCATAGGCCTCAGAAATCTCTTTAAACTTTGCTTCTGCATCAGGTTCTTTATTGATGTCTGGATGATATTGTTTTGAAAGCTTACGATAAGCTTTTTTGATTTCGTCATCCGAAGCCCCTTTTTGTAGACCTAAGACCTCATAATAATCTCTTTTGTCTGCCATTGGCTTCCCTCCACTCTATTCTTGCGTCTCTCGTATTTTAGCATATAATTTGCTCTAGAAAAATACGTTTCGCAAATTCATAAGAAAAAGCCAAAGCGGTGACTTTGGCTTTTTCACAAACAGCGATTATTTATCGTCACCGTCTACTTCTTCAAAGTCGGCGTCAACCACATCGTCTGCGCCGCCTTGTGCAGCTTCTGGATTCTCTTGTGCTTGTTGTTGTGCTGCTTGTTCGTATAATTTAACGGTTAAGTTTTGTACGATTTCATTCAAAGCATCACGTTTGGTTTTCATTTCTTCTAAGTTGTTTGCTTCAAGTGCAGCTTTCAACTCATCACGAGCTTCTTCCGCTTTTTTGACTTCGTCTGCATCCACTTTGCCTTCAAGCTCTTTCAATGTTTTATCAACAGTGAACAACAATGCATCGACGTCATTGCGTAGATCAACTTCTTCTTTGCGTTGTTTGTCGGCTTCAGCATTTGCTTCAGCATCTTTTACCATGCGTTCGATTTCTTCATCTGATAAACCTGAAGATGATTTGATCGTGATTTTTTGTTCTTTTTGTGTACCTAAATCTTTTGCAGAAACATTGACGATCCCATTTTTATCGATATCAAATGTTACTTCGATTTGAGGGATACCACGAGGTGCTGGTGGAATATCCGTCAATTGGAATCTTCCTAATGTTTTGTTGTCAGCAGCCATTGGACGTTCCCCTTGCAAGACATGGATATCAACGGCAGGTTGATTGTCTGCTGCAGTTGAGAAGACTTGTGATTTACTTGTAGGAATCGTTGTGTTACGATCGATCAGTTTTGTGAAGACAGCACCCATCGTTTCGATACCTAATGATAATGGTGTAACGTCTAGTAAGACAACATCTTTCACATCCCCAGTGATCACGCCACCTTGGATCGCAGCACCCATCGCTACCACTTCATCTGGGTTCACTGATTTGTTTGGTTCTTTATTGGTTTCTTTACGTACAGCATCAACTACTGCCGGAATACGAGTTGAACCACCAACTAAGATCACTTCATCGATTTCTGATTGTGATAAGCCAGCATCTTTCAAAGCTTGGCGTACTGGAATTTTTGTACGTTCTACTAAGTCTGCTGTTAATTCATCAAATTTCGCACGAGTCAAGGTCATTTCCAAGTGCAATGGACCAGCATCGCCAGCTGTGATAAACGGTAAGCTGATTTGGGTACTTGTTACACCTGACAAGTCTTTTTTCGCTTTTTCAGCAGCATCTTTCAAACGTTGCAAAGCCATTTTGTCTTTTCCAAGATCAATGCCGTTTTCTTTTTTGAATTCTGCTACCATGTGATCGATGATTTTGTTATCAAAGTCATCCCCACCTAGGTTGTTGTCCCCAGCAGTTGACAATACGTCAAAGACGCCATCGCCTAATTCAAGGATCGATACGTCGAAAGTACCGCCACCTAAGTCAAAGACTAGGATTTTTTCATCTTTATCTGTTTTATCTAACCCATAAGCTAAAGCTGCGGCAGTTGGTTCATTGACGATTCGTTCTACTTCAAGACCGGCAATTTTACCAGCATCTTTAGTTGCTTGACGTTGTGCATCGTTGAAGTATGCAGGAACAGTGATGACTGCTTTTTCAACTTTTTCACCTAAATAGTCTTCAGCAAATCCTTTGATGTATTGAAGAACCATTGCGGAAACTTCTTGTGGTGTATAAGATTTGCCTTCAACTTCTACTTTGTATCCTGCTTCACCCATATGGCGTTTAATAGAAGAAATCGTATTCGGGTTTGTCACTGCTTGGCGTTTTGCAACTTCCCCTACTTGGATCTCACCATTTTTGAATGAAACAACAGAAGGTGTGGTACGGTTTCCTTCTGGATTCGTAATGATTTTTGCTTCGCCGCCTTCAAGGACAGCAACAGCTGAGTTTGTTGTTCCTAAGTCGATACCGATAATTTTACTCATAAGTAATACACTCCCTTTTTTAATTTAAACATCTACTTATAGATAGAAAGAACTATTGTGCAACGATGACCATGCTTGCACGCAAGACACGATCATGCAATTTATACCCTTTTTGCAAGACAGTAACGATTGTGTCTGCCGGTGTTTCATCAGAGGCAGGTACAGTCTGCACCGCTTGATGCAAGTTCGGATCGAACATTGCACCTTCAGCAGGAATCTCTTCGATTCCCTCTTCTTTTAAGGCTTGACGCAGACTTTCAAGAACCATTTCAACGCCTTTTTTCAAATTCGCCGCTTGGTCTTGATCGACATCTGCTGCCATCGCTCGTTCCAAATTGTCGATTGCTGGCAACAGTTTTTTGCCAAGATCTTGCGAGCGGTATTTTTGTAAAAGTTCCCGCTCATTGCGGTTACGTGAAGTGATATTTGCGATCTCTGCACGAGCACGCAGGAATTGATCTTCCAATTCGTTATTCTTTTCTTGCAAAAGTTCCAGTTCGCTTTTTTCCACTGCTTCTTCCTCTGGTTGAGGAGTCTGTGCTTCAGTTTCAGTTGATTCATTTGAAGATTCAGTTGTTTCTGCGGTTTCTTCAGCAGTTTTAGCTAATTCTTCATCTAAACGCTCTTCTTTTTCCGTCACGTTTCAACCATCCCTTCTACGATTTGTTTCATTGCCGCTTATTCATTGGCAGCGTCTAATGCGCGATAATAATCGGCCAATTTTTTTGCTAACTCGCCTCGAAAAACTTCCATCAATCCAAACATCCGTGAATACGGCATACTTGATGGACCTAATAAAGCGATCGTTCCTTGCCCATGACCTTCGATTTCATAGCTGGCTTGGATCAAACTCATATTTTGTAACAAGTCGTTGCCAAGCTC
Organism: Enterococcus innesii; assembly: GCA_018982785.1. Lineage (GTDB taxonomy): Bacteria > Bacillota > Bacilli > Lactobacillales > Enterococcaceae > Enterococcus_D > Enterococcus_D innesii. Next base: position 296,161 of record JAHHEN010000003.1, on the reverse strand, counting down.
TGAGCCGATTCTGATTTGAATCGCAGAATCTCTTGGCGCCAGCAGCTGTGTCAGCTGATCTGCGTTTTTCATAAATGAATACATCGATTTGAACTGACTAACATCTTGCGTCGGTTCAAAATCCAGAAGATTCATTCGCCCGCCGACAAAGATTTTTTCTTCAAAAATATGGCTCAGCATCGTATCAAAGAGATCAACGATTCCGTCAGTCGTTTGAAAATACTTATGCAGAATCATCGGAATCTCGGTTCTTAATCGATGGTAGACCGTCATTAGAGGTTCACCGATCAATTTGTCGTTGATGATCCTTACCATTTTTTCCAAATCTTCGCTACTCATCGATTCAGGAAGGGTAAAGACTTGATTTTCGACATTCCCTTTATCCGTCACGATGATCGCGATGATCTGTCGTGCATTCAAAGGGACGATTCGAAAGCCCGTCAATTTCCTTTCCTTCATATCTGGCCCGAGAGACAACGCTGTATAGCTAGTCAAGTTGGACAAGATCGTGGCAGACTGCTGGATGATTTCATTGATTTCATGAAAATCTTTTCCAAAAGAATGACGAATGGTTTGAATTTCGTTTTGGTCAACTTCAGATGGCTTCAATAAGTGATCAACGTAATAGCGATACCCTTTTATTGATGGCACACGCCCTGAAGATGAATGTGTCTTTAATAGAAGTCCAGCTTCTTCCAGCGCCTTCATCTCATTACGAATGGTGGCAGAGCTAGCTTCAACCCCATCTTCCATCAATCGCTTCGAGCCCGTGGGCTGACCAGTATTCGTATAGTTTTGGATGATGAGGTGTAAAATCATTTGTTGTCTAGGTGTCAACATTTTATCCACTCCTCCGTTAGCACTCATTCCTATTAAGTGCTAACACGATTATAAATATACCATATTTGCTAGGAATGTCAAGTATTTGCATCACTTTTTTAGCACTCTTTCTAAGAGAGTGCTAAAAAAGAAAGCAAAAAAGAAGCAGCGCGAAATGGCTACTTCTCTTCCTTGTTCTTTCTTATTTTTCTCCATCCAAGAGAAATGCTTCAAACACTTCGTTGCCAATGAACATCCCAGCTTTCGTTAAAAAGACACGATCACCTTGACTAGCCAACCAGCCTTTTTGAATCAACTGTTCGCTAGTTGAACCATAGATTTCCTGAAAAGACTTCCCGAATTTTTCTGCAAAGCGTATTTTTGAAATGCCAGCCTTTTTACGGAGGCCTAAAAAAGTTCCTCTTCCATTTGATTGCTGGTTGTCAATTCTTCGATTTCGTGGATTGGCAACTGATTTTCCTGCAATGGTTTCAAATAATGCTGGATCGGTCCTTTATTCTTGTAGCGAGACTGTCCAAGATAACCACTAGCGCCTGCCCCAAAGCCAAAATAATGTTCATTGTTCCAATACACTAGATTGTGCAAGGACTCATACCCTGGTCGGGCAAAATTACTGATTTCATATTGGGTCAAGCCAGCTTTGTTCATCGCGGCGATTGCTTCGTCAAACATCTGTGTTTCCGCTTCTTGAGAAGGCAACGCCATTCTTCCTTGGCGAACCCAGTTCATAAACATGGTTTTGTTTTCTAAGATTAAGGAATACATGGCATAATGAGGCAACCCGAGATCAATCGCTCGCATCAGCGTATCACGGAAGCTTTCAATGCTTTGTCCCGGAAGTGCATAAATCAAATCGATCGTCACATTCTGAAAATCATGTTTTTCTAGCAGTTGGATGGTTGAATAAACATCTTCAGCAGTATGCTTGCGACCAATTTTTTTAGCAAGCGATTATCAAAGGTCTGGACCCCCATAGACAATCGATTGACTTGGTGGTTTTTCAACACCAGCATTTTGTCTTCGCTCAAATCACCAGGATTTGCTTCCACTGTAAACTCTTTCGTTGTGTGAGTCGGCAATAATTCGTGTACGCCTGACAGCAATCGATCCAGCTGGCTTGCCGAAAGCGACGTTGGCGTCCCACCGCCAATGTAAATCGTTTCCGCTTCGCTGACTGGCTGGTGGAAAAGAGTCAACTCAATTTCCTTCAACAGTGCTTCGATGTATTCATCCACTGGCTGGCCTTCTAAAAACACTTTGTTGAAGTCACAGTAGTAGCAAATATGTTCACAGAAAGGGATATGTAGATACGCGGATATATTTCCTGCGCTTTTTGTAGATGGATCATTTATTGTTTGACCTTCAAGCATTACTAAGTGATTCTCCTCTATCTTCTTTTTCACTCGCATTGCTGAGAGTATCGGCACTTATTGTAGCACAGATCTGTGAATTCTCCTATCACTTGAAATAGCAATAAGCAAAAAAACACCACTTTAAGAAAGTGATGTTTCAGAACAATCATAGAAAAAACCAAGAGGACTACTCCTATTAAGTACGGTAAACTACCGTTTTTGTTCTTATGGCAAACAGAAAAATTGCGGTCTGCTACAAGAACTAACACTTCCCCCAAATTGTTAGCGCCACAAAAGATAAGCTCATGTCGGCGGCTTACTGAATAAGAGTAGCTCTCTTCTTGAAAGACAATCGCTTGCCTTATCTGACTCTAGTATACCTTGATTTAAAAATTAAGTCCTATCATCTTTTTCATCAGTCTATGAAAACAGTGAGGAATGTAAGGACGCTTGATCGATTAAAAAACATGAAGCAAGATGTCGATCAAGTAACGGATCAACCGATAGGCGATAAATAAGAAAAAAATATTTCCTAGCAAAAATTGAAAAACATTTCCGATAGATCCTTTAAAGGAGCGAAAACTGAAATACCGGGACCAACGACTGAACCCATTTTGGCGATTTCGCTTTAATCGATACGCTTCATCATACTTCATCTCTAAGAGATCATAATAAAAGATCATTAGGGGTTGTTGCACAAAAAACACTTTCTTATACCCTGCCATCAGCGTGTACTGCTTATTATTGGAAGGAAAGTTGCGATTGCCGTTTTTCTTCACGCGCATCGTTGTTCCATCCTTCATGTGGAATGCATAATGATCCTCGAATTCTGTCAGTTGATAAATTTTCGGCACCTGATTTTCTTCTTCGAAAGCAAGTACGACCTCACTCGCTCGCTGATAAAGTGAAACTAACCATGCCATCATCCCTAGCAAAATAACCAACAAAATGATATTTAAAAGCAAACTTTCTTGTAACAAAAATAGGTAACCTAAGATAATCAAAATCGCCACGCCAAGAGCAATCATTCTTCTACGGAAATAACTACGATACATCAACTCAAAAGAGCGCCGATAGTAGGCAAAATCTTCTTTTACAAAATCCATTCTTACCACATCTTTCCAGGTTGAGGTTGCTGCTACTGTATCAAAGATCCCTTTGAAAGTCAATTTACCGAAAAAGTTTCAGCGTCAGATTTGTATCAAATAAGAAAACGTTTTATAATAAAAGATGTAACTAAAAAAAGCGACGAAAGTAGGTTGAAATACGTGATATTACAAGAAACATTTACTTTGCAGAACAAACTGACGATTCCTAAGATCGGCCTTGGGACCTGGCAATCTTCGCCAGAAGATGCTTACAATGCAACAAAATTTGCCATCCAAGATGGTTATCGACATGTCGATACAGCTGCTGCTTATAAAAATGAAGAAGCAGTTGGGAAAGCTGTCCGCGATTCAGGCGTTGCTCGTGAAGAGATTTTTGTTACCACGAAAGTACCTGCTGAGTTAAAGACCTACCAAGAAGCGGTTGATAGCATTGATGCTTCTCTAAAAAAACTTGACTTAGGGTATATCGATTTGATTTTGATCCATGCCCCTCGTCCTTGGAAAATCATGGGAAACAATCCAGAAAATAAAGATTTTTATCTGGAAAACATCGACGTTTGGAAAGCATTAGAAGAAGCCTACTTAAGTGGAAAAGTAAAATCGATCGGTGTTTCCAACTTCGATCAAAAAGATTTACAAAATATATTCGACCATTGCGATGTGAAACCAATGGTCAATCAGTTTATTTACCATATTGGTCGCACAAATGAAGAATTATTGGCATTTTGCAAAGAGCACGAAATTTTAGTGGAAGGCTATTCACCAATCGCTACTGGTCGTTTACTAGACAACGATGCAGTCAAAACGATTGCTGAAGCCTATGGAAAATCGATTCCACAGCTTTCTATTCGTTACCTACTACAAAAAGATATTTTGCCATTGCCAAAATCAGTTCATGAAGAATACATTTCAGATAATGCCAAAGTTGACTTTGAAATTTCTGAAGAAGACATGAAGAAATTAGATGAGCTGCAAGCATAAGAATTCTTGCATTTAAGTGAAAAAGCAGCCCGATCAAGTCCAGCAAATGCTGGTCATAGATCGGGCTGTTTTTTTGTCTTTTACAACTCTGTTTAGAAAAACAACCGACTCTTAGTCTGCCAGAATTGGCTTCTTTTTACGCTAGTTGCTCAAAGGTACCCCATACTTTCACTTCTTGTTTTTCTACCATCGTTTTGCCTTTTGCTAGAACTGTTTCTACAGCGAATGATTCTTTGTTCAGCAAGCAAATATCAGCATCCATCCCTGCTGCAAGGCGCCCCTTTTGATCAAGCTTCAATACTTTCGCTGGATTGGAAGTGATTGCACGAATGGCGATCTCCAATGGAATCTGCTCTTTTTGGACTGCTTCTTTAATGCCTACCATCAGTGCTCGCGAACTGCCGACACCCAGACCTATGAATTGATTGTTTTCATCAAAGTAAGGGAGACTGCCTTGCCCATCAGAGGTCATGGTAAATTGATCCAGCCCGATCCCTTCTGCTAACAAACGTTTCAATCCTTTACTGAAGCGAACCTCATCGTCTTCTTTTTCCCAGAAATCAGGATCTTCACTCGCCGTAAAATCGATCGTTCCACCCATTTTTGCAAAAGCAATACTCGCTTCGAAAAGCTCACTGGTCCGATTGGCATGTGTCGGTAAAAATTGGCTGATTGGAATCTCTGTCTCTTCGATGGTTCGTAAAAGCAGCTCATATTTTTTCTTCCCTCCACCTAAGTGGACGTTCACGATGCCTGCTTTTCCAGAAAGCATCCCACCGACACGAGCATCCGCAACCGCGCGGGTAAATTCTTCGAAACTTGGTTGTGAAGAACGATGGTCAGAAACGGCTATTTCACCGATACCAATAATTTTATCGATAGTCAAAAAATCTTGGATGATGGAATCCGTGACAGGCGTCAATGGCAATCGATAAGAACCGTCATACAAGTAAGTCGTGATGCCTTCCGCCTCTAGTCCACGGGCCTTACTGATCAAGGCAGTCATATCTCTGCCTACTCCGTCAGTACCTAAACAGCCAACCACTGTCGTTACCCCTGCAGAGGTCAGCTGAGACAATTTCACTTCAGGTGTACGGTTTTGAAAACCACCTTCCCCGCCACCTCCTAAGATATGAAAGTGACAGTCAATAAAACCGGGCACAGCAAGCAACCCTCTGCCATCGATTTCTTCAAGAGCAACGCCTGAGAATCCTCCTTGAATCGAATCTTGAATGGCAATAATCTTGTCTTCATTTAATAAAATATCTTTTTTTCCTAAATAGTCAGGAGCGTAAACCTCCGCTTGTCGTATCACCTTCATGAGTGCTTCCTCCTTGTGCCTAATTACTTCTTATTGCAAGCCGATTGCGACCGCAATAAAGATGAAGATCGTTCCTAATACAAATAAGAACCCTTGCATTTTGATCTGGAATTTCGCCCATTTCACCCATTCGATTCTTGCGACACCTAGCACACCGATCAGACTTGCCGATACAGGAGTGAAGGCATCCATGAAGCCTGAGCCTAATTGATAAGCCAATACAGCGATCTGTCTTGAAACACCTAAAAGATCAGCTAATGGCGCCATGATCGGCATGGTCAATGCAGCCTGACCTGAATTGGAGGTCACGATCAAATTGAAGAAGCTTTGGAAAATGTACATGAACCATGCCCCAATAAATGCTGGAACATTGCTTAACAAACCACCGATGCTGTGCAAAATCGTATTCAATGCTGACGGCACGTTGGCATCAGAACCGCCGAGAACCAGAAGAATCCCTTTGGCCATCCCTACAACGATTGCAGTTCCTGCTAATTCTGAGGCCCATGATTGAAAGGCACTCGCCACATCATTCAAGCCCATATCTTCTAATTTGAAAAGAACCGCTATGATTCCTGCCCCTAAGCCCATAACAAAGAATTGAGAAGCGATCTCGGGAATATAATAGCCTTTTTGTGTCACACCCCATACGATCCAAATCAAGACTGCTAGCATTTCAACCAAGATCAATTTATGACCTAATAGAAAGGGTTTTTGCTCACTAGAGGTTTTCTCAAGATGATTTCTAAAATATGCATCCGATTGATAGGTTAGTGACTTCTCCGGATTCTTGCGGATTCTTTCGGCATAGATCATAAGGTATGCTGCAGATAATGCGGTAACCACGACCCACATGATGATTCGGAACGTTGTCCCTGAAAGAACCGGAATACCTGCGATCCCTTGAGCCACTGCCACACTAAATGGACTCATCCACGAGGTGGCATTCCCAATCTGGGAGGCGACATAAGTGACAGTGACCGCCACGATCGAATCATACCCTAATGCGATCACGAAAGGTACCATGACCATCGAAAACGGAATGACTTCTTCTGCCATCCCAAAAGTAGCACCCCCAAATGAAAAAGCAAAGAACAATAACGGCAATGCCAAACGTTCTAATCCACGGGTTTTGCTGATAAACGCAAAGATCCCTGCATCGATCGCTCCGGTTTGCATGATAATACCAAATGCACCCCCGACCACTAAGATCAGCGCTGCGATCCCAACTGCTGATCCATATTTATCGCCAGAAACCAACCCTTCAAAAACAAAATTTAAAAAGCCGAAACCGTTAAAGTCATCAGTTCCCCAAACCTTGGCTGTTTTATGCAGTTTTTCAGAAGTATCATAAATTTTTTCCCCGTAAAGACTGTAAAGCGTATCATCGGTTAGTCCCACCTCATCTAATTGACTCTGGGATATCTCTTTAGGACCTTCAGCCAGAACAGCTGCTAAAGCCTCAGGATCGACATCTAATTCTTCCAGCTCTTGTGGATCGTCTTCCAATTGATTCAACTGTTGATAGACGTATTCGTTATCTAACGGGTAGGCATAACGAAACGAATCTTGCATTAAGACCGTTCTGGTACTGATTTCCCCATTTGCATCGGTATACTCGATTTCTTGTGTACTAAATTTCCCAGCGGGAACTAAGAAAGTCAGCAACCATGCCAACAGCACAACCCCAAAGATGATGACATACGTATGCGGCGTTTTCATTTTGGTTAAATCTTTCTTTTCTTTCCCCTTTTTTGCTTTTTTTCCAATTGTCACTTTTTCTCTCCCTTTCCCTTTGCAGCGTACTGCATAAATTATCATTTTAGCCTATTTTTTAGTATATCGAAAAAACGTTTTTTCCTCATGGGGAAAGCATTAGAATTCAAATAAACTACGTTATAAAAAGAGAGAAAAAGAAAAAGTGAAAAGAAGCCAGAAACGCTTCTTTTCACTACGAATGATTAGTTTTCTTCTGAAAGGCCATCAAAATAAGCTTCAGTGTCTCGTTCGTCTTGCTTTAGTTGTTCGATCAATGCTTGCGCACCATTGAAAGCCACTTGATCACGCAAGAAATGATGCCAGCGGATTGCCACAGTTTCCCCATAGATATCTTGGTGAAAATCGAGAATATAGATTTCAACTGTTAACTGGCGCCCTTGACCAAAGGTGTCATTGTGACCAATCGATCCCATCGATGGATACCACTTGTCACCGACTTTGATTTCCGTCACATAGACACCTTCTTTTGGCAACCGAACAGTGCTCTTCACTTTGATATTCGCGGTTGGAAACCCAAGTTCTCGTCCTCTAGCATCACCGTGAACGACGGTTCCTTCAAATTCATAAATATACCCTAACAAGCGATTGACTTGCGCCATATCGCCATTTTGTAGCGCAGAGCGAATGCGTGTGGAGCTAACCTTTTCTTCATCAAACGATTCTTGCGTGACAGTCACAACTTCAAAACGTCCTTCTGCATAGGTTGGCAACAGCGCCATGTTGGCAATTTCCTTCTTGCCATAGGTATAGTCAAAACCTGCAACAACAACTTTTGCATGCAGTCCGATCATGTATTCATCTACAAATACTTGCGGTGCCAAATTTGCAAAAGCAGAAGTAAATTCAATGATATAAAGAATGTCTACCCCAAGTTGTTCCATATGTGCTTCCTTTTGAGCCAAACTGGTCAGGTATTGCATTTTTTCAGGATCGACTTTTTGAAACACGATCGAGGGATGTTGATTAAAGGTCATCAACGCCAATTTTAACCCTTTTTCCTCTGCAATCTTGCGCCCTGTTTCAATGACTTTCTGATGGCCTAGATGCACGCCATCGAAAAAGCCTAAAACTAAGACGATCTCCTCTTCAGGAATCGTTGCGTGATCATAAGGGTGTCTCATTTCAATGATTTCCATGTTCATTCTCCTATTTCTGTACGGATGACTTTTACCGGTTTCATCATATCGTGGTATTTGTCATGAGCTTTATAAATACTAATTAATTTTTCTTGATAGAAAATCGCCACTAACTCTTCTGGGCGCTCTTGTAATCCAAATGCACGAAATGGCAAACGCATGCCATTTTTTACTTTCTGCCAGAGGTCCGCATCGATCGTCACTTGAACAAACTCCGATACCCCGTATTCTAAAGGTAGTAGTAGTTCCGAAACACGTTGTTCATCGACTGCCTTTTGAACCTCTGCAATCGTGTAAGAGTGTTCTTTAGAAAAACCACCGCTTTTTAGGCGAGTCAAATCAGACATATGCGCGGGTACACCCAGCAATTTCCCTGTGTCGACCGCTAATGTGCGAACATAAGTCCCTTTTCCACAAGAAACTTCAAAACGCCAGCTTTGCGTATTGTCCTCATGAGTAACCGGCTCTGAAATTCGTTCAAAGGAATAAATTTCGGCTTTGCGTTGTGGCCGCTCGACAGTTTCATTGTTGCGGGCATATTCGTAAAGTCGTTTGCCATTGACTTTGACCGCCGAATACATCGGGGGTACTTGGGTAATCGTACCCGTCAACTGTTTCATTGCCTGATCGATCTCTTCCTTCGTAAACGGACGAGTTAGTGCTTGTTGTTCAACGATATCCCCCGACCGATCCTCTGTAGTGGTACTGAAGCCCAAAGTGATCTCACCGGTGTAGACTTTTCCAGAATCAACCAAGTATTCAACGATCTTCGTTCCTTTTCCGATACAAATGGGCAAGACACCATCCACGTCAGGATCTAGTGTGCCGCTGTGCCCAATCTTTTTTGTCTTTAATATTTTTCGTAATTTAAACACGCAGTCGTGACTAGTTTGTCCACGCTCTTTCCATAATGGTAAAATCCCGTCCATCGTATTCCTCCATTTCACTTCAACTTGCTTATTATAACATATAAAAAAAAATCATTGCACGACAAAATCCTTTTCGCACCTTCTCATTACATGATAAACTAAGCATATAAGGAGGTCCTAAAATGGTTGTTTTAACGATAGGCTCATTTATTGGATTTGCCATTTTTTTGATCATGATTCAGCTCGGCACGATGCAGCGTTGGGAAGAAGCGTTTGCTTTGCAGATCATCCAAAGCCGTACTCCGTCTTTGACGCGCATGATGCACTTTTTTACCAATTTAGGAAAAGCCTTTCCGACAGTTGCGATCGCTTTACTGTTGTTTGCCTTTCCATCATCGCGGGCGGATCTTGCACCAAAAACAGCAGTCAGTATCTTCATAGTATCAGCAGCTGCTTATCTTATCAAACGAATCGTCCGAAGAGATCGGCCGATCGATCATCGTTTGGTTGAAGAAAAGGACCATAGTTTCCCTAGTGCCCATGCTGCCACATCAGCCGCTATGTACGGAACGATTGCTTTGAATCTTGGAATTTTGGTTCCCACAGCAGTCCTTCCGATGACTCTACTGGCAATTTTGTTAAGCTTTATGATTGGCTTTAGCAGAGTCTACTTAGGGATCCATTTTTTAACAGACGTGATTGGCGGTTGGCTTTTGGGGACAGGCGTTGCTGGACTGGTCACTTTACTGATGAATACCTGATGCTCATTTCAAATAAAAAAAGAACAGCTTCGATTGGAAGCTGTTCTTTTTTTATTCTTCTGAGTGCAATGAACGAATCATTTCATCAATTTTATTCCCGTATTGTACAGATTCATCCAGTTCAAATTGGATTTCTGGGACTTTATAGAGCGTTAACGCTTGACCTAATTCACGACGAACTAAACCAGTTGCTTTTTCCAGTCCTGCTTGGGCTTTTTGCTTATCTGAAGCTAAGTCCGTTAGAGTGCTGTAAAAAATCGTTGCTTGCTGCAAATCTCCAGTTACTCGTACATCTGTGATCGTCACATCTTGCACGCGAGGATCACGAACTTTTTTACGAAGAATTTGATTGACTTCTTTTAAGATTTCTTGTGCCACTCGGCGATCTCGATAATTAGCCATTCAAAAAGCCTCCTTGTATAGTTGTCATTCCGTTATTTTGTCGGTACTTCTTCCATCACATAGCCTTCGATCACGTCATCAACTTTAAGATCGTTGAATTTCTCGATCATCGCGCCACATTCAAACCCTAGCTTCACTTCTTTGACATCGTCTTTGAAGCGTTTCAAGCTGGCAAGTTTGCCTTCATAGATAACAATACCGTCACGGATCACGCGGACGCCACTGTCACGACGAATGCTGCCTTCCGTCACATAGCAACCAGCAATCGTACCCACTTTAGAAACTTTGTATGTTTCACGAACGATCATTTGACCAGTGATTTTTTCTTCGAATTCAGGATCAAGCATCCCTTTCATCGCAGTTTCGATTTCTTCGATCGCTTTGTAGATGATGCGATGCAAACGAATATCGACTTTTTCCGCTTCCGCTTGCTGTTTGGCTTGCGGTGTTGGACGGACGTTAAATCCGATGATGATGGCATTACTTGCCGCTGCTAGCGTTACATCACTTTCATTGATGGCGCCAACGGCTGAATGGACGATGTTTACTCGCACACCTTCCACATCGATTTTCTTCAATGACGCAGCTAATGCTTCAGCTGAACCTTGTACGTCTGCTTTGATGATGACATTTACTTCTTTCAGTTCGCCTTCTTTTAGACTTTCAAACAAGTTATCTAATGTCACACGACTACTTGATGCGCGTTGCTCCATTAAAGCACGTTTTGCCCGTTCTTCCCCTGCTGCCCGAGCTGTTTTCTCGTCTTCAAAAGTAACGAAACGATCACCTGCTTGAGGGACATCGTTCAATCCTGTGATTTCGACAGGTGTAGCAGGTCCTGCTGTTTTATCACGACGACCTAAGTCATTCGTCATTACCCGAACACGACCGAAGGTATTCCCTACAACGATTGGATCACCTACATGAAGCGTTCCTTGTTGAACCAATAGGGTAGCCACAGGTCCTTTTCCTTTATCAAGGCGTGCTTCAATGACGGTACCGATTGCCCGTTGGGTAGGATCAGCTTTCAAATCTTCCACTTCTGCTACTAAAAGAATCATTTCAAGCAATTCTTCAATGTTTTGCCCAAATTTCGCTGAGATTTCAACGAAAATCGTATCGCCACCCCAGGCTTCTGGGATCAACTCATGTTCACTTAATTCTTGCATCACGTGTTGTGGGTTGGCACCTGGCTTATCGATTTTGTTTACTGCAACGATGATCGGCACTTTTGCTGCTTTCGCATGGTTGATTGCTTCCACCGTCTGTGGCATCACACCATCATCAGCTGCGACAACTAAAATCGTGATATCGGTGATACTTGCTCCCCGTGCACGCATACTGGTAAAGGCCGCGTGTCCAGGAGTATCTAAGAAAGTGATTGGTTTGCCATTGATGTCGATTTGGTAAGCCCCAATATGCTGGGTGATTCCTCCAGCTTCACCACTCGTCACTCGTGAATGGCGTAAAGTATCAAGCAAGGTTGTTTTCCCATGGTCAACGTGTCCCATGATCGTCACAACAGGTGGTCGTGACACCAAGTTCTCTTCGACTTGTTCTTCTTCTTCAAAGAATTTATCGATGTCTGCGATATCCACTTGGACTTTTTCTTGTGGTTCAATTCCGTAATCAGTAGCAAGCAGTTCAATCGTATCTTTATCTAAAGGTTGGTTTTGATTGACCATAACCCCCATCATAAAGAGTTTCTTGATGATTTCAGCTGGTTCACGGTAGATTTTTTTCGCGATATCCGCTACGTTCATGCCTTCTGTGTATTCCAATACTTCTGGTAACTCACGGAATTTACGTGCTGGAACTGGCGGTTTCTTTTCCGTCTGCTGACGGCCTTTTTTGCCTTTTTTGTTAAATTTGTTGCGATTGTTATTGTTGAAATTGTTATTGCGACCACCGTAATTTGACTTGCCGCGGTTTTGATTTCCTCCACGGGAATCATTCGATCCTTGCGCACGGTTATTGTTACGGTCTGCCCCTTGCGTATTTCCTGCAGATTGAGCGGCCGGACGGTTTTGTTGTCCTTGGTTGTTCGGACGGTTTTGCTGCCCTTGGTTTGTTGGGCGGTTTTGTTGCCCTTGGTTGTTTGGACGGTTTTGTTGCCCTTGGTTGTTTGGACGGTTTTGCTGTCCTTGGTTTGTTGGGCGATTTTGTTGTCCTTGGTTATTCGGGCGGTTTTGTTGCCCTTGGTTATTCGGACGATTTTGTTGTCCTTGATTGTTTGGACGGTTTTGCTGTCCTTGGTTTGTTGGGCGGTTTTGTTGCCCTTGATTATTCGGACGATTTTGTTGTCCTTGGTTTGTTGGGCGATTTTGTTGCCCTTGATTGTTACGATTCTCTTGGTTATTCACTCGATTATGACTTCCTTGGTTATTTGGTCTGTTACTTCCTTGACTGTTCGTGCGATCTACTTGTCCTTGACCAGCAGGACGGTTATTACTTTGCGCAGTTCGCTGTTGACTTTGATTGTTATGACGGTTTTGGAAGTTAGGATTATTTCTTTGCGTTTTAAATTTCTTTTGTTCTTGTTTTTCCGGCTGGTTGGCTGGTTTCTGATTTGCGGGATTTGAGTTTGCAGATGTTTTACCATTTGGATTGCCGCCTAACGACTGCTGCAATTTCTGCGCCTCTCCATCTGAGATCGCGCCCATATGATTTTTGACATCAAAGCCTAAAGATTGTGCTTTTTCAACAACCTCTTTGCTCGATTTGTTCCATTCTTTTGCAAGTTCATAAATTCTTTTTTTCCCCATGCAATCACCTTCCTAACCTAATATTAATTCCTGCACCTTCCTTGCAAATCCTTGATCTAAGATGCCAATGACCATTCTTGGTTTCCCAATGGCCGCACTGATTTCATCAGCAGAAAATGCATCTAGGAGCGGAATTTCGTAATAAGAACTTTTGTCCTTAATTTTCTTTTGTGTATTTTTACCAGCATCACTGGCGACAATGACCAAAGCAGCTTTCTCATTGCGAATCTCTTTTAAGGTCATTTCTTCACCAGTCACTAATTTCCCAGCACGCATGGCTAGTCCTAACATATTTAATGCTTTGGTTTTATTCATTTGCAAATAACTCTTTTCGCGCTTTTTGGTGCGTTACATAGTCCAATAGTTCTTGGTAAAATTCATCTGTCAATTTCGTTTCCAACACTCGATCTAAAATACGCTTATCCCAAGCTTTCTGGGCTTCAGCCGGTTCGATCGCTATATAGGCACCACGACCAGGCATTTTTCCGGTTGGATCAATAGAAACAACGCCTTCTTTTGAACGAGTGATACGAAGCATTTCTTTCTTAGGCAACATTTCACCTGAAATCACTGATTTTCGTAAAGGAATTTTTCGTTTTTTCATCACGATCTCACCTCAACTATTTTTCGTCAAACTCAACATTTTCGTAATCATCTGCAGTCATGTCTGATGAAAGGATTGCTTCATCGAGCGTTTCTGTAGATTCCGTTGCTTCTGTGCTGATTTCTTCAGCAGCTTCTGAAGCATTTGCATCATACTCATCGATATAGTCGCCTTCATCCAACTTCGCATAAAACTCTTCCATGTCTGTTTCTGATTTGATATCGATTTTGAAGCCAGTCAATTTCGCTGCCAGGCGGGCATTTTGTCCCCGTTTACCGATCGCCAATGACAATTGGTAATCAGGCACGACAACGGTACAAGACTTCGGATTATCAACATCGAAAATAACGTCGCTAACTTCCGCTGGATTCAATGCATTGGCAATGAAGATCGCTGGATCTTCATTCCATTCCACGATGTCCATGTTTTCGCCTTTTAGTTCATTGACGATTGCTTGAACCCGTTGCCCTTTAGGACCAACACAAGTGCCGACAGGATCAACGTTAGCATCAAAAGAACGAACAGCCACTTTGGCACGATCCCCTGCTTCACGAGCGATACTTACGATCTCTACAGTACCATCATATACTTCTGGCACTTCTTGTTCAAATAATCGGCGTAGCAAATCTGGATGGCTACGGCTAACAAATACTTGAGGCCCTTTAGACGTATTTTCAACACGAGAAACGAATACTTTGATCCGATCATGGGGTTGATAAAACTCATTTGGCATTTGGTCTTGTTTTGAAAGTACTGCTTCAATTTTACCTAAGTTCACATAAATATAACGATTGTCTTGACGCTCTACGATTCCTTGTAGAATGTCTTTTTCATAAGCACTAAATTCGTTATAGATAATGTTTCTTTCTGCTTCTCGAACTCGTTGCAAAATGACTTGTTTGGCCGTTTGCGCCGCAATACGACCAAAGTCTTTAGGTGTTACTTCAAAGCGGATTTTGTCGCCGATTTCATAAGCGGGGTTGATTGTCATCGCTTCTTTTAATGAAACCTCTAGTTGCGAGTCCATGACTTCTTCTGTCACTTCTTTGACTGCATATACGTGGATGTTGCCTTTTTTCTGATCAAATTCCACTTCCACATTTTGTGCTTGCCCGTAATGACGTTTGTACGCTGAAACCAATGCCGCTTCCAAGGCATCGATGACAATCTCTTTTGAAATGCCTTTCTCTGCTTCTAATGCATCCAATGCATTCAACATTTCTTTACTCATGATTCTTTCATTCCTCCGTGTTTAAAATTGAATGGCTAAACGAGCTTTGGCAATATTTTTCCGGTCGATCGTTCGTTCTTTTTCTCTGGTTTTGATTCGGGTCTTCATAACTAGCTGATTTTCGTCGAATGACTGTAAAAAGCCTTCGAACTGTTTTTCTCCATCAATCGGTTGATATAAAGAAACATGAATGTACTCGCCGACTGCCCGTTGATAATCTGCTTCTTTCTTCAATGGACGCTCGGCGCCAGGGGAAGAAACTTCCAAGAAATAGGCTTGTGGAATAGGATCAGGATCGCATTGGTCTAATTGTTCACTAAGTTGTTCACTGACAAAGGCACATTCCTCGATATCGATTCCGCCTTCTTTATCGATGAACACACGAAGAAACCAATTTTTCCCTTCCTTCACGAATTCTACTTCAACTAATTCAAATTTTTGCGCATCCAGAATAGGGGTCACTATATCTGTAACAGTTTCCACTACTGTACTCACAACATCGCCTCCTTTATTTCTCAACGAAACGAACTTCATTCCATTAAAAAGAGTGAGCGAAAAAACCGCTCACTCACTCTAAGTATCATTACATTGTAAATATAACACAATTTTCATAAAGATTCAACTACTGTCGCATGTTCCCTTCGCTTTCAGAAAAAAACAAAGCATTTTCTTAATGTTTTTTAATGCTTGGGTGAATGGATGTTAGTGAATCACTTGACCAATCCGACGTAGTAGTTGTGGGAAAATACTTTCTGGATCAAAGTCCATTGGCGCTTCATGTGGGAAATGAAGCCAGAGCCGACCGCCATAAACCACTAGTACTAAAAGTGTCAATGTCACCCACAGGTTTTGACTGTGGTAAAGTTTGCCGATTTTCGGATTTTTTTTGAATAAAACGATCCCGAATACGATCGGCACTAACCAAAACAAGGGATGAAAATGTAGCGCGCCTTGAAGATCGCCTTGGAATAAATGTAAATATGCGCGCGTCATGCCACAACCTGGACAAGGAACCCCCGTTATCCATTTAAACGGACAGATCAATAATCGACCCAATCATCTGAATCAAACGGATCATTTGAAGCATCAGATGATGTCATAGTATTTTGATCAGCTGCTTCCCACATTTGGTTCATGTCTCCTCGTAAAATCGCCATATTGATAAAATCAAAATTAAAGAGGCTTAAGACAACAAACAGAATTTTGTTGTCACTCAAACGAGGCATTTTCGCTCGTTGTTGCGCACTCATAAAGATATCCGCGATTCGATACCACCAATAAATTTGATACAACCCACAAGTAAGGATCGTTAATAAAATCGACGTCTCTGGTGAAAGACGATTGTCCCCACTGTACTCTGCTAGCTCTTTGGTTGTTTGGTACATCCAAAAGAATGTATAAATGCCACAAGTAATAAATGTTAATAGAATGACCGATACAACCGATTTTTTTCTTACTCCATAATTATAGTTCATCACATACCCCTTCTATTTTTCTCCTTGTTGCTACCTGTTAATTATATATGATTTTATTCACAAAAACAAAATTTTCTGCATTTTCCACAGTTTTTATAGAACAAAAATAGATAAACAGCACCTGCTAAAAAAGCAGGTGCATATACTATAAGACAATTATCTTCTTTGTAACAAAAACTATGCGCGACTATAATTTTTCACTTCTGCAGCCATAGCATCAACAAAAAGATTCAACTCTTCCACTTGAGTTTCTTTGCTGCCATAGCGACGAATATTGACTGTTGCGTCATTGACTTCTTGATCCCCAACAACGATTTGGTAAGGAATTTTTTGTGTTTGCGACGCACGGATCTTGTACCCCATTTTTTCATTGCGATCATCTACTTCCACTCGCAGACCTTGCGCTTGCAAGCGTTCTTTGATTTCGTAGGCATAGTCGCTGTGGGCTTCGACTGAGACCGGAATGATCGATGCTTGGATTGGTGCCAACCAAGTCGGGAATGCCCCTTTATAGACTTCTGTCAAATAAGCCACAAAACGTTCCATCGTTGAAACGATCCCGCGGTGGATCACCACTGGACGGTGGTTGTTTTCGCCATCTTCACCAACGTATGTCAAATCAAAACGTTCTGGCAATAAGAAATCCAATTGGATCGTTGACAATGTTTCTTCCATACCTAAAGCTGTTTTCACTTGGACATCTAGTTTAGGTCCATAGAAAGCTGCTTCACCGTCAGCTTCAAAATAATCCAATTCTAATTCATCCATGGCCGCTTTTAGCATTGTTTGCGCATTTTCCCACATCGCATCGTCATCAAAATATTTGTCTTTATTTTGTGGATCGCGATAGCTTAAACGGAAACGATAGTCAGTAATATTAAAGTCTTCGTAAACGCCCACCATAAGATCCAGTGTCCGTTTGAATTCTTCTTTGATTTGATCAGGACGAACGAATGTATGACCGTCATTTAAGGTCATTTCCCGAACCCGTTGCAACCCTGATAGAGCGCCTGATTTTTCGTAGCGATGCATCATTCCTAATTCAGCGATACGAATTGGTAGTTCACGATACGAATGGATGTCATTTTTGTAAACCATCATGTGATGCGGGCAATTCATTGGTCGTAGAACTAGCATTTCGCCATCACCCATATCCATTGGTGGGAACATGTCCTCGTGGTAATGATCCCAATGCCCTGATGTTTTGTATAAGTCCACGTTTGCCATGATTGGTGTGTATACGTGTTGGTAACCAAGGCTAACTTCTTTATCAACGATATAACGTTCGATCGTACGACGGATCGTTGCTCCTTTTGGCAGCCAGAAAGGCAGACCAGCGCCGACTTCAGGTGATAACATGAACAATTCTAATTCTTTTCCTAATTTACGATGATCGCGTTCTTTTGCTTCTTCCCGTAAACGGATAAATTCCTTCAAGTCTTTTTTATCGAAAAAGGCTGTTCCGTATACTCGTTGCATCATCTGGTTATCAGAGCTTCCACGCCAGTAAGCACCTGCCACTGATAACAATTTGTATACTTGGATACGACCAGTTGATGGGACGTGAGGACCGCGGCAAAGATCGACAAATTCACCTTGCTGATAGGCAGTAATCGTTTCGTCATCTGGTAATTCAGTGATCAACTCTATGTATGGATCTTCGGCAAAAAGGGCCAACGCTTCTTCTTTTGTTAATACACGTCGTTCGATTGGCAGATTTTCTTTGATGATCTTCATCATTTCTGCTTCGATTGCAGGTAGATCTTCCGCAGTTACTGGGTTTTCCCCATTATCTGTGTCATAATAAAAACCAGAATCAATTGCAGGTCCTACCCCAAAATGGATCGATGGATAGAGTCTGCGCATAGCTTGAGCCATTAAATGAGCTGTCGAATGACGAAGTAAGCCTAAGGCGTCTTCGTGATCGGGTGTCACGATCTCAATCGTTGCATCTTCTTCGATCGGACGTGAAAGATCGATCAGTTGCCCATTGACTTTTCCAGCTAAGGCTTTTTTTGCAAGACTTTTCGAGATACTTTCAGCAATCTCTTTGGTTGTTACCCCAACAGCAAATTCTTTTTTTGCGCCATCAGGAAATGTAATAAATAATGACATATGAATGTCCTCCTTTGAATGATTTCAATCAATAAAAAAGTCCTAATATCGGTTACGATACTAGGACGATCACTCGTGGTTCCACCTATTGTTTAAAAACAGAAAAAGTCTGTTTTCCTCTTCATGAGATAACGGTTCAACCGCCTCCGTTTCGACAGAGGTCTAAAAAAGTGGTCATCCTTTGGTTTTCTTCTAGGAAATTTTCAGCCAAGATTTCCCTCTCTTATCGAAGACTCTCAAATTCAGGTGTCTTTTTTATTGATCGATTATGGCTCAATTAAACCACTACCTACAAGAAAAAGCAAGAGAATTATTTCCAATCGCCATTCACAGCATAGGTTCCTTGCTTCATTTCATTGATGATAACGTGGATATGCTCCTTAGGGGCACCCGTATTTTTATGGACTGCCTCAGTGATTTCTTTCATCATATTCGTCAGTTGTTCTTGTGAACGCCCTTCAACTAGTTCGACATGGATAAATGGCATACGATTTCCTCCTTTGTTTGCTTTTGATTATACACCTTTTTCAGAAAGACAAAAGCGATTGTCGCGCTTTTCATTGAAAATCATGGCCTTCATCTTCTTGATACACAACAGAAAACTTCTCGCAAACACACAGCATTTGATCGTGAAAAGACAAACCCGCTGAGGCATAAGCTCGTCGAAAAAAAGCTTCATGAACACGGCGCCAATAAGCCAAAGTGCGATCTCCTTCCCCTTCTAAAAAGGCGAACGCTGCTGTCACCTCATCAAAAGGCACGATCGACACTGACTCTAAATAAAGAACAGCTCTTGGTACATCCGAACCATCTAAAAGAACACTATACGTTCCTGATTGCGGCAATGCTTCTTGCTCGATTTCATAGAGGGCAGCGGCAGATGTCGTTGCCGTCTTTTTGCCAGCTAAAACCAGTGCTGCCAGTTCATCGGCCATTTGTGGGGTATCACCAAAGGACCAAGCATCTTCATAGGTCAGAGCAGATTGGTTTCTTGGGTTTACTTTTAAAAATTGTTGCCAAAAAGCCTGAATCTGACTGTCTTTTATTTTTGGTTCTCTGGTCTCATCTGCCAATTTTTTTCACTCCAATACTTCGTATATTTTTGGACATTCTCAGCTTCTTGCCAATCATAAGCCAATCCCAATTTCTCGCTAATTTTCTTTGCTTGGCCATCAAATCGTTTTTGCATCTTCAAAAGTGACTGACCGCAAGCAGTGATCGTGGAAAAATCAAGCAATGAGGTCAATTCCCGCCACTCCTTTTCCGTGAGAAACGACTGCAGGTATTTATGATTTTTTCCAGTACTCACCTGAAATTGCTGAGTGTGGGCAACAAACAAATCTTCAATCCATAACAATTCTTGCCAACAAATGGTGTATAAATGATCCGCAGCATAAATCAGCTGCTTTCGAAGCAGCCCTTTCACGACATACGTGCTTACCCACCAAAATTCGTTGCAGTGTTCCCGAAAAGCGGCTTGGGTCGGACGCTTGATCCAGTAATGCGAATGATTTGCTTGATTAGTAAAACTTAGTAATTGGTCTGGATCAAGCAGCGGCTGCAAGCCTGGTTCGTTAGCCAGCCGATCGACCAGTGCAAGAGGACAAAGCATGAGATCGATTCTTACTCCGTCTAAAAAATGCATCAAGTACGTAAAACAACCACCCAGACTGGGCGGATAGATGGTGCTAGCTTCCGGTGTTTGCCTGATCATGAGCGGTCCAAAGGCTTCTAACCATGAAGGATCATCGACCAAGGGCTGAATATCATCCATTACATAAACCACATCAAAGTCTTGCAAAAAATCTTTTGGCGCCTGCGGATCGGTCCGTGAACCAGATAAACCGATGGCACGTGCCCCAACACCTTCGCCCACCGATTGGATCAGTCGGAGTAGTTCTGCTTCTTCCCTCACTCTTTCCACCTCTAATTCGACTAATTTTTGAATTACTATGCTCTTTCTATAAATATTAGCATAGTTTCTTTTTTTCCACGACATTCGCAGGGAAAATATGCTATAATTTTATGTCGCAATTTTTTTAAGGAGGATCCTTCGTGAACGAACGTCAAAAAGAACAACAACATGTTAATGAAACCATTGCTCTGATCCACAGAGAACAAGCGATCCTTTCGCAGCAAAAACAAGAGTTAGCCGCTAAAATGGATGATCAATTAAAAGAAATCGCCGATAAGAAAATTCGCGGGGGCGACAGTGAAGCCTTTTATGAATCAGTTATCGAGTACCAGCAGCATGAACAAGAATTGCTGATAAAATACCAAACCGCAGAATCGCAAGAAAAACGCGTCAAAACCTTAACAACGATGGCGGGCAATCCGTATTTTGCTCGAATCGATTTCAAAGAAGAACAAGAGACCGAGACCCTCTATTTGGGGATCGCTTCATTACGAGACAAAGATGAAGAAACGATCGTCATTGACTGGCGCGCACCGATCGCCAATCTTTACTATGAAGGAGAGCTTGGTGAGACCTTCTACGAAACAGACACTGATCGGTTTACGGTAGAATTGCTTTTGAAACGCCAATTTAAAATTCAAAATGGTGAAATCTTGTCGATGGTCGATACTTCGGAGATCATCAATGACGAATTTTTGTTGGAAATTTTGGATGAAGCCTCTTCTTCTCAAATGCGTAACATCGTTTCAACGATCCAAAAAGCGCAGAACCAAATCATTCGTGATACCACCAATAAATTCTTACTGATCGAAGGGATTGCTGGAAGTGGGAAAACCTCTGCTTTGTTGCAGCGGGTCGCCTTTTTACTTTACCGTAATCGCAAATGGCTGAATGAAAAACAAGTCTTGCTGTTTTCACCCAATCATTTGTTTTCTGATTATATTTCCATGGTCCTGCCTTCTTTAGGGGAAAGTGAAGTGCCCACAAGAACCTTCCACCACTTTATCCAATTGATTCTGACTGGCTATGAAGTGACGAAAGAAACCCAACAAGAAGAAACTTTTTTAAGCGGAGACGACGACGCCATTGAAAAAATCAAAAGCAGTCTTTTCTTGGTGGAAAAAATCAACCGTTATGTCCGTTCGATCGCACCGATTGGTCCCTTGTTCCGTGATCTAAAAATCCAAGGGCAAACCTATTTGACAAAAGAACAAATTCGCCGCTGGTATCAAGAAACCAATAATGAACTGCCGATTTACCAAAGAACCCAACTGCTTCAAACGAAATTATTAAAAAAATCGGCGGCTTGGAAAAAGATGAAGCCAAAAAAGACTGGGTCAAAGAAGCGACCGAAGAACAATTGCAACAAGTATTCGCCAACGATCCTCATCAAGAATACAGCGAAGAAAACGAACGCCGTTTACGGAAGAAGCTCAGACAGCAAATCGTCCGCAAGAAGTTCCGTTCCTTGACGCGGGGAGTGAAAAACTTTCAGTTTATCAACCAAGCCAAACAATACTTACACTTTCTACAATCGGTTGAGTCTGCTGCAGTCAAAGAAACTGGCATCGAGGCTGCGGCTTGGCAGCAAAGTATTGCCGACATTCGTCAAGGTATGCGCCAAAGACAAATCAAACAAGAAGACGCCGTTTTGTTTTTCTTACTGATTAAACAGCTCTATCCTGTTCACGTCGAAGAAAAAGCTCGGTTTATCTTTATCGATGAAATGCAAGATTTCCCACCTGCCCAAGTGGCATTGCTGCGTCAGCTTTATCCAAAGGCTGGTATCACCCTTTGCGGCGATTTGAATCAAAAAGTGTATGGCAATGAAACGATCGTCGGGGCATTAGCAGAATTATTCCCCCACGAACGTGTGAAACGTTATCAATTGAAAACCAGCTATCGTTCGACTAAGGAAATCACAGATTTCGCCAATCAATTTTTAGTGGGCAGTGATCAAGTGGAATTGACGGCTCGTAAAGGTGCGGTACCAGTAATTACTAAAGGAACTGCAACTGAAAATCTGGCTTTCCTAGAAACTAGTATTCTTGACGCAGCTGAGAATCAGCGTTGGCGCACCGCGATCATTTGTAAAACCGCAAAGGATTGCCAGCAGTTATATGCCCAGCTGGCAGAAACAATGCAGGAACAAGTGCAGCTGATCACCTCTGAAGAAGACTTCATGAAACGCAATGTGATGATCTTCCCGGCCTTTTTAGCAAAAGGGCTAGAGTTTGACCAAGTATTTGTCTGGACACCAGGTGCCACTTTCGTGACTGAACAAGACCAATTGATTTTTTATACAATGGCGACACGGGCGATGCATCAGTTGACCGTCGTCACCCATGAGGAATTGCCGCTGCTAGCAAAAGCTGATCCTACCACTTATCAGTTCCAAGAAGCATCAAAGATTGACTAAAAAACTAACAAAAAACATCACGATCGGCTTGTTTCATTTGAAGAAACAGTCGAAAGTGATGTTTTTTAGCCTTTTAATTCGCCGATAAACAAGCGGGTTTCTGGATAACGCATCCCGACGATGGTTAAAATCATTTGCAGCTCAGAAACGTGTTCTGGATCTTCTGGAACGAATAATTTTGTATGTCGGCCGATACTGCCGTTATCGATCAAGCGATGGGTACGATTCCATTGACTGAATTCCTCAATCGTCGTAAAGCGACTAAGAGGGAAGCCAGCCCCATCAAGAATTTCTGTCAATCGAAAAAGTACATATGAACTATCGATAACAAATTCTTTTCTGTGAGGCAAAGCACGCGTTCGTTTATAATCAATAATTGCTTTTTCTGGTCGGTGCTCTAAAAGCCAATCCAACAGCAAGAAGAACCCTTCCATTCGGTACTCATCGATAAAAAGTCGTTCAGAGTATTCCGACATGCGAAAGACTAATGGAATCAAAAAACGCTCTTTATAAATCAATAATGGTGCGCGATCAACCACGACGTTTAAATAACGATTTAAGTAGGAAGAACCACGATAATCGCCCAAACGATACCCCTCTACCCCATACTTTTTATATTTTCGGCAAAGGGCCGAACAGTCAGAAATCGATACAGACACTTCTGCTAGCTTCTCAAAACCACTTAAGATTCGATTAAATGGCTCTAAAACGATTTTTTCTTCCATGTCTGCCCCCTAACGAGTTGTTTGCTTATGTAGTAAATCATAACATATAAAATGCCTAGAAACCAACTGAAAAGATAATGAATCTGGAAGAATTTTCAAGAGAAGTGCTTCTCGCTCTCTTGTTTTTTCACTTGGCTAAGCAATGGAAAACCCATTGAAAAAAAAACACCAAAAAATGGCAGCCAGATTACCTCTAGGCTGCCAAGTGCGTTTTATTCTTCGGCGTCTGCCACATTGTGATAGACGTTTTGTACGTCTTCAAGATCTTCTAACACATCGATCATTTTTTCGAATTTTTCTAGATCGTCACCCGTCAAGGTTACTTCATTTTGAGGAATCATTTGCATTTCTGCAATTGAGAATTCAGTGATTCCTTTTTCTTTCAAGGCTTCTTGAATGGCATGGAAGTCACTTGGTTCACCGTGAACGATGATTTGTCCATCTTCTTCAACAACATCACGAACATCGATCTCTTTGTCCATCAAGTATTCTAAGATCTCATCCGCATCGTCACCGGCAAAGCCAAATAATGCTGTGTTATCAAACATATAAGCAACTGCACCTGAAACGCCCATGTTCCCGCCGTTTTTACCAAACGCGGCCCGAACATCGGCTGCAGTCCGATTGACGTTGTTTGTCAAAGTATCGACGATCACCATAGATCCGTTTGGTCCAAATCCTTCATATCGAAGTTCTGAGTATTGTTCATCGCCAGAACCTTTGGCTTTTTCAATCGCACGGTCAATAATGTGTTTTGGTACATTGTAGGTTTTCGCACGTTCGATAACAAAGCGTAATTTTTGGTTCGCGTGAGGATCAGGATCACCCGATTTTGCTGCTGCGTAGATTTCGATTCCAAATTTTGCATAAACTCGGCTATTGTTTGCATCTTTAGCAGTTTTCTTCGCTACGATATTTGCCCATTTACGACCCATGATTTCACTTCGCTTTCTTGTTTTTAAAAATCCTTATTCATTATACTTGTCAAATGGCGTTCTGTGAAGTAATTTTCACTTATTTATCAATAAAAAGCGGAATTCTTCGAAAATTTTGTTCTGTGATTTGAGCATTCCCTTGTTGATAGATCTGGTCGATCCGCAATGACAAGCCATAGCGCTGTGCTTCTTGCTTACCGAATTTAGCGATCAGCGGCAGGGTCAGCTCTTTTTTGACCTCTTTTAAATAGTGCTGCCCTTGCTTCGTATACCCTAAGACCCGAATAAAGGGATGTTCTTGGGCTTCCTTCATTTCAGCTTTTGTCACTTGGAACAATACATAACAAGCAAGACGCTGCAGGCGCGTTTGGGTATAACGTTTCGTCTTTAACAACTTGATAAAATCTGCAAAAGAATCCGCCGCCGTCACATATTGTTTTAGTCGATATTCTAATCCTTCTTCCATCTGGTAAATAGCCGCTAATTTTTCAAGAGGGGCAGAAATGATCTGGTATTGAAGATACGGCCAAAAGGCTTCCCAGTCGACTGTTGCTTGTGAAAGAAAGTTTTGTGTGGCTTCAGGAACAAAATCCGCAACAGCTGCACCTTGTTTGATTGCTTGGCGAATGGCTGTTGCACTGGCGATCGTTGGATGATCGAATTGTTCTGAATGATAGGACGCCGCAACACGTTGGATGGGGACCAAGCGCAATGGTTTTTCATAATGTAACACTTCCCGTGCATACGCCATACCTAACAGATGATTCGGCTGATCTTTTTCTACATGGTACTCAGGATAAAGCTCACTGAGGACCGCACTCATATTTTGACTATAGGTAGCATTTTGCCTAGCTATGCGTTGGAATGCGTCATCGATCATCCGCTGATTTTCTTTTTCAAACTGAGCGAACTTTGCATAGTCAAAGGGTTCTTTCGCATCTGTTCCAAAACACAAAGAATCACATTGCAGATCTTGTAAGATCTTAATCGCTCCCGCTGCAAAAAAATCAGCAGACTGGACGGCCCAAGCGGATGGCAGTTCAACGACCAAATCGACGCCATTTTGCAATGCCGCTTGGGCTCGCTGCCATTTATCGATGATTGCCGGTTCACCACGCTGTAAAAAATTTCCACTCATCACCGCAACGACGACATCAGCGTTCGTTACTTGCCGGGCTTTGTCCACGTGGTATTGGTGTCCATGGTGAAAAGGATTATATTCTACGACTAGTCCGCAAGCCTTCATCGACATCCCTCCTGTTTTACATAACGGTTACTTATGGCAGACAAAAAACCAGCGACGGCTTTTTTCATTTGGTTTCGTATCGATAAAATCGGCGTAGCATTCAACATTAGCAAAACCAGCATTTTCTAACATTCTTAAATAGCTTTCGAGAGGATAGGTTCTTTCTTGATGAAGCTCATCTAAGCGTTCAAACAAGCCATTCTCTTGTGCAACAAAAAAGGTCAAGAAGTGTTCAATGCTATGGTCTTTTTCGCCTTGATAGCTTTCCCAAAGAAAGGCAAATTCATCGGTTTGGTAATGATAGCTATAATCAGGAAAGACTTCATCGATTTGATATAAAGAATGCACATCAAATAAAAACACGCCATCTTCTTCTAAACAACTGTAAACACCATCAAAAACTTGCTGCACACTCTGCTCGTCTTCCATGTAGCAAAGGGAGTCAGAATAACAGGTAATTGCTTGATAGGTGCCAACATCTACGAGATCCAGCATGTCACCCGCAACAAACTGCACAACTGCCGCTTCTTTTTCAGCCCGTTGACTAGCGATCATCAGCATCTCTTCTGAAAGATCCAACCCAGTCACATCAAAACCAGCCTTGGCAAATTCAACGGCTAACGCACCGGTTCCACAAGCCAATTCTAACAGCTGTTTTCTTTCTCCTAAATGACGACAAGAAAAATCCAGCCACTTTTTATAGAGACTGGAATCCATTACTTCGTCATAGACAAATGCGAAGGTTTCGTAAGCCATTACGCCACGACCCATTCATTAAGATCCACAAGCGGCGCATCAGACCATAATTTTTCTAGGTTGTAAAAAGCACGTTCTGAGGCACTGAATACGTGAACGATCACGTCACCTAAATCGATCAAGACCCATTTTCCACCATCTTTTCCTTCGACACGGCGAACAGATACTTGATTTTCTTCTTCTTTATCGATGACTTCATCGATGATCGCATTGATTTGACGTTCACTATTTCCTGAACAGATCACAAAGTAATCTGCTAGTAAAGAGATTTCCCGCACATCTAATGCCATAATATCTTCGGCATGTTTTGAATCGGCGGCTTTTACAGCAATTTCTAATATTTTCTGACTATCTATGGTAATTCCCTCCTATATTTGGCTACCCAAAAATTGTAGGTTTCGATCGTTTTTGGGTAGATAACTGCTTCTGTTTCGATCAAATGAAGCAAGGTATGTTTCGTTTCGTAAGCAACAGCGGCATCTAAGTCGATCATTGCGATTTCCCTAGCCTCAACGACTCCAGGAAACGTTCGTCCGGGTTCGATATAATCTGCCACATAGATGATTTTATCTATTAGGCTCATCTTGGCAGCTCCGGTGGTGTGCAAACGGATCGCTTGTAAGATTTCTTCATCATCGATCTCTAATTCTCGTTGAACGAAATCAGCACCGACGAGTCCATGCCAGATCGCATTGTTCCAGTTCAAGAGATCCAAATCAAATCCATCTCTACGAATGACTAATCGAAATTCTTCATCGCTGCGTTCCTTTGCATAATCATGAGTCAAAGCAGCAATGCTGGCTTTGACCGGTGAAGCGCCATATTTTTCCGCAAGGGCAACGGCGGTTTTTTCGACACCCAACACATGCTCAAAGCGCTTTTGACTCATCTGCATTTGGACCTTTTGCATCAAAAGTTCCCGTTCTGCTTGTGTGTAGTGTTCACTCTTCATTCAAGTACAACCCCTTTTCTTGAATATAGTGTAACACATTATCTGGCAATAAGTAGCGAACGGAACAACCTTGTTGTACTTTTTTACGAATTGTCGTTGAGCTGACATCCATCAAGGGGATATCAATCCAAATAATCGGGTATGGACTGTCAATGGGCACTTCCGGGCGGCGAACCCCCACAAACGTTACCAATTCCATCAGCTCATCGATTTGATGCCATTTTGGTAAATAGTTCACCATATCCCCGCCAATGATAAAATAATAATTAGTATCTGGATTCTTAGCTGTCAATTCCCGCATCGTATCAACCGTATAACTCTTCCCTTTTCGTTCCAACTCAATGGTCTCTACAGCAAATCGCGGATTATCGGCGATCGCCAACTCCAACATCGCTAAACGATGCTCAGCGGGGATCGTCTTTTTCTCATCAACATGAGGCGGTAAATACTCAGGCATGAAATAAACTTTATCCAGCCCTAATGCTTGCCCTACTTGCTCACCCATGACCAGATGTGCGTAGTGTACTGGATTAAAATTTCCACCAAGAATGCCCACTTGCTTTTTCGGTACCAGTTCTTGTGTTTGTGTTTCTAAGACCGTTTGTACCTTGCCAAATGTTTGTCCTTGCATGCCTTTTCCCTCCTAAATTGAACGAACTTTGCTTGAAATCGTTTGGTATTTTTCTTTGCTTGACGGTTTGAATAAAACAATCACCCGTCCGATGATCTGTACCACTTCACAGCCGACTTTCTCACGGATCGTTTCAGCTGCTTCGTCAGCAACCTCATCGGTATTTTGGAGCAATGAGACTTTGATCAATTCTCGTTTTTCTAGTGCTTCTTCAATTTGCGCCATCATTGCGTCATTCAAGCCGCCTTTGCCGATTTGAAAAATCGGGTTTAAATGGTGCGCTTCACTTCGTAAAAATCTTTTTTGTTTTCCTCGTAAGTCCATAATCTTCCTTCTTCCTTATACTAATGCTTTACGTCTAAGCACATCGACACCCTTTGGTGCCCACCCGGCGATGACACACGGTTTGGTGATCGTGATCCAGCCAAGTCCCGCAAAAACGATATCGGTTTTTTCTTTGATTGAAAATTCAAAACGGACGAGTTCAGGAAAATCCGCCACTTCATCTGCTCGTGGCGGCTGCAGCAGCCCACCAACATGTTTCTCATAAAATTCATCGGCTTTCGTTAATTTGGTCCGATGGATCGCCACATCATTTGCTACATAAGCAATAAATGAACTGCGTTCTCCTTGAATGAAATCAAATCGGGCAAGTCCTCCTAAGAACAAGGTTTGTTCTGGATTCAATTGATACACTTTCGGTTTGATCTCTTTGGCTGGTGCCACGATTTTTAGATCTTTTTTACCTAGATAATGCGCCATTTGATGACGATGAATGATTCCTGGTGTGTCGATCAAAAAGTGCCCATCGTCCAAGGGAATCTCGATTTTATCCAATGTGGTTCCAGGAAAGCGCGAAGTCGTGATCAGTTCGTTGATCCCTGCTGTTTGTTTGATGATTTGATTGATCAATGTTGATTTTCCAACATTCGTCACACCCACCACATACACATCGCGTCCTTCACGATACGTTTCGATCCCTTGCAGTAAAGCTTCCGTTTCACCTGGTTTCTTGGCGCTCGTCAATAATACATCGACGGGTCTTAAGCCAGCTTCATGAGCCCGTTCCTTCATCCATTGGGTCATCTTCGATTTTTTCAAAGATTTCGGTAAAATATCCACCTTGTTGCCCACTAATAAGACAGGATTATTCCCAACAAAGCGGTGCAGTCCAGGGATCAATGAACCATTAAAATCAAAAATATCGACGACATTAACGATCAAGGCATCTTTTTCTCCGATTTCATTCAGTAAACGCAGAAAATCATCGTCTGTCAGCGAAACATCTTGAATCTCATTGTAATGGCGCAAGCGGAAGCAACGTTGACAATAGACTTCTCCTGATTCAATTCCTTTTTCTAATGCAGATTGCGGGGTGTAACCCAATTCGTTAGGGTTTGTTGTTTGAATCAATGCCCCGCAGCCGATACAGTGAATTTCTTCGATTCCTTCTGTCATATTAAATTCCTCCACGCCATTTTAACTCTGGGTTATGTTTCAATAGATAGTTCATGATTTTTCTTTCTGCCGCTCGATTAAACTGGGTTTTCCAAGAATCCGTTGGGATCACTGGTTTCACTAAAATACTGCGAACACCGGCACGATTGGCACCTCGTACATCCGTCATGATTTGATCGCCGATCATGACGACCTCTTCTTTTTTCAAACCTAATTGCTGATAACCTTGTTTGATGCCTCTTGAAAAAGGTTTTAGTGCGCGGTGTACGTACTTTAAGCCAAAGGGGGCAACTGCCCGTGCCACTCGTTCACTATTGTTGTTAGAAACCACTATCACCGGTATGCCAGCGTTTTTCATTTCCAATAACCAGTTTTTTAATTCTTCGGTTCCATCAGGATTGTTCCAAGCAATCAAGGTATTGTCAAGGTCAGTCAAAATCCCCTTGATTCCCTGTGCCTTAAGTTGGCTGGGCGTAATTTTATAAATCGCATCGACCATCCAAGTCGGTTTATAATTTGAAAACATAAAATCTCCTTTGCTGCATGATTTCTTCGCATATTAAAAATCGGCGACTCGTCAACGATCCACATAGTCGCTCCTTAAAAGATACAGTCCTATCTCACCAAACATAAACAGAACGTTTCTAAAAGGATCAGACCTCTTCAACCTGTAATTATACAATAGAATCTTTTTGAATACTAGCAAGTGCGCCAGTTTCTGCAGGTTTCTTGTAAAAGAACTGAAAAAGGAACCTGCCAAGACAACCGTTTGTTCTATCACTTCTTCAATGTAGTCATTTTTCCGTCAAAAAAGCATCCTTTTACTGAAAGGATGCTTAGGAAAGGTCCAAATTTATCACTAACAACTGCGAACTTCTCGCAGTTTACAATACTTTACTCAAAAAATCAATGGTTCGTGGATTTTTCGGATGATCAAAGATCTGTTCTGGCGTTCCTTCCTCCATAATGATTCCCTGATCCATAAATAAAATCCGATCCGCGACTTCTTTCGCAAAGCCCATTTCATGAGTGACGATGACCATCGTCATTCCTTGCTGAGCCAAACGCTGCATGACGGACAATACTTCGCCAACCATTTCTGGGTCTAACGCTGAAGTCGGTTCATCAAAGAGCATCACGTCTGGTTCCATCGCCAAGGCACGTGCGATAGCGATTCGTTGCATTTGTCCACCAGAAAGACTTTGAGGATAGGCTTTTGCTTTGTCTGGTAAGCCAACATCATTTAGTAGTTGTTTTGCCAACTGATCCGCTGCCAATTTTGCTACCTTCTTGACTTTCGTCGGGGACAAAGTAATGTTTTCTAAAACCGTCATATTCGGAAAAAGATTAAAATTTTGAAATACCATACCCATTTTTTCACGCATCTTATACAAATCATTCTTTGGATCGGTAATATCGGTTCCTTCAAAAAAATCTTCCCGCTTGTCGGTACTTCTAATAGGTTCAAACAGCGTAAAAACGTGCTTTTTCCTGACCCAGATGGCCCAATCACCACAACGACTTCTCCTTGATCGATCGTCGTTGTGATCCCTTTTAGCACTTGATTGCTGCCAAAGGTTTTGTGTAAATCTTGAATATCTAACATCATAGCTTGTCTTCTCCTTTTAACGACGATAGCCTTTGCCTAGTTTCTTTTCCCATAAACTCAATAGTCGCGAAGTCGTAAACGTCAAGATGAAGTAAATGACCGCCGCCACATAGAAAGGCGTTAATGGTTGGAAAGAACTGGTGACAACGATCTGCGCACTGTTCATCAGCTCGTAGATGCCGATCGTTGAAAGCAAAGAGGAATCCTTAATCAAAACGATAAATTCATTGCCTAGTGGCGGCAAAATGTTGCGTAGTGCTTGTGGCAACACGACATAACGCATCGTTTGAAAAGGCCGAAGCCCTAAAGATCCTGCCGCTTCTGTTTGTCCGTAATCAACGGCATTGATCCCCCCTCGGACGATTTCAGCAACGTATGCCCCGGAATTTAGTGATAAGGCAATGATCCCTGGGAAGAGCCGCCCAAAATCAAGACTCAGCACGCCGATTGAGACCGTCGGCAAAGCAAACATTCCTTGCAAAAGACCAAAAGCGATCAAAATTTGCACCAGCATCGGTGTGCCGCGGATGACTTCAATATACGCATTAGCAAACCAGCGCAAAGGCGTCACTTTTGATAATTTCATTAGGGCAAAAATCACCCCTAGAATCGTTCCAAAGATCACGGTGATGATAGAGATCACGATGGTGATCACCACACCAGAAAGAAAATAAGGGTAATATATCGCTAAAAAGGATAAATCCATAATTGTGTCTACTCCGTTCTATCTATTGCGCCGCATTTTCATTGGCTAGATCTGTGTTCTTTTGTACATACTCATCGATTGTACCATCTTCAATCAATTCTTTCAAAATACTGTTTAGCTCTTCTTGTAGTTCGGTACTCCCTTTAGGTAAAGCAATTGCATAAGAATCGCCTTCAGATGCTTCTAATGCTACATCAGTGATCACGAGGTCATCATTTTGTGCAACATACGATTCAGCAACCGCACTTTCAAGGACCAAACCGTCGATCGAGCCTTGTTTCAATTCATTGACTAGATTGGGAACTTTGGCAATGGAAACTAACTGCGAATCAGCTAATTGGTCTTGGACGATCATTTCTTGGATGGATCCTTTTTGAGCGCCAACCTTTTTACCAGTTAAACTTTCGATTGAATCAAATGCCGACTCGTTATTTTTATTGACAACTAATTTTTGTTCTGGTGTAAAATAGTTGTCGGTGAAATCAAAAGTCTGTTTACGTTCGTCAGTTGCTGAGATGCCTGAAACAGCGATATCGGCTTTTCCTTGTTGCAAAGCAGTCAAAACAGCATTGAAATCAAGGTCCAAAATATTTACTTCAACACCAAGACGATCAGCGATCTCATTGACCATATCGATATCTGCGCCCACGATCGTATCTTTGCCATCGATCAAGGCATGGAATTCAAAGGGAGCAAAGTCAGCAGAAGTTGCCACATTTAACACACCAGCTGCTTTGATGGCTTCCAATTGATTATCCGCCGAATCGCTGGCACTAGAACTTCCAGTACTCGATGAGCCGCCATTCCCACAAGCTCCTAAAACCAAAATCCCCGTCAATACAACAAGTGCTCCAAATAATTTTTTCATTAAAAACGCTCCTCTTCAAAACAAATATTTATGCAATATAATCTTCTTATATTCAGAATATATACATAATAGCACAGAATAATTAAATTTTAAACTAAAAACTTTGTCATTTGCACGATTTATTCAATAACACTTTCAATAAAAAAATACTAGGATATCCTTCCTCTAATTAGAGTGGATATCCTAGTTGTTAAAATCGGCGAAAACGCTGATACCTTGCCTCAAGCAATTCTTCTGTTTGTAAGGTAGAAAGTTCAGCAAGTTTCGTTGAAATTGCCGCTTTCATCTGTTCCATCAATTGCTCTTTCGGTAAAAAGGCCTCTTCATTGGTTTCAGCAATCACTTTTTCAATAACGCCTAATTCATATAGTTCTTGGGCAGTGATCTTCATCAAGCCAGCAGCTTCTTTGGCACGGCTGCCATCTTTCCATAGGATCGAAGCAAAGCCTTCGGGAGATAAAATGGCATAGATCGAATGTTCCATCATCCAAACCTCATCGCCCAATGCCAGTGCTAAGGCACCGCCGCTGCCGCCTTCACCAATGATGATTGCCAAGATCGGCACCGTTAAATCGGACATTTCCATCAAGTTACGGGCAATCGCTTCGCCTTCTCCGCGCTCTTCCGCGCCAATACCGCAAAATGCCCCTGCTGTATTGATCAATGTGACCACAGGTCGCTGAAATTTTTCGGCTTGCTTCATTAAGCGTAACGCTTTTCGATAGCCTTCAGGATGTGGCGAGCCAAAGTTTCTGCGTAAGTTTTCAGGCAGATTACGGCCTTTTTGAATACCGATCACGGTCACTGGCTTGCCATCTAAACAAGCGATCCCACCAACGACAGCTTCATCTTCGCCAAACAGACGGTCTCCATGAAACTCTTCAAACTCAGAAAAAATGCCTTCAAAGTAATCCAGTGCCGTCAAACGATCTTTGCTGCGAGCGAGTTCAACGATTTCGTGGGCTGCTCTAGTCATTGCGATCCCATCCTTTCCGCGTATGCAAAGAAATCAAATGGTGGATTTTCTCCCGCAAGTTCGTCCGTGGAACGATTTGATCGACAAAGCCATGATCTAGCAAGAACTCTGCTTTTTGAAAATCTTCAGGTAATTCCTGACGAATGGTTTGTTCAATCACTCGTCGTCCAGCAAAACCAATCAAGGCTTGCGGTTCTGCTAGAATGATATCCCCTTCCATCGCAAAACTAGCGGTAACGCCACCGGTGGTCGGGTCCGTTAAAACCGTTAGATAAAACAAGCCAGCTTTACTGTGGCGTTTTACCGCCGCAGAGATTTTTGCCATTTGCATCAGTGACAAAATTCCTTCTTGCATCCGTGCACCACCTGAAGCGGTAAAAAGAACAACTGGTAGCTGTTTTTCGATCGCACGTTCAAACAAACGGGTGATTTTCTCCCCCACGACCGTTCCCATGCTGCCCATGATGAAATTCGCATCCATGACACCGATTGCTAACGGCAATCCTTGCACTTTGGCCTCTCCTGTCAGGACAGCCTCATGCAACCCAGTTTTTTCTTGCATTTGTGCGACTTTATCCAGGTACCCTGGGAAATCAAGGGGATCTTTTGTGGTTACATCTGTGTCCCATTCTTCAAAGCTTTTCTCATCAATCGTGATAGCGATCCGTTCCCAGGCACTGATTCGGAAATTATACCCGCAGTGAGGACAGACTTTTTCCGCCCCCATCTCCTTCGTATAAAGCGTTCGTTTGCAACTAGGACATTTCGCCCAAAGATTATCTGGGACGACTGGTTCATTCGTTGGCAGCTGACCTCGATTAGGATTGATGCGAATGTAGTTTTTTCTTAAATAAAGCCACTCAACTTCCCTCCTATTGTTCAGGTGTCCAATTCGGCAAAAATTCCTCTTGTAAAAAGGCGGTAGTATAGTCTCCCGCAATCACTTTCGGGTGACTGATCAAGTCCATTTGGAATTCTGCATTCGTAATGACACCATCGGTCACTAATTCGGCTAACGCCCGCTGCATCTTCATCAACGCTTCGAAACGATTCTCGCCGTGAACAATCACTTTAGCGATCATCGAATCATAATAAGGTGGGATCGTGTAGCCGGAATACATGGCACTGTCTACACGAACGCCTAGACCGCCACTTGGTAAAAACAAATTGTTGATCTTACCAGGAGAGGGTGCAAAATTGAAGGCTGGATTTTCTGCATTGATCCGACATTCGATCGCCGCGCCCGTCATCTTGATGTCAGCTTGCGTCAAGCCTAGCGGTTCGCCACTAGCGACTTCAAGTTGTTTTTTGACTAAATCAATGTTTGTCACCATTTCGGTGATGGGGTGTTCCACTTGGATTCGAGTGTTCATTTCCATGAAATAAAACTCCCCAGTGTCCGCCATTAAAAACTCGATCGTGCCAGCATTACGATACCCTACCGCTTGTGCGGCACGCACCGCTGCTTCTCCTAGTTCTGCTCGCTTGCTTTCAGAAATCACCACAGAAGGGGATTCTTCCAACACTTTTTGGTTGTTGCGTTGTAGCGAGCAATCGCGTTCACCAAGGTGGATAATATTACCAAAAGAATCACCTAACACTTGCACTTCTATGTGTCGAGCAGGATAAATGATTTTTTCAATGTACATTTCATCGTTGCCAAATGCCGCTTTCGCCTCTTGCTGTGCGGAAGCAAAATGATGCGGCAATGCTTCTTTATCTGCGACTTTCCGTATCCCTTTACCGCCACCGCCGGCTGCTGCTTTGAGCATGACCGGGTAACCAATCTCTTCAGC
Source organism: Enterococcus innesii (assembly GCA_018982785.1). Taxonomy (GTDB): domain Bacteria; phylum Bacillota; class Bacilli; order Lactobacillales; family Enterococcaceae; genus Enterococcus_D; species Enterococcus_D innesii. The sequence continues at coordinate 260,429 of JAHHEN010000003.1, read as the reverse complement.
GATCGTTAAAGCTTCTTCCACATCAGAAATCGCGCCTTTGCTTCCGGGAATGACCGGTACTTCTGCTTCGATCATCAAGCGTCTTGCATTGATCTTGTTTCCCATTGCATCGATAGTCTCACTCTTTGGCCCAATAAAGACGATATTGCATTCCTCGCACATCGCAGCAAAGCGGCTATTCTCTGAAAGAAAGCCAAATCCGGGATGGATCGCCTCAGCCTTTGTGACGATCGCAGCGCTTAGGATCTGCTGTACATTCAAATAAGAGTCGGCTGCTTTGGCAGGTCCGATACAAATCGCTTCATCGGCAAGCTCTGTATGCAACGCTTCTTTATCTGCTTCTGAATAAACGGCGACCGTTTGAATACCTAATTCGCGACAAGCGCGAATGATACGTACGGCGATTTCGCCACGGTTTGCGATCAATACTTTAGAAAACATGTCTCACCTATCCAATCATGAAAGTCAATTCTGCTTCCGCCACTTTTTTCCCATCAACATAGGCAATTCCTTTGCCGATGCCGGCTGCAGATTTCACTTTGATTATTTCTACTTCTAAGATCAAGGTATCGCCCGGTGTTACTTTTTTCTGAATTTCGCTTTGTCTAAACCGCCAAAGTAGGCAGTTTTCCCACGAAAATCTTCCAATGATAGCAATGCCACAGCACCTGCTTGCGCCATTGCTTCCACGATCAATACTCCGGGCATCACTGGTTCATGGGGAAAATGACCTTGGAAAAATGGCTCATTGATAGTAACGTTTTTCTTCGCAACGACCCGTTTGCCTTCTTCTAACTCCTCTACCCGATCCACTAAAAGCATCGGATAACGATGAGGGATGATTTCTTTGATTTCTTGAATCGTTAATGCGCTCATTGCTTTACCCTTCTTTCACACGGAATAATGGTTGATTGTATTCAACGATTTGTTCGCTTTCAACCAAGACTTCAACTAATTCGCCATCAACGTCGCTGACGATTTCATTCATGACTTTCATCGCTTCCACGATACAAAGAATATCGCCTTTTTTCACGTGATCGCCGATTTGTTTGAAGTTGTCTTTATCAGGACTTGGTTTCAAATAAACGACACCCACTAATGGAGAGACAACTTCTTTGCCCTCTAAGGCAGGTTTTGTCGTTTCTACTGTGTCAGGTGTTGCTGAGACAGCAGGCGTTGGTGCAACAGGAGTTGGCGCAGCATTCGCTGCAGGAGCAGGTGCAGGTGCAGAGGATGCATTTTGTAGCCCACTTGTCGTATTTTTATTAAAATAAAGTTCAAAGGTCTCTTTTTTTAATTGAAGCTCAGTTAACGTCGATTGATCGAATTGGCTGAGCAGCTCTTTTACCTCATGTGTTTCCAATTACGCTTCCTCCCAACGTTTCAGCAAGATCACTGCATTATGACCGCCAAACCCAAGTGAATTACTCATGGCATAGGTCAAATCTGCTGGTTGGCTTTGATTGATAACAACGTTCAAGTCGATCTCAGGATCTTGTTCTGTCACGTTGATGGTTGGTGGAATAAATTGATGTTGTAATGCTAATAGTGAAGCAATGGCTTCGATTCCACCAGCCGCCCCAAGCAAATGACCAGTCATTGACTTTGTACTGCTGACATATGGTTTTTTATAGTCTTCCCCTAATCCGTATTGGATCGATGTCGCTTCTGCACTGTCATTGGCAGGTGTGCTTGTACCGTGGGCATTGATGTAGCCAACTTCAGCTGGGGTGATCGCCGCTTCTTGCATCGCCAATTTCATTGCTTTTCCAGCACCTGATCCGTCAGGGTTTGGTGCAGTCATATGGTAGGCATCACAGTTCGCACCGTACCCCACGACTTCACCTAAAATCGTTGCCCCACGTTTTTGCGCATGCGCCAATGATTCTAAAATGAAGACACCAGCGCCTTCACCCATGACAAACCCACTACGATTTTTATCAAACGGAACGGAAGCTTTGTCAGGGTCTGATTCAGTGGTTAACGCCGTCAGAGACGCAAAACCAGCGATACCGATTTCACAGATCGTCGCTTCTGAACCACCAGCGATCATAACATCTGCATAGCCATGCTTGATGTTCCGAAAAGCTTCACCGATTGAATGGGTACCAGAAGCACAGGCGGAAACAGTCGTCGTACAAATGCCTTTCGCACCTACCCGTAACGCAATGTTGCCGGCAACCATATTTACAATCGACATCGGTACGAACATTGGTGATACTCGATTTGCTCCTTTGTCATGCATCCGAATCACTTGGTCTTGAATCGTTGGCAAGCCGCCGATCCCTGAACCAACCATCACGCCAAAACGATCCACATCAATGGTTTCTTTATCTAACTTCGCCATTTCCATCGCTTCTAAGGCCGCATAAATTCCATAAATGGAAAAAAGATCCATCCGCTTCGTATCTTTTTTAACGAAGTACTTTTCTAACGGAAAATCTTTGACTTCAGCAGCAACTGAGATCCCTGTTGCTTCTGCGTCAAATTTTGTGATCGGGCCGATGCCGTTGGTCCCGTTTTGTAAACTTGCTAAAAATGTTTCTGGGTCATTTCCGATTGGAGAAGTGACGCCGTATCCTGTAACTACTACTCGATTCATCTATTCTTCCTCCTACCCTTGCATTGCCATCCCGCCGTCTACACTGATCACCTGACCAGTGATGTAGGGGCTTTTTGCTAAAAAGACTGCTGTTTGCGCAACATCCTGTGTGGAACCAAAACGCTGTAATGGAATATTTGCCAATGATTGTTCTTTGACTTTATCCGACAGCACTTCAGTCATCTCTGTTTCGATAAATCCTGGGGCGATCGCATTGCAAGTGATTCCCCGAGCGGCACCTTCACGAGCGGCAGATTTCGTAAAACCGATCACGCCAGCTTTACTTGCCGCATAGTTGGCTTGCCCGATATTTCCCGTCAAGCCGACCACACTCGTCAAATTGATGATGCGGCCTTCTCGCAACTTCATCATTTTTTTCAACGCGTGTTGCGTCATATTAAAGGTACCAGTCAAATTGATTTTGATCACTGAATCAAAATCTTCTGGTTTCATTCTCAACAATAATTTGTCATTCGTGATCCCGGCATTATTGACTAAAATGTGGATCGGTCCGACTGCCACTTCTGCTTCCGAGAGCATGGCTGCCGCTTGATCAAAATCAGAAATGTCCCCATTGATCGCTACACATTTCACGCCGTAGCTGGTGATGCGATTGATCAGTGACTGGGGAATTTCTTTTCGTCCATTTAAAACGATATTCGCTCCTTCTTTGGCAAAGGCTTCCGCGATAGTAAAACCGATCCCTCGCGAGCTACCAGTTACAAAGACGTTTTTATTTTGCAGATCCATAAATTCCTCCTAGTTGAATCGGGCTAGTGTATCTGCCAACGTTTGGCTATCTTCTACACGCGCAGTCTGGATTTCTTTGTCTATTTTCTTCATAAAACCGCTCAATACTTTTCCTGGTCCGATCTCGATGACTTGTTGGATGCCAAGTTCCTTCAGTGTCGCAATGCTTTCGTAAAAACGCACTGGCGATTTCACTTGCAACGTCAACAGTTCCTTGATTTGGTCTTGCTGCATTGGCTGCGCGGTCGTATTGCTGATGACAGGTACTTGCAACTCATCAAAGGTGATTTGAGCTAATTCCTGTGCTAATTGCTGCGATGCGGGTTCCAACAACGCAGTATGGAAAGGACCACTGACATTTAAAGGAATCACCCGTTTGGTTCCAGCAGCTTGTAACAATTCCACCGCTTTATCCACTGCCGGCGCTTCACCGCCAATGACGATCTGCTGCGGCGTATTGTAATTGGCTGGTGTCACGATCCCGACTTGACTTGCTTCTTTACAGATTTCTTCAATCGTTTCAGCGGGTGTGTTCATCACAGCGACCATTTTCCCAACACCTGCTGGCGCCGCACTTGCCATATACCGACCGCGTTTTTGCACCAATGCGACTGCGGTCTGGAAATCAAGCGCACCACTAGCGACTAAGGCTGTATATTCACCTAAACTCAAGCCAGCAACAGCATCTGCTTTGATTTCTTGCGCATCCAAAAGTCGCCAAAAAGCCGTGCTTACTGTTAAAATGGCAGGCTGTGTATATTCCGTCTGGTTTAAACGTTCGTTTTCAGTAAAGCATAACTCGGCCATATCATATCCTAGAATCGTGCTGGCTTGTTCAAACGTCTCACGAACGATCGCTTCTTGGTGATAGAGCTCTTCCCCCATTTTTGGGTACTGTGCACCTTGACCGCTAAATAAAAAGGCTGTCTTCATTTTGCACTCCTTCATTACTTTGATGGTTATCGTTGGAGAACATGGATTCTTGCAGTTCGTCTATGAATCAGCAAAAACACGTTCTTAAAAAGGAAAGGCTAGGCTGTCTGCCTAGCCTTTGTTTTATGCTTGTTGTTTTTCTACATATTTAACTAGATCTTCAACGGTTGTGATACCATCTTCTGTTTCGATCTTCACATCGAATTCATCTTCGATCTCGTTAATGATTTGGAAAAGATCCAAGCTATCTGCTTCTAAATCTTCTTGGATGTTCGTGTTCAATTTGATTTCTTCTTTTTCTTTTCCTAATTCTTCTGCTACGATTTCTTGAATTTTTTCGAATACCATGTGTATATTCCTCCAATGTGTTTTTCAATAGTAATTTTGTTTCGTGAACAAGTTATAAGGTGGCTAACATAGTTCCCCATGTCAATCCGCCGCCAAAACCTGAGAACACCACTTTTTGACCACTGCCAAGGGACAGTGTACCTCGTTTGATTTCTTCATCTAGCAATAACGGAATCGAGGCTGCCGAAGTATTGCCATAATCTTGCATATTTTGCAAAAATTTCTCACGGGGCTGCTTCAGCTTGCGAGCAACTTTGTCTAAAATACGAGAATTTGCTTGGTGAAGCAAAAAATAATCGATTGCTTCATCTTGTGTCAGATCATTGATCGAGGCGACCACATCACGCGTCGCAAAATCAAAGATTTCTCGTCCAATCATTTGCATACAAGCACTATACGCCGGAGCGTTTTGTGAAAAAGGATTCTCATTCGTGCGAAAACCAGATGTCAAGGACATGCCTCGCGTCCCATCTGCTTTTAAAGACTCTTTGAGTAAATGCTGCTCTGAAGATGCTTCCAGCAATAGTCCACCGGCACCATCTCCGAATAAAACAGCCGTCGAACGGTCGTTCCAATCCAAGACTTTTGAAAGTACTTCTCCACCGATGACCAATCCTTTTTTAGCGCCTGTTCGAATCAGTTTTTCAGCCATAGACAATGCATACACGAAACCAGCACATGCTGCACTGATATCAAAAGCAAAGGCATTGACTGCCCCAATCGCTCCTTGGACTTGGCAAGCAACCGCCGGTGTATTGAAATCCGGTGTGATCGTCGCTACCAAGATAAAATCCAGACTTTCTGCTGAAAGCTGAGCATCTTGCAAGAGCGTTTGAGCGATGCGAATACAAAGGTCAGAAGTGTTTTCGCCAACAGCGACTCTTCTTCGTTTGATTCCCGTACGAGAATGAATCCATTCATCTGAAGTATCCATCAAATTTGATAGATCATCATTTGTTACGATTTTTTCTGGAACATAACTTGCAGTCGCGGTAATTTTTCCAAACATATTCATCCATTATTCTCACTTATAATCTTGTAAAAAGTCATGCAGATTTTTCAGTGCTTTCAACAGTGCCTGTTCCTCTTCAGGAGACATCTGACTCAAGACACCCTTCACCATCTCACGATGAAAATGCTGATGAACACGATAAAGGAGTTTTCCTTTTTTCGTCAAACCTAGTTTGACGACTCGCCGATCATCTTCACTGCGAATCCGTTCTACATATTCTTTTTTCACCAAACGATTGATCGCGATGGTCAAAGTCCCAACAGTGATCGAAAGCTCTTTGGCAACTTCAGTCGTGGTCTTTTTTTTGTACATCCCGATGGCTTCGATGGTATGCATTTCGGTAATTGAAAGGTCTTTGAATTGAGATTTTTTCAATTCAGATTCTTCAATCACTAAGATGTCATTAAAGACGCTGACTAAGTAGTCATTAACTGTTTCTAAATTGGGGTCCATAACCTTCACCATCCGAATACTTTGATAATCAAATCATTTGATAGTCAAACTATATCGGAAGTTATTGAGAAATGCAAGAATTTTTTCGAACTTTTTTTATTTTTAAGCGCATTTTTATTTAAGAATTGATTTTCTAAGATTTTAAAAGCTGCGAGTTGACAAAATAATCCGTTTCCGTTATAGAGAAATTTCCTTTGAATGTCAAAGTTTATCATTGCGTTGCCTCCACTCTATTTCTAATTTTTTCTTGTCAATGGCCAGCAAACGTTGCTCTCTTACACTTCATCTGCTACTCTTTGGAGGAAGGAGAGGAACGATCGATGAATCCGAACAAAGAGTTTCTAAAAAACAAAGCAAATGCCCTGCCTGAAAAGCCTGGTGTTTATCTAATGAAAGATCAGCACAACGAAGTCTTGTATGTAGGAAAAGCCAAATCATTGAAACAGCGTGTCGTTTCCTACTTCCGAAAAAACCAGCAGCATGCCAATAAGGTGCTTCGACTTGTTTATAATGTCGTTGATTTTGAAACGATCGAAACAGATACAGAATTGGATGCACTATTACTTGAATGTCGTTTGATCCAAGCTTTTCATCCTATCTACAACCGACAAATGAACCATTCAGCCAACTACTGCTTTGTTGACTTGACGAATCATAGCTTCACGATCACTCAAACACCACAAATTGGCAGTTATGGCCCCTTTCGGCAAACAAAAAAATTGCCGATGTTGTTTCAATTATTGTCAGAAACCTTTCAATTGCCGACTGTCAACGAACTGACGCTATTGACCTTACGTAAGCAACTCCCTCAAATGGATGCGTATCCCTTGGAAGAGAAGTGGCGAGAAATCGGCTGTTTTTTTGCTGGACAAAAAACCGAGTGCTTCTCACTTTTGGATGAACGCTTAACCTATCTTATTGATCATTTATTATTTGAACAAGCAAGTTTGCTACAGGGAGAAATCCATTCGGCGCAAAGCTTTTACCAAGAAATCGTGAGGGTCAATCAGTTTATTCAAGAACCAGAAGTGATTTTTTCTATCCCCCTTGACTTAGAGGAGCCAGGATCACAGACGACTCAAATCAAATACTATCAAGTCAGCTTTGGCAAGTTGATCCAAACAAACATTCTTTCTCCCGAAGAAACATTCCAATCACTTCCGCCAGCAAGCGCTGCGCTTCCTTTAGCCCCGAAAGATCTCGATCCATTAGGGATCATCCTCAATCACCTGTATCGCCAAGAAAAAGCAGCAGATAAATAAAAAACAGCAAGCCCCAGTAGGCTTGCTGTATAGAAATGAGAAAATGACGACGAACGTCCCGCTCATTCTTATTGGATCAAATCATAGATTTCCATGGCTACAATATCAACGTTATCAAATTGATAAGATTGACTTGATTCTGCTTCCGTTAATTCAAACGTTTCTGTCGAATTGTCATAAGTAACGGTACATTTTTCGACGCCTTCTTTTTCAAAACGACGTACTTGAACTTCATTGTCTTGCGCTTCGACCATCGCTTCTAAACGTTTGATGATAGCGACTAATTGCGAACTTTTCATTCGTAAGCCTCCTTTTTCTGTCCGTTATATTGTATCAAAACATCCTCTATCTTGCATTGATTTTTCGTATTTTTTTTGTCATTTTAAGATTTTTTTCCATCTTGCCACCAAAGTTTAATCAGCGCCTGCGTTCCGTCATTTTCGAAGCCTTTTTCAGCCAACTGATCATACAATTTTTTAGCTAAAGTGGTGCTTGGCAAATCCAATCCCATCTTCTTGGCTTCATCCAAAGCGATCCCCAAATCTTTGATGAAATGTTTGACAAAAAGCCTGGTGAATAATCCTCTTTTAGGATACGTGGACTGTAATTCGTCATGGACCAATTGGCTGCCCCACCGCCAGAAAGCGTGTCAATCACTCGTGGTAAATCTAGACCCGCTTGGTTTGCATAGACCAGCATTTCTGTCATCCCCGTCATAGTTCCGGCAATCATGATCTGATTGGCCATTTTCGTATGCTGACCCTTCCCTGCCCCTCCTTGAAGTTGAAACGTCTTTCCTAATACTTCAAAAAGTGGTTTTACTTGTTGGTAAGCTTCTTCATCGCCACCAACCATAATCGTTAGCGTGGCGTTTCTCGCACCAAGATCACCACCAGAAACTGGCGCATCAATACTCGCTGCTCCTTTTTCCTTCGCTGTCTGGTAGATTCGTTCTGCCAAATCAGGGGTGCTGGTGGTAAAATCCACCAATGTTTTGCCTGTCACAGTCGTTTGAAAAATCCCTTGAGGCCCATAGTAAACCTCTTGAACGTCAGATGGATAACCAACCATTGTAAAGATGATTTCACTTTCTGATGCAACTTCTGTTGGGGTGTCACACCAAATTGCTCCATTCGCAACGAGTTCATCTGTTTTTGCTTTCGTCCGATTGTAAACATTCACTGTATGTCCTGCAGCTAAGAGATGACCAACCATCGCTTGACCCATGACTCCAGTACCGATAAATCCTAATTTCATGCAGATCCCTCCAAAATAAAAAAGTTCATGTCTTTAGTATACGCTAAAAACATCAACAAGGGAAACAAATCCACTGCTATCAACGGTTACAGCCCCTTTATTTTCTTGTGAGAACATTCGTGAGAACATATCTCTATAATTCCCTTCTATTTTTCATCAAAATATGTTTTGAGAATGTCTTCATTCATCGCTTTCTTCCTTGTCCCTTTTTTTAAGAATCCGACTGATTACTAAAATGCCAACTATCAAAGATACTTTCATGTTTCATTCAACTGAATAGCTAACTTCTGGAATCCATGAAAGCTAAATCGAAAAGAGCATCCAACCTTCATCCAAAGAAAGAATAAAAAAATCAAGGCATAATTTTGTTCGTATTACTGAAACAAAAACAGCCGTAAAACCCAAAAATTCTTTTCCAAATCGATTTTGCACAACCCAGCCAACCACACTCTTTCCGATAGCAAGCATAAACAGAAGCATTCCCCTCTCTAAAAAAATCTCTTTCATTCTATCAGTGTTTTCTGCTCATTCCCCACTATTTATTGTTATGTTCATAAAAAAATAGACTAGACTGACATCTAATCTACTTTTCATTTTCTTCATTTCGTATTTGTTTCAATAGTTGCTGTCTAACACTATAGAGTTGATCAATATATTTTGGCACATCTTTTTTAATTATTTTCATTAAAACCGCATTATTTTTACGTACATATGAATGGGCAATAAAATTTCTCACACTCTTCATTTCTCGCCAATCCACATCGGAAAACTCTTTCTTCAACTCGGATGATAATTTCCCATTTGATAATTGTTCGCCTGCTTGATCCAATTGAAAAGACAAACTATCCAGAGCCATCTCGTCACGAATATCAATACCAAGTTTCGTAAATCGTCTTGAATACTCCTCAATTCGAGAGAATCGGTCAATCATAATCTCTATATGGAATAAATCACTTTCCAGTCGGTTCCTCATGCCACTTTCACCTTGTCTTTCTCAAATCTGGGAGCAAAACGATTGGCAAAACGTGTCGCTGATTCATTGACACTATCAAGAAAAATGAGATCAATCTCCTTCTGGAACGCTGTTTCAAGTTCTTCGACAAAAGAAAAATAGTGATCAATTAAGTAGCCGCTAGCATCTTCTTTGACTGCAAAATCTAAGTCACTCTGTTCGTCTGCTTCACCTCTAGCATAAGAACCAAAAAGATACATTTCAGCAACACCATACTTCTTAGCAATTGGTAAAACAATCTGTTTTATTTCTGTCAATGTATACATCATTTATCCTTCGCCCTCCCTTCTTCGTTATTATTATATCATTTTTCAATTTCTCCTAAAAGAATCTTTTAAGCATCTAATAGTCAACCATCCAGTTATTTACAACTATTCAAATAGAAAATTATGAAAACGGCACTTTAGAACCTGCTCTATCAATAGTAAAATATCTTGCTGGTATTATAAATTACAAATTAAGAATTTTTTCGTAAAATATAAAATTTTTATCAGATTATATGTTTGCCTAACTCTTAACCTACTGTAAAGGTGACGTGACATGTGTTAACTAATTACGCTCTCAAAAAACAAGGAGCATTCGAAAATATCATGCTTTTCGAGTGCTCCTTGTTTATTCTGTTCATTTTGAGTAAATCAAGTACCTGTTTTTATAAATTTCAACCTATTGATTGTTATTAATTAGTAGACCAACTGCTTTATGACTTTCTCTCTCACAAGATGTATTGAGTGAAACCAAATTAATCGACCGTTCGGCGAAATGCTTTCAATTTAACTTTGAATTTTTCTAATGTTTGCTCGGTTTCTTTTTCGATGCGTTCTGTTTCATAATAAGCGACCATGTCATGGTAGAAAGACAGCATCGACTCACCAAAACGTAGTGCCGAAATCTCATACATCTTCCTAGCAAGAACTTCGGGATCAGCAGGAATCTTTCGTTCATAATAATCAATAAATGCTTTTGCGAAATCCCGATCACTCTCATAGGTGACACCTAAAGACGGATCGTCGATCAAAGTATTTAAGTAGTCATTGCCTTCAACGACTAACGGTGTTCCAGCAGCCATTGCTTCCGTGTAAGTCAAACCTTGTGTTTCTGAGGTGGAGGCACTCACGAAGTAATCTGCCGCATGATAATAGATCGCTACCTTATCATTCGCCACTTCACCGACAAATTGAACATGGTCAGATAAAGCCATATCCACCACTTTTTCTTCTAATTTTTCTTTATGTGGACCTTTCCCAACGATCACTAATTGCGCATCAGGAATCTTCGTTAAAATTTCTGGCATCCCGTCGATGATTGCCTGAATATTTTTTTCATAGGAAATACGACTGAGGGAAAGCAGCATGGGCTGATTCTCAGTGATACCCAATTTCTCCCGCAATTCTTTTTTCATGTCAGTTGTAATGTCCGGTCGACGAAACTTCTCAACTTCGATCCCTGTGGGGATGATCCGCATCGGTGAAACCACACCATACCCTCTCAGCGTATCGATGACTCGTTCACTTGGGCAAACAACACCTGTCGAGTGGTTGGCAAAGAGCCGTGAAAGATATTTCACGTGAGATGGTCGTAAGACCTTTCCGTTGGCGATGTAGTGCAAGTAGTCTTCATACATCGTATGGTAGGTATGGATCACAGGAATCTGCAATTTGCGCCCCACCATTTTCCCCAACATCCCAGAGCCAAACTCGGTATGGGTATGGATCAATTCCAACTCTAATTCTTTGGCGATCAAATAGGCATACAACATGCCGCGCACTACGATTCGCCGGTCTTTGAAAGACACAAACGGGACACTTGGCATGCGAATAATATCTTCTTCATCCAGATCAGCATTTGGATCGGTCGTAGTAAAGATATAGACTTTATGGCCTTTTTTCTCAAGCTCTTCTTTCAATGTCTTGATCGTCGCCACACCACTTACCTGGGGGAAGTAGGTGTCTGTAAAAAATCCGATTTTCAAAACGGTCCCTCCAAACTTTCCATTAGTTTCTTCATTCCGTATTCATCACTTTTGTATAAACTTCTTTTAGTTCATATCCGATTTCATCAATACTTTTTTGCTTGGCCGTTTCATAGCCGGCTTCACTCAACTGTGGCAATGTGCCTTCCACGATTCCTTTGATTTTCTCAATAAATCCTTGATTGGTTTTTTCCATGTATGCATTGTGCCCATTGCTTAGCCAACCTTTATAAACAGGAATATCCCGAACAAGCACATTTTGGTGGCTGGCTAACGCCTCAAGGACCACGATTCCTTCTGTTTCTTCATAGGATGGAAAGAAGAACAGATCAGCCGCTGAATATGCGCCTTCGATGATGTCTCCTTTGATATAGCCGGGAAACAACACATTTTCTGGATGGTCCTCATTGACAAGGTCGCGGATCTGTTTAGGAATCGTCATCATTGGTGTATGACCAAACCAGATAAACGTATACTCAGGCAACTGTCTAGCTATCTCTACAAAATCAAGAATGCCTTTTCGTTCAAAAAATAAACCGACGGATATAATGACTTTTTGATCTGGTAAGAGATTGAAATACTCGCGAAAGGCTTTTTCTTTCTCTTGATCCGGCTGATATTTGTCAAGATCGATCCCGTTTGAGATTGCCTCGATCGGTACTTGGATACCATACCCTTCCAAAAGTTCTTTCGAATAAGGAGTCGGGGTGATCAACTGATCGGCTCTAGAATAAAGACTGATCAAATATTTTTTATATAATGGCGAAAGCTGGTTTGAGCCGATAAATGAATTCCGAAAATCCTCTTCTGTAGAATGGGCATGGTAAATCACTTTTTTCCCTTGTCTTTTGGCTTTGTTGACCATATGCATACTATTGATTCCATACGTGTTGATGTGAAGAATGTCATAATCCTCATCATTTTTATCAAGAGTAAAAGGAATCCCGACAGATGTCAGCGCTCGTTGCTGATGAGCCAATGCGCGACCGATACCTGATTTAGCTAATAATTTTTCTCCTTCAAAATAAAGAAGTACTTTCAAAGATGATTCCTCCTTGGAAATGCTTATATCTGATATTAGTATACCATAGGCGATCGCAGACACACTCCTACCATGGTCCTAGATTTTGTTCCCCATTTAACCATGATACGGGAAAAACTCAGGGAATCATAGCTTAATTCCAAGATATGACAAAACTGTTCGTTTTCTGAAAAAAGTAGTAAGTTGTTGCAAGTCAAATCAAACAAAATGTCTTCTTAAAACAAAAAAGGCAACAAGCAAAAATTGCTTGTTGCCTAGAAATGATTAGTTTACATACTGTTCGATTAACTCTACAACTTCTTCCATTGTATCGCAATCTTCTAAAGCACGTTTTGCTAATTCTTGCATGTCAGTCGTTGACAAGCGTTTCATTAAGCTACGTGTTTTCAGAACAGATGTTGCACTCATTGAGAACTCATCTAAGCCCATACCTACAAGAAGTGGCACAGCAGTTTGATCGCCGGCCATTTCTCCACACATACCAGCCCATTTTCCTTCAGCATGCGCTGAGTCGATCACGTTTTTGATTAAACGTAAAATTGATGGGTTGTATGGTTGGTACAAGTAAGACACGCGCTCATTCATGCGGTCTGCAGCCATTGTGTATTGGATCAAGTCATTGGTACCAATACTGAAGAAGTCAACTTCCTTGGCGAACTTGTCTGCTAAGACAGCTGCTGCTGGAATTTCGATCATGATTCCGACTTGGATCTCGTTAGAAATCTCAACGCCTTCGTCAATCAATTTTTGACGCTCTTCTTCATACATTTTCTTCGCTGTACGGAACTCTTTCAATGTTGCCACCATTGGGAACATGATACGCAAGTTGCCGTGAGCAGAAGCACGTAACAACGCACGAAGTTGGGTACGGAACATGTCGTCCCCAAGTTCAGATAAGCTGATACGCAATGCACGATAGCCTAAGAAAGGATTCATTTCGTGAGGCAATTTTAGGTAAGGAAGTTCTTTATCGCCACCGATATCCATTGTACGGACAACCACTGGTTTGCCAGCCATTCCTTCTAAAACTGCTTTGTATGCTTTGTATTGGTCTTCTTCTGTTGGGAAATCAGGAGAATCCATGTACAAGAATTCAGTCCGGTATAAACCGACTGCTTCTGCACCATTGTTGTGGACACCTTCTAAATCTTTTGGCGTTCCAATGTTTGCAGCCAATTCAAAGTGCTTGCCATCAGCCGTAACTGTTTCAGCATCTTTCAATTTTTCCCATTCTGCTTTTTGTTCTGCGTAGGCTTTCCCAGCTTCAACAAATTCAGCTGCTTGGTCATCAGTCGGGTTGACGATAACGTCACCGATAATGCCGTTAACAGCTAAGATGTCGCCCGCTTTCACTTTTGCAGTGATCTCCATCGTTCCAACGATTGCTGGGATTTCAAGAGAACGTGCCATGATTGCGGAATGAGAAGTACGTCCACCGATATCTGTTACAAAAGCTTTTACAAAGTTGCGGTCTAGTTGTGCAGTATCACTTGGTGTCAAGTCATGCGCAACAACGACTACTTCTTCGTTGATCATTGAAGGATTAGGCAAAGTCACATTCAACAAATGCGCCAAGATACGTTTCGCAACATCTTTGATGTCAGCTGCCCGTTCTTGCATGTAAGCATTGTCATCCATTGCTTCAAACATACCAATATACATGTCAGTAACTTCTTTCAACGCAGCTTCTGCATTGACTTTGTTATCTGTCACGTTTTGTTTGATTTGACCGATCATCTCAGGATCTGAAAGAACCATTAAATGAGCATCAAATACTTGTGCTTCTGCTTCACCTAAAGTTTGTGCTGCTTTGTCACGGATTTGTTGTAATTCCGCTGTTGACTTCGCTAGCGCATCATCTAAGCGTGCTTCCTCTGCTGCAGTATCTTCAACTGATACTTTTGAAAAAGATAAATCAGGTTGTACTAACAGGTAGGCTTTCGCAACGGCTACACCATCACTAGCAGCAATTCCTTTTAGCATCTCAACCATTATTCAGACAAACCTTCTTTTTTCATTGTTTCTACGATTGCAGCGATTGCATCTGCTTCGTCAGCACCTTCAGCAGTGATAGTAACATCAGAACCTTGGCCAACGCCTAATGACATTACGCCCATGATTGATTTAAGGTTTACTGATTTACCTTTGTACTCTAAGTTGATATCAGAGTTAAATTTGCTTGCTGTTTGAACCAATAATGTAGCTGGACGTGCGTGAATCCCTGTCTCAGCAACTACGTGAAAATCTTTCTTTTCCATATTGATCAATCTCCTTTATGATACGTTTTTTTGTGTGAAGGCAAAATTTCCATGCATGCAATGACACCCGAAAAAAATCGCCCTTTCAACTGTTAAGATTACCATTTTTTTCATCGATAGACAACCGTTTTCTCTTAAATAAACGATTGAAATAAATGTCCTATTTATTTTCTTGTACATAACGGTAGATGATCTTCCCGTTTAACCCCGCTTCTCCGACAAAAGAAGACCGATCTTCCAGCTGGAGCCAGACATCTCTAAATGCCAGAAATTCCGGCTGTTGAACAATCAATTCTTTGATCTCTCCATTGCGTAAACGCACTACTTCTACAGCAAAATCTCTGTTCTCCATCGTCCATTCTCACCTCTTTCTTTCTATTATAATTGAATTGATTTCTATTTAAAAGACGCTTTTGTAGATGAAAAAGCAGCGAGAACTTTTCAGAGTAAAATTCTTGCAGTCTGACAAAAAGTTAGTATAATAGAATTATGGTCAGTAAAGGTCAATAATACATTGCCTCGAAGGTGACCGTTTCTTTGCCCACAGCCCCTTTTCTTTTACAAGCGATCAAAAGCGCCGTAAAATAGGGTTGTTGGAACAAATATGAAAGGTCGTGAATCTATGCTTTGTCAAAATTGCGGCAAAAATGAAGCTTCAATTCATTTATATGCCAATGTCAATGGTCAAAGAAAACAACTCGATTATTGTCAAAGTTGTTACCAAAAATTAAAAGCTCAATCTGGGAATGCTGCAGCTACAATGGCGCAAGATCCTTTTGGATTTGGCAATCTTGATGATCTATTCCGTCAAATGTCTCGTCAAATGCAGCAAGGAAATACCCCTTATGAACAAACTCCACCGACACAAACCGGCGGTAACGGTTTTGTCGGCGGTCAGCCTCCACGCAATAACCAAGCACCTGCAGGTCTGTTAGGAGAATACGGCATCAATATTACCCAAATGGCTCGTGATGGCGAAGTCGATCCAGTCGTTGGTCGTGATTCAGAGATCAAACGAGTGATCGAGATCCTTAATCGCCGAACCAAAAATAACCCTGTTCTTATTGGTGAACCCGGAGTTGGGAAAACTGCCGTCGTTGAAGGGTTAGCCCAAAAAATCGTTGATGGCGATGTGCCACAAAAACTGATGGACAAAGAAGTCATTCGCCTAGACGTTGCCTCTCTTGTGCAAGGTACAGGTATTCGTGGCCAATTTGAAGAACGCATCCAAAAATTGATTGAAGAAATCAAGCAAGCAGAAAACGTGATTTTGTTTATTGATGAAGTCCATGAAATCGTTGGCGCTGGTGCAGCTGGCGACGGAAATATGGATGCTGGAAACATCTTAAAACCAGCGCTTGCCCGTGGAGAACTACAAATGGTCGGAGCAACGACGTTAAATGAATACCGCATTATCGAAAAAGATGCTGCTTTAGAACGCCGTTTGCAACCAGTGCGTGTCGATGAACCTTCTGTGGAAGAAACGATCCGCATCTTAAAAGGTTTGCAACCACGTTATGAAGATTACCATCATGTGAAATACACGGATGAAGCGATCGCAGCTGCCGCTACCCTTTCTAACCGATACATCCAAGACCGATTCTTGCCTGATAAAGCGATCGATCTACTAGATGAAACAGGTTCGAAGAAAAACTTGACGATTCAAATCGTTGATCCAAAAACGATCGAAAAGAAATTGCAAGAAGCAGAAGAACAAAAGCAAGCAGCCTCTCGAGAAGAAGATTTTGAAAAAGCTGCTTACTATCGCGATCAAATCAACAAACTGCAAAAAATGAAAGAACGTCAAATCAGCGAAGAAGAAACGCCAGTCATTACTGAAAAAGACATGGAACAAATCGTTGAAGAACGGACGAATATTCCAGTTGGCGAATTGAAAGAAAAAGAACAAACCCAATTAAAAAATCTCGCGGATGACTTGAAAGCAAAAGTTATCGGACAAGATGAAGCGATCGACAAAGTAGCCAAAGCGATCCGCAGAAATCGGGTCGGTTTAGGCAAACAAAATCGTCCAATCGGCTCTTTCCTTTTCGTCGGTCCAACCGGTGTCGGGAAAACGGAATTAGCCAAACAATTAGCTTATGAAATGTTTGGCTCCGAAGAAGCAATGATTCGTTTCGACATGTCAGAATACATGG
This sequence comes from Enterococcus innesii, assembly GCA_018982785.1. Lineage (GTDB taxonomy): Bacteria > Bacillota > Bacilli > Lactobacillales > Enterococcaceae > Enterococcus_D > Enterococcus_D innesii. Next base: position 243,375 of record JAHHEN010000003.1, on the reverse strand, counting down.
AAAAACACAGTGTATCAAAATTGATCGGCTCTCCTCCTGGCTATGTTGGCTATGAAGAAGCAGGTCAATTGACTGAAAAAGTTCGTCGGAATCCTTACAGCTTGATTCTATTGGATGAAGTGGAAAAAGCCCATCCTGATGTATTGCATATGTTCTTGCAAATTCTCGATGATGGTCGTTTGACGGATGCACAAGGACGTACGGTCAGCTTTAAAGATACTCTGATCATCATGACAAGTAATGCCGGAACCGGCAAAGTTGAAGCCAACGTTGGCTTTGGTGCCGCACGCGAAGGCATCACTCGTTCCGTGTTAAATCAATTGAACAATTACTTTACGCCAGAATTTCTCAACCGCTTTGACGGGATCATCGAATTCAAGGCACTAAGCAAGGAAAACTTGTTATCGATCGTGTCACTTATGCTGCATGATGTCAATCAAACCCTTAGTCATCAAAAACTGCATATCGATGTTCCACAAGACGTGCAAGAAAAATTGGTGGATCTTGGTTACAGTGCAACGATGGGTGCTCGCCCGCTGCGTAGAACGATCCAAGATCAAATCGAAGATGGGATTGCAGAATTCTATTTGGAGCATCCGCAAGTGCGTCAGTTAAAAGCCCAATTGGAAGATTCAGATAAGATCATTGTAACTTCCGCTGAATCCCCTGCACCTTCTTCAGAAGCCGACACGACTGAAGAAGAATCTTCGGAAACAAACGAGTAAAAAGCTTTAAAAACGTGTCGTGAACCGTTTCCTTTGCCAGACAACCATGTTTTGCCAAAAAATTGGGTAATTCCGAGTTGTCTGGCTTTTCTTTTGAAAAAAAACGCCCTATAATGTTATTAATAAATACATAGAATGTGAGGTGAGTCTGGTGAAATTAATCAATGTTACGAACAGCCATTCTCGACTAGTATTGAATCAACTTGAAAATACCGACGCAGAACTTGTAAAGGTTTACACAGCCGGAGATACGACCGTAATCTTTACCTCAGCGCCGAACCACAATGAAATTCTGCTGATCAATAAAAAACGAAATATTCGCCCGACAGAAGTAGAAGAAATCAAAAATTACTTTCTAAAAAAATTACCTGATGGCTCGTATGATCCTTCAACCATCTCTGTGATCCAAATGCCTGAAGTGGTTGAAATCTCCATCAAAAAATCCTTATCCTCATCCCATTAGTTTAGCCTAATTACGTCTTAAAAAAATATCTATAAAAGATGACTGTCGCAGCCTTCTTTTATAGATATCTTTTTTGTTTGAATGTAACCAAGAATTTACTTAGTCTTTTAATCAAAACTGTACTCTTTCCGCTAATACTAGCTGATTTTTTCTATCGTATTTGATCGAATTCGTCCTTCAATAATTTTGCTATTGATAAACTCCCTAATCTTTTCCATGTCTCAATATTATGGATATCTTCAAGAAAGAAAAAATACTGATTTTCTTTCGACTCAACGAACCGATCAGAAATAATAAGATCTGCATCTGCAAAATTTCCTACCATGGTAACTGTCTCTGGTTTGTATACACCTGTTATATAATTTTTCACTAAGACAGCATAGTTGGCATGGTACGTAATATGGATCATTACATGCAAGGGTTTTGCCATGACATGCCCAACATAAGAATAGAGCAGCTCAGTTAACTGGGTACTAAATATATCTAAGTCTCGCTCTGATATACTTTCTTTGTAAACAGATTTTAACATCTCTTTTATGGTTAAAAATTTATCATTCATCAGTAATTTTTTGTCTTCAAGATAAAAGAAAGAGCTTAAGCTTAGTTTATCTGTGATTAAAAAGCGATAGACCAGCTGGAAGACAAACGTGCGATGAAGATTATCAGGAATGCTATAACTTTCTTCCATTTTTTCTAATGCTTCAACCGCTCTATCCACGATAGGATTTTTTGTTAGTCTCATTAACCCTGCCCCTAAACGCTCACAAATCTCAGGAGTTAAGTATTCTGGAAAGAAATATACAGCAAAGAGATAATAAAGAAATTTTTCTGATTGAAAAGCAGCATCATTTATTTTTTTATTTAAAGGATAAAACGTTTGGGAAAAGCTTAAATGAAGCTCTTCGTACAAGCACAAACCAATAGACATCTCCTGATCTGAGATCACATCGGTATAGTGGCCCATCTTATGCGCATCTAAAAAAATTCTAGTTATTCTAGAAAGTTTGTCCCGTTGAATCTTAGTAGGACTCTTTTCGTTTCTATAAAGGTAATTGTTGTCTTCTGCAAATGTTGTAGAATGGCTATTCAAGATATATGAAAGCATTCTGATTTGACTCTCCCTTCCTTCCACAATCAAATAATTCATTCGCTTACTGATTTGACACTCTATCCCCATAGAACGTATGATATCGTTTGCCCTATTGACTAATTTATAACAATAAGACTGACTATAATTAAAATGAGTGGATAGTTTGATCATCCCCACTTTTCGATGCCTAAGAAAGTAAATCAAGACTTGGAAAACAGCACTTTGCTTAATATACGTTATTTTCAAATTTGAATACAGCGAAGGATAAGTTCCTGTTGCTTTCAACGTGGATATCCGAAATAATCGATTTTCGAATCTGATCAGTGCGTCTGTCGTGCTTGTGTTTTCTATGTAATCTTCGTTTATCTGCATGATTAATGATTTCACATTGCGATTCGTAAGTGAATGCTTACAAGCTAATTCATCGATTGATGCTTCCGTCCTTGAAATAATATCCTCTAATAAATTCAATTTTTGTTCTTGTCGCTCCGTTAGAAACAACTTCCATAAATCCATGGTAATCTCCTTCTTAACGATAGTTACTTCTGTGATGTTAGTTAACTCATAGTTAACAAGAAAACATATAGCATTAGTTATTAATAAAAAGAATATCCCTTTTATGCTAAAATCTGCTTCTTTTTAAATAAAAAAGCAAAAAGAAATGATCCTGCCGTTCATAAAAAACTACTACAAGGATCATCAATTACTCAAAGGACCAATGAAGCCAACCGATTTGTAAAGTCCTTTAACGATTTACCACCGAATTTTTTCCCTGATCAAAATGAAAAAAACTATAGAAAATAAGCAAGTACAAAATAAAAACAGCTTTTTTCGAGACAGACCTGTGGGAGGGCAAAATCTGGGGCCGCCCAACTGTCTGTCAAAGGATTAAGAAAGATTTTACGCAACAAGAAAAGTCTAGGGGTAACGATCTCCCCTAAACTTCTCTTATTTTTTTAGCAATTTTACAAGCGTCAAAATAAGCAAAACGGAAACGAGTGATAAGGCGATGACCAACCAAAGATTGGCTTTTGATTGAACAGTAATTGTATTGCTAGAATCAGCAGCCTCCTCAATAAACTGGTCGACCTCTTCCTTTGTATAATGAAAATACGTTGTCGTTTCGTCGTTGCCATCTGATCGTATAAATTGATACTCCCCAGACATCAATTCGGCCCCATCCAACAATGGGACATTAAAGAGCGTTTTTATATAGGGTGAAAGAACAATCTGTTCCGACTCTATCTTCCCTTCAGCGATAATCTCCTGATTGGGATTGATCACACGATAGGTGCCACCCTCAGCATAGGTCACAAGCGGATCATTATTATATAGATAATAAGAAAGAGTCGTTGTGTCTCCAGTAATCGTAAATTCAAAATCCCCGATAGTCTGTTTTGTTCCTTTAGCCAGTTCATTCAGTTTTAGGCGAACGACGATTACTTTCTGATAGACTTGCTGAATATCTACAGAATCTTTATTTTCTTGTATGCCGATTACCTGAGAAAAATTGATCCCACCTAATACTTCCCCATGAATCCTTTTATTTACATTAATGATGATTTGAACATCTCGACTTTGCTTTGCATCTAATTGCAAAAAACCATCAACGAAATTCCCATCTTGCGGTTGGATTTTTACATAATTTTTTAAATCATAATCTTGGTTCAGTAAATTTTCTGTTTCCGCTACATAAGTCATCGAATTCCTCGTGGAAACAGCGATACTTGGAAAAATCGAGACTTCAATGGCATAGTTTTCAAGATTGGTAACAGTTGCCGTATAGCGATATTCCTGATTCAATTGAGGTGTAAATTGAATATCCTTTACCTGACTTGTCTCATCATCAGCTTGGATCGAAACATCAAATGAAGAGCTGATCTGTTCTTCCGCTGCTACACTTTCAGTGTAAAAGAACATTCCTAAGAACAGGCAAAAAAAGACCACCTTAAAAAAACCTTATTTCTTCTCGCAGTCAGAACTAGACATGAAATTAAGGTGTAACGTCCGTAGCTTCTGATGCAGTCAAAGTGATTAGATAATCTGCTTTTTTGGTACTGTCAAATGTTGCTGGATCGATCGTATAGTCAAAAGTACCTGTTTGAGTTGCTTCGTATCCTTGCTCAGCTTCCACACTGAATACTTCACTTGTAGCAACGGTTAGACCAGGTGCAATCGTTTCTCCCGGCACTTGTGCTGTGATCACCACTTTTTTTGCACCAAAGGATTTATTCGCTAATGTTCCCGATAGTGAGAAAGTACCTGATAGCGGATCTGCTTTTGCATCAGTAAAACTAATCTCTGCAAAGTCAACCGTTTTTGTTTCAGCAGGTGTTTCTAACGTAAATGTTGCTGTTCCTTCGTTAACAGTTACAGCAACTTCCTCTGCTGCTACAGGTACGAACACACCAATAGAGAGAGCAAATAAGAACGCTGTTGCTAAGATAACCTTTTTCATTGATTTCATTCCTCCTTATATATTTTTTTGTAAGAATCGAGCTTACAAAAAAACTATACACTATTTTTTTTGGCAAACTTCTCTTCTTTTTGCAATTTTTTTCACCAAAAGAATAAAGGTTTTTTTAATCTTATCTCGCGAAATTTTCATTTTCCTCCATCAAAACTGGTGGCAGTTAACGAAAATAAATAGACATGAAAAGTGAAATTTTTTCAGATAACAGTCGTAACGCTTATTACTTTGACCCACTCTTTCTAGCAAATAAGAAAAAGCCAAGCCACTATTTGTTTATTCCGGCATGAAGGAAGTATCAGTCGTTTCCATTTCTTCCACTAGAGAAGAACTTTCATTACTCTGCAAGAGACCCTCTGTGGAAAAGGTTGCCTCTGTTGAAGAGGTACTTGTCGTAGCTGATTCCCCTACACTCTCATCACTCTCGACGATGGATGCATGGTCTTCTTGCTTGTTACTTGACGGCAAAAGTGAAGACGGCAAATTTTGATTCGTCGCTGCAGAAGAGATTTCCGTGATAGTAAAAATTACTTTATAGTTACCTTGATCTGCCGTCAGAAATTTTTTAGGATCTAATGTAACATAAAAATGGTGGTCATCCATCGTTTCTGTTGCCACCATTTCTGCCGCATTTTCAAAAGTAGCGCTCAAACCACTGCCATTTGAAGAGATCTCCAAGTGATAAACCGTTGTCACATCACTGGCAGAACTTTCAACTTTTAGACTACCTTCATGACTCAGTAATTCATTGCTAAAATCAATCTCCTGAAAATCAAAAATGATTGGTTCTTCCACCGTTAATGAAAAACTCGCTTCTGCAGCAAAAATTCGTTCCGTATACAATAAAGAAAAACACGAAACCATTAAAAGACAGCTTGCTTTAATCCGTTTCATCATTCTAGTTCTCCTTGAGTAAAAATACCTACTGTTTTAAGGCAAGACACGATTCACTATTACCAAACAAATGACATCCTTCCCTTTCTTGCGGTATCCCTCCGCTTAGTAAGGTGGTCTCTACTCGACAAAGGTAAAAAAACTGATCGTAAAGAGAGGGAGATCTTTTGTTCATCATATTCCCTTACGCATGTTCTCTTCATTCAATTATCGTCAATAATTCCTTCAACAGTCATTCATCCAGTCAAAAAATAGTTATTGATTTTGGTCTTGTGAATCCTTCTCCGCTTAAATCATAGCATAAATGGAAAACCCTCAATTCTCCTCAAAACACCGATATTTACAGTCTAGGGAGAATTGATTTCCTCAATGATGCAAAATGACGCAACAGTTTATTTGTTTTAAGTCAGAGCTATTCTTCTATATAACCAAAGGAACTTTCACTTTTATGGTTTCACCACCCAAGCCTCATCATAGTAATCGATCGTAAATTCAGTATTTGGAAATTCAGTCTTCACAAATTGCTTTATTGCCGCCAACTCTGTTTCAACATTTGTAATCAAAGTGATATATTCTACCTTGTTTGTGTCCTTCAACTCGACTATGTACTGTTCTGCATCTGTCCAATGGGCATCAATAAATGTGAAAGCTACCTCTTCAGAGGCATGTTTAAACCCATCCATTATCAAAACGTTAGTGGAATCAGCGATTTTCAACGTGTCTTTCAGGATATTCAATGAATCAACGATATATTTTTCTACTTGATCTAGGCCAAAGTTTATCGGAAACACGCAATTTCGATAGAAATGATCGTATCTTTCGTTAGCAAAACGTATGGAATACATTCTTTCACTTAAGCGTATATTTTCTATTATTTCCATCATCTTCAAATCACCTTCAGGTTTATTTATTACAAATAAAATTACTATAGTTAAAATACCGCAATTCCGACTATTTTATTTATCTTTTTTTGTCAAAAATTTGCACATTATTTAGCAATTTTTTTTAATGCGGTCTCAAGCAACTCAAAGTAAGCGGTTCTTTCTCAAACGAGAAAAGCACCTGAGGCTAATTTCCATTTCGTTTTTTAGCACTCATCTGCCAGCAACCCAAAACAAATTTTGAAACGACTCAAAAAAAGAGAGCGCCACATGCGCTCTGCTTTATGTATATTTCGCCAAGATCGCTGATTGGATCATGGCATTCAAATTATCCCAATCTCTTGTATTATGAACATTGCCAAAAAATGCAAATTTTTGTGACGCATTATGGATCAGAACACCATCTGAAACCAAAATATCAGAGTCAGCTAGATTGGCATTAAACTTGATAACTTTCTCATTATAGATTTTCAATAGCGTATTTTTGATAACAGGGATATATTCCGGATGATTCAAAAGAGAGATACCAATATTTATTTGATCTTCTTTTTGGATAGGTAGGTAGGAAGTAACGATTTGGGAAAGCTTACGAATAAAAAGCGGCTCTCTCTCGATCCATCCCCGATGATTATTAAGGACCCGATCTATGATAACCTCCACTTCAACCAGTCGATCATTTGTATAATCAATCTCCCCGATTGACAAAAAATTATCTAGATAAAGATGGATATAGCCCCAAGTATTGATCACTACTTCATAGATAAAAACTGATGAAGCCTGCTTTGTTAGAGCATATTTCTTTGAAAGTTGCTCAAGAATCTGAGAAGCAAAATCCACATAACCATTGTTTTCAAGCATGAGGAATTTTTCCCCGATCACCTTTTTTCAGATTCTCTCACTGTTTCTGGGATGAAAAGCACCCGCCAAAAATAATAGTAGACAAGTTCTTTTTCCACATCAGATTGATTGCGAATAGGAAAAAGATTTGCCAGCTGTTGATCATTTTCTTTCTTTAAACAATGATAAAGCGCTAATGTTGACGCATCAACTCCAGGAACAATATTCCCTCGGAGAATGGCATTTTCAATAATAGAAAAAACGATCGCATGCTTGACCTTTGTCGTACGCAACGTCTCATAATCTTTGGCGATCCACTCCACACTAGAACGGATGGGATGTTCTGTATAAACATTACAGGCCATGACTTCGACGAGATAATGATACATGCGAATACATGATTCTTCCCCTGTTAATTGAATCGAATCACTGCTATTACTGATTTTTATCGGTACATTTTGGACCGCGAACATTTTTTTTAAATAACTAAGCAGTTTATAACAATAGGAAACACTAAAAATCAGCTCTTCTGAAATATCCACCATTCGTGTTTTTCGTTTTCTTAATAAATAGATGAGGAGTTTGTAATAGGGAGATTCCAAAAAATACTTTTTTTTGAGGTTTACAAAAATATACAGACTTTGTTCTTGATTTAAATCATCAGACAGATGAAGTGTTCTTTTTTCAAGAAAAAAAAAGGAGTCCTCCAGCGTTGAAATACCGGTTAGATCATCATCGATCTCAGTTAAGAGAATTTTCACCTGATAAAGTGACTTACTGAGGGATTCTCCAATCGCATCTAAAGAAAGTTGTTTTTCAACAACGAGATTTCTTACAATTGTTAGTTTATCAACTTGTTTCTTAGTTAAGTAAAACCTATACAATTTTTCTATATAATCCAATTTTTCAACCGCCTTAATAAAAAATATCCCAGCTTCCAATTGTATTAAAAAAACTTTAAGTAACTGCCAAATCATTCACAAAACGGTCATTTTTAATAGTTTCTTCAACTTTAACTCATTCTAAGATTTTTCTCTTAATCTGAAAAGTATTCTGTCTGAGTGTAGTATTCACTGTTATGATACCCATTTTGGTATTGTAGCTCTGACTTGATCGATCTGCTTTTGGCATCAATAATGAATCTACATGCGAAGCTTGTTCTTCAAACTCCGCAAATATGTGAAGAAAAAAGCCTTTCTACACTTTCTGCTACATACTGATTCACAAAAAAACACTTAATCCCGCAGCGCATCATTTATAGGAAAACTAAACTTGCACACTAAGATCCTTTCTACTGGTTAGGAGTGTTAGTCATAAGAAGGGGAAAATCAGCAGTCACATTGATGGTTCACTCTGTTCATGGAATCGAAGTTCTTTCGTCCATTGTAAAAAAAAGTAAGCTAGCTTCTGCAGGAGTAATGGATTTGTAGCCTCTAGCCAATTCGATTGGCCAATGGCTCTCCTGAGGGATTGAGAAAGCTTGCTTTTAATGTCTCGAGAAATTGATTGCTAGCTTTGTCGTTCTATCCACTTGCCGAAGACAAACTAAAGCAACTCCCTTTTACTAAGGCGTAAAAAAGCGTGGTAAAATGTCAGAATATTCAAACATAATTTCCGATAGAAAAAGATGAACTTCTAGAAAGAAGGATCAAGTTCCTTTTAGAGTACTGCGTTCTCGTTTTATCCAGCAATCTTTGTATTCATAGATATTCAAAATGACCAAGTCATCCGTCAATTCATTAAATGCGTCAATCAACTCTTTATCCCCCGCATCAACATTTCCTACTACCTTAAAGTCATAATAGTTGCCCGATTTGTCTACACATTCGATCACATAACAAATAACATCTCCCCAAAAATGCTCTAGTCGATGGTGACAACCGGCTTGATCTAAGCGTGCATGTTCCGCGATACAAAACACATGCTGGATCGTGTGGGTAAGGATGTTGATCTCCCCTAAAGAATCTTCCAAATACGCTAGCGTTTCAGCGATATCTGCTTTTTGATCAACAATCAGATTTCGCTCTAAAATCGAATTTACTTTATTACTGAAAAAACGAACACTTATCATCAAAGCCTTTTGCTGTTCAATATTTTTTTCTTTAGACTGCAGCATATTTTCACACTCCTAAAAAGAACTTTAATCCTCTTTAATAAGCATATAGCATCTTCTTTTTTAATTTTATCGTCTTTTGATGAAAAAAACTAAAAAAAAAATAATCATTTATTATAATAAGAAGAATTTGCCAGTTACAGAAAAAAATGAGTGTTGAATTTTTTAAACGAAGCTCTACCCTGAAAGTCACAGGCTGTCCCAAGAGTTGCTAATTCCCTTCACGATCCATCCTGATAAAATAGGAGGCATCCTGTTTTGAATTGACAGTTCTCATGAATTGCACTTTCAAACAATGGGTTCTATTGAACATTCGATTACATCAGAAACCCTAACTCTGTTAGCTTTCTTCACCATGCCCCTGCTGGTCATTCCTAAAAATGATTCCGCTGAAATCCCTCTTTTCTTTGTAAGAATTTCATATCGCTAGCACTCCTTCACCCGTCATCACAATAAACATAATTTTACCTATACTTTTTGGGACTGTTCAATCATAAATGATTTCTCAGCCCCAGATTGATATGAAATAAAAAAGCCGATCTTTCTCAAATAAAACCTTAACCTGACACAAGAAAACAACAGAGAAAGTGAAATGCTCTACGAGGTCATTCTACCAAGAAATCCCCACGATTAACAGATAAAAACGCACATTCTATAATTTATTCCAATATTTTTGACAATATTCACCGATATATTTATTCTATGTCAATTTTTGTATTACTTAAAAAGATTCCTGAGAATGCAGGCAAAAGCAATCTTAAGGACAATTGTAGAGAATAAAAGCGATCACTTAAATAAAGCCCTCAGAAAACTTGTTCTGTATTTCAGTGAATTTTGGATTTTTAAGAGACTAAATCAAAGGGTTGAAGTCAAGTCATTTGTTGACTTCTGCACTTCACCTACCCTACCTGAAAAACCTCCACAAAATAGTGGCTGACGTTTACGCTGGGCATAATACTCTACTTATGAACGAAACCGACTTAGATAAAGAAAACCTCCTATGATCTTCCTAGAGAAGCGCCAATGCCGACAAATCACAGCAATTACTCCGAATAGCATCGGAAAAGTGCTTTTTTACCAATAGATCATGCATCACAAAATGGAGAGATGCCCTGGATGCCACCAGTTTGAAGCAATGGTTTCATTTGTTGTTCGTTTAATAGGCTATTTTTGCTTTACTCCTTCGTTTTAGTTATACAGGGACTTCCATAGGAAAAACAACCTATCCCTCCTTCAAAAATCCCCAGCAAAAACAAACAACCCTATTTTTTATCAATTTTCTACACTATTTATTGATGATTTGCAAAAATATAGATAATATTCACGATAATTTCCCTTTATACTTTTTATATTCAGAAAAACATCTGAAAATCTAGAACGAGGTTTAAAAATGAAAAAAACTTTCTTAAGTATCACTCTCGGAGCCACAATCTTACTAACGGGAGGAGTCAATGCAACCGCCTTAAGCGTCAGCAATCCTAATAGCGAACCCCTCAAAGTTACCATCTTAGATGGAAATTCTGCTTTCGCTTTTCACAACGAAATGCGTTTAACGAATGGGGGAAGATTTACTATCGGAGATACCTTTTTCGAAAACAGCCCCCTTTCTGCGCGAGGAGGAATTTCAAATGTGGGCGGCGCACTATTTAATTACACTCGCTCACCCATTGAGGTGATCGTTGAAGTCAAAGCCCCTGAACAAAGTGGCATCCAAATCACTGATAACCCAACAGTGACGATCAAAGCCGAGGCTATTTCTCGTGGAGAAAACACGATCAACTCCACTTATTCCGTTAGCCGTGAGACTGCTTTCTTAACAGAGCCACCAATAATTACTGTTACAGCCAGACTTTCAGGGGAAAGTGAAAACTTTTCTTGTGTATCACTATAAGCAAAAAAGATCGCCAATTTTTGTACACAATCGAACCATCCGAATCTTTTCTATAAAACGACAGAGACTTATTTATCAAGTCTCTATCGTTTTCATTTTATAAACAAAAACCGACGCAGTAGTTTGCAGATCGTTGCTGCCAGCTTCAAATGAACAAATGATAATCTCAATAACAAATTTTAACCGCAATAAAATATTCCACCGTATATATTTTATATATTTTCAAAAAAATTAGCACTAAATCGGATAATCGCTACCCTAAATTGCATATTATAATTCATTTAAGCAGTGCAACAACTGCAATAATTAAAGTGAGGTTTTGAATATGAAAAAAATTGTTCTAGGCAGTACATTCATTGCATCTTTGTTGTTAGCCGGAGGAGTCAACGCGTATGCTGTGACAGGTGTCCCTGCCTCGGAGACGATTCCGGTTGAACTCGAATATGGAGAGGCAACATTCGAGTTTAATGACGGCATCGCCTTGGAAGAACCTGTACAGATTACTGATGTTTTATTAAACAATGGAACTGTGGCAGGAACTATCTTAAATGTAGGTGGTACTTTGACCAATTTAACTGCTTCTACAGCAATCGTTAATTTTGTTGTAGAATCACCTGTTGGTTTTAATGGAATCCAAATAGACTCCTCTAATCTAGACGATTTGACTGCTGCACCTGTTGAAATCGTTTTCACTCCTGAAGGAACAGACATAACATTTACAATCGATCAAACATTTGCACAAGAGTTTGCTGCATTAGCAGAAGATGCAGACGCTCCTGTTATCACTGTAACTGCACAAGATGGCACCAATTCTGGTGAAACTCCATCACTATAATTTTCAAAAGGAAAAAAACATGAATCATACATTCAAACACAGAAATTCTTTTCTAAGGATTTCTGTGTTGCTTCTCTTTATAGCATTCATTAGCAATGCAAGCATCCGTCGCGTAAATGCCGATGAAACTGCGAATTCATTAAAACTTACACTTAGTGAAACGGAGTACAAAACTTCTGATAATACCTTGAGTATTTCTCCTGAGATGGAGACGGCGTATATTGTTGAAATTACACTAGAAAATGTTGGATCCGGTGATTCATCCATTGTTGTCACACCTTACACCTCTACTGCTCTCTCACGAGAATCAGCTATCATCTATAGCGATGACCTAAACTTACTGCTAGATGACAAGTATAACTTTTCCAATTATGCATCGATCGAGTCAGAGGCATTAGATGACGATAATCAAATTGAGATCCCCCGAATGAATCCGTTCTGGTGACCGTTACGATTACTCTTCCAGAGGAGCATGCACGTGAAGGAACCGTGATGGGGGCAATCAATTTTAGTCAGATCATGGGTCTTGAAACAGCAGAAGATTCAATCGGTATCAAATCTGTGTATGAATCACTTATTTTTATCAACTTACTTTTTAGTGAAGTGGAAGAGCTCAAAGACGTCGTTTATGAAGATTTCTCCTTTGTTGCGCTTCAAGATACGGTAAACCTACAATTTTACGCCCTCAACTATAATCCTATTTTAGGCAACTTGAACAATGCACTCTACGAACTAATAAACCCAAATGGAGAAACAATTGCCTCTGGGGAGTTAGCAGATTCCGTTCTTTTAACGCCGTTAACCAAATCAAGAATGCAGATTCCTTTAATAGACAATAGTGAACTTATTGAAGGCGAATACCGGTTGACAATAGAAACAAGTAGAAAAGCAATCACCACTCTTTTTTCTTATGAGAAAGAAGACCTGGATGACTTCAAAAAGAAAGCATTCCCACAAATACTGTCACTATTCAGTCAGACAATCAATTGTTTATCTGGATCATCCTAATTCTCTTAGCAGCACTTACAGTGGCAGTCATATATATAGTGAAATCAAAAAGAAAAAGAGAGGGCTAGTTCCTCTCTTTTGTGCTGTTTCTGCTTATTCCACTGCTCATCAATTATTGATAGTTTCCTTTTTAAAGTAATGTTGCGTATCTCCTCGCCGAAGTGGGACAAGAAAAACCACTCATATCAAATAAGTGGTTTTTCCTGATATATGCCTAAATATTTTTTCTTCAATGATCATTTCTTTTGAAAAAAAGGTTGCTGTCTCGTACTGGCTTTTCTCCCCTAAAAAAACTCAGCACTAGCCTCATCCTCGACATCACTGATCGAATCTTCTAAATTGGTAGAGTCATTATCAAGGGTGTCTTCTTCCAAGTTTGCTTGCTCGTCGTAATTAGATTCTGCTTCTTCCTTTTGGCTCTCGGATTCATCTTCAATGCCTTTGTCTTCTTGCTTTTCATCGTCTTGGTCTTCATCTGTCAAGTTTTCATCCGGTATCTCTTCTTTTTCCTCATCCGTCTGATTCATTTTTATATCTTTCGTAAAGGTCTCTGAATCATCAATTGCTGTAAAAGTGACTGATAGGTAGTACTCAGAGTTGGAATCAAGATATTCCTTTATGTTCAATGTTGCAGCTACGTTAAGAATCATTGATGCTTCGTCAGCATCCTCAATCTGAATGATCATCTCTTCCGAACCGTTCACGCTGTTTAGTTCTGCTGAAAATGCTTCCCCAACAGCAGTGATCGTTACATCAAAAGCACCTTCACTGCCGTTGCTATCGACAGTCAGCTGAAGATCTTGTGTGGTTCTTAACAAATAATAGTGTTCATCCTTAAAGTCAATCGTGTTTAAATCAAAAATCAAAGTTTCGGAAACGTCATCAGCCATAGCCTCTAGTGTTGGAAATAAAATCATCACCGAAAAAATGAATAACAAACTTTTTAGCACTACCTGGTCCCCTTTCTTCTTTCAGAAATCACTTTTATTTAACAAATAATCATTCGCTTTAGCAAAATCGAGACATAGATAACTAGCAGACTAGCAATGAGACTAATATCCATTTTGGAGTCACGAAGCCATGGTTCACCAACTGAAAACTTAAGCCATCTGTTAGGAGTACTTCAAATGAAGTTTCAAGGTTTATAACCAAATCCTGCTCAGATATCTTCACTTATCTTCACTAGTAGCATCTGACAAAAAGAAGATGTCCCTCAATCAATGAATTAAATGCCCTCAAACACTGGCAATCTCTTCTCTGCTTTTCCTCTACTTTCAAACAAGAAGAAAATCTCCTGAATCATTAAATGTTGCCTAGGCTATTTTTCTATTCATTTCAAATGCAATTCCTTGCTGTCATCTTTAATACTACGCTCTTTTCCCGACTCAATTTTATCTTCTTTTAAAAGAATGTTTATGAATTAAGATAATTTTTTTGCGAATCCTTCAATCAGTGAATCATTAACAACTTATCCCACATTTCATTCTGCATCAAAAAGCACCCTGGCAGCACAAAAAAGCCCCTTCTTATCCATTTTGATAAGAAAGGACCTTTACCCTAAAAAAGATTCACGCTACCCACAAAGTTGCGCATACCTAAACAGTCTAGCGGGAAACGGCTTTTACATCAAGCTTTTCAATTCGACATCTGGGTACTTGTCAGCGAACCAACGCATTGCAAATTGATTTTCAAATAAGAACAATGGTTGATCGAAACGATCTTTCGCTAAAATATTACGGCTTGAGCTCATGCGCTCATCTAAGTCTTTCGGATCGATCCAACGAGCGATCTTGTGGCCCATTGGGGTCATAATGACTTCTGCATTGTACTCATTCATCATGCGGTATTGGAAGACTTCAAATTGCAGCTGCCCGACAGCACCAATGATATACTCATCACTAAGATACGTCTTGTACAACTGGATGGCTCCTTCTTGGACCAACTGATAGATTCCTTTGTGGAATGATTTTTGCTTCATCACATTTTTTTCAGTGACTTTCATAAAGAGTTCCGGAGTAAACGATGGTAGCTCTTCGTAAGCAACTTTGAGTTTTCCCTCATAAATCGTATCACCGATTTGATAATTTCCCGTATCATAAACCCCGATGATATCTCCAGCGACTGCTTCTTCAATATTTTCTCGGGTATCTGCCATAAATTGTGTCACATTGCTGAGTTTCATTTTTTTACCGGTACGCTCTAGTGTCACGTCCATGCCTCGTTCAAAGGTTCCTGAACAAATACGGACAAAGGCGATCCGATCACGATGGGCAGGATTCATATTTGCTTGGATCTTGAACACAAACCCGGACATTTCTGGTTCATAAGGACTGACTTCATCACCGGCCAAAGTTTTGTGACCATAAGGTGCTGGTGCAAAGGACAAGAAGGTTTCCAAAAAGGTCTGTACACCGAAATTCGTAAGGGCAGAACCAAAGAACACGGGTGTTTGATCGCCACGAGCGATTTTTTCTGTGTCAAAGGCATCGCCAGCTTCTTGCAGCAATTCCACTTCTTCTAAAACTTGTTGGAACAGCCCATCTTCGGCAAATGGATGGTCTGCAGGAAATTGTCCATTTTCATCTAGGGCAACTAAACGTTCCCCACCGTGATTGTCTGGACGGTAAAATTCGACCCGTTGGTTATGGATATCATACAGCCCTTCTAAGCCTTTCCCCATGCCGATCGGCCAATTCATTGGAAATGATTCGATCTCTAAAAGATCTTCTAGCTCTTCTAGTAATTCTAATGGTTCACGGCCATCACGGTCGAGTTTATTGATGAAGGTAAAAATTGGAATGCCGCGTTTTTTAACCACTTGGAAAAGTTTTTTCGTTTGCGCTTCGATCCCTTTTGCGCTATCGATCACCATAACCGCACTGTCCACCGCCATCAAGGTACGGTAGGTATCTTCAGAAAAGTCCTCATGCCCAGGAGTATCTAAAATATTGACCCGTTTGCCTTGGTAATCAAACTGCATAACGGAACTGGTAACGGAGATCCCCCGTTGTTTTTCAATTTCCATCCAGTCGGACTTTGCGAAATTGCCAGTCTTTTTTCCTTTGACCGTACCGGCTTGGCGAATCGCACCACCGAATAGTAATAATTGTTCTGTAATGGTTGTTTTCCCCGCATCCGGGTGGGAAATAATCGCAAAGGTACGGCGACTATCGACTTGTTGTTTTAATTTTGTATTATCCATTGATTTTATTGCTCCATTTCTTGTATTTACAATGCGAACAGTGTCCATCTAAGACTGTCGCTAGTTTTCTGACCAAATCAGTATATCATGGATAAGGGTGATAAAAAAGCAAAAAAAGACAAGAAATCCCTTTGACTACTCTCTTTTACAGAGTTAGGCAAAGGGCGTTCTTTCCATTTGATAGAAACAAATTAAAATGCTGGCAATAACGTATCACTATGCTCGTTTTCTAAAAACTCACGAACTTTATCGCTAGTCATGGCACGGCGCAATACAGCGATTTTTTCAGAATCTTGATTGTCTTCTCGAGCAACCAATGAAATAGCAAAGCGATCATCGATGGTCTTTTCTAAGAAAAGGGCATCTGCTGGTTTCAAACCGATTTTCGCAATATAGGTTGGGTAATTGTATACCAAAGATACATTTGGCTCATCATAGGCTTCCGCAAGATTCAGTAGATCGACAGATAACCATTCAAAGTTTTTCGGATTTTCGGTAACGTCTTTAAGTGTTCCATTGACCCCAACGCCATCTTTGAGAGTGATCAACCCTTCTTCTGCTAAAATCGCTAACGCTCGACCTTCATTGGACACATCATTCGGCAATGCGACTTTCGTTCCCTCTGGAATATCATTGATATCCGTATACTCTTTGGAATAAAAGCCGACTTTTGCGTTGTAGATTTTATCTAATGCCACTAGGTTTGCATCTTTTTCTTCATTATACATTTGCATATATGGTTCATGTTGCGCAAAGTTGGCATCGACCTCGTCATTATTCAGCAACTCGTTGTACTGGATATTGTCATTGACTTGAACCAATTGAATCTCCCAACCATCTTCGACCGCTTCAGCAGCAACTTTTACGACATCGGTCATTGGTGTCGTTTGTGAAGCGACTTTGATGATTTTCTCTTCGCTCGCCTCATCAGAGCTGGAACCGCAAGCCCCCAATACACCTAACGCCAATACACTCAATCCTAAAACAAATCCTTTTTTCACTTTCATTCCTCCTATTTTCGTTTATCAAGTTTTCTTGCTGCTTGATTGCCAATCCCTTGCAGGATAAAGACCAAAAGAATCATGATGATAATTGCAAAATACATGACGCCATATTCATAGCGTTGATAGCCATAGCGGATCGCAAAATCGCCGATACCGCCGCCACCAACGATCCCCATCACCGTCGAATAAGAAACCATGCTGACTGCTGTCGTCGTCAAGGACAAAATCAAGCCACTTCTGGCTTCTACTAGTAAAAATGACCAAACATACTGCCATTGACTGACGCCCAAGGATTTTGCCAAGTAAGAAACTTCTTCTGGGACATCCAGCAGTACTTGCTCCGTCAAGCGAGCAAAAATACTCATAGCAACGATGCTCAAAGGAAAACTTGCGGGAATCG
This sequence comes from Enterococcus innesii, assembly GCA_018982785.1. GTDB lineage: Bacteria > Bacillota > Bacilli > Lactobacillales > Enterococcaceae > Enterococcus_D > Enterococcus_D innesii. Next base: position 225,562 of record JAHHEN010000003.1, on the reverse strand, counting down.
GTCCAAATGAGCTACCTAAAAGCATCCGCGTCAACGGGATCAAGGCTACGACAAATAATAGAAATGGAAACGAGCGAATGATCGTCACAACGAGATTCAAACACTCATAAAGAAATGAGATTTTTTTCCCACGACTGCGACTGAGAAAAAGCCAGACACCTAACGGCAGGCCTAAGGCAACGGCTGCAAGCATCGAAATGCCCATCATGATCGCTGTTTCTTTCAAAGATTCCAGCAATTCAGGCAGATAATACAAAATACTCTCACTGATCGTCATGCAGCAAACTCCTCTCCACTTTGTTCACATAAGAGCTTTCAATGCGGACAATTGGCTGGGGCTGATTGGCAAATTCCGCCGCAAAGACGGCATCTTCCAAAACAAACACACGTTGACAAATTTGTCGGACGGCCGATAGCTCATGACTGACAAAAACGACTGCTGGCTGGAACGTCTGTTGAACTTTTTGCAGCAAAGCAAGTACATCCGCTTTGGTGTCTTCATCCAGCGCACTGGTGGGTTCGTCACACAATAAAATTTTCGGCTCACGGATCAATGCTCGTGCAATAGCCACTCGTTGTTTCTCCCCACCGCTCAACTTGGCTGGGTAGATGTGGGCTTTGTCTTCCATCCCAACAAACGAAAGCATCTCCAACACCTTCTCCGAGGATTTCCCCATTAATTTCAAAGGCAAATAGACGTTTTCAAAAACGGTTCGATTGTGCAACAGATTGTAATTTTGAAAAATCATGCCGATTTCTTGTTGCGCATGTAGCAGCTGCTTTTTGTTCGATGCATCGATTTTTTTGCCATCAAAAAGTAATTCCCCGCTGTCTGGGGTTTCAATCAAGTTTAAAAGCCGAAGCAACGTCGATTTTCCTGAGCCGCTTTTGCCGACGACCCCAACGATTTCCCCTGCCTGAACCGAAAAAGACAAACCATCGAGAACCTTTCGATCATAACGCTTTGTGAGATTGATCGCTTCTAACATCTTTTTCCTCCTAATCAAACAGCAATGCTAAAAATTCAGAAGTGGTCATCTGATGGATAAATTGCTCGATGGCGATTCCCTCTAGCAAGTGGCTGATGGTACTTTGTTCAAAATCAACCCCTTGCAACATTGCTTCCAGTTCACTGATCTCTTTTTGCCCAAAAAAGTCACCCGTAATTTGGAGTGCTGCGATCTTGCCTTTGTTCACAGTAAAATCGACTTCAACGATCCCTACTTGTTCAAACCGCTTTCTTTTTTGCCATTCAAATGCTGGGGCTTCATTGAAAATCCACTCATTATTCGCATACCGCTCTTCAAACAACGTTTGGATCGCTTGTCGATCGGTTTCCGTCAAGACGATCTCTTGATCACTGATTTCATCGATGGTGGCTACTTCGTAGATATGGCAAAGGAGTGTATCTCGAAATTCCTTGGTATCCATTGATTGGTATTGCTCTGCCAAATAAGGTTTGATATTCGTCACACTTTTCCGCACGGATTTCGTTGCTTTAGAAGCAATTTTTTCTTGGGCAACGTGTAGAACGTTCGTCAATTCTTCCAGGTTCACATCATACATCAATGTGCCATGAGAATACGTCCGGCCTTTTTTTGTATACATCGCATTGCCAGAAAACTTTTTCCCATCAATGAACAAATCATTGCGACCGTGTACTTCAATATCCTTGGCTCCCATTGCCGCTAACCCCTTCATGATAGGTTGCGTCGCACTTTGATAATCGCCAAAACTTGTGGCATCTTTTTTAGTGACAAAACTAAAACTCATGTTGCCTAGATCGTCATAAACCGCTCCACCACCAGATGTCCTGCGAGTCAAAACGATATTACGGCTTCGCAAATACTCAAAATCGATCTCTTGATACGCATTTTGATTTCTACCGATTATAACACATGGTTTTTGTATGTATAACAGAAGACAAGGTTCTGAAACATCTATGTTATCCATCAAGTACTCTTCAGTTGCCAAATTGTAACGAATATCTTCACTAAGCATACGGTAAAATTTCATTATAAGCCCCTCGTTCTTATTAGATTTCTATGGACATTCTCGCTTTTCTTTCGAAAAAATGCAATCAAATTGCTTGAAGATAAGATACACATGTTTTTTTATCTGTTTTTAAACTGTATTATTGATTAGATTTATCGTAACCGTTTCTTACAAACAAATCAAGGGGAATAAGTAAAAAAGGAACAAAAAAGACCAAAGCAAATGCCTTGGTCTTCCTCATTTCATTTATACGGAACTTTAACGGCGCGGCTCATCTTCCTCAAAATCTTTGCGGAAATAGCGGCGCTCTTCCTCTGGTTCCACTTCGCCGTCTTCAGGGTCGTGGAAGATCACCCGAATCTTCAAGACCCGTGAGCCTTCCATTTCTTCAGAGATCAGCTTTACGTTGTCCACTTCAAAGGAAAGTTTTTCTCCTTCATCAGGGATCAATCCTAAAGCAGTGATCAAATATCCCGCCATCGTATCCACATCACTCATATGCAAGCTCATGTTGAAGGCTTCATTAAAATCATCGATCAACATGCGGCCTTGAATGACATATTCTTTATCAGAGATTTTCTCATAAAGCTCTTCGACTTCATCTGATTCATCATCGATCTCGCCGACGATTTCTTCAAGCAAGTCTTCTAGTGTAACCAACCCAACGACGCCGCCATATATCAAGCAAAATCGCCATTTGGTTTTGGGTTTTCTTTAATTCATAAAGCAAATCATCGATAAAGACCGTTTCTGGCACAAACAATGGTTCTTGTAGAATTTGTTTGATGTCCATCGTATCAAAGCCGTATTTGTACGCACACTTCAATAGATTTTTGGTATGTAGAATCCCTACGACTTTATCTTTATCTTCATTATATACAGGAATACGAGAATAATTTTCTGCTAAAATTTCAGTCAAAATTTCTTCTACTGAGTCATTGATGTCCACCATAAAGGCTGAGGTTCTAGGAACCATGACTTCCCGGGCGACTTTCGTGTCTAATGAAAAGATCCCTTGCAGCATCTCTAATTCATCTTCTTCAAAGACCCCTTCTGTTTCCAACATATACCGCATTTCATCACGGGTCATCTTCGTGTCTTCATCGTCAAATTCCATTGGAGTGATGCGCGCCAATAAACTTGTCGAAGCAGATAAGAACCAGACGAAAGGTTTGGCAATAATCCCGATCGTTCGAATGACACCAGAAGTGAACTGGGCAACTTCTTCTGATTTGTTCATAGCGATCCGTTTTGGATACAACTCACCGAAAACGATCGACACATACGTCAAGATCGCTAAAACGATAATATTCGCTAAGCTTTTAGCCGCCGTCCCTCCACCTAATAAAGGTGCCAAACGGGTCGACAAGGTATCTGCCAGAGATGCCCCAGATAAAATATTCACCAAGGTAATCCCAACTTGGATCGTTGACAAGAAATTTGTTGGATTATCAATGATTTTCAATAATTTTTGTGATTTGACATTTCCTTCTTCCGCTTTTTGCTCCACACGGTTTTTGTTGACTGAGACGACTGCGATCTCAGAGGCCGCTAGAAAAGCGTTGATCAATGTCAAAACGATCAATAATAAAATTTGCGCTAGAAGCGACTGACTCTCGGGGTCAGCATTCATAATAGCATTCTCTCCTTATTTTTTCATTTTCTAAAAAAAATCGTGGGCTTAGCCCACGATAAAATCCTATCACAAAGTTTTTTTCTTTGCAATAAAAAACACCAGTCATTGATTATTCAATCAACCGTTCCTGATTTTTCTTAATTTTGTCATCTTTGATTAGGCGAACAATAAAGACTACAATCGTTCGGCAAATCGCATAAAATGGCACACCTAAGAAAATTCCTAATAAGCCAGCTAGATTACCAGCAACTAATAAGACCAAAATGATCGTTAACGGATGGATCGCCAATGATTTGCCGATCACATTCGGGTAAATAACATTTCCGTCTAATTGTTGGACGATCAGAACCACGATACAGCATAGTAGCGCTCGGAAAGGTTCATCAAAGACCGTCACTAATACCGCCGGAATCAAGCCAAGATAAGGACCTAAATATGGGATCAAGTTCGTAACCCCTGCGATCACACCGAATAAAAAGGCATAATTGACGCCAATCATCCAGTAACCGATGAAGGTGAAGGTACCAACAAAGATACATTCGATCGCTTGCCCACTGATGTAGTTGGACAATGTTTTGTTTAGGTCGCCCAGCAAGCCAACGATCTGCTCTCGTCTTCTTTCTGGAAAGACAGTTTTCAGATTAGGAACCAGCTTTTCCCCATCCTTCAGCATGTAAAACAAGATAAAAGGTACGGTCACGATGATCATTGTTGCGGAAGCGATTGTACTGACGATCGATCCTAAACTGGTGGATAATCCACTAAGAAACTGCTGTAGCAATGAGCCGTAAGAAAGATTTAGGTTTTCTAATTGCTGGGCGATATCGATTTGTTTGAAGAATGGATCATCTGCGATTCTTGAGATCCAGCTCTCCATATTCTTGGCAAATGTTGGAATATTTTCTGCCAATGAAGAAATCTGACTCACCAAATTAGGAATAACACTGACGAAAATCAAGATGATGGCTGCTACTAATAACAACAGAACGAGTATGACAGCAAACAGCCGTTTTATTTTGGTGGTTTTCATCAAAAATAAGACGATTGGATTTAGCAGATAATAGAGAAAGCCAGCAATCAATACTGGTGCAAATAAAGTAGAAAAAAACGTGCCGATCGGTGCAAATAGAAAATTGACTTTACTTAACACAAATACAAGTGTCACTAAAACCAATGCTTCCAAAGACCAAAAGAACAGTTTTGATTGTTTGAATTTGTCGAACAAAAGATTCCCTCCCTTTTTTATAACATTATAGATGATTTTGAAAAAAAAAAGCTTGCGACTTTAGCCGCAAACAAAAGAAATTTGTAAAAAAAGTGGTATACTATTAAAAATAACGGAGAAATATTAGCTGAGGTGAGTTTTTTATGCATATTGCACAAACAAAAGATACGCTAAGTGACATTTATCTGGCGTCATTGAAAATACGAAATCAAGTGTTCGTGAAAGAGCAAGGTGTTCCATTAGCATTGGAAGTAGATGAAAATGAAGCATTGGCAGTCCACTTCGTCTTATATGACGATGATAATGAAGCAGTCGCAACCTTGCGTTTCTTACCTATCTCTGATCATGAAGTGAAGTTGCAGCGAATGGCAGTCCCCGCTGCTCATCGTGGTTCAGGTTACGGCAGACAACTGATCGAAGGTGCGGAAGCCTTCATTCAAAAACAAGGAATCAAAAAGGTCACTTTAGGCGCACAATTAACCGCCAAAGAGTTTTACTTGAAGTTAGGCTATCAGCCTGAAGGCGATGTCTTTTTAGACGCGGACATGCCCCATATCAAAATGAGCAAAACCTTTAACGAGAAGTGATTCCTTAAAACAGCGACCATAAAACAGATCCTTCCTCTGTTTTGTTGTCGCTGTTTTTTTATTCCTCTGCTTCCACGATCTCTTTAATCGCTGCCAGCAACGCTTGCGCCACCTTTTGATCATAGCCGTCACTCGTGATCACTGACAGATCGGTGTCACTGTTCAAATAGCCTAACTCCAATAAAACTGCTGGAAGATATTGTTCCCGCAACACATAATAGTTACCAAAACGGGTACCGTTGGAACTCAATGCCACCGAGGAACTCAAATTGGCAGTGATCGTTTCTGCCATCTCTTTTGCCCCAGTATAGTAATAGTATGTTGTCAGTCCTTGATTGCTGTTTGGTATTTCTGAATTATCGTAATGAATGCTGATAAATAGATCTGGTTCTTCTGAAAGAGAAGCAGCGGTAATATCTGACAGCGAGAGATAACGATCTTCGGTGCGTGTATAACTGACTTGAATACCTGCTTTGGTCAGTGCTTCGCCGATCGTTTGGACCGTTGCTAACGTCAAATCTTTTTCCATGATCGTTTGATCCGTCGAAAGTGCCCCAGAATCTTCGCCGCCGTGACCTGCATCAAGGACGACTTTGAAGTTCGATAAATCTTTTGGTACTGCCGAAAGCGCGACTTCTTGAATCGATGCTGATTGCTTTTCAATGTAACCTGTTACCCCATCATCTGTTTGTATTTCAACCATCTCTTCTGTTTGACTGATGAAGGTTGCCCAACTTCCTCGATGGATTTTTCCAATGACTGTCTCTTGACTTGTTGTCTGATAGATCGATACATAATCGTTCTCACTTTCAACCGCTGCATCGTATTCTGAGGGATCTACATAAATTTGGACCATACTGACAGTCTGAGCGGTCTCTTCTGTTTGAGCGTTAGGCTCAGTTTGAGAAGTACTTTCTTGACTCTCCTCACGAGCGGATTGGTCATTTCTCAACACAGCAAACCCCGCTGCAAAAAGCAGAATCATGGTGGTCCCGATAACAAGCTTCCCTTTCTTCTTCATGTGCTTCCTCCACTTATTTTCTTAGTCTCTTTATCATGGGACTATCAGCTTAAACGGAACTTAAAGCCTGCTGATGGAAGCATTCCTTTAGAGACACAAAAAAACTCCAACCAATTTGGTTGAAGTTTCTTGGGGAAAATGAGCGATCCGACCCATTTTACTTATTTTTGAGACAACTGCTTGTAGCGATCATACCAAATGTCCACATACCCTTGCGAAAAGGGTCCTTTGCCATTATTGATCCAATCTACTAAAATTTTGACATTTTCTTTCAAGATAAAATCAATGTCTTGCGGATATTGCATAATCTTACTGTGCAATTCATACTCATCCACATCTAGTAAACGTTTCTCGCCATCAGGAAATACTTTGATATCAAGGTCATAATCGATATATTTCAATGCCTCTTCATCAAGTAAATACGGTGAAGCAAGATTACAATAATAGGAAACCCCCTTCTCTCGAATCATTGCAATAACATTAAACCAGTATTTTTTATGAAAATATACAATTGCTGGTTCACGGGTAACCCAGCGTCTTCCATCTGATTCGGTCACTAGTGTATGATCGTTGACCCCTATCACTGAGAATTCACTGGTCTTTAAGACCATCGTATCCCGCCACGTTCGATGCAAATTGCCGTCATGTTTGTAGCTTTGAATGCTGACAAACTCTCCTTCTTTTGGAACTCGCATAGCAACCCTTCCCTCAGCAAGAAAACTTGCGTTTTGTTTGGGTGTTCATTACACCGACATCGTTAATATTATAGCAATAAAAGAAAGCTTTGCCTAGAAATCTTTATCGAGTTTCTGATATTTCTTTAATTGCTCGACTAATTTCTGCTGAGGTTTTGGAAAAACATAGTTTTGAAAGGACTCTTTGGCAGCCCATTGGCTGTCTTGTAACGTGAGCTCTCCCCGTTTTCTGCCGTAAAATAAAAGGACATGCCATTTCAAATGACTAAAGATATGCGTGATCTCGCCAAAATGTCGTTTTTGCCAAACAACAGGCAGATCAGGAAAAATCTCGAGTGCTTCCTCTTCGGCAATCAAATCCAACTGCAACTGCTCCTCTTTTGCCCATGTCCGCTGCAAAGCCTCATATTGTTCTTTCGTTACTTCTACCAACGGGAAATGCCACATAGAGGCCAATAAGCCTGTTTCAGGTCGCTGCACAAGTAGAAACGAGCCTTGATCTTCGATGGCGCCTGCGATGTAGTAGACATCCTTGGGCTTGGCTTTTTTCGATTTCACTGGAAAGTCTGTTTGTCGATTCTCTGCATAAGCAAGACAGTACTGGCTGATGGGACACTCTTCACATTTCGGTGTGGTGGGTGTACAGATTCGTGAGCCAAGATCCATCAAGGCTTGATTAAACTCACCGGGTTCATCGTGGGAAATGATCGTTCTCATCGCCTCGTCGAATGGTCTTCGGCTGCTAGCTTTCGCAATATCTGCTTCGATACAAAATAACCGACTGACGACCCGCATCACATTTCCATCGATCGCCGGTTCTGGTAAGCCAAAAGCAATACTGCCGATAGCACCAGCTGTATAGGGACCAATTCCTTTTAGTGAACGAATCTCCTCAATTGAATCGGGCATTTTCCCGTCGAATTCTGCCACGATTTGCTGGGCAGCCGCCTTCAGATTGCGGGCACGAGAGTAATAACCTAGACCTTCCCAAACCTTTAACAGCTTTTGTTCTTCAGCTTCAGCCAAATCTTGGATTGTTGGGAATTGCTCCATAAAACGGTAAAAATAGCCAATCACTGTTTCCACTCGTGTTTGTTGAAGCATGATCTCTGAGATCCAGATTGCATACGGATCGTTGGTCGCCCGCCAAGGAAGATTGCGTTTTTCCTTATGATACCAAGTTAAAAATGTTTCTTGGAACGTCTCGATTTTTTCTTCATCCCAAGTTTCCCATTGCTTACTCATCCATTACTTCCTCATCTAAGAATCGTTGTATATCATCGATGGCAAACCCTTTTTGATAAAGGCCTTGCTTGATTTTCATTTTTCGTTTCATCAAGGGCAAACGTTGATGCCGCCGCATAAGGCGAGCACCTTCCCTTTGGAGCGCTTCATTTTCTTGGTCTTCATCTTTTTCCATCGGTAATTCATCCAAAATCATTTGAATGACTCCTTGATGAAAACCTTTTTGCATCAAATGCATTTTTATCTTTTGGATCATTTCTTTATGGCTTTTATTGTGAAAACGACGCATCGCTTTTTCAGCCGTATGATAACCGACTTCAAACTGCATTTCCTCGGTATACAAAGGCAGTACTTCTTGAATCACGGGATCTTTCAAGCCTTTTTTCTCAATTGCTGGCTGATGACCACGGGTCCTTTATCACTCATACGGACTTGGGTGCGAATGTAGCTCTCTCCATAGTTTTTGTCATCGATCAAATTCAGCTCTTTTAGACGTTCAACAACTAAGTCTCGGTCTTGTTTTTCGATTTCTTTGTCTTTCAAATAGGTACGGACTTCCATTTCAGAACGCAGCTGATAGCTGATATAGTTCATGGCTTGCTGCAATCCTAAATCAAATCCTGCACTTTTTTTGATTTCTTTTAATTCTTCTTCACTCAGTTCCTTGCCTTTTAATAGCCGAAAACGGACCAAAAGATCTTCTGAGACCCGCAGCGTTTCACCTTCTGATGTCGCCACTTCATAAAAGGGTCCTTTTCCTTTATTGATACGAATAATTGTATTCATCTTCTTCACCTCGCGAACGTACATTCTATTTTACCACAACTACAATGAAATTCCTTCTAATCAAGCTGAAAAAATGTGGTAAAATGAACTGACTATTTTATTTAAGGAGTTCACATGGCAAATACACAAGTCCAGCTTGGACAAAAACTACAACTAACGATCAAACGCTTAGGGATCAACGGAGAAGGCATCGGTTATTACAAAAAGCTAATTATCTTTGTTCCCCGTGTTCTACCGGGGGAACAGGTCATTGCCGAAGTCACCAAAGCCTCTCCCCGCTTTGCTGAAGCCAAGATGACCAAAATCGTCAAGCCCAGCAGCGATCGCATCCAACCACCGTGCAAGTTTTATGACCGATGCGGCGGCTGCCAATTGCAGCATTTAGTCTACGATAAACAATTAGATTTCAAAAAAGACCTCTTGAAACAAGCACTTGAAAAATTTAAGCCAAATGGCTACCAACAGTTTGAACTAAGGGATACTTTAGCATGGATGTTCCTTGGCATTACCGCAACAAAGCGCAATTTCAATTGCGTTACAACAGTCAAACCAAACGTATCGAAGCAGGTTTATACGAAATGGAATCCCATCGCTTAGTCGCCATTGATGATTGCCTCGTACAAGAACAAGATACGCAAAAAGTGATCAACGGCATCGTCCAGTTGTTGAATAAATACCAGATTCCCATTTACGATGAACGCAAAAACAGCGGCATTCTACGAACATTGATGGTTCGGATCGGGATCGCGACTGGCGAAGTTCAAGTCGTTTTCATTACCAATTCTGTCAAACTGCCACAAAAAAATGCGCTGATTCGCGAAATCAATCAGCGCTTGCCGCAAGTCGTTTCCATCATGCAAAATGTGCAAAACAAAAAAACATCAGTCGTCATGGGAGAGGAAACGATTCATCTTTGGGGCAAAGAAGCAATCGAAGAACGGTTGAATGAACTGACCTTCGACTTGTCCGCCCGCGCATTCTTCCAGCTGAATCCGCAGCAAACCAGCGTCTTGTATCAAGAAGGGTTAAAAGCCCTTGACTTGAGCAAAAATGAAACAGTCGTTGATGCCTATTGCGGTGTGGGAACGATTGGGTTGAGCGTGGCTCCTTATGCCAAAGAAGTCCGCGGTATGGACATTATTCCTCAAGCAATTGAAAATGCCCAAGAAAATGCGCGCCGCATTGGTGCCCAAAATACCCATTATGAAACGGGTACTGCGGAGGAGCTCTTACCAAAATGGTTCAATGAAGGCTTCAGACCTGATAGCATCATTGTTGATCCGCCAAGGACAGGCTTGGATGAACGATTATTGAAAGCTTTGCTGAAACAGCCACCGAAGAAGATGGTCTATATATCTTGTAATGTTTCTACTTTAGCAAGAGACTTAGTCCAACTAGCCAAAGTGTTTCACGTAGAATATCTGCAATCAGTAGATATGTTTCCACAAACCGCCCGCTGTGAAGTGGTAGTAAAATTGACCCGCAAATAAACATTCGCCTGACAACTCATCTTATGATCTGTCAGGCTGTTTTATTGCACCTATCGTTTCTCTGTATAATGAGTATCTATGTATCAATAGAAGCATCATCAAATCCTCAATCATAAAAGCTAAACAATCATTGGATTCCCTGAAAAGAAATGGCAAATAAATTTTTTGGTTATTAACAATATATCGTCACTAGAATACAACTTTGAATACAAGCAAATCGAGAAACATAGAAAAAAGCCAGAACTGATTCTTTCAGTTCCAGCTTTTTTTATTTAGAAACCTGCAACTGCAAGCTTCCTTTTTATTTCGTAATCAAAGCATCTAAACTAGCAACCGCCAGACTCATCTTCGCGATTTTATCCAACAAGGCAAAACGATTGCGGCGAATATTTTCATCTTCAACCATGACCATTGTTTGATCAAAATAAGCTTCGATCAATGGGCGCAGTGCTACTAAGCTTTGGTAATTTTCTTCCATCGTTTGATGTGGGAACTTGTCCTCTACTGTTAAGACCGCTTCATACAAGGCAGTTTCAGAGTCGTTTTCAAACAAGGCAGGATCAATGGCTACTTGTTCCAATTCGGCTTTTTTCGCTAAATTGATGACTCGAGTCAAGGCTTCCATTGATGGTTTGAAGTCGGTGTCTTGCAGATGTTCTCTTAACATCTGAGCCGTTTCAAATAACGTACTGATATCTGCTTGACGAGCGCCTAAAACAGCTTCAATAACATCATGACGCGTATTTTTGCTGAGTAAGAATTGACGCAGACGGCCTTTCACAAAATCAGTCACTTGTTCTTGACCTGCGGCAAGTTGAATCCCAAAAACTTCCGGTTGGGCATTAATGGCTTCGCGAATCTCTTCTTGCAACTGAACAAATGGGAAGTACCAGCGTTTTTCAGCTAGGATGCGGATAATCCCGTAGGTTTGACGGCGTAAAGCATAAGGATCGTTTGAACCACTTGGAACCATATCAACGGCAAAGAACGCAAGTAAGCTGTCTAATTTATCCGCAATCGCTAAAACAGCCCCGATTTTCGATTGTGGCAGTTCGCCTTCTGCCGAGATCGGCATGTAGTGTTCACGAATCGCTTGGGCAACTGCTGGTTTCTCTCCTTGGATCAGGGCATATTTTTCCCCCATGATTCCTTGCAACTCAGGGAATTCCCCTACCATATTGGTCACTAAATCAAATTTATAGATTTGAGCTGCCCGTTGAAGGTCGGTCAGTTCTTCTTCTGTTAAACCAACCGTCTTCCCGATGATTTGTGCAGCTAATCCAACGCGCTGCATTTTTTCATACAAGCTGCCGATTTTTTCGTGGAAGGTGACTTGCTTAAGCTTTTCCACGCAATGGTCGATGGTCAGCTTTTTGTCTTCATTGTAGAAAAACTCAGCATCTTCTAGACGAGCGGTCAGGACTTTTTGGTTTCCTTTGATGACATTATCGATCTTCACAGCATCCCCGTTGCGGGCAGAGATGAAGTGCGGCAGCAATTCTCCGTCAAGGGTGCGGACATCGAAGTAACGTTGATGTTCTTTCATAGAAGTAACTAATACTTCTTCAGGGACAGAAAGATATTTTTCTTCAAAGTCCCCTACAAAGGCTGTTGGGTATTCAACTAGATTTGTCACTTCTTCTAGTAAGTCTTCATCTAAATCGATCCGCCAGTTGTTTTCTTGAGCGATCGCATTGATTTGTGCGGTGATCATTTGTTGACGTTCGCTTGGATCAGCGATGACAAATTGATGCTTCATTTTTTCCAAATAGTCGTCCGCATGATCAAACGTGACCGCCTCACCTAAGAAACGATGACCTTTTGACTCGCGACCGGTAACAATATCAAGGATTTGGAAAGGAATGACTTGCTCACCAAAGAGTGCAACGATCCAATGAATGGGTCGGATGTATTCAAAATCGTAATCTGCCCAGTGCATCGTTACTGGGAACGTCAAACTTGTGATTACTTCCTGCAATCCTTTCAATACCTCAACGGTTGCTTGACCTTGGGTATGTTTCGTTACATAGACATACTCAACCCCTTTTAATTCACGGAAGGTGATGTCATCGGTTGTCAATCCTTGTCCCCGAACAAATCCTTGAGCTGCTTTCGACCAGTTGCCAGCTTCGTCTAAGGCGATTTTTTTCGCTGGTCCTTTGACGTCTTCTTGTGTATCGGCTTGTTTTTCAGGAATACCGGTGACATAAACTGCCAAGCGGCGAGGTGTGGAATAGGCTTCGATTGCTGTATAAGGCAATGCATGAGCATCTAAGAAAGCTGCCGTTTTTTCTTGTAATTGTTTCATACTTGGGGTTACGACATGCGCAGGTAATTCCTCTAAGCCGATTTCTAATAATAGGTTTTGTGCCATCTTATTTTCCCTCCTCAATCAGTTTTTGCGCCACTTCTGGATCAAGCAATGGATAACCGAGGTTTTCCCGTTCTGCTACAAATAGTTTTGCTACTTGACGCGCCATATTCCGGATTCGTGCGAGGTACCCAGCACGTTCAGTGACGGAGACTGCGCCACGTGCATCCAACAAATTGAAGGTATGGCTGCATTTTAAGATATAGTCGTAAGCTGGATGAACTAAGCGTTCATCGATACAACGTTTTGCTTCTTGTTCAAAACGATCGAAGTTCCCTAAAAGCAAGTCTTGGTCACTGACTTCAAAGGAGTATTTTGAATGTTCATACTCAGGTTGGCGGAAAATCTCACCATATTTGACACCTGCAGACCATTCAAGATCGTAGACACTTTCAACTTCTTGAATATAAGATGCTAGACGTTCTAAGCCGTAAGTGATCTCTGATGTCACTGGCTTACATGCTAAGCCGCCAACTTGTTGGAAGTACGTAAACTGAGTGATCTCCATCCCATCTAACCAAACTTCCCAACCAAGACCTGCACAACCCATTGAGGGATTTTCCCAGTTATCTTCGACAAAACGAATATCATGTTCTAATGGATCGATCCCTAAAAGACGCAGGCTTTCTAAATAAAGCTCTTGGATATTTTCAGGAGAAGGCTTCATCACGACTTGGAACTGGTGGTGCTGATACAAACGATTTGGGTTTTCCCCGTAGCGGCCATCAGCTGGACGGCGAGAAGGTTCTACGTAAGCGGCGTTCCATGGTTCTGGACCGATTGCACGTAAAAATGTATATGGGCTCATGGTTCCAGCCCCTTTTTCTGTATCATAGGCCTGCATCAGCATACAGCCGTTTTCAGACCAGAATTTTTGCAGGGTCAAAATCATTTCTTGCACAGTTAGTTTACTCATCTTTTTCTTCCTTTCTTATAACGCATTGACGACAGGATAAAATTCGACAACTGATCCGGGGATCAATTTCACTTCGACCACGACATCTGCTTCTAAAACATCAGATAAGTCGTAAAGCATTTGGTCTGGACTCGTTGTAAATTCATGGATAAGCTGTTCATCCTTTAAAAGGCGAACCTGCAGCGGAATACTTGCTAATACTTTGAGCTTTTTTCGGTAAACGCACTTGCTGGAATCGTCATATCAAATAACATAAAAAAACCTCCTTTGTTTTTGGCTATTCTTGGTGTGAAACATAAAAAAGTCCCTATATCTATACGGAGTGTATAGATATAGGGACGATACATTCGCGGTTCCACCCTACTTCCGACAAGTCGGCAGCTTCATTGATCATGCTCACGGACGCCTGCGAAATAAGGTTCCAACTTGGCTTTCACTCTCCCAAGTTCGCTTCATGGAATGGACTTCTTTCTTTCTTCCGGTCATAGCACGGATTCGATTACCCTTATGATAGTAGTTGAAGCTAGGGTTTGTCAATGACTAATTTGAACTTTTATGCTTCTGGACCTAAATCCGCGTGATCATGAAAGACGATCTCATCAGCGATTTTCCCATCACTTTCAAAAACGATGATCTCGTTTATTCCAGTTTTCAAAAACGGTGCCGGGACGTACAAGCGTTGCTGCGGTCCTTTTTCCCAGAAACGGCCGATCATATGACCATTGACTTGGACAAACCCTTTACCCCAGCCTGGCAATTCGATAAAGGTATCTGCACATTCATCAAAAACACATTCAAAGCGTGAGAAACTTGGTTGTCCTTTTTGCCATTTTCCTTGGAAATCAATGGCATGCAAATTATCCATCGGTAAGGGATAGATTTCCCAGTTGCTTTGGAAGGCGCCATTGATGATCACACCGTCTTTGATGCCTTTGTGCTGATGGTTCATTTTTACGGAATAATTGACCCGCCCCATATTCTCCACCAAGATCCCCAACTCGTTTTCTGATTCTGATAAATCGAAACTGTAGGTTTGACCGATTTCTTGATCATAATCGATGCGCAAAAGTTCCTGGTTGATAAATGTATGGGCACGATCCATCGTATTGATCAGACGGTAGTCGGCAATCTTCCGAGCAGACCCAATCAGTGAGCGATAATAGATATAACCTGTCGCTTGATTGCAGGCTTCCATCGATAAGGGGTAATTACTTATGATCGGTTGACTGATCGCGTCGATCGTCGAAAACAAGGAGACTCGTTCTTTCACTGAGAATGTTCCATAAGCTTTTCGCTCAATTTCCATACTCAAGGGAAACTCAGGAATTTCCGTATAGTCAGCAATCACCTTTTTGAAGGCTTGGTATTTGGCAGTAGGTTCTCCCCATTCTGTCAGTAAGGCATCGTAATCATAGCTAGTGACATCCGGCGCTAAGCGTTCATAATAGTTTGACCCGTTCATAAAGCCAAAATTGGTCCCACCATGAAACATATAGATATTGACAGAACCCAATGCTAAACAATCCTGTAATTCCTTTACTGCATCTTCTGTGGAGGTCGTATGATGCTGGTCGTCACCCCAGGCATCAAACCAGCCGATCCAAAATTCCATGACCATCAATGGCCGTTTTTCTCCGTGAAATCTTCGAAGTTTTTCAAAGTTTTCCTTGATGTTGGAGCCGCAGTTGATCGTAGGCAAAGCCAAGTCTTTGATACTGCCGTTTTCTAGCATATCGTGCCAAGGTCCGTCAGAGGTCACTAACGGCGTTTCTACACCATGCTGCCGCATCGCAGCCACCATTTTTCGCAAATACTCTTTGTCATTGGCGTAGCTGCCGTATTCATTTTCTACTTGCATCATTAAAATCGGACCACCTTGGGTGATCTGCAGATCCCGCACTTGTGGAAACAAATGGGCGAAATAACGAGTGATTTTTTCCATAAATGGTGGATAATCAAACCGAAGCTTCATCATAGGATCTTGCAATAGCCAATAAGGCAGCCCACCAAATTCCCACTCCGCACAAATATAAGGTGCTGGTCGCAAAATGACATAAAGCCCTACTTCTTGTGCCGTTTGGATAAATCGCCGCAAATCAAGGATCCCCTCAAACTGATAGACACCTTCTTGTGCTTCATGGAGATTCCAAGGAACATAGGTTTCCACGGTATTACAGCCCATCAAGCGTAGCTTCTCTAAACGATCTTGCCAATATTCAGGAACGACACGAAAATAGTGGATCGCTCCAGAGATCACTTTAAAAGGCTTGTGGTCTAAATAAAAGTCATCTTCAATAGCAAAAGTTCGCATCAGTTACGCTCCTCTTTGACGATATAGGTGGTGTACTGTGCCAGTTTCGTTTCTGAAGAAAGAACCTCACCCGTCAGGAGATCCGTTTCTCCGACGAAAATTTCTGGTAAAGGTTGTGCTTCTTCGTGGAAATTAATGATAACGAAGAATTTCGCCTCTGCATTTTCACGACAAGCAACTTCCAGTTTTGTTGCCTCCTCGATCACTGGGGTAATACCGGTTTCTTCGACGATTGTTTTGAAAAGCTGATCTTGTAGCTGATCTTCCAACTGGCCACCAAAGTAATAGACAGTTCCTTCACCAAACGTATTTTTCGTCACTGCCGGCATTCCTGCATAAAAATTGCTTGTATAATGCGCTAGCGCTTCAGCGGTTTCTAAATGGATCAGATCGCTGACTAAATTACTGGTTCCTGTCAGTTCTTCATTGACTAAGGAAACCCCGTTTGATTGTTCTGGGGCTAATGCATCGATTTCTTCCACCCAGATGCCAGATAACTCCCGCAAGGGGCCAGGGTAACCGCCTAAGTGAACATTGTCTGATTGATCAACGATGCCGCTCATATACGTTGTAAGTAAAGCACCGCCTTGCTTAACGAAATCAGTGAGCCGCTCTTGCATCCCTTCTTTGATCATGTAGAGAACCGGTGCTGCGACTAATTTGTATTTTGATAAGTCAGCATCCACGGGAATCAAGTCGACGGCAATATTTTGTTCGTAAAAATACCGATAGTAGCGATGGATCTGTTCTACGTATTTCAGATCAACGGTCGGACCACTGGTGTATTCTAATGCCCAGTAATTGTCCCAATCAAAAATCAAAGCAACTTGTGCTTGAGATTGCGTCCCAATGATGTCTGAAAGCTGCGCTAATTCCGCCCCAAGAGCGGCTGTTTCTCGAAAAACTCGCGTGTCTTCATGACCGACATGTTCGATGACCGCGCCATGGAATTTCTCACAAGCGCCAACGGAACGTCGTAATTGAAAGTATTGGATCGTATCCGCCCCATGCGCGATGGTTTGGTAACTTTGTGCCCGCATTTGTCCCGGTTTTTTCAACGAGTTATAAGGTTGCCAGTTTTGTTGCGAAGGTGTTTGTTCCATCAACATAAAGGGCTGTTGTTTCAAGCCACGCATTAGATCATGGGTCATGGCTACTAAACTCCATGGCGTATTATATGATGGATAATTATCCCACGAAACAAGGTCCATTTCCTTTGCCCACTTGAAATAATCCAGTCCTTTAAAGGTTCCCATCAAATTCGTTGTAATCGGAGTTGTCGGATCAATTTTCCGAATAGCGTCCCGTTCCATCATATAGTTTTTTAAAAGACTATCCGAGTTGAACCGTCGGTAGTCAATGGAAATACCCGCAAATGCTGTCTTCTCATAGCCGATTCCTTCTGACAGCGCATTTGGCAGCACGATTTCATCCCATTCATACACAGTGTGTCCCCAAAATTCCATGTTCCAGGCTTTGTTCACTGCCTCGATCGTTTGATACTTGTCTTTTAGCCAAACACGAAACGCTTTCTCACAGTTTTCGCAATAACATTCGCCACCATATTCATTGTTGATGTGCCAACAAGAGACTTGCGGGTTTTCACCGTAACGTTCGGCTAATTTTGTCGCCAATCGCTCAGCGTATTTTTGATAGACTAAACTGTTAGGACAGGCATTGTGCCGTTGCCCAAACTTATGACGGCGTCCATCATAATCGGTGCGAGCGACTTCCGGATATTTCTTGAACATCCAAGCTGGCAGCGCCGCCGTCGATGTCGCTAAGACGATATCGAACCCTTCCTTGCTTAATCTTTCTATGATTTGATCCAATTCCTCAAAATCATAACAATTTTCAGAAGGCTGGATCTTTGCCCATGAAAAGACGTTGACGGTCGCACTATTGATACTCGCTTTTTTAAAGATTCGAATGTCTTCTTCCCAAATCTCTTTGGGCCATTGATTGGGGTTATAATCGCCGCCAAATAAAATTCGATCGAAAAATTTTGTCATAAGAATGAACGCTCCTTTAAAATAAATTGATTTCTACTCTCTTATTGTAAGGCTTTTCATTCTGTTGTAGTATAATACATGAAACACTATTTTATAACTTTTCGAAACATGGAGGTTGGATATGCCTATTTATTTTTATCAAACAAACCAGCAGCTGCCTTTGTCGCTTGAAAGTATCGGAAATGATTGGCCACAAGATGACGTTGTTCGTCCCGATGGCTACCCTTACTTTCATTGGCTACAGACAGAACAAGGAGAAGGCCGCGTCACCTTTGGTCAAGAATCCTTTATCTTACGTCCCAGTGAAGGCATCTTGATTTTTCCTTTTACTCCACATCGCTACTATCCCTTGTCTGATTGGAAAACCTCCTTTGCCACTTTTCAAGGACCTTTGGCAGCTGAGATCTTAAAAAAATTTACAAGTAAACCTTATCTTTTAGTTGAAGAGTCTGAAACTTTTTCCTATATGACTTGGATCAAACAACGCATTAAAGAAGACCCAAAAATCAGTTGGGATCCGTTACAGGCTTCTAGCGAGTGTTATCGTTTTTTGCTGGCGATCATGCAAGAGAACTCGGGGAATCCAACCGAAAAACACCCCTTGTTTCAACAATATCTGATCCCTGTAATACAAGAAATCGAAACCAATTACGATCAGGCGATCACGATCAGAGACTTGGCTGGTTTAGTCTATGTTTCGCCCCAATATCTCTCGCGGTTGTTCCAGCGTTTTCTAGGACAATCCACCGCCCAATACTTATTAAACTATCGCATGGCCCGCGCCAAAGAACTTTTGGTGGCACAGCCGGATCTGCCCATTCAGCAAGCCGCCTTCGCCGTGGGTTTTCAAGATGCGAGTCACTTTACCGCATTGTTCAAAAAAGTCGGCTTAACTCCATTGAAGTTTCGCCAACTCTATCATTGATTTTTCGGTTTTAAGACGTCTTGCCATTGCCCCATCTGATCGATAAACTTCTTGCTTTTCAAATGGATGCCGACATATTCATCATACAATAGATCGATCACTTGTCGAATCGCTGCTTTCGTTTCTGACTTTAATTTGATCGAAGCAATCTGCTCATAGGATATTTGCGAAAACAAGCGAATAAAATGGATCGCACGAGAATCCGCATGATAGCGACGTTCGTCCATCCCCCAGTGCTGTTCACATAAAATACCGCTATATTTTGAGGAATAGTCAAACCGACCGTCGGTTTTTCCGCAGATGGCACAATGCGTCCAATTTGGAGTGATCCCGAAACGGTGTAAAATCTGAATCTCAAAAATATTGGTGATGATCTCTGCGTCGTTTCCTTGATCCATCAATTGTAACGCCTCGTGCAGAAATTGGTAAAGATGTGGATCATAGACCCGATCATCGATGGCAGAATCAGACAGATTCAACAGATAAGTCGCATAGCCAGCGATAAAAATATCACTTTGAATCGTACGAAATGGATGGATGTCTTTGGCATTATTTAAAAAGGACAAGCCTTCCGCTTTGATGGTTCCCATGTAAGTCGCTTCAGTATAGGAGAGCAACGCTGGTGCCAAGGGGTTGTTTTTCCGATGAGCCCCTTTGACATAAAACATTTGCTTCCCAGCTGACTCCGTAAAGATTTTGACTAGCTTGTCCTTTTCTTTATGGTCTTTTGAAAAAAGCAAGATTCCTTTTGTTTCAACAAGATTCATCGTCGTACCCCATTTCTTTAAAAAAACTGATCCAGTTAACTAACTGCATCAGTTTTTTCTTTTTAAAGCAGACCATGATTGATCTAAATTTCCTTAATACTCATCTTTGCGATAGCCGTAGTCTGTTAAGAAGGTTTGCTTGTCGCGCCAATCTTTTTGAACTTTCACCCATAGTTCCAAAAAGACTTTGTCATCCAACAAGTGTTCAATGTCTAAACGAGCTTTCGTCCCGATTTGTTTCAGCATTTTTCCGCCTTTACCGATGATAATGCCTTTTTGACTGTCACGTTCGACAATGATCGTCGCTTGAATATGCACCTTATCATTATGGTCCCGTTTCATGGAGTCAACAACAACCGCTACCGAGTGAGGCACTTCATCTCTGGTCAGTAACAAAACTTTTTCCCGTACCAATTCGGAAACGATAAAGTATTCCGGATGATCCGTGATTTGATCCTCTGGGAAGTACTGAGGCCCTTCAGGCATTTCATCGATCAGTAGTTTCATTAACGTTTCGAAATTATTGCCTTCCGTTGCGGAAATCGGTACGATCTCAGCAAAGTCCATTTGTGAAGAGTAATCTTCAATGATTGCCAATAAAGCATCCGGATGGACTTTATCTATTTTATTGATCACTAGGAAAACCGGCGTCTGGCTTTGACGCAACCGTTCGATGATAAAATCATCACCCTTACCGCGCTTTTGATCGGCACTGATCATAAATAGTGTCACGTCAACTTCACGAAGTGCACTATAGGCGGTTTCCACCATAAAATCGCCTAGACGGTGTTTGGGTTTATGGATCCCTGGTGTATCGATAAAGATCAGCTGTGCGTCATCTGTCGTATAGACCCCTTGGATTTTATTACGGGTCGTTTGCGCCTTGTCACTCATGATCGCGATTTTTTGTCCTACAACTCGATTTAGTAGTGTTGATTTTCCAACATTTGGCCGCCCGACGATCGCAACGAAGCCTGATTTGTGTGTTGTCATTGTTGTTCCCCTTTATCTTGTGGTTTTGGTGCATCTTTAGAAGAGCTGTAGCAATTTTGGCAAGAAGATGATCGCGGCGACCACTAATGCAAACACAGCGGTCATCAGCACAGCACCAGCTGCCATATCTTTGATTTTTTTTCCGATAGGATGGAAATGAAAGTCCGTAAACATGTCAACGACATTTTCAAAGACTGTATTGATGATCTCAACGATCCACACTAAGAAAACAGCTAACAGCAGCCAAAGCCATTCCATTTGATTCAAACGGAAAACAAAGCCTGCAATGATCGCAACGATACCTAACGCAACATGTTTACGCATATTACGCTCCTCTTTAAAGACGGTTTTTATACCGGTGAAAGCAAATTCGATTGACGAGATAAACTGTTTGTTTTTCCCAATATTCTTATCTTTTGAGTCCATAGGCATCCAGTATTTCCTTTTGCAATCCAAACATTTCCTTTTCATCTTCTGGTGTCATATGATCATAGCCGTTGATATGCAAGAAACCATGCAACGCCAAGAAACCAAGTTCCCGATCATAAGTATGCCCATATTCAGCAGCTTGTTCCTTTGCCCGTTCAATGGAGATCATAATGTCTCCTAGATCACGAGGCATCTCTTCAAGGGCTTCATCAAAAATGATCGGCATCTCCTCTGGCGTTTCTTCTTCGAAGGCAAAACTGATGACATCTGTCGGCATATCTTTGCCGCGATACTCCCGATTGATTTCTTGGATGGCTGCATTGTCCATAAACGTGACCGACATTTCCGTATCCTCTGGAAGGTCTAAATGTCCTGCAGCAAATTGTAGAAGGCCTTCGATCTCTTTGATCTTGGTTTCCCCTACTGAATTTGTCTCATCTAAAAAGGTAATCTCCATTAGCGCTCTCTTCTTTCTTGTTCTTCTTTCATTTTCTCTGCTTCCGATTTCATCTTTGGGTATTTGATCCGTGAATGGAAGGTACTGCAAAGTCCATTGACCAGTGATTTTTCAATCATCCGGATTTCTTTCAACGTTAGTCCCGTTTCATCCAGTTGACCGTCCAAGATCCGATCATTGATGAGATTCGCAACAAATTCTTGAATTTTTTGATTGGTCGGATTTTCCATCGCTCGAACCGCTGCTTCACAGCTATCAGCGATACTCACGACACCCGCTTCTCGTGTTTGCGGTTTTGGCCCAGGATAACGGAAATCTTCTTCCGTCACCTCGGGATTACGCTCTTGGGCTTTGACATAGAAATAACGCATCAGGGTCGTGCCATGATGTTGACGGCAAATATCGATCACCATCCGCGGCATTTTGGCTTCTTCGAGAATTTCGGCCCCATCGATCACGTGACCGAAGATGATTTGTTTGCTGTCTTCAGGTAGCAAGAAATTATGTGGATTCTCAGCACCTGCAGGTAAATTTTCAACGAAGAAATTGGCATGTTTGACTTTACCAATGTCATGGTAGTAACAAGCCACGCGGGTCAGTAAGCTTTGCCCACCAATCTCGGCTACAGCATTGGCGCTAAGATTGGCAACCATCATACTGTGATGATAGGTCCCTGGTGCTTCTTCCAACAACTGTTTCAACAACGGATGATTCGGGTTACTCAATTCATTCAACACGATCATACTTTCGTCCGTTACCAATAGTTCGATATACGGATGCAGCCCCATTGTCAGCAAATAGCTTAAGAGCGAGCCGGCCAATCCACAGACGAGTGTTGTCCATGTGTTGCCGCGGGCCAAATCCATTCCTTGGAAAATGACCAGCATGATGCTTAAGAGTAATGGGAAAACGATCACCCACATGACTGCGATTTTCCCTTGACTGGCAATACGTGCTCGTTTGATCATCGTCCCCATTAAACCAGAGAAAAGGTAGGTCACTAAAACAGTCGTCAACAAGTTGGTCCCACTGGAATCAAAGTAAATGAAGAGTGCACTGACCACTTGGAAAATCGCGGATAATATTCCTAAACGTCTGCTGGAGAAAATGCTCAGAATCAGCGGTGTAAAGGCTGCTGGGAAAAAGAGCGGGATAAAGGTCACTAATTCTGATTGGAACAGTTGGAAGAATTTCATGATCAAAATACTGAATGCCATCGCCAAAATATAAAAAGTGACGGCGTTCATACGTTTTTCAACGTCTTTTGTCTGTCTTGTATAATAAAACAGCATCAGCATTTGTAAGCATATCGCTAAAACTAAAGCGATCAATGGAAAAACTGAGAAGGTTTGATTGGTCATTCCTAAAAGCTGTAATTTTTCCAATGCGTTGGCATCGATCTGTGAGCCTTCACGAACAATGATTTCTCCTTGATAGATCATTACCGGTGGAACAGCGTCCATGGCGGTTTGTCTCGCTTCTTCCGTCCGCTTTTCATTGGGAATATCATTGACGACGATTCCTTGATTGACAATAAAACGCAATACTGATGCCATGTCTGAAGTAACATCTAGAAATTGGATCTTGTCTTCTGCCTCCGAGCGGAAAGTGCTGAGTTCTGTTTGACGGATCTGCTTGGCCATTTGCTCGTCCACTAGCTGTAAGGCATAGGTTCGTACCGTATTCAATTCATCGCTACTTAAAGAAAACAACGTCGACAAAAAATTATTCGTCAATGACTGATAAAAATCAAGTTCGTCATCACTCATTTTTTCAAACTCTTTTTTTAAGGCTGCGATGTATTCATCCGTACTCGGTTTAGGGATATTTTCATCCTCATCAGCCTCAGCAACTTCTTTAGCGTGGGCATCATCTACCGACTTTTTGACTGAATCAACTAAGTCAAATAAATGGTCGATGCGATCGTGCTGTGTCTGCGCCAGTGTGTCTTGATAAGTATACTCTGGTGGAACCGCTTCTGCTGCTAATTTGCGCTTTTGTTCTGTCGCAACGGTATTTTCAATCGTTTTATTGGCACGGATGTTTTCTTCCGCCACCTGACCTTCGCTATAATCGACATTGTTCTGTTTGACGCTGGTGTACATGATACCAATCGAAAAAAGAAAGAATAGAAACATTAAAACTGGTAAATAGAACTTCCCAAGTCTTTCTCTAAATTTCCGTAGTGGTTGAATGATCATAGTTCTCCTCCTAAAAGACGATCAGCGCTTGTCTTTAAGATCTGCTTCTTCATAAGCTCGAATGATTTCGGCCACAACTGGGTGCCGTACCACATCTCCTGCTTCAAAATTAGCAAAAGCAATTTTGGGGATCTCTTGCAACGTTCGCTCCGCATGGATCAAACCGCTTAAAGTTCCCTTTGGCAAGTCGATCTGACTCGTATCGCCATTGACGATCATTTTGGAGTTGAATCCTAAACGTGTCAGAAACATTTTCATTTGAGCGATCGTCGTGTTTTGGGCTTCATCTAAAATTACAAAGGCATCTTCTAACGTGCGCCCTCGCATATATGCTAATGGAGCGATCTCTATGACGCCACGTTCCATTAAACGATTCGTATGATCCATCCCGAAAATTTGATACAACGCATCATAAACGGGTCGTAAGTAAGGATCGACTTTTTCTTTCAAGTCTCCCGGTAGGAAACCAAGGTTTTCTCCTGCTTCCACAGCGGGCCGTGTCAAAATGATCTTTTGCACTTGGCCTTTCTTTAAAGCAGCGATCGCCATGACAACGGCTAAAAAGGTTTTTCCTGTTCCAGCTGGTCCGACACCAAAGACCACATCATGTTTGCGAACAGCTTCGATATATTTCTTTTGACCGGCATTTTTCGCCCGAATCGGTTTACCATTACGGTCCTTGATGATTTCTTCCTCATACATATCTTTGAAATAATCAAGACTGCCTTTGTTTACCATATTCAACGCTGTGATCACATCAGGGGTACTGATATTGATACCTCGTTTGATCAACTCTTGCAACGCTCGAATCACAGATTGTGCTTTTTCTGCTGCATCCGCTTCGCCGACGATTTGGATTAGCTCACCACGAGTGTGAATGACCGTCCCTGTCGAGTCTTCAATAATTTTAATGTTTTTATCGTGAGCACCTAATAGCAAACGAACATCATCGTTTTCACTAAGTGTTATCTCGATCGTCATAGTTTTGTCTGTCAAATATGTTACAGCTCCTTTTTTGGCGTTCTTATTAATAATAACATAAGATGGAAAAAAGAAAAATTACTTATAAAGCCCAAAGGTAGTTTCCTTTTGTCCTTATGCTTTTTTTAAGTTTTCGAAATCAGAAAAAAGCCGCAAGCATGTCATCCATACTTGCGGCGTGAGCTTACATTTGATCCAATAATTCTTTAACGATTGCATTGACTTGATTGCCGTCTGCTTTGCCTTTGACTTGCGGCATTACAGCACCCATCACTTTTCCAAATTCTTTGGAAGAAGAAGCACCAGTCTTTTCAATCGCTCCAGCAACGATTTGGCGGATTTCCGCTTCATCAAGTTGCGCTGGTAAATATTTTTCAACAACTGCAATTTCAACTTTGACTTTCTCGGCTAGATCTTTTCGGTCAGCTTTCTCAAACTCATTTAAAGAGTCCCGACGTTGCTTCATCTCACGAGATAAAACAGTCAACTCTTCTTCTTCATTCAAGTCAGTACCTTTTTTGATCTGCTCATTTTGAATTGATGCTTTCAACATGCGGATCACCTGCAAGGTTTCCTTGTCTTTGGCTTTCATCGCTGTCTTCATGTCATCATTCAGTGTACTTAGTAGTGTCACACTACCAGCTCCAATTCTCAAAACAGTAGAAAATTAGAATTTTTTGCGTTTTCTAGCTGCTTCAGATTTTTTCTTACGCTTTACGCTAGGTTTTTCGTAAAATTCACGTTTACGAGATTCCTGTAAAGTACCCGCTTTTGACACGGAACGTTTGAAGCGACGAAGAGCATCGTCAAGTGATTCGTTTTTGCGAACGACTGTTTTTGACATGTAAATTCCCTCCCTCCGAGCTTAAAAAGTAACCGTAGTTGTTATTGAAATAAAATCCCAAAAAACACGACTGTCCTTTAAAAATTATAGCTAACCCCTGAAAAAGTGTCAAGGCATTCTGGTAAAAAAGTCTTCGATACTGTCAAGTTTGTTTGGGTTTTCATTGACATTCTTCACAACGCCCCAGAATCTCGAAGCGATGACCCTCGATCAAACAACCAGGAAGCTGTTCTTGAAAGAAGTCCATTGGACAAATATGCAGTTCTTTTGTTTTGCCGCAGACTGTACAAATGAAATGATGGTGGTGATGGTCTTCTAATTCTGCACAGCAGTTATAGCGAAACTTCATCTCACCGTTCAGCTCTGTTTCTTCTAAAATACCGATCTCAGAAAAATCGTGCAAATTCCGGTAGATCGTATCATAACTCAAACCAGGATACTTTTCCGACATGTATTCATGAATTTCTTTTGCTGGTAAATAGCGATTGCGTTTGACTAAATAGGTGATGATCGCTTCTCTTTTTTTGGTGTATTTAAAGCCATTTTCTTTCAATGTTGTCATGGCATGCTCAATAAGTGTTTGATTTTTCATCGTAGGCCCTCCTGATAAATCAAAATCATTCCGATTCTATCGATCTTAAGTATGGTATAATGAAATCAATAAAAAAGCAAGAGAGGATTTTTCTTATGAAGCCAACTGAACCTGAACAACCAGACTTGCAAGAAAAATTGCAAACCAGTGCCGCAGTGACGATGTTCGTATTGTCTGATTCTGCCGGCGAAACGGCATCGAAGCTTGCACAAGCGACAATGGCCCAATACCCCAGCGTCGAATTCAACCTTTTCCGACGCACGTTTATCCACACGAAAGAGCACTTGATCAAAGCATTATCAGATGCAAAAAAACACAATGCCATTATTCTTCATACCTTGATCAAAGAAGAACTTGTGGATTTGACGAATCATTTTTGTGAAGAAGCGGAGCTCTATCATTTTGATGTACTGACACCGCCTGTGAGTGAAGTTGAACGCCGCACTGGGGTGGCACCGTCACGAGAACCCGGCGCTTTGCACCACTTGAATGAAAATTATTTCAAACGTATCAAAGCCATGGAGTTTGCTGTGATGTATGATGACGGAAAAGACCCCCGAGGCTTTTTAGAGGCGGATGTCGTTTTATTGGGTGTTTCTCGGACCTCAAAAACGCCTTTGAGTCTATTTTTAGCGAACAAAAACTTAAAAGTCGCTAATTTGCCTTTGGTTCCGCAAGCCCACATCCCAAAACAGCTCTGGGAAATCGATCCGAAAAAAATCGTTGGGTTAACAAACGATCCGAATGTATTAAACAGTATCCGCAAAGAACGGATGCGCTCCTACGGCTTGAACCCCGATTCTGCGTATTCCGATATCGAAAAAATCAAAGCGGAGCTGACGTTTGCCAATGATCTTTATGAGAAATTAGGTTGTGTCGTGATCAATGTCGCTTCTCTTTCCATCGAAGAAACCGCCTCAATGATTTTAAATGCATTAAACTTAGAAGATCATAGCTATTACACCTCAGAGACGAAAGATTAACCACTATTAAGCAATAAAAAACGATGAGCGGACTCAGTCTGCTCATCGTTTTTGGTATATTTTTCATTTTAAAGCTCTTTAGAAAACTTGTAGCCCTTCACGATCGATTTGCAATTGTTCGATATACGCATTACTTTCCAGCGCATGCAAAAGTTTTGAGATACGTTCTGCCTTGTCTTCTGGGACGATTGCTAAGACAGTGGGACCTGCGCCACTCAAGAAACAGCCATAACCGCCTTCTTCTTCGCAAATCTGGCGAATGGTCGACAAGTGTGGAACAAGTTTCTCACGATAGGCTTCATGAAAACGATCTTGCTGCATCAATTTCCCTGCAAGAGGCAGATTGCCATTGATGACTGCTGCGATCATAACATTGGCGATCGCACTGGCTTCGACTGCTTGCTCGTGAGAAAGTGTCTGGGGCAAGACTTGGCGACTTGCTTCCGTCAACAACTCATCATGAGGAATATAGGCGATGATCTCACATTCAGGAAAATGATGTTTGACTAAATACGTATGCTTGTGCTGATGATCATAGGCAGCAATCGCAAAATCTCCATAGATCGCTGGTCCGACGTTGTCAGGATGCCCTTCAATGGCGGTTGCGATCTCAAGTTTTTGTGCTGCACTCAGATTCATATGCGCCATGCGGTTGGCTAGTTCAATCCCAGCAACAATAACAGAAGAACTGCTGCCTAAGCCTCGTGCCAATGGAATATCTGAGCTCATACGAATCTTCAATGGTTTCATGTCTGGTGCTAATTTCAAAGCCACACGCAAAAGTAAATTGGTTTCATCGGTTGGAATCTCTGAGCCTAACTCATGGATGATTTCCCATGTATCGTTTTCTTTTAAAACTTCGATGAACAAATACTTTGACAGGGCAATCCCGCAGGAATCAAAACCAGGCCCTAAATTCGCACTGGTTGCAGGAACGCGGATCTTCATAGATTGGCAACTCCTTCACGAAGATGCTGACGCATTTCTTCTAAATCACTCATTTTATTGATGGTTACTTCGGTTGCTTTAATTGCTGTATCCGGATCTTTCAGACCATTTCCAGTAAAGACGGCAACGACGGTCTCACCTGGTTTGATTTTCCCTGCTTTCACGTGCTGGATAACGCCGGCAAGTGATGCGGCTGAGCCTGGTTCAATAAACACACCATCTTGCGCAGCGATTTTACGGTAAGCATTCAAAATTTCCTCATCGGTTACTGCATCGATGTGTCCATTTGATTCATCACGAGCGGCTTCTGCCAACTGCCAGCTGGCTGGATTGCCGATCCGAATCGCTGTAGCGATGGTTTCCGGCTGTTCGATGACTTCCCCACGGACGATGGCAGCAGCACCTTCAGCTTCAAAGCCATGCATTCTTGGCAACGCGGTGCCTTTTTTCTCATGCCATTCTTTGAACCCTTTCCAATATGCCGAGATATTTCCTGCATTACCGACAGGAATCGCAAGAACATCTGGCGCTTGTCCTAATTGTTCGCATACTTCAAAGGCCGCTGTTTTTTGTCCTTCTAAACGATAAGGATTGACTGAGTTTACTAGCGCCACGGCTTCCGTTTCTGCAATATCCCGGACCGCTTTTAACGCTTCATCAAAGTTTCCTGGAATCGAAATGATATCGGCTCCATAAACGATTGCTTGCGCCAATTTTCCCATAGCGATCTTGCCATCTGGAATTACAACGTAGGCTTTGATACCCGCTCTGGTGGCATAAGCTGCTGCTGCCGCACTAGTATTTCCTGTCGAGGCACAGACGATTGCTTTGGCGCCTTCTTCCACCGCTTTTGCCACCGCCATGACCATCCCGCGGTCTTTAAATGAGCCTGTTGGATTCAGCCCTTCGTATTTTCCATACAATTGGATCCCTAATTCCTTGGAAAGGCTTGGTAAGGGAATCAACGGCGTGTTACCTTCTGCCAGTGACAATGCTGGGGTATTTTCATTAACTGGGAGATATTCTTTGTATTGATGCAATAATCCTTGATACATGTCTATTCCTCCATCACTTTCATTATTTGAATGCTTTGTGCATCGGTATAAGTTGCGAGTTTTTC
The DNA here is from genome assembly GCA_018982785.1 of Enterococcus innesii. Taxonomy (GTDB): domain Bacteria; phylum Bacillota; class Bacilli; order Lactobacillales; family Enterococcaceae; genus Enterococcus_D; species Enterococcus_D innesii. The sequence continues at coordinate 196,032 of JAHHEN010000003.1, read as the reverse complement.
TGCTAGCTCATTTTCGCTCATTGAATTGGTGATTCCAACAATTCGTTGGTCTGCTTCGTTGAACACCGTTTGCTCAAACGCAAACCATTCTGGAAGAGCGTTCCCTTTGATCTCTTGACTTGAAAACGACACATAATGCCGGCTGGGAACTTCTCGGACAGCAGCTAATGCTGTTTCTTTTTCAAAGGTTAGAAATGGTTCCACGATCCCATAGCTTTTATTTTTTGCTAGCACGGTTAAATCCGCAACCACGCTGGTGGCCGTCGGTCGCGATCCTGCTCCTGGTCCATAAACCATTGATTGATCAATGCCTTCGCTCTCGATAAAAATACCATTAAACTCGTTTTGGATCGTCGCTAACGCATGGTTTTTCGGTACTAATACAGGTCCGACTGACACAGTAAGGGAACCGTCAACTGTCTTTTGAGCTGCGCCGATCAACTTCACTTCATAACCAAAGGCTTGCGCCTGCTTAATATCTGCCACAGCTAATCCGCGGATGCCTTTCGTTGCAACATCATCAATGCTGATCGTTTTCCCAAAGGCAAATTTCGTCAAAATCACCATTTTGTAAGCAGCATCAATGCCATCGACATCATTGGTAGGATCTGATTCCGCAAAGCCTTTCGCTTGAGCTTGCGACAAAGCATCTTCATAGGTCAGGCCATCTTCCGTCATTTTCGTCAACATGTAATTGGTCGTCCCATTGACGATACCAAAAATTCCTGTGATGGTATCAGGTAGATAGTGGGTGCTCAATGTGCGCAAAATCGGAATGCCGCCACCTACACTGGCTTCATAATAAAGAGAAACACCGGCTTTTTCAGCAATTGCCAGCAGTTCAGGTCCATGGGTGGCAATCAAATCTTTATTTGCCGTCACAACATGCTTTTTATTTTCTAAAGCAGCTGAAATAAACGCTTTTGCCGGATCGATCTTCCCGATCAATTCCACAATTACGTCGATGGTCTCATCTTCAAACAACTCATTTGCCTCATTCGTCAAAGCAAACCCATACTTAGCTGCTAACGCAGACTTATCCTCATAAGGCGAAGCTAGTGCTTTCGTGATTTGCACATTGACTCCTGTCCGTGCCAGAATGGCTTCTTTTTGTTCCGCCAGCACTTGACAGACTCCACTGCCGACAACACCCATTCCTAATAATCCAATGTTTAATCGCTTACCCATAATGCCCCCTAACTGAAAACGTTATTAAAAACCGTTCATCTAATTTTAATATTTCCACTAGCATACCAAAAACAATAAGAAAAAACTAGGACTTTTGAGAAATTCTCGCCCTAGTTTTAACGGTGATGGATATGTTCAAATGTTTTTTGCAAAATATCCACAACATGTTTGTCATCGAGACTATAAAGAATCGTTTTTCCTTGTCTCTCTGACTTTACGATCCGATTATCTTTCAAAAGTTTCAACTGATGAGAAACTGCTGATTGTTCCATATGTACTTGTTCCGCAATCGAAGTGACGTTGCGTTCACCTTCTTGAAGGGACAACAAAATTTTTAGTCTGGTGGGATCACTAAGCATCTTAAATATCTGTGTTACTTGCTGAATTTCCTCTAATTTCGGCGTAGTCATCGCGCCACATCCTCTCTTATTTCCTTTTGCATTTTAGCCCTTGGTTGACGGCTTGTCAATCCACCTTTGATGAGCAAGGGAAAGAAAATAGATAAAAGACACGAATAGATCCAAGTGTCAGAAAATTTCTTCTCGAAGCTTTGATTCCTCAACAGCGGGGTGCTGAGGAATCGAAGCTTCGTTTCTACCACTCGGATCATTCAGTCAGTTGCAATTTCTTGGTATTGGAGACATCAGGTAGTTTTATTCCCCAGTGATCTCTTCGATGGCTGCTTGCAGATCAGCAATTTTTTGTTCTGCCTCATCTGCCGATTCGCCTTTCACACCAATATAAAACTTGATTTTTGGTTCAGTTCCAGAAGGACGCACAGCAATCCAGCTTTCATCTTCTAATGTGTATTTCAAAACATCAGAAGGCGGTGTCGTCATTTTTTGCAGGTGTCCATCTAAGCCCACACGAGTCAACAGTTTAAAGTCTTCTGTTTGAACGACAGGAGTTCCTGCGAAAACAGAAGGAGCTTTTTCACGGAAAGTCTTCATCAGGGCAGCAATCTTAGTTGCCCCCTCCATACCGCTCATCGTTACTGAAATGGTTTTTTCTGCGTAATAACCATATTCTTCAAAAATATCTTGCAGACCATCATAAAGGGTTTTGTCTGATTGTTTGTAAAAAGCCGCCACTTCTGCTAATAAAACGAGCGCTTGGATCGCGTCCTTGTCCCGTACAAATGGTTTCACTAAGTAACCATAACTTTCTTCAAAACCAAACATGAAGGTTTGCGAATGATCTTTTTCAAATTGTTGGATTTTTTCGGCGATGAATTTAAAGCCGGTCAAAACATTGATCATATCCACATTGTAAGATTTGGCGATCGCTGTTGGCAATTCACTAGAAACGATCGATTTTAAGACTGCTGCATTTTCAGGCAAGGTTCCTGCTGTTTTATGAGCTTCTAGAATATAACGGACCATCAATGCGCCTAATTGGTTTCCAGTCAACACTTGGTAGTTGCCATCTGGCATTCTTACTGCAGCCCCCAAGCGATCGGCATCTGGGTCCGTGGCGATCAATAGGTCGGCTCCTTCTTTTTCTCCTAAAGCAATCGCATATTCAAAGGCAGAGTGCTCTTCTGGATTCGGTGATTTTACTGTACTGAAATTTGGATCAGCAACCGCTTGAGAAGGTTCAATAATGAATTGTTGGAAACCAGCTTGTTTCAACGCTTTCTCTCCAAGCATCCGCCCTGTTCCGTGAAGTGGTGTATAGACAAGTTTCAAATCTTTGCCCACCGTATCGATCAATTCTTGATCGATCGTGACTTCTTTGATCTCTTTCAGATAGGCAGTGTCGATCTCTTCGCCAATAATAGAGATCAAGCCGCTGTTTTTGGCTTCTTCTTCACTTAATACAGGGATCTCCAATGGATTTTCAATTTCCCGAACGAATTTGGTCAATGCATCCGCATCTGCAGGTGGCATTTGCCCACCATCTTCCCCATATACTTTGTAGCCATTATATTCGGCTGGATTGTGAGAAGCAGTGATCATGATTCCAGTAAAGGTTTTTAAGTAACGCACAGCAAAAGATAATTCTGGCGTCGGACGTAAGCTTTCAAAGACGAAGGCTGGAATATCATGTTTTGCCAATGTTTTCGCTGCTTCCATCGCAAACTCAGGTGAAAAATGACGGGAATCATAGGCGATCGCTACGCCACGACGTCTTGTTTCAGGATCTTGTGTATCCATAAAGCGAGCCAATCCTTCGGTTGCTTGACGAATCGTATAAATGTTCATCCGGTTGATCCCAGGCCCTAAAATCCCTCGCATACCGGCAGTCCCAAATTCCAAAGGCATATAAAAAGCGTCTTCTAGCATCGCAGGATCTGCTTCTAATGCGGTCAATTGTTCTTTTAGTTGTGGATCTAAGTGTTCACTGTTTTTCCATTGATTAAATGTTTGTTCCCATGCCATAAAATAACCTCTCCTTTTTCCGTTAAAATGCTCTAAAATTAGTATAACACTACTTACAGATTTCTCAAAGAATAACCAAACGAAAAATAAAAAAAGCTGCTATCAAAAGTGATCGACACTTTAAAAATAACAGCTGATTCCATTAGGTTATTTCGTTAATTGAGCATCTTTTTGTGTTTCGATAAAGTCAAACACTTGTTGACCAGCAATACTGCCATCGCCGACTGCTGTCGTGATTTGACGTAAGCCTTTTTCACGAACATCGCCAACCGCATAGACACCAGGGATTGAAGTTTCCATTTGGTCATTGGTTAAGATCCAGCCAGCATCATTCGTGATACCGCTGGCTTTGAATGGCTCTGTCAACGGATCTAAACCAACATAGATAAAGACACCGCCAGCAGCTTCTTCTGTCACTTCATCCGTTTTTACGTTTCTAATTTGCACGCCAGTTACGACCATCTCATTGCCTTTGATTTCTTCCACAACAGAATCCCAAATAAAAGAGATTTTCTCGTTGGCAAATGCGCGGTCTTGGATGATTTTTTGTGCTCGTAATTCGTCACGACGGTGAACGATCGTTACTTCAGAAGCAAATTGTGTTAAGTAGATAGCTTCTTCGACTGCCGAGTCGCCTCCGCCAACAACAATCAAGCGTTTGTTACGGAAAAAGGCACCGTCACAAACCGCACAGTATGAAACACCGCGTCCAGCGAATTCTTCTTCGCCTTTGACGCCTAACTTTCTATGTACACACCCTGTGGCAATAATGACTGTTTTTCCTTGATAAGTTTTGTCTTCGGTCACAACTTCTTTAAACTCACCTTGGTCAGTGATGTTTTGAACGATTCCATAGGCATTTTCAACACCAAATTTTATGGCACCTTCATACATCTTGAATGCTAGTTCAGGGCCTAAGATTGACTCGTATCCTGGGTAGTTTTCAACTTCAGCCGTATTATTCATTTGACCGCCAGGTGCACCTCGTTCAATCATTAGTACTGATAAATTCGATCTTGACGCATAAAGCGCTGCTGTCATCCCCGCAGGGCCTGCGCCGATGATAATTACATCATACATATATTTCCCTCCAATTTGGACTACCCATACTTTACTTTCAAAAGCAAATTCTTTCAACTCATCTGCTTACAAAAAATAATAAGATATTCCTGCTTTTACTTTTGAAAATTACATTGACTTTCTTTTCAATTTTTGTAAAATTTTCACGATACGTCTATTATATAGAAAATAAGGAGTCCTTACAATTGAATAAGAAAAAACTTTTAGGAAAATCAGATCGCGAACTGCTTTTCCTCAGCTGGCCGATTTTTGTTGAGTTATTTTTGCGGGTCGTTATTGGGAATATCAACGTTTGGATGATTTCTCATTACTCCGAGCCAGCAGTAGCGGCTGTCAGTGCCGCCAATCAACTGTTAAATTTAACGGTCTTTATTTACGGTTTCATAACCGTGGGTACTCAGATCATTATCGCCCAATTAATTGGTGCAAAAAAACGGGACCAGATCCCGAAAGTCATCAATACCGCTCTTTTTGGCTCATTATTCATTGGAATTTTAATCAGCTTAATGTTCCTTTTTGGCTCAACCTATCTCTTGCGTTTCATGGGACTGGATGCTGAATTAGTTGCCCTCGGGCATGGGTACTTACAAGTATATGGCGGAAGTCTGTTCCTTTCCTCGATCACGGCGGTCATAATTGCTGTCATGCGTAGCCACAGTTTCACAAAACCTGCGTTATTGGTACCGATGTTTGCTAGTATTCTAGCCGTGATTGGGAATTATTTTGTCTTATACAGCCCCTTCGGATTGCCGAATTTCGGTGTGACTGGATTGGCATTTTCTAGCGTCTTTGGTAATTCGATCGGTTTAGTAATTGCCGCAGTATTACTGAAGAAGCACGTGAATTTTTCTGTTTTGTCTGCCCGTTTTTCGAACGTCTCTTGGGGTGTGATGAAAAACATTTTGACTTACGGATTGCCTTCTTCTGGCGAGTCTCTTTCCTATCAAGGTGCGCAAGTCGTAGTGACGATGATCGTGGCTCAACTTGGTGCAAGTGTCTTGATTGCAAAATCTTACGTAACAGCCATCACCCAATTTGTTTATTTGATTGCCTCCGCATTGAGTCAAGGGAATCAAATCATGATTGGCCGCAATGTCGGTGCTGGAGAATTCGATCGCGCGCATCAGCGAGGCATGCGCACGATGGTGATCGGGATCATTGCCTCAGTGACGATCTGTCTATTGACTTACTTGTTTATTGAGCCAATCATGGGAATCTTTACCTCCAACGCGGAAGTGATCGAGATTGCTAAAGGTGTCTTTTTGGTAGAGATCGTCTTAGAAACAGCTCGTGCAGTCAATATGATCCTTGTGGGTTCCTTGAATGCAAGTGGCGACGTGAAGTTCCCATTGATCTGCAGTCTGGTTGTTCTATGGGTCATCAGCTTACCGTTTTCTTACTCATTGGCGATCGTCTTTAAATTCGGTTTGATCGGCGTTTGGATCGCTTATGCCATTGACGAAGCACTCCGCAGTGTCTTAATGATCTATCGCTGGCATTCTGGTGTCTGGAAAACCAAAGCTGTCGTTCATCCCCAAGAAGCCGAACCAGAAGTCTTACCAGAAGCATAATTAAAGTCCAGCGGTCTCGGTGACTGCTGGACTTTTTGTTTTCCATAAAAAATAAGATACGCCAAGAAGTTTGCTTGGTTTTTTTGAAGACTTTGCTCTATACTTGTCTCAGAAGCTATCGACTATGATTTACATTAAAAGGAGCGTTTGCTATGTCAATCTATGACTACCAAGCAACATTAGAAAACGGCGAAACGTATTCGCTAGCAAAATACGAAGGTCAACCGCTAGTGATCGTCAATACAGCTACGAAGTGCGGTTTGAGCCCGCAGTTCAAAGAATTACAAGGTCTTTATGAAACCTATAAAGACCAAGGGTTGGTCGTTTTAGGATTTCCTTCTGACCAGTTTAAACAAGAAGTCGGTTCAGCCGAAGAAGCCGCAGCCGCTTGCCGAACCACCTATGGTGTTGATTTTCCGATGCACAAGTTAACGGTGATCAATGGCAAAGACGCGGATCCCTTGTTTCGCTATTTGGAAGAAGAAGCACCGGGCACGCTAGGCAAAGCCATTAAATGGAATTTCACGAAATTTTTGGTGGATCGCCAAGGCAGAGTCGTTGAGCGTTTTGCTCCACAAACCAATCCTCAAAAAATGATTCCTGAAATTGAAAAAGTTCTTTAAAAAATTGATAAAGGCGACCTTAAGGGTAAAATACGTCATCCTTAAGGTCGCCTTTTTGTAATTGCTGCAACGCAAACATTTTACATCACTCTCATTGTCGGTTATCAAAAATATTTGAGCCTCCATTTCTTCTTAAAGAAGCCATTCGTTACAAAAGTTTTTAAAAAGACTTTAAAAAACTGCCGTTGATCTCCTTAGATTTCTCTAAGAGATCAGCGGCAGCTTCTTTTGATTACTTATTCGACAAATCTTCACCGTTTGAAGCAATCACTTGTTTGTACCAATCAAATGATTTTTTCTTTGTTCGTTTCAAGGTGCCGTTTCCTTCATTGTCACGGTCCACATAAATGAAACCATAGCGTTTTTTCATTTCACCGGTTCCAGCTGAAACTAAATCGATACAACCCCATGTGGTGTAGCCCAATAAATCGACACCATCTTGTTCAACCGCATCTTTCATTGCTTGAATATGCTCTGCCAAATATTGGATTCGATAGTCATCTTCCACATAACCATCTGCATCCGGTGTATCGACAGCTCCTAAGCCGTTTTCAACGATGAACAATGGTTTTTGGTAGCGATCATAAATGTCATTCATCGTGATCCGCAAACCAAGTGGATCAATTTGCCACCCCCACTCACTTGCTTCCAAGTATGGGTTTTTCACAGAGGCAAAAATATTGCCAGCCGTTTGTTCTAACAATTCAGCGTCCGTTGTTGATACGCGGGAAGAATAGTAAGAGAAAGAAATAAAGTCAACGGTATGAGCTTTCAACAGCTCAAGGTCGCCTTCTTCCATTTTGATTTCGATCCCATTGCGTTCCATTTCTTTCAGCGCATATTGTGGATATTCCCCACGTGATTGAACATCAATAAAGAAATAGTTTTCGCGATCTGCTTTGCGAGATTCCCAGACATCTTCTGGTTTGCTTGTATATGGATAGTATGCGCCAGCAGCTAACATACAACCTACTTTGTTCTCAGGATCGACTTCATGAGCGATTTTCGTTGCGATCGCAGAGGCCAACAGCTCATGGTGAGCCGCTTGGTATTTCACTTGCTCAACGTTATCGCCTTCTTCAAAGTACAAACCAGCTCCCATAAATGGCGCATGTAGAATCATGTTGATCTCGTTAAAGGTCAACCAGTATTTTACTAATCCTTTGTAGCGGTTGAAAATCACGTTACACAAGTTTTCATAGAATCCGACTAATTCACGAGAACGCCATGCGCCGTATTTTTCAACTAAATGCATCGGACAATCAAAGTGAGTGATCGTTACTAACGGTTCGATCCCGTATTTGTGGCATTCTTTGAAAAGATCTTCATAGAATTTCAAGCCGTCTTCATTTGGTTCTGTTTCATCCCCTTTAGGGAAAATCCGACTCCAAGCGATCGACAAGCGGTAGGTTTTAAAGCCCATTTCGCCAAATAATGCGATGTCTTCTTTGTAGCGATGATACATATCGATCGCTTCTTTTGCTGGGTAGAAATGTTCGTCATCAAAATCAAACATTTTCATTTGACCAGTAATCACTGGAAAACGATCTTTGCCGATCGGTACCACGTCTACGTTTGCTAAGCCGCGTCCGCCTTCTTGGTAGCCTCCTTCACATTGATTGGCAGCTGTTGCGCCGCCCCATAAAAAGTCTTTTCTAAATGCCATGTTTCTTTCCTACTTTCTCTTTATTTAACTAGTTCGCGATCAAGTTCGCGGGCTACTTCATCTTGTACTTCGACGCCTTCTTTTTCAAGACGTGCGATTGTTTCCTTAAATTTCGGCAAGTGATCTTTGTGGGCAATAAACAGTTCGTCCATGACACGTTTTGCCGTATCTCCTGATGGAACCAGTGGGTTGATGGTGAATGCTTGTAATGCGATATTGTAATCCCCAGTCACAGCGGCTTCGATCGTCAATAATTCCATTGCTTTCATTACCTGTAACCAACCTTTTTCAGCTGTCGGTAACTCACCAAAGGCAACATTTCTCGCGCCTTGTCCACCAACGTAAGCGGTCACTTCAACTACGCAATCGGCAGGTAGATCAGGAACGGCGCCTTCATTTTTGGTTGAAACAACGATTTGGGTATTTTTATTGGCATAAATGGAAGCAATCGTTTCACACGCTGCATCTGAGTAATACGCACCACCACGTTTTTGCAGCTGTTCAGGTTTATGATCCAATTCAGGATCTTTGTACAACTCAAACAATTCGGCTTCAGTTTGTTTTACTTGCTGTGCGCGTGTACCGACAGTCTTGTACTCTTCAATCGCATGATTCAACATTTCTTCTTGACGATAGTAATAACGGTGATACCCACAAGGGATCATCTTCATTTGTTCCAGCTGTTCTTTGTAAAATGGTACATCAAAGATATTCTTCGGTAAGCCATTGTCTTCTTCATACATTTTATCAATAATGTCCATCGTTACATCGTTGCCGTGTGAATCAGCAACTTTGTGCCAGTGGAAGTGGTTCAATCCTGCAAATTTGTAAATCAATTCATCCGGTTCTTTGCCAATTAAGGCTGGCTCAATCATGGTTGCCATGACTGGCACATTACACAACCCGATGACTTTGTCCCATTTTCCGTAACGCACGATTGCTTCAGTTACCATGCCGCTTGGATTCGCAAAATTGATCAACCAAGCATCCGGACATAAACGTTTCATGTCTTCAACAATTTCAAGAATGATCGGTACCGTACGGAACGCTTTGAACATTCCCCCAGGGCCATTGGTTTCTTGACCAATCATGCCGTAATAGGCAGGAATTCGTTCATCTTTGATGCGGGCATTCAGCAACCCTACTCGGAATTGAGTCGTAACGAAATCGGCATCCTTTAACGCTTCTTCTCGATCCAATGTCATGTGGATTTTTACATCATAAGGCGTGGCGTCCCACATTCGTTGTGCCATCGCACCTACGATTTCTAATTTCTCTTTTCCTGCTTCGATATCTACTAGCCAAATTTCACGAATCGGCAATTCTTCATAGCGTTTGATAAAGCCTTCCATTAACTCCGGGGTATAGCTGCTGCCGCCACCAATGGTTGCAATTTTAATTCCTTTTGTCATTGTATTGCTCCTTTGCTATTTTATTTACATTCTTATTATCATTCATAAAAACATTTGATTCAATGTAAATAGCTTATTTAGAAAAAGCGTTTGCAAATCTCGCTTCTTCTAGCAGGTGTTTTGTAAAAAAGATTTACAAAGAGCATAAAATAAGGAATAATTAGGATATAAACGATTAACCAGGTACTTAATAAAGAAGAAATTCTGTAAAAATCATTTACAAATTATAATAAAAAAATGTAAAAAGGAGTCTACATACCATGTTGCTACAAGAAAAAATGCGCCAAATCAAATTAGCACCAGCGGAACGATCGTTGATCGATTATTTATTAGCCAACCCGACTGCGATGGCGGATCAAACCATCAAGGAATTGTCAGAAAAAACCTATGTTCATCCTTCTACTTTTATTCGGATCGCCAAAAAATTAGGCTTCAATGGTTGGCTCGATTTAAAAACGGCCTTTGTGGAAGAGCAAACTTATATGAGCAGCCATTTTACCGATGTGGATGCGAACTTTCCTTTTTCCTCCCATGACGGCATTATGACCATCGCCAAAAAGTTGGCAAAGCTTGAACAAACAACGATCGAAGATACGCTTTCCTTGATCCATCATGATGAATTACAAAAAGCGAAACAATCGTTGCTCAATGCCAACCATATCAGGATTTTCGCCAGCAATGCCAACACCTTGATTTCTCAAGACTTTGTTTTGAAGATGCGGCGTTTAGGAAAAAGCATCCACGTCTGCGATACCTTCGGCGAAAGTGCCTATGAGGCATCCAACTGTACCTCCGATACGACCGCAATCTTGATTTCTTACACAGGTGAAAACAAAATGGTTAAAGAAATCGGTAAGATCCTTGCCGAACGGCAGGTCTCCATCATTGGAATGACTAGTATTGGCGAGAATGCGTTAGCGAAATTAAGCGATTGTGTCTTAAATATCACAACAAGAGAAAGGCTGTATTCAAAGATTGCAAATTTTACGATCAATACCTCGGTTTGCTACTTGTTAGATTTGTTGTATGCAGTCGTCTTTTCGGAGCACTATGAGAAAAATCTGCAGCATTTGATCGATATTGGGATGGCATATGATAAGCGCCCCACTTCATCGACGATAATCGCTGAACCAACCTATGATAAAAACCTTCATTATAAGGACTCACTGTTTCCCAATTAAATGAATATCAAAAAGCGATCGCGCCTTCACGACCGATCGCTTTTATCTCTATATAGCTGTTTTGTAGGTAAACATTTTCTAAACTAAAGCCGTGATCAAATCATCGGAACAGCCAACTTCTCGTTTGTCAGACTCGATGATATCCAAATAATCGGCGGAGTTGGTAACTAATACTGGCGTCTCAATATTGAATCCAGCTTTGATCAACGCATCTTTATCAAAGCTGATCAGTTTTTGCCCACGAGTGACTTTATCTCCTTGCTTCACATGCGCTTCAAAGAATTCGCCATTTAACTGAACCGTATCCAAACCAATATGAATCAATAGCTCTAAACCGTTATCAGAAATCAAGCCAATGGCATGTTTCGTTGGGAACAAGGTCATTACTGTGCCATTAAAAGGAGCCACAACTTCACCTTTTGAAGGGTGGATCAAGATGCCTTTCCCTAGCACTCCTTGAGCAAAGGCTTCATCTTTTGCGCTGCTTAATGGTGCGATGGTTCCTTCCACTGGAGAAGTGATTACTTCTTTCCGAACAGTCATCGCTGGTTGTCCTTCTGCGATCTCTTCTTCCACTGCATCATCTTTCCAGAAAGCCATCGTCAAACCAAAGCCAATCGCTGCAGCGATCAAGATTCCGAAGACAGAGAACCACATGCCACTAGCGTCGCCTTCTGGAGTGATATAGTTGAAAATGCCAAAGACCCCTAACCCACCAGAGGTGTAGCTCGTTGTACCATTAATCATCAAGAAGGCACCTGCGACCGCACCACCAATCATTGAAAAGAAGAACGGCATTTTTTTCGGTAACGTGATCCCATAAATTGCTGGTTCTGTTACACCAAAAAGTCCTGAAATAATGGCTGGCGGACATAGAGCTTTTAGTTTCTTATCTTTCAGTTTAAAGTACATCGCCATCACAACTGCTGTTTGAGCAAAGCTGGCGCCAAATGATGCTACTAAAATCTGACTGTATCCTAGTTGTGTCACTTGCATAATGTGTAGCGGAACAACTGACCAATGCAAGCCGAAAATAACCAAGACTTGCCAGAAGAAGCCTAATAACAAACCATAAATCGCTGGAGAGAAGTCCATCAACGCTTCAAATCCTGAGCTCAAAAGATCCGTCAACATACTGATCACAGGTCCAATCACCAAAAAACCAATTGGCAATGCAATCAATAAAACCAAGAAAGGCACTAAGAACGTTTGGACAACAGACGGAATGATTTTTTTCGCAAATTTTTGAACTTGCGCAGCAAAGGCAATGATAAAGATGACCGGCACCACACTGCTAGTATACGTTGCGCCAACCCACGGAATTCCTAAAAACGTTTCGTACGCAGGCAAGCCTAACAAGCTATACGGTGCAGCAGCTCCCTCGCCAGCTCCGACAACAAACGCTGCTTGCAAGGCTGATCCTTGAATTGTTGGGTAACAAAGCGCTGACCCGATCACGATTCCCACCATTGGATTTAAGCGAAACTTTTTCGCTGACGTATACCCTAAAATCACCGGCATAAACATGAAGATCGAATCGCCGATCGCATTGAACATCACATAGGTACCAGTCGTTGTTGTATAATCGATCAAGCCTGTTGTACCAATAAAAAGCAACAGTGCATTTAGACCTTTGATCATCCCGGCCGCACACAAAGCACCTAAGAAGGGTTGGAAGCAGCCGCTCAAAATATCGATCAAACGATCAAACAAGTTGCCACCTGAAGCTGTTTCTTCAGCATCACCACTGATTCCTGCAACATCGATCACTTCTGCATAGACATCTGGTACATGGTTTCCGATAACCACCTGGTATTGACCGCCACTCTTCATGACCGTCACGACCCCATCCATGTTCTTTAAGACTTCATCATTTGCGATGCCTTCATCCTTTAATTTGAAACGCAGGCGTGTGATACAATGTGTCAAGCTATTGATGTTCTCTTTCCCACCGACATTTGCGACAATTTTTTCTGCTAATTCACGATATTTTCCCATTTTTGATTCCTCCAATTTTTTTGTATTGAAGGTTTAGCCAACTGAATGTCACTATCCAAAATGTTTTCTTTTTTTTGATTTCTTGCTGCATGGTCCGATGTCTTGAAGCTGACGTTTAGTAAGAATCATTGCGAAGAAATTCTTCTTTTTCGACATCTTCTCATGAATCAAGAAATCCTTCTCCTTTCTTGTTTTTTTTTCAATCAACGATTTTTTTGCACAAGTCTGGCAATATGAATCGTTAAATACAAACTTTCGTCACTGGACATTTGATACTGATACTGATTTTCTAATAGTTCAGCGATTTTTTGTACGCATTGATACGCATTTCGGTATTTCACTTTGACCATAGCCAAAAGATCTTCATCAGTTTCATCCGCATGAAGGGTATGGTTTTGCATTCTTGAGACAAAAAACTTCAGATGCGTGGTGAAGCGATAAAAATAAACGGATTCTTCATCAAAGGTTGTTTTAAAAAATATTTAACAATGTTAATAATGTCTTGCATCGTTTGGGTTAGTTCAGCCACATTTCCTTGTCACCATTCTCGGTTTGTGCATTGACGAGATGCAGAGCAATAAAGCCAGCTTCGTCATCTGGTAGCTGAATCCCGTAATGTTCTTTGATTTTTTCTACTGTTTTGCAGCCTATTTGGTACTCATCGGGGAAAAAACGCTTGATATCCCACAATAAGACATTTTTGACCGTCATTCCTTTTTTTGATCGTTCAATGGCACAGTGCATGTGATCCGTCAACGAGATGTAAATGGAATCATTGATTGGGGAAGACAATTCTCGCCGAGCATACTCAATGATCTCATTGGATAATTCAAGGTATTCCAGTGGTAAGTCAGCAAGCAGCTCTTGAAATTGAGATAAGATCGTCTGATTTTCTAAGCGATACACTTTATCGATCGCTTCTGAAGAAATGTCATCCCCCACTTTTTTCTTAAAGGCAATCCCCCGCCCCATAACAATAATCTCGTTTTGACTTTGATCGGTAGTGATCACAACATTATTGTTTAACACTTTACTGATTTTCATGTCCTACCCCCACTTACTTTATCATTGCGGATATGGTTCATTGCTTATCTTTATTGCTGAGCCAACAGTCAACACAGAAAAAACCTCATGAAAGCAGCGCAAACACCGCAGCTTCATCAGGTTTAGCTTGTTAAAAATCAACAATCACTATCCATTAGAACCAGTTTTATTATCTTTATCATAGCAAAGGTAGAAAGCGCTGTCAATCGTTGTTCGTTATTTTTACTGACACCTAATACGAATCTAATGATCGTTTGTTAAAAACACGAGGGATCAATTTTTATTCGTTCTTATCTTAGATAAAGACAAAACCTTAGCGAACGATAAAAAACCGCTCCCCAAAACTTGACTGATCAGTCTAATGATGGGGAGTCAGCTATTGTATCATTTGCTTCTTGTTTTTACAAAAAAACCTAATCATCTTGTTTACGATAATTTTTTTTGATGTAGGGCTGATTTTCTTGGTTCATACGGATAACGATTTTATCAAAACTATTGTCACTCACTTGTGTCGAACCACTCATTTTGATTTTTGGCTGTACTTCGATCACCTTTGGTTTATACTGCATTTTCCCTTTTGAGATCCGCTTGACTAAAAGTTCAGCAGCTTGTGAACCAATCTCATACGACGGTTTTTCAATCACAGACATTTCATGATGATAAAGTTTGTTCCAGCCTAAATCATCATAGCCCCCGATCGCAACATCTTCTGGAATCCGTAAGCCCAAGCTATAGATCACATGGATCAACGCAAACATCAACTCACTGTTTTCAGCTAATATTGCTAAACGATAGCCTTGATTTTTTTTCAACAATTCGTTTAGTGATTCCTTACACGCGTCAAATGCCGCTTGTGTTTCTTCGATCTCAAATGCTAGTTGTTCAGGATTTCTAACTGCGATTTTAGAACTTTCCAGAAAAAGAGCAAGCTTTTTCTTCCGACTAGGCGTTATGAGCGGTGGTGTAAAGTAAGCGACTCGATCAAAGCCTTCTGAATAAATACGTTGAATCATCTCGGCCGTCGCTTTTTCATTATCAACGATGACTGTATCAATCATCAATTCTTCGATCGTGCAATCAGCCAGCACGATCTTGACCTTTTGCTCAGTCAAGCTTTTCACGAATGCTTCGTCCTGATTCGACGACAGAATCAGCCCTTCCACTTGACGGTCGATCAACGCTTGAATTTGATCCTGCTGAGAAATATTTTTGTGATCGGTTTCAACAAGAATCACCTGAAAAGATTTTCGTATACAATAATCATTGACACCTCGAACTAAAGCTGCTACTTCCGGGATCATGATATTGCTGACAACGATGCCGATCAATCCCGTTTTATTGTTTTTCAACCCCTGTGCTAGCGCATTTGGACGGTATTCAAGCTCTTCGATCACTTCTTCGATGCGCTTTTTTGTCTCTGCTGACATAAATTCATATTTGCCATTCAAATATCTAGAAACGGTGGTTTTTGAAACATTTGCTTTTTCTGACACCATCTTAATGGTGATTTTCTCATTTGCCATTCAATCCACGCCTTGCTTTTTGCTGTTGGTCAATTATATCATGGAACCCTTGAAAAATGAACAAGGACTGATTTCGTTCGACACGGACTGTCCTGACGGGTCGTAAAGAAGCCGCTAAGTGAGCGCTTTTCACAGAACTAGCCCATTGCTTCAATGTGGCGCATTTCTTGCTGCACGACTTCATATATACTTTTTGAAAAGTCGACTTCCAACGGATAAGAAAGTAAAATATCTAACATTTGAGGCACAAAGTCTGTCTCACACAGTTCTTTTGCAAAGGCCATCGCCGCAATTTCCGAAGCACAACCAACCGTTGACCGATGCTCGTAGGAAAAAAGCGCCACAGTGGAATCGTTTTGGTGACATGGTACATCGTTGCCCCATGTTGCTCTTCTAAATAGTGAAAAATTTCATGGGCGATCAAGACTCCTCGGATAACTTCTGGTTTAGGCAATATTTGCGAAGATTGAGTCAGATCGGTGTAGGCTTCAATGGGTTCAGTGATCAATTCAATGGAGTGCTCCATGATAAACTGCGCAAAGACCATACGAAACTTCGTCGGTTTTCCAGATCTTTCCGTAATCGATAAACCAAGATTATCCGCCAAGTACCAGGCACGATCTGCCTTTCCCTGTTTTTTCAAATCAAACTGGTCGAGCATTTTTTGCGCCCATGTTCTACCACATAAGATGGCTTCTTCAATGATTTCGTTTTTTTCCTCTTCACTCACTTTATTACGCAGCATCTCGCGGGTAAACTCAAATACTCCCCAACTGAATTCGTTGATGGGCATGAGCTGTTCATACCACGTTTCTAACAATGCCAGATCAACCGTATGTTGCTGTTTCAAGAAAAACCTCTGCTTGATCATAGGGAATTCGCCGCCAGAACCATCACTTCTTCATTTGGATCTAAAGTCGACATTTCGATATCGATCAACAACATCAATGCCTCCAAATCGTTAACTGAAAAATCCATCACCCGAGGTCCGGCACAAATATAGAAATCTGGACGCAAAATCACTTCTGTCTGATAGATCGCCAAATCATCCCACAGTTGCTCGACTGCTTGCACATAATTCTCCGCGGTGGTTTTGATAACTTTCCCTGAAGCTCGTTGTACTTTAATAAAGCCTTTTTTATCAAGGATTCGAATTGCCGGATTGTCTCCTGTAGAAACACGGGTTCCAAACACATAAAAATGCGAGCTTTTCTCTAAAAGATCAATTTCGTTGGTAGGTAGCCCCAAATCGCCTGCTGCTAATTCTTGGGCTTCCTCAACGGTTGCCTCTGCTAAAAGATCCGTCGTCTTGACTTCGGTGGAACCAGTCGCAATGGCTGTGACTTTAGACGTTTGAGGATCGATTTCGATAAAGACTTCCACACTTTCTGGCGTAGCCCCACTCTCAATGGCTTTATTGATAGCCTCTGTTTTGATTAATCGCAAGTCTTCTTTCGAAGGGGAAGGAATAATCCGTTCAACGACATCTCGCACCATCGCTAGGGCGACACCAATTGAGGAAATCACCTCAGCATTCTCCGGAATCGAATATTTTACGCCCATTTTTTCTGACAAGTAGATAATTAATGACGAAGCGCCGCCACCAACTCCTACTAATGAAATTTGGCTTTTTTCTAATTTGTATTTTTCTGCTAAAGCCAAAATGACTGGCTCTAATTTTGCGTAAGAACGCTCCATGATTTGAGTCGCGATATCTTCGATCGTCGTGCCACAATATTCCGCTAATACGCCCATCGCTTTTCGAGCTGCTTCGATATTCCCATAAGAAAAATGTTCCGGTTTGATCAAGCCCAACACGTTAGCTGCACATGAGTTGGTGATGGTTACCCGTTCACCATTATCAAATTTGATTGCAACATAATCTGCGGGATCGCCTTCTTTCGGACTAAAGAATTCAACCTCTCCTCCTGTCCAATTGGTTGGATCAGAGTAGACAGCGTAGTCAAGACCGGCAATATGTGCAGAACGAGGCCCTACATCTACCACTCCATTAGCAGTTGCACGAATCATGGAACCCCCTGCACAGCCCGTGATACGAACGTCCAAACTGGAAATGTATGTTTCATGTCCACCAACGACAGAATAGTCGATCGCTGGCCGTCCGTTTTTAATGACACCGATATTGGTGGTTGTACCGCCTACTTCAAAATACACGCCATTTGATGCTCGTAAATACATCAGTGAGCCCATTACTGATGCTGCTGGACCCGAGAGCATAGTCAGAACTGGTCGCTTTTTCATCTCAGCAATCTCCATAACCCCACCATCGCCGCGCATGATCATCAAGGGTACATCTACTCCTGACTCCTTCACAGAAACTTCCGTTGAATTTGCGACAGATAACATTTTAGGTAAAATGCTTGCATTGATAGTAGCAGTTCGTGTTCTTCTGGTCAATCCGTAAAGTTTCGTGATATCCGAAGCAACGGTACATGGAATTCCTTTTTCTGTACAAACTTCCATCACTAGATTTTCAGCATCATTATTATCTACTCCAAAAGCCATACTAGCGACGATCACTTCTGATCCTTGCCTCACTAGATCATCGATCATCTCTTCCACACTCGCTTTATTCATTCCTTTGAGTTTTGAGAAGGCATTGATGATCTTAATGGATCGCTGATTCCCTAGGACGATATCGGCAATTTTTAATTGACGCTTTGCCAGAAACCCTTCGAAACCACCACGAGCCATACCGAAAACACCAATGTCAGCCACATCCCCTTCAATCAAAGCGTTCGTGGCTTGGGTGGTTGAATGAGCAACAAAAATCACACTTTTTGGGTCAATATCATTTTCTTTCATACAATTTTGAAAACTCTCGACAACGCCAGCAGCTACCCCCGTTCATGATCATGGGTGGTCTTCACGCTGGATTTTCCTATGATCTCGTGAGTCAGATTATCGATAGCGACAGCTTTTGTATGGGTACCACCTACATCGATCCCCATTCTAACTTTTCTTAATTCACTCATTTCCACTTTCCTCCTACATCCATAGTTGCATGATTTATTGATTAGCTATGTTCTTTCGTCGACTAGTTATTCAATCCGAACAAAATGAGCGCAATGATACACAGGATCGCACTAGAAAGCCACCCAGCTGGTATCGAAAACTTCATGAAATCTTTCGAACCCACTTTATGATGTCCTAGCCCCCATGCTACCCATGACTGAGTAATATCCAAATGCTGAGGAGCGATCGTGACCACAGCGAAAAGTGGAAAAATGAATGCCAGATCCCAATTTGTGGCAGCTAAGATCACTGCCGCTACTGCTCCTCCTGATCCGACTAAGTTCAAAGGACCACGGAAGAAACCGAGGGGTGCTAAGATGGCAAATAAGATCGCAAGAGCCACGGTACTATGAGGAACTAGACCGCCAACGATTGGTTCAAAGAAAGGAACCGCTAGACTTGCAGCTGAATTAAACATAGCCAACACTAATAAGAAACCTACCAGGGGCGCAACATCGACAGCGCCATCTGCAAATTGTTTAGCTAACATGCGGCAAATATTCACAAAACCACCTTTTAATTTTCCGCAAGTCAGTAAGGCGTACAAAGCTGCTAGAATAAATGCAGGAATAATAGGAAACTCAGCAAACACTACGAGTAAGACTGGTGCGATCACAGCAACCCAAGAATACCAAGGAGCATCGCCTGAAGTTGCACCAGGTGTGGAAGCCCACGCTTTGACTTTTGATGATTTCGCACGACTTAAAGCAATATTGGCAAAAACCAATGTCACAATTAAGGAAACGACTAGTGCGATCATGCCGAATGTGAAATAGTCGGAAAACCCATATTCCATCATAGATTGACTTCCTTCAGGTTGTAATGCTGCTAAAATACCTTGGTATTGCACAAAATTTGTTACATTGGCAAAAATTCCCGCCATGATGGAACCCATAAAAGCGAATAAAGCGATCGCTGTTGGAATACCCAACGCTTGCAAAATCGGCATAACGATCACTGCGATAGAGATTACAGGACCAATGCCTGTCATGGAAGTGAAACATAAGGCAGTAACAGTACATAAAAGGGTCATGGTGATCCGTGGTTTATCTCCACCAAGCTCAACAACCTTTCGAATAAGCGTTGCAGCGATCCCTGTATCCATCAAAATCCGACCAAAGAAGGAACCGAAGAAAATATTGACCAGAATCGAACTAGCAAAACCGGCGGGTCCTGTTTGATAAATGTTCGTGATCGTATCGACAAAGTTCAAAGCTGTTAAATCCGGACTCAACGCATTGCCAATAAAAGCTAAAACGGTCCAAAGTGTTGCCATAACGAAGAAACCCACCATCAGGTTGAACCCTTTGACGCAGTACCAAACCATTCCTAAGAAAGAAACGATCATTAAAATACCAATTATAATTTCTACCATAAATTTTCCCTCATCTTTCCATTTGAACTATTTTTTTGTTCATACATCGTGCTGCAAGTTTCTACGTTTGCTACTTCCCCTATTCTCGCTGAATGCGACCTTTGTCATGAAAAAAACGGCTAGACTTGTGACCATTCCCCACGTTTTCTTTCCTCCTCTTTTTTTGTTAACCGTTTTAGTTAACCGGTTAACAAAAATTTTAAAAAAATAAAACAACGAATGATTTCTCGTGTTTATCCACTCTACTATCTTTGAGCTCTCAATACATTCCTATTCGCCCCCTTTCTCAATGGGGCTACCATTATTCCAATCACCCTCCACAATCCTCTCTCGTCGGTTGGGCTTTTCGTAAAAGATAGGCTCAGGATGCTTGCCTTTTGCTTAGATCAGCTTCCCTCCTATTTGCGCAACATTTCACATGAAGCTCCTTTGCCACTCGCTTGACCACGCGTAATTCCTAGTCTAAACCGAAAGAAATCGCGACCGTTTGATCCGTTTGTATGTCTAGGAGCTAGTTGCTTTAATGTCTACATAATAGCAAAGGGTGAAAACGCTGTCAATCACAAATAGAAATTTTTCCTTTCATTTGTTCAATTTATACAAAATAGACCTTAAAATACCTAGGTGGTATTTTAAGGTCTATTGGTCGTTTAAACTTCACTTGCCTGCAAACGATACATATCGGCATACAACCCTTTTTGATCCAAAAGTTCATCGTGGGTGCCTCGTTCGACGATCGAGCCTTTATCAAGCACCAAAATCAACTCGGCATCGCGGATGGTAGACAACCGATGGGCGATCGCGATCGTGGTTCGCCCTTGACGCATATTGGCCAACCCTTCTTGGATCAGTCCTTCTGTTTCAGTATCAATATTGGCAGTCGCCTCATCCAAGACCAGAACTTTCGGATCGGTCACCATCGTGCGGGCAAAGGAGATCAATTGTCGCTGACCGCTTGAATAACTGGCACCCCGTTCAATCACTTTGGCGTGGTATTTACCAGGTAGTTTTTGAATGAAAGCATCTGCTTGAACAAATTTTGCTGCTGCTTCAATCTGTTCCTCATCAATGTCCTGATTTAATAAGCGGATATTATCAGCGATGTCCCCATAAAACATGAAGGCATCTTGCAATACGAGTCCAACTTTTTTCGAAGCTCTTCCATCGTAAAGTCGCGGATATCTTGATCATCGATCAAAATTTGCCCTTCCCCGAATTCGTAAAAGCGCATCAGCACATTGATAATCGAGCTCTTGCCACTTCCTGTGTGACCGACTAAAGCCACGGTCTCACCTGGATAGGCGATGAAAGAAATATGATTTAATACGTTGTTTTTTCCATCATAGGAAAAACTGACATCACGAAATTCAATTTTTCCTTTGGTGATGGTTTGACTGGCATCGGGGTTTTGTTGCGGCGTATATTCTTCATTATCCATAATCTTCAAAATACGGCTACCGGCTACCATCCCATCAGTAAAGACGCTGAGAAAATCCATCATCTGTGTCATGGGATTAAAAAATCCTTGAATATAGGTCGTAAAGGCGAAAATCAACCCGACTTCAACGGGCGATTCTAAAGCATCAAACCCAAAGACCGTCAATGACAAGGCGATCGCTAAGGCATACAACAAACTAATGATTGGTGATAATAGCAGCGCATTCGTGCGGATCATGGCGTATCTAGTTTTCAAATAATCATCGTTGGTCGCTTCGAATTCTTCATTCAGCCGCGCCTCTTGGCGGAATTGTTGAATGATCTGCATACCAGAAATCGATTCATTCAATTTCGTATTCAGCTGACTCAGTTTTTCCCGCATTTGACGATAGATACGAGAGCTGAATTTTTGATAATACCAGATGACTACCATTAGGATTGGCAGAAAAATCAAGTTTAATAAGGCGATTTTGACGTTGATGCGGAACATGGCGGCAAAAGAAGAAACCACCGCAAAAATTCCTGTCAATACCATCAAGAAGACATACCAAAATTCATACAATGTTTCTGTGTCGTTGCTGACCCGTGAAACGATTGACCCTGCTGGTGTCTGATCGAAATAGCGCATCCCAAGACTATGCAATTTTTCAAATAATTTTGCTCGAATATATTGATAGGTTTTTAAAGAACCCATCGAATAAAGGAACCATTGGAAAAACCAAATCACAGCTTTTACCAACACCCCAAAGAAATACAGCGCAGCAAAGAAATAAATGACTTGCTGGGTCGCCGTTTGATTGGTCAAATAATTATCCATAAAGGTTTGAATGATCAAAGGCAACAAGATATTGACGATCGATAGCACAAAAGCAAAAAAGATCGCTGCATAGAAGGTTTTTCGAAATGGCTTGGCAAAAAGGAACATTCGTTTGATGATGTTTTTTTGCTCTTTAAAGGGAATCGATTTGCTCCATTCTGATTCTTGCATTAGGCTTCACTCCCTTCGATTTTGGCTTCTAATTGCTGTTTGTCCCACATTTTTTTATACCAGCCATTTGCAGCCAATAATTGTTCATGGGGCCCGCGTTCACTGATTTTCCCATTGTCGATCACCAGAATTTCTTCTGCGTGCTTGACACTGCTTAGGCGGTGAGCAGCAATGATTGTTGTTTTATTCTGACGGAAGGTCCGTAACTGTTGTAAAATAGCTTCTTCCGTTTTGGCATCTACTGCTGAAAGGGCGTCATCTAAAATCAATAATTCTGGATCAGTGATCAAGGCACGCGCAATGGATAAACGCTGTTTTTGTCCGCCGGAAAGAGAAACACCACGTTCCCCCACCATCGTTTCGTATCCATCAGGAAACTGACTAATATCCTCATGGATCACTGCTAATCCAGCAGCCGCTTCCACTTCTGCTTGAGAAGCTCGTGGTTGCGCAAAGCGGATATTGTCTCGAATCGTCATGGAAAACAAGAAATGATCTTGCGGAACATAGCCAATCGAACCCAAAAGAGCATTCAAGGAGTATTGCTTGCTATCGACGCCCCCGAAGGTGATCGCTCCATCAAATGAATCATACTCTCGCAACAAAAGCTTCATCAAAGAGGTTTTTCCAGCACCGGTTTTCCCGACGACACCTAGTGTCTGACCCGCTGGCAAAGTAAAGTGGATGTCTTGCAGGGCAAAATCATCTCCTTGATAGTGAAACTCATTGATTTGAACGTCAACCGTTCCTTGGGCTGGGGCATCGACCGCATCTTTGGCTTCAATAATATGGGTCTTTGCCGCCAATAATTCGGCAACCCGATCATAACTAGCATTGCCTCGTTCCAGCACATTAAACAGACGTCCGATGGCAAACATCGGCCAAACTAACATACCGATATAACTGATGAAGGATACCAATTGACCGATCGAGATGGTACCGTCCATAACATAATTGCCGCCAACGATGATCGTCAGCACATAGGAGATACCGATGATGATCGTAATAAACGGATCAAACAAGGCATCCAGAAAATTGACTTTGCGGTTTTTGATGATGGCATGGTCGATTTTGGTTTGAAAATCAGCGATGTCCTCTTTTTCCTGTCCAAAGGTTTTGATGACTTTCATCCCAGTAATACTTTCTTGGGCTTTGTCGTTGATGGAAGAAAATGCTTCTTGCGAGTCACGAAACGCATCATGCAATTTGCTACCAAGCACCCGTGCCATGACTGCTAAGAAAGGCAGCGGCAATAGAGCAATGATCGTTAACCGCCAGTCGATAAAGAGAACCATCGCAATGATGGTTGCCCCTCCCGAGATGAAGGAATCGGCAAAGGTTAAGATCCCCGCCCCTGCCACATTTTGGATGGCATTCAAGTCATTGGTGGCATGGGCCATCAAATCACCTGTCCGATGCTTTTGATAAAACAACTGATCCATCCTTGTAAAATGTGCAAATAGCTGTCTGCGTAACGTTTTTTCTAGCCGAGCAGCACTGCCCCAGATATGCGTCCGCCAGACGAAACGGAACACGTATTGAGCGATAGCTGAAGCAATCAAGATCATGACCCAAAAAAGATCGTCTGCATCGAGATCTCTTTTTCCGCAATCTCATCGATGATGATCCCGATAACTTTTGGGGGTGCCAACTGTACCAAGGCGACTAGGACTAAAGAGCCTACGCCTAACAAATAATGTTTCTTTTCTTGTTTAAAAACCAACCTAACTTCCTAAATATTGACATAACACTCTCCATTTCTTTGTGACCTGTTGCCTAAATTTTGCGATTTTTCCGAATATTCATTGGATTCAATTACATTTACTTCCCCGCTATTCACAGAACGTAAATAGAAAAAGTAGCCTGGGGACATTTTTTATTAGTTGCTGCGTTTTACCGCAATAAAAAGCGAGCTGATAAAATCAGCCCGCTTCTTAGAAAAAACCTACTTTTGGTTTTTCATTTGCTGCATCATCTGACGAATCTTTTTCTCAGAAGGTTTTTGACCCATTGACATCATCATCGAGCGAAGCATATCCTCATTAACGGGAGGATTTTTCTTTAGATAATCTTGCATATATTTACGCGCCAAAAAGAAGCCGCCGACAGCGCCTAGTAATGCTGCAACAACAGCGATCACGATTACGATTCCTATATTAATAGTCATTTGAAAACTCTCCTTTCTCTTGTACTCTCAATGAATCATTTTACTAGAAAAAAACACAAAAAGAAAGAGTGAAAGCTGGATTTATCCAAAAACTTTCACTCGTTTCCTCAACTTAATGCGACATCTCTTTTGTTGAATAACCAATTTGTTAAAAGGTAGATTAAAACACTGTAAACAAGGATCCCGATCGCCATTTCCCAATAGCCCAATCCCGGATCAAAGGCAGTCATCTGCATGTCAGGACTATTTAATAAACTCGGTATCTGCTCTTTGATATTCATAAAATTAAATGGATTCCACTTCAGCCATGAGTATTTTTCTTGCGCAAAAAGCATGATCGAGTTGATGATGCTGCTTCCGAACAACATACCCAAGCCTAAGCCTACCGCTAAGCTTTGAGAACGAATGACGGCTGAGATAAAGATGGTCAATGCAATATAAAAAACAATCAATAGCAAGTTGGTTCCCGCAAAAACAAGGGCAACGAGAATCGCCGCTAGCCCGTTGTAGCCAGTAGCAGCAAAAGGTGATTCAGCTGCTAAAAATAAATTGGCGGCTGCTAAACTACTGATGAGTAAAACAGCAGTCCCTAAAAGCGCAAATAAAAACGTGTTGATGGCTTTTGCTGCTAAGATTTGGCTTCTGGAAAAAGGCCGAATCAATAAGAACTTGATCGTTCCACGACTGAACTCTTCTGCCACTGAAGAAGCCGCCACAATCACTACAAATAAGTTTAAGAACGACGTCATATCGCTTAATGAAGCAAACAAATCATTGGCACCAATTTCTGGACTACCTAAGCGAACCACATAGGTCAACCCAAAAGTCATTAAAACCAATAAAAGCAGCATGATCCAAGTAGAACGCTTTTTGGTTAATTTGATCCATTCATTTTTAATCAATGTCAGCATGCTTACAAACCTCCTTCTTCGGTCCAAGCCAAGAATGTATCTTCTAGAGAAGATTGCTTTGTCCGTAGTTCTTTTAAGCCGATACCCGCCGTAACGATCGCTGCAGCGATTGCCGAACGCTGATCTGTTGCTAGAGTGACTTGCAATTCATCTGCAACCTGCAGGATCTCGACGTCAAAGGAAGCTTTTAACAGTGCTTCTGTTTGCGCATTATCATCTGTTTTAATAATCAGTACATTTTTCTCTGCTTTCAACTCTGCCATTGCTACTTGATGAGTGACTTTTCCTTTTTGCACCACGATCAAATGATCGGCAATTTGTTCGATATCGCTTAATTGATGACTGGAAACTAAGACAGAAACTCCTTTTTCTCTCAAAGAAAGAATCATTTCTCGAAACTCCCGCATGCCTTTAGGATCCAGACCGTTCATCGGCTCATCTAAAACTAATAAGTCTGGTTGATGGACCAATGCCTGGGCAACACCTAAACGCTGACGCATCCCTAATGAATAGGTTTTGACTTTTTGATGGATATGTCCTTCTAAATGTACCTGACGAATAAGTGCTTCTAATTCTGCTGTCGTACTTTTTTTCTTCGCCATGCGCTGATACTGCATCAAATTTTCATATCCGGTCATGTAATTATAAAACTCAGGATTCTCAACGATCGCTCCGACTGAGGCAATCGCTGTTTTAAACGAAGAATCCAATAAATTTCCCATAATGGCAATCGATCCTGTGTTGTGCTTCATCAAGCCAACAATCATCCGGATGATCGTCGTCTTCCCAGCCCCATTAGGCCCTAATAAACCAACAACTTGTCCTTGGTCCACCACAAAGGAAACATCATCAATGATTCGTTTGGTTCCAATCAATTTGGAAACATTTTGCAGTGCTAATACTTCTGTCAAAGTTACCCCTTCTTCCTAACACCATTTCTGCAACGATTTTAAATAAAAAACGTTATGATAATATGTATACCATGCCATCTCTGTAAAAAAAAGTCAAGAAGCGAAAAAGGAACATCGATGCTCCTGTTTTTGCTTCTTGACCTCTTCGTTTAACACTGTCACTTTTCAGGTTTGACCTATTGCTACTGGTCAAAAGCTTGGCAAAATTATAAGTTCTATCTGATCGATCTTATAGCGGGATCACTCCGTTTGGGTGAATGCCAGCTGGGCGAACGCCGCCTTGTTCTTGGCACTTCTGATCTGTTTGATCACTTGCTTGAGCTGTTTCCACTCCTTTGCGCTTGGGTGACCATTCCAATAAAAGAGGTACGGCTGTTCTTCCTCAGAAAATTCCTGATGGATCGGATAATCGCTGATCACCAAATCTGGCTTTTGAGACAGCGAATAATGGGCCATCGCTCGATGCGTGGCATTCATCAAGCGGTTCTTGATCCAAAGCTCTTGCGTTTTTCCGTATTTCGAATGGATCGAGAACGTGACCGGCTGTTCATATTTTATAAAAATAACTCTCAGTAACATACAGTATTGGAAAATCAAGCGATCATTCATTTGCAGTAATCTACGCAACTCTGGTAAAGAAACAGTCGCCTCCAAAAAAAAAACGTTTCATGGTTGGATAAAGCACCGGAAAAGCGGCTTGCAGCTCTTGCTCGTCGGTTGTTTTGCCAAAACTATCGCTTTTTTGTCGCGTACCAAAACAGCCAGAGGCGGAATGGATCATTACCAGATTAACCAGTAAATAGTTTTTTTCGGCTTCTGTAAACGTCAACCGAAAATACACGGCTAGTTTTTCAACGAGCTGCGCTTCTTGCTGGTACGTTGGCTGAGTCAGCCACGAGATGTTAGCAGCATCGAGATCCTCCTCAAGATAGGTGTTCATTACGCCAAACATATAATACAAGAAGCTGCGTTCATCCTCCGAAATTTCAGAAAACGACAGATGATTCCTGTGAAACAATGGTTTCAAAAAGACCTGATCAAACTGATTTTTTTCAATTAATGGGTGCTCAAACGTAAGTACTTCTTTTGGTAAAAATGAAAGCGGATGCTTTTGATGGATTCTTTGCACGGAGATAGCGAATAGATGAAGAAATTTCTCGATATCGATTTTTCTCATATAAGAAGCATGGGTTTCAAACAACGCTACAGCCTGCTCTTTCTCCTTGAGCGATGCCAAGACTCGTGAGTCCTTCTCATCAAAAATTTGCCAATAGGTAAGATGATAAAAATAGCGGATCGCATATTCAGCACCTGCCAAAGGATCACCTTTTTTAAACTATAGGACAAATGATAGTTCGCCAAAACATGATTTAACTCCTGCAATTTTCGTTGAATCGTGCGGGGACTGCTAAAGGTTTTTTGACTGAGTTGTTCAAGGGAATGATAGTCCCCCTGAAAGAGTGCATCCAGCAAGATAAATCCAACGGTTCCCCGCAACAATACACTATAGGCTTGACTCAATAGGAATCGTGGAGAAAAAGCAATGGACACTTCTTTCTCCAGCCGATCATAGGTCAAAGTAAACTGAGGATAGCGTGCACGAAACACCTCTACTTGCTGAACGATCGACTGCATTTTGTTGGTTTTCCAATCGAAAACACCTGAGAGCTCTTTCATTGTATAATCTTTCTTGTTCGTTTCGTAACAAAAACTTAGAAATGCATAAATTTGTTTTTCTGTCGTATCCAAAAGTGCCTGTAACATGAAATTTCCCTCGCTTGTATAATCAGCAAACGCTGTTTTTACCTTAAATTTGTCATCTTACAAAATTGTAAGCTGTCAATGTTTGGTGATCGTACCACCGTGCGCTCTTTTCTGTCAAATCACTTTTAACAAATTTTCCTTTCGCTATCTGTGTATTTTCATAAAAAAAGTCTGACGCCTCAATACGATCGTCAGACATTTTGTTAAAACAGTAAAACAAAACGTGATTGTGCTTTCTGGGGAAGAAAATTCCAATCGTGGGTTATCAAGACTCTCATTTTCCTTGGCTTTTTTCTTTACTGCCTCTCATCAGAAAATAACTTTCTATTCAGCCAGTAAAGGAAGACAGCAAGGATAACCACGCCTAGACCAAAGAGGATATAACGAATACTCGTATTTTTGCTGCCGGTTTTCGGTAGTACGTCTGCATTGACCTCCTTAGCACTGCTTGTCTTCGTACGTTGTTCCTGTTCCTTTTTCACTGAAGACGATGCTTTAGCGAGTTGTTTACCTGCGGGATCATTGGAGGAAACACTCCGTTCGCTTGACTGACTTTGATTAGGCGCTAGTTTGTTTAGTTTCGTTTCTGAATCTGAAAGCTCCTCAGATGCAGCTTCACTAACGGTCGTTGTTCCTGTTGTTGCGGTGGTTTCTCGACTCCTAGTTATCTGACTTGATTCGCTCTCACTGACTGGTTGAGTGTTCAAACTTTCTGACTCACTTGAATTGTGACTACTTTCGATCCTTTGAGAATCCTGACTTGTGTTTTCCGTAGTAGAAGTCCTTGGATCCGTGGATTGAGAGTCGCTAAATTTCGGTTCGATACTACTAAAGGAAGAGCCCGTTTCTTCAGTCACCTTAGAGCTTGCGCTTATCTCAGAGTTCGTGGTTTCGCTAGAGCTCGGGGGTGTTATTACCTGCCATTGACTGGGCTTCAAGTTCTCAGTTATCGTTGTTTCACCATCATATATGACAACTAAATCAACTTTATCCATACTTTTTATCTCATCAATAACCATCTCAGCTTGAATTCTTAAGTAGTTTTCAACACCTGAAAACCAATCGACATTCGTTAAAACTGTTTCGCCGATCACTTTTTCGCTGTGACCGTTCCCATCCCAACCATAAGTTAGTAGGACACGAACCTTTTGTGAAGTTAGTGTTTTGTTCGGACGCACCGGAACCGTGATCAGTTTCAAGGTTTCGTCATAGATCACTCGGTTGGTTTGAACAGAAAACGATAAATTCCCTCCGGCTCGTTCTTTTGCTGAAGTATGCTCGAAACCAAACACCAGCAGCAATAATCCCGCTAACAGCAAAATCAACACGATTCCAACCAGTTTTCTCATTTCCTCACTTCCTAAATGAATATTTCAAGATAACTTGATAAGGAAATTATAATAAATTCTCAGAGAAAACATGCGCCGAAAAAAAAGGAAAAGTGGCCATAAAATGGCATCTTCCCTTTAAATAAGTCTTTATTAATTTTTCTTCCTAGTAATAATACAGCCTCCAAAATTTCAGTTTCTATCTACCTGATAAATTTTCTCCAACTTAACTTCAACGCGCATCCTACTAAAAACATTCCTATTGCAATCCATAAATGATTAGACGCTTCATTCGTTTGAGGAAACTGCTGTTTTTCTGATTGATTATGCAAATTATTTGATTGGGATACCTGCATGTTCCCAGGGGTTGAACTTTGATGTGTCATCGCTCCATTATTACTAGAACTACTCCCGTTATTTGATTCTGAACTACTAATCATACTGCTTCCACTACTTGGTTCTGTGCTACTTGTGCTGCTTTCGCTACTTGGTTCTGTACTACTGCTAGTACTACTTTCACCACTTGGTTCCGTGCTACTACTTGTACTGCTTTCACTACTTGGTTCCGTGCTATTGCTGGTGCTGCTTTCGCTACTTGGTTCCGTGCTACTACTTGTACTGCTTTCACTACTTGGTTCCGTGCTATTGCTGGTGCTGCTTTCGCTACTTGGTTCCGTGCTACTGCTGGTGCTGCTCTCACTACTTGGTTCCGTGCTACTGCTAGTGCTGCTTTCGCTACTTGGTTCCGTACTACTACTTGTACTACTTTCACTACTTGGTTCCGTGCTACTACTTGTGCTGCTCTCACTACTTGGTTCCGTGCTACTGCTGGTGCTGCTCTCACTACTTGGTTCCGTGCTACTGCTAGTGCTGCTTTCGCTACTTGGTTCTGTACTACTACTTGTACTACTTTCACTACTTGGTTCCGTGCTACTACTGGTACTGCTTTCGCTGCTTGGTTCCGTGCTATTGCTGGTGCTGCTTTCGCTACTTGGTTCCGTGCTACTACTTGTACTACTTTCACTACTTGGTTCCGTGCTATTGGTGGTGCTGCTTTCGCTACTTGGTTCTGTGCTACTACTGGTACTGCTTTCGCTACTTGGTTCCGTGCTGCTGGACTCCCCTGGTTCACCGGTTCCACCACCACCGCCACCATAGCGTGGTGTATAGCCAGTAATACTGCTTGTTCTTGGCACATCATTAACTACGGCATCGAGGATGCCCCGATTGGTATATTGTTCCAATGAACCATCCGTTTCTGTTTTGTAGGTAATGTAGATCCGTTCCTCCGTATCCCGCAAAGGAATTTCAAAGGAGCCATCACTATTTAAAACGATCGATACTTCATCAACATATGTTGGGTTGGAAACGCTGGGTCCATAGACCACTCGAGCAGTCGTACTGACGAGTGTCTGATGGGGACCTAAAATATCAATAAACGTTCCATCTTTGATCGTCACTTGGTTTGTATCAAACGAGTTGATGTACACACGCCAATCAATAATCCGTTTGGGTTCTTGCGTACCTAAATACAGTCCTTGTTTGGTGAGTAAGGCACCCTCCCCTGTATCATCCACTGCTTGAATAAAAATAGGTACCGATTGCGTTCCATTTACTGTTTCGAAGTTAATGTTGTTGATTTGGTTCTCTGTCACTTCATCGCTGAACTTTGTCCAAAAATAAAAGTCCCCATGTACATTGGTATTTTTTTCGACAAATTCCGTGAAAACAAAAGTCAGCTGATTGCCAACTTGGGTAACATTGACCACTAAGTTGTTATTTTCATCGTATAAAGCATACGTATTATTGACGCCTTCAATCTCAACTGGCAAGGTGACTGTTGCTTTGTCACCTGCTTTTAAGTCACCCGAATTTTCTAAACTCCACCTCATATCTATTTTAAACGAGTCATCTTTTTCGATACTTGTAATGACTTCATTGTGGCTATTGACGATCGACACATTTGTGATCAGCTTGGCTCCCACATCGGTTTCTCCATAAACAATCCGCATACCGGCAAAAACAGGAACTAACAGTAGCAAGACAGCAAATGCTTTTCCTAGTCGTTTGATCATTGGTTTCCTCCTTAAGTGAGCGCTTAGCTAAACCTACCGATCACAGCAGTCACTGTGCTCGACATGAATATTGTACTTAACAATTGTCTTTTCGTTTCACGTTGAGAAAATAAACTTCCAGTTGCCACATTCTAGCAGCGAATCGGCGACTGCTTGATAGAATAAGTGTTAACTAATTTTATCTGCATATTAGTGATTTACACAATTAAAACGCTTCATTGCCAAAGGAAAATAACATTGCAGCAAATAAAAAGCCAAATCCCAATCCGTGTTGACTGAAAGGGATTTGACTTAAAAATCAAACTACTCTGTAGGATCGGCGATCCTATCAATTTGCTGGAAGTATCGATATTGACAAATCAAGTAAAAAACGATTTGAAAAATCAAAAAGAGACTAGCGATCACACCGTAGTATTGCCAAACAGGCAATTCTACTAAGATACGCAAAGCGGTCATCGCTACCGCAAAATGGATCATTGCCACGACTGTTGGCAAGAAGTACATCACTTGGAGCTGGCGTCTCAGAACGTTGTGCCGCTCCTTCGGAGACACACCTAAGATATGCAAGGAACGATGATACGCCCCATCTTTATCTAAATCTGCAAATAAACGGAAATAGATAATTGAAGCGGAGAAAATAAAGAAAACCGAACCCAGTAATACCGTGATCATTAAAATGATGCCATTTCCCTGACGATTTTCTTGGAAAACTTGGTATTTCGAGGTATAAGACGTACGCATCGGAATGTCTTTTGCCGCTTCTGACCACTCTTCATCCGTATAGTCTCCTTTGGCTTCAAACTCCTGACTGAGCTCTTCGTATTGCTGATCGATCAAGGCATTTTCTTTATCTAAATTCCCATTGAAATCAGATACCAATTCAGGTGTTTCAGCCCATTCTGGATAGTCTAACCAAATAAAACCAGATTCCATATCATCGTTAGACTCTTGTAAGAGATCTTGCCATTCCTCAAAGGTCTTATCTGTCACAACTGACAATCCAAAGTAATCCAGAGAAAGCATTGAGGGGCTGTGGACAATCGTAACATCCTTTTTTATACCGGTTTCTGAACCCAATTCAAGTGGGTAGATACTTGTGCGTTCGTTCTCAGGGACTTCTAGGAGCTGTTTTCGACGTGAATAATTAGCACTAAGTGTCATTATTTGATTATCTGCAACGGAATCAGCTTCCTCACCGATTTGTTTCATCATTTTCTGATAGTCGCTTTCTCGCATAATTGAAAAGCCATTCGTCGTATAAAATGAATCATTCATAACTGCAGATTCATCAAGATTCGCATAGGCCCATAGTAAGGAAACACTATCCGTTACAGGTGCATACCCTTTTTCTTCTATGGCAGTTTTAATTTCATTCACTTTTCTCTCAGAATGATCGAGGTCTTCTGGCCCAGACCACGGAAATACATAGGCTACACTAATTCCTTGGATCGAAGAAAAAGAAGAACTGCCAATCGCCAGCATCACGGAAATCCCAACGAATGCCACGGAGGTACTTATAGCGATCAGACTATACATCGCCGCATTGTCTCGCATGCGAAAAATCCATTCGCTGATAGTCAGCATCCGAGTCCCTCGTAAGAAGGTCGGGCGTTTCTTTAATCGTTTCAACAGAAATACGCTGAACTGATGGAATGACAAAATCGTGCCCGCAACAGTCAACAAGACTCCTAGCATAAGTGGCAGCATCGAGTACGTTTGGTAGCTAAAATAAAAGACCGATCCATAGCCCGCCACCAATAATATAATTCCTGAAAATGCCAATGCCCAATGGCTTTTTGGTTCAGGACGTGGCTTTTCATTTTCCTTGATCAATGAGATGATCTGTTCTCCTTGCAAGGCGCGGGTACTGAAAAAGGAGATCAAGAGAAAAATAAAGACATAGATCCCAAAGGTCAATCCTAAACCTTCCATAGGAACCATAAATTTCAGTCCTTCTGTTAGATACATGACATTTTGCGCAATCAGCAGCAATAATTTCGTCAATAAAATCCCTAACCCAATACCGGTCACTGTGGCACAGGTTCCTAAAAGGGCATTTTCGACAAACAAAATCTTTCGCAGATCTTTTTCTTCGATTCCCAAAATCAAGTAGATTGCCAGATCACGTTTGCGTCGTTTTAAAAAGACCACAAATGTATACCATAAAAACAATAGCGACAGTAAAGCGATCACCACAAGTGCGACGGATAGACCGACCTTCGCCAATTCTGAAAGTGTACCGCTATTGGACAAATTTTCTTCTAATTGCGGATGAAAGAGCAAAAGACTAAAGATATAAAACACCATCGCCGCAAAGGCGCTGCTGACGAAGTAGGCCGCATAGGTTCGAAAATTCCCCCGCAGATTACGAATGATCAACTGTCTGAAATTCATGACGGCGACCTCCTAAATGTGCTAGGACTTCAAGAATTTTTTGATAAAATTGCTGTTGATCAGCCCCGCGATAGACTTCGTTATACAGCTTTCCGTCTTTGATAAAAACGACCCGATCAGAAAAGCTGGCGGAATAAGGATCATGGGTGACCATCATGGTGGTCACCTTGCGCTGCTTGTTCATCTGACTTAGTATTTCCATGACATCTCGTGCTGCCTTGGAATCAAGATTACCCGTCGGTTCATCTGCTAAAAGCAGTTCCGGCTGATGGATCAAAGCTCTAGCGATCGCAACCCGCTGCTGCTCCCCACCGGAAAGCTGATAGATGCGTTTGTCTTTTTTCTCATAGATCCCAAGTTCACGTAATAGCTGTTCCGAACGTTCTTTCATCTCAGGAACCGGCACCCGATCCAATGTCAGTGGTAAAATAACATTCTCAAGCACACTCAATGGTGAAAGTAAATTGTAGTTTTGAAAGACAAAGCCCAGTTGCCGACGACGAAACTCTGCGAGTTTTTGCTTAGATAATTCCAGCGGCTGCTCTCCTTTGATGATCACTGAACCCGCAGTCGGTTTATCCAATGTTGCTACCAAATTCAACATAGTGGTCTTTCCACTGCCAGAAGGACCCATTATGCTGATAAATTCTCCTTCTGGCACTTTGAGATCGATTTGTTGCAACACCTCAACAGAAACTTCTCCTGCATAGGTTTTTGTTATATTTTTCAATTCTAGTAAAGCCATCATCTTCACTCCTTTGCTACCAGTTTAGCAGGTGGCAGCGCAATCAGTTATCGATTTCGTGATAGAAAGCTTACAAAATTGTAAGAAAGCCTTTACGTCCGAAACGTTAATGTAACCGTCGTGCCTAGATTCTCCTTAGAGACCAAAGCGATATCGATATCCAATTGCTTGCTGATCGTTTCGACTAAGTAAAGTCCGATTCCAGTTGCCTCGCCTGTTTGCCGACCATTCTGACCTGTATAAAAGGGGCGAAAAACCCTTGGCAGATCCGCTTCCGCAATCCCACATCCTTCATCGGAGATCGTCAAACTTCTAGAAAACGGATCAATTTCAAAACAGACTTTGCTGTCTGGCTTTGAGTACTTAATGGCGTTGCTGATGAGTTGAAACAGCAAGATCCCAAGCCATTTTTTGTCTGTTGTGACCGTGATATCTGCATCACTCAACAGTTTCGGATAGACTTCGCTGCGAATAAAATTCCGCTTCTGTTCACCAATCCCGTGCTTAACCACTTCCAGCAGGGAGACGGACTCAATAACAAAGTCCTCCGTGAAATCTTCCAAACGCACAAAGTTCAAGGCGGTCGCCAAGCCGCTCTTCAAGCGATCTGTCTCAGCCAAAAGATCGTAGCTGTCGACTTCCTCACTTTCAGCCATTAGCGCCAAGACCGAGACAGGTGTTTTCATTTGGTGAACCCAGATATTCATAAAACGGATGTGGTTTTGATGATGCTGATTCAGTTCGGTGAGTTTCTCTTGCATTTGCTGTTCTCTTGCATCGAACTGCTTACGCCATTTCTTGGAAAGAGAGCCATTGCTGCCACGAACAGCTTTTCCACTCTTGAGATAGTGATAAAAAGCGGCATTGGATAGATACTCCGCCAAAGAAACAAACAAAAGCAACAAGCAAAATAGTAACAGACCATACCCAATGACTAAATAATTTCGATACCCATCGAGCCAAATCACTAAGACGAACAGTGAAATAGCGAGAACGGTGATTAAAATTCTCGCTATATGAAGCTTGACGTATTCTCTCATTGTTCGGTACCTACTACCGATAAGGCGTAACCCTTGCCGCGAATCGTTTGGATTGGATCACTGATGCCCATTGCCGCCAATTTTTTCGCAAACGGCCAACATTGACAGAAAGCGTATTGTCATCAACGAAACGCTCATCATCCCATAATAGATTTAAGATCCGTTCTCGTTTGACCATCTCTGGGTGTGCTGACATTAAAAGAGTCAATAATTCTCCTTCTCGAACAGTCAGCCATTCACTGGCTTCACGATAGACCATCTTCAACGCTTCCGGATAATAGGTCAATTCGCCAGCTTTCAAGCTTCGCGCACGATCCGACTGCGCATAATCCCCATAAACTCTGCGAATATGGCTCTTCACTTTAGCTAGCAACAAGTCATAAGAAAAAGGCTTGACCAGATAATCATCGGCCCCGTATTCTAAAGCCATCACTTGATCCATGTTGCCATCGCGCGCCGAGATAAACAGAATCGGAACCAGCGAACGTTCTCTGATTTTTTGACACCAATAGAACCCGTCATAATAAGGCAGATTGACATCTAATAAAACCAAATCTGGTTGAATCGACAAGAATTCATCTAAAACAGCAGCGAAATTTTCTGGAACAAAGGTTTGATACGCATAGCGGGATAATTGATTTTCCATCATTTTGACTAATGATTTGTCATCCTCGACCACAAATATTTTCATAGAATCCCTCCTGTTTCTCTAAAGTTTACCAAAACCTCGTGAAAAATACTGCAATATCCCAGCTTTTTTTAAAAAATACACTTATTTATTGTAAGCAAAAATATTTTATAGTATACTACACTTTGTGATTAAAACTTACTTAAAGTAAAGGTGGAAAAAAATGAAAAATATTTTAGTTGTTAAAGCCAATAACCGTCCTGATGGAGTATCTGCAAAAATGTTTGATACCTTCGTTGAAAATCTTGATACCAACAATGTGGACGTTGTAACCTTTGATGTGTACGCACAACCAATGCCTTATATCGGTCAAACGTTATTTGAAGCATTTGGCAAACTTTCACAAGAACAAGAATTAAACCAAGAAGAACAAGAATTGATGACTGTCCGTCAAGACGTGATGAACAAATTCGCAGCAGCAGATACCATCGTTTTCGCTTTCCCAATGTGGAACTTAACGATCCCAGCTGCCTTGCACACCTTTATCGACTACATCTTCCAAGCTGGCTTTACTTTCTCTTATAACGAAGATGGTTCAATGAACCAATTATTGAAAGACAAAGAAATCGTTCTATTGAATGCCCGTGGTGGTGTTTACTCAGGCGAAATGAGCGCAATGGAAAACGCTGTAACCTTTATGGAAAAAGTTTTCGGTGGTATGTTCGGCATGAACATCACAGAAGAAGTAATCATTGAAGGCCACAATGCAGATCCTTCTAAAACAGCAGAAATCATTGCTGAAGGTTTAGAACGCGTAGCAGCTGCTGCGAAAAAATTCTAATCATTGCTATTGATCAACTCCTCAACAAAGCGCTATTGCTGGTTGAGGAGTTTTTTTATCCAAAAACGTAGCTCGTCCATGGATCGATAAAATAAAGAAGCCCCTTAGAACACAGCGGTCTAAGGGGACTCTTTTTATTTTGATGCTTTCCAATCACAAGGCAACAGCTCTGCTATCGTCATGATTTTTCCTGCTGCAATCATCACTTGCGTGTTCTGATTGGCAGGATCTACCTGGCTGATGAATTCACGGCAACGGCCACAAGGTGGGATCGGCTCACCTGCTGAATTGATTGCAACCATCTGTAACACCCGCTGCTGCCCATCGGTGATCATTTGCGCAGCCGCAGCCTGTTCGGCGCAAAAGCCCATGGAACAGCTGGTATCGATACAGATCCCCGTATAGATCTGTCCATCTGCAGTAGCTAGTGCTGCTGCGACACTCCCTGCTTCTGCAAATTGAGAGAGCTGTCTGAATCCCAGTTTTTGTTTCGCGGCATTGATCAGCAACTGAAAGTCCATTTTCTTCCTCCCACAACAAGATAGTTCCTATTAAATGAACCGTTTAAGCACCCGCCATGATTTTCGTCAAGAGCTCAGGATCAAAGGTCTTTTCCCGCAGCATCGCAATTTCATAACCATAAGGGGCTTTTTTGTTCTTTTTGTCTTCTCCGACATACGGTGTTTCCAATATTTTCGGCAACGCTGTTAATTGCTCATGATGAACGATCTTATTCAACGCTTCAAAACCGATCGTCCCAAAACCAATATTGGCATGTCGGTCTTTATGACTGCCTTGCGGATTTTTAGAATCGTTGACATGGATGACTTTCAAACGATCCAAACCGATAATTTTGTCAAACTCGTTTAAGACGCCGTCAAAGTCTTCTTTGACATTATAGCCGGCATCATTCGTGTGACAAGTATCTAGTGTAACGGATAATTTTTCATTTAAAGTAACGCCATCGATAATTGCTGCCAATTCTTCAAAGCTGCGACCAATCTCGGTGCCTTTACCTGCCATTGTTTCTAATGCGATCTGGGCAGTTTGATTTTTTCAAGGACCTCGTTCAAGCCTTTAATGATCTGTTTGATCCCAGCTTCGGGTCCTGCACCGACATGGGCACCGGGATGCAACGTGATTTGAGTCGCACCTAAAGCTTGCGCTCTTTGGATTTCCTCTTGTAAAAATGAAACGGCAAAGCCAAAGTTTTCAGGCTTGATGGTATTGCCTAAATTAATAATGTAAGGAGCATGGACGACGATATTCGAAATTCCTTTTTCCGTCATAAAATCTTGTCCGGCTGCGATCTGCATCTCTTCGATCGGTTTGCGCCGCGTGTTTTGCGGAGCTCCGGTATAAATCATAAACGTAGTAGCTTGATAGCTAGCCGCCTCTTCTGCTGCTCCTAAAAGCATTTTTTTGCCGCTCATTGAAACGTGTGAACCAATCAACAT
Source organism: Enterococcus innesii (assembly GCA_018982785.1). Classification (GTDB taxonomy): domain Bacteria; phylum Bacillota; class Bacilli; order Lactobacillales; family Enterococcaceae; genus Enterococcus_D; species Enterococcus_D innesii. The sequence continues at coordinate 157,268 of JAHHEN010000003.1, read as the reverse complement.
TTTTCTTTTCCTCCTAAATCTAGTCTTCTCTATTATCGATAAAAGCGCCTTGTAAAGCGATTATTTTGCTCATCGCCGTATTTTTTTATCAAGCGAGTCCAAATAACATCAGGACACCCGTCATTAGCGGCATACTTATCAAAAAGCTAATGGAAGAAACGAACCCTACTGCTTCTTCCTCCATCCCAGCAATCACGGAATTAATGACACCGAACAAGGGAATCGGAGCAAACACTAACAAACAAAGAACTGGCTTTAATAAAACTGGGATTGGTAAAACATAGAAAGCCGCAAACAGCACGAAGGCCAGTCCGTAGCGCAAGCTTAAAATTTTGATTACCGTTGGCGTAGTGTGCTTCGGTAAGCGGAAATCCAAAAATAAGCCAATCATAAACATGGACAAAAACGTATTTGCGATCCCGATTGGTTGGACAAGCGCCAATGCCGCCTCAGGGATCCTCCAATCCGCACTGCGGATAATCAGCATCACTAGATAAATGGTAAATGTTGGCGAGCGTAGGAGATTCAAAAAGATTTTGCCTGGTTCAAACGTCGTCCGCTTTCCAATCAAGAATTCGATAAAAATCGTCGTTCCCCCTGCCAACATGATACTGTTCCCCATATCAAACAGCGAAATCAGCGGAATCCCTAAAGGATAAAAGCTTTGGGCAAAAGGAATCGCAAAATTGCCGATATTAAAACCTGACCCGCAGTACATCGCAAACTGCTGCAAGGTACTTGATTCGTTTTTGGTCAAGAAAAATGCGAAGAGGATTTGGACGATCGTAATGATCAACGCGATCACAATCAAACTAAGGGCACTGACTTTTACTTGCATTGTAGCTAAATTCAATATGATTGCTGCCGGTAACGTTACATTCAAAATAATTTTGGATAAGATCGAGCCATCGGCTTTCGAAAGGACTTTCAGTTGCTTAAGAAAATATCCTAAGAAAATCATGGCAAATAAGCCGGCGGCATTCAACACTATGTTTCCCATTCCAACAAAAACCCTTCCTCTACAAAAATTTGAAAAAAGCGAACCAACAGGGCGGTTCGCTTTTTGCGATTAAAATGTTAGTAAGAAATATTTTTTCTTGCCACGACGAATCACGGCGTATTTCCCACCGATCCGATCACTTGCTTGGATCTCGTACGTTAGGTCTTGGACGCGTTCCCCATTGATGTAGATGGCCCCATTTTGTACGTCTTCTCTTGCTTGACGTTTTGATGGTTCGATTTTAGCAGTTGTCAATACTTCAACGATGTTCAAAGAATCATCAGTTGTTACCTGGTGGCTAGGAACCCCTTTAAAGCCTTGTTCGATCTCTTCAGCGTTCAACTCTTTGATGTTGCCACTGAATAAACTTGCTGAGATGCGTACGGCTTGTTCATAAGCCTCTGCCCCATGAACCAAAGTAGTGACTTCTTTTGCCAAAGCTTTTTGCGCTGCTCGAGATTCTGGTGCAGCATTAAATTCTGCTTCGATCGCAGCGATCTCTTCTAATGATAAGAAGGTGAAATATTTCAAGAATTTAACTGCATCACGATCATCCGTATTGATCCAGAATTGGTAGAACTCGTAAGGCGTCGTTTTCTTGGCATCCAGCCAAACGGCATTGCCTTCTGTTTTCCCAAATTTCGTTCCGTCTGCTTTTGTGATCAATGGCATAGTCAACCCAAACCCTTGGACTTCCCGTTCACGACGCAATAATTCGATTCCAGAGGTGATATTCCCCCATTGATCGCTACCGCCTAATTGCAACAAGCAACCGTGGTTGTCGTAAAGGTTCAAAAAGTCATAGGCTTGTAAAAGCTGGTATGCAAATTCGGTGTAGGAAATTCCTGTTTCGATCCGACGTTTGACACTTTCTTTGCTCATCATGTAGTTGATGGTAAAGTTTTTCCCAGTGTCCCGTAAGAAATCGATCAGTTTCAATTCCCCTAACCATTCATAGTTATTGGCAATGATGGCAGGATTTTCTTGGTCATCAAAATCAATAAAGCGAGATAATTGGCTCTTGATACTTTGTGACCATTCCAAAACGGTATCTAATGTGTTTAATTGACGTTCTTGATCTTTAAAGGATGGGTCACCGATCATTCCTGTACCGCCACCAACTAATGCGATCGGCACATGTCCGTTTTGTTGGAAACGGCGCAACATCAAAATAGGCAATAAATGACCAATATGCAGGCTATCTGCGGTAGGATCAAAGCCGATATATAGTTTCACAGACTCTTCATTTAATTGTTTGGTCAAGGCTGCTTCGTCTGTGGTCTGATGAACTAATCCGCGTTGCTTTAGTTCTTCAAAAAAGTCTGTACTCATTCTTTCTCCTCCTAATAATTGCTTCATTGTTCATCTTAACTGAAAAAGAGGGCAATGAAAAGTCTTTCTCTCAAAGTCCTTTACCAAAAAAGAAACTTTTAGGCAAATCCTTTCGTTTTCCTTTGTTTTCACTGATCGAATCCAACCGTGAAAAGGAATTTCCTGATCCTCTTCTTGAGATAACGGATAGGGTGCTACCCAAGCGTCTTGTTTTTTGCTATAATTACACGGAATCTATTCTAATTTATTGAGGTGACTCTTTTTGTCCCAGAAAACGAAAAAACAAAAGAATACAGAAAACAAAAATAGAGGCTGGTTCTATTTCAACATCAGTCTAAGGGTTTTACATGCCTTATTCTTAGTCGCTATTTCTTTGCTGGTGCTTGGCGGCTCTTTAGCCTTAGGGATCGGTGCCGGCTACTTTGCTTTTCTTGTGGAAGATACCGCAGCTCCTTCTAAAGAAGAGTTGCAGAAAGAACTGACCGACATCACAGAGACTTCTCAACTCGCATACTCAGATGGCAGTAAAATCGCAACGATTCGCTCAGACCTGATGCGAACGTCGGTTAATTCCGATCAAATTTCGGACTACTTGAAAAAAGCAATCATCGCAACCGAAGACGAATATTTTAATATTCACAATGGCGTCGTACCAAAAGCGGTCGTGCGAGCATTATTATCTGAAGCGACAGGTTTTGGCGGCAGCGGGGGTTCCACTTTGACCCAACAGCTGGTAAAACAACAAATCCTTTCCAGTGAAACGACCTTCAAACGCAAAGCCAACGAGATCTTATTAGCCATGGAAGTAGAGAAGTTTTTTGATAAAGACGAGATCGTCACTATGTATCTAAACATCTCTCCTTTTGGTCGGAACAATAAAGGGCAAAACATCGCAGGTGTGCAAGAAGCGGCGCAAGGAATTTTCGGCGTTAATGCAGCTGACCTAACTTTACCACAAGCAGCCTTCATTGCAGGACTGCCACAAAGTCCGATCGTCTACAGCCCTTATACAAATACGGGGGAGATCAAGGAGAACCTGACTGCGGGCTTAGAACGGAAAGACTTTGTCCTCTTCAGTATGTATCGCAACCACGATATTACGAAAGAAGAATACGAAGAAGCACTTAACTATGACTTAAAACAAGACTTCAAAAAGCAAGAAGCTATCGAACAAACGGATCAAAGCTTCCTCTATTATACTGTTTTAAATGAAGCAAAAGATATTATTGCCAAACAACTGGCAGATGAAGATGATGTCAGTGATGAAGAATATGCCAAAGACGAAACCTATCAAAAATACTTCGAATTGGCGCAACAAAAACTCGTTAATGGTGGCTATACCGTCACATCAACGATCGATAAAGACATTTATAATGCGATGCAAGATGCCGTTGATAAATACGGCTCTATGTTAGACAATTGGGGCGACGCCACCATCGAAGTCGGCAATGTCATGATGGATAATGCCACTGGAAAAGTCTTAGGCTTTATTGGTGGTCGTAACTATGCTGAAAATCAATTCAATCATGCCTTTGATGCCAAACGTCAAGCAGGATCAAGTATCAAACCAATGCTGGTTTATGGTCCGGCCATCGAAAGTGGTTTGATGGGCTCAGAATCGATGGTTTCTGACTATGCCGCAAAATGGCGGACGGGAGAAAACGCTGGTGAGTCAATCGTCAATGCCACAAACCGCGGAACCAATACCTTCATGTCGATTCGCGAATCACTTGAAGTTTCCAGCAATATCGCAGCGACAAATATTTTCCAAGATCTTTGGGAAAAAGAAGGCGATCATTTTTACGCCTACACAAATTATTTAAGCAAAATGGGCTATCCGGAAGATAATAGCTGGGCATATGAATCAGCGCCATTAGGGGTTACGGATGTCACAGTGTTGAATCAAACGAATGGCTTCCAAACATTTGCTAATAATGGTGTCTATCAGCAAGGCTACATCATCGAATCCATCAAAGACAATGAAGGCGAAGTGCTTTATCAGCATGAAGCCAAACCAGTACAGGTCTTTTCTGAAGCGACGGCTTCTATCATGACCGACATGATGCGCAGTGTCATCGATGAGCAAAAAACCAGTACCTTCAAAACAGTTATCAGTGGATTAGATTGGAATCTCGGGAATGCCGATTGGGTCGGTAAAACTGGTTCCACCAATAACTGGTCAGACTCTTGGCTAGTCGTTTCCACCCCATCGATCACTATCAGCAGCTGGTCAGGACGGGATGACAACAAAGCTACTGATAGTGCTGCAGGAACTCGGACAGCCAATTACATGGCTTACTTAATCAATCGGATCTATCAAACAAATCAAGAAGTTTTTGGTGTGGATCAGAAGTTTGAGCTTTCAAATGACGTGAAAAAAGTCAAAGTTTCCAAATTTACAGGGACCCAACCAGGAGGCACCGTGCGGGTCGATAATCGAACCTACACGAATCCAAGCGATACCGTCAACTCATATTGGGCCACTGGCGGACCGGATACGGTCGACTTTAAGTTTGGGATCGGCGGTTCGGACGCTAATTACGCTGACTATTGGAAAAAAGCATCGTCTAGCCGTTCAACCAATCGCTCTTCAAATACATCGTCTAATAATACTTCAAACAATGCCACGCCTACAGCAAATGATGATGATGACGATGAACAAGACAATGACCAAGCAAATACAACGAATAATGATGACTGATCAGCCTTGTGCTGATCAGTTTTTTTATGCAAAAAAAGTGTGGGTAAAAAATCCGTAGATTTTCTACCCACACGAACGATCGTAAAAGTAAAAAGCGGAACAACGTAGTGTTGTTCCACTTGTAAAGGTTCCGTGAATCGCTGCTTATTTCGTAGAGCTTTTTTCTGAAATACCGTAAGGCAAGACGATCGTTTTTTGTTCTACATCTTCTTTGTTCATCATTTTTGTCAATAGACGCATCGCAACGGCACCCATATCATACAATGGTTGGGTAACACTTGATAAGCGTGGACGAGCGGCTTCAGCCAATAATGAATTGTTGCTGGTGATGATCTCGAAATCTTCAGGAACTTTAACACCTTTGTCTAACAAACCATCTAAGACACCGATCGCTAACTCATCGTCTGTGACATAAGCTGCTGTTGCACCACTGTTGATGATGCGATCAACTAAGGCTAAGCCTTCTTTAAAGCTGTATGGTGATTCAAAGATCAACCCTTCAGAATAGTCAAGGTTGTTTTCTTTCAAGGCTTCTTTGTAGCCTTTCAAGCGGTTTTGGCCATTGATTGGATCGATCAAAGCACCGCTAACAAAAGCGATTTTTTGATTGTTTTTCGCCAATAATGAAACAGCATCTTTGGCAGCTGCTGTGTAATCGATATTGACACTTCCTACTTGTTCATCAGGATCGATCGAACCAGCTAAAACGACTGGTGTTTTTGAGCGAGAGAATTCCCCGCGAATTTCATCCGTGATGCGATGACCCATGAAGATAACGCCGTCCACTTGTTTTGCTAACAAGTTGTTCAGAACGTTGACTTCTTTCATCGTATCGCCATCAGAGTTGGCTAAGATGATATTGTATTTATACATGGTCGCTACATCATCGATCCCACGAGCAAGTGATGAAAAGAACATATTGCTGACATCAGGAATGATGACACCTACAGTTGTGGTCTTTTTACTTGCTAACCCTCGAGCAACTGCGTTTGGCCGATAATCCAAGCGGTCGATCACTTCCAGCACTTTCTTACGAGTTGCTGGTTTTACATTTGGATTTCCGTTGACTACCCGTGAAACAGTTGCCATCGATACATTCGCTTCCCGTGCAACATCATAAATCGTAATTGTTTGTTTTTCCATGATATATCTCCCTTATTCTATTTTCAGAAAATCTTATTTACATTTCTTTGTTAGAATAGCAAATTTTTTCCGGATTTGCAACCGTTTTAATTTTGTTTTCATGAAAACTTAGCAATTTCCTACTTTCCCCGCCCCTATTCTCTTCTAAAGCATGATAAAATAGAAAAAGAATACTTGAAAGAAGGTTTTTTCAAATGAATGATAAAAAAATCAATGAGTTAAATGGCTGGTTGAAAACCAATGGCGCCGATGTTGCCTATATTTCTAATCCAGCAACCATCGCTTATTTTTCCGGTTTTAAAAGTGAACCTCATGAACGGGTCCTTGCTTTGTTTGTCGCACCTGGAAAAGATCCCTTTCTTTTCACACCAGCTCTGGAAGTAGAAGAAGCAAAAAATAGCGGCTGGCCTTTTGACATTATCGGTTATCTCGATAGCGAAGACCCTTGGGCGAAAATCTGTCAGGAATTGACCTCTCGTTACCAAGTTTCTTCCTTGGCACTAGAAAAAAATGACCTTTCCGTCGAGCGCTATGAAGCATTGAAACGGTTTTTGCCACAGACCGATTTTTCTTTAGATGTGACTCCGGTCATTCAAAAAATGCAGTTAACCAAAACGGCTGCTGAAATTTACACCTTACTAGAAGCTGGCAACTGGGCAGATGTTGCTTTTGAGATTGGGTTTGCTGCCATCAAAGAAGGCGTCAGCGAAATGGCAATCGTGGCAGAAATTGAGTACGAGCTGAAAAAGCGTGGGGTCTCCCATATGTCCTTCGATACAACGGTGTTAGCTGGTGCCAATGCAGCAAGTCCTCATGGCGTACCTGGTGACCGCAAAGTGACTGCTAATGAACTCGTCTTGTTTGACCTAGGGGTCGTTTGGAAAGGATATTGCAGTGATGCAACCAGAACGATTGCCTATAAAGAACCGACTGCATTACAAAGAAAAATTTATGACATCGTTCTTGAAGCAGAACTAGCAGCGCAAGCAGCGGTCAAACCTGGGATTACCGCTGGAGAATTAGACAAGATTGCTCGTGATGTGATTACTGGTTATGGCTATGGCGACTACTTCAACCATCGTCTAGGTCACGGCATCGGGACCACGGTTCATGAATTCCCCTCTTTGATCACTGGCAATGATTTAGTGATCGAAGAAGGCATGTGCTTCTCTATCGAACCGGGCATTTATTTACCAGATCAGGTCGGTGTCCGTATTGAAGACTGTGTGTATGTCACTGCAGATGGCTGTGTACCTTTTACAAAAACAGCAAAAGAATTGCTGGTTTTATCTTGATTTTCTAATGAAACGGCGCAACATGTTGAAATTACATGAAAAGGAGTGTTCTTATGAGTAAAAAAGTGTTGGTTTTAGGCGGCACGCGTTTTTTCGGTAAATATTTGGTCCAATCACTAATTGATCAAGGATTGGACGTGACGATCGCTACCCGAGGGAACACGAAAGATTCCTTTGGCGATCAAGTCAACAGAATCATCTTCGATCGCACCGACGAAGAAAGTATCAAAACGGCATTAACAAAAGAAACCTATGATGTCATTTACGACAATATTGCTTATACTTCCAACGACATTGAGATCCTACTGCGTCATGTCACACCGAAGCGCTACATCGTTACTAGCTCAATGTCTGCGTACCATGAATTACACTTGGATTTGAAAGAAACGGATTTTGACCCTGCCAAAGAAGCGTTCAAAATTGTCCGTTCTGAGGAAGTCGATTATGCACAAGGCAAGCGAACCGTGGAAGAAATCCTGACCCAAAAATACAGTCAGATCCCCTCCGTTTTTGTCCGCTTTCCTTATGTGATTGGTGAAGATGATTACACAAAACGTTTTACCTTTTACATTGACCATCTGATAAAGCAAAAGCCAATGGCTGTCGATAATCTAACGCATCAAATGGGCTTCGTGGATGCCCAAGAAGCTGGTAAATTTTTAGCGTTTCTAGGTACTAGCTCATTCACCGGACCCATCAATGGTGCGTCAAAAGGTACGATCTCTTTAGAAGAAGTGCTGCAATACGTATCGAAAAAACCGGTCTTTCCCCGCTCTTTTCAGAAACAGGCGATCAAGGCCCTTACAATGGTACACCTGCTTATTCGATCAATGTGGCGCTCGCTGAGGAAATTGGTTTTTCATTCAGTCAACTGCAGGATTGGCTCTACCAACTTTGCGATTGGGAAATCGCCCAAGCATCAAACGAATAACTACTGAAATCACAAAAAAACGTTCGCCGATTTAACTGGCGAACGTTTTTATCTTTTAAAGCAATCAAGTTTTATCCTTACTTATGCTTCTGGGTTGTTTTTTTCTAATGTGTCTTTTAATTCTTCTTTCGCATCTTCCAAGTCAGCTTTGGCTGCTTTTGTTTCTGCTTTCGCTGTTTTTTTGGCATCATCTGCTGCTTTTCCAGCTTCTTTTTCAAATCAGCTGCGGCTGCTTGACCATCTTTTTTGGCTTCTTCGACAACAGGTTTAGCTTCTTCTGCCCCTTCTTTGACAGTTTGTTTCATATCTGCTGCAGAAGATTTTGCATCAATGATGATATCTTGGACTGTATCATCTGCATCTTCTTTGGCATCTTTGGCTGTTTCTTTTACATCGCTCGCTGATTTTTTGAAGCGTTCTGATAGATCACCTGCTTGTTTCTTTAACTCTTCAACGGTTTCTTCTGATGAACCAGCTGCTGTTTCTTTTAAGTCATCGACTTTCGCTGTTAAAGAACCGGTAAAGTCAGATGCTTGCTCGCTTAATTTTGCTGCTTTATCTTTAGCAATATCGACAAGATCCGTACTTCTTTCTTTGGCTAAATCACCATAATCAGATGCTTTATCTAATAAATCGTCTGCTTGTTTTGCTAATTTATTTCTTAATGTTTTACCAGATTCTGGCGCCAACAAAAGTGCTGCTGCTGCTGCCGCTGTTCCTCCGATGATTGCTCCTAATAAAAATCCGCCTTTTTTACTCATTGAAAGTCCTCCTTTTATTTTTGGTTATTTTTGTCTTTGAAAAATTTCATGGCTGTTTGACCGACTTTTCCAGCTACCGTTGCTTTGGCAGTGGTCCGGCCAAGACTACCCACGCGCGTAATTAAATTTTTTCCAGAAACATTTAGTTCTGAAACACTGGTACTTAGATCTGCAACTGCTGTGAACAAAGGATCGATGGTTGCGACTTTTCCGTTCACATCTTGTAAAAGCTCATTCGTTTTTACCAACAGACCTTCAACCTCTTTTGAGAGAATATCAACGTCTTTGGTAATGACACGGATGGTTGTGTTTGCTTCTTCGACCGTTTTGTCTACTTTGGTCATTGTCTTGCTGACTTGCATCAACAAACGAACGACGAAAATGACCAATACGACAAATGCGATCGCAGCAATCAATGCAGCTAGTTCTCCTCCTGACATAGAATGGCTCCTTTCCCCATTTACTTATATTAAGAATAGCATTTCACTGCACTTTCTACAAATAAAAGACTGCATTTTTAAGAAAATTATCCGCTTTCAACAGGAAATAATAAAAAAAACAAAGCAATTTCATCAGAAATTGCCTTGTTTAGGAGTTTTTGTTATTTTTTTGAATCTTTCGGTGCTTCTTTGACTTCTTTTTGAGCTGGAGCTAGTTCTTTTCCTAACTCAATCAAATACTCTTTCAGGTTGTCTTTGACTTCAGGGTGCACTAGACCATACTCAATACTTGTTTTTAAGAAACCGAATTTGTCTCCTACATCGTAACGCTTGCCGGTAAATTGATGAGCAAAGACGCGTTGGGTTTTGTTTAATGTGTCGATGGCATCCGTCAATTGGATCTCGCCGCCAGCACCAGGTTCTTGATTGGCTAAAATATCAAAAATTTCAGGGGTCAGCAAGTAGCGGCCAATAATCGCTAAATCACTTGGCGCATTTTCTGGCGCTGGTTTTTCAACAAAGTTTTTGACATTGAACAAGCCTTTTTCAACTTCCATACCAGGATCAATGATTCCGTATTTTGATGTATCTTCATGAGGAACATCCATAACAGCGATCGTTGAGGCATGCGTTTTTTCATAATTATCGATCAGCTGTTTGGTCAATGGCACTTCATCTTCCATCAAGTCATCACCTAGCATGACTACAAATGGTTCGTTGCCAACAAACGCACGGGCTTGTAAAACCGCATGACCTAGTCCTTTCGGATGGGACTGACGAATGAAATGAAGATTTACGTCCGTTGTTTCTTCAACTAATTTTAAAAGCTCTGTCTTGCCTTTTTCTTTTAGATTCATCTCTAATTCCAAATTGGCATCGAAATGGTCTTCGATCGGACGCTTTGCTTTCCCTGTTACGATCAAAATATCTTCGATTCCTGATTGTAAAGCTTCTTCCACGATAAACTGGATCGTTGGTTTGTCAACGATCGGCAACATTTCCTTTGCCATTGCCTTTGTAGCTGGTAAAAATCGGGTACCTAGACCGGCTGCTGGGATAACTGCTTTTTTGACATTCATGTGACTCGCTCCTTTAATCATAATGATTGATCTACCGTAAATTCGTTTTCTTCTTTGCCGTCTCGCAGCATAATATCTTTCGCTGCTTGCTTGATGTCTTTGCCTTCATACAAGACCGAATAAATCGTTTCTGTGATTGGCATTTCCACCGACAAAGCTTCTGCTAATTCGCGAGCAGCTTTAGTGGTTGAAACTCCTTCAACGATCATCCCCATATTGTCTAACACTTCATCTAAGCTATGGCCTTTTCCTAATAGATTTCCGGCACGCCAATTCCGCGAGTGGACACTGGTACACGTAACGATCAAATCGCCAACCCCACTCAATCCGATAAAGGTTAACGGATTGGCACCCATTGCCACACCAAGACGACTGATTTCTGCTAACCCACGGGTCATGATCGCAGCCTTCGCATCATCCCCAAAGCCCAGTCCAGCAATCGCACCGGCACCAATAGCGATGATGTTTTTCAAAGCGGCACCAGTTTCGACACCGATCACATCGTTATTGGTATAGATTCTAAAGTAATCATTCATAAACAGCTCTTGTACATATTTAGCAGCCGTTTCATTTTCTGAAGCTGCCGTGATCGTGGTGATATCATGGACAGCGACTTCTTCAGCATGTGATGGTCCTGACAGGACAACGATTTCTTGGCGTTTATCAGCTGGGATCTCTTCAGCAAGTACTTCTGAGATTCGTTTATGGCTGCCTTGTTCTAATCCTTTTGAGGCATGGATGATAACTGGTTTGCCGGTTGTCTTTTCAGCGAACTCTTGTGCCACGGCACGAATCGCTTTGGTTGGTACCACAAACAAGACAGCATCTGCTCCTTGGATCGCCTCTTCTAAATTTTTGCAGCCTAAGATATTTTCAGGTAATTTCAAATCAGGCAAATAATGCCGATTGGTATGATACGTATTGATTTCATCGATTTGGGCGGGATTGTTCCCCCAAATAGTCACTTCATGTCCATTTTCGGACAAGACTTGTGCCAAAGCAGTCCCCCATGATCCGGGACCTAATACGGCGATTTTCTGTTTCACTATGGAAACCTCCTCTATCCTTTTCGCAAATTCATGCACTTTATCATTTTACCATAATTTCAATAAAATAACTGTTTAGATAATCGTTTGGTTTTTGCCAAAGCTACGGTTGTAGTCTTTTAAGGTTTGGTTTTTCCGGCGCCAGATCAATAGTCCGATCGCTCCGAAGAACAATAATGCGGAAAGTGCTTGTGACACACGGATATCCCCAAATAAGTATAAACTATCGGTGCGCATTCCTTCAATAAAGAAGCGTCCGAATCCATACCAAATCAAGTAGCTTAAGAAGACTTCGCCTTCTTTTAATAACCCCGTTTTCTTACGCAAGAAGATCAAAACGATAAATCCAATCACGTTCCAAACCGATTCATAAAGAAAGGTCGGCTGCCGATACGCTTCATCGATATACATATTATCGATAATAAATTTCGGTATATACAAACTTTCTAAGAAGGAGCGGCTGACTTCAGCTCCAAATGCTTCATGGTTCATAAAGTTGCCCCAACGCCCGATTCCTTGTGCCAATAAAACACTTGGTGCGGCGATGTCTAAAAAGGTCCAGGGAGAAATAAAATTTCGTTGGCAGAAAAAGTACAGCCAGATCCCCCCGGCGATCAGAGCGCCGTAGATGGCGATCCCACCAGAGCGAATATTGAAAATTTGACTTGGGTCATCAATGTAGTATTGCAAGTCAAATAGAATATAATAAAGCCGCGCACCAATGATCGATACTGGCAATCCAATCAACATAAAATCAGTCACATCATCTGGCTTGAGCCCGACACGAACCGCTTCTCTCGTACTTAACCACATAGCAATGATCACACCTGATACGATAATGATCGCATACCAATAAATCGGCAAACCAAATAGTTCAAATGCGACTCGATTTACTAAACCTAACATCTATCTTATCCTCTCTAGTTTCCAGAATTTTCTTCGATCAATTGCGTCAATCGATTTTCAAAGGTCTTCGTTGCATCGTAGCCCATCGTTTTCGCTCGGAAATTCATGGCAGCAACTTCGATAATAATCGCAACATTTCGACCCGTTTTTACCGGGATTTTGATTTGTGGTACATCGACGCCACCAATTTCAACCGTCGTATCATCGGTTCCTAGTCGATCATACTTTTTGTCTTTCGCCCAAGCTTCTAAATACACCGCTACTTGAACCTGCATATACCCTCGTACGGCACTGGCACCAAAAAGATTCATGACATCGATGATCCCGATTCCGCGGATCTCGATCAAGTGCTGCAAGATTTTCGGCGGTTCCCCTACCAAAGTCAATTCATCTTGCTTATACACGTCCACCCGATCGTCAGCGATCAACCGATGCCCACGTTTGATCAACTCTAATGCTGTTTCGCTTTTCCCAATTCCGCTATCGCCTTGGATCAAAACGCCTAAGCCATAGACATCCACTAATACCCCATGAACACTGGTTCTTGTTGCTAAACGCCCATCGAGAAAACTGGAAAGCTCTCCTTGCAGACGTGACGTTGAGATGGGCGAACGTAGAATCGTGATCTCATGTTCTTTGCAGGCTTGAATCATTTCTGCTGGCACTTCCAAGCCGCGAGAAACGATAAATCCCGGTGTATCATCGGCACACATTTTGCGCATCACCATCAAGCGTTCTTCTGGCATCATTCGTTCCGCAAAGGTGATCTCTTTGCTGCCGAATAATTGCAGACGATCATGGGAATAGTAATTAAAATAACCCGTCAATTCCAAACCAGGTCGGGAAATATCGCCGGTAATGATTTCTCTTTCTAAACTATTTTCAGTTCCTTCCACTATCTCTAAATTTAAAGCCTCCGCCAGCTCGCTGACTTTGACGGTTTCTGCCATAGGTTTTCCCTCTTTTCTCAATGATTCTTGCCGCTGCTTCTTGTAAACGACACTCTGGTTCTATTTTATCATTCTATCAGTAAAGTTACTACCTTCGCCAATAGAAGTCCTCATTCTTTTTCGTTTGTGTTATTATTTTACTAAGGAGGGATTTTTAATGAAATTTTCAGCATACACGTATCAACGCCCTGATTTTCCAGTCTATCAAGAAACATTCAAAAAAGCCTTAGCAAACCTTCAGTCAGCCGATACCTTCTCGGAGGCGAAGCAAGCTCTTGATGCTTTGAACGAACTAAGAGGAACGATCGATACCGCAATGAACTTGGCTTCGATCCGCTATTCGATCGATACGAACGATGCCTTTTATGAAGCAGAAGACACCTTTTGGAATGAATACCAGCCTCATTTTGAAGCTCTGGATTTTCAATTCTATCAAGCACTCCTGGCGTCACCAGTCTTAGATGAATTAAAAGCCGAATATCCAGAAACACTTTTCTTGTTTGCCGAAAGCCGCGTGAAGCTTTTTGATGATGCCTTGATCGAATTGTTTCAAAAAGAAAACCAATTGGCTTCCGATTACAGCAAATTGGTCGCTTCTGCGCAAATCGACTTCCAAGGAGAAACCTATACCCTAGCACAACTGCGACCATTTACCGAAAACAAAGATCGCGGCGTTCGAAAAGAAGCGTTTGAAAAACAAACGGCTTTCTTCACGGAAAATGAAGACCGTTTTGATCAAATTTATGACGAGATGGTCAAGGTTCGTACCGAGATCGCCCACAAGCTCGACTTTGAAAATTACGTTGCCTTTGCGGATACCCAAATGAATCGTTGGGACTATGATCGTTCAATGATCGAAACCTATCGTCGGGAAATTTTGGAAAAAGTCGTCCCAATCACCCAAAAACTGTACCAAAGACAGGCACAGCGTAATCAATTGACTCAGGCAACCTTTACCGACCTGCCGCTTGTTTATCCTAGTGGTAACGCAGAGCCTAAAGGAACTCCTGAAGAACTAGTAGAAAAAGCCCGTGTGATGTATCAGGAACTATCCCCTGAAACTGGCGAATTTTTTGATTTTATGGTCGAGCATGACCTACTTGATCTACTAAGCAAAAAAGGCAAACAATCTGGCGGCTATTGTACGTTTATCCAAGACTATCAATCGCCATTTATCTTTGCCAACTTTAACGGCACTTCTGGCGATGTCGATGTTTTGACCCACGAAGCTGGCCACGCCTTTCAAGCCTTTCGCTCTCGTTGGATCAAAGAACCGGAAATTCTCTTTCCCAATTATGAGTCTTGCGAGATCCATTCAATGTCGATGGAGTTTATCGCCTGGCCATGGATGGATGCCTTTTTTGAAGAAGAAACAGAAAAATACAAATTTGCGCATCTTGCTAGCAGCCTGCAATTTCTGCCTTATGGCGTTTTAGTGGATCACTTCCAACAAGACGTTTATGAGCATCCTGAGTGGTCACCAGCACAGCGCAAAGCCCGTTGGCGGGAATTAGAGCGCCAATATTGCCCAGAACGGGATTATTCAGAATATCCAGACCTTGATCGTGGCTTGTATTGGTTCAGACAAGGACATATTTTTGAATCACCTTTCTATTATATCGATTATACATTGGCGCAAGTGTGTGCGTTCCAATTTTGGTATCGATTCATCGTGGCAAAAGACGAAACCGCTTGGCAAGATTATTTGGCCATCTGCGAAGTCGGCGGCACGAAAACATTCCTTGAGATCCTGGATCTTGCTCATTTGCGTTCACCTTTTGAAAAAGGAGCGCTTGATGAAACGTTACAGGCAGTAGATACGTACCTGGCAGCCATCAAAGAAGAACAGTTAAACTAAAAAAGACGTTTCCGTTTCTCCACTAGCTTCATAGTTAGTGGAGAAAACGTGAAACGTCTTTTTAACGTGAATATTTTTCGATATGGTGTTCGGTCACGATCATATTGATTACTGACATGATCAACGCCACTAAGAGCGCAGCTCCAAACGAGGAGAAGCCGAAGTTGGCTGACCCAACAAAATACGAAGTCAAATTCAGCATGAGTGCATTAATCACAAAGGTGAAAAAACCAAGCGTCAGTAAAGTCAATGGAAATGAAATGACGATCAGAATTGGTTTAATCAAAGCATTCAGGATCGACAGTACGAAACTGGCGATCACTGCAGTCATAATGCTTTGAACGTGGATCATATTTGGTAATAGAACTGCCAATGTGACAAACGTCAGTGTATTCATGATAAGCCGTTGAAAATAAGACACTAGAAGTCACTCCAGTCCTCATCCTCCACCTTTTCCGCTTCTTTACGGGGACGATTTGCTTCATTGTATTTGTTTTGTTTGTAGTAGTGATTGTCGTGGCCATATCCTGAGGTGCTCTTGCGTCCTGAAGGAATCAAGACCGCCATGATGATATATAAAGTGATTCCAGGGAACCCAGCAGTCACTAAAGATAGAAAGACATAGATCACGCGAACGATAGTTGGATCGATTCGCAGGTATTCTGCCAGACCCCCTAGAGTACCTGTAATGACAACGTTATTGGCTGATTTTGTTAATTTTTTGTTCATTTATCTACACCTTCCTTCTTTTCTTTAATGAGTGTAAACCCAGCGATTCTTATTTGTCTGTATCTTTGATAAAGACATTTCCTGTTGTTGTGGATAAATCGATTTGTGCGACTTTATCGGCAACCCGACGGAATTGCAATAGTTGGTTTAGGCGTTCTTTTTTCTCACGCACAACTTCCATCTCGCTTAAACGATTGTTGATGCTACCTAAACTTGTTTTGGCGATCCCTTCAAAACCGATTCCTGTCGGTAATGCTACTTTGACATTCCCATTTACAGAACTGGCGTTTAATTTTTGGACCGTTTCTTCTTTATAGGTCACACGGATATTACCGTTAACTAAAGAAATGCCGGTATTTTGTGGCGTTGCTGTCAACGTAACGTCGCCGTTCACCGTTTCGATGATGGCATCTAAAATCTCACCATCTTGAACAGTGATCGTTCCATTCACGCCTTCAATCTCTAACATCGATGCGTTTACTTTGCGGAAATCGATATTGCCGTTTGTTGACTTTGTATAGACATCTTTCGCATCTAATTCATTGAATGTAACATTGCCGTTCAATAGTTTTACTGCCACATGATCATAGGTACGTTTTGGTAAATAGAAAACGAGATCGGCACGAATGCGTTTGTTGGGAATTTGGAAAGAGATGCGTTCATCATCAACATTGATTTGGCTTCTAGCTTCAAAAGCATCGAAAGGCTCCGCCGCATCCATTTTACCATATAGTTTGATTTTGGCATCTACTTTGACACCTGGTTCATCCCATAATTGGAAGGAAACATTGCCGTTTGCTAATTTCACATCGATCAATGTCGCTGCCGTTTCGTCATAGCTGAATGTGTGCTCAAATTTTGTCGCTGCAACACCGGGAACTTTTAAGTTGATGTCTTTCCATTCCATGTTGTCATTGACTGACTCTGTCACTGCCCGAACCGTTTTCTTCAAGAAATGTCCGAAGTGTGTGCTGGCATCGACCATTTTTTCACTTACTTGATTGATAGTATCGGTCGCTTGTTCTTTCCAATCTTCTGGAATATCTAATTTTTGAGAGATTTTCTCTTTCGTTTGAGACCATTGGTCTTTACGAATATTTTTTAGTTTAGCTTCCAATTCTGCTTTTTCTTCGGTTAAACCATCTAAGGTTTCTTCTAAGCCAGTAATGGTCGCTTCTGTTTCATGACGTGTTGCCAATTCATCTTCTGACAATTGATCCAATTCTTCTTTGGTGTTCAATTGCATCAGTGTTTCTTGTGCTTCTTTTAATTCTTCTTTGACACCAAGAATTTCAGCATTGATTTCGTCCAACTCAGCAGATGCTTGGTTGGCTTCTGTTGCTAAGCCATCGAGAATCTTTTCAAGATTTTCTTTGTCTTGCGCTTCGTTTTGACGAAGCTTTTCTTCGCCGTCAAACGTGAACATCGCATCGTTATTTTCAGTATCATCAAATGGGCTTGTCGCATTCTTATCCGCGGTTACCTCAGCAGCAGCTTTGTTAATTTGTTTTTCGTCTTTGGCTTTTGCCATACCTTCTAGTAAATCTAAGGCTTCTTCTGTAGAAAGCACACCTTTTTTTACTAGATCCAATATACGTTCTCTTTCGTTCATGGAAATTGCCTCCTTCAGCAAATGTGTGATTGCAAGTTTAGCTTACGAACCTATTATGCCTTGTTTTTGCGAAAGTGTCATAGGTCTTAAGTACCAAGTTTTTCTCAATCTGCAGATTGGCAAGCAGAACCGGCACTTCTTCTTGATTACTTTAGGCACAAAACGATCTTCCTTATCTTAACAGTACCACGAAAAACCATTGGAAACAAAAGTTTCAGCTAGTAACAACTCTGAGGAATAAAACTGCTACTGTGAAGGATTTTCGAGGTCATTCACAACCGTTTTTTCCGCTGTTGGCCGCTACTCAATCAATAATCGACTTTTCAATGCATGGAAGGTCAAAAGCATGCTTACTTCTGTAACTCTTAGTAAAACTAACGATCCTTTTCAATGAATCATAATCATCCGTAGCACTTGCTTCACATCAAAAAGACCGCCGAGAGAAGTTGTTTCCCGAAGGACAACTTCTTTCGACGGTCCGTCCCATCTCTAATAAAAGAGATAAGTGATCAAGAATCTAAGCTGGTTTCTTAGATCATTTCCGTACGGTTGGTATTCAATTCACTGATTTTCCCAGTAGCAAGATACACGATCCATTCACAAATATTCGTTACGTAGTCACCGATACGTTCTAGGTACTGAGCAACAGATAAATAGTCGGTTCCACTAACAACGGTTTCCGGATTTTCTTTCATACTCTCGATCGTTTTGTAATAGATATCTTTGTAATACTCATTGACCCGATCATCCATTTGGGCGATCATACGGGCATCTTCTTGGTCGGTTTTTACATAGGCAACTAAAACATTATCGACCATTTTCTTGACATAATCCGACATATCAGAAATTTCTTTTTCGATTTCGGCGATCCGTGTTTCACCTTTGACCCGAATCGTTGACTTCGCGATTGATACTGCATGGTCTCCCATTCGTTCCAAGTCAGAGCTGGCTTTCATTACAGTAATGATCATTCGTAGATCGGTGGTTACTGGTTGTTGCAAAGCAATCATTTCAAAGCTCTTTTTCTCCAAACGAACTTCCATATTGTTGATCGCCAAATCATTTTCGATCACTTCTTGAGCAATTGCTTTATCATGTCTGACATATGCTCGTACGGATTTGTGGATCGCACTGCTGACTAGCATACCCATCTCATAAAATTGATTGTGTAGATTTAATAATTCTTCTTCAAACTGTGTACGCAACATCCCTTTTCCTCCTAACCAAATCTTCCTGAGATATAATCTTCTGTTTCTTTTTTGCTTGGACTTAGGAACACTTTTTTCGTGTCATTGAACTCGATCAAGTTGCCGTCCAAAAAGAAGGCGGTTTTATCTGAGATTCTTGAAGCTTGTGACATGTTGTGAGTCACGATGATCATGGTATAGCGTTCTTTCAGTGCCAAAAGGGTATTCTCGATTTTCCCAGATGAAATTGGGTCTAACGCACTGGTTGGTTCATCCAGCAAAATGATTTCTGGATCGACAGCCAATACCCGAGCGATACATACCCGCTGCTGTTGTCCACCGGATAAAGATAGCGCACTTTGGTGAAGTTTATCTTTGACATCTTCCCAGACAGACGCTGCTTTCAGGCTTTCTTCCACTGTTTTATCAAGAATCGCTTTGTCGGTGACTCCTTTTAATTTTAACCCATAAATCACATTTTCGTAAATTGAAAAGGGAAATGGATTCGGTTGTTGAAAAACCATCCCGATTTCTTTACGCAAATCAACGATGTCTTGCTTCGGACTATAAATGTCTTTCCCTTTATAGACAACACTTCCTGTAATTGTCACACCAGGGATCAAATCATTCATTCGATTAAGAGAACGCAAGTAGGTCGATTTCCCACAACCTGAAGGTCCGATCATCGCAGTGATCTCGCCTTGTTTGATGGAAAGGTCGATTCCTTTTAATGCTTCTTTTTTTCCGTAGTATAAATGCAGATCTTTCGATGTAATAATTTCTTCTGCCATTGTTTTGCCTCCGTTTACTGATCGAATCGGCTCAGCCAAAGTGACCGGATACGTAATCTTCTGTTGCTTTAATTTTTGGACGAGTAAATATCTTACGGGTCTCATCGTACTCGATCGCATTTCCTAAGTAGAAAAAGGCAGTATAATCGCTGATCCGAGCAGCTTGTTGCATATTATGGGTCACGATGATGATTGAATAGTCGTTTTTCAAGTTGATGAGGGTTTCTTCCACTGTCCCGGTCGAGATGGGATCAAGGGCGCTGGCTGGTTCATCTAGAAGTAAGATATCTGGTTTCATCGCAATGGCTCGAGCGATACACAGACGTTGCTGCTGTCCACCAGACAATGCCAAAGCACTTTTGTCTAAACTGTCTTTTACTTGATCCCAAAGAGCCGCTTGTTTCAAGCTGGTTTCGACTGCTTCATCCAATTTCTTTTTGTTTCTTTCTCCATGACGACGTAAAGCAAAGGCAATATTGTCATAGATCGATTTACTGAAAGGATTTGGTCGTTGGAAAACCATGCCGATCCGCTTGCGCATTTCGAAGACATCGACTTCTTTTGTGTTGACGTCGACTCCTTTGTACATAATGTTTCCTGTGACTCTCGTGTTTGCGATCCCATCATTCATTCGATTCAAAGAACGCAGATACGTTGATTTTCCGCAACCGGAAGGCCCGATCAATGCGGTGATTTTGTTTTTTTCAAATTGTAGATCAATGCCTTTGATGGCTTCATTTGATCCATACCATACATGCAAGTCAGTGGTATAAAGCGCCACATCTTCTGGTTTATCGAAGGTAATGATATTTCGATCGTCCCAATTGTAATCGTTCATACTGTCATTCTCCTTATGCTGACGTCATTTTCTTGTACAACCGTTTGCCAGCTGCACGGGCGCCAAAGTTAAATAGCAAGACGGCAATGATCAATACCGCCGAAGCCCCGGCTGAAACTTGCGCGCCATCAGGCATCGTACCTTCTGTATTGATTTTCCAAATATGGACTGCTAGCGTCTCCGCTTGTCGGAAAAGACCGATCGGGCTGGAAACACTCAATGGATTCCAGTTTGTAAAATCAAGGGCCGGTGCACTTTGTCCTGCAGTGTAGATCAGCGCTGCCGCTTCACCAAAAATCCGACCAGAACTTAGAATGACCCCAGTCAAAATCCCTGGTGTTGCTTCTGGAACAATAATACGTGTGACAGTTTCCCAACGTGATAAGCCTAAAGACAAGCCCGCTTCACGCTGCGTGTAATGAATCGCTTGTAGAGATTCTTCCACATTTCTCGTCAATAGTGGCAAATTAAAGAAAGTCAATGCCAAAGCACCTGAAATGATCGAAAAGCCATAACCAAACTGGATAACAAAGACTAAGAAACCAAAGAGACCGACAACCACAGAAGGCAGTGAACTCAAGATTTCGATCGATGTCCGAATGATATCCGTCAACCAATTTTTCTTTGCATATTCGGATAAGTAGATCCCCGCTCCTAAAGAAATCGGAAAGCTAATGATCATTGTTACTAAAAGCAAGTAAAGGGAATTGAACAATTGGATGCCGATCCCGCCGCCTTCTTGGTACGCTTTTGAAGAAGAAGTCAGAAACTCCCAATTGATATGAGGAATACCACGTACCAAAATGTACAGTAATAAGGAAGCCAAAATCAATACAATGATGCCAGCAACGGCATACAAGACGCCGGTAGCAATTTTATCTGAACGTTTCGCATTCATTATTTCAAGGCTCCTTTCTTCCCAATAAAGCGAATCACAATGTTAAACAGTAAGGACATCAATAACAAGATCAAGGCTAATGACCACAAGACATTATTTTGGACTGTCCCCATGATCGTATTTCCGATACCCATCGTTAGGATAGAAGTCAATGTTGAAGCAGGTGTCACTAAGCTAGTTGGCATCAATGCCGCATTACCGATAACCATTTGGATCGCCAATGCTTCCCCAAATGCGCGAGCCATTCCGAAAACAACCGCTGTTAAAATACCAGGAACAGCTGCTCGTAGAACCACTTTGTAAATCGTCTGCCAGCGCGTTGCACCTAAAGCTAACGAAGCTTCACGGTAATGCCGAGGGACTGCCCGTAGCGCATCGACCGTCATCGTAGTCACTGTCGGTAAGATCATGATAAACAGGACAAAGGTCCCCGCCAAGATCCCAAACCCAGTACCGCCAAAAACGGAGCGGACTGCTGGTACAACGACAGACAAACCGATAAAACCATAAACTACAGAAGGAATACCGACTAAAAGTTCGATGACCGGCTGCAAGATCTTCTCTCCGTTACGAGGGGAAATCTCCACCATAAAGACGGCTGCACCAATGGCAAAAGGTGTTGCAACGATTGCTGATAGGAACGTTACGAAGAACGAACCAAGAATCATCGGTAAAGCACCAACTAAAGGTTGGCCATCAGGACCAACAGCACTTGGATTCCATTGGGTACCAAACAAAAAGTCAAACACATTGACTTTGTCTACAAAGAATGTCGCTAATCCTCGGCTAGCAACGAAATAAAAAATGGAGATCACAACCAATACAATCAACGCGATACATAGAAAGCTGACCAGCTTTCCTCTTTGCTCCATTCTTGCGCGCTTAGATTTTTTTGTTAACACTTCTTTTACATTTTCCACGAGGGTTCCTCCTCAAAAATCAAACTAAACTCATAACCATTAGTTTATCGGTTCAACATCAATTTCTGTTAAAGCTTGTGTAAATTTTGTGTAAAGATTATTCGACAATGTTGCCTTCCCAGTCTCTTTCCACCTGCATGATCGAGATTGGAATATAGCCTAGATCGCCAACGATATGCTCTTGGACTTCGTCAGAAAGCATATATTCTAAAAACTCAGCAGTTAATCCGGTTGGTTCTCCTTTTGTATACATATGCTCATACGCCCAAACTTTCCAATCATTCGTCGTCACATTTTCAATCGTAGGTTCAACACCATCAATTGAAAGGACATTGACTTCATCGGTCACATAAGAAAATGCAACGTAGCTAATAGCCCCTGGTGTATCAGAAACGATCGAGCGAACCATTCCACTAGAATCTTGCTCTTGGGAAGGAATTGCTGTTTCACCATCCATGATCCATTTTTCAAACGTGCTTCTCGTACCACTACCGGTCGCCCGGTTCAATAAAACAATGGGTAGATCATTGCCACCGACTTCGCTCCAATTGGTGATCTTTCCTAGGAAGATATTTTTTAAATCTTCTGTAGAAATATCTGTGATCCCGACCCCTTTGTTAACGATCGGTGTGATACCCACCGTTGCGACCCGGTGGTCAACGAGGGCATCCGCATCGATTCCCGGCTTTTCTTCTGCAAACAAATCAGAATTCCCGATATCGACTGCGCCTGCTTGGACTTGACTTAATCCGGTTCCGCTTCCGCCCCCTGGACATTAATGAACCGTCCCGGATTTGAATTTTGAAATTCTTCCGCAACTGTTTCTACGAGTGGCTGCAAGGCAGAAGACCCGACTGCTGTGATCGATTCTCCTCGATCTGCCCAGCTTGCACATCCTGAGAGTAAAATAACCAATCCGATGATAGGACTTAGAAGTTTTAATTTTTTCATCATAACGCTCTTGTACTTTCGAAAGTCATTGATTGTAAAAATCAATTATTTTCATTTTACCATTAGTTGAAATCAATGAAAATTATTATTTGCTTTTTTTTCTGGGACTACGATTGTCAGTTTATTTAAAACGCTTTTTTTCTTTTACAAAATAACTGTTTTGTAAATAAAATGACAGGATTTCTTAATTAAATTACGTGCATCATGAACGTGTACTATGCTATACTGTGAGAGGAAACGTATTTTAAAAGAACATAATTATTAATCTTGCTTCCCCAATCAAGTACAATATGTTGTTATGTTCAGCGTTTTCACGATTTCATCAACATTTCCCCAAAATGTCTGTTGAATCGAAACGGCAGAAAGAAGCATTTCTATGCATCTTCTGCCGTCTTTTTTACTCTAATTCACTTAACCATGATGCCATCTGCTCAATGATGGCTTTTTGCTGTGCTTCATTTGATAAATCAGCAGCTGCTTCTCCTTTCTGTAACCCATAAGTACCAAAGCCAGCATGATTGCCGCCTTCAATTGTTTCGAAGATGGTCGAATCTGGTAGGAAGCTGCGGGCGGCTTGCCAATTTTCTTGATTTACTACTTGATCTTGACTACCTGATAGTGACAACACAGAAATCGATTGATCAGCTAACGAACCTTTTTCATCGGGATAACTTGCAAAGAAAAAGACCCCTTTTAAATCCTTGTCATTTGCAGCCAACTGATTCGCTGCAAAACGGCTTGCCATGACGCCACCTAATGAATGACCACCTATCACATAGGAGTCATGGGGAATTTCTTTCAAAACGGCTTCTGCACGATTGCCTGCTAAAACAGCCATGTTAAAGGGCATTTTAACGATCGCGACAGGATAGCCTTTTTCCGCTAAACCTGCTGCCCATACACTATAGCTTTCCGCATCGACAAGAGCACCGGGATAGAAAATAACCAATGGCTTTTCTTTATCTCCAGCAAAATAAAGGACATTTCCCTCATCATCTGCCTCTTTCGCAGCTGTAACTGCAGCATCCACTGCTGGGTAATGCAGTTGTTGCCAACCGACCCAACCAGCAATAGTTAAAATAACAACGGTGATCAATACACCGATCAAAACTTTTGTTCTTTTTCTCATCATATCCTCCTGCAAAAAAGAAGATCAGGAAAGGATGACAGACGAAACTTACGGGTCCATCATCTCCTGACTCTTTTTACGAATGTTTCCCAATTTTTATCGGTGTGCCAGTGCCAATAGTTCTCGTGCATGTTCGATCGTTAAATCGGTGATTTCTGCACCTGAGAGCATACGGGCAATCTCTGCCACTCGTTCTTCTTTAGATAGTTTACGGACATGGGTTTCCGTCCGTCCTTCTTGAATTGCTTTTTCAATAAAATATTGATTATCCGCTACAGCAGCTACTTGCGGCAAGTGAGTGATACACAAAACTTGCGAATTGGCTGCAATCTTGGCGATTTTTTCGGCGATTGCCTGAGCTACTCGGCCACTGACCCCAGTATCCACCTCATCAAAGACAATACTAGTGATTCCTTGCTTGCGGGAGAAAATCGATTTAAGCGCTAATAAGATCCGGGAAAGCTCTCCTCCAGAAGCAACTCGCACTAATGGTTTCATGCCTTCACCGGGGTTGGTGGTCAAATAAAACTCCACGGTATCAAAGCCGCTGCTGCTTAATTGTTTTGAGCCAGGTGCGAACCGTACTTCAAACTGCGCGTGTTCCATATACAGCTCTTTTAACTCTTGAACGATTTCTTTTTCTAAACGATGAGCCAATTCACGTCGTTTGACGTGCAAGGCTTCCGCCAACTGCCAAACAGCTTCAGCTTTTTGGGCAAGCTCTTCTTCTAATTGCTCCAACTGACCTTCCGTATAGGCTGATTCGCTGATTTCTTTACTGATCTCATCATAATAAGCTAGGATCACAGGAATCGACTCCCCATATTTACGCTTCAATTGACGAATCGTTTCCAGCCGCGAAATGACTTCTTCCAGTCGGCCTTCATCTAATTCAAGGTTGTCGACTTGTCGCGAAATATCGGTGGCTGCATCTTGCAACAAGTAATACGCGCTTTGGATCGCTTCACTGATTTTTTCATACGCAGGATCAAGATGGGCGATCGACTGGATCTCTGACAATGCCACACTAACCCCATCTAAACTATTGACTTCCTCAGCTGATAGAGCACCATAGCTTTGTCCCAAGGCATCCACGATTTTTTGATAGTTCGTGAGTTTTTCCCGTTCGTCGATCAGCAGTTCTTCTTCGTTTTCCATCAATTCGGCTTGGGCGATCTCTTCTTGTTGAAAACGCAGCATGTCCATTCGCTGCACATAGAGCTGTTCATTTTCTTGAATGGTTCGGACATGTTTTTCTAAGGAGCGATAGCTTTGATAGGCTTGACGGTAATCCGCAAGTTCCGCTTTAAAGCTATCATCCCCAAATCCATCCATCAATGCCAAATGTTTTTCCGGTTGCAGCAGCTCTTGATGCTCATTTTTGTCCTTGGATATCGACTAAGAATAAACCGATTTGACGCAAAACCGACAAGGTAACGGTTCGACCATTGACACGACAAATAGTTTTCCCCGATTGAGAGATATCTCGTTGTACGATCAAAACTTCTTCTTCATCAATACCTAAATCTGCGGTCAACTCTTTGAACTCCTGCTGATTCGGCCATTCGAAGATCCCTTCTAAACGACATTTCTCTGCTCCTTGACGCAAATAGTCGCTGGAACCTCTACCGCCTGCTAGCAAACCCATCGCATCGATAATAATTGATTTCCCGGCACCTGTCTCACCTGTCAGTGCCGTCATTCCTTCATGGAAAGATAAGTGTAAGTTGGAAATAATCGCAAAATTTTGGATCGACAATTCTAAAAGCATCCCTTGCCTCCTCTTCTAAACGTAACGTTGGAAATCCCTGAATAGATTCTCGGTATCTGCTTCTGTTCTAGTGATCATCAAGACGTTGTCATCATCGTTTAACGTGCCAAATAATTCCTTGGCATAACGTTTATCGATTAAATTCGCCAAAGCCGAGGCATTGCCGGGCAGTGTGCGCAGGATCACAAATTTGTCCATTCGATCGACAGAAACAAAAGCCGTTTTTAGGATTTTATCTAGTTTACCACTCACGTCTTCCGTTGTCTCTTGTGGGATACTGTAGCGATAGCCGCCTTTTTGGGAAGGAACTTTCACTAACTTCAATTCCTTGATATCTCTTGATATAGTTGCTTGTGTAACTGAGACGCCGCGATCTTTTAACAACTCCACAAAATCTTCTTGTTTCTGAATATCTTGTTCACTTAACAATCGTGTAATCAAGCGATGCCGTTCTTTTTTCTCATCTCTTGTTCCTCCTGAATGAATTCCTACTAATTTTATCCTATTTTGCGCAAGAAAGAAAGAGAGCCGACAAGTAAAATGTCCACTCTCTTCCATTCTTTATTTTGGTTGATGAAAGGTCTCATGTGCTGATGCAACAACTTTCGGGATATCGATCCCTGCTGCGGTACCTTCTTGTAGGCTTTTCTTTAAATGTACGATAAACTCGATATTCCCTTCGCCGCCAGTGATGGGTGAAAAACTTAGATTTAATACATCAAATTTTGTTTCTTGCGCAAAGGTGAGTACTTCCTCCAACACTCGTTCATGGGTTTTGGGATCACGAACGATCCCGTTTTTCCCCACCGCTTCTTTACCTGCTTCAAACTGAGGCTTGATCAGCGCCATCACTTCGCCGCCCGCTACCAAAATATCATACAGCGGGGGTAAAATCAGTTTAAGTGAAATAAAAGAAACATCGATCGTAGCGGCATCAGGAAGACCGTCTAAAAAATCAGTTGGTTTTGCATAACGGAAGTTGACCCGTTCCATTACGATCACTCGCTCATCTTGCCGCAGCTTCCAGGCTAACTGATTGTATCCCACATCCAGTGCATAGCTTTTTTTTGGCACCATTTTGCAACGCTGCATCAGTAAAACCGCCGGTGGAAGCGCCGATATCTAACATGATTTTATCGGTTACGTCAAAATCAAAGACTTTGAGCGCTTTTTCTAACTTGAGACCACCACGAGAAACATACGGCAGCTTCTTGCCTTTGATCTGCAACAGTGTATCTGCAGCAATTTTTTCTCCCGGTTTATCAAGTCGTTCATTATTTTTTTCTTTGTAAACCAATCCAGCCATCACTCCTCGTTTGGCTTGCTCGCGAGTCTCAAACAGGCCTTGCTGGACAGCTAAAACATCTACTCGTTCTTTCTTCATGCGTTCCCTCGAATCTCAAATCGTTCCACAAATGCCAATAAAACATCCGGCGTAAATTGACCGTATTGACTTAATTGCGCCAGAATTTCTTTAGCCTTGGATAATTCCTCTGTCAAGGCTTGCTGCGCCCCTGCTAAGCCAAGCAAAGCAGGATAGGTACTTTTCGCCAATTCGTCATCTCGACGGACAACTTTTCCTAGCTCTTCGGTCGTGCTAGTAGCATCCAACAGATCATCGCGAATTTGAAAGGCTAACCCAATATGCTGGGCAAAGCGATCCAATTCTTGCAGAACTTCTTCCGTCTGGTCGGCTAGGACACCTCCGGCAATCACCGCAAAGCGAATCAATTCGCCGGTTTTCCGTTCGTGAACAGAAATCAGTTCCTCAAGACTAAGGGCTTGGTTTTCCCCTTGAATATCGGCTGCTTGGCCGGCGACCATTCCTTGCGTCCCCGCCGCTTTGCTTAACTGCTGTAGCAATAAGACTTTTTGATTGGCTTCGATTTCCGCCATAGCGACTAATTGAAACGCAGCTGTCAAAAGACCATCTCCAGCTAAAATCGCTAAAGCTTCACCAAAAACCTTATGGTTGGTGGGTTTGCCTCGGCGCAGATCATCGTTGTCCATAGCAGGCAGATCGTCATGGATCAGCGAATAGGTATGCACCATTTCTAAGGCTGCCGCACACTGGTACACCGCGGTATTGATAGGTTTGTGAAAAGCGGCGACGTTGCAGCCAATAAAAGCGGACGAATGCGTTTGCCGCCGGCTTGGATCGAATACTGCATGCTTTCAAACAATCGTTGATCAGAGGTGTGTTCTTTGACAAAGCGTTCCATGACTTCTTCAATCAAAGAGGCGTGCGCTTTTGTGAATTCGGTTAAAGCACTCATTGGTTTTCCTCTTCAAAAGGCACTTCTTCGTTGGATTCAGTCATCATTTTTGTTAAGGACTTTTCTGCTTTACTCAAAGTGTCCTTGCATTGCTTGCTCAAAACCATGCCTTTTTGAAAAGCATCTAACGCTTCTTCCAATGGAACATCGCCTTGTTCCAAACGGGTTACGATTTGTTCTAATTCTTGTAATGATTCTTCAAATGTTGGATTTGCCATGATTAACTCCTTCTGTACTAATAACTTCGACAAGTGCTTGGCCATCTTGGTAATGGATCGTCAGCTGGTCTTCTGGCTCGATCGCATCAATCGACTTGATCACCTGCTCATTTTTCGTGGTATAGCTGTAGCCCCGACCCATGATTTTTAGTGGGCTGAGTAAATCAAGAGACTGGACTGCATTTGCAAATTGATTTTCTTTTGCTGCATAGATATCTTTCATGGCTTTGGTTAAGCGTTGGGAAAGATAACTGACCTCTTGGTTGCTGGCTTGTAATCGCGCTTTTGGTTGTTGTTGTGCCAACCGTGAAATCAATTGCTGTGCATGGCGATCCTTGTCATAAAGCAAGGTTTGTAAGCCTTGCTGCATCCGCTGCTGCAACTGATCGAGTTTGATGGACTGTGCCTCATACAAGCGCTCTGGTTGCCGAAAAACATACGATCCAATCACTCGCTGATAGCGTTCTTGTTTGTACTGGATCTGGTGCATAAATGCTTGCTCTAATCGGGCTTGTCTTTCTTCGATCCGCAAAATCTCCTCCGACAGCACCGGCACCGCTAATTCGGCTGCAGCGGTCGGAGTTGCCGCCCGAACATCCGCCACTAAATCGGCAATCGTCGTATCGGTTTCATGCCCCACTGAAGAAATAATGGGGGTTTTTGCATCAAAAATGGCTCTTGCCACTCGTTCTTCATTGAAAGGCCAGAGGTCTTCGATCGATCCACCCCCACGTCCGATGATCATAGTATCAAAGGTCCCATCGGCTTCGACTCGTTGGATATTTTTCACCACATCATCCGCAGCTTTGTTGCCTTGTACCACGGTTGGGTACAAAACGATCTGAGCAATGGGATAACGCCGCTGGGTCGTCGTGATGATATCTCTGATCACCGCCCCACTAGGACTGGTCAAGACTGCGATGCGTTTCGGGTATTTCGGCAATGACTGCTTCGGTGCAGAAAATAATCCTTCCGCTGCCAATTTCTGCTTTAATTGTTCATAGGCTTGATAAAGGGCACCGACACCGTCTGGTTCCATGTGATCGATCACCATCTGGTAATTTCCGCTTGCCTCATACAAGGTGATACGCCCAACCGCCATGACTTTCATGCCCTCTTCTGGTTGAAAGCGCAGCTTGTCAAAAGCGCCTTTGAACATGACGGTCGAAATCTTTGCACCATCATCTTTCAAACTAAAGTATTGGTGATTGGGGCGACGACGAAAATTAGAGATCTCCCCCGTCAAATAAACTCGCTCTAGATACGGATCGACGTCAAACTTACGCTTGATATATTTTGTTAATGCGGTCACCGTTAAATATTCTTGCGCCATTTAGTTTTTCATTGTCTCCTTTGCTGCCTCGATCGTTTGGGCCATCAACATCGTGATCGTCATTGGTCCTACACCTCTAGGTACCGGAGTGATATAGCTAGCGATCGGTTCAACTTCATCAAATTTGACATCGCCGATCAACTTGCCATTGGCATCCCGATTCATTCCTACATCGATCACCACGGCCCCTTCTTTTACGAAGTCTTTTGTGACAAAATGACCGCGGCCGATCGCCACGACTAAAATGTCCGCTTGCTTCGCTAACTCAGGCAGATTTTTGGTTTTTGAATGAGCGATGGTCACAGTGGCATTTGCCCCTAAGAGCAAGTGCGCCATTGGTTTTCCGACAATGTTGCTGCGACCGATCACTAAGGCATTTTTCCCTTCCAATTCGATCCCATACGCAGCAAACATTTTCATGATGCCATAAGGAGTACAAGGAATTCGGTCAGGTACACCGGCGAATAATTTTCCTAAATTGATTGGATGAAAGCCGTCGACATCTTTTTCTGGTTTGATGGCTAACAGTACTTTTTCTTCATTGATATGTTTTGGCAAAGGAAGTTGAACCAAAATGCCATGAAAGGCGTCATCGTTATTGAACTGTTCGATTTCTGCTAATAATTCTGCCTCGGTAATGGATTCAGGATAGCGGGCAACACGGGAATTGATGCCGATTTTCGCCGCAGCTAGTTCTTTATTTTTCACATAAGTCTGACTTGCTTTGTCTTCTCCAACAAGTAAAACAACTAATCCCGGTGTCACACCTTGCTCTTTTAGTGATGCTGTCTCTGAAAGAAACGCTGCTTGCATTTTTTCAGCCAATTCTTTTCCATTAATCAATGTACCCATTCTGACAACTCCTCCAACCTGATTATACTGACTTTGTTTGTAAAAAGAAACGCACCAATCGTTTGTCGATCTGCTTCTTCATGTGTTCTATCATAGCATTTTCTGAAAAGAAAAACACCGTCTAACGCTCCCTTTTTTCGGAAAATACGAGGGTAATCCGACAAAGTATGTGCGAAAAAACCGAACGATCAAGCAAGACCGTCAAAACAAGGCGGTTGCTCATAAATCGTTCGGTTTCTGACTCGATCGAAAAAAAGCTGTGCTCTTTTGATCGATATGGTTAGGGCTGAAAATTACTCACTTACTTGGTTGTTTTTTGTTTCTAGCTCTTGATTGACTGTCGATAAAATACCGTTGACAAACTTTCTGGACTGATCGTCACTAAAGGTTTTCGCTAATTCGATCGCTTCATTCAATGCCACACGATTCGGCACATTATCCACATAGATCATTTCATACAAAGCGATTCGTAAAATCGTCACGTCCATTTTTGATAAACGCTGGATTTTCCAACCGGCTTTTAAATGACTTTGAATGACTTCATCCAAAGCTTCTTTGTAACGACAAACACCTGCCACTAATTGATCTAAATAAACAGGCACAAAATGCTCTTGTTCTTCATCAATCAATTCATGGTGTTCCAACTCGATGGCATGCATGATGGCATCTTGTTTCGTTAAATCTTTATTAAAGTCTAGTGGAAATAAAGCTTGTAACGCCATTTTCCGTATTTCATGCCGTGATAATTCTTTACTCATTTTCTTCCTCGTCGTTTCCAAATAATTCTTCGATGTCTGGTAAATCTACTTTTTCTGGCACGACTGCCACAACATGAACATTTACTTCAGCCAGTTGCACATCTGTCATAAATAAGACTTGCTGTTTGACCCGTTCTTGGATCTCCATTGCCACTTTAGGCACTGACATCCCATAAGTAATATAGCAGTAGATATCCACTTTGATCCCTGTTTCATCGATCGTTAAGTAGACCCCTTTGCCATGAGCTGCGCGACCTAATAATTCAGTGACACTGTTTGCCAGTGTTCCTCGCATCCCATAGACACCTTCCACTTTAGAAGCAGCGATCCCAATAATGATCTCGATCACTTCTGGCGCGATGACGATCTCGCCTAATTCAGGACTTGCATTTAATACAAGGTTTTTATCTTCATTCATACGTTTTTGCCTCCATTCTAAACAGCTGTACCGTATTGTTTGTAAAAAAATCGCTCGTTTTTTCCGTTTGAAGCAAACCAACGCTTGATTCAATCAATAACATCCATGGCACAGTGTTTCTTCTCGCTCTAAGTTTATCATTTTCTGCACTGAGAATCTATAATAACCCACTATTCTCAATGAATTTTCTGAAAAACAAGGTCGATGAATCAGAGAATGATCAATTCTTTCGGTGAATGTGTCAACACTTTATTGCCCGTTTCGGTGATCAAAAGATCATCTTCGATACGAACGCCGCCAATTCCTGGAAGATAGATTCCTGGTTCATCTGTAATGACGTTTCCGACAACAAATGCTTTATCAGCGCGGAAAGATACATTTGGTCCTTCGTGGATCTCTAAACCAATCCCATGACCTGTTGAATGACCAAAGGCATCTCCGTAGCCAAAGGAAGCAATGTGATCCCGGGCGATCGCATCTAGTTCAATTCCGGTCATTCCAGGTTTTGCTGCTGCCAAGACTTTTTCTTGTGCTTCAAGTACGATTTGATAGATTTCCTTCAATTTATCGCCAGGATCGCCTACTGCAAAGGTTCTAGTCATATCAGACACATAGCCTTGATAATAACAGCCAAAGTCTAACGTGATCAGATCACCTTGTTCGATCACTTTTTCACTGGCAACTCCATGGGGCATTGCTGAACGCAGACCACTAGCCACGATCGTTTCAAAAGATACGCTTGTGGCACCTAATGAACGCATAAAGAAATCCAACTGATTCGCCACTTCGATTTCGGTCATTCCTGGGCGGATCATTTTCAAAATATGTTCAAATCCTTGATCGGCGATATGGCAGGCTTGTTGGATCAATGCGATCTCTTCCTCATCTTTGACTTCCCGCAAAGCCTCGATCATCCCCGATACAGGGGCTAGTGATGATTCCTCGATCAAGTCTTCTAAGACGGAGTATTCAGCAAAGCTGACGAAACTTTCTTCAAATGCTAAGACATTGATTTCTTCATTCTGGCAGATGGTTGCAACTTCTTCAAAAATCGGCCCGCTATTTTTTACGATCTCAAATCCTTGGGCTTGAGCAGCTGCTTGTTCTGTATAACGAAAATCTGTTACAAAAAAGGCTTTGTCTAACGTAATGACTGCTAAACCAGTTGTACCGGTAAAGTTTGTCAAGTAACGCAAATTGTATGGGCTGGTGATCAAGAACCCATCAATCGAATCTTTTCTCATTGCTTCGCGTAATTTTTCGACTCTTAACATGTATCGTTCCCTACTTTCTTTTTCTATACGATAGTATTATAACAAACTTCCAGAAAAAGCGGAAAGTAAGCGAAAAGTTTTCTAAAAAATCAAACAATACGAATGAAAAGAATGGTATTTTAAAAAGACTCTAGTTTACTCTCTCGTTACTCTCTTCTAGATAGCTTCAATGCACAAAAAAAGCAACCCAGTCGATGGATTGCTTCTTTGATAATTATCTTTTACGTCCCAAAAAGAACGATACGACTGCCACGAAAATGACTGCGCCAATGATTGCCGGCACGATTGCCATTCCTGCCACTTGTGGTCCCCAAGTGCCGAATAAGCCTTGTCCGATTGATGCGCCCACAAGTCCTGCCACGATATCAAAAATGCAACCGCGTTTTTCTCCTGCGATAGCACCGCCGATCGACCCGATGACCGCTCCCACGATCAATGTCCATAAAAAGTGCATAATAACCCCTCCTAAACTTTCTTATAAAAAGGGTAACACATTGAGAATCAATTGGAAAAACATATGCTCTCTTGTTATTTTCTACGGGTAATTGCCCGTTTTAAGATATCGAAAAAGCCAAGAGAATGGACCATATGATCTGGGTCAACGTATTCGCGAATTGCCCGCAGAACTTTTTTGGTTCTTTTGATGAGAAGGTATACGTCCCATTCTTTTTGGTCCGAATCGCATAACGTGGGATCCAACGTCCTTTGAACAAGACCGAAGCGATCACATAGTCGACGTCTTCCCAAGGAATTTGAATAAACTTGCGTTTGTCACGATCATTGTAAAACTCAAAGGCATTATCGCCGATCATGATTTTGCCGTATTCATTGATACCTAAAAAAGACGTAGCATCGATCGTCAAATCAACTTTTGTATTAAGGGATTGTACCATTTGCGCTTACTCCATTCTATATCGTCTTATTGTTACCTATTATACGTGTTTGCGGCATATTTGGCGAATAAATAAAAAGATGCTTGGGTTCCCCCAAGCACCTCTCATTGAAAAGATTATAACAATCCGATCAAGTGTCCACCGATACCGACTAAGAATAGACCGATAATAATGACGATTGGAGAAACTTTTTCTTCAATAACCACATACATAACAAAGTAAGCAATAATGCAGCTAAACCAGGAATCAATTGATCCAAGTTGTTTTGCAATGTTGTTACTTTTGTATCAGTCAATGCACGGCCTTCAGCTACTTGTTGGAAGGCTTGTTGCAAACCAGCTGAACCGGAAGGCAAGTTTGCCCAGTCGACATAGGCACCTTCATCAAGCGGTACGCTTGAGACAACTGGTGCAAAGGAAATCGAAACCCAACGTTGAACAAGTGACCCTAATACGAACATCCCTAAAATAGAAGCACCTTTTGTTACATCTTGTAGCAAACCACCTGAAAGGTCATCTGTGATTTTAGAACCAGCACGGTAGCCGAATTCTTGTGTGTACCACATAAATGCCCAACGGATGATGTTCCAAGCAACGAAGAAGATGATTGGGCCTAAAATGTTTCCGCCTAAAGCAAGAGAAGCACCTAATGCACCTAACATCGGACGGACAGTAAACCAGAACACAGGGTCACCGACACCGGCTAAAGGACCCATCATCCCAACTTTTACCCCTTGGATCGCTACGTCATCGACAGGCGCGCCATTGGCACGTTCTTCTTCTAACGCTAGTGTTACCCCTAAGATTGGTGATGCGATATATGGGTGAGTATTAAAGAATTCTAAGTGACGCTTTAAAGCAGCGGCACGGTCTTCTTTTGTTTTGTATAATTTTTTGATTGCTGGAATCATTGAGAATGCCCAACCACCATTTTGCATACGTTCATAGTTCCATGAACCTTGAATGAAGGTAGAGCGCCATGCTACGGCTAAACGATCTTTTTTATTTAATTGAATTTTTTCTGCCATTTTTTTCTCCTCCTTCGATTCTAATAGTCATTCAAGATATCGCCTAGAGGGTCGCCAGTGTTGCTGCCGCCGCCTCCATTTGATGATCCACCCATTTTAGTTAGGTTCAAGTAGATCAATGCGATTGCTACTGCCAAGGCACCGATAGCGATCAATGTCAATTCAGAGATAGCTGCGATAACGAAACCGATAATAAAGAATGGCCATACTTCGCGAGTTGCCATCATGTTGATAACCATTGCGTAACCAACGGCAACAACCATACCACCACCGATAGCCATACCATCAGTCAACCATGCAGGCATTGATTCTAAGAAGTTTTGAACAGTTGCAGCAGGGATTGCCAACAATGCAGCTGCAGGAATCGCAATACGAACCCCTTGCATACATACAGCGATCACGTGCCACATTTCAATTTTACGAATGTTGCCTTCTTCAGCAGCCGCATCCATAAAGTGAACGATTGGCACAGCCAATGTACGAACGATCATTGTCAAGAACAAACCAGCAACAGCTAGAGGGATTGCAACGGCAATCGCTGTATCAACACCAGCAGTTCCTTGTCCACCTAAAACTAAAATAATTGCAGATGCAACAGACGCCAATGCAGCATCAGGTGCAACAGCGGCACCGATGTTTGCCCATCCAAGTGCGATCATTTGTAATGATCCGCCCAAAATGATACATGCTTCCAAATTACCGGTCACTAAACCGATCAAAGTACACGCGATTAGCGGTTGATGGAATTGGAATTCATCCAAGATCCCTTCCATACCAGCTAAAAAGGCAACGAGTACTACTAATACCATAGATATAATAGTCATGATAGACCTCCTATTTAGTTGAATACGTTTCTATTTATTTGCCAATTCATTTTTGGCTTTGCGTAAGATTTCGTCCATGTTGTCTCGAGAGTCATTTGGTACTTTACGCACATCGAATTTGATGCCGCGTTCTTTTAGATCTTCAAATGTATTCACATCATCTGTACCCATCGACAATACTTTACTTACAACAACTTTCCCAACAGAGTGAGCCATTGAACCAACGTTCACTTCAGTGATGTCAACGCCACCTTCAACAGCGCGTAATACATCTTGTGGGTTTTCAAATAAAAGTAAAGCTTTCGTATTCCCGAAACGAGGGTCTTTAGAAACTTCAATCATTTTGTCCACTGGAATGACGTTCGCTTTTACTCCTGGAGGAGCTGCTTGTTCGATCAGTTTTTTACGCAAGTCATCTTTTGCCACCGCGTCAGAAACAACGATGATCCGAGATGGATTGACTGATTTTGTCCAAGCTGTTGCGACTTGACCATGCAACAAACGTGAATCGACACGTGCAAGTACGATTTTGATTTTGCCATCGCCTAGAACAGTTCCCGGAGGAAGTGATCCTTTAGGTTGATCGTCTTGCACTGCTTTTGGTGCTGCCGCTTCTTCTGGTTCAAGCTCTTCTGGTTTGACCTTGACCCCTTCTTTAGCTGTTTCAACGATATGCGCAGCGATTTCATGCGCTGTATTCATTGAAAAACGTGAAGCATAGGCTTCGATCACCATTGGTAAATTCATACCAGCAACGATTGCCCATTTGTCTTTGTGATCTTCAAACAAGCTGTTCGCTTGGTTGAAAGGAGTACCACCCCAAAGATCAACTAAGAATAATACTTCTTCTTGATCGTCAAATGTAGCAATTGCTTCTTGCATTTTTGCCTTGATGTCATCTGGACCTTCACTTGGCATCAATGTAAC
Source organism: Enterococcus innesii (assembly GCA_018982785.1). Lineage (GTDB taxonomy): Bacteria > Bacillota > Bacilli > Lactobacillales > Enterococcaceae > Enterococcus_D > Enterococcus_D innesii. Next base: position 120,200 of record JAHHEN010000003.1, on the reverse strand, counting down.
AGCTTTAACATTTTCTTGTTCGCCGAAGATCATTGAACCAGATTGCAAAATGCCGTTAGCAAATTCTCCATGACTTGCTAGGATAATTCCTACCATCTTTTTACCTCCTATATCAAAATTGAAAAATGTGACACGAATACGAAAGAAAAAACAACATCGAAAAAATTAAGGGTGACTACCTTCTTTTTCCAAAATATCCTTCAAAAAGATTTTACGATCAGCTGGAACTTTGCGTATCTCCACTTCAATGCCTTGGTTTTGCAAGTAAAGCAATGAAGCAAGATCTTGATCATTGACTGACACGAAATTAGTGATCATCCGTTTTCCCATTGAAAAGCTCATGCCGCCGATATTGACGGAACGAATGTCAATGCCTCCTTTGACCAGAGTCACTACATCTTGAGGGTTGGTAAATAATAACATGACTTTTTGCGTATTAAATAATGTGTTATGCGCCACCTCAAGCATTTTTGCTACTGTCACCACATTGGATTTGATTCCTGGTGGAGCAGCTTCTTTCAAGAGAAACTTCCGTAATTGGTCATTTGCGACCTCATCACTGACCACGATGATTCGATTGATACCAGTCATTTTCGACCAAGCTGTGGCGACCTGACCATGAATCAACCGATCGTCGATTCGGGCAAGACGTATATCCATTCCCATTGTGCAAGCCTCCTACATCCATCGATCCGCTTTTCATATTGAGGATCTGTTCTTTTTTCAATCACCTCCTGTATCCACTTATATAGAAGCAAGAAGCGTGCCAAGTTTTTACGATACACTATTCTTGAAAAAACCTTAAGAATCAGCATTTGAATAATACACTAAAAAAGATACACTAAAAAATACTGTATCTTTTTTAGTGTATCTGTATTATTTTTCATGATTATTGGTATTGCTCTTTTTCCCGATGGTTCTTTACGAGTTCCATCAAGTAATACTCTTCCGCATCAGGAATCTCAATATTCATCAAACGACTAAACGACTGGACATGGACATGAAGCAGTGCGTAAAGTGGGTCCGAACGCATCGCCTCTAGCTCATTCTCCCCAACTGTCAATGGCTGCCGCAAAATGATTCGTTCCAGCATACCTGCACTATGCATGACAAAGTTGATCAAAAAGCCTTGCTGCGCTTGCACTAATTCAAGATCACGAATGATCTCCTGGCTGAACTTCCATAAAGGATCGACCACTTTTTTCGGATTGATATACGTAAAGTTTTCTTCTAGATACTGGACGCAGATTGCTTTCGCCTGTTGGTCATCCAGCTGAACTTCATCTTCAAAACTCAAATCGTTCTCTAATAGGATATCATCTAACAAAAGATCGACATCTTGGTCAATAAAACGTTCCAGCGAAATAAATGGCGCATCTATATGGGGATCGATGATCCCCGTTGCAGCAATCAACCGATAACGCTGTTGAATCTGTTCCAAATCCGTTCTTAGATCCGCCACCGATAAGGTCACCACTTCAACATTTTGGTTTTGCCGTTTTGACAGTGAACTTTGGATCAATTCTTTGATACGCTGCGCCGTTCCTTTTCCTGAAGCACAGACCGCTAAGATCGCTTTAGGGTGATGGTTTTGTGTCACTGGTTCTTCCACAGTGACCGCTCCATATCCACGGAACTTCCGTAATGAATCATAGAGCTGATCGAGGTCCGTGCCGATCACTGACGCTTTACGGACCGTCTCCAACACGATGGAGGTGGTCACCATGTCGACTGTCCGCACAGCCACGCCTGTTTCCCGCTGGATCTCATTATTAAAGGTTGCTAAAGACCCCATATCGACTAACAGGATCACTCCGCTACCGTCATTGACAGCACGCACACTATCCACGATTTTTTTCAACGCCACAGCTGGTGGCATATCTAATGGCATGTCCACCGCTGTCACTTGATCGACTTCCAGCAACTGTTTGACCACTTGTACCATGCTACTGGCTGTGCTGTTGCCGTGGGCTGCAACGACGACGCCGATTTTCCCAGAGGAATGAGAGGTTCTAAGAGAAACCAGAAGAACCGCTAAATAATAAGATTCGCTCTCCGGAATCGCCACTTGGAAACTATCACCAATAAAATTGCGGACTTCTTTGGCGACTTCAAACTCTTGCGGATAGTCAGCTACCATCTGACGAATATTGTCATTGGTTTGTCGTTCTTCTCCTAGATGGATTTTTTCAAAAATGAGCTGATGTGTAAGCTCATGGCATAGATGAAGTTTTGCTGAAAATCGTAATTTAAGCGTTGCCGAACCATCTCGTAGATTTGATTTGTTACACTGATCACTTTCTGGTCGACAAATTCACTTAGTTTATTGACCGAGTTAAAGGAAAACCCGTGATCTTTATAAAAAGACTTTAAGTGAACATTAATATCTGTTGAGATAAAATGATTGATCGCCTCTTGATCCAACCCATCTGCTTTTAGCAAAGCAGCCTTGTCGCCGATAATATCGTAAAGATTATAAGGCAATTCATAGGAATCTGATTGGATATTGTTTAAGTTTTGATTCGGCTGAACACTGATTTTCGGTTCAAGGATCTTTGAAAGCTCTGCCAGCTCATTGCGACGATTTCCCAAGACGATCAACCCTGAACGGATCCCTTCTGGAAGATCTAATAAATCGATTTCAATTTCATCCTGCTGCATATGGTTTAGAAATCCACGGGCACAAACAAGCTGCACGTTCGACTTCAATTGCCCGATATTCCCAAAACTAACACTGCCGATCAGTGCTTTAACCACATCTTCTGTCAAGGTGATCGTCCGTTGGATGCGGGTCGCCTCTTGCCCAACTAATACCCGAACAAGGTCGACTTTTTCTGCCGCCGGTCGTTTTTCAAAAAAAGGCAGTTGAATATTGATGGGAATCCGCCGGGTAAAGGTATCTAAGAGTGTTGAGTTGGGGTCTTCCGTAGTCGCTCCAACGATTCGGACATTCGCTTGATGGTTTTTGCCCGTCTCTCCTAAACGACTGAAGGTTCCATGATCCATAAAGTAAAAGATCATTTCCTGACCTTCCGGTGGTAAGCGATGGATCTCATCGAGAAATAGCATACTTTCATCTGCTTGATCGATAATACCGATTTTCTCTTGATCGGCACCCGTAAATGCGCCTCGCACATAACCAAACAAATGACTCATCAAAAGTTCCGGATTATTCGCATAGTCCGCACAGTTAAAGACAATCAATTCTTTGTCCTCGGCAATCACCTGATTGCTTTTGGCAAACTGAAACATCGCATGGGCAAAGTAGGTTTTCCCAGAACCTGTAGGACCTGTAATCAAGCAGTTTAGCCCCTTTGGCGGATACAAAATCGCTGCTTTGGCTTGCTCAACGGCGTTTTTCATACTTCCATTGGCACCAATGATTGTCGCAAAAATATCCCGGTCAGAAGGTTTTCCTTGTACTCGCTGAGGGAAAGCTTTTTCCCTTTGGGGACGATTTTCTTTATAGCTTGGGACATACTTTTCAGAACTGCTTGCGTCAATACCTGCTGCCCAATAGCGCACAGGACGTGAATCACTTTTTTCAACGCGTCCTTCTTTGACAAGCTGATTTAAATCTTTACTGGCATTACTGCGCTGAATGGCTAAGTGATCGGCAACTTCCGAAGTAGACAACCCCTTTTTCTCCCCTAAGCCGCTCCGCGTGTTTTCAAGGATATATTGATAGATACGTTCGATTCGCTTGCCCAACAGCTTCGCCTCCTTGTTTTTCCACTTGAATACTTTACTCATTTTTCTATAAAAAAGCAACTTTTTTCCACATAGAAAAAACAAAATGCTTTGCATTTAGTAGCAATAGAAAAAATTTCCACCTGTTACTTTCAGCATAAAGCATTTTGCCAAAAAAAGATATTCAAAAGTCAGGATGCGTTAGGCTTTTTCATTAGGAATGAACGCTGGCACCTGGTCTGGAAATCGTTGCAGTTCTTTTTGCATCCATATCACATCGTGCCATTGATTGAACTTATAGCCGACATGCGCAAAATCAGCAACTTTCCGATACCCAAGTTTCTCATGAAAAGCCTCGCTTTGTTGATTGCCTCCTGTAATACACGCAGTCAGATTGACCACGTTTTGCGCTTTTAATTTTTCCTCAAGCGCTTGGTAAAGAGCGGTACCGAGTCCTTTTGCTTTGGCATCTGGGGCTAAATAAACGGTTACTTCAACGGTCCAATCATAGGCTGCTCGTTCTTTATAGGCTGATGCATAGGCATAACCGACGATTTCACCAGCCTCTTCTGCAACGAGATACGGGTAGCGTTTCAAGGTCTTGGCGATGCGTTCCGCGAATTCTTGAACCGTGGGCACCTCCGTTTCAAAGGTAATCGGTGTATTATCTACATAATAAGCATAGATTGCTGTCAAGGCTTGGGCATCTGCAATGGTGGCAGAACGTATCGTCATAGAATCCCTTCTTTCAGTAAATTTTTTCCAGTATACTCTTTCTAAAGAAAAAAACAATCCGCTTTTGACGGATCGTTTCCTAGTAATTGATGATTTAGCGGGCTTTTTCAGCGCCGCAATACACGGTGAGATGTTGTGGCAGCACCTGTACTGTAATTGGCAACTCAGGTCCTGGATCGCCATCGACATTCGTTTCGATCGTTGTTCCATCTGTCAAACGAATCGCAGCTTTATCAAAGGTTTGATAACCAAGAACATCATTTGATTCCGTAACTCCTTTGAGAAGCTCAGGCACACTTTTGACAGTTTCCCAAAGATTCGTATCCTTCAAGTAGATCAGATGCAAATTTCCGTCATCGGTACTCGCTTTAGGTAAAAGAGATTCAAAACCGCCAATCGTATTCGATGACCCAACGATCATCGTACTACTTTCCACAGCGATCGTCGTTTTTTCACCATTATTTTCGGCGATCACTTCAAACTGATGACTTTCATTTTTCCGCACTTCCCGTAGACCAGAAACAAAATAGGCCATTTTTCCCAGCTTGGTTTTTTCTTCAGCTTCCACATTGTTGATCGCTGCTGGAATCATACCGATCGCCACCACATTGGTAAAATAAGCTTGATTGACCTGCCCAATATCGATTTTGCGGGTGTGATCCACTGCAAATGATTCGATGGCTTCCTTAGGATCTAGTGGAATCGCTAATGCTCTGGCTAAATCATTTACTGTTCCCAGCGGGAAGAAACCGAAATTTGGTCGTTTGTCATGAGGGGCTAAGCCATTGACCGCTTCATTGACGGTACCATCACCGCCCATTGCGAAGACACTGTCAAATTCTGCTGCCGCTTCAGAGGCAAAACGCGTGGCATCTCCTTCTTTTTCGGTATGTTTGACTACGACTTCCGCAAAGCTTTCCCGCAACTTGTCTACTGCCATTTCCTCAAATTTTTTCGCTTGTTCACCACCAGAACTTGGATTGACGATCAATAATGCTTTCATAAAACAGCCTCCTTGTTTAGGTTCATTTTCTATAAATCCAGTATAACAAGTTTCACAAAAACTGTCTTAAACAACCTCCACTCCTCCGCTGCAAAAAAACACAGCCTATTTAGACTGTGTTTTTTCGAGTACGCACTTCCTTTTATTAAACCAATCGTTTACGCAAGCGCCCAGAAATAAAATCAATGATCGTGACCGTCACAACGATCCCCAATAAAATGATCCCCACGCGGCTCCATGAACGTGCATTGATAGCAAAGATCATCGGTGTACCGATCCCGCCTGCTCCTACGATCCCTAAGATCGAAGCCGAACGGACAGCCAGTTCAAATCGATACAAGGTAAAAGATAGAAATTCTGGGATCAGTTGCGGCAATGTCGTCGAAGCCTAATACATCCCAGCGGCTTCCTCCCGCACTAATGACGGATTCCGAGGGACCATGATCCATGTTTTCGATCGCTTCGCTATAGAGTTTTGCCAACATCCCAATGGAATGGACACTGACCGCCAGTACTCCGGCAAAGGAGCCGGGACCCACCGTTTTAATAAACATGATGGCTAAGACGATTTCCGGAAACGTTCGAATCGCCGTCAGCACGATTTTCCCAAATCCTGATAACCAGCGAGGACTATTTTTGCTGCGCGCCGCCCAAAAGGCAAATGGAATACTTAAAATCGATGACAAAAAGTCCCGACAAAGGCGATCGCAACGGTTTCGATCATCAAGCTGATCAAATCTTCGCCATCACCGGTATAAACATAGCCCCAATCAGGATGGATCAGCCCATAAAAGATTGAGCCGACAATTTGACCGACATTTTCTTTGACGCCGGCAAAAGGTACACCAGCGAAAGCCCAAATATAAAGGAGGATAACGACTACTGCGATCAGCCAATTCCGTATTTTTTTCTTTTTCGGTTCTGCTGGCAACATCATAATAATCGCTCCCTTAATCTATTACTAATTGTATCAATCACCAAAACAACTGCAAAAATCACTAAGACGATAATCGACGTCTGGTCATATCGAAATTGGCTTAAAGATCGTTGTAAGAAAACACCGATTCCGCCTGCGCCGATATACCCAAGAATCGTCGATGCCCGCACATTGATCTCAAAGGCATAAAGCAAGTAACTGAGAAAATGGCTCATGACTTGCGGTACGACTGCATAGCGGATGATATCAAACTTCGATCCTCCAGAAGCCGTGATCGCTTCGATTGGACCTTCATCAATCGTTTCAATCGACTCATAAAACAATTTGGTGATCATCCCAAAAGAAAACACAGAGATGGAGATCACCCCGGCTACGGGACCGATTCCGACAATGGCAACAAATAAAGCCGCCAGCATCAAATCAGGTACTGTCCGAATGATATTTAAAACGAAACGGAAACAACCGCTGATCCAATGATTCGTCATGATATTTCGTGCTGCTAAAAGTGAAAACGGAAAGGCCGCCAGTGCACCAAAGGTTGTACCGATGATCGCCATTTGGATGGTTTGCAAAATCGGCTCAACAATGATTTTGGCATATGCCCAATCAGGATGAGCCATCTTTTGTAAAATGACATTCATTTGACTGCTGTTGCTAAAGAACCGTGCCAAATCAACGCCAGAAATAGAGCCGCTAACGAACAATACCACTAAAAAAATGACGAGCCACAGAACATTTTTCCATAGTCCGCTGCGTTTCGGCAACGTATTTGTCGTCATTGTCCTGCCCCTTCCTGCTCTTCCATGATCTCGCTACCATAAATCTGTTTCAATCGCTGATCGGTCGCTTCACTGACAGGGCCATCAAAAACCAAGCCCCCATCTCGTAACCCGATGATCCGTGTGCCGTATTCTCTTGCCAATTGGACAGAATGTAAATTGACTACGATAGTGATACCCAGATCTTGATTGATCCGTTTTAAGTCATTCATGACTTTTTCAGTGGTTAACGGATCTAATGAAGCAACTGGTTCATCCGCTAAAATAATTTTTGGCTCTTGCGTCAAAGCCCGAGCAATCGAAACCCGTTGCTGCTGACCACCAGATAATTCATCGGCTCGAGTATAAACTTTTTCTGCAAGGTTGACCCGCTGCAGTGATTGATAAGCCAACTCCTTGTCCGCTTGCGGAAAGAGACCCAGCAGCATTTTGATCGTGGGATGATAAGCCACCCGCCCCGTTAAGACGTTTCGCAAGACACTCGAACGTTTCACCAAATTGAAGCTTTGGAAAATCATGCCAATGTCTCGACGAATCAAGCGTAGCTCTCTTCCTTTTGCTTTTGTGATCGACTTGTTATCGATTAAAATCTCGCCGCTTGTAATCTCGTGCAGTCGATTGATGGAGCGCAACATCGTTGATTTGCCTGCACCGGATAAACCCACGACGATAACAAACTCTCCTTTTTTGATATCGATGTTCAAATCCTTCAACCCCAACACCCCATTTGGGTATTGCTTGGTCACATTTTGAAATGAAATAATCGTTTCGTTCTCTAGAGCCATGATTCTCCTACTTTCTTTCCATTAGATAAAAATTGCTTTCCATTCGAAAAGGGTACCTCAAGTACCGGTACCCTCCCGATCTATTCATCTATTATTGTCCGACTTGTTCCGCATACTCTCTTACAATGTCGAAATTGCTGTCTTGTGAAACAACGTATCCTTCATGCGAGTAAATATCAGAGATGATTTGTTTCCCTTCTTCATCTTTTCCGATCGCGATAAAGGCATCTTGGATTTTTTTGTCCCACTCTTCACTCATATCGCTGCGAACACTGATCGTATCGTTCGGGATCGGTTCGGTAAAGTACATTGGCTCTACCTCATCCATAATTTCAGGGTAATCGTTTTTGACCGTGTTACGGGCATCTTCAAAAACGAAGGCCGCGTCAACGTCGCCATTCAAGACAGATAAGACCGCTTGGTCATGGCCTTTGACTTGAACAGTCGTCACATCCGTGTTGATATCGATGCCTGCTTTTTTCATTTCTGCTACTGGCCAAACATAACCGGCAGAAGAAGTAACATCTTGCGTGGCAATCGTTTTGCCTTTTAAATCTTCCAACTCTTTGATGTCACTGCCGCTTTTTACGACGATCATTGAACGATAGCTATCAACCAATTCATCTGTTGATTCGCCACCAGGCTGCTTGATGCCATAACGCTGCGCTTGCAACAGTACCTTAACATTGCTTTGTTCATTTGCTAAAACATAGGCATTCGGCGGTAAAAAGCCGACATCTACTTGTTTCGAAGCCATTGCTTCAACGATTGTATTGTAGTCAGTGGAAACACTCACTGTGACTGGAATCCCCAATTCATCACTTAACAATTGCTCAAGTGGTTTTGCTTTTGCTTCTAATGTTTCTGCTGCTTGTGATGGGACAAATTGAACGGTCAACTTTTCTGGTACATATCCTGCTTCCTCAGCCGCCGAGTCAGTACTTGCTCCACCTGAGCCACATGCCGCCAGCGTAACTGCTGCCACCAAACCTAAACCAAACATTGCCGTTTTCTTCCAAACTTTCATCACTTTTTCTCCTTTTCATTAAAAAAATCGAACTCACGGAATTCCGAACTTTCCTTTTTGATTATAAAAAACCAACGAATTAAAAACAATCTTTTTCGAATTACGAACGTTTTCTTTTTTGATAATGTTCGTGTTTTGACAGAAATCATTCGTGAGCAGATTCTCAATAATCAACGTTTTTCGAAAGTTTCTTTCCATTTGTTCTACTTCCTCAGAGTATCAAATGAATATAAGGTTTATGTTATCAACGTGTAAAGATTCCGTTAATCGCAAAAGGAACTTTGTGAAGAACAAAGCATGGATATACTTGCAATTCTTGCCCTAAGTGCACAAAATTTCTTAAAACGTCTAACCAGAAGATGCCCGCACACTTTTTTGAACGAAACAACACAAAAAAAAGCAGAGAATTCCCTTAAGAACCTCTGCTTTTGAATTCATTCTCTTACTGTAGAAAGAGTACGTTATCCTTGATCCGTTGACAGCTGCAACAAGAGTACATGCTCGTTATCAATCATTTCACCCGTCAAACCAAAGCCATTGCGTTCGTAAAGCTTCGTTGCGATCTCGTTGCCATTCACAGCGGAGATCCTTAATTCTTGCGCTTGGATATGGGTTTTGAACCAATCTAACCCAGCAAGAAACGCCTGAGTGCCTAACCCTTGATTTTGGAATTTTTCTGCGATCATAAACCGCTCGATCCACCATGAAGTTTTTGGATAATCCTCATCCGCCTCGTAAAAACTAAATAGCATAAAGCCGACCATTTCCTCCTCATTGTATAGGGCAAACGCCTGACGAGGTTCCTCATAGATTGCCTCTAACATTGAGTACCAATTGGGCGCAACAAAGTCTTCTTGCTCCTTCGTTGTCTTCAAATTCATACACGCACGATAGTTTTCCTTCGTGATTTCTTTTAATTGAATCATTGCTTCGCTCCTTTTAAAAGTCATTAATATTGACTACTTTGTTAAAACGGTTTCATTGATGTATAAAAAAACACCCAGGTTACTTTTACGTAATCTGGATGTCATTTTCTTATGCTTCTTGCGCTACTGGATAAACAGATACTTGTTTTTTGTCGCGGCCTTTACGTTCGAAACGAACAACGCCGTCAACTTTTGCAAACAATGTATCATCTCCACCGATACCTACGTTTACCCCTGGGTAAATTTTAGTACCGCGTTGGCGATAAAGGATTGATCCGCCTGAAACGGTTTGACCGTCAGCACGTTTCGCACCTAAACGTTTTGATTGAGAGTCACGTCCGTTAGAAGTAGAACCCCCACCTTTTTTGTGAGCGAAGAATTGCAAATTCATTTTCATCAACATGAGATGCACCTCCTAGTTTTCTTTAGTAGTTTTGATTTGGATATAATCGTTGTACTCTTCTTGAACTGATTGCAAGCCGATCAACAAATTCTCTAAAAGAATTTGTGCGATATTCGACTGCTCTTGGGTCAAACGAGAAGGCAGTGTGACTAATAAGTACCCACCATTTTCGTTATCTGCTTCAACTTTTGGCGCAACGCCAGCCAAAGCATCGATCCCATTGACTGCACTGATCGCTAAAGCGGATGCTGCAGCACAGACGATGTCTTTGCCGTATTCTCCTGCTTGTGCGTGTCCAGCCAGTTCAAAAGAAACAATCCGACCAGAGTCATTTCGTTTGAATGTCCCTTTGATCATATTCGTTACCCTGCTTTTCGTAAGAATTAAGCGTTGATCGCGTCAATAACAACTTTTGTGTAAGGTTGACGGTGACCTTGTTTACGGTGTGAATGTTTTTTAGGTTTGTATTTGAAAGTTACGACTTTCTTTTGTTTGCCGTGTTTTTCAACAGTCCCTTCAACAGTTGCTCCTGCAACGATTGGGGCACCTACTTTTGTTGATTCGCCACCTACTAAGATAACTTCATCAAAAGTAACCTTTTGTCCAGCTTCAACGTCTAATTTTTCAACGTAGATTGCTTGACCCACTTCAACTTTTACTTGTTTCCCACCAGTTTTGATAATTGCGTACATGCTCTACAGCACCTCCTTATAATATACTTAGACTCGCCATCCCAAGTGACTTTCGTACTTACTACTTGTTCTGTGCGGTTGTAGCTGTGGAGTCCACAATTACAACAGATTAACTTTATCAAAATGTTTTCCTAAAGTCAATCACTAATTAGGGAAAAGACAGAATTCTTTTGCTGCTAGTCATTTCCTTTTGTGCATTTTTTATTTTCTATTACTATAGAAGAAAGAGCACAAGTGAAACAGAATTGGAGGAGTTTTCATGCAATACCCCAAAGAATTAGCCATTGCCGTTCAACAGGCGTCCCACAATTATCCATTGGAAGGATTTGTTCCCGGTCAAGGACCGCTGCAGCCAAAACTGATGATCGTTGGTGAAGCCCCTGGTCGAACCGAAATCGAGAACTTTATTCCTTTTAGCGGACAAGCAGGAAAAGAATTGATGAAATCGTTAGCTTTAGCCGGTTTGACCCGTGAGGATGTCTACATCACTAGCGCTGTTCGCAGCCGCCCATATTCCGTCAAAGAACGGATCAACAAGCGCAGCGGTGCCCATGAGATCGTCCATCCCAATCGGACACCTACAAAAAAAGAAGTCTTGCTACACGCACCGCTGCTTGACTACGAGTTGTCCGTTGTAGATCCGCCCGTCATTGCAACTGTTGGCAATATCGGACTGCAGCGATTATTAGGCAACGTCTATTATATCAAAGACCATCATGGCGAATTGATCCGTTCCAAAATACAAGAAAGCAATCCGACTAAGGATGGCTATCAATGGTCGGAAAAAGAATATTTGATCGTGCCGATGTATCATCCCGCTGCGATCTTTTACAATCGAACATTGACTCCGCAAATCGAAGCTGATTGGCGAGGGTTAAGAAACATTCTCTCACAAATAACAGCCGACGAATAACGACCAGTCCCCTAGCCCTACTGCCAATACGCTGGAATCGTCTGCTCATAGGCGGTGATTTTCGCCTCTTCCTGCAAGGTGATACTGATCTCATCGAGACCGTGGATCAATTTGTGTTTCCAAGTAGCATCGATCGCAAAGAAATGCTCCTCCCCGGCAACAGTCACACATTGCCTCGGCAAGTCGATACTGATTTTTTCAGAAGCAGGCAGCGAAGCGATCCTTTGGCGAACAGTCAATGGCAGCTCGATCGGCAGCAGCCCATTTTTGGTGGCATTCATATAGAAAATATCACCGAAGCTACCAGCAATCACGGCTTTGAAGCCGTAATCCAACAGCGCCCAAGCCGCATGCTCTCGAGAAGAGCCAGAACCAAAATTATCACCAGTGATGAGGATTTGAGCGGTCTGATATGCTGGATCATTCAAGATAAATGCTGGATTAGGCTTGCGTTGCGGTAAATAGCGCCAATCGTCAAATAAAAATTCGCCAAACCCCGTTTTTTCGACGCGCTTCAAATAATTTTTCGGTAGGATTTGATCGGTATCGATATTGTCATTCATCAAAGGCAGCGTCTTACCTTCAAATTGCGTAAAAGCTTCCATTAACCAACACCTCCAACCACTTCTCGTACATCGACAAAGCGACCATGAATCGCAGCTGCTGCCGCCATCGCTGGACTACAGAGGTGCGTCCGCGCGTTTTTCCCTTGCCGTCCAACAAAATTCCGATTTGACGTCGAGGCACAGTGGACGCCTTCTGGAACTTTATCAGGATTCATTCCTAGACACATGGAACAGCCAGGCTCCCTCCATTCAAAACCAGCGTCAATAAAGACTTTGTCTAAACCGATCGCTTCCGCTGCTTTACGAACAGGGCGTGAACCAGGAACGATAATACCAGTGACCCCTTCTTTGATGGTTTGACCTTTCAAAATCGCCGCTGCCTCTTGCAGATCAGACAACCGACCATTAGTACACGATCCAATAAAAATGTATTCAATGGGGATATCAGCAGCTGTCTGTCCAGGTTGCAGCGCCATATATTCATAGGCTTGCTGATCATTGTGATCCCGCACTTCAGGAAACGCTTCGCTGACCGGTACCCCCATTTCTGGATTGGTTCCCCAAGTGATGTAAGGTTCTAAGGTTGCTGCGTCTAAGGTGATCAGGGCATCATAATTGGCATCTTCATCGGTATAAAGGGTTTGCCAATCAGCCACCGCACTGGCAAACGCTTGTGGCGCAAAGCGTCGATCCTTCACATAAGCAAAGGTCGTTTCATCAGGTGCGATCAAGCCCATTTTCGCCCCACCTTCGATCGACATATTGCAAATGGTCATGCGTTCTTCCATCGTCAGGCTACGGATCGTTTCGCCAAAGAATTCTACGGCATAGCCACCACCAAAATCAGTGCCATGGGTCGCGATCAATGCCAAAATAATATCTTTGGCGTACACCCCCGGCTGCAGGTGACCGGTGATCTCAACGCCCATCCGTTTCGGTTTTGTCTGCCAAATCGTCTGTGTCGCAAAGACATGCTCCACTTCACTCGTACCGATCCCAAACGCGATCGCGCCGAAAGCGCCATGGGTGGCAGTATGGGAATCACCGCAAACGATCGTTTTTCCTGATTGCGTCAAGCCTACTTCTGGGCCAACCATATGGACGATTCCTTGGTTGGCAGAGCCATTGTCACACAATTCGATCCCAAAATCATGACAGTTTTTACGTAACGTATCCATTTGCTTTTTTGCAACCAGATCGGTGATAGTAAAAATATCTTTGGTAGGCACATTATGATCCATCGTTGCGAAGGTTTTTTCAGGACAACGGACTGTCCGTCCCGCTTGCCGCAACCCTTCAAAGGCTTGCGGTGTCGTCACCTCATGGATCATATGCAGATCGACGTAAAGCAGCTGCGCCTGCCCTTCTTCTCCTGTGATGACATGCCGATCCCATAGTTTATCAAACAGCGTTTTCCCCATAATTGCTCACTCCTAACTGTGCAATAACCGCTTCTGTAAAGGCAGTTGTCGTTGCCGTACCACCTAAATCACGGGTCAAGATCCCCGCATTCATTACCTCGTAACAAGCACTTTCGATGGTATCCGCCAGCTCTTCCTCTTGAAAGGACTCTCTTAGCATCATGACGACAGACAAAATCATGGAAACCGGATTGGCGCAATTTTGCCCAGCGATATCAGGTGCAGAGCCATGAATTGGTTCATATAAAGAAACCCCTTCTGCGCCATGACTTGCGCTTGGCAGCACCCCTAATGACCCTGGCAAAACCGAGGCTTCATCACTTAAAATGTCGCCAAAGAGATTTTCTGTCACGATTACATCAAAGTCTTTAGGATTTTGGATGATTTTCATAGCGGCTGAATCAACATATTGATGAGTCAACTGACAATCTGGAAATTCTTGTGCTATTTCTTCCGCTAATCGGCGCCAAAGTCGGCTAGTCGCCAACACATTTGCTTTATCGACAGAGAGAACCCGCTTCTTCCGCGTGCGGGCGATCTCAAAGGCTTTACGCAAAATCCGTCGAATCTCTGCTTGATGATAATGATTGATGTCGTAGGCTTCTTCAGGTTTTTCTGCTTTTTCGCCAAAATAGATACCACCAGTCAACTCACGAACGATGACAAAATCTGTCCCCCGAAGGATCGCTTCTTTAATGGGAGACAAGGCAATCACCGCATCAACTACTTTGATGGGTCGAATATTGGCGTATAGCCCTAACGCTTGACGCAAATTCAAAAGTCCTTTCTCGGGTGTTATCGGTGCGTTTTCCCAAGCTGGATCACCAATGGCTCCTAAAAGGATCGCATCCGCCTGCTGGCAAGCTTGTAGTGTTTCTTGCGGCAATGGCTCTCCAGTAAGTGCCAGCGCCGCACCACCAAATGGTCGCTGGTCAAAATGAAAGCACTGGAGATGGTCAGGACAAGCCGCTTTCAATACCGCAAGGGCACTGTCCATAATTTCTGGTCCAATGCCATCTCCTGCTAAAACAACGATCTTTTTCAAACAAGGACACCTCGTTTCTTCAATGCAGCGCTGGCCTGCACATAGGCTTTGGCTGATGCCTGCAAGACATCAAAGTCTAAGCCGATCCCGCTGATTTTTTCATTGGTATCCTGACATTCAATGACCACGTGCACTTCCGCTTGCGCATCTTCCCCACTGGTCAAGGCAGTGATCTCATAATTCAACAGCTTCGGCTGCTGCTGGAAAATCTGATCGATCGAGTTGTAGATTGCTTGGATACTGCCG
This sequence comes from Enterococcus innesii, assembly GCA_018982785.1. Classification (GTDB taxonomy): domain Bacteria; phylum Bacillota; class Bacilli; order Lactobacillales; family Enterococcaceae; genus Enterococcus_D; species Enterococcus_D innesii. The sequence goes on along the minus strand of JAHHEN010000003.1, from coordinate 105,032 downwards.
GCACCGATAGCTGATGCCACTTGTTTTTCCTCATCTTTGATGATAGAAACCACCGCTCCTTGATGGCCATTGGACACATATTGTAGCTGAACGGCGTCCAACTCACAGCCGCCTTCTTGACTGCGGCCATGATCAGCCACCAAAGCCAGCAAATCTTGTTCGGTCACTTGTTTCTTTTTATCTGCTAACTCTTTGAAACGTTTAAACAACTCGTTGGTTTCTTCTTGGTCAAACTGGTACCCCAGCTGCTGCATTTTATCGATGAAGGCATGGCGGCCAGAAAGTTTGCCTAAAGGCAACGAGTTGGTTTCTACCCCCACCAACTGTGGGGTAATGATTTCGTAGGTCTCAGGATTTTTCAAGACGCCATCTTGATGAATCCCAGATTCATGGGCATAGGCATTGCCGCCGACGATCGCTTTGTTTTTCGGTACCGTGATTCCTGACAAACGCGCTACCAAATCGCTGGTGCGTTTCGTTTCATTTAATTTGATGTTGGAGGTAGCCTGATAGAAATCATTGCGAATATGCAACGCCAAGGCCACTTCTTCTAATGCGGTATTGCCCGCTCGCTCGCCAATCCCGTTGATCGTTCCTTCCACCCGATCAGCACCATTTTCGATTGCTGCCAGCGCATTAGCTGTCGCCATTCCCAAGTCATCATGACAATGGGAAGAAAAAATGATCGGCTGCTCGCTTTTGATATTGGCAATCAAATAGGCAAAAAGTGCACCATATTCTGTAGGATTGGTAAACCCTACTGTATCGGGCACATTGATGATCGTCGCTCCGGCATCAATCGCTGTTTGAACCGCCTCAAGTAAGAAAGCCTTATCGGTGCGGGTGGCATCTTCTGGCGAGAATTGAACTTTTTCAAAGCGTTCACGGGCATAAGCCACATGTTCTTTGATGGAAGCGAGTACTTCTGCTTTTGTCATATTCAGCTTGTACTGGCGATGCACCTCACTGGTTGCTAGAAAGACATGGATTTGCGGATCGATGGCTTGATGAAGAGCTTCATAAGCACGATCAATGTCTTTTTTCTGACAACGGGCAAGTCCTGCAACGGTCATCCTCGTCACCGCCCCAGCAATCGCTTGGACTGCTTGAAAGTCTCCTTCTGATGCAATCGGAAAGCCTGCTTCGATCGTATCGATCCCCCATTTTTCCAATTGCAGCGCCAATTGAACCTTTTCTTTTGTATTGAAGTTGACGCCCGGGGTCTGTTCACCGTCTCTCAATGTCGTATCAAAAAACTGGATTTTTCTCATCACTAGTTCCTCCTAAGCTTTTGTAGATGCACGATTGGCTCGATATCATTCAAACACCATTGAAAAAATGGTATAAAAAAAGCACTCCATAAAGGGTTTCCTTCATGCAATGCGAATAGGACTCTTCAAATGATGCCTTAAAAAGGCGGGTCATAGAAAAAGAGTCCTTACGATAATAATAATAAAAATGCTGCTGTTTGTTTCAATCGTTTATCCATCGTCGTCACCTATCACTTTTTTTATCTTGTTATGAAGATACCAAACAGCAGGTTCCTCTGTCAACACTTTCCCCTGAATTTTCTGAATATTTCGATAAAAAGTTCGTTTTCACCCAGATGATGGGTTGCTTTTCTTCCTTGATGAAAATTTAAGCAGAACCTGACGAGATCTTCACAGGATTTTAACCAAACCTCCACATAGCACCGTTATGATAGAAATATCCCAAAAATATTTTTTCACCCCTTTATCCTGCCAGTCGTATGACTGGTTTTTTTGTTGTTCCCAAAGACTCGAAAAGATTGAACTTAAGGTAAGTTATTCGTATAATAAGGGGCAACGATAAATTAGGAGGATGAAGATGCGCAACGAAATGATGCATCGTCCAGTAGTCAAACCAGAACTAGTGGCGTTTATGCGTGAAAAACAAAAACAATTACCCGGCGAACTTGGTGAAATCGAGCAAGCCGCTCATGAAAAAGAAGTGCCAATCATCCCACATGAAACTGTGGTCTTTTTGCAGTTTTTATTGGGACAGCTCCAGCCAAAAGAAATCCTTGAGATCGGCACAGCGATCGGTTTTTCTTCAAGCTTGATGGCGCAATGTGTGAAAGAGGGGCATGTCACAACGATCGATCGCTTTGACGTCATGATCCGCAAAGCCAAAGAAACCTATGCTCGCTTAGGAAATGAAGACAAAATCACGCTATTAGAAGGACAAGCGGCAGACGTCCTGCCTACATTGAGTGGCCCTTATGATTTTATCTTCATGGACAGCGCCAAATCGAAATACATTGAATTTTTACCAGAATGTCTGCGTCTATTGCGCAAAGGCGGTGTGCTGATGGTGGATGACGTGTTTCAAGCTGGAACGATTCTACAACCTATCGAAGAAATCCCGCGCAACCAGCGAGCGATCCATCGCAAATTGAATCTTTTCTTGGATACCGTGATGAACCATCCTCAGTTGACCTCCACGCTCGTCCCTTTAGGAGATGGCGTGATTCTCATTACGAAAGAAGCCGATAGCGTAATACTTGAGGAACCTGAGAAAGGTTGAGGGCAACTGCGCTTCCTTTTTCCAAAGAAAAAATAAGAAAAGGGCGAAAAGCGATTGACATTGCTGTGCCCTTTTTCTATAATGTTATTTGTTGCTGATTGATTTCAACAGCTTAGGCGAAGTGAGCATTCGCTGAAAATTATTTGTTCCAGTAGCTCAGCCGGATAGAGCATTCGCCTTCTAAGCGAACGGTCGGGGGTTCGAATCCCTCCTGGAACGTTATATTATCGTGCATAGCGCTAGCAGATCGTTAGGAATCTTGATTCCTAGCGATTTTTTCATTTTTCTAGATAAGTGTATCGTTACCCAAATCCTATTTTTCAGCTATCTAAAATCACATTAGATAATGTCTTTGGCACTTACTATCTCGAATGAAAAATACGTGCTATCATAGCTGCAGGAGGATAGAATATGAAAAAACATCCAGATGAACACATCATGCAATCCTTAATTGAGTTACAGCGAACAGAACATTCTATTATTGCTGCTGTTATAGATCCCGACCATAATATTGTAGCCATTGGGAAAACTCGTGTTCTTGAAGACCATGACCCAACTGCTCATGCTGAAGTAAATGCCATAAGAAAAGCGTGTCAGCTTCTTAAGAAACATACTCTGCCAAAAGGCTATTGGATATATAGTACTTTCGAACCTTGCCCTTTGTGTAGCGCTGCAATTATCTGGTCAGAATTAGATGGCGTTGTTTATTCAAACAATCCCACTTATCGTGGAAATGAACAAAACTGGTCATTTATATCTTGCGCTGAGGTTCTTCAAAGTGGTGCCTATATTCATGAGGTTGTTTTAGAAAAGGATTTCCTGATTGACGAAATCAAAGACTATTTTATTTAGACTAACAAATTATCGGTACTCCCCATCTTGAAATAATTTCAAATATAGATAAATTCTTAATTGCATGTTTATTAGATAATTTTGTCTTATATTTTCTCGAAAAATAACTTTTTGAGTAGTTATTTGTAACATATCAAAACCAACTAAACATGCAGAATATTTTTAGACCAGGTTTTCTTTAATCACTCGGATTGCCCCCTGTGGAAATCGATGATGAAGATAATTCAAAGAAGTTTTTATTGAGGGAAAGGGAGCTATCAAAAAGAAAGCAGGTGTCCTATGGAGATAACGGTACATATCGCAAGCGGGTTTAGTAAAAACCAAACGGGTGGCAACAAGGCTGGAGTCGTTTTGCTGGAACAGCCCCTTACACCACGCCAAAAGTTAGCCGTCGCAAAAGAGTTAGGCTTTTCAGAAACAGCTTTTTTATCGAAAGCCCCGCAGGCCGATTTCCGATTTGACTATTTTACGCCAAAAGAAGAAGTTGACTTATGCGGACATGCAACAATCGCTTCCTTTGCCCTATTATCGTATCTAAACAAACTTTCCAAGCAACAGTATCGCATCGACACCAACGCCGGACGTTTGTCGATCACCATCAAAGACGGTGTTATTTTCATGGAACAGAACAAACCACTGTTTTCAGATGTGCTTTCACTAGAACAATTAGCTGACTGTTTCGATACCAATGCTCTCAATGATCAAATTCCTATTCAAATCGTTTCGACTAGATTAAAGGATATCCTTGTTCCAATCAAAACAACGGCGCAGTTGCAGCAAGTTGTACCTGATTTTGAGGAAATAAAAAAAGTAAGTGCGCTTCAAAAAGTAGTTGGCATGCACTTATATGCAATGGAAAAAGAACGAATCGTTTGCCGTAACTTTGCCCCATTGTTTGACATCAATGAAGAATCTGCCACAGGCACTTCCAATGCCGCTTTGGCTTGCTTCTTGTATCAAAAGTGTGCTCTCGAAAAAGAAGTGTATCGCTTTGAGCAAGGCAGCAATTTAGGTGAACCTTCTGAAATTTTTGTTAAACTCGCTACGTCCTCACAAAAGGAAATCCAACGTGTTTACGTTGGGGGCAGAGGGCATTATTGCGAGACAGTCACCATCGACACGGATACACTGGCATAATCATGGGAATTTGGGCTGATCTTCCATCAGCCTTTTTTCCTCTTCACAGATCGCGTTCTTTTTTCCATAGCAGCCCATCAATATCTCGAATACTAGTTTTCTCTCAAAAAAAAAGAACCCAAATCGGGTTCTTTCCTCACATTGATTTTCTATGGCTTACCAACAAGTTCTGCTAACAGCTCACTGACTTTAGGCAGTGGCTCGTTTTGAAGCGCTGCTACAATTTTTGAACCGATCACTACCCCATCGCACACTTGGGCAAAGCACTGCACGTCTGCATGGGTCGAGACCCCGAAACCAGCTAGTACTGGAATCGGACTTTTTTCCGAAATGGCTTGCAAATGCTGATCCAGCTGTTCGTTGTATTGGCGATCTTCTCCAGTGACACCGTTCACTGTCACAGCATAAACGAATCCTTCCGCTTCTTCGATCAGTGTCTGAATTCTGTCTGGCGGACTGGTCAAGGAAACCAATGTGATCAGCGCGAGATCCGCCGCATCAAACGTAGGCGTTACTAGCGATCGATGTTCAAAGGGCAAATCTGGAATAATCAACCCTTTCACATCCGTCGTTTTTAATTCATTTGCTAGCTGTTCAATGCCATAATGAAAGAATGAGTTGGCATACCCCATCAATACCAGTGGAACCTCGGAATGGATGGTTTGCAGCGTAGCAATGATCTTTTTTAAAGTGGTGCCATTGGCTAATGCCTGCATTCCAGCTGCTTGAATGATCGGTCCATCTGCGACTGGGTCTGAAAAGGGCACGCCGATTTCAATGGCGGCGGCGCCATGTGTCGTCAACAGTTCGATTTCTGCCGGCAGGCGTTCCAGTCCGTTGGCACCCGCCATAATATAAGGTACAAACAAAGGCTTACCTTGTTTTTGGCGCTCCTTTAGTTTCATCGTCAATGTTTTGCTGGTCATTTCGCTGCTCCTTTCCGATCTTTGATTTGTTGAACATCTTTGTCCCCTCGCCCAGACAAACAGATCACTAAGCGTTCTTCGGGTGTCATGATTGGGGCTAACTTTAAGGCATAGGCAACGGCATGAGCACTTTCCAAAGCGGGAATAATGCCTTCGATTTGAGACAAGAGATAAAAGGCGTCAACAGCTTCTTCATCAGTGACCGCGAAATACTCCGCACGTGCAATTTCCTTCAAATAAGAATGCTCGGGACCGACCCCTGGGTAATCCAAACCAGCTGAAATCGAATAGGGTTCGATCACTTGCCCATCATCGTCTTGTAGCAGATGCATTTTGGTACCATGTAAAATACCGATACTGCCTTTCGTTAAAGTCGCCGCATGCTCGGTAGTATCCACGCCTTTTCCAGCTGCTTCAACGCCAATCAAACGAACGGTCTGATCGTTGATAAAAGGGTAAAACATTCCCATCGCATTGCTGCCGCCGCCAACACACGCAACGACTGTCGTTGGCAGTTGCCCTTCTTTTTCTAATAGTTGCCGCCGTGTCTCACTGCCAATCACACTTTGAAAATCTCGAACGATCTCTGGAAAAGGATGCGGACCGAGTACGGAACCCATCACGTAATGAGTGTCCTCAACGGTTGCAACCCAGTAGCGCAGCGCTTCATTGACAGCATCTTTCAATGTCTGATTGCCTGAAGTGACTGAAACCACTTTTGCTCCCAATAATTCCATTCGAAAGACGTTTAGTGCTTGCCGCTGAACATCTACTGCGCCCATAAAAATCGTACATTCCATACCGAACAACGCGGCCGCAGTCGCGGTGGCGACGCCATGCTGTCCAGCACCGGTCTCTGCTACCACTTTCTTTTTTCCCATCCGTTTTGCTAATAACACTTGCCCTAACGCATTATTGATTTTATGGGCGCCCGTATGATTCAAATCTTCTCGCTTCAGATAAATTTTGGCGCCGCCTAAGTGTTGTGACAAGCGCTGTGCATGATAAAGGGGGTCTCTCTTCCTACATACTCTTGCAAATATTCCTGTAATTCTGCTTGAAAACTTGCGTCCGCTTGTGCTTCACGGTAGACAGTTTCTAATTGCTTGACTGCATACATCAATGTCTCTGGCACAAACTGCCCGCCAAAAGAACCATAAAAACCTGCTTCTGTGGGGTATTGGGTCATTTTATCTTCTCCTTTACTAAGTAAATAAATTGTTCGATTTTCCGACTGTCTTTCTTGCCATGGGTTTCCACGCCTGAAGAAACATCGACAGCATAAGGCCTAAAAAGTTGGATCGCCTCTTCTACATTTTCCGCGTGCAAACCGCCAGCAATAAAAAATCGCTCAGACAACGGCAACGGTTTTCTCGCCGCTTTTTGCCAATCAAAGGATTGGCCGTTGCCGCCAGCATAAGGGTGATCTCTTACTGGAGCGTCCAATAACCCAAAATCTGCATCGCAGCTTAGGAAATCTTGTTCTAAAGTATCTGCTTCTCCATCAAAGGCTTGGATCACTGCGATCTTTTGATGAGCAAAAACCCCCTTTTGGATGGCTGTTTGCAAAGATGGCAGGACCTTTCCATGGAGCTGAATCGCTGTCAGCTGGGCGGCTTGAATTACTGCTTGCACTTCTTCAAAACTTGGAGAAACGAAAACTCCGACTTTTCCTATATTTTGGGGTACTTGCTCCGTTATCTTGCGGACTTGTGTCGGATCGATTCTCCGGCGGCTTTCGGCAAAAACAAAGCCAAGGTAATCTGCTCCAGCATTGATGGCAGCTTCGACATGGAAGCGTTCGGTGAGTCCGCAAATTTTCACTTTGGTCATGGGCGGCTCACCTGCAAATCTGCCGCTGTTTCAGCAATTCGATTGCTTCTCATCAACGTTTCTCCAACGAGGACTCCATGATAAAACGGTGCAAGCTGCAGCACATCGGCGGCAGTTCGAATACCAGATTCGCTGATGTAAATCGCCTCTGATGGCTGAGGCGCTAGAGCAACACTTACATCCAAGGAAACGTCAAAAGTTTTTAGGTCGCGATTGTTGACGCCGATGATTTTGGCACCTACTGCTTGGGCTTGTTGAAATTCTGCCGCATTATGAGTCTCAACGAGTACTTCCAACTCTAGTGCTTCGGCTTCTTGATACAGCGCGACGAAACGGGCTGGCTCCAACGCAGCCACGATCAATAAAACGATACTGGCACCCGCATTCTTGGCGCGAATCAATTGTTTTTTGTCGATAATAAAGTCTTTGCATAGTATAGGCACCGAAACGGCATTACTGACTGCTTTAAGATCTGCCAGCGAGCCGTTAAAAAACTGCTGGTCGGTCAAAACGGAAATCCCGCTGACACCTGCAGCTTCATATGCTTGCGCTTGAGCGACAGGATCGATCCCTTGGTTGATGTCTCCTTTGGAGGGTGAAGCACGCTTGATTTCAGCAATAAGGTGCATCTTCTGTGGTTGGTCCTTGACATGCTGATAAAATGATGGGCGTTTCGCTACGACCTTTTCGGTTTCTTGTGACATCGCGGCAACTTCTTCAACTTTTTTCTGGATGATCGTTTCTAAAAAATCCATGTTTCTCCTCCTTACAACTTTCGTAGTTATTGACTATTTGACTGACGAATCAGCATCTGCAGTTTGTCGTAGGCGGCGCCCGAAGCGATACACGCTCGTGCCATCGCAAAGCCTTCCGCTAGGGTGGCGGCTTTGCCGTTGGCGTAAAAGCCTAAGCCTGCATTTAAGACCACTGTCTCAAGATAAACGGAATGTTGATTTTTCAACACCGCAGTTAAGATCGCGGCGTTTTGAGCGGCATCCCCGCCAACAATCGCCTTGATCGGTGCTGGCTTAAAGCCATACGCTTGCGGATCCAAAGAAAAATTCGTCACCTTTCCTTCGTGATAAAAACTGATCGCCGTTTCACCTGCCAAATTAGCTTCATCCATCCCATTGCTTCCATGGATCACCATTGCTCGTTGTCGACCAAGACTGCCTAACGCTTGGGCAGTGTCTGCCAAACTTTCACCAGCGTAGGTACCGATCAATTGAGTGGTCAATGGCACAGGATTGATCAAGGGCCCGAGTAAGTTAAAAATCGTTGGCGTCGCTAATTCTTGCCGTATCTTCATCACTGCTTTCATCCCCGGATGCAACGACGGGGCGAAGAGAAAAGCGATGCCGACTGTCGCCAATAGCTCAGCGATTTTTTCTGGTGATGCTTGGATCGACACCCCCAAGCAGGCTAAGACATCGGCACTGCCTGAACGACTAGAGATACTGCGATTGCCGTGTTTTGCCATCGTGATTCCCCCGGCTGCTAAAACGAAGGCAGCCGTAGTGGACACATTAAAACTATTAGAGTGATCACCGCCAGTGCCGCAATTGTCCATGGCGTCTCCTCCTTCATAAGGAATGGTCACGGCATGCTCTAACATAATTTCTGCTAAAGCAGTCAATTCGGCAGCTGTGATGCCGTTGATCTTCATCGCAACTAATGCTGCCCCCAATTGACTTTCCGAAAACACCCCGTTTAAAATTCCTTGAGCAAAGTGGCGCATCTCCTGATAACTTAAATGACGGCCATTAAATAATTGCTGAGTGATTTGTTGCGGCGGCTGTTTTTTTATTGCTTGCATTTACGATTCCTCCTTTTTTCATCTTGTGTTTTTTGCTGTATTATCTGAGACGAGTCCAAGAAACTGTTCTATGAAAAATGCCCCCTCGTTTGTTCCCATTGATTCTGGATGGAATTGGAGTCCTACGATTGGTTTTTCGCGATGCTGAATCGCCATGATGATCCCTTCTGTTTCAGCCAATACCTCAAATTCCGCTGGGAGTGTCGCTGGCTCAATGACCAGCGAGTGATAGCGCATGACCGTCATATCTCCTAGATAGGTTTCGAACATGCCTTTTTTCTGATACGTAAGGCTCGATTGCTTGCCGTGCATAATAGTTGGTGCTTGGACCACTGTGGCACCAAACGCTTCACCAATGGCTTGATGCCCTAAGCAGATACCTAAAAGCGGCTTGCTATCTTGGTAAGTTTTGATCAAAGGAATCATGAATCCTGCCTCTTCGGGCCGTCCTGGTCCTGGAGAAAAAATGATGCCATCTGCTTCTTCAGCAACAATAAAAAGCTCTGGATCGTCATTTCGCAAGACGATCGTATCCGCTGGACATTGCTGGACTAAGTTATACGTAAAGGAATCATAATTATCGACGAGTAAAATCATTGGCTGACACCTCCAATAGTGCTTTGGCTTTGTGTAATGTTTCTTGGTATTCAGATGAAGGATCAGAATCATAGACGACACCCGCCCCTGCCTGGACATAAGCGATCTCGTCTTTCAAAACCATTGTCCGAATCCCGATGGCAAAATCCGCTTGATCATTACGAGAAAAATACCCAACGGCTCCCGCATAAACCCCTCTTCGAACAGCTTCCCATTGATAGATGCGAGTCATGGCACGAATCTTTGGTGCCCCGCTGACCGTGCCTGCTGGCAGAGTTGCTTTCAAGGCATCCATTGCCGTCACACCTGCTCTGCGCTTGGCAGCCACTACCGAAACGATGTGCATGACATAGCGGTATTTCTCGATCACCATGTATAAAGGAACATGAACCGTCCCATGTTCAGCGATCCGCCCTAAATCATTGCGTCCAAGATCGATCATCATCTGGTGCTCCGCACGCTCTTTTTCATCTGCCAACAGTTCATTTGCTAAAGCTTCGTCTTCCGCTTTGGTCGCCCCTCGTTTGCGGGTACCAGCGATGGGATTTGTGGTGATTTCGTCGCCTTGAACGCGAATCAGGCTTTCAGGTGAGCTACCGATTACTTTGAATCCTTGATCGAAATCAAGATAATAGAGGTAAGCGGAAGGATTTGTCACTCGCAGTTTGCGGTAATAGTCAAAGGGCTCTTGTTTAAATGACGCTTTCAGACGTTGCGAAGGAACAACTTGGAACATGTCTCCCGCCGTAATCCGGGCTTTCGCCTCTTGAACGATCGCTTCATAGGCTTGCTGTGTGACATTGCTGGTAAAATGTAGGTTTTCGTTTGACAATACACGGGTCTCAGCGGCGACTGGTGTCCTTAACTGCTGCTTCACTGCTTGCAGTACCTGCTCCATCTCGACGGTTCCTCTTTGGCTGTAGCAATTTTCAAGAATGATCGTTAAAGTTTCCGTCTGATGGTCCAAAACGAGAAAAGTTTCGAAAAGCCAAAAGGCCATATCAGGCACCTGCAATTCATCTGCGGGCAGTTGTCCAATGTCTTCATAGCAAGCGGCGATATCATAGCCCGCATACCCGATAGCCCCACTTTGCAACGGCAGATCCGGTAAAGCGGTGATTTCTTTTTTGACTACATATCGTTCCATTTCTTTTAAAGGGTCCTGGCAGGGATACTTGTTGACCGTTTTTTTCAAAAGATCCTCCACTTGAAAAACACCATCCTTAAATGTCAGTTTCTGAACGGGATCAAAGGTAAGGATCGAATAGCGTCCGGTATCTTCTTCTCTGGGAATACTTTCCAATAAACATTTATGCGCCCCTTGAATCCGTAAAAACACTGAGACAGGTGTCAAATAATCGCTGTTGATTCGTTCCATTCGATACATAAGCTGCTCCTTTCTTTGTAAACAAAAAGCCCTCAAGCAAACGCCATAAAAACGTCTGCTTGAGGGCGAATGATCGCGGTACCACCTCAATTGAAGTTGCCCAAATAAACAACTTCATCTCTATCAACCGTCTAACAACGGTCTTCCTCTATAACGGGAGTTCCCGCATTTTCCTACTGCCAAAAAAGGGTTCAAAAAATGATCGGCTAAGGCCATTTCCTTGATTTCTTGGTACCGGACTCTCATCATCGCCGACTTTCTGTAGCCAAAAATATTCAAGTACTTCTCTTAGTTTGATTTTGTTGCTATTTTTCTCATTGATCGAGGGGAAAAAAACAAAAAAGCCCTCACGCAAACAAACTTGTCTGCCTGAGGGCGATTACTCACGGTGCCACCTCAATTGGTTCTTTCTAGATCGTCTATCAACGATCGCTCTCTGTAACGGGAGTTCCCGGAAAAAGCCTACTGATTTCAGCCTTTCGACACAAAAGTCCATTTCTGAAGCACCCATCTGCTGATTTACACCACCATCAGCTCTCTGCAAGACGAACATCCTCATACTTCTCTTTTGTATGGTCTTAATGAGTTATTGGTAGTTATATTACGTGGCTTTTGCTGATCTGTCAACAGGAAAAGATCATTTTTTTTGCTTTATTCCTTCTTTGTTAACATGAGCACAACAGAACTTGACGCTTCTGATAAATGGATGAGTCGGCGTTTACTTACGATACATTCTCCTTCTCATTAAAAAAAACGTCGAAACATCCCCTTCCAAATTTCTACTTTTTGTTTTTTTTATTTACGTTATCACCTAAAAAACGGTTTTCTTTTTTCAAAAAATTATTGCATTTTTTTATATTTTCATCACATGGTGAAAATATATTTTTGTTATTTTAAATGAAATCTCATATGATTGAACCAGATGTGAGAAAGGGTGATTAAATGTACATAGATAAATCCTATTTTTCTAACTTTATTTATAAAATGAGTTGTTTGGAATTTACTTACTCACTTATTCAATCCAATGAGAAAAAAATTTCTTTATCCAGGGAAGAACAAGTAGAAATTGAGTGGATCATTGACTCTGCTCTCCATCGAAAACTCTATGCTTCACGCAAAAAAAGTTTGTTTTCTTCTAAGATAAAATTATCGAAAGAAAGTTATTCTTTATATTTACGAATGAAGAAATACGAGCATATGATCGATCTTTAACAGTTGAGACACATGAAAAAATAGCGCTCACTCTTTGCAGACCGTTACTACACCTGATCCCCATTTTTTGATAAATAACCTCTTCCGATGAATTGTAAATAGCAAAACTTGGCTTTTTCGTATAAAATCAATAAGAACACGAACGAGCTGTTTTACGCCAAAGCAGTCAATGGGATGCTTTTGACCTTCAAGAATCGGAAAGGAAGTTTTTGTCATGGATGGGATGATGAAAAAAATCATTACGGAGAAAGATTTGTTGCGCCAGATCTTGCTCTTGGAACAGTTGGCCAATCACAAAATGATCACTGCCAAACATTTGGCAGAACTAATCAATACGACGGAACGAACGGTTTTTTCTGATATAACCTATATTCGTCAACAATTACCTGATGGTTGGCAGATCGAAGCTGCCAGTAGTGGCTTTGCTTTGACCCATGATGGCCCATTGCTGATGAGTCAGCTATGGGAAACATTTTTTCCTCAATCGATCGGAGTTTCTTTAATGAAAGCATTGCTTTTTTCTAGCGAACTCCGTACCCAAGAGATTCTTAGCCAAACAGGGACTTCCTATGAAACCCTGCGGCGGCATATCTCAAAATTAAACAAAAGTCTGACGGATTTTTCTTTGCGGATTCGCGTCACAAATCGAGTGATTCGTTTTGAAGGAAGTGAGATCAATATTCGCGTCTTCTTCCATCGTCTTTTACTGCCTTACACCCATAACAATTACTTTTTTGAGGAATATACGATTCATGAGTCCCACTATTATCATTTCTTGGATCGCTTGGCAAAAGCCAAGCTGCAAATTGATGTGGAACAAATCTTCGGCACCTGCTGGTTTTTTATCAATTCAATCCGTATCAAAGCCAATTGCCGCATTGATTCCTTCGAATTTAATGAAGATGATCCCCTTTATGGCCTTTTCCAACAGCCATTAAGTCAGCTCTATCAAAAAGAAGGTGTTTATTTAGAGCGCAGCGAACACTTCTTTAGCTTCTATTGCTTTTTAGAAAGTTGGAACTACAATAATGAATGGTCCGAAACAATTCAAACAACCCTTGAAACGTATCAAGCCATTTATAAAAAAACAACCTATTTTGTCGAAAAATTAGCCCGCTTGCTGCAGCTACCTCTCGCTAGTGGGACGCAACTGATTGAGAATCTGTTGCTGCTCTTGATCAAAACGCAAGAGTCTGCCAAACTCTCAGAATGGTTTGGGTTAGAATTTCACGAGATCCAGCGCCTGAATCAGCCCTATTCGTTACCGATCGAAGCAACGATCCATGACTTTTTAGAGGAGCAGACAAGCAGCCAAAGGGAGACGAGTTTCCCTTTGTGGTCTACCACCACCTTGTTGATTCAACAAGCAATTTTACAAATCAACCCTATCCGAGCAAAGGGATACTTTGTCTTTCAAGGGGAGCCGGCATGGAAAGCTTACCTTTTACAAGAATTGAATGACTTTCTCGGAGCTCGTATCCTTTTATCAGCCATCGAACCAGGTCAACTAGAAGGGCTATCGGCAATCGACATTGATTTTGTCTTATCAAATTTTCCATTAGATGATGCTCCTGTCCCAGTCTTTTATTTATCGATGGTACCAACCAAAAATGAGCTCAATCAAGTGACTGAGCTCATTCAAACCTATTATTTAAGTTATCACTAGAATCATCAAGCTGCCTTTATTGTTTCACTGGGGCAGCTTTTTGACGTCCTTGCAACTTATTTGTAATAAATTTCTCACCTTCTACGACTGTGAAAAGAAGTGCCCCGTTGGCTGCAATACTCAACTGCTGCATCAGCGTCAAAGAACCGATCCCTAAAAGTTGGTGTCCGATAGGTGTTAGGAAAATCGCTGCCTGCAATACGATCAGTAGTGCCAGGGAGACTAAGAGTGCTTTATTGGCAAAGAGTTGGCGATTCAACGCCGGCTTTACCAGCTCACGACAGTTCAACAAGTAGACCGCTTGGGCGAAGACGATACTTTGCAGTAGCATGCTTTGCTGAAGGACCGTTCCTTCAAACTGAATCGCTAAGACGTAGGAAGGAATCATGATTAACAACGAGACGTAGAAGATACGGAACAGACTGTACCAAGATAAGATGCCTTCTTTGATTGGCCGTGGTGGTCGATTCATAACATCCGCACTCGCCTTTTCAAAACCTAGTGCGTATGAAAGCGTGATGGTTGTCACCATATTTACCCATAAAATTTGCACAGGTGTCAGTGGCAGTGGTCGGTTCAACAAGAGAGCCGCAATAACGATCAATCCTTGTGCAACGGCCGTTGGTAAGAAGAAGTTGATGGTTTTCTTCAAATTATCGTAGATCCGACGACCGACGCGGACGGCATTGGCGATCGTATGAAAATTATCGTCTGCCAAAACCATATCGGCTGCTTGCTTGGTTACTTCACTGCCTTTGATTCCCATAGCGATCCCAATGTCGGCTTTTTTCAGCGCTGGTGCATCGTTTACACCATCGCCGGTCATTCCGACAATCTCTTCATTCGCCTGCAAAGCACTGACGATTCGTAATTTATGCTCTGGGGTCGTTCGAGCAAAGATATCTGTCTTTTGGACTGCTTGCTGCAACTCCTCCTCAGACAGCAGATCGATTTCCAGCCCTTCCAACACGTGATTCGTGTGCTTCAATCCAATTTGCTTGCCGATGGCTTGAGCGGTCTTGCCATGGTCTCCTGTGATCATTTTGACTTGGATGCCCGCGTGCAAGCACTCTTTTACTGCTTTGATGGCACTGTCTTTCGGAGGATCAATGATGCCAGCGATCCCAACAAAGGTTAATTTCGTTAGTGCTTCGTGGGACAAGGACTCCTGTGCCGACAGCGTCAGATGCGCAAAGCCAATCAGCCGCTGCCCTTTCGCTGCTAATTTTGCACTTTCATCTAACCACCATTGCTTTTGATCTGAAGTCAGTTGGCTTTTCTCAAGCAATACTTCGGGCGCACCTTTGACAAAAATTACCGAGGCATTCGGCTCTTCTTGATTTTGATGACGGGTTGCCATGTACTTGTAAGAGGAACTAAAAGGAATCTTATCGACTGTTTTACGCAATGGTTGCTGCGCTGATTCTGCGTATTGCAACAAGGCTTTTTCGGTTGGGTTCCCAACGAGATCCGCAGCCTTTTGTTCTTCGTCCTGCTTCAAATCTTGACAATTCGCCATGATATCAAGCACCATTTCTTTATCCACGTTCGACTTAACCAAGACATCGACAACCGTCATTTCATTTTTGGTCAAGGTTCCTGTTTTATCTGAACAAATCACCGTCATGGCACCTAGTGTCTCCACTGATGGCATCGTTTTGATGATTGCTTGCTCCTCAGACATTTCCTTGACACCCATCGATAAAATCATGGTCAGCACGGCTGGCAAGCCCTCAGGAATCATTGCTACAACTAATGCAATACCTGATGAGAACAAGAGATCAAGATCAAAGCCGTAGCGGAAGGTAGTAAAGAAGATCAAGAAAATCACTAATCCGATAATGCCTTTAAAGATTTGGTGATTTAATTGCTTCATTTTTTTGATCAACGGGGTTTCTTGCGCTTTCACAGACTGAATTGCTTGATTGATCTGGCCGATTTGTGTATCGTCGCCTGTTTCAACGACGATCCCGCTGGCAGTTCCGCT
Organism: Enterococcus innesii; assembly: GCA_018982785.1. GTDB lineage: Bacteria > Bacillota > Bacilli > Lactobacillales > Enterococcaceae > Enterococcus_D > Enterococcus_D innesii. The sequence continues at coordinate 89,072 of JAHHEN010000003.1, read as the reverse complement.
TTCTATATGGGTACCAGAAAACGCCATGTTCCGCTGGTCGCCAATCGTACTTTCTTGAGTAATAGGCTCGGTCATTTTTTGAACAGGCTCAGATTCGCCGGTTAAAATCGACTCCTCAATCACCAGATCATGGGTTTCGATCAAGCGCATATCTGCTGGTACGACATCTCCTGGTCCTAAAACGACTAAATCTCCATTTACTAAGGAAGAAACAGCAATTTTCTTCTTGCGGCCATGAACATAAATCGTTGCTTCTTGCCCCATGAATTGCTTCAATCCATCCAGTGACTCTTGGGCTTTACGCTCTTGCCAGTAGCCGACTAATCCATTGATGACGACGACCGCCATAATAATGCCGCTTTCGATATAATCACCAGAAATCCCTTTTAAGACGGCTGCGACGATCAAGACCAACATCAGTAAGTCGGTAAAGTGCTTGCCGACTTTCTTCCATGTGGGGATCTGCGCTGCCTCAGTAATTTTATTTTCACCTTGCTTTGCTAAACGCTGATTGCGTTCTTCGGAGGAAAGGCCCTGCCGTGTTGTTTGCAACGTGTGTAATAGTTCTTCTGTTGTGTTTTTGTACCAATTCATATTTTTTTCCTCCTTGTTTATTTATTTGATCTGAACATAGTATAAAACATTAAAACCATAAAATTCTGGCGATAATTTCAGCGGAGACTGAAAAAAATGAGTGCTTTTATTAAAGGGGAAGGGCGGCTTCGTCCCGTGGTTTCACAAAACCAACAGAAAACGGTTGTTGATTGTTTTTGCAGGTGGAATCAAGTAAACTAAGACACACTCAATCAATTGCTATCTGTCCCCATCATCCAAAGGTAAGATAGAAGAAAGGAGAAAATAAATGGCAATCTATACCGATTCAAAAATCGCGCAAGGACCTTTTCTTTTCATTTCTGGTCAAACGCCGTCACAAGAAGGAGCCACACCTGAGGACCCGCAAGAGCAAACAGCCATCGTTTTGAAGAAAATCGAAGAGCATTTATCAGCCAATCAACTGTCTTGGTCATCAGTGGTCAAAATGACCGTCTTTTTAACGGATGCTGCCTACTTATCTGCTGTCCGTACGGCGTTTACAGCTATTTTGGCAGAAAACAAACCGGCTATGAGTCTCGTCATCGTCGCCGGATTGGTTGCACCTGAATTTAAAGTAGAGATTGAAGCACAAGCTACCATGGCTTAAGCATAGAGAAAAACACCAAAAAAACTTCGTACCGGCAGCTGCCTTTTGTACGAAGTTTTTTTGGTGTCATCTTCTTATTCAGTCCCTTCTGAAACGTCTGATTCGATCTTTTTTTGCCACTGTTCCACAAAACCAGCGATGGCTTGAGCGGTCTGTTGAGCATTCACTAAGGTTCGCTTTTTCTCCATCGCTTCTGTCAACGAAATCGGACCTTGCTGGATACAAAAGACGGCAGATAGTAGTTGCGGCAGTTTTCCTAGATCGTCGCTTCGGGAGCCGCAGATGGCAACGACTGGGACCTGATGTTTGTGGGCGAGCAACGCGACGCCATAGGGTACTTTTCCCCAGCGGTTTGCCCATCGATGCGTCCTTCGCCGGTGATCAACAAATCTGCGCCTTTGATTTTTTCCTCAAATCCAATCAATGAAGCGATCGTCGCCAATCCTGGAACCAATTGACCACCTGCCAAACGAACAGCACCACCAAGCCCCCTGCCGCACCAGCACCAGGGACTTCCAGATCGGTCCCCGTGGTTTGCTTGATGTGTTCAGCCAAACGCTTTGCTTGCTGATCCAACTGCTGGATCGTTCCTTTGGATGCCCCTTTTTGCGGACCAAAAACTGGCGCAAATCCTTGTTCACCTGAATAAGGATTTGTTACATCAGCTAAGGCAAACAATTCAATTTGCTTAAGTAGAGGATTCAAGTCGCTGAGTTTTAATGCATCTGTTTGCAACAATGGATTTTTTTCCATTTGCCCATTTGTTGTGATTTTTGCTCCTAACGCAAGTAAAAAGCCTACGCCCCCATCAGAAGTTCCGCTACCGCCAAGGGTCAGGTAAATTTTTTCACTCCTTGCTTGCAAGCTGCTAAGACCATTTGGCCTAACCCAAAAGAAGAGCTATTGCGGGTGGTCTCATCACTAGGTTCCACGAGTTGCAACCCAATCACTTCTGCAGATTCAATCAGGGCTATTTTTTCTTCCTTGATTTTTGTGATCAACATACGAGCTTGCAACTTACCGCCTAATGGCGCGGTCACTGAAACCGTTTCGTAATTTCCTCCCAGCGCAGCAATGACTGCTGCCATTGATCCTTCTCCCCGTCAGCGATGGGAATACTGCGTTTTTCCCACTGGTCTGAGAACCCGCTTAAGACCGCTTGATTTAATTCTGCGGAAGTGGCACTTCCTTTGAAGGAATCGATTGCTGCTACAACTTTCATTTTTCTACCTCTCATTTACGATCATCTCTTTCCCAAAGATTGGAATACTTTGTCTTATAGTCAACTTTTAGTTAATTAAATCAACCAAAAATTAACTAGCAATCCATTGTAAGTCATCCCTTCTCCTCTTATGATAGAAGTATACCAAACAAACCTATCGGAGGTGCACCATGGACTTACCAATTGGCGAGGAAATCGCTCGGAGAAGAAAACAACGAGGTATTACCCAGCAAGAATTAGCAGTGTTTATGAATGTGTCCAAAGCATCCGTTTCGAAATGGGAAACGGGACAGTCTTATCCAGATATCACCTCGCTGCCCTTATTAGCAGCGTATTTTGATTGCAGCGTCGATGAATTATTGATTTTGGACTCGCAGCTATCACCTAAAGAGATTCAACGGATTTACCAACTATTAAAAGACGCCTTCCAAACAAAAACATCGACGGAAGTTCTCGCTCTTGCTCAAAGTTTTACCAAACGGTATTACTCTTGTTATCCGTTCTTATTACAAATGGGGTCCTTTTACTTAAATCATTGGGATCTACTGCCAGATGTCCCTGTAGAAAGCATACCAGAAGGACAAACTTACGAAAACGCACTAATGGAAGCGAAGAAAAACACCTATTTGAAGGAAGCAGAAACCCTTTACCAGCGGATCATGGATCAAGGAGACAGTGAGCTCGCCCAACAAGCGAAACAGATCGATGCTTATTGTCTGCTGATGAGAAACAAGCCAGAAGAAGTCTTGGCGATCCTTGGCACGAAAACTCTCTCTTTTTTACCTAGCGAACCGTTGATTGCCGCCGCATTCCAGCAAAACAATCAGTTGCAACAAGCTGAGATCGTTACTCAAAGTGCGATTTATCAATACTTGATTATTTTTATGAGCTTACTGACGAATTATTTAGCAATGCTCACACAAGACGAGGAGCAACTGGAAAAAACCTATGCACGTGGACTGGCACTCAGCGAGAGCTTCCATCTGGCCGAACTGCATCCTATTTCTGTGCTGAACTTTTTAGCCGCTGGAATGGTTTCTTTTGCCGCTTTAGGAAAAGAGGACTTACTAGCAGATGCATTAGAAAAGTACGTCAAAACGATAGCAACAACACCTGAAGAAATCGTTTTGAAAGGAGATGATTATTTCAACAGCATCGATGAGTGGATTAGTGAATTAGAATTAGGCAGTCAGATCCCGCGTAACTCAGGTAGTGTCAAAAAACAATTTATTGAATTAGCACAGCTGACACCCTTGTTTGAACCGTATCAAGAAAAACCCCCATTTAAAGAACTATTTCAGCGCTTGAGCAAACTAGCTGAGCAAGCATCTAATTCCCAAAGGAGTGATTCCCATGGATAGTGTTCAACTAAACATTCCAAACGATATGGCTGATTATTTGCCCATACTGATTCCCCTAATTATCTTACAACTGGTCTTAATCGTCCTGTCAGTTCGGGATATTTTAAAGCAGGAACAGTTTAAATTTGGCTCTCGCACGTTATGGCTTTTAATATCATGTTGTATTAGCCTGATTGGTCCTATCCTTTATTTTGCTTTCGGAAAAGAGGACCAACAATGAAGATGATCGAGATCAATCATTTATCCAAGCGTTTTGGGCACAAACAAGTGCTACAAGACCTAACCTTTTCGGTTCCAAAGGGCAGCGTTGTGGGTTTTGTCGGAGAAAATGGTGCCGGCAAAACAACGACCATGAAGGCGATTTTAGGATTACTCCCCATTGATGAAGGAGAAATCACCGTTTGTGGCGAACCGGTGCAATTTGGCTCAGCCAAGACCAATCGCTGGATCGGCTATCTGCCAGACGTGCCGCAATTTTACTCTTTTATGACAGCTGCAGAATATTTGACTTTCTGCGGAAAAATCCAACCCAATCAAGAACCTTTTCAACCTCAGCGGGTAACAGAAGTCTTAGAATTGGTAGGTCTAGAAGCTTCGAAACAAAAAATCGCTGGCTTTTCTCGTGGTATGAAACAACGTCTCGGGTTAGCCCAAGCTCTGATCAATCGCCCCGCCATCTTGATCTGCGATGAACCAACATCCGCACTAGACCCTTTAGGTCGCAAAGCGTTTCTTGATGTATTGGCAAAAATCAAAGAAGAAACAACGGTTCTTTTTTCATCCCATATTCTTGCAGATGTCGAGCATCTGTCAGATTACATTGCGATTTTGCACAAAAGCCAGATCCGGGCATTTGAAACGATGGATTCCTTAAAAAACCGTTATCGAAAAACCGCCTTTGGGATTGTCTTTGCCGACGAAGGTGAGCATGTGAAATTTGCCAATGTGTTAGCATTCCACGGCATTGCGGCGAAAAGAAAGAACAATCAATTACTGATCGACGAAACTGCTGACACGAATGTTGGAAAGCAGTTGCTGCGATTGCTCAATGAACAACAGATAGTACCTGAATCCTTTCAACGAATCGAACCAACGTTAGAGGCGATTTATTTGGAGGTGATCAAATGAAGACGTTTCTTGTTTTCTTAAAGAAAGAATTTCTCGGCGGCCTTCGCAGTAAGAAATTGTTGATTTGCTTGATCCTGTTTGCCCTGATTGGTATGCTTTCTCCCTTTACAGCGAAAATCATGCCCGATCTGATGGCCAGTATGGTGCCAGAATCAATTCAGATCACGATTGCTGATCCGACTTCGATCGATGCATGGCTTCAGTTTTACAGCAACATCGGCACGATCGGGTTACTAGTGTTTGTGATTCTTTTTACCGATACGATCTCCGCCGAAATCAGTCATGGCACCTTTATTCAACTGATCACGAAAGGCTTACCGAAAACCACGATCGTCTTAGCCAAAGCTTGCTATTTATCGATCCTTTGGTCTTTGAGTTTCCTCCTAAGTGCCAGTGTCAGTGCTTTTTATACGATGATTTATTTCCATGATGACAGCGCTGTTCAAGTCCCTAGCGCTTTGGTCAGCTGTTGGCTCTTCGGTTTATTAGCAATCAGCATCCTGCTGCTAGGTTCTAGCTTTGCTAAAAGTATCTATCAAGGACTGTTGTTTCTTGGTGTCTGTTATCTGATGGGTATGTTAGGCAATCTGTGGAGTCAATTAACAAATTGGAACCCTTACTCTCTTTCCAGCCAATTTCCTAACTACTTAACCGACCAAATCAAGTTAGGGGAACTGCTGCCAGCACTGTTGTTGACTTGCTTTTTGATCATCGCTTGTTTGACTGGTGCCATAGCTGTTCTAAGAAAAAGAAAATATTAAAAAACATCGGTGCAGATTTTTGCACCGATGTTTTGTTACTGCTATTTTACTCTACTTTTGCTGTCTCTTGAACTTCAATAGATTTTTTAGCCTGCATTCTTTGCTCGACCCGCATAAAGAGCCGCATGAAGAAGGCAATCAAGTAGATTGAAAAGGCAGAAATAAGCGCTTCTTGCCAAGAAAAGATCAAAAGGTTCAGCAAGATGATGATCAAATTAGTTAAGAAAACCCCACTAGATCTGCGAATACCATAGTATTTTTCCAAAATCAGCGGTGGGATCGTTACGCCACCGTTAGAAGCGCCAATTTTATAGAGCGAAAAGATGCCAAAGCTAAAGAAGAAACTACCTAAAATCAATGAGATGGAATAAAAGCGCAGTACCATGATTTCGGGTAAAAGCGCCAGTAGAACGGGAAATGCCAAGCTACCGATAACCGTGTTGACAAAGACCTCTCGTTTCAAAAGTAAAAACGCAAGGGCCAACATCAATAAATTGATGCCCCAGACAATGATGTGCCGATTAATGGACCATCCAGTTTCAATAAGATAACCAATCGAACCAACGCCGGCAGAAGCAATGCTATGAGGTAACAGAAAAAAATTTAAAGCAATGCAAATCCACAGCACCCCAAGCAATAAAGCAAGATTTTTTTTGATTAATGAGTCCATCAACGTTCTCCTTTCAATCTGGCACCTATTTTTATGTAGAAAAGCTTCTGTTTATTCTATCAAAAAAACACTAAAAGAAAGAACCAATTTTTTCATGAAAACATGAAAAAATTGATTCTGACCTTCTAGAAAGTATTCTTGGTTTTTTTCACCAGAGAAGGTGGCCTTATGCAGCACAACCATGAAATATCGCCAGAATCTCATCTGCGATCGCTTTTTGCCAGGCATTTCGCTGCGCCATGCGTTCCTTCTCTGACGGCAAATGGACAAAGGAAACAATCAATTCTGATCCCGCAATCAAATGATAGGACATCAACCGATTTTTTTGCTGCAAAAGCAGCTGATGCGTTTTTGGGGGAAGGGAAAGATCAGATGAGGTTGCCAATTGCTTTAATGCCTCTGGCTGACACAGGTTTCTTTCTGGTGCAATACTGATCAACTTTTTGACGCCTGCTAATTTCATTGCTTCGATCACCCGTAGCGTTGCCCGCGAATCGTGAATATCCGTCAGACAAACATACTGACATCCTTGAAAGGCACGAACCAGTCGACCCAAGTCCAGAAAGTCACCATCTATGATGGTCTCACGTTCTGGATCTGCTGATTGCAAACGCTCCTTTGCACGACGAGCATAAAGTACCAGGGATAAATTGGTTCTTTCTAAAATTTTTTTACGTGTCAGCTGCCCAATCGTCCAAGCAGCACCTAAAATCGCAAGTTGTTTCATAAGCTTCCTTTCTTTTCGATTGTATTATGCAGAATGCTTCTGGTTTCCATTGCAACAAATTCAGTCATTAAGACTTAGTGACTAAATTGGCTTTTCGTTGACGCAATCGTTCTTCTGTCGGTAAACATGCTCATCATAATGTTCAAGTTTGTATTCTAAGCGCTCGACAGCTTCCGTCATATCAGAGATTTTCTCCCTCAGTACCGCTATTTGGTCTGCTAGGAGTTGCTTTCGTTCAGGAACCGTCTCTCGTCCTTCTTCAAATAAAGCCAGGTAATGACTTAGACCCTCAATCGATAATCCAGCATTGCGCATTTGCCTTGCAAACGTGATCCACTTTAAGTCGTCATCATCAAATTCACGAACACCGTTTTTATTGCGTTTGATCGGCGGAATCAGCCCAATTTTTTCATAGTAACGGATGGTATCAGCCGAGACACCGCTCAGTTCACTGACTTTTTTGATATTCATGGCTTCACTTCCTTGTTTTGCATTTTTTCCTAGATCGTTTTGTATGCTACGAGCCAGAAGCCCTTTTGTTACTCGTTATACCGCCCCTACCACTGCATGAGGCAAGTAAGGTTCTTCCAAATACGCAATCTCTTCGGCTGTCAGCTTCAAGTCAAGGGCTGGTAATGCATCCAATAAGTGGCTTTCTTTTGTTGCGCCAATAATTGGTGCGACCACTTGTTCTTTTTGTAATAACCAAGCCAAGGCGATTTGCGCCCGCTTGCTTTGGTGTTTGTCAGCAATTTGTGCGACCCGCGCCACGATCTCCCGGTCTTGTTCCATCGTTTTGTCGTACTTTTGATTGGCGGTTTTATCCGTTAAGTACCGCTTGGTCTCTGCACCCCAGTCTCTTGTTAAACGTCCGGCTGCCAATGGGCTATACGGCGTCACGGCAATTTTTTGATCGGCACACAAGGGCATCATTTCTCGCTCTTCTTCTCGATAAAGCAAGTTCAAGTGATTTTGCATCGAAACAAATTTGGTCCAGCCATTTTTCTCAGCGACTGCTTGTGCTTTGGCAAATTGCCAAGCGTACATCGCAGATGCACCAATATAGCGTACTTTTCCAGAAACCACCAAATCATGTAGTGCCTTCATGGTTTCTTCAATTGGTGTGTGGTAATCCCAACGATGGATGATATACAAATCAATGTAGTCCATTTGCAGGCGTTTTAAGCTTTGCTCGACTTGATAAAAGATCGCTTTTCGGGATAAGCCTCCACTGTTAGGCCGTTGCTTCATTTTTGAATACAGTTTTGTGGCAACCACGATCTCATCCCGGGGCGCAAAATCATTCAATGCTCGACCGACGATTTCTTCGCTCGCTCCATAAGAATAAACATTTGCCGTATCAAAAAAGTTGATGCCTAGATCCAAGGCTTTTTTGATGACTTCACGGCTATCGTCTTCTTCTAAGACCCACTCATGAAACCCGCTGTTGGGATCGCCAAATCCCATTGTCCCTAAACACAAAGGTGACACATCAAGTCCTGTATTGCCAAATTTTACATAGTCCATTTGTACGTCCTCCTGTTTTTTAAGTTACACTAAGCATACAGGTTGAAGTGCACTCTAAGTCAAGCGAATCTATAAACTTTTTTTATTTTACTCGCAAATGATCCAAAATGCCATTTCATTAGCATTGTGTATTCTTTTAAATCAGCTTTTGGTAAACTAAAACCAAGTATCGATACGCTATCTAGCTGATAAAAAAGGAGCGGAAGATTTTGACTTGTATTTTTTGTACTGCCTCAAAACATGCGATCATTGAAAACGAACGCTTTTATGCGATCTTTGATAAGTTTCCCGTCACCCCTGGACACCTGCTATTGATCCCCAAAGCGCATCGCAGGGATTATTTTGCCCTCACCCAAGAGGAATTACAAGACTTGCAGGCTTTGTTGCAGGAAGGCAAAGCCTATTTGTTGGAAACCTATCGACCAGACGGCTTCAACATCGGCTTCAATTGCGGGGAGGCTGCCGGACAGACGGTCTTTCATTGCCATTGTCATTTGATCCCACGCTACCAAGGCGACGTGGAGGATCCAAAAGGCGGCGTTCGAGGCGTGATTCCTGACAAGCAAGCCTACTAAATACAAACAAGCCGTTTCTTCCAGCAAAGGGAAACGGCTTGTTTGTGTTTGTTAAAAATGAGGACGCTTAGGAATTGATCGCTGAATGGTTCATCAACCGATTGATATGAACGCCTAGATAGACGATTTCATTGACAGGGATCTTCGTTTGATATTCTTTGTCGATATAGGCCTTGACTTTTGTCGCGATCTCCATAGCATTTGGATAAAGAGCCCACATTTGACGGTATAGTCCTTCATCTTCTTCTTGCAGCAGACCATCCAAAAAGAACCGGTCAACGAAGAAACGCACGTGGGTAATAAAGCGATTGTAATGGATCGAATTGGTGTTGACGTCTTGCTGGATCGAGTAGCGCACCAGATTGACGATCAACCCGATCAATTTGGCTTTTTTCAGCCCATCTTGATTTTCCTCGGTGTTCGACTGGGCATTGATCAAATGAAACGCGATATTGGAGGCTTCTTCTTCTGGTAGATCAATTTGATACTGCTCTTTCAACAAGCGTAGTGCCTGTTCGGCGGCTCGAAATTCCTCCGTATAGTAATTCTTGATTTCCCAATAGAGCCGATTCGTCACACTCAAGCCTTTTTGCTGACGTTCCACAGCAAAGTGCAAGTGATCCGATAAGGTGAGGTAAATCGTTGAATTTAGCGGATAAGGCAGCATTTTTTGCGCTAGCTGAACGATTTCTTTGGTCATTTCAAAATAGTACAACGGAATCTCATCCATCAAATCGGCAAACTGACCCGATTTTTTTTCATCGATTGGCAGAAAAACTTGATCGATCTGGGTATCGGCTATGCTGTCGCCGACTTTTTTCCATAGCCGATCCCTTTCCCAAGTGCAATCATTTCTTGGCCTTCCTTATCAACAAGTACGACACTTGAATTTAAGACTTTCTTGATGTAAATCATGCACTCTCGCTCCTCACTGTTTATTCTGCCAAACTTGCGCCATTGGTGGCGATCACTTCTCTGTACCAGTCGAAGGAATCTTTTTTCAAACGGTCATAACTGCCATTACCTTCATCATCGGCATCCACATAAATGAATCCATAACGTTTCGTCACTTGTGACGTCCCCGCACTGACCAGATCGATCGGTGCCCATGAAGTATAACCAATCAAATCGACCCCTTCATCGATGGCTTCCTTCATTTGTTTGAAATGTGCCTTGAAATAATCGACCCGATACGGATCATGCACATGCCCATCTTCGAGGATGTCAATGGCCCCCATGCCATTTTCAACGATCATCAATGGCACTTGATACCGATCATACAATGAAAGCAAGGAGATTTTCAAGCCTTTAGGATCGATCTGCCAGCCCCATTCAGTGGATGGCAGCTTGGGATTTTTTACTCCTAAAACTGTATTACCTGGCGTCCGTTCGGCATTTGGATCACCTGATTCAGCCATAGACATATAATAGCTAAAGGAGAGAAAATCAACGGTGTGATCTTTTAAGATTTGGCGGTCTTCTGCTGCCATTTCAATCTTGATGCCGCGCTTTTCCAGATCTTTTTCAATCATTCGCGGATAAGCACCTTTGACTTGAACGTCTGCATAGAAATCATTTTCTAAGTTTTTCTTTAAGGTCAATTCAACATCCAGTGGGTCACAAGTCAATGGATAGGTCATCAACTTCGTGATCATACAGCCGACTTTGTTGTCAGGATTTATCTCATGGGCGATTTTGGTCACTAATGAGCTGGCAACAAATTGATGATGAAGGGCTTGATACACATCTTGCTCTTCCTTGCCAGCTTCTGATTGCTCAGGAATGAGGCCTGCTGTCGTAAAGGGATGGCGATGGATACTGTCGATTTCGTTAAAGGTCAACCAGTACTCCACGTATTCCCCGAATTCTTCAAAACAGACGGTCGCAAAGCGGACAAAGTCATCGATCACTTTGCGTTCCACCCAGCCATTGTACTTCAAGCTCAGCGCGAGCGGCATCTCATAGTGAGACAACGTTACGATCGGTTTGATCCCCAAGCGCTGCATTTCTTGGAAGACATTGCGGTAAAAAGCGATCCCTTCTGGATTAGGTGTCGTTTCTTCCCCGGTTGGGAACAAGCGGGTCCACGCAATCGACAGGCGCAGTACTTTAAAGCCCATTTCCGCAAACAAAGCCAAATCTTCTGGATAGCGATGATAGAAATCGATCCCTCGGCGCTTTGGATAAATGGTATCCGTTTGATCCGCCATTGCTTCTTTGACGGCATCAACAGTCACACTCATGTGTGCTGCATAGTTTTTCACGTCGACATGCGGTTTGTAAGTCGCTACATCTGCCACCGACAAACCTTTGCCGCCAAGATTCCAACCTCCTTCTACTTGATTTGCGGCGATAGCGCCGCCCCATAAGAAGTCCTTTGGAAAAGTTGTTTTAGTCATTTGTTCAATCTCCTTTTTACATTGTTTTTGTTGCATTGCTGATTTGTTTAGACGAGCGGTGCGATCGATAGAACACCTTGGTCGTTGCGCTCATCGCTTGATTCGATCGTTTTGACCGTAAAGTTTTCTTGATTGGTGACCACACAGATCACGATTGGATCAAAACCAGCTGCTTTGATAGCCTCTAGATCAAATTGGATCAGGGGTTGCCCTTGTTTCACTTGATCCCCCGCTTTTACATAAGGGGTAAAGTGTTTGCCTTCTAATTGAACGGTATCCAAGCCGATATGAAAGAGCAATTCTGCGCCATTACGGGTTTTTAACCCGATCGCATGGTTGGTTTCAAACAACATCGTGATCTCGCCATCTTCTGGTGCGATCAATTCGCCAGACGTCGGGATGATCCCGAACCCTTCTCCGATCATACCACTTGAAAAGACTTCATCGTTGACTTCAGAGAGGGCTACCACTTGGCCTTCTACTGGTTTACTCAATACTTCGGCTTTGGGATCGGCAACAGTCGTCTTATTTTCTACTACTTTGTCTTTGAATAAGAAAAGGACAAGGACAAAAGAAACAGCAAAGGATACCCCTAACGTGACCAATGCCCACACAAGATTCATCGGGTTGGCTTCATCCACGAACATAGTGATACTTGCTAGACCAGGGCCAACTAATGCGAAGGCCTTGATGGCAAACAAACCAGCCACCGCTCCACCAACTAGGCTGGAAGCCATCACGCCGTAAAGCACTCGTTTATGCAGGATCGTCACCCCATACAAAGCAGGTTCGGTGATGCCAAAAAGGGCGGAGATGCCTGCAGAAACAGCGGTTGAACGAAGTTTTTGGTCTTTGGTCCGAACACTCACCGCAAAACAAGCACCAGCTTCTGCAATGTTATGTGCCAATGAGGCAGGCAAGTATAACAGCTCTGCCCCCATCTCACTCATGGACGAAACAGCATAGGGAATCATAGCTTTGTGCATACCGGTAACCACCATTAATGGTAAAACAGCGGCTAAGATCCCTGTTGCCACCCAACCTAAATGGGCATACAGCCAAATGATCGCTGCTGAGAAAATCGTTCCGACTTCAAAGCCTAATGGGCCTAAAATCAATAAAGCAACTGGAACCGTAATAACCAAGCTCATCATCGGAACAAAGAAGATACGGATCGGTTTTGGTGAGATTCGGGTAAACAGCTTTTCAATTTGAGCGTAAAATAAAACCGTTAAAATTGCTGGAAATACTTGTGACGCATAGGCGATATTTTGTAAACCGAAGCCCATGAACGCTGCGCCATCTGTCAATAGTGTCGTTAGTTCAGGCAAAATCAAGGCACCGACAGCGGAAACCGCCACCAATTGGTTGACCTTTAATTTATTTGCCGTGGTGATCGCCACTAAAATCGGTAAGAAATACAATGGTGCGCCACCGATCAGATTCAAAATTTGATACGTTTGGCTCGTATTGTCCATCAATCCAGTGACAGAAGCAAGTAATAGTAAGGATTTCAAGACGCCCCCACCAGCGACCGCTGGAATCAACGGTTGAAAAATCGAGATAATAAAATCAAGCAGGACCGCACCCCACGATTGTTTTTGTTTGCCTTCACTTCCTCCATCCGCTGTTAGCTCATGACCTAACACGTTCATCACCTCATCATACACTTCGACGACATCATTGCCGATGATGACTTGGCATTGGACATTTTGTCGCACACCAATCACACCAGCGACTTTTTCCAAGGCATCTTTTTGTACGAGGCTATTGTCTTTTAAAGTAAAGCGCAAGCGGGTGGAGCAATGTTCCAAATGTGCGATATTTTCTTTTCCGCCAATCAACTCAACGATGGCAGTTGCCGTTTCTTTTACATTCATAATTTTCTTCTCCTTTAATTAGTTTTCCTTTGTTGGCCAAACAAAGAAAAAAGCAGGCAGCACCTACAAAAACATTGAACGGAATCCAACGATCCCTTCCATGTTTTTTATAGGTCCTGCCTGCATTACCAGTCACATGCCTGTTTTATTACTTGCATAATACCATGCTTTTTTTGAAAACGCAACCACCGTTTTAAAAAAATTCGCTAAGCCTTTTGCTGAAACGAGAAGTTTGCTACACTTAATGGATAATCAGTTGTTTCGTCTTCCTTGGCTTGCACCAGAAGCAAGAAGAACATCGCTGGCTAAACGTATCACAAGAAAGGATGAATCGAATGACGCCATTGAATCACTCACTGCATGTTGCCGTCCCCACAGCATTTGATCATGCAGAAAGACTTGACACGAAAATGACGATCGCTCATATCTTGCAACTGCAAAAGCAAGGGATCAAATCGGTTTTGGTGTGCGGCTCCACCGGTGAACAACACTCATTGACTTTAACAGAAAAAAAACAGCTTCTACATGCCTTAGCGCAAGAAACCAGCTGGGCAGCCGATTTCGAAGTCCTCTTCGGTTTAGCTGGCATCGTATTTCATGAAACGCTCGCGTTGGCAGAAGCAGTCAGCAAAAATCCCCGAATCGATGGTGTGGTTTTAGGCTTTCCCCCTTATCTTTGCCTGACCCAAAAGGAAGCTGTGCTCTATGCTCAGAGATTGATCCATACTTGCGAAAAACCAGTTATTTTATACAATAATCCCCGCCGCACGGGCTTTGATTTATCTGCAGAAAGTCTCTTGACCTTGATCGCTGACCCTCGGGTGATCGGCTTAAAGGAAGCTGGCAGTAAAGAGCGAGTGCCTCAACTAAAAACAAAGACGGCTGTCGATTTTCGCTTTTATGCTGGTGGTGAAGCGGACTTGGCGGAAAAGGTCGCACTAGGGTTTAACGGTCTGTCATCAATGGCAGGCAACCTTTGTCCCAAGGAGATCCAGGTGATTTGGCAAGGGTTACTCAAAGGTGTTGCAACGATTCCTAAGTCGAATGAATGGCAGAAAATGGAACAAGCAGCTGCCGGCGATCCAACAGATACCATCAGCTATCTTCCGTGGCTTAAGCAACAAATCACCATTGATGGACAGCCCTTTGGCTTTTGTCGTCAGCCGCTAGGTCTAGAAACGAGTGATCGGTTTGGCACTGGCTCAATTCCCCCTGATCTAGCATAAGAAAGGCAGGAGAACCAGACAAATGAAGATTGATCCACAACTAAAGCACTATATTGAAAGCTCCATCATCCCGCAATACAACCAATTGGATAGCAGTCACTCCCCAGCGCACGTCCACCAAGTGATCCAAAATAGTTTTGAGATTGCTGAAATATTGCCCGTTGACCTGAATATCGTCTATACGGTAGCTGCCTACCATGATATCGGCTTGCTCTATGGCCGCAAAAACCACGAAAGCAATTCCCGCAAGATCGTTGAACAAGATGCTGTGTTGCCACGCTTTTTCTCTTCTCCAGTCATTTCAATGATCGGCGAAGCTGTAGAAGATCATCGCGCCTCGCTGCCCTATGAGCCTCGCTCGCTTTATGGCAAAATTATTTCCGAAGCCGATCGCGACTTAGATTTTGAGCGAATCCTCAAGCGAACCTTGCTTTTTGCTTATGAGAAAAAGCAGCTGACAGATTTAGAACAATTGCATCATGAAGCGTATCAGTACATTTCAAAGAAATACGGTCCTCAAAGTGAGCTGAAGGTTTGGTTGGATTATCGCAAAAACCAAGACGGTTTGGCGATCATCTATCAAAAATTAGCACAACCTGAAAGCTTCCGTCACTCCTTTGAAAAAATCGTGCCGTTAGTTATCGCTACAAGCAAAGAAACTGACGATTGACACTTTGATCCAGCACCAGACTTCAAATAGGAACCCTCTGATTCAGCGCCGCAGTTGTGTCTGCACTGAATCAGAGGGCTTTTACTGTTATTCTAAACGTTCTTTCTCCACTAAAATCCCCCGCCCCTTCGCTGCTCCTACGCGTCTATTCAAATCAAAGGACAGCAAGTGGTTTTCTTCAATCAACAGACGCCCCTTCTAAATAACCTTCCTTTTTTCACCGAATTTACTCTTTGTAAGCAAGATAGTTTGCTGAAAATAAAAAAAATGGTATTTTTATTTTATCAAGTGATAAAATATTAGGAGGAATCGTTATGTTTTTGGCAATCAATGAAATACGCCATTCCAAATTGCGTTACGCCCTAGTCACAGGGGTCATGTTTTTAATCGCCTATTTGGTCTTTTTTTTAACTGGGTTAGCTTATGGGTTGGCTCAAGATAATCGGATGGCGGTCGACAAATGGGAGGCAGATCAAATTTTGTTGACCGAAGAAGCAAATGATAATTTAAACATGTCGATGCTTCCTCGCAGTCTTTATGATGAAGTCGATGCACCAGAAAAAGCAGTTTTGGCGCAAACCGCTGGAGTTGTGACCAAAGAAGACAACGGTGAAAAAGTCGATGTCACCTTTTTCGGCATTGATCCAGATCAATTTTTAGCACCCAATATTACCGATGGCGAGATGTTTGCTTCAGATGATGAAGCGGTCGCCGACAGCAGTATTGAGGAAGAATACGGGATTTCCATTGGTGACACCATCAAATTAGCAGGCAGTGACAAAAAATTGAAAATCGTCGGTTTTACAGATAACGCCCGCTTCAGTGTCGCTCCGGTCCTCTACACCTCGATCGGTGCTTATCAAGAAATTCGTTTTGAAAAAGAAGATGATTCTGAAAATGCCCGTATCAACGCGATCGTGACTCGCGGCAAAATCAAAGAAGTGCCAGATGATTTGGTCGCTACGGATATCAGCAAATTTATTAATGAATTGCCTGGTTACAACGCGCAAGTGCTGACCTTTGGCTTTATGATCGGGTTCTTGATCGTGATCGCTGCCATCGTTATCGGTATTTTTATCTATGTGCTAACGATGCAAAAATCAGAAATTTTTGGTGTCATGAAAGCTCAAGGGATCTCTAGCCGCTACATTGCTTTTTCGGTGATCGCCCAAACGTTCTTATTGGCAACCTCGGGTGTTTTGATCGGTGGTTTGGCAACGATCGGTACCGCCCTCGTGTTACCTGCGGCAGTGCCATTCCAAATCAATCTATTATTCTTTGCTAGTATCAGTGTCATGATGATTCTGATTGCGATGCTAGGTGCTTTCTTCTCGGTGCGAACGATTGTAAAAATCGACCCATTGAAAGCAATCGGATAGGAGGAAAAAACATGAGTGCCATTGAATTCAAACAAGTCAAAAAATCATTTAAAGATGGGGACGCGACAATTGAAGCCTTGAAAGAAACCAACTTTTCGGTAGAAAAAGGCGAATTTGTCGCCATCATCGGTCCTTCTGGCTCTGGGAAAAGTACCTTTCTAACGATCGCCGGTGGTCTGCAAGCCCCTCTGAAGGCGAAGTGTTTATCAATGACGAACCCTTCAGTAAACAAAAAGAAAAGCAACGGGCAAAAACTCGTTTCAAAAAGATCGGCTTTATTTTACAAGCTTCCAACCTTGTCCCTTTTTTGACGGTCAAAAAGCAACTCCAATTAGTGGATAAGGTCAGCAAAGAAACCCAAGAGCAATCAGCAACTGAATTGTTTGAACAACTTGGGATCGAAAAGCTGCAGAACAAATACCCCGATGAACTTTCTGGTGGTGAAAGACAGCGTGTGGCTATTGCCCGAGCGCTCTATCATGATCCCACCATCATATTGGCAGATGAACCAACGGCGAGTCTTGATTCAAGAAAAGCCGTCGAAGTCGTCAAAATCTTAGCAAAAGAAACCAAAGAAAAACAAAAAGCCACCATTATGGTGACCCATGATACCCGTTTAACAGATTATTGTGATCGGGTTCTCGTCATGAAAGATGGCGTTTTAGAAGAAAAAGAACACACGAAAAAAGAAGCCGAATCAGATGATTCGCAGAAGGAGCAAGCATGAAAAAAATTATTGTTGTCGGTGCGGGCGTGTCAGGATTAGCTGCTGCTGTCCGTTTGCAAAAACTTGGCTATGACGTCACCCTCTACGAAAAAGAAGGTCAACCTGGGGGCAAAATGAATCAGATCAAGGAAAACGGCTTTACCTTTGATGTGGGCCCCACCATCGTGATGATGCCGGAAATTTATCGTGAAGTGTTTGAATTTGCTGGCGTTGATCCGAATGACTATATTCCTATGGAGAAAGTCGATCCGATGCTGCAGCTGTATTTTGCCCAAGACGAACCGCTGACCTTCTCAAATGACTTAGTAGAATTGACCAAAACGCTAGAAGCGATCTCAGAAGAAGATGCTCAAGGCTATTTTGCCTTTTTAGCAGATATTTACAAACGCTATGTGATCGCCAAAGAGTCCTTCATCACCAAGTCGTTTCGGACATGGCGAGATTTTTACAATCCCAAATCATTATGGGCAGGGTTAAAGCTGCGAACGTTTAGTGACGCCTACTCTTCCATTTCTAAATTTGTCAAAGATGATCGCCTGCGTAAATCATTGGCGTTTCAAACCTTGTATATCGGTGTCTCCCCTTACCAAGGGCCGTCCCTTTATACGATCATCCCTACGATCGAGTTGATGTATGGGGTCTATTTCATCAAAGGTGGCATGTATACGTTAGCCACTGGTATGGCACGTTTGTTCCAAGAATTAGGCGGTACGATCCATTACAATACGCCGATCGATGAATTATTGATCGAAAACAAGCAAACCAAAGGCGTTCGTGTCAATGGAGAAACGATCACCGCAGATGCCGTGATTTGTGCGGCTGATTTTCCTTATGCTATGGAAAGCTTGATTCCTGATGAATCAAAACGCGGCAAATACACCAATCAAAAAATCGCTTCGATGGATTATTCTTGTTCTTGTTTCTTGCTTTATTTAGGTCTGGACAAAAAATATGAGGATAGCGCACTCCACAGCATTTATTTTGCCAATGATTTCAAACGCAATGTAGATGATCTTTTCGAGGCTGGTAAGCTGCCAGAAGATCCTTCCTTCTACTTGTATCGCCCAACCCTGAAAGATGCTTCCTTAGCACCTGATGGTCAAGAAGGTCTTTATGTTTTAGTCCCAGTACCTGAATTATCTAAATTTGATCAATGGACGGATGAAACGATCCAAAGCTACCGCCAGCAGATCATTGGATTATTAAAAGAAAAAACGATCTTTACGGATATCGATGAACACATCGTGTATGAAAAAATGTATACGCCAGATACGTTCAATGACCGGTTCAATGCCTACAATGGTGCGACATTTGGGTTGAAACCAACCTTGGCGCAAAGCAATTACTATCGTCCCCATAATAAATTTGATTATGCAGAAGGTTTATACTTCTGCGGCAGCAGTACGCATCCGGGAGCGGGTGTGCCAATCGTGATGCAAAGTGCCAAGTTAGCTGTGGAGGAGTTGTTAAAAGATGACCGTTAAATCATTAAGCGTCTTTGATGAATACGACAACGATTTTTTATACTGTGAGGCCATCATAAAAAAGCATTCAAAAAACTTTCATACCGCCTTTTCTCAATTGCCAAAAGACAAAGCCCGCGCCGTCTATGCCGTCTACGCCTTTTGCCGACGTGCCGATGATGCCGTCGATGAAAAGCAAGACCCTTTGTTGATCGAAGCCATGAAAAAACGCTTGGAAGAAATGCAAAAACAAGTATCAGACGATGCGATCGACTTGCCGCAAGCCGTCAAGGAAGAACATCCTGATGAAGCCATTTGGCGGGCATTGACCCTTTCTTTCCAACAGTTTGATCTGCAATTTCAACCCTTTTTCGACCTATTGGTGGGACAAAAACAGGACCTTGACTTCCAGCAGCCCACCTCTGAAAAAGAGCTTTCTGACTATAGTTACTACGTAGCTGGCAGTGTAGGTCTGATGCTCTTGCCGATTCTCTCGCAAGCAGCCGCTGCGATTCAAGAGCCTGCCATCAAATTGGGTGAAGCGATGCAGCGCACCAATATTTTACGTGATATTGGCGAGGATCTGCGGATGGGCCGCATCTATTTGCCGCAAACGGTCTTGGCGCAATACAACCTTTCGCGAGAAGCATTAGCCTCTGGCAATCAAAACCAGCAGTTTATCGAGATGTGGGAACACGAGGCGCAACTGGCAGAGACGCTTTATCAAGAATCTTTTGTCATGATGCCGCAAATCGATGAAGATTGCCGTGAAGCTCTATTAGCAGCTGCTTTGATCTATCGGGAAATCTTGACTGTGATTCGCAAAAACAACTATCAAGTATTTGCTGAAAAAACAGCGGTACCGAAACAACGGAAAATCCAACTTTTGTTTACCGCGAAAAAAATGCTTCGTCAGGAACGTTGGGAGGGCTGACTTTGAACTTGCGAGAAAAAATATTACGAGTGGCAGAGAACCTGTTTATGCAGCAGGGGTATCAAGCAACTTCTACTAGACAGATCGCAGAAGCCGTCGGCATCACCCAACCCAATCTTTATTATCACTTCAAAGGCAAAGAAGCCATCTATTATGAAGTGATGGTCTCTTTGGCACAAGAGGTTTCTGGAAAGCTAAATCAGACCGTTGAAGATACTTCCTTGACGATCTCTGAAAAAATCTTAAACATGTTTCTTTTTTTAAGAAGTCGGCATCGCATCAATTTTTATATGATGATGCACGACATTCAGCATACCGTTTCTGAGGACACTTCTAAAAAACTGTACTTGCTTTGGCGGAAAAATTACAAAGAACCGTTTCTTGACTTGTTTCGTCGCAGTGATTCCAATCTCCGTTCGGATATCGACCCAGAATTTGTCACCAGTCAGTTGTTAGTACTAATGGCGGCTCATTTGGACTCACCAGAAAAAGAAGACAAGATGCCAGAAGCGATCGATTTGTTTTTATTCGGTGCATTAGGCAATGGACCAATGGCGAAATAGCTGGAACGTTGGCTTTTGTCCCGAGAATAATCATTCGACGAATTTCTGACAATCGCGTACACTGATCCAGTAAACAGAAACTTAAAAGGATGGATGTACATGTCAAAAAATCGAATCGAAGCCTTTACCGATGCGGTCATTGCGATCGTAATGACCTTATTAGTACTGGAATTGCACCAGCCCGAAGGCGATACCTTTGCTTCTTTTTTAGGAGTGGAACAGCAATTTATTATTTATTTGATCAGCTTTGTGATGTTAGCGATCTACTGGAACAATCACCATCATCTATTTCAAGTAGTATCTAAAATCGACGGTTGGACCTTGTGGGCGAATCATTTATTGATCCTGGCACTGACCCTCTTTCCTTTTGTGACGTCATGGGTCAGTCGTTATCCAGTCGCTCTTGCCCCTCAGCTGCTATACGGGGCTGTCATTTTATTGACGGATTTTAGCTATTTTTTAGTCGGAAAGATGTTGGTTCGTGCCAATCCTGAAAATCAAGCCATCATAGAACTGTTTCGCGGATACAAGAAACTCTATTTTACATTGTTTATCAATGTGCTGGCATTGCTCCTCGGCTGGCTGATCCATCCCCTATTCATCATCACGCTGGATAGTCTCGTGCTATTGTTGTGGGTGATCCCTGAGAAAAAAGTAGAAACCTTTTTAAAACAATAAAAACACTTGCGTCCTTCTCTTGATGGATGATTGCGCAAAAGTAGACCAATCGGCTGCTTGTGCGCAATCATTCATCGCTTTTAGGAGAAGGACGCAAGTGTTTTTTCTAGCGAATCAAGTCTTTCCCAGGTGCCTGTAAGACTTGTTCCACTTGTTCTTTGGTGGTTAAGGGGACATCTCCCAGCATCGTATGAGCCAATACTGCATTCGTGATTGCAAAATCAGCGGTGCGTTGGAGTGACCATTTTTCGGCATAGCCTAATAATACGCCAGCGGCATAGGCATCCCCTGCCCCGATCCGATCCAAGACTTGCAGCAGTTGTGGTGCCGTTTCATAGGCATCCTGTGCCGTAATGATCCTTCCGCTGATAAACTGCTTGTCTTCCACGGCTAGACGCCGTGTCCCGCAGAACCATTCTAGTTGATACTGGTCAATAAAGGATTGGATCAACGCAAGCTCGGCGCCTTCGGTTTCCTTTAAGGGATAAGCCAACAGCTCCTCCAAGTCACGGACAGAGCCGAAAACTAGGTCGCAATAAGGCAGGATCGTTTCATACCGCTGTTTCAGTACCTCCCGATTCAATTCATCATTCAAGCTTGGTCGGAAGTTGAAATCAAAGCAGACGCGAATCTGCTTGGCATGGGCCTGTTTCGCCAAAGCCAAAGCTGTTTGCCAAGTTTTCTCAGTCAAACTAAGTGAGATCCCGCAAATATGAATGAGATCCACCGTTTCTAAAAAACCATCGATGGCATATTCTTCTGGACCTGAAACGCCAAAGGAACTATGATGGCGATTTTGATACGTCACATAGGTCGGACGAGCGCCGTAGCCGATCTCGGCGAAATAACTGCCGATATGACTATATTTTTTGCCAACAAATGCCGTTTGAATCCCATAGGAACGCAAGCTGGCTTTTGCCGTATCTCCTAATCGGTTGGCTGGCACCTGTGTCAGCATCGACGCCGTCAAGCCGAAATGCGCCAAATTGCCTAACAGATTGACCCCTGTTCCCGTAAAATCCATCCGCAAAGAGTGGGTCTGTTCCAATGTTCGATATTCTGGTGGCGTCAACCGCATCATTACCTCACCGTAAGCACCGATCCGCATCATTGATCCCCCTATTTGGCTGCTGCCAACACCTTTTTCGTCATTTCTGCTAATGTCTGTACATCTTCAGGGCGTGTGTCCCCTGTTTCGCCATCGATGATTGAGCTGTAAATATGGGGAATGATTTTTTTCACGCCTGCATCAACAGCGATCTGCAAGATTTCTTCAAAGTTTTCTAAATCGATACCACCGGTCGGTTCCAGATAAAAATCATTCGCAGCACAAGCCTCGGCTACCGCTTGATATTCTGCTTTATGAGCCAACCCTTTCATTGGAAAATACTTGATAGAACTAGCGCCCATGTCTTTTAATAAAGCGATTGCTGTTTCGACTGGGACTTCTGCAGCTGGAGTTTGTGAACTCAATGGTCCAGTCGCAATATTGACATAGCCGACTTTTCCCGTTGGTGAAACAAGGGCATTGACGATCGTTTTAGATTGTCCTAGCAAAGCTCGTGAAGTCCCCGCCCCCGTGAATACTTGGTTAACATGCTGTGGCTGTAGAACAGCGGAAATTCGGGAGACCATTTCACTTTGGTTGGGGTCGCCAGCACCAAGCCCTACAGAAAGGGCATTATTTGTTGCCGCTTGATAGTTCTTCATGTCAGCGATGGCTGCTTCATCGCTAGCATAGTTTTTTGATAAAACACCTAGGACGATGTTGCCCTCTGCTGCTTCGTAACAAGCTTTCGCATTGTCGATGGAGTTTGCTAACACATTTAGACAGACACGGTCAGCGAAATAATTGGGTGAAGTTTTCATTTTTGGGTTGCTCCTAACATAATTTCTTGTAAGCGATCGGTGATCACTGCCATTTCTTGTTCATTGACTGCTCGGATATCAAATTCAATAATGCCGTTATTGGCTTGGTACTCACGAGTATAAATCGCTGGTTCTCCTGCTTTTAGCGCGTCGATCACTGCTTTGGCACTTGGTTCTTTCACTTTGACACTCGCTCGGTAAATGTCTCTGCCGGCGCTGTCTTGAACGGTTTTTGCTTCTAACCCAGTGATTTCATTGATTGCCGCAATAAATGGTTGCAGGCGCTCTTGCATCGAAGCGCCAGATTCTGTTCCCTCCGCTAGATAATCCGTCACGGCTTGGGTAAATCCGAGAATATTGTCTTTACCGATTTTCATTGCTCGACCTATCCCTTTGGATTGCAGGCGCACCCAAGAGACATAGGGCTGCTTGCCGATCACTAAGCCAGCACTCGGTCCTGACAGTGCTTTCGCACCTGAATAGATCACTAAATCAGCACCGGCTTGGGTATAGGCAAACAAATCTTCCTCAGCAGCCGCATCAACGATCAATGGAAGATCGTGTGCCTTGGCAACTTGGGCCGTTTCTGCTACTGTCAACATACTTTTTTGAACGGTGTGATGACTCTTTATGTAGAGGATCGCCGCGGTTTCGGGCGTGATCATCTGTTCAATGTGCTCGGGAGTACACATATTGGCATAACCTGCTTCCACGACCTTCCCACCACCTTGTGTCACCATCACTTCCACTGGTGTGCCATAATCTACGTTGTGGCCTTTGGGCAAAATGATCTCCCGTTTACTGATTTTCTCACTGTAAGGGTGGTACAAATGATAGCTGTCGCCTTGACCGATGAGCGCCGCCACTGATTGGGCGATCCCCGCTGAAGCAGAAGAAACGATCTGTGCATCTTCCGTTTTCAACAATTTTGCCAAATAGGCACCGGTTTTTTCTGCTAGATCTGCCATTTCAAAGAAATGTTCCCCGCCATAGCGCTGGGCTGCAAGTACGCTTTCGCTGACTTTCGAGACACCTAGAATCGTCATTTTGCCAGAAGCATTGATGACTTCTTTCAAGTCTAATTCTTCAATATTCAGTGTCAAAAAGTTCCCCTCCTATCACCGCTTTTTGCGGCACGATCTGTTGTGTCGTGATTCGGCGATTGCCGTTAGAATCCGTCAATTCCTTTTCGCCCTCTTCAAAGCGGAAAATCGTAAAATCAGCATCATACCCCAATGCGATCTCGCCTTTGTTTTGTAAATGAAATTGCTTCGCAGGGGCACTGGTCACCTTCTCGATGATCTCACGCCAATCATACCCTACGACCGCTAATTTTTCCATAGTCGTCGCTAAATCAAAGACTGGTCCATTGGTACGATTGCGAATGTAGATATCTGTACTAATGGAAGAAGCCTTTAGCTGATTGGCAAAGGCTGTCTCCGACACGTCAAAATTGAAACTGTCTGTCCCATGTCCAATATCGAAGACCACGCCTTTTTCATAGGCAGCAAAGACGAAAGGCTTGATGGTTTGGTTCGTCTGATCCAAAATTCCATTGGCTTTGCCGTTAAAGCAATGGGTCACCACATCGCCTGCTTCCAATTCAGCGAGAATCTCTGCTAAATTCGGTGGTGCTGAGCCGATGTGAACCATCAGAGGCAGCGGTTGATTTTCAGCCTGGATCGCTTTCGCTAATTTCAACGGCGTGATGCCATTTTCGCCGATCACCGTTTTGCTCATTCGGGCTTTGATCCCGACGATAAAGTCAGGAAACTTCTGGAGCGCTTCTTTGACCAATTCTTTTTTGACTTTCGACAGATCCGCAAGTTCATCCTGCTCTACGATCCCCCATTTGGAAATATTGACTAAAGCAAAGACATTGGTTTTGGCTTCTTTGGCTAAATCATAAAACCGATGGATATTTTCAGCGCCAGTCGTACCCGCATCGATAACGGTCGTGACGCCTTGTTTGACACCGATCTCGTCTGGATAATCATAATAGAGCGTCATTTCCTCGAAACAATGGACATGGTCATCGATCCAACCAGCTGACAAGAACTCTCCTTCTGCTAAGGTCAGCTCTTGTTTCGCCTGCTCCTGCAACGTTGGTGCCAGAGCAGTGATTTTGCCGTCTTGAATACCAATATCAAATACTTCTTCATTGATCGTGCGGGCTTGACGAATAATCAAATCAAACATCTCATTACACCTTCCTCTCTGTGAAAGTGAATTTCGACCAAGGATGGATAAACGGCAGCAGAACTAACTCTTGTTCGACGATCGAACCGATTTTATTTTTTCGTGGATCTGAGTGGGGCTCTAGCACTACTTGCAGCTCGTTTTTGTACTTGCCAAAACGATCATTGCCGATCACAACATCCCCTCGTTGAAAGACGCCTTCGTGGTCATGGATAGGATTGTCATGGTTCTTATACTTTTTACGAACTTCTGTGGAACGGATCATCCGGTCAGTGATATCGCCTCGACGGTAATGCTGCTCGTTCAGAGCGATTTGGCGTTCAACCTCATTGATTTCAGGCACAAATTCAATAGCAAATGCGGTCTGGTAGCGATCAATCGCTCCTAGTGCCGCCAGTTCTGCTTCCGAAGCATAAGCATTGCCGATAATGACATCATCGATCAAGCCTGTGGCAAACAAATGCTTTGCGGCAGTTTCTACAGGCATTCTTCGGTGAATTTCTAAGGTCGGTAAGCCATCATTGATATCCCAAGGTCCGATCGTTCCCGTTTGAGAAGAGATAAATGCGGCGGTTCGAATGCCTTTTTCCTTGAAGCGACGACTACATTTTTCAAAGAAATCATAAGGCAAGGCAGTCCCTTCTTGTGGATAGAAATTGTGGCAGCCGTATAAGTAAGGAATGTTGGCTTGATAAGTCAAAATATTGTCTAAATACGCTACATCATTGCTCATATTCAATTCAACAGCTAATCCAAAGGGATTGTAGGTCAACATCGCTTCTTTATTGCCGTCAAAACCTAAATCTAAACGAATCCCATCGGCTCCTAGTTCATGGAAAAAGGTCAAGTCATCATAGGAGATGCCTAGTTCAGAAAAGATGGCTGGTGCCACGTCTAAAATCGTTTCATAGCCTAATCCTTTGGCAAAATCAATCAACGCTTTAAATTTTTTCTGCACGTTTTCTTTGCCGTCACTCACTTCCAACATACTCATAAAAATGCGGCTAAAGCCATAATCATGGGCTAATTGCAGATAGGCTTTGTCTGTTTCAAAATCACTGTGATCGGGATACACCGATACTCCTAGTTGTCTTTTCAACTTATCTCATCCTCATTTCTTCATAAAAAGCAGTAAAACGTGTCAGTAAAAGCGAACTGCAAACAATCGTCGCCGTTATCGTCAAAAATGGTCCCCACGGAAACTGACGGCTCAGTAGGATCGCTGCAGCAACGCCAAGAATCCCGAACAAAAGCATCCGCCAAAACGGCACTTCTTGAATTTTTTCCCTTGTGCTGATTTTGTTAACCAAATTTGACAACCAAAAAATAAACAAATGGCATAAATCCCCATGTTTGCACCTCACTCTTTTTTGTCTTGCTTAAGCGGCTGTTTCTTCTTCTTGTTCGCGGGCAATCTGCTGTTTCTCAAAGACTTTAAAGAATGGGTAGTAGATTGCGAGTGTGATAAAGAAGTTGACGATCACTAAAATCGCTGCTGCGATACTCCAGTCCGTACTCATCCAGGCGGCGATTGGTGCTGGAATGGCAAACCCAAGTCTGGCAGCCATCATCGGTACGACACCCGTAATAGTCGCGAAGTAAGAAATCGTTGTCGTAATCAATGGTGCCACCAAGAACGGAATGCCTAAGATTGGGTTCATTACGATCGGTGCACCGAAAATCACTGGTTCATTGATATTGAATAAGCCTGGCAAGATGGACAAACGGCCCAATTGTTTCAAGTATTTTGATTTGGAGAAGAAGAACAAAACGACCAACGCTAAGGTCGTACCGGCTCCACCGATCCAGACGAACCATTGTAAAAATTGTTCCGTAAAAATATTAGGCAATTCATGCGCATTGCCAGATGCTTGGAACGCTTCCATATTTTCAGCAATGGAAATATCCCAGAATGGACGAATGACAGGACCCATGATGGCTGGTCCATGAATCCCCAGTACCCAGAAGAAACAGATCAAGAAGACAGTCAATAAGCCACCAAACAAGCTGTTACCCGCTAGCACGTCTTTTAACGGCATCAACAAGTTACTTAAAAAGCCATTGATATCAAAACCGAGCATATGACGGATCACCCAGAACAAAATTAAGATCGCTCCACCGGGAATCAATGCCATAAATGAATTTGTCACTTCTGGCGGCACACCATCTGGCATTTTGATAGTAATGTTTTTTACGATAAAGAACCGATAGATTTCAACGGACAAGATCGCCGTAACGATCGCACCAAACAGAGAGCCGGATCCTAGGTTGGCCACATTGATATAACGCCCGGCATCAATGATGCCTTCCACAGAATCAAAGACTCGCAACGGTGGTGCAGCGGTTACAAGAAAGGACATCGTTGCTAAGATACCCGCAGTCAATGAATCCAGTTTGTAGCTTTTTGCTAGCGATGAAGCAATCCCATACGTTGCATACAATGCCAATAATCCGACTGTATAACGAAAGGGAATATCCAAAACTTCCCGATACGGTTCGATCACCGCAGCGACTGATTCGATAGGAAAATTCAGCAAAATCGTGAAGAACGACCCAACGATTGTTAATGGTAACGTAGCGATGATCCCCTTCCGAATCGCTACCATGTGCCGTTGCATCCCCACTTTATTTGCAATCGGCATCAACTTCTGTTCAATAAATTCTACAAACCCTTTCATAATTGCCTCCTTAGTTTATAACATTATAATGTTTATACAAGGATAATAGCACAGAGCTTCCTTTGAGTAAATATGTTTTTTACGAATAGATGAAACTATTTTTAATAACTCAAAATAACATTTACTAAACGTAAATTTACACAGTATACAACTATTTTTTTGTGTTGATAAAGGATTTTTTGGATTAGCTAGATACAAAAAAACCTATTGGCAATGTTTTCCAATAGGCACGATATTAAAATAAAAAATAGTATTCTTGATTCATTAAATGTTTTTTTGTTTATCAAATGAATTTTCTACTTAATTAGACTTTCTTCTCATAAATAAAATCATCCATCACAAATCCCGAACCAATTGCAACGCTACGTTCAGAAACGCGTTGAAAGCCGCGATGCTCATAAACAGCGATTGCTTGCTGGTTTTGTTTGTTGACGTTTAAATGCAGCGTTTTGCCCGAGGCGATCTCCTCATACCAATCAAAGACTTGGCTGGCATAGCCTTTGCCTCTAGTGGATTGGTGGAGATACAATTTACTTAAATAAAGCTGCTGCGGCGTTTCTTCATACGCTGTATACCCCACTGCTTGGTCACCTTCCATTAGTAAAAGATAAACTGCTCCTTGCTGGACTTCCTTTTGAATCGCTGCTGGTGATTGGTAATGAGCTAGCATATACGCGACTTGATCCGAACCAATGATTGGTGTAAACACTTCTGGCCAGATTTCTTTGATCAAACGATCCAACGTTTGGAAGTCTTCTGGTGATTGAATGATTTTTTGTGTGATTGCCATAAGAACCCCTTCTTTCTCCTGCACGAAACAAAAACTCGTTTATAAATATCTCTATTATAAGGGAAGAAGCAAAAAAGAAAGGGCACGTTGAATAATGCCCCCTAAAAGTCTCAAAAGATGGTAAACTAAAAGTGAAAAAATGGCTACGAAAAGGAGGTAGCAACACGATGCAACTCTTACAACTACTTTTACTGGCAATCATTTTTGTTTCTTTCTTCATGGCGCTGATTGGCTGGGTTTTATCGATGACCAATGGCTTGATTTTCTCTCGTTCTCCTCAGCAATTTAAAGCGCACGCTCATGATCCTAACTATGAAAAAGAGCGACAAGCAGGCAAGCGTTTGAAAGAGATTATATTCCGACGCATTGTTCCTTTAGGAATAGCTTCTTTGATCGTCTATGGGTTATTCGCACTATTAAACGTCCTTTAAAAGATTTTAAAAAGACTCAAACAAATTTAAAAATAACCGGCATCTTTTCCTGTTGATCAACGCTCCTTTCGCTTTTGCTGAGAGGAACATCAATGCGTAAGATGCCGGTTTGTTTTTTTTATTTGCTTACTGCTGCTTTAGAGGCTTGAACTTTTTTCAGTAAAGCAAAGAGGACTTGGCTATCATCGATAGCCGCAATATATTGTTGGCAAAGTGCCATCATTTCTGTTTCATCCATTTTATCTAAAGAAATAACTAAATCATTTTCTACTACCTGTTTATTATTCATAAGGCTCCCTACTTTCTTCCTTTGTTACCTCTAGTTTGCCATGAATCAGCAGGTTCCGTAAGAACTTTTCAGTTTACAAATAGGAAACGGGTGGTTTACATCCTTGTCCTATCAAGGTTTTGCCATAAAATTTATTCGGTAGCAGGCTCAATGTGGATGTCAGTATCAAACACCTGAAAACGATCAGCTAAGAGATCTTCAATAGCATCTGCCACATTATGACTCTTTTCAACCGTCAAAGATTTGTCCATCGTCACGACGACATCGAGAAAAACATTGGCGCCATACATTCTTCCTCGAATCGATTTGACAGATTTCACTTCAGAAAAACCAGCGATTGCCGCTTCATACTCCACGACTAACGATTCATCAAACCCATCAGAAAGTGAAAAGGCACTCTCACGAAAAATATCGACGGCGGTTTTGATAATCAAAAGAGCTACCACGATCGCAGTCAAACTGTCTAACCAACCGATACCAAATGAGGCGGCAAAAATAGCGATCGCCGTTCCAATACTCGTCCAGGCATCACTCCGATTGTCTTTAGCAGCTGCTAGCAAAGCGGAACTTTTTACGCGAGCAGATAATCGCTTATTGTAGTAATACATGCCATACATCAAAATAGCTGAAATGATACCGACGACTGCCGCGATCATATCGGGACTTTGCGTTTCACCGAGTAGAATTGTTTGAATGGAGGACCATAAAACCTGCAGACCAACCGCCAGCATAATCAAGGATGTTACGAGACTCGCCACATTTTCTGCTTTCCAGTGTCCATATTTATGGTCTTCGTCTGCTGGTTTTTGTGCCAAACGTAAACCGATCAAGACAGCAATAGATGCTACGATATCCGTCGCATTGTTTAATCCATCTGCCCATAATCCTTCAGAATTTGCCAAACGACCGATGGCAAGTTTGGCGATGGAAACAAAAATATAGGCAACGATACTTAAGATAGCGCCTCTTTCTGCTTGCTTTAATTCTGCATATCTTGTTTGATTCATGTCATCCCCTCCAATTAGTCAACTTGAAAATAATAGCTGAAATTTTCATCAATTGCATCATTTATTTGAGAGATTTTATTTTTTAGGAGCGGCAAACATTCACTTCTAGTGAAACGAATTTCTGTTATGAGGACACAAAAAAAGCAGGACTCATACGGGACTCCTGCTTTTTCTACTTTTTCATTCACAAAGAAGCATGGCTACTCATTCACCAACAACTGACGATTTCTTTCACTGAATTTCTCATTGTGGGAAGAAACCATCGCCTGTGGGACACTGGTCGGCTCTAAATAATGTTTGATCTGATTGACTGCTTGCGCAGCATCTTGAAAGGCTCCCGCCAAAAGATTCACTTTGCCTTTGAAATAATGGATGTCACCAGCTGCAAACACACCGGGATGACTGGTTTTTGTTGGAATCTCACAGTTCAAATAAAAGTCTTCATGACGTGCAAGATCAAAGGAAACTTTATCTAACAAGCCACTGTCACGGTCATAACCGTGTTGGATCAGTAGATGATCGCATAAAAAATCGATCGTCTCATGGTTGGCACTGTTTTTTAGTCGTAGAACCATATTGAAGGTTTCTGCTTGATTCACCCCATCGATGGTGTGATTCATCAGCACTTGAATCCCTTCTGCTTTCATCTTCTTTACTTGTGCTTCATGGGCTTTCAGTTTTTCCCCTCGATAGCACAACGTGACTTTGGCACCATAAGACACTGCTTCGATCGCATAATCCACCGCCGCATCGCCGCCGCCAGAGATCACTAGATGTTTGCCTTGGATCGCTTGCTGGTCAGGAAACTGATAGTGGATATAGTTGTCGACATTATTATGGATGAAACATGGCAATTTTTGCGGAGAGACGACACCGCCGCCAATACAAACTAAAATGGTGCGTCCAACATGAGTCCTCCCTTGGTCATCCACTGCATAAAAAAGGTTGTCTTCCTTGGTCAATTCGATGATTTTCGTTTTCAGATAGATCGTTGGATCAAACAACTTAGCCTGTTCAATCAAGTGTTCTTTGACTTTCTTCCCCTTGGTTGGCGGCAATGCACCTACATCCCAGACCATTTTTTCAGGATAAAAATTGATCTTCCCGCCTAATTCGGCTTGTGCTTCAAACAATACGACCGATAGATCACGTAATCCGGCATAAAAACTTGCATAGAGCCCCGTAGGCCCTCCTCCGATAATCAGAACATCTGCTATAGTGGTCATTGGCTAGCCTCTCTTTCGTAAATGAAAATCATTCTCAATTAGTTAGTTCGATTATAGACAACGTAACCGGGTTTGTAAAGAATTTTCTGAAAACAAATTAATTAACTTAGCCGATTATTTTTCTTTACATTGTAAAGAAAAAAGCCTTTTCCTGAACTTATGGTAAAAAAAAGATGAGCAGATTGTTATTTTTTCTCATTTTATCTAGTGATATGTTTGTGATAGCCCCTGACTTCAAGGTATACTCTTAGAAAGTAGGTGAAAAAATGGAAGTTGAAAAATGTTACGCGCCCTTACCGGACGGGTCTGTCCTCTATTACGAGAAAACCGGTTCAGGACGACCACTTTTTTTACTGCACGGAAATGGCGGCAGCAGTGCCTATTTCTCAAAGCAGGTCGACGCTTTGCGTCAAAAACATCAACTGTATTTAATCGATAGTCGAGGACATGGCAAATCCACCAATACGCAGAAGAAAATCGATTTTTTTAAAATGGCAACAGATCTCTTAGCAATTATTCAGCAAGAAAAGCTAACAAAAATCGCCTTACTAGGATTTAGCGATGGTGCCAATCTGGCGATGGTCTTTTGCCATCTCTACCCAGAGCATGTCAGCTGCATGATTTTAAACTCTGGCAACACGGAACCGCGAGGTGTACGGCTCTTTTCTCGAATCGGCAGTGTTTTGCAATATCTGATCGTTTGGCTTTGTTCTCCATTCTCCAAAGGCATGCGGGGCTTTCTGCCTATTTTGGGATTGTTGTTTCGTCCAATCGGTCTCTCCACCGCCGATTTGAATCACCTCAGTGTGCCGACATTGATCTTGGTTGGCAAACGTGATTCGATCAAGCTCTCCCATTCTTTTTATATTGCAAACAGTATTCCTCAGTCCAATTTTATCGTCGTCAAAGGACAAGGACATAGTTTTGCACGAAAGAATCCAGAGGTATTTAATACGAAAGTATTATCTTTTTTAGAAAAGGTCGGTGAATAACTATGAAAATCTTTACTTGGCTCCGCGACCACCGCTCACTGTTTAAAACACTCTTCTTAATTGCAGTCGCCGTGATCGTGTTTGGCGAGCTGCTTTCCTTAAGCAAGACGATCTCGATTGATCAACTAAAACAATTGTTTGCCCAACTATCCCTTTGGCGAGTGGCTTTAATGGCTGTCATTGGCTTACTGTGTGTCTTTCCCATGGTCTTATATGATATCGTCTTGAATCGCTTGCTAGGGGACAAACCTGATCGCCGTTATTTACTAGAAACCAGCTGGATCATCAATACCATGAACAATTTGATCGGCTTTGGCGGTTTCATCAGTATCGGGTTACGGTCGGAATTTTATGGCAAAGGAAAAAAAGGCAAAGACGTTGCCCAAGCAATTTCGAAGATTTTTATCTACTTAATGTCTGGTCTTTCGATTTTGTCGCTTGCTGCGCTGGCATTCGTCCTCTTCGGTCCAACGACCGATTATCTACAACAGTATTGGATCTGGCTTTTAGGCGGCAGTCTTTATTTTCCAGTTGTCTATGCCCTTAGTTTTTCCAAAAAAAATGCCTACTTAGGTGGACTGCAACGACGTGATCGTCTGCAGCTGATCGCCGCTTCCTTATTGGAATGGCTGGGTGTTTTTGCCGCCTTCTTCACGACGGGTCTCTTGATGGGTGTCTCGGTCGATGTGTTTCAACTGTTGCCGCTTTTCATTGCTGCTTCCGTGATTGGAATCGTATCGATGATTCCTGGGGAACTTGGAACGTTTGATGTAATGATGATCATGGGAATGGGTTCACTGCAAATTCCCCGTGAAAGTGTTATTGCTTGGCTCTTGCTGTTCCGCCTGTTTTATTACATTATTCCCTTTTTGATCGGTTTGATCTTTTTCTCAAAAAATGTTGGCGTCTCCCTCAACCAGCGCTTTTCTGGGATTCCCAAAAGCTTGTTGTTGGAAGTATTCCATAAGATCGAAGTGTTGCTGCTTTATCTGACGGGAACGATGTTGGTACTCTCCGCCACGATCCCAGAAGCCTTTGACCAAATCAAATGGTTAGCCCATCTCAATCCGATTCGCTTGAATTTCGTGATGCAGTACCCGAGTATCTTTCTCGGTTATCTCTTTTTGATTGCCGGTCGCGGCATCTCTGCCCGTGTCAGTCGCGCGTATGTGCCGACACTTTTGTTGATTGCAGCAACGATCGGTTATGCTATTTTTGCGGGTTTCCGCTTTTCGACCATGCTGTTTCTTCTATTATTATTAGCGATCATGATTTTTTCAAAAAGCGAGTTATTCCGTAAACAGCTAGTCTTCTCGTGGGAATGGTTGACGATCGATGGTTTGTTGATTGGTTCGCTGACGATCCTCTATGTCATTATTGGGGTCTATAATATGCCTCATCTCAATCGACATCCGACGCACCACCATTCGATGGACTTTTTGCTTTTCCCCTCTGAAAAATTATGGCTCCAAGGTTTCGTTGCGATTTTATTTGTCGCCGTTGCGATGCTGCTGTTTGCCCGCTACTTGATGGGACCAAAGCACCAACTAGGCGTCAGTGCCGCCACTGATAAAGTGAAACATGTTTTGAACACCTATGGCGGCAATAGCGACAGCCATCTTGTTTATTTAAAAGACAAGCAAGTGTACGTTTATCCAGAAATCGGCGAGCCGACGGTCTTTTTTCAGTTTACGACCTTTAATAATAAATGCTTGGTCATGGGGGATCCTTCTGGGAAGCAAGCAGACTTTCCGCAGGCACTGGAAACCTTCTTAACAGAGATGGATCAGTGGAATTACTTAAATGATCCCCACGACCGATCAATGCAAACGGATCTGAGTCTGGAAACCAATCTTTATGAACGTCGTGTGCATGAAGCCACCTTTGATTCTTATCATTTTGAATTGCGTTATCTTGATTACATCAAGCGGAACGAGCCTGAAAAAGTGGTTTGGGTATTTAACAAAATGAAAGAGACTTATAGCGTTTCTCTCTCCCCTTATGAACTTGAAGGCTTGAAGCTGAAGTTCTCAGCCTTTGTCGCTGTCGTGACCCGCATGAGCATTGATGAAGGCGTACCAGTCAACCAAGCATTCGGTTTATCCGACTCTTTGATTCAAGGACTAGTTTATATTCATTCTGCCGAAGAATGCCTCCGCTATATCAAAGAAGCAACTTATCGTTTTATGGAACTTTTGCATAGCTATCCATTGGCAAAAAAATCACTATTGGTCAAAACGATCGTTAATTATATTGATAGCCATCTCTATGAAAAAGTGACCATTGATGACCTCGCTGCCATTACTGAAAAACATAAGACGCATCTATGCAATCAGTTCAAAAAAGAAATGAACAAAACGATCCACAATTACATTCAGGAACGAAAAATCAGTGAAGCCAAACATCTATTGCTGTTCACCGATTATTCCTACGAGAAAATCAGCACCCAGTTGGCATTTGCGAATCAAAGCCATTTTATCCGTAATTTCAAGGCCGTTACTGGGCAAACACCAAAAGAATTTAAAGAAAAACATTACGCTCACGCTTTAAGTTAAAACACGTTTTTCTTCACTACGCCTCATCAGCAAGGGTTATTATTTTTAATAACAAATGTTTTAAGCTATCCTTTTACTCAAATCAATTTGAATGAGGAGAGATAAAATGATCCAACTTGCTCGCTTGATCTTTTGGGTACCAGTCATCTTTTTTTCGTTAGGATTGATCATCGTAACGAAACGATTGCCGCGTTTCACATGGGTTTCCTTATCCATCACGGTTTCTTTAGTGATCTTTGTTTGTAAGATTTTAGAGTATTCCTATGAGATGGCTGATGCACTGTTAATCTTTTATTTCCTAGGATTTTTGCTTTCCGCTAGTCTCCTCGGCTATATTTTTTACTTACGAACTAGAAAACGTTGACTGATAGTTGCTGACTACACACTTACACAGGTCGTGCATTCAGCAACTAAGCACACGTAGCTCCATCAAATATGCGGTTTCTTCCAATAGTTCCAACCACCAGCATCCCCTGAAAAGGGGTTTTTTATTGAGGGCTCTGATTCTATCCTCAAGCATACTCCGTTACTCTGTTAGATTTTGAACTTAAGTTCAATGACATGCCAATCGTTTGTCTATCCCCTTCTTTCAAACGATCACTACTCCCATAAGCAGCTTGCCTCCTTGATAGATTAAATATATAATTAAATTGCAATTTAAAACACATAACAAAAAACGCCAACACTCTTGAAAGGAGCGTGCTCTATGAATTGGCTCACCTTTATTATCCAACCACTGACCCTGTTGTTTTTTCTTACAGTATTCTCTCTTGTCTATTTGATGCCCGAATCCCTTGTGCCTAAATTAAAAATGAAAAAATGGGCGTTGACTGTTTCATTGATCTTTCTAGCATGGCAGCTGCTAACCCCCTTTCTCTTCTTTTTTTACTGAGCACAACAAAAAAGCGGCTCTCTTTGGTGAGAGCCGCTTTGGTTTATTTTAATCCTGTAACAAACTACCGCCATTGGTAGCAATGACTTCTTTGTACCAGTAGAAACTATCTTTACGGGAACGGTCAAAGCTACCGTTTCCTTCATCATCCGCGTCTACATAGACAAAGCCGTAACGTTTCGACATTTCTGACGTTGAAGCCGAAACTAAGTCGGTACAACCCCAAGGCGTATAGCCCATCAATTCCACACCATCTTCGATCGCTTCATACATTTGTTCGATATGGGCCTTCAAATAATCGATGCGATAGCTGTCATGGATTGAACCATCTTCTTCCACCGTATCCAAGGCACCTAAGCCGTTTTCAACGATAAACAACGGTACTTGATAGCGGTCGTACAAGTTATTCAAAGTCACACGCAAGCCGATTGGATCGATTTGCCACCCCCAGTCAGAGGCTTCCAAGTAAGGGTTTGATTCGCCTAAAGAAAAGTTGCCAGCAGTTGCTTCGCCACCTTCTTCAGGATTGTGGCGAGCAATAGAACTCATGTAGTAAGAAAAGGACATGAAGTCAACAGGGTATTGCGCAAGAATATCTAAATCGCCGTCTTCGAAGGTCACTTCGATGCCATTTTCTTTAAAGAAGCGCTTCGTATATGCTGGATATTTCCCACGAACTTGGACATCAGAGAAGAAGAGATTCTCGTGATCACGCTTGATTTCTTCCATCACATCTGCTGGATTTGGTGTTGCTGGGTAGGCTTGCATTCGTGCCAACATCATTCCTACTTTGATGTCAGGATTGATCTCGTGGGCAAATTTTGTTGCTAAACTAGAAGCCACAAATTGATGATGCACAGCTTGATACATGTCAGAAAGGTTTTGCGTGCCATCTTCGGATAATAAGGCACCGCCAACATAGCCAGAGATCCCCATGATATTGATTTCATTGAAGGTCAACCAGTATTTGACTTTGTCTTTGTAACGGGTCAAGACGGTTTCTGCGTATTTAACAAACAAATCGATTACTTGACGATTTTTCCAGCCGCCATAGTTTAACGCGATCCCAATAGGTGTTTCGTAGTGAGAGAGGGTCACTAAGGGTTCGATCCCATATTTTGCACACTCATCAAACACATTGTCATAAAATTGCAAGCCTTCTTCATTTGGCTGAGCATCGTCACCATTTGGAAAAATTCTTGACCAAGCGATGGATAGACGGAAGGTTTTGAAGCCCATCTCTGCGTACAAGGCGATATCTTCTTTGTAACGATGGTAGAAATCTGCCCCCCAACGTTTTGGATACAAGCCTTCTTTGTCATTTAAAGCAAACAAGACTTTTTCCCGGGTCATTGGTGCAGCAAATTCTGCCATGTTTTTGCGGTCTTCTGGTTTGACAGCAATCGCTGTATCGGATGTCGCTGGGCCACGTCCGCCTTCGTTCCATGCTCCTTCAAATTGGTTGGCTGCAGTGGCGCCGCCCCATAAAAATCCTTTTGGAAATTGTTTTGCTGTCATGATTAGCCTACTTTCTTTTTTCTCATTGATCGGCACAGTGGATCAGCAAGAAAGCAATCTTACTGATCCAACGACGTGCCGTTAAACCTATTTATTTTACGACTTCAATCAAATCGTCCTTCGCTGTTACTTCTTTTGACTGTGTCGTTTGGATGTCACTATAGTCGCTAGAGTTCGTGACGATGACTGGTGTCAGCAAGGAATAGCCTTCCGCGCGAATCGCCTCTGTATCAAAAGAGATCAATTTTTGACCGGCTTTGACTTTGTCTCCTTGGTTGATGTAGGCAGTAAAGTGATTGCCTTCAAGTTCCACCGTATTCATGCCGATGTGGATCAATAATTCTGTCCCATCCTCAGTGACTAAGCCGATGGCATGTTTTGTTGGAAACAAGATTTTGACTTCTGCATCTGCTGGAGCAGTGATTTCACCGATCGCTGGTTCAACGGCGATCCCTTTTCCCATAGCACCTGAAGAAAAGACTTTGTCTTCCACATCTGCTAAAGCAACCACTTGACCGGTTACTGGACTTTTGACTGTTTCATCTTTGACGCTGGCAGAAACGGTTTTTACTTCTGGTGCTGGTGCTGCTGGTGCTGCTTGACCGTCGACTGGTGAATCAACAGTTGTATACAAAGTTGGTACTTTCAATAACATCATGATGATAAATGACGCCACGATCGCAATCACTGTACCGATTGCTAAGTGGATCACGCTATGGAAGCTGCCTGTTGCTGGATCGATATATGCAGGATACAAGAAGATGCCCATACCGCCCATTGCGTAACCAGTGACATTAAAGATTGACAAGTAGATACCAACGAAACCTGAAACTAAACAAGAAACGATAAATGGTGTTTTCATTGGCAACGTGTACCCGTAGATCGCAGGTTCAGTCACACCGAAGATCGATGAGATCAATGCTGGCATTGCGCCTTGTTTGACTTTTGGTTCTTTCGTTTTCAACCAAATCGCTGCTAACACACCCGTTTGCGTGAAACATGGTAACACTGCGGCGGTCAAAATAATCGAAGAGCCGTTTTGGGCCATATCCATGATCGCCAATGGCACAAGACCCCAGTGAAGACCAAACATTACCAATACTTGCCATAATGCCCCTAAAGCAAATCCATAAATGATTGGGCTGAAATCATAAACCGCTTGGAAAGCAATACCGATCCAGCTAGATGCTGTATTCGCGACTGGACCTACCACAAAGAAGGTCAACGGCACAGTGATCAAAATCGTTACAAAAGGAACCACAAACATTTTGACTACGTCAGGTGTAACTTTGCGCATAAACTGCTCAATTTTTGAAGCGACAAAAATCGCCAAAATAATTGGCAGTACGCTGTTAAAGTAACCCCCTGCTGGTAAGGTCAAGGTTAGACCGAAGACTTTGCTCGCTTCAGCCACGCTTTCTGCTAAGCCCG
The DNA here is from genome assembly GCA_018982785.1 of Enterococcus innesii. GTDB lineage: Bacteria > Bacillota > Bacilli > Lactobacillales > Enterococcaceae > Enterococcus_D > Enterococcus_D innesii. The sequence continues at coordinate 50,104 of JAHHEN010000003.1, read as the reverse complement.
GATAGACCATCGCCCCTGCGATCGCCAAAGCCGTATAGGTATTCATCTTGAATTTCTTCGCTGCGGTCACGGCTAAGATCATTGGTAAGTATTGGAACAAACCATCGCCTAGGGTATTCATTACCACATAGATACCATTGGTTGCTTCCATCCCAGTTGCTGCCAGCAACGCCGTGATCCCTTTTAAAATACCGGCTGCCGCTAATGGACCTAGGAACGGTTGGAACAAACTTGAGATGACATCGATAAAGCGATCAAACAAACTGCCTTTCTTTTCGTCGCCTTCATCGATATCAAGGCTGCCGCCATCGGCTAATCCGCCAACTTTCAACACCTCATCATAGACATCTGGTACATGATTGCCGATAACCACTTGGTATTGTCCACCTGCTTTGACGACTGTTACAACACCGTCACGTTTTTGTAAGTAATCGGTATCGGCTTTGCTTTCGTCTTTTAAGTGGAAACGCAAGCGTGTCACACAGTGTTTTACAGAAGAGACATTTTCTTTGCCGCCAACGTGGGCCAAAATGTCTTGTGCTAATTCAGTATATTTTGCCATTTTGATTTCTCCTTTTTATATAGATCATTTAATAAAAATAAAAAGACCGGCCATTTCTACAATAAACAAGCAGGAGTATCACCCATAAAAAACGAGACGGGTCTCCTCAACGAGTATTGTAAGAAAGTGCAGGTCTTGCCAGCCGAACTGTAACGAATCCATTTCCATTCTTAAGTCAATTTTGAGTGAGCGGCTAAGTTGCCGATATGCAGAATCAAATACATCAATTCCATATCGTTGACATGCCAGCCCTTTTGTTCAAATAAGTATTCTTTGATCGAATCTGCGGTTTCTTTTTCTTTCGGATAGCTGCTGAAGGCCAAGGCAATCATCGGATTTGCCAATACTGGCTCTTCTTTTTCTTGACTTTGTCGAATTAAATAATAGCGAATGTGGGTCACAAACCGTTGGAAGTAGGAAGAATTCTCATCGTACTCGATGTTCATGCTATACTTAACGATCCGTAAAATATTGTTGGTCAACTCGGTGTGCTCATAGGCACTTTGATTGGCGCTTTTTTCAATTTGCGCATTGACGAAATGCAAGGTAATAAAAGCAGCTTCTTCTTGTGAAAAATCTGGGTACAGCTCTTTGCGGATCAACTCCACCGCTTGAAGACTGACCGCATATTCTTTGGCGTAAATCTTCTTGATTTCCCAGTGCATGGGATTGGTCAAAACAATGTCTTGCTTTTGACGACTGATGGCAAACAAGATATGATCCATCAGTGTGAAATAAACATTTGGATTGAAATCGGTTCCAACACTTTCCCGAAAAAGACGCACGATTTCATAAATCACGGCCATTTGTTTTTCGTCAGCCTTCGTCATGACTTTCGACATATGTTCCACTGTCAAGTCATCTTCTGGGTAGTATTTTTTTTCGATTCGCTCAGCCGGAATCAGGTCACCCGGTTTCGTTTGAAAGCCGATCCCTTTTCCCATTAGGATCACTTCAACTTCATCTTCTTTTGAAAGTACAACATTGTTGTTGATCCTCTTGATAATCTTCACGAACGATCCTCCTTGATCAGCATAGCCCGCTCAATACCATACATGGCTTGTCTTCTATGCAGAAGGTCTTTTATTTTTTTCTCTGAATTGCCCCTAAGTGATAAGAATACTAACTGTACCATACAATGATGCAAAAATTATTCAAACCTAGCTGGCAGTTCATTGGCGCTCCTCTTCTCCCCTCCTTCGATGATCAATGACTGGATCTTACCTTGGAACCGGTTCTTTTTTAGCGAATAGAAATTATTGAGCAAAAAAAGAAGACCAAAGCAAAAAAGTGTACAACCCAAGAAAATTTTGGGTAATCAACGCACTTTTTTCCTCTGGTCTTGCCTGCCGAACAGTAACGAATCCAGTAATGAGAACACTCTCGTGTTCTGTTGAGATAATAGTACTCATTCTGAGAAAAAATGTCAACACTTTTTTTGCAAACGTTTTTCTTTTTTTGTTTTTGACTTTTTTACAACATCTTCTCTACTGAATTTTTTGTGTAGTTTTAGTCTTTTTGTTCACTTGAAGCGCACGGTTTACTGTGTAGCACAATAAAACTGCAAAAAAAACCGTAATCTTCGTGCATTACGGTCATAGCTGGAAGTATGATACTTGAAAGACGATCAATCACAAAGAATCAGAAAATTGGGGAAGGTCTGGTGCATGACAGACATTCAATGGGACTGACCACCTTGCGCGATTCATGCGTTTCATGACTTCCACAAACGAAAAGGTCTCTTTGAGTGGGGGAATCAATCAAATAACCTTTCGATTCTTCAAGATCTTCTCTTTCCTGCTTAGAATGTTCGCAGTTCGCCGCGAAAAAAGCAGGAGCTAAACGAAATTTCATTCATCAATCTGTCACTGATTATTCAATGACAAGTATCTAAATGAAAGCCTGTACTAGTTTTTAAATGGGTTGATTTCCCAAGGACCAAATGGTTCAAATTCCATGAAAAACGACCTCCTTTATTATTTGCTATACCCTATTATATTTGATAACATGTTATTAAAATCACATTGTTCAGAAATGCGTCACAATTAAGGAGGTCCCCCATGAAACAGCAAGGCTCTTTAATCAAGAAACTGCGTACGGATCGCAAAATCTCGCAAGCCAAACTCGCCGAAGGTATTTCCTCACGTACCACCCTTTCCTCTTTCGAAAATCGTAAAACAAACCTCTCTTCACAAACCCTGTTTGATTATTTAGACAAGATGAATATCACAGTTCATGAGTTTAGTCTTTTTCTTGACAGCGAAGCCACGGATCAAAAACGACAACTCGTACAAGACTTCTATACCCGTTATTATGACAGAACACTCACCCTTGAATACTTGACGAGCCTAGAAGAACGTTACTTTGAGACACAAAATTTTTTTTATTATTCTTTGTATATCCAAGGCCTGTTACTGCTCAATCGAGAATCATTTCTTAAGAATCAGCAAGCGTATTCGAAAGAAGTTGAATTAGTGAAGCAATATTTGTTCTATATCGAAACATGGGGACGCTTTGAACTGAATCTGTTCTCCAATTTGTTATTTATTTTTGACCAAGAAACCATCAGCTATTATTTAGACCATGGAATCAAAAAAATTCTTCGCTATGCCAATGATCCCTTTTATGCAAATCTGGTAAGTGTCGTGATCTTAAACGGCTGTGCATTCGCCAGCGAGAATAAGGATTCCTACTTGCTTAACAAGTTTCTGCTCTTGTCTCATCCCTTGCCTAATACACCGCTTTATTTTTATTTAAAAATCCATCAAGTGTTGTATCAAGAGATTTATTCGTACTTACAATCTTCTCAATTAAACAAAGAAGTGTTGCGAAACAGCTTAATCGTTATCGAACAAGCCGGGTATCAAAATCATAACATCGATTTAAAAAATCTGATTTATGCTGTGACGAGCATCTCCATTTAGTTTTCAGCGCTTCGTGCTTTCCTATACTCCCTGTCTGCCATCTAAGGGACGTTTTTTCAGACAAGCATACTCTATACTTCTACACAAAAAACCAGTTAGGCCCATAGGCCTAACTGGTACTGGTAAGGGTCCGTCTGTCAGAAAACAGAGTCTGCGACTATTCTTATGGTTTAGTTTCCCGATTAACGAGATTCTGAAGTAACCCCAATAGTCGCCCATGGGTTATGATCTGGATCATATGCCCAAGTGAAGTTTGCGACCCGATCAGAGATCGGCAATACTTGGTTACGGTACAAGGTTGGAATAGCAAATGCTTCTTCAAATGCATATTCTTGCCACGCGTCAAATGCTTCTTTACGTTTTTCTTCATCGAATGAATCATTTGAATCGATAGCAGCTAACAACTCTGTATTACGTTCAGATTCGTAACGAGTATAGTTAAAGGCTGAGTTTGGTCCCCATAAGCTAGTTGGTGATGGATCAGAACCAGTAGACCAAGCAGCTTGGAAAACATCGATATCTGGATCATCATTTTTCAGTTTGTCGTAGAATGCTTGGAAGTCAATCAAACGTCCTGTTGAGTATTGAACATCCAAACCGATTTCTTGCCATTGCTGAACATAGTAGTCTGCCAATGGTTGCGCCACTTCTCCACCCGACATTGAAGCAAAATTAATGGTCAATTTATTGCCATCTGGATCTTCACGGAAGCCATCGCCATCCACATCAATAAAGCCAGCATCATCTAAGAGTTGATTTGCTTTATCCATATCTAAGTGGTAGCCTTCCAGTTCTGAGTCGTGCAAACTACCATAAACTGGCGGGATCAATGTTGTACCATTTGAACGCAAGCCATGGTAGAAACGCTCACCAATCGCATCATTATCGATGGCATAGCCCATTGCTTGACGCAATGCTTTGTTGGCCATTTTTGCGTTTGGATCAAAATCAACACTATTTGTTTCGTCATTCCATGTTCCTAAATTAAAACCAAGATACGTATAGGATTGTTCTGGACGACCTAACATTTGGTAGCCATCCATATCTTGATACGTATCGAAGGTATCTGTTGGCATTTTCAATACTAAATCATATTGTTTTGCATTTAGGGCTTCATTGATTGATGCAGATGGTACATTGCGCATCACAATTTTTTCTAATGTTGGTGTTCCGCCATAATAATGTTCATTTGGAACATACTCTACGGTTTCACCAGGTACAATATTACTCATTTTGTAAGGACCAAAACCAACTGGATTCGTTCGTACAGGATCACTAGAAGGCATATCTGCTACTTCAATACCTTCAAATGTATGTTTTGCTAGTGCAGAATTCCAGACTGCTCCACCAGATTGTTGCATACCAGGATGCATTTCTTTAAATTCAATTTCAACAACTTTATCACTGACTGCTGTAATTCCCGAGATGGTATCTGCTTCTCCGCTATGGTATTCTTCCATTCCGACAATATTCGTAAAGGTATTATCGTAACGAACGCCATCATAATCTTGATGACCAATGACTTCATAAGAGAAAATAACGTCTTCGGCTGTGACATCTACCCCGTCTGACCATTTTAGTTCATCACGTAATGTGATCGTCGCTTTATTGTTTTCGACATCCAAGTCTAAGTCTGCAGGTCCTCCATCAATAATCTTGAAGTCCTCATCTTGTAAGAATAGATATTCATGACTTGGCAACATAAAGTCACGGTCATAGGCATCCTGATAGAACTCCCATTGGAATAATCCTTGGAACTGGGTGTCCATTACAACAGCAACGTCTAGAACGCCACCTTCAATCACTTCATCATCATTGACTACCGCTAACGGTAAGGTGCCGATATCTGATGCTGCCGCGTCTGATGACGACTCTCCTGTATCTGTGGATCCTGTCCCACCTTCGTTACTTTGTCCGCACGCACCTAAAACAAGCGCTGCCAATAAAGTGATCATGCCAAACTTCGTTTTCTTCATACTCTTCCTCCTTATTTAAATCCCCTCATTTATGATTCACTGATAAAAAAACCAAGCAAACAGTTTTTTTTATCTTAAAATGGCTTTTTTATTAGAAAATCTGAACGAGATTAACTAAATTATAACAATTTTCGCAAAATTCTTTCTGTCAATAATTTCACTAGGTAATGAAAATATTGAAAAAACCGCTAGAATTCTTACTAAATCGCTATTATTTTTCTCTAAAAATTCTTAATTTTTTCTTTTATTCAAACTCTTCTTCTCATCTTCCTTAAAAAAGAGGCTGCCGTAAACTGTCAGGAAACCCTTCTTTGATGAGAAAAGATGTGATACTATGAAAAAAAGGAGCGTTCATTGAAATTATGTCAGACAAACGAATTTTCTTACAAACAAAATCGAAACCTTTTGCACCCATTTCGCAGCTCTTAACCCAGCGCTTGCTTTTGGCGTATAGCATCGCCTTGATTCTTATTGGCTTATTCGCCTCGCCTCCCCAAGCGTTGTGGCAAGGATCGTTGGCCATTTTGAATGCCCCTAGCAATTTAATTTCAGATTATTTTGCAGTCGGCAATCTTGGAAGCGCCTTTTTAAATAGCGGCTTATTGACCTTGATCAGTATCCTATTGGCTAAAAAGCAAGGAACCATTATTAGTGGTCCGATGATCGCTGCTTTCTTCACCATATCCGGCTTTTCTTTTTTCGGAAAAAACCTCTTTAACTCGATCCCCATTCCCTTGGGTGTCTACTTATATTCTTACATACAGCAGCGTCCTTCTACCCAATATTCACTGGTTGCTTTATTTGGCAGTGCAGCCTCGCCAGTCATTAGTTACTTAGCATTTGGCTTAGGAATACCTTTGCCTCTAGGAATCGCACTAGGTTATGGGATTGGCGTTTTGATTGGCTTAACATTGCCACCTCTGGCAGCACAATTTTTGCAATTCCATCAAGGATTTTCTTTGTACAATATTGGGTTTGCCACTGGAATTATTACCATGTTTTTCACTAGTTTTTTACGCTTGTTCGATATGGAGGTCTATTCAAACAAACAATTGACGACTGAATACCACTATTACTTGACGGCTTTCTTGCTCATCCTTTGTTTCTCCTTGTTTCTTATCGGTTATTTTTTAAACCACCGATCTCTCAAAGGCTTAAGAGACCTCTTCAAAACATCAGGGAAACTAATGACTGATTATGTCACGATTTTTTCTCTTGGCGTCACCATGATGAACATGGCAATGATGGGGCTCTTGATGCTAGTCTTTGTTTTTCTGCTCCAAGGCGAACTTTCTGGTCCCCTATTAGGGGCAGTGCTGACCGTGATCGGCTTCAGTGCCTTTGGGAATCACTGGAAAAATAGTTTACCTGTCATGATCGGTGTAGTTTTAGCAACCAAAGTCGGTTTGACATCTGATATATCGACCTTCAGCTTATTATTAACAGCGATCTTCGGCACAAGTCTGGCTCCTATCAGTGGTTACTATGGTCCGATAGCTGGTGTCTTAGCTGGAATCGTCCATGCAGCGCTAGTCACCAACATCACCTATTTACACGGTGGATTGAACTTATACAATAATGGTTTTTCCAGTGGATTTGTAGCAGCAGCAATGGTACCATTGTTAGATGAATACCAACAAATCAGAAGGCGGAGAAAAAATGATTGAAAAAGAACGGGCACGACGAATCGTCGATGAAGTGGTCACCTACTTTTTGTCCCATGACTGTCAAAAGATAACAAGTGAGATGGCCTTTGAAGCAGAGGGGTTCAAAGCAGTCGTCGAAGGTCCTTTCCCAGAACAGCCCTCTGATTTAGAACATTTTATCGAAATGCTAAATACCCCAAGAGACAGTACTTTAGAAAACTATTATGTTGAATTATTAGGCGGTCACCAAACGATCCATGAAGAAAAAGACTACTATTTACTGGGTTTGATGATCGATGAAGCCGCCATAATGTATGATGAGGGACACTTAGTCGTTGAACTGTTTCGCAAAAAATACAATTGAAGAGCAATTAGCATAAAACGTTTCTGCTTTGTGAACCCCACAATTCAGAAACGTTTTTTGTTCGTTCGTCGTGACAAAATTGAAAGTTTATTGATAGATTTTTCACACTACTTTTCAGAAAACTAGCGTTATACTTTCATCATAATAAAAAACGAGGTGACTTATTGATGAAAAAATTTTTGATTGGACTGGCAGTTGTCGTACTTGTTGGATTCGGTGCATTGCAAATTGCTGAATCAGTCATCATGGGAGGCGATAGCTATTATGTTCAAATCACGACAGATGGTGAAAAAACGACTTCTAAAGATGACAACGGTAATGTCTTTACCCAATACCACTATGAATTGCCTGGATATGACGAAAATGGGAAAAGCAAAACCCTTGATTTCAATGGCTTCCAAGAGCGTCCTTTGCGTAAAGAAGCCTATCTAAAACTTACTTGGAATGAGAAAAAAGGCGTGACTAGCTATGAAGAGGTCAAAGAAAAAGATATTCCAGCGAAAGCATTAACTCAATTAAAAGGAGCGTAACTCAATCATGGAAAAAATTATTCAAGCAAATGAACTGACCAAAGTTTACGGAAAAGCCAACGAAAAACAAACCGAAGCCTTAAAAGGCATCAGCTTTGATATTGAAAAAGGCGAATTTATCGGAATCATGGGGGCTTCTGGTTCAGGAAAATCTACCCTACTAAATATTCTCTCAACCTTGGATCATCCAACAAACGGTACGATCCGCATCAACAACAACGATATCACGAAACTTAAAGGCGATGCCTTAGCAGATTTTCGCAGCCGCGAGATAGGGTTCATCTTCCAAGATTTTAATCTTTTAGAAAACTTAACAGCGTCAGAAAACATTGCCGTTCCCCTATCATTGCAAGGAGTCAAACCAAAAATGATCCAACAACGGATCAAACTTGTTGCAGAACGTTTGTCTATCACCCATATTCTCGACAAATATCCAGCAGCAATCTCCGGTGGGCAAAAACAACGGGTGGCAGCTGCTCGAGCCTTGATCACAGAACCAACGATTCTTTTTGCCGACGAACCCACAGGTGCCTTAGATTCAAAAAGCGCCAAAGATTTATTGAATATGATGGATGATTTGAATACCAATGACCAAGTATCGATTTTATTGGTGACCCACGATCCTCTTTCCGCCAGCTATTGCCAACGTATTTTATTTATCAAAGACGGAAAGATCCACCAAGAAGTTAAACGAGAGGATCAAAGCCGCGAAGAATTTTATCGCAAGATCCTTGTCATTCTAGGAAACTTGGAACAATAAGGAGGAAGAACACATGCTTTGGAAATTATCACTTACCGGAATCAAAGGCCGGTTGAAGGATTATATCGTCCTCTTTTCTGGTTTAGTCATGGCCTCAGCCATCTTCTATATGTTCGAATCAATGGCCAGCAATGAAGCCTTTTTAAAAAGCAACTCGATCATTAGTATGGTGGTTTTCGTCTTTCGCTTTGGGTCTGTATTACTAGGAATCATCACTTTTGCCTATATTTTGTATGCCAACTCATTTTTGATGGCAATGCGGCAAAAAGACTATGCAATGTTTATGATGCTTGGTGCTAAGGGACGTAAAATCGCCCAGATGATTTTTATCGAAACCTTCTTAGTCGGAATCGTAGCTACTGCTGTTGGTTCTTTGTTAGGGATTGGCTTGGCAAGTGGCGTGAATACCTTACTAGTGAATCAATTGAACTTGCAAATCAGTCATTATGCGGCATTTAGTCCTCAAGCATTAGTAGTGACCGTCATTTTCTTCTCCGTTCTCTTTTTGATTGCTGCTATTTTCAATGCACGGGCCATTGCCAAAAAATCCATATTGGCATTGCTTCGTGAAACAAGCACGCCTGCTCAGGCAAAACAACGGCCTATTTTATTGCTCTTGCAGACAGTGTTAGGGATCTGCTCTTTGGCGATTGGCTATTATATGATGAGCGATTTGTTAAAATTCCAATTGATTGGCATCGGCATCGCCCTCGTAACGATTGTTTTGGGTACCTATCTTGTTTTCCGATCAGTGATAATCACGATCTTAGGTCTTTTGAAGAAATCGGATGGGATCGCATTAAAACGACTAAACAATTTCACGCTCTCCCAATTAAGCTTCCGAATTCGTGATTATACTCAGATGCTTTCAATGGTGGCAATGCTCTTTGCTTTAGCCTTAGGTGCTTTGACTGTAGGTCTTGGCTTTAAAAACCAAATTCCGATCATGGCAAAAACAGCAGCCCCTTACGACTTATATTTAAACAATGCACAAGCCGTTTCAGATGAAAAGATCACTGCGTTAAAGCCAACCACAGATGTCAATTATACGTTGAAGGAAAGTAGTGATAGCATTTACTTTGTAAAAGAAGAATTTGATGATGCGAACTTATTGACCTCTGTTTATGACAACCTCAGTGTTGATGTTCATTACACCAAGGTTTCTGGTGAACAATTAGCAACCGATCCTACTCAACAAGATCAGTTACGTCAATATTTGCTCCCAGATCAACGTAGTAAAGAAATTAAAATTGTTGAACAAGCAGACTTTGATCGCTTGACTGATCCTGAATCAAGTTTACGCATGATACAAGTCAAAGATTTTCAGTCCAACTACGAGGCATTGCATGAATTGGCTCAAGAAAATCAAACAGCAAATTCTTCTGAAACGCCGGATATGAATTTCACTCAACGAGTATTTGTCTATGATACTTATAACGGTATTTTTTCCGGCTTTGAGTTCATGGGCTTCTTCTTAGGAATCGCCTTCTTAACGATGTTAGCTAGCTGCTTGATGTTTAAAATTCTTTCTGGTGCAAACAGTGACATTCAACGTTACGCTATGTTGAAAAAATCGGTACACGAACTAGCTTGCTGAAAGGATCGATTCGTAAAGAAATCGGCGTCTTGTTCCTAGTTCCCGGTATTTTAGGCATGATCCATGTCTTGTTCGGTCTCCAAATGTTCACGACGTTGATGATCGATCCGTATCATAACCTCTGGCTACCTTTTGGCATCTTTATCGCGCTCTATGCCGTTTATTACATGGTGACCATCTGGCTGTATACCAACATCGTGTTAGAACCAAAGAAAAAATAACTAGTAGAAACTTTCTGAATTGCTCAACGCAAAAAGACCATCGATCCGTTCGATGGTCTTTTTCATTTACTCGTGTTTTTTTAATCAAGGAGCGTTCTCAGTTTTGAGTTTTGATTCCCATGTGCATCGCTGCTGCTCCCCCTGCATAACTTTTGACTTGTAATATGCCAAAACCCGCTGCTTGAAATTCATTTGCTAACGTTTCTTTATCAGGAAAATCCCGTGCTGACTCTTGTAGCCAAGAGTATTCTTGGTAACTTTTTGCGAAAAGTTTGCCAAAAAAGGGCATGACATAGTGAAAATAAAAGGTGAACAACTGCCGCCAACCAATCAACGTCGGCTGCGACGTTTCTAAACAAATGATTTTCCCGCTTGGGCGCAGGACCCGGTGAATCTCCGCTAAGACTTGTTGACGATCAGCGACATTTCGCAAGCCGAAACCAATGGTCACATAATCAAAACTCTCGTTTGGAAAGCTTAATGCCATCGCATTTCCGGTCTGCCACAGGATTTGAGTTTGCTGTTTTTTCTGTGCTTTTTCTTGGGCAACCGTTAACATTTCTTCACTAAAATCAACACCGGTCACTTGTCCTGTCGGACCGACTGCTTCATTTAAGGCAAATGCCCAGTCTCCAGTTCCGCAGCAGAGGTCTAATATTTCAGCACCTAGCGGCACTGCCATTCGTTTCATTGTATCCTTGCGCCACCGTTTGTGTAGCTGAAAAGAGATAATACCGTTCATTCGATCATAACGGGAAGCAATCGATTCAAATACATCATGTACTTTGGTTTCTTTAGCTGTTGCTGCCATTACGGCACATCCCTTCTTTTCCTCGTTTTAGACGCTAAATTCTCAACCCTTAGGTGTCAGTTGCTATAAGTTGCTGATGATTTTAGTCTAGCACGAAAAAACGAGGGGAACAAAGACCATGCTTGCTATCGTTTTTAGTCGATTTACATTGTTAATAACTTAAAGTATTATCTTTTTGTGCATATACAGGGTTGCCATCCGATAATCATAATGAATCATCGAAAATGCCAATAGTTCGCCATTTCTTAAATAACTATCATCCCTTACAATCAACGCTGGCATGCCTTCTTCTAAATGAAAGAAGGCAGCTTGTTCCTTCGTTAACGGTTTACTCTGGATAAACTTGTCGATGAAGGCAACCGTCAGCTGTTTTTCTTCTGCCAAAGCTTGGAACATTGACCCCTCCATCATCGTTTCGGAGATCTCCCCTACGATTTCAGGTATATAATAGGAACGTTCAATTAAATAAGGTTTGTTATCTAGCGTGCGAAACCGCTGAACTTCGATAAAGTGTTGATCTTTCGCAAATTGTTTATGACTAGGGAGAAACAACGCATCGGCTGCCTTGACCAGTCGTTTTGAGGCTTTGACTGTTCGAATATTTTTCTCACCTCGCGTCAAGTCTTCATTGAAGCCAAGATCTCCTTGTTCAACGGTGGGTTTTTGGTTGCTCTGAAAGCGAATATAAGAGCCTCTCCCTTGCATTTGATAGATCCAACCCATCTTGCTCAATTTATTGAGGGCTTGGCGTAACGTATAACGAGAAACTGGATAAATCGCCAAAAGCTCTCGTTCACTGGGCATCTTTCCCTGCTCATTTCCAATGTCACCGGCTTCAATCTTTCTGATCAATTCTGCTGCTAAGTCTTCAATACTGAGTTTGGTCATCTAGCTACTCCTTTCTATTCGATTCTTTACTACTATTATCATCCTCGGCGTAAAAAAAGCCAGCTATTTTTCATAGCCGGCTTATCAAAACAACAGATAGATTATGCCTTCGTTGCGTTTGCTTGTTCGTCCTTGTATAATTTGCCATCATACATTTTGATGAATGGGAACCAAATCAAGAAAGCAACGACTGCACAGATGATTGCTAAGACAAAGGCACGCCAGTCACCACCTGAACCAATAAAGCCGGATAAGCCAATTGGCGTCGGCCACGCTACTTGGGCAATCGGTGGGTTAACAAAGCCTAGGTTGATGCCAAAATAAGCAACGGACATTGAAGCCATCGGTGCTAAGAAGAATGGAATCGCTGTGTACGGGTTGTATACCACTGGCATTCCGAACAAAATCGGTTCATTGATATTGAAGAAGGATGGCACGATCGCTGCTTTTCCTAAAGCACTTAACTGCGCTGATTTTGCAAAGAAGGCGATGAAAATCACCATTCCTAACGTCGCTCCTGAACCACCGATCGTAACAAAACTATTGTTAAACTCACCCGCAAAGGCAATGTTGGCACCATTTTGGTTTTCCACCATATTTGACAACACGATTGGCGTCAAGAATGAGGTCACGATCGTTGCCCCATGAATACCGACGATCCATAATGCATGCATGAAGAAGTAGATAACAAGTAGTCCGATCCAGGTACTGGTCAATTGCGTCACGAAACTAAAAGGAATCGCAATGACTTTGAAAATATCTGTGCCCATTGCGACTAATGCACCATTGATAACGATCACAGCTAATGAAGTCAGTGCTGTTGGGATCAATGCTGTAAAAGATGAAGATACTCCTGTTGGCACTGTGTCAGGCATTTTGATGACAATATTGCGTTTCACACAGAATGCGTAGATTTTTACGGCAATGATCGCCATGATGATCGCTGTAAAGATCCCAGTTGTTCCTAAACGAGTCACCCCGCCAGCCATTTCCCACCCATCAATGATTTTTTGGTCATCCGAAATGACATTGACTAGTGTTGCCATACCGCCTTCAAAAACTAATTGTGGCAAGCACATAAAGAACGCCATCATTGAAAGCAACGCGCCATTGACTGGGCTAAGAACGATTTTTTCTTCTTGTGCTTGGATTTTGGTGTACTCGTAACCAAACACGACACAGAAGTAAAGTGCTAAAATCCCCATCGTTGCGGTATTACCTAACATATAAAGATTTTGAATCTTATCGAATGATGCACTCCAAATCCCCTCTAGTGCAGGGAAGCTTTGTGGCAAAACGCTGATGATCAAGAACATTGATCCTACGATAGTGAAAGGAATCGACGCCATCCCGGCTGCCATGACCCCACGAACGATCCGTAATTGTGAGATTTTTCCCATTGGACCCATTAAGTAGCGGTCCAAGAAGGCAAACATTTTGTTATTTTCTGAATCCATTGACTGTTCCTCCTTGTGTTTCAAATGTAGTCAAATACGTGAAATACTTGTCGCGATCATGCTCGATCAACCAGGCTTTACGCTGGATGAATAGGCACGCCATCATGCCGACAGTAAACAAGGCAAGTAAGATGCCTCTACCCGATTGATTCATAAAAGGAATCAATGTTGCTTGCTGTCCGATCAAAATACCAAAAATTGCAATGAGATTAACGCCGAATTGGAGCCAATACCCGATTTTTGTCACCAGTAAACGATTCGATTGCTGCCAATATTTTTGAGTTTGTTCAATAAGTATAAGTCCATCAACGATCAATAAGGCAATGGGAATCAAACCCGCCCATGTCCATTGAGACAGGTTCAATAGGGTCCAATAAAGATTGACAAAGAAAAAGATCGCAGTCATATAACGAAAAAGTAAAAAACGATTAAACCGCATACTTTTGTTTGCATATTCTTTCTTGGCTGCTGGGGTTACCGGTTTCCTTTTGGTCACAAGTCCTCCTCCTTTCGTTTTGCTTCCGCTCGACAACTTGTTCGAACAAGTTATATTCTAGCAGAATTCCTGTTGAATGCAACCGATTTCTTTTTGAAAGTGTTCTCTGAAAATAACCTGCTTTTTCATATGTTATTTCTGAAAAGTTAAGCCGATCTCAAGGAACCGTGCAGGATAATACTGGAATGTTCCTGATGTTTGGCTTTTATTCGAGCAGAAAAAAAAAAGTTATTTTTAGCATTACTTTTTGCAAAAAATATTTATTTCTGAAGGCTTTATCCCCCACGCAAGGCAACAGGTTTGTCAACTTGCTAACTTTACAGTACACTCTAAGTAACAAAATAGTTGATTTCGAACATGCGTTATTTTTATTAATCGACATTCCCTATACTCGTTCCTTAAAACGAAAGGAGATCCTCCCAATGGATGTATTAGAAACTTACTTAGCCAGCATTGAAGATCCAGTAAAGCAAGAAAAACTGCGTGCCTTATTTGCCGCTATTACCAAGAAATTTCCTGACCTTGTCCCAGTCATTAAGTGGAATCAGCCGATGTTCACCGCCCATGAGACCTTTATTATCGGTTTCAGTGTTTCAAAACCGCATTTTTCTGTCTCCCCTGAAACCAAGTGTCTTGAACAGTTTGCCGATGCCATCGAAAACGCTGGCTACAGCCATACGGATAACATTTTTCGCATCAAGTGGACTGAGCCGATCGATCAAGGATTGATTGAGGACATGATCGCCTTCAACCTGAAAGACAAAGCGGAGATGACCCGTTTTTGGCGCTGAGCGAATTTAGACTTCGTAAAAGAAGAGCAACCAAAAAACCGCAGAAGCCTGTTCGCTTCTGCGGTTTTTCTGACTTTTATAAGCCTAATTCTGGCGCTGGATCAAAGAATCCTGACCATAAGCTTGTTGACATCCCTAAATGTAGATGGACGCCAGTTGAATTCCCAGTCGTTCCCATACCGCCAACATATTGTCTAGCTGAGACGCTTTGTCCGACCGAGACAGCTGGCAGCGTACTAAAGTGCATGTAGTAGCTGTAAACGCCATTGGCATGTTTGATGATCACATAGTTACCAGTTGACGGACCATAGCCCGCTTCAACGACTTCGCCTGCTTGGATCGCATAGATCGGCGTTCCTGTCCCCCCAGTAAAGTCGATGCCATTATGTTGATTTCCTGATGCACCTGTTGGATCTGTTCGATACCCAAAACGACTCGAAATATGAACCGAATCGACTGGCATTTGCCATCCACCTGTGCTTGCTTGTTCCTTTGGCTCAGCTGCTTGCTGCACAGGTGCAGGAGTAGCTGCAGTTTTTTCTGACGACACCGATGTTTCTGGCGCCACTGCGGCTTCCGTCTTCGGCTGGGCTGCTGCCACTGCTGCTTGTTGAACGGCAGGACTTTCGGCGGTTTCAGCTGACTTGTCTTCTGCTGCTTGCTGACGTTTTGCTGCTTCTTCTGCTTCTTTGCGCGCTTGTGCTTCTTGTGCTTCTTGCTCAGCCAGTTGCTTCAACGCTGCTTCTCGTTGCCGTTTTGCTTCTGCCTGATCCGCTTCTAATTGGTCTTTTTTCTCTTCTTCGGTGTTCAACGCCAGGGCAAGGTCGGCTAGTGCAACTTCTTGATTCAATTTGACATCAGCTAATTCCGCTTGTTTTCCTTGCAATGCGTTTGACTGCTCTTCGATCGCAACCAATTGTTCCTGCAACTTTTTTTCCAATTTCTGACTCGTTGCGATATCTTCTTGCTGTTGTTCGACGATGCTGTTGCTGGCATTCATGATCGTTACTGAAGCGATCGCCCGTTGAATGGCTTCTCCGATGGATTCAGCATCAACGATTTTTTGGAACAAACGATTGGAAGGTTCCGACGTTTGAATGTCGCGCGCTTGATTCGCCAGTACCTCTGTGCGCTTGATGATTTTTTCTTCAAGGAGTTGGATCTCTTGTGCCAAGGCATTGACTTCTTCTTCCGTCGTCGTTTTCTTTTGTAGGATTGCTTGGATTTCTCCTTCAATCGATTGAATCTCTGCCTCTGTGGAACGTTTCAGTGATTCTAATGAGGTGGATTCATTTTTTATGTCATTGATTTTTTCATTTTGCTGCTGGATCTTCTGATCAAAGCTGTCTGCGGATACCGTCACGACAGGCAGCGTCAGCAAAACAAGTGAACTTGCAACCAAAAGTGTCTTTTTCATTTTTTCTCCTTAACTAGATGTGTCTTCTCGCTTTCTCTAGCATACCGAAAGATTTCATTCTTGGGGCTGTTTTCACAGAAATAACATCTGGCTGAAAGAAATTGACATCTAGCTGAAACAAAATTGTTAGAATATTTCAACGAAAAAGATTGCTTTTCTTCGTCATTTAACCTTCGTTACTTATCAATAGCTCGTTTCCTGACCGACTGCCTACAAAAGGGCCGCGATTTAAAGCAAACAACAGGTGACCTATGCTATACTGAATAAAAAAACGGAGGTTCTCATGATACAACAACTGACCCAATTTACCGATTCTGAATTAGAAACCATCGCCCAGATTTGGCTGCAAAGTAATTTGGATGCCCATGACTTTATTTCAGCTGCCCATTGGCAAGATAACTATGACTTTGTGAAAAAAGCCTTTGCCGATGCCCTTATCTACACCTATTCGGTGGATGATCAGCCCGTCGGCTTCATCGGGATGATGGATGATTATATCGCGGGTATTTTCGTTTTGAAAGACTATCGTGCCCACGGCATTGGCAAGCAGCTTTTACAAAAAGCACAAGCAGAACACGAGAAGCTGACTCTGAATGTCTACAAAAAAAATACAGCTGCTATTGCGTTTTATCTCAAAAACGGCTTTACCATCGTTTCTGAACAACTGGATTCTGATACCAATGAAATCGAAAACACCATGGAGTGGCATCGTTGATGCTGCTTTTTTTCCTATTTTTTTCTACCTGTTAGTTAACGAACCCTTTGGCATCTTAAAAAAATTCTACCGATCAAATAATAAATTTAGAACACATATACAAATTTTGAATGAGTGAAATGATTGCTTGCTTTCCTCTTCATGCAGCCCCTTGTCCACTTAGATTTCCACCGACTGCAATCCTTTTTATTCTAATAACATAAAGCAGTAGACTCTGTGCTGATTGAAGTGATTCATGTAAATAGCCTCCTCCTAAAGTTTAGGAAGAGGCTATTTACAGTTGAAACGAATTTATTCAGAAGGTTCTGCTGGATACTCCCGCAAGCGATACCCGACACCGATTTCAGTGATCAAATATTCTGGCTGCAGCGTATTGGTTTCGATTTTCTTGCGAATATTTGAAATATTGACTCGCAAGGTTTGTGCATCCGCTGCAAAAGGTCCCCAGACCTCGCTGGTCAGTGTATCGTAAGTGACGACTTTGCCTAAATTCTTGAACATTACTGCCATGATGCGGTATTCATTTTTGGTCAAATGGATCTCATTTTGATTCTTGTACAGGATTTTTTTCTCAAAATCGATCGTTAACTCCTTATTTACGAGAATCGGGCTGCTGCTAAAGGCAGCTGACTCTTTGTGCCGTAATGCCGTGCGGATACGGGCAAATAACTCATTGGTACTGAAGGGCTTTGTTACATAATCATCGGCACCGAGGTCTAACGCTTGCACTTTGTCTCGTTCATCTTTGCGGGCAGAGATCACGATGATCGGTGTGTTCATGCGCTTACGAATGATTTTCAACAGCTCCATACCATCAATGTCCGGTAAGCCCAGATCCAGCAAGATGAAGTCGATGGTTTCTTCCTGCAAGAGCATCAATGCCTCCATGCCCGTGCCGACTGACGTAAAGTTGTAGTGTTCTCTTTGCAAGACGACCTCCATAAAATCAACGATATTCGAATCATCTTCAATCAATAAAAAATGTCGCTGCATGTTCTCCCTCCTTACTGCTTTAAATAAATACGAAAGATGGTACTGCCGGCTTTCGTTTCGATTGCTAATTTGCCTTCATGGGCATGGATGATGGTTTTGACGATACTCAATCCGATGCCTAGTCCATTTTTGGAATCCACCGGCACTTCGGTGTCATTGGTCAAATTCGCCTGGATTTTTTGGTATTGCCCTAAGGGGATCTCCCCTTGGTTTTCGATTTCAATGACTACTTCTTGCTCTTGAGAAACTCGCAAGAAAATCGGTGTATCGGCAGTTCCATGGCGAACGCCATTTTCAATCAGATTAAACAAAGCTTGTTCGATCAAGATTGGATCGACTTTGACAAAAATCAGCTGATCGGGCATCTTCACGATGATTTTTTGTTGCGGATAGACTTTTTCAGGTGCGTCAAAACCGCTTCGATAATTTCTTCGATCGGTTCTTCACTACGCTTGACCGCCATATTAGTCAAATTGATGCGGGTCACCGACAGTAAGTTTTCGACCATACGGATCAACCACTGGGATTCACTTTGGATATCCCCTAGCAGTTTTTGTTTCGTTTCCATTTTGATCACGCCTTCGGTTTCACTCAATGTTTCGGCTATACCGGAAATCGTTGTCAGTGGCGTCCGCAAGTCATGAGAAACCGCACGCAGTAGATTGCTGCGGACTCTTTCCCGTTCGTTTTCTAATTGGATCTGCTCTTTCTCACTCGCCAGTGAGACTTGCTCCAACACGGTCGCGATTTGGGTGATCACAAGGCGCAAGTAATTCAATTGACTATTGGCCAACTGATGCTCCTCGTTGCGTTCTACCCCAAGGGCGCCTAGTGGTTTGCCGTTTAAAACGATCGGCAAGTAGAACCCATTGGCACCAATCAGAGTATCTGTGCCGCGACCGGCTTCTTTTTGATTTTTCACGACCCAAAAAGCGACGGCTTTCTCATCCTTGCCAGTCAGTTGAGACAGTGTTTCTCTTGATGAATGCAGACTTCTTAAATGGCCTTCTCTGTCATATAACGCCACTTCTCGCTGGAGTAAGCGTGCCAAATAGGTGGTCGTACTTTCATAGATTTCTTGCTCATTCCGTGTTTCCATGTATTGTTTGTTCAGTTCATACAATATCTCCATTTGATGCTCTTTTTCCTTGGCATTTTCTGCTTGGGTCTTCAATCGAACCATCAAGTTACTGATCATTAAGGCAACGATCAGCATAATCACTAATGTGATTGGATAGCCTGCTTTATAGACCGTCAAGGAATACAAAGGTTCGACAAAGAACCAGTTGTAAGAAAGGACACTAATGATCGATGCCATGGCACTCCATAGATAGCCACTCGTGTAACGGGCCACTAAGAGAACAAAAAAGATATAAACCAGCATCAAATTCTGATCGCCGAAATGTAAGTACTGCATGCCTTCTGTCACTATGGTGGCGAGCATGATCAGACCAAAGGTCAAGGTGAAATCTCGACCACCGCCTTCAAATAATTGCGAAAACGTCAGCCGTGGTCGCTGCATTTTTTCTTTAAAAGGAATCAAATGGATCTCAATGTCATCAAGGCGCCGAATCAAGCGGTCTTCTAAATCCTCGACAAACAATTTTTGGAACCACTTCTGAGAAACCTGTTTCCCCATGATAATGTCACTGGCACCCGTCATTTTGGCATACTCTACGATAGTTTCAAAACTGTCATCCGCTTCAATGTTGATAACTTCTGCCCCCAAACGCTCTGCCAACGGCACTTCGGTAGGTGTATCATCTAACGATCGAACTTGGATAACCGTCCATTCGGCCCCCACTCCTTGGGCTAAGCGGGCGGTCCAACGAATGCATTTCTCTGCCATTTTCGGCAAGCGATCATCAATGATCGTCAAAAGCTTGCTTTGGACTCGTTTTCGACCGCCGTTCATTTGATTGATATGATTGGAAGCTTTTTGGATCGCTAATCCCCGCAGATGATCAAGTTTTTCTGGCGTAAAAAAGTTTTTTAGCGCTCGTTTGGCATTTTCGTCGGCATAGATTTTTCCTTGTTCTAATCGATCGATCAGTTCGTCTGGTTCAACATCCACCACCCGCAAGCTGGCGTGCTGGAAAAAGGTGTCAGGGACCGTTTCTCTGACTTCCACTTCCGTGACCTTTTCCACGATATCATTCAGACTTTCGATATGCTGGACATTGATGGTCGTGTAGACGGTGATTCCTGCATTCAGTAATTCATCGACATCTTGGTAACGTTTTTTGTTTCGCGCACCAATGGGATTGGTATGTGCCAACTCATCGATCAAGACGATATCTGGTTTTAGTTGGATCAGTCGATCGATATCTGGCTCATAAAGGGTCAATTGCTTGTGTTGGTATTGCTTTAATGGTACTTGTGGTAACCCTTCAAGCAATCGATTGGTATCGGGACGTTTGTGGGGTTCGATATAGCCGATCACCACATTTTTGCCCATGAGCAAACACTCATGGGCTTCGGTTAACATCGTATAGGTTTTTCCGACACCGGCAGCAAAACCGAAAAATACCCGTAGCTTGCCACGTTTAGGTCCAAAGCCCGCTTGGAGCAGCATCTCTTCTGGGATCTGCTGGTTGTTTTCACTCATAGATGCTTCCCCCTATTCTTCGGGTAATTGATCGAGCTGCTGATTCAAGGCCATGATATTGACATATTCTCTCGTGGAGAACAAATCAGCTACTTTATTCCTGTTTATTATATCATGAATTGTTTGTTCATCGATGCCTCTTGTGTCAGCGATCCGCGGCAGTTGAAAAAGTGCCGCTTCGACACTGATATCAGGATCAACGCCACTACCCGAAGCGGTCACGAGATCAATCGGCACACTGGTTTGGGTTGGGTTTTCTGCAAGTAACGCCGCTGTCCGCTCAGCTACAGTCTTTTTTTGGGTCGTATCATAGGGCGACAATTGTGAAACATTTTGATCACGCCCTTGGAAGTAACCTGCTTGGTCAAAAGGTTGCGCAATTAGCTCAGATCCTTTGATCGCTCCGTCTTCCACGATTTGACTGCCGTTGGCTTGATGGGCAAAAAAGACTTGTCCGACTCCAGTGACCAACAATGTATAGAGACCGCCAAATAGCACGGTACTAAATAGTAAAAATTTGATACTGGCAAAGAGGGTGTTCTTCATCATGTTTTCCTCCTAAATGACTCCTTGACTCTGATGGATTTTTCTTATAGCAGAACAGCTGACAAAAGCAAATCTACTAGCTTGATGCAAATGAATGGTGCGATGATGCCGCCTAGGCCGTAGACGACCAGATTGTGCCGCAGCATTTGGCTGGCTGGTTTTTCTTGGTACTTGACCCCTTTCAACGCCAGAGGGATCAAGGCGATGATCACGACTGCATTGTAGATGACTGCGGACAAAATCGCAGTTAAGGGACTACCAAGATTCATGATATTCAGCGCTGCGAGTTCTGGATAAATCGCATAAAACAGAACAGGGATCACTGCGAAATATTTGGCGATATCATTTGCGATACTAAAGGTCGTCAAAGCCCCACGGGTCATCAGCAGCTGTTTACCAATTTGGACTACTTGCAGTAATTTGGTCGGGCTGGAATCAAGATCGATCATATTGCCCGCTTCTTTGGCTGCTTGCGTACCAGTGTTCATCGCCATTGCCACATCGGCTTGGGCGAGTGCGGGTGCATCGTTGGTTCCATCCCCCGTCATCGCCACCAAATGCCCTTTTTCCTGATATTCGCGAATCAGGTTCATTTTGTTTTCTGGTGTTGCTTCGGCTAAGAAATCATCGACGCCCGCTTCCGCAGCAATAGCAGCTGCCGTCAAGGGGTTGTCCCCAGTGATCATGATCGTCTTGATGCCCATCTTGCGCATGTCGGCAAATTTTTCTTTGACGCCGTTTTTCACGATGTCTTTTAAATAAACGACACCGAGTACCTGGCCATTTTTCACTACGACCAATGGGGTTCCACCAGCCTTAGCGACTTTTTCTACGATTTCGTCACACGCAGTGGGATAGGTCTGCCCTTTTGCCGTCACATATTGCTTGATCGTATCGGCAGCTCCTTTACGGATCTCATCGCCACGATAGTCGATCCCCGACATCCGGGTTTTGGCACTAAAATCGATCCAATGGACATCGGCTTGCTGAAATTCCCGTTCCCGAATATTGAAGGCTTCTTTGGCTAAAATCACGATACTGCGGCCTTCCGCCGTTTCATCGGCAAAAGATGCCAACTGCGCGGCATCTGCTAACACTTTGGCGGTGACCCCTGGTACCGGCAAGAACTCGCTGGCACGGCGATTTCCCAAAGTAATGGTTCCTGTTTTATCCAGCAGCAAAACATCCACATCTCCTGCTGCTTCAATTGCGCGTCCACTCATGGCGATGACGTTTTCTTTGGTCAAACGACTCATTCCAGCGATCCCAATCGAGGAAATCAAGGCGCCGATCGTGGTTGGTGCAAGACAAATCAATAAAGCGATCACGATCACACTGGAAATCGCCGTTCCCCGACCAGATAACTGACTGCTAAAATCAGTAAAGGGAATCAATGTGATGGAAACAGCCAAGAAGATGATGGTCAGTGTCACTAAGAACAGCTGCAGGCCAATCTCATTGGGTGTTTTTTTCCGCTGTGTCCCTTCCACCATCGCAATCATCTTATCCAAAAAAGAATGACCATTTTCAGCGGTCACTTTGATGACCAAGTAATCGGAAACGACTAACGTTCCTCCCGTGACTGCACTGCGGTCGCCACCAGACTCACGAATGACAGGTGCTGATTCTCCTGTGATGGCACTTTCGTCCACCGAAGCAGCACCTTCAACGACGTCCCCATCGGCAGGAATTTGTTCGCCAGAAGGAACATAAACCAAGTCGCCTTTTTTCAAATCTGAAGAACGGACTTCGATAAAAGCCTCTTTGGCGACATCTTTCAAGGACATGACTTTGTAGGTCATGATTTCTTTTTTTGCTTGCTTCAAACTATCCGCTTGTGCTTTGCCGCGCCCTTCTGCCACTGCTTCGGCAAAATTGGCAAACAACAAGGTCAACCATAAGAAGACAGTCACACTGATGCTAAACCACAACGGGACTGTTTGTTCTTGAAAACATAAAATCGTTGTCAAGATCGCCCCTAAGTAGACCACAAACATCACGGGGTTTTTGATTTGTTGGCGAGGGTCCAATTTCTTAAAGGATTCGCCGATCGCCCATTGATAGATTTTTTTCATTTTTTCTCTCTCCTATTTCGTTGTAAAGAAGTCTGCGATTGGTCCTAAAGCCATCGCTGGTAAAAAGCTCAGTGCACCGATCACGATGATCACAATGATCAGCATCGTGACAAAGACTGGACTCGTGGTTGACAAGGTTCCTTCATTACGAACGGTTTTCTTTTTGGCACCCATGTTTTCTGCCAGGTACAAGATGGCTGCGATGGGAACGAAACGTGAAACGAACATCAAGATACTACCCAAACTATTTAGGAAAACAGTATCTGCGGTCAAGCCGCCAAAAGCACTCCCGTTGTTGTTGCTGAAAGAAGTTGCTGCATACAACAGTTCGCTAAAGCCATGGGCGCCTTGGTTGGTTAGCCAGCTCATGATGTCAGGATGCAAGGTCATCAACATAGCCCCGAAAAGCGTCAGTAGCAATGGCGTCAAAATAACGATACTCGTCATTTTAATGTCAAAGGCTTCGATTTTTTTGCCGATATATTCTGGTGTTCGTCCCACGAGTAAACCAGCGATAAAGACCGTCAATAATAGAAAAGCGATCATGCCATAAAGTCCGCTACCAACACCGCCAAAGATGATTTCCCCCAGCTGCATCAAGAACATCGGGATTGCACCCCCGAGTGGTGTGAAACTATCCAGCATGGCATTGACTGATCCACTGGAAGCAGCGGTGGTACTCACTGCCCAGAGACTCGACCAACCGACACCGAAACGTACTTCTTTGCCTTCTAAATTGGCATTCCCAAGCACTTGACTGAATTGCGGTCCATAACCTTCACTGATCACTACGCCAATAAAAGCTAGAATCAAAAAGACGGTTGCGGTGATCAAGATCGTACGTCCTTGTTTCCACTCTTTGATCCAAAAGCCAAAGGCAAAAATCAAAGCAGCTGGCAGCAACAAGATCGCTAAGTTTTCTAAAAAATTACTGAACATCGTTGGGTTTTCAAATGGGTGGGCAGAGTTGGCGCCAAAGAATCCGCCGCCGTTGGTCCCTAATTGCTTGATGGCGATTTGACTCGCTACCGGTCCGAGCGCCATCCAAAAGGATTCCCCTTCAAATCCATTGACTTCAACGCCGCTACTGAACGTTTGAACGACACCTTGAGACAGGAGCAAGATCGCTAAAATCAATGAAAGTGGTAAAAGAATATAGAGCAAAGAACGGGTGATGTCTTGCCAAAAATTCCCTACCGTTCGTCTTTGTTTTTGTTGCAGCCCACGAATCAAGGCACACAGTACGGCTAGTCCGACTGCCGCAGATAAGAAATTTTGCACCGTTAATCCTAATGCTTGGGAAAGATTTGTCAGTGCTTCTTCCCCAGCGTAAGCTTGCCAGTTCGTGTTCGTCACAAAACTGACGGCTGTGTTCAATGCTAAGTCAAAGGACATATTCTCAACGGCTGCCCCTTGTGGTAACCAGTGTTGGACCATCAATAATCCGGTCAAGCCGATGATGGAAAAGACACTGACGGCCAAGACTGAGAATAGATAGGTTTTGGCGGTCATTTCTTTTTTGCTGACCGAACCAATCACTCGATAGGTCAACCGTTCAATGGGTTGAATAAAGCGGACAAACCGCGGTGTTTTCCCTTGCATGATTTCTTTGATATACCAGCCCAAAGGAACCGCTGCTGCTAGTAAAATCAGTAAAAATAAAAAGCCTTGCACAAAATAGCTACTCATCGTTCTCCCCCTCAAACAAGTACCAAAAGAGATAGATCATTACGATCACTCCGATTATTCCTAAAACAAGATTCATATTCTTCACTCCTTCATGACGTAAGCATACGCAAAAAGAAATAAAAATAGTGTAAATCTTCTGCTAGAGTCTTTATATCTTCTTTATACGTCTGCTTATCAGACAAGAAAACCGCAACAGTGCAGGTTTTTTTAGAAAATAAACCAAAAACAGCGGCTATCATTAAGGATAGCCGCTGCTAGTGTCATTGCGATTTATTTCGTTTTTCTGCTTTTGTTCGTGTGTTTCTTACGAAAGAAGACGATCCCCGCTAGTGCCACAAGGCTTGCTCCTGCAATCGAATAGCCTTGAGTGATGGCTGTACCGGTCTTTGGTAACACCCGTTTATCCTTTGCGGTCGCGTTGCTTTGTTTGCCAGGCTGACCTGCATCCGTTGGTTTTTCTTGCCCTTTGTCAGAATCATCTTTCTCTGGTTGCTGATTTTCCTCCTCTGGTTCTTCTGCTTTTTCAATGACTTTGATCGTCGCTGTGGCGGTGACTGCTTCTTGTGAGTCAGTACCAAATAAGCGTGCGAAAAAGTTAGGAGTTGCTGCTTCATCGGTTACGATTGAATAGTTGACTTGATAGGTGCCCGTTTTCTTCGTATCAACCGAACCGTCCACCAGCAGTTGCTCCAACGTAAGTGTCTTACCGTCACGATCTGTAGCGGAGACAAAATTGTCGGCAGCTGTCCAGTTATCACCGACATAAATCACGCTATCTTTCACAGTCACAGAGGTCTGGTCTGCCAACACGGTGATCGTGGCAGTTGCTTCGGCTTTACCGTTGCGATAGGTTACTTGGTATTTTCCAGGCACATCAGTATTGACTGTACCGCTAGTCAATACTTGATCATAATCGACTGCTTGTCCGCTTTTATCTGTTGCCGAGACAAAATTATCGACGGCTTGCCACTTCTCTCCTTCATAGATCGTACTATCTTTTGCTACGACCGTTTCTTCGTGAGCAACCACAGTGATTGTCGCTATGTCGCTGACTTTTCCATTCGTATAAGTGACTTCGTATGTGCCTTCTTGATTGGTATCGACAGTACCAGTAACGATCACTCCTGATAATTCAACCGTTGCTCCCGTTTTGTCTGTGGCTGAGACAAAGTTGTCGGCAGCTTGCCAGTCATCGCCGACGTATAGGGTACTGTCTTTGGCTTTGACACTCGTTTGATCAGCTAACACGGTGATCGTGGCAGTCGCTTCGGCTTTGCCATTGCGATAAATTACTTCATATTTCCCTGGTGTGGCGCTGTCGACTGTACCTACTGTTGTGATATCAGCCAGTTTTACTTCGTTGCCGTCTTTGTCTGTTGCCGACACAAAGTTGTCGGCGACTTGCCAGTCATCGCCTTCGTAAATCGTACTGTCTTTAGCAACTACCGTTTCTTGGTCAGCCACCACGGTAATCGTAGCAATAGCTTCTGTTTTACCATTGCTATAAGTAACTTTGTACTGACCTTCTTTGCTCGTATCAACTGAGCCACTGACGGTCACTGCTGAAAATGGTAGGTTTGCTCCGGTTTTGTCTGTGGCTGAGACAAAGTTGTCGGCAGCTTGCCAGTCATCGCCGACGTATAGGGTACTGTCTTTGGCTTTGACACTCGTTTGATCAGCTAACACGGTGATCGTGGCAGTCGCTTCGGCTTTGCCATTGCGATAAATTACTTCATATTTCCCTGGTGTGGCGCTGTCGACTGTACCTACTGTTGTGATATCAGCCAGTTTTACTTCGTTGCCGACTTTGTCTGTTGCCGACACAAAGTTGTCGGCGACTTGCCAGTCATCGCCTTCGTAAATCGTACTATCTTTGGCGACTACCGTTTCTTGGTTGGCAACGACCGTAATCGTCGCCGTTGCTTTTACTTTGCCGTTTTGATAAACCACTGGATATTGACCTTCTTTGGAAGTATCAACGGCTCCACTAACGGTCACATTTGAAAATGGGACATTCGCTCCGGTTTTGTCTGTGGCTGAGACAAAGTTATCAACCGCATGCCAGTCATCCCCAACATATAAGGTACTGTCTTTGGCTTTGACACTCGTTTGATCTGCCAATACAGTGATCGTCGCTGTTGCTTCGGCTTTGCCATTGCGATAGGTTATTTGGTATTCTCCTGGTACTTTCGTATCCACTTCACCACTGGTGGTGACTTCTGCCAAGCTTAACGATTGTCCCTTCTTATCTGTTGCTGAAACAAAATTATCAGCTGCTGTCCATGCATCGCCCACATAAAGTGTACTATCCTTGGCAACGACTGTTTCTTGGTTGGCAACAACAGTGATTGTCGCTGTATCGCTCACGTTGCCATTCATGTATTTGACTTCATAAGTGCCGACTTTAGATGTGTCGACCTCACCGTTGACGGTAATTTCCGAGAAAGACATCCCATTGCCATGCTTGTCTGTTGCCGAGACAAAATTATCTGCAGCATGCCACTCGTCTCCCACGTAGATCGTACTATCTTTCGTGACGATCGTTGATAAATCTTCTTCTGGTGTGATGCCTACTGAGAACTGGTTGCCTGTCCGATTCACTTGGATTTCTTTACCAAGCTGAAGCTCCTGCGGCACAACGTAGCCTTCTGGGACGGAGGAAACATAAAGCATATAGGTCCCCGTATAAATATCAGCTAATTGATACTCTCCCTTCTCATCTGTTACGACAGAAATGACATCTCCAGTCAACTGATTCCAAAGCATCAATGTAACGCCTGCAATTTTCTGAGTTGGTTCTTCGGTATTATAAACATCAAGTGACGCACTAGTTTTGTAAATGATCCCGTTTGAATCACCTGCCGAAAACTGCAGGTTAGTCACCGTCGAAGTAGCCGTCCGTTTGGCTTCCGACAAGGTATCAATCGTATCAGAAACGATCGTTGCTGAAGCTGAGATTTGGCCGGCGTTTTGTGAAAGTACGTTGTAACTGATTTCGATATTTTTCGTTAGAACATAGTTTGAAAAGACAAGCTGTACGTCTCCGTCAACTTCTTTGACTTCGTAGCTGTCATCTGGCACATTCGAAACATTGATTGAACCTAGATCGATTTCACCATTGGTATTTCCCAATGATTTAAGAAGAATCGTTGGATTGGCTACCTTTTTCGAGCCATCATCGATATTTTTTGTTGTGACCTTGACCTGCGTCATGTTTTTTGTATTATTCACGGTATTTTGAGTAATACCAATAATATCCGTCGCTGTATTGGAAACGGAGACGGTAGCTGAGCCTTGCTGATTATTTGATAAGGGCTCTTTTGCAAAACCAGGCACATAAATCGTACTCATTTCCTGCCAACCATTGGCGTATTGATAGGAAATAATGTAGCGTCGATTCGTCGTCCCAAAATCAAAGGTGTAGTAGTTGGTTGCCTCATCATGGGTGATCGTCGGATAATTTGGATCGCTTTCTTTCATGGCTTGATTATTATAAGCGCCGCGATCCCAATATTGCGGATAAATGCCGTTTACTTGATCATTGGAAACATCAATGATCGAAAAAACAACCTCCGTGTTTTTCGGGACATGGGTCTCCACAGTCAAATCACTGATGGTATCTTGACGAGCGTTGACCAAAAATTGGTTTTTGCTACTTTGAAGCGTTTGTTCTTGGTATTGTTTCCTCCCTGTAGTAACAGTCGTTTCAATTTTATCAATGCCATCTGCTGTAAATGTCACAGGAATCGTATCCACCGGAATTCTAGTGGCTGGCGATAAACTGTCCGGCACATAATTGAAGCCCAAATCAAATTGTACAGAAGCTGTAATTGGTGTTGTAAAAGTTACTAACGTGCCCCCTTCTACCTTCTCAATCGTATAATCAGTTCCTAAAATATAATAGAAACCAACTTTTGGTACTTTTCTGAGTGAAAGATACTCGGGATGTTCAATAAACATTTGTAAATTTTCGATTGGTTGTGAGGTGCTGCCTTCAATGTTAACGGAGGTATCACTCATGTAAGCACCATTTTGATCATAATTTCCCCAAGCCGTTTCAGCGTTATTGGGATTAAGAACACTGATTGGTTCGACGTAGTTGTCTTCAACGATTTTGAATTCTTTATTAGCAATTAACGGTGTCGAGACATTGAGGATGATATCTTTCTGATCAAAAGGCACCGTTGCATACATCCAACCAAACGAAAGATTACTGTCTTTTGTAGCGGTCAAAATTAATTTATCTCCAGTATTTTCGACAGAAAAATAATCCGCAAAGTTCACATTCTGATAAAAAGCATCTCTTGCTGTTAACTGTTTCGCCGTGATCGGCTGTCCGTTTTGACTGGAAAGGATAACTTGCTGCCCCGCTTTCATCGCTGTCGGCATTTCGTGAATGCTTAAAATGTAACTTCCCTTTGTGTTGTTGTTAAAACTACCGGATGCCACATTCGAAAAATATCTTGAAGCGACTTCCTTTTCATCTTTGCTGGTTTTTGCGGTAAAGGCAATCCCTCTATATTGGGCAGTTGTTTGCTTCAGTTGTACCGAACCGAAACCGGTCGTTGGATATCCTTTCGAAAAATAATAGGTAGAATCCGTCAGCTCGGTCAAGCTCATGGTGAATTGATAAGAAACCCCATAAGCCTTTTGTTTGTCCATCTGTTTGATTTCAACAGCAGTATTGTAAAGACTATCTGAGGTGATTGTGTAGTCTGTCCCTTCGACTAAGGCTGTTTGTGTTTCTGGCTTGATCTTTCCTTTGATATCCACCTCATAGCTGAAAACTTTTAACGGTTGGGTCTCAATCTTTTTGAACACTGCTCCCGGTGTATCAACCAATCGTAATGAGAGGGTCTCTGTCCCAGACAACATCCGATCAACGTTGTAGTAGACCATTCCTTCCATCCCAAAGACATTTTTTTCTGACACATATTGAATCGGGTCAACTTCTTCATACAAATCAATGGCGTAGCTTGTCTGGTTTTGATCGCCGATCTCAATGGTGAGCTGAGGCTTGTCTTCTGAATAAAGATAACTAGTCAACTCGATCGAAAACGAGGCATCGTGAACGGATTGGTTAAAGGTGATCGTTAATTGATGGGCGGCACTATCTACTGCCCACGAAGCATTGATTGCTTCATTTGATCCTTGCATATCACTAAAACCAAGGCCTTCCGGCAGGTCAAAAACAGCAGTGGTGCCGGCTAAATAGTCTTCGTCATTGATTTCAAAGTCTAATTTCAGTTTCACCGGACTATTGTTTAAAATCCGCGTTTCTTCCGTTTGACTGAACTCCTCACCAGCAATCGTCAGTAATGTGCCTTTTTCTAAAAGCTCTTGTCCATTGATGCGGGTGCTGACACGAGCACTCTTTTCGTCTTCTTTGGCCTCTTTCGATTCGGTTTCTGAAGAACTTGCTTGCGTCGAATCTGTGGTATCTACTGTATGTGTTGAAGAAGTTGTAGCAGGCGTTTCACTTTGACTCGTTGCTGCTGCATCCGTCTCTGGGGTTGCTTCGCCGCTTTCTTCTGAAGAACGATCCGTTTGAGTAGTCTCAGTTGTTTGCGCGTCGCTTGCGTTTGTTTCATTGGCAATGTCGCTGGTTGATTCCAGCAGATGATTTGCGTTATCTAAAGTACGAATGGTTTGTTCCTGTTCCGTGGTTTCCGCAAGTGCCATGACCGGAGTGATCACTTGGGACAGACCTAAAGCGGTAACAACAATGCCATGACGAATTCGTTTATTTCTCTTTTTCATTTTTTTCCTCCATTAAATATATGTAGTTTTAACTGATTGCTTTACGGATTTTTTTTCCAACTTCTAATTCTTCCCCATTAAAAAAGCAAAGAACATTGTTTGTTCGATCAATCATTTTGATTTGTCGCGCATTAATAATGTACGATTTGAATACTTTATAATACTCAGGCAAATCTAGCTGTTTGATGACCTTTAACGAAGTTTCAATGCACTCAACTGATTTCTTTTGATGGAATACGATTCGGTTTCGCTCTCCTTTGATCGTTGTTATGTAGTTGATTGCTTCTGCATCAATGATCATCAACTCTCGTTTACTAACAATTTTTAATAAGTGTTTTTTTCCCAGCAATGATCGTTTCACTTCAATTGCTTCTGTTAACAAATTTCTTAACTGCATTGCCACATCCTTTTCTTCTGTATCGATGATTCCTAAAGGACAGATAAGATTCAGTTTCTTGATTTCGATTTTGGACGCATAGGCACCATAAAAAGCAATTTGACACTTTTTGCACTGCTCCCTCAATCGCCCTGCTAATTGAAAACTTCGATCAAATCCCATCATTTCAATGGAAAATAAAAATAAATCGTTCACATCTGTTAGGTACCCTTCAAGAAAAGAATCTAGTTCTTCCGGTGAAATGATCTCCACCATAGAATAAGGAACATGACTTTCAGTGATCATTTTTTTCATCACATTTCCATTAAAAAAGTTGTCATCTACTATATAAACAGCGAAATTGCTCAAATTTGCAGACATCTTAATTCTCCTTTTCACATCATTTCTAATTGTATTCTTAATTAAAAATGCCTGCTTGCACTTTCAAACGAATTAACGAAACGTTTATGCAAAAAAGGTAGTTTAAATTAAAAACAAAGTAAGAAAAGACTTTATAATTGGTCTAAACCTATTATAGTAAAGGAGATTCCGGCGTACTGCTTTCTTAACACATTTATAAGACAGAAAGCGCAAACAACAATAATAACTTACGTTTTTTTAAGTAGTTAAACTAGTTAGCTATTCCAAAGCTTACCGACTGCTACCCAACCTTTCTAATGATTTTCAAAAAATAAACTTCTACCAAAAAAAATATTAATCGTTATTTATTCTTCATTTTTTCGCAAAAAAAAGCTACCCTTCTCTTTGGGCAGTCCGTTCATGGGTAATCAACTGTTTCCTCTGAAGATTTTCCATAAAAATAAAAGTGATAGTTAGCTGCTGCAAGATGTAATCAAAAAAATTTTCTACTTAATTTACCATATCGAATCTTCATGGACACGACAAAAAACCATTTATTTTGAACAATAAATGGCCTGTTTGCTGCTTTTTTTTATGCTTCTGATTTACATGCATCCCATGAATTTTAATTGTTTTTTTCCTTCTATATTAATAAGGAATTTCTTACAAGTGCTCATGGGGTTTTATCATCTGTTTTGTTTAATGCTCGTTTTAGTTTTCGATTATGCCAAATCAAATAGGCGATGATCAGACATAATACACAACCAATCGATAAATAGAGAAGGAGCGGCGAAGAGGTTTCTTCAATACTGACATCTTGCTCGTTTCTTTCTTGCGCTTCTTGACTTGCAACTTGGAAGGTAGGCTCTCCTTGCCATTCTTGATCAGCTGCTTTGAGAATCGTTTTTATTTCATACTCTCCTGATTGCAGTTCGTTTCCCTCTAATGGCAGTGCGTAATTCATTAACGCATTGGGCGCTAATTGGACCTCTTTTTCCCCTTTGATGGCGGTTGCTTGCCCATCATGAAATACTTCGTACGTAAGCGTAGCTTTACTGAGATAATCGGCCGCTGTATTTTCCACCGCTACGATGATGACATTACGGCGATTGATCTCTTCCAAATGAGCTTCTTCAATTCGGACCGCTGGCGGGATGTCAGATTCTTTGTTTCGAAGCAATACTGCTACTTCTCTGGCTAATAGGTTTTGAACATTCCCTTGAAACTCTTCACTGCCGGTTTGCTGTACGTATAGTCCCCCTGCCAAAATCCCATCAAAAGATTTAGATGGCATCCGAACTGTCAAAGTGATTTCTTTTTGTTCATCAGGAGCAAGCGAAAGTGTTTCATTACTTAAGTTGACGAGTTCTTCGATAGGATAAGGAGTTGAAGGCGTTGCTTCTTCATTTGCCCCAGAGTACTCAACGACGCCAGTCATGTTCGTGACCGCTCGATTAAAGGATAGCTGTAAATTGATTGGTTGCTCGCTTTTATTGGAAACCATGACCGCTAGTTTTTCTTCTGCCTTGGGCTCCAGCAACAAATCATAGTACATCAACTCTTTGTCCCGCTGTGACTCTGGCAATTTGATTTGAACATCGAAGGTATCAAGCGAATCTGCTGCCCCCGTACTACTAGTACCAATGAAAAATAAGACCATTAGAATACTTACTACCCAATTCTGAAATCCTTTGCCTCGAACTTTCTTCTGATGCATCCTGTCAGATCCTTTCTACACAAAATAGGAAAGAAAAATCAGCTAGCATAAAAAGCAGCCGCTCAGGCAAGCTGCTTTTTTTCTGCTAACTGTTACGCAATGACTACTGCCCTATGGGGTCGTCGGCGCACTGCTGATCGTCCAAACCAAGGTCGTTTGATAGGTTGCTGATTGTTTTTCCGTATTGGCTGGGATCGAAAGGGTAAATTGTTCTAAAGGCATCGACGTTTCACCGATCCCTTCGCCAGCGTTGGCGGTCAAGAAGGCATACTCATTGTTGATCGCCGCAAAATCAAGCTCGCCATTGGCAATATCACTGGCTCCGGTTGGCGGCAAACTTAAGTTGTTGGTCAAGGTACCCGTATCTACTGTTAATACCGCACCGTCCAACGTGCTGTCTCCTGCCGTAAATTGGGTTGCTTGCCGTACTTTGATTGCCCAAGAAGAGTTCGCCTGTCCTCGGTTATCGCTGACTGCAACTGCTCCTCTTTGTAGCGTGGATCCATCCCCAGGTAATCCAGTTCCATCCGTTGTTGCCACCCACGTTTCGGCATTTTCTGTTTGTATCTCATGGGCACCAAAATCTAAATTCGTTGGTAGCTGCGTATTGGGATCACTCCCGCCTTTATCCGGGTCAAACACGATGCCACCAGAGGTATATTCTACGACACCGGTCGTGTCGTCCGCTTGCACTGTCGCACCGATGCTAAGTGTCGTCAATATTCCTAATGCCCCCACTACGTATTTCTTTGAAATCATTTTACCGTCCTCCTTTTTTTGATGCTAAAGATCAATGTCAGACTAATGAAGAATCCGCCTATTATGGGCAGCCAAAAGTAATTGGCCTCTGCAAGCTGCGGCAGCGGTTCTTCCGCGTTAGTAACCGTTTCTTGACTGGTCGGTGGTTCAATTTCTTCATCAATTGAATCACTGCTTGATGTTTCCGTTGGTCCTTCATAAAACTCAATGTTGCCGGTCGTCGTATTGGCTACTGCTGATGGAACGATACTGTAGAAACTGCCGATCAGCAAAATCAGAAGCAGCACAAGGGAATTTTTTTTCATTCTGCTCTTCCTTTTCAAGGTGTATCGGAAACGGTCCACACGACTGTGGCGCGATACTGACCTTGAAATTTAGGTGTTTTCTCAGGTACAAATAAATTGAACTGGGAAAAATTAACAGTCAGTCCACCAGTCGATGCCGCATTTTCCAACGTCACCACATTTTTTTCGACATTTTGCTGCAGGGCAATCGTTGCATTATCAGGTAAAACCACTCGACCGTCCGTAAAGGTCGAATTGACAGTTCCAAGCTGAACCCTTAATTCGGCGGCTGGCAATGTGCGTGTACCATTGACCCAATTGGTGGATTGTCTGACCTTCACTTGCCATTTTTTCTGCCGATTGCGGGTATCATTGATCCGTAAAATCCCAGTTGTAGCAGCTGCGCTTTGATCGCCGTTGGCGGTTGCCCGCCATGTCTCGCTCTTTTTCGTTTGAATGGCATGTCGGCCAAAATTCAGCTGAGTCGGCAGATTCGTCCGATCCATCGTCAAAGCTTCGACCATAAAATAAACCATAGTTTGGCGACTGCTGATATTTAGCGCACTAAAGTTCAAGAGATTGATATCCGTCGGCTTTGCTTTCAACACAGAAGCCGAAAAATTGGCGGTCCAATTTGCGGTCAACTGACCTGGACCTGAAAGTAACGTCGGAATTTGAACATCCGTTGCTCCTAAAACGGCTGCATCAGCCATTTGTTCTTGGACAGTTGCCAAATCATTCAACGCTGAATTCACGGTGCTAAGCAGGGTATTGAGCAACCCTTGCAGCAATGCGCGAACGACGCCGCCAATATCGATGCCGATTACTCGGATCTGGGTATTTTGAATCGCGGTACTTAAATTCCGTAGAATTTGCGGGACATTGGTTCCTAAGACGACACCAAGGTTCGAACTCATATTGGTATACAAAGCTTCTCTTTGGGTGGTGAACTGCAACGGACTCGTTATTTCTACATTCCCGATATTTCCGACAGTTTTTAGTAAAGAAATCTGCTGATTGATCGCTGTCAAATCAATTTGAACAATCCCAAGGTTGAGATTTAGTGAACTGGTCAAGGAATCAAGTGCCGTTAAGATCGCATTCAGCAGTGGGACATTGGCAATATTGACTGTGGTCGACGTCTTGATGGCTGCTGATCCATTGGCACTGATGCTATTTCTCAATTCTGCTGGGATCGCTAATAAAGCAAATTTATCTTCCCCACTGACATTGACAGAAGCGTTCAACCCGCCGTTGCCTTTGATCGAAAAAGTCACTGGTCGATTTGTCACGCTGCCTGGCCATGGACCGCTTACTGAGGTGCCACTTGTATTGGCACTCGTTAAATTGCTTAAAATCTCCACATCTAAAACATTGACTGCTGCTTCGGTTTTTATTGTCGTTTTTAAAAGATACAAATTGACGAAACTGATGCTGGTCAAAAAGAGAATTAATTGGCTAATCGTCCATTTGTAAAAACGTTTTTCCCTCCTTCTGCTTTCCATACCATTTCTAACCCTTTCTTTACGAAACGATGATCATTGCTTCAGAACTATTATTCACTAGAGATACCAGCGGAGGATGTCCACTCCGCTGGTAAAGTCATGCTATTTTTGTTGGTCTTTTTTCTTTCTTGCTTTGAAGAACAAGCCAATTCCTCCGACAACGAAGACTGCTGCCCCAATCACTGAAGCGTACCAAGTTCCTTCGGATCCCGTTTTCGGTAGGTACTTACTTCCCCACCAGCTTTGGTTGTTATTGCTACCGTTGCCGTTGTTGTTCCCCCAACTACCCCAGTTACCCCAAGCACCGTTGCTTCCGTCCGTGCCATTGGTACCATTAGAACCATTGGTGCCATCCGTTCCATCGGTACCGTCCGTGCCGTCAGTACCATCTGAACCATCCGTTCCATTTCACCTGTTGGCACAACGATTGGTGTTGCTGCACTGCGGTATTCTCTGCCACCTGCTGTAACGATAGCCACAACGTTAAGGGTTTCTTCTGGTGAAACATCCTCTGGGTCTAATGTGATGCTGAAGGCGCCATTTCCATTGGTCGTTCCAGTTCCGACAACGTCACCCGCTTCATTCAAGATTTCGATCGTCGCATTGGCTGGCCCATTCCCGAAGACTGGATAGCCATCGGTAGGATTGCCAGTGATCGTGGCAACCGGTGCATCAACCGTCAAGGCACCAACTACGGTCGTCGTCGGATCACTTAAGGTTTCGCCTTCGGCTAGAGCAAGAACCGTAACAGTTTCGCCTTCCGTCGCTTCCGCGGATAACTCAACATCCCAGTCACCATTTTGATCGGCGATCGTTGTGATCGGTCCTTCAGCTGCGAAGATAGTCAGTAAGCTACTTGTTAACGGATCACTGATGGTAACGGTGATCGTCGCACCTGGCTCACTCGTTCCGCTGATCGTTGTATCACCAGCCGTGACTGGGTCAGTGGTTGGTGTATCAGTTTTGATGCTTTCATCATCGACAGGCACGACGATTGGGGTCGCATTACTGCGGTAGTCATCCCCACCGGCAGTGACGATCGCCACAACCGTTAAGTTTTCTTCTGGTGCGACATCCTCGCTAGTCAACGTGATCGTATAGTCACCATTTCCATCGGTAGTGCCTGTTCCAACGACATCCCCCGCTTCATTAAGAATTTCAATCGCTGCATTGGCAGGTCCGTTCCCACTTACTGGATAGCCATCTTGTGAATTCCCAGTAATGGACGCTGAAGGTGCGTTGACCGTGATACCACTGACAACGGTCGTTGCTGGTTCACTGGCGGTTTCTCCTTCACTTTGCGCCACTGCTGTTACGATTTCATCTCGAGAAACTTCAGAAACATCCACTGACCAATTTCCTGCTTCATCTGCTTCAGTTTCAACCGCTTCTTCACCCGTTACCGTCACGGTGACCATCGCTCCCGGTACAGCAGTACCAGTGATGGTCGTGTCACCAGCTGTGACTGGTTCGATGATTGGTGTGGCGGTTTGGTCGATCGTATTCTCGACAGGCACGACGATTGGTGTCGCATTACTCCGGTAGTCTTTGCCGCCGGCTGTGATGATCGCAACGACGTTCAATGATTCTTCAGGAGAAACGTCTTCACCAGAGAGCGTGATCGTGTAATTGCCATTCTCATCGGCATTGCCTGATCCAACGACATCCCCCGCTTCATTCAAGATTTCAATCGCCGCATTTGGTGCTGCCATCCCCGTCACTGGGTAACCATCCTCTGGATTGCCGGTGATCGAAGCAGTCGGTGCTGAAACCGTGATGCCATCCACACTCACTGTGATTGGTGCACTAGGATCTTTTTCAGGGGATTGTGCCACAACAGTGACGGTATCACCCTCCGCAACTTCAGGTACCTCAACTGTCCAATTGCCCTCTTCGTCCGTTTCGGTCGTGATTGGTTCATTTTCACCAATCGTTACCGTCACCGTTGAACCTGGTTCGGCAGTCCCGCTGATCGAAGTATCGCCAGCTTTGACTGGATCGATCGTTGGTGTTGCAGTTTGTTGCTCTTCTTGATCCAAAGGTACCACGATCGGTGTCGCATTACTGCGGTATTCTTTGCCGCCAGCTGTCTGAACTGCAACGACTGTTAGGCTTTCCGCTGGTGCAACAGCTGTTGGTTCAAGAGTGATACTGTAGTTCCCTTGCGCGTCTGCGGTTCCTGAACCAACGATTTGTCCATCGCTATTCAAGATTTGTACGGTGGCATTGGCTGGTGCCGTTCCAGTTACTGGATAGCCATCCGTGCTATTGCCTGTGATGGTTGCACTAGGAGCAGTGACCGTCAACGCACCCACACCAACTGTGACTGGAGCGCTTGGCTCTTTGTCAGGTGATTGAGCCACAACAGTGACTGCATCGCCTTCAGAAACTTCTGGTACTTCTGCCGTCCAATTGCCTTCGTCATCCGTTTCAGCCGTGATTGGTTCCGCATCTGGTACGGTGATCGTCACGGTTGAACCTGGTTCAGCAGTTCCGCTGATGCTGGTATCCCCCGCCGTGATTGGATCGATCGTTGGTGCTGCTGTCTGATCCACTACCGTATCTGCTGGTACGATGACCGCTGTTGGATTACTGCGATACTCTTTCCCACCAGCTGTTACGATGGCAACGACGTTTAAGGTTTCTTCTGGATCGACAGTTTCAGCAGTTAAGTCCACTGTATAGTTGCCGTCTCCATCAGCAGTGCCTGTTCCTACGACTTCATTGGCTGCGTTCAAAATCTCAATCGCTGCATTGGCTGGTGCTGTACCAGTCACTGGGTAGCCATCCGTGCTGTTGCCGCTGATGGAAGCTGTTGGTGCTGCAACAGTCACTCCTTCAACGATGACAGTGATTGGATCACTTGGGTCTTTGCCGTCACTGTCTGCGACGACCGTGATGGTATCTCCTTCAGACAATTCAGGCACATCGACACTCCAGTTGCCTTCGTCATCTGTTTCGGCGGTTTCTTCTGTGCCATCAGGTAGTGTTACAGTCACAGTTGAGCCAGGTTCGGCCGTTCCGCTAACTGTTTCATCGCCTGCTTTGATTGGATCAACCGTTGGTGCCGTTGTTTGATTTTCACCAGGTTCAGCTGGCACCATGATCGGTGTCGCTGGACTGCGATAATCCTTGCCACCTGCTGTGACCACCGCAACCACCGTCAAGTTTTCTTCAGGAGAGACATCTTCACTAGTCAAAGCGATCGTGTAACCCCCTGCAGCATTGGTCGTACCCGTTCCTACTGTCTCGCCAGCTTCATTCAAGATTTCGATGGTCGCATTCGCTGGTCCTGTTCCAGTCACTGGATAGCCATCGGCTGCATTGCCGCTGATAGACGCACTAGGCGCCGCCACCGTTAATGCCCCGACCGTGATCGTTGCTGGTGTACTTGGTGTTTCATTTTCTATTTCTGCAACTGCCGTAACAGTTGTCCCTTCGGAAAGCTCTGGCACCTCAGCTTGCCAATTGCCCTCGTCATCAACTTCAGCGGTGATTGGGTCTTGCTCACCGATCGTCACGCTGACTGTTGCTCCTGGTTCGGCTGTCCCGCTGATTTCTGTTGCGCCAGCCACTGCTGGATTGATCGTTGGTGTCGCCGTTTGATCCGCTGGTACCACGACAGCCGTTGGTTGACTACGGAAGTCATCCCCACCTGCTGAAACGATAGCAACGACACGGACCGTTTCGCCCGCTGATACTTCTTCACTGGTCAAGGTAACGGTGTAAACGCCATTCTCATTGGCTGTTCCTGTACCAATCACTTGATCATCAGCATTTAAGATTTCGATTGCCGCATTGGCTGGTGCTGTACCAGTTACGGGATAACCATCTTCACTATTGCCAGAAATCGTTGCCGTTGGTGCTGCCACGATCAGCCCTTGCACCGTCACTGTAACTGGTAAACTTTCTGTTTTGCCGTCTGCCAAGGCAGTAACTGTTAAGACATCATCCAGAGAAACCGTCGGCACAGTTGCCGTCCACTCACCTTCGTCATTCGCTGCCACTGTAACAGTATCGCCGTTTGGTAGTTCAACCGTTACATCGGCCCCAGGTTCAGCCGTTCCGCTAACGGTTGTAGCCCCAGCAATCACTGGTGCGACAGTCGGTGCCGCTGTTTGGTCTTCTGCGTTATCTTCTGGCACCACGATAGTAGTTGCCGGACTGCGATAGTCTTGACCGCCGGCTGATACGATAGCCACCACTCGCAAGGTTTCTGCTGGTGAAACACCTTCTGTCAAGGTGATCGTATACTCACCGTCTCCATTGGCAGTCCCACTGCCTACCACTTCATTGGCAGCATTTAAGATTTCAATGGTTGCGTTGGCTGGTGCTGTTCCTGTGACTGGATAGCCATCAGTACTGTTGCCCGTGATGGTTGCGGTTGGTGCAGCCACGTTCAAGGCACCGACACCAACACTGATTGGTGCACTTGGGTCTTTGCCTTCAGCTTCAGCAACCACTGTGACCGTGTCGCCTTCTGAAAGTTCTGGTACAGTGACTGTCCAATTGCCTTCCTCATCCGTTTCGGCAGTCACTGGTTCTTCTCCAGGAATCGTGACCGTCACCGTTGAACCAGGTTCGGCCGTTCCTCCGACGGATGTATCACCGGCTTGCACTGGATCGATCGTTGGGGTGGTCGTTTGGTCTGCTGGTACCACGATGGAGAGCGGCGCACTACGGTACTCATCGCCGCCAGCTGTTACCACTGCCACCACCTGAAGTGGTTCTGAAGGATCAACATCATCGCTGCTCAAGGTGATGCTGTAAGCACCTTCCTCATTTGCTTCACCGCTACCAACAACCTCACCGGCTTCATTTAAGATCTCAATCGCTGCATTTGGCGTGGCCGTTCCGGTTACTGGATACCCCTCCGAACTATTGCCGCTGATCGCTGCTGTCGGTGTCGCCACACTGAGTGGATTTACGACGACCGTAGCTGCATCACTTGGTGTTTCCCCATCAAGGGTCGCTACCACGGAAACAATTTCTCCTTGAGAAACCTCGGGCACCGTTGCCGTCCAATTGCCTTCGTCATCTGCGTCGGCAGTGACTGGCTCTGCGTCACCAATCGTTATCGAAACTGTCGCACCAGGTTCAGCCGTTCCGCTGATCGTGGTATCTCCTGCTGTCACCGTTTCAATGGTTGGGGCTGCGGTTTGATCCAATGGTACTGTGATTGGGGCAGCCGCACTGCGGTAGTCTTGACCACCGGCTGTGACTACCGCCACCACCCGTAAGGTATCAGCTGGAGACGCATCATCACTCGTCAACGTGATCGTGTATTGGCCTTCGTCATTGGCGGTGCCAGTACCTACGACCTCGTCATCGGCATTCAAGATTTCGATGGCTGCATTGGCTGGTGCCGTTCCCGTTACTGGGTAACCATCAGTACTATTGCCGCTGATCGTCGCGGTTGGTGTAGCGATTGTCAACCCATTGACCCCAACACTGATTGGTGCACTTGGGTCTTTGTCTGGTGCTTGTGCGACCACTGTGACGGTTTCTCCTTCAGAAACTTCAGGAACTTCAACCGTCCAGTTGCCCTCGTCATCGGCTTCACCAGTCACCGGTTCTTCACCTGGGATCGTTACCGTCACCGTAGCGCCTGGTTCGGCAGTTCCACTGATCGTCGTATCCCCGGCATTGATTGGGTCGATGGTTGGTGATGCTGTTTGTTCAAGCTCATCTGCTGGGACCGTCACTGGTGTAGCAGGACTGCGGTACTGATCCCCGCCAGCTGTTACGATCGCAACGACAGACAAGGTTTCTTCTGGTGCTGCATCGGCTGGTGCGATGGTTACCGTATAGTTTCCATCCCCATCGGCTGTTCCAGTACCGATCACATCGCCTGCTTCATTCAGCACTTCGATCGCTGCATTCGCTGGTGCAGTCCCCGTGATTGGATAACCATCGGTACTATTGCCGCTGATGATCGCTGTCGGTGCTGCCACCGTCACTCCTGCGACTCCAACGCTGATTGGCGCGCTTGGCTCTTTGCCTTCGGCTTCCGCAACGACCGTGACTGTATCGCCACCAGAAACTGCTGGCACTTCTGCAAGCCAGTTTCCTTCGTCATCCGTTTCAGCCGTTACTGGTTCTTGATCGGTGATGGTGACAGTAACCGTCGAACCTGGTTCTGCCGTTCCGCTAATCGTGGTATCACCTGCTGTGACCGGATCGATCGTTGGTGTCCCTGTTTGTTCAATGTCTGCTGGTACTGTGATTGGCGTGGCATTACTACGGTAGTCTTGACCGCCCGCTGTCACAACTGCCACTACCCGCAAGGCTTCTTCTGGCGCCACATCGGCTGGATCTAAGGTCACGGTATAAGCACCCGTGTCATCCGCCGTCGTGCTACCAACAACATCGCCTGCTTCATTCAAAATCTCAATTGCCGCATTCGGTGTCGTTGTTCCGCTGACTGGATAACCATCCGTGCTATTGCCTGTGATGGAAGCGCTCGGTGCACTAACAGTCACACCATCAACGGTCACGGAAATCGGTGCACTTGGATCTTTGCCTTCGGCTTCGGCAACGACTGTTACCGTATCACCTTCCGTTAATTCTGGTACCGTCGCTTCCCAGTTGCCTTCGTCATCGGCTTCTGCCGTGATCGGATCGCCTTCAGGCAGCGTGATCGTCACTGTTGCTCCTGGTTCAGCCGTTCCGCTGACGGTCGTATCCCCAGCTGTTACTGGGTCGATCGTTGGTGTTTCCGTCAAATTTTCGACATCATCTGCAGGAACTACAAGCGGTGTGCCTGTACTGCGATAGTCTTCACCACCAGCCGTCACGATCGCTTCCACTCGTAAGTTGTCGCCAGCTGTCACCTCTTGAGGATCAAGGGTGATCGTGAAGTTGCCATCCTCATCAGCTGTTCCGCTACCAACAACATCGCCGGCTTCATTCAAAATTTCAATCGCTGCATTGGCAGTTGCCGTTCCCGTTACTGGATACCCGTCTGTGCTATTTCCGGTGATCGTAGCAGTTGGCGCAGCCACGGTTAAACCGTTTACACTCACGGTGATTGGGGCACTCGGATCTTTGCCTTCAGACTCAGCTACGACCGTCACGGAATCGCCTTCTGATAATTCAGGAACCGTTGCTTCCCAGTTGCCTTCATCATCGGCTTCAGCCGTGATTGGATCGCCTTCAGGAAGCGTGATCGTTACCGTTGCCCCCGGTTCGGCTGTCCCACTAACGGTCGTATCTCCAGCACTGACTGGATCGATCGTTGGTGTTTCCGTCTGCAGGATATCGGCGGGAACCACTACAGGTGTTGGGCTGCTACGGTAGATTTCGCCGCCAGCGGTGACAACCGCCGTCACATTGAGGGTTTCTTCCGCGTCAACATCTGCTGGATCTAACGTCACCGTATAAACGCCATTCTCATTGGCGGTACCTGTTCCGACAATTTCGCCATCCGCATTGGTGATCTCAATGGCCGCATTTGGTGCTGCTGTTCCAGTCACTGGATAGCCCTCTTGACTATTTCCTGTAATCGAAGCCGTCGGTGCATTGACCGTTAAGGCGGACACGGTGGTGCTAGCCGGTTGGCTTGGCGTTTGTCCTGCTAATTCGGCAACAGCTGAAACCGTATCGCCTTCTGACACTTCCTCCACATCAACACGCCAATTGCCCTCTTCATCCGCTTCTGTCACGATCGGATCTGCACCGTTGACGGTCACAGTAATCGAGGCACCCGGCTCAGCCGTTCCGC
The DNA here is from genome assembly GCA_018982785.1 of Enterococcus innesii. Classification (GTDB taxonomy): domain Bacteria; phylum Bacillota; class Bacilli; order Lactobacillales; family Enterococcaceae; genus Enterococcus_D; species Enterococcus_D innesii. The sequence goes on along the minus strand of JAHHEN010000003.1, from coordinate 6,554 downwards.
TGACGCTTGTATCCCCGGCAGTCACCGGTTGAATCGTTGGTGTTCCCGTTTGTTGCTCCGCATCGTCTGCTGGAACGACGATTGGCGTATTGCCACTGCGATAAGTTTGGCCACCGGCAGTGACGATTGCGGCAACATTTAAGTTTTCATTTTCTGCTACATCTGCTGGGTTCAACGTGATACTGTAGTTGCCGTTCTCATTTGCCGTCCCAGAGCCAACGACATCACCTTCGGCATTGGTGATTTCAATGGCTGCATTTGCTGCGGCTGTCCCTGTCACAGGGTACCCATCGGTACTATTTCCTGTAATCGAAGCCGTTGGTGCATTAACCACTGGTGCTGCTACCGTTGCCGTTGCAGGCTCACTCGCCGATTCGCCATCAGCTTCCGCTACGGCTGTGACTGTATCGCCTTCCACCAATTCAGGGACATCCGCCGTCCAATTGCCGTCACCATCTGCGGTTGTCGTAATAGGTGCACCGCCGTTGATCGCCAATGTAATGGCTGCGCCTGGCTCAGCTGTTCCGCTGATCGTCGTCTCCCCTGCTGTCAATGGATTGATCGTTGGTGTATCAGTTTGATCTTCTGGTGTATCTGGTGCAAACCAGATCGAGTTATTGCCGTCAGCATCCGTAAATAAATCAATGGTGATCAAATCAAGTTGCGACATCGTTCCTTCGAAGCGGGCTTCGTAAGGATTAGATGGATTCGCCACACCGTTTTCAACCAATTGTGCATAGGTCGGACTGGTGACATTCGTTGGAATGACCACATTGGTTTGACCTAAAACAGATGCAGAAGCGATTTGATCTGCTAAATCTGTCGTTGCATTGAAGACAGTTTGTGCCGTTTCAACCGTTGCGTTTAAAGTGGCTTTCGCTGTATTAACGGTACTTTGTACCAACGTATTGATTTGACCGATCAAGGTACCGATGCCTGGAATCCCACTTGCACCATCCAAAATACTGACTTGAATCTGGGCTGCTTGTAAATTATCGAGAATTTGATTGATGCGTTGATTGATAACGATAAATAAACCATCATCCACATTGGCGATCAGGGCACGTTCGTTTTCGGTTAGTCCAGCTGGAACTTCAAAATTCGCTTGGCCAAATTGTCCAAGTTGATTTAATAAGTCTAACTGGGTCGTGATTTCATCTAAGTTGACGGAAATCACCTGGCTGACATCCACGATTGAAGCTGCCGTATACAACGGATTTGGCAAGCCCCCAACGATTGTTGGCGGAATATCCAGTGCATCAGCTAAATTTTGATTGACGATTCCATCCACCGTGCTAATCAAGGTATTGACTGCTGGCGTGACTGTACCGATCAGCGTTTGCAAGGCTGGGAAATTCCCCAGTTGGAGTATCACATTGGTGGAAATCGATGCATTCCCTGCCGGTTGAACCAAACCAGTAAGGCCTTGAGGAACCCCAACAACCGCGACTTTATCCCCATTCAAGACATCAACCGTTACTGCATTTGATCCAGAAATCGAGAAATTGACTTGGTTCGTTGCACCAGGAGTTGCATAAGGTGCAGACGCACTCGTGCCTGAGTTATTAGATGCTGTGATATCTGAGAAAAGTTCAGCTGAAACCAAAGCAGCTTCAACCGTCGTTGGTGCCCATAACAAACTTGCTGGCACGACCACTGTACTCGTCAACAACATCCCACTGACAGTTAAATTCGCAATAATGTTTTTCTTTGTTCGAACGCGTGTGTTTTTCTTTGAATCCATGAGCTTTTTATAATTAACGCCTTTCATTCATTCTCCTCCTGTTCGAAAAAAATTTAACCGACAAAAGATAAAACTGATGATCTCTGGAATCCTTCTTTCCCCCTTTAATACCAGATGAAAATCTATTTCAACCCAACACCCAAAGGCATAGAGAGAAAACAAAAGTAACCGATCGCATCGCGACGTTTTTTCGCATGCTTTCTGAAAAACCCAGTGATTTTTGTTCAAATAGTTTAGCAGCATAGTGGAAATCGCTTGTGAACCATAAAAATAAAATAACTAAACGAACACACTGTGTACCAAAATTCTAGCAAATTTATTTCTTTCCAACAAATTATAAACACGATAAATAATTAAAAAAACACTTAATTTATCCTCAGAAAACATAAAAGGTTTATTAGTCAAGTCCATAATCCTGTGTAAAATACTATACAATGTTTTACCGGTCTCTCATTGATCAAACTTAATATATTTTCTTGTAGAACTGAGCCATTCGTCATGAAGGTCCATAAGGACAGCTCCAATTAATCGATTGGCAGACGTTCGGTTGGGAAAAATCCGAATAATCTTTTCTCTTCTGCGGACTTCCTGGTTCAGTCGTTCAAGAAGGTTGGTGCTTTTTAGCCGATTATGACTATTTCCGATAACCGTGTATTGAAAGGCATCTTCGAAGCCATTATCCAATATTTCGCAGGCTTTTGTATATTTAGGCTGGTCGATATATTCACCGACTAAGGCATTCTTAGCTGTTCGAGCGAGTTCAATATCCGTAAACTTAAAGATCGCTTTTACTGCTTCTCTAAACGGTTTTGAATTCTTTTTGGAATGGAACTGAAGATGTTTCTTAAAAAATGGACCTGGCATCTCTGCCAACTTGCGTTGGTAAATGACTTACGAATCGCAGACACTAGGCCTTTATGGGCATCAGAAATGATGAGTTCTGTCCCCTTTAGGCCGCGTTCTTTTAAGTATTCAAAGAAGATGGACCATGTGTCATCACTTTCTTCATTTTGAATCATGAAGCCAATGATTTCACGGTCGCCACCTTCTGTTATCCCGATCGCAATATGGCAGCTTTTAGAAAGCACTCGATGGTCCTCACGGACTTTTATGTAGAGAACATCAGTCATCAGATAAGGATAATTCGTACCTGAGAGTGAACGGTTCTGCCATTCGTTGACCATCGGGTCTAACTGCTCAGTCAGGCTAGAAACAAAAGATTTCGATACAGATTTTCCACATAGCTCTTCAACAATCTTTGAAACTTTACGTGTCGAAACGCCCGAAACATACATCTCAAGCATTGAAGCGAGCAGTGCCTTTTCATTTCGCTGATAACGCTCAAACACCGTCGGTGAAAATTCACCATCACGTGTTCTAGGCACTTTTAATTCGAGTGTACCCACACGAGTCGTAAAGTCTCGCTCATAATAGCCATTTCTTTGACTCTGACGACTTTCTGAACGTTCATAGTCATCGGCTTGAATATATTCTGTTCGTTGATTTTCCATCAATTGGTTGAAAACAGTGGTTAAAATATTTTTAGAAACATCATCTTTTACCGAATGTTCAATAATACTTTGAACCTCTTCGTTGTTCAGTGTAAAATGTACTTGGGTCATGTAACGTCCTCCTGGGTATGTTTTTGTGGTTAAAAACATTGTACCGTAAAAGGGCTGTTACATGGCCTTTTATCTTTTACACAATTATATGGACTTTATCGGTTTATTTAATAAACAAGCACAAATTATTTATATTTATCTTATAAATCAGGCTGTTACGATAAAAAAATCTATTTTTTTGTCATTTAACCATTCCTTTTTTTATATTTAACCAATATAATGAATACGATTACATTTGTATACTTATGCATTTCTTTAGAGAAAAACGACGATTGTGTTTTTTCTTGATTTCACCTTCGTTTTTTACCTCTACAAATAAAAAAACAAAAAATATCACCCGATTTTTCACGATATCCTTCAAAATAACTCTTAGTAGCGAAAAAAAGAATCGAAACGTTCACAGAAAGTTCTATGAAAAAAGAATGAAAACTCCCCATTAAAATCGAGTCTACACCATTATGAAATAGAGTTTCTTCAGTCGCCATATCCCACTTTTTTCTTCCCAGAGAATTCCTCAGTATCTTTTTGGTCTTACATTTTGGACTTAACCATTTATTGGATTCTTTTTGCTTATACTTGTTAATCAGAAGGAAGCGCAGCTGCCCAATCGTCTTCTTCTAATACCATTTAAGGAGCAAAAAAACGATGCATTGGCTAGTAATGATTCTTGTATTGATCTGCCTTAGTTTCGTCTAAAAAAAGCGTGAGAATCGAATGTTCTCACGCTTTTCTATTATCCTCTCTGAGGATCCTCTATCACTAAGTTTACCAATCAATTTCTTTCATTAAATCAAGAAAGTCTGAAATATAAGACCTTTTTGATTCCTACACTGGGCTTGTTTTACTATAATGAGGAGACACAATTTCATTAAAGCAATGAGAGCGGAGGGGTTCTTATGTATGGCGAAACGATCAGACAAATCCGATTGAAAAAAGGCTTCACCCAAAAAGAAGTCTATGGCACGATTATTTCAAAATCCTATGCAATTGAATTTGAAAAAGGCAAGCATCAGATTGCTACCAACTTACTCTTGCAAATCTTAGAAAATCTCTCAATGGATATCGATGAATTTCTCTATATCGCGAATGGCTATCGTCTGGATGAGCAAAATAGCTATAATCATCGGTACAATCAGTATTCAAACAAACACGATCTGCCAAATTTACAAAAGCTATTACAGGAACTGCAGCAAACCACTAGCAGACTAAACAATGTCCGTATTGCAGAGGTTCGCTCGCGAATTCGCATGCTGCAATGCTTGGCAGAGCATGGCGTCTATCGGAAAAGAGCTGTTTTGGAATGTGATCGTCAAACGATTATTTCCTACCTCATTGATGTTGAAAGCTGGACGTTGCAAGAAATCCAGTTATTCGCCAACACCATCGACCTTTTGGACAACGAGTATAATTTCCTCTTTTTCAAAAAAGTATCCAAGATGCTCGAGTACTATATCGATATGGAAAAAGGTCGTGAAATTTACTGCGCCTTGCTGATCAATTTGATTGAATACACACTAAAGCACCAGGAATACGATGCAACGGAAGTTCTCGTTGTCCAATTGAAACTTTTGGCGACAGACTACAAAGAGTTTTTTCACCAAACCGTCTGCAAATTTTTCCAAGGCGTGTTGCTCTTAAAAACCGGCGATCAAAAAGCGGGGCAAACGATAACCACAAAGATGCTAGCTCTCATGCGAGAACTGGATCAAGAAGCCCTTGCTGATGACTTTGCTTTACTATTGGATGAAGGTTATCTCCGAGCATTTGCCTCCTCTGAGTGATAAAACGGCAACTGCAGCGTTCGTTAATAAAAAAGGAAGTGATAGCGATCATCACTTCCTTTTTCAGCTATTAGCTAACGCTACGTTCATCTGTTTCACCAAAATATTGATACATTGGTTTTTGTTTACTATTTAACAACTGATCCACCGTCACAAATTCATAGCCTTGCGCTTTCAGCGTTTGGATAATACCTGGTACAGCTTGAACGGATTTCGGATGAATATCATGAAGCAAAATAATCGATCCATCGTAGACATTGTTTTGTACGACCTTTAGAATCTTATTCGGATCTTTTAGCTTCCAATCCTCGGTATCGACACTCCATTGAATGATCGCTTTTCCTGCTGCTTGGGCGCTTTGTTGGTCGATCGCCCCATACGGTGGACGCAAATTCTTAGGCAACACCCCTGTTGCCTGATAGATCGCTTTGTCGGTCTTAGTTATTTCCGCTTTGACATCCTCCGGCGACAACGTATTTAATTGCGGGTGTGAATACGAGTGACTGGCAATTTCATGCCCTTCTTCATGGACTTTTTCGATACTTCAGGATACTGATCCACCATTTGCCCTAATTCAAAAAACGTTGCCTTCACATTATTGTCTTTCAAGATTTTTAAGAGATCCAATGTCGAGGTATCATTTGGTCCATCATCGAAAGTCAATGCAACATATTTTTTGTTTTCGTCCAATGTCGGTTGTTGCTCTTTCAATTGGTCCGCATTAACAAGTTCCGGATCAATAAACGGTGCAATCTCTTTGTACGCCAACGTGATCTCAGATACGCCAGTTTGATTTTGCGGCAACTGGATCGTTACTTTTTCAGGATCATACGTAAATTTCGACTCATAGGTGATTCGATCCATCGCCAAGACCGCATCAATGACTTTATCTGGTTCCTTGGCTGTTTCCCGATTCACTTTCGATGCGACTGCTTGTGCTTCAATCCTAGCAATGGTGACTGTCTCTTTGTCGGTGTGTTTTTGCATAATTTGTTCGCCATGGTCGACAATTTCTTGTGCATGTGACAGGAATCACATTCTCCTCTTTTGGACGGAAAATCAATTCTTTCTGTCCCCATCCGATAGCGTTTCGAGTTTTGCTGGGATTCCCTCTTTGGCTTGTTCTTCTTGAATCGATGCCAATAACTTTTCAGCAGCAGCCTCATATTTTTTCCCGTGCCAATACTTCTTGCTGCTTCAACGTAAAGGCGATATAACCGCCAGTGGCGATAATGACAACTGTCAGCAGCGTCATCAAAGAAAAGAGATACTTGCGATGGGTTGGCTTCTTTTTAGAAACTTGACGATTGGTGGTTTGCGTGCGTCTTGCCGTTCCCGTTGTTTGCTTTTTGATGTGATTCGACCCTTGAAAAGGTGCTTGTTTTTTCAGACGTCGCTTCTTTATGT
>JAHHEN010000002.1:5000-614361 GCA_018982785.1 Enterococcus innesii | reverse complement strand
TTTCGTTGTTCAGTGTAAAATGTACTTGGGTCATGTAACGTCCTCCTGGGTATGTTTTTGTGGTTAAAAACATTGTACCGTAAAAGGGCTGTTACATGGCCTTTTATCTTTTACACAATTATATGGACTTTATCGAAAAAAATTTATCCAATAATAATCACTTTATTAAATAAATTGATAATTATTTCAATTTTAAATAAAAAATACAAACCCTTGTAAGATATGTATCTTTTTATACGAACAATTCATTCCATGTAAATTATCTTTTTCTCTTAATCCAACAGTCTTTGTACTCGTAGATATTAACAATTCTTATACTAGGAACTAATAATTTCAAATCTTCAAACAGAAGATTTAAATCACAATCAACATTCGCTATCACAACAAATTCATCAAGCTCTCCTAAGGCATCGTGATATTCTATAATGTAACTTACAACATCTCCCCAAAAGTGCTCCAGACGATGGTATTTGGTTGGTATCTCAAGCTCAGATTCTTTAACTATACTAACTACTTCTTTAATCGCATAATGTTGAACATCAATATCACCAATCGAATCAATAAAATATTGAATTACTGCTGGGATACTTTCTGTCTGTTTAACGATTAAGGTTCTTTCAAAAATATTGTTTGCCTTATGGCTAAAAAATCGGACTGTTATCATTCTTGCGTTCTTTTTCCCTTTTAGAGAATCTTTTACTTCTGACATCTAACCTCTCCTTAAAACACGTTTAATTACAGCTCTAATTCTAATCTTTTTACTTTAATTTTTTTATCCTCTTATTTATGTAAATAATTTATTTAGTGTAATTACATCTATTGTTTAATTAACAAAGGAGTTCTATTAGCTGTTTTATCTAGATTAAAGATATCGAAAATTCGTTTTACATATAGATTTTATTAAAATTATTACTCTGGACTGTCGAGATGGTTAATTGTTACCCCCATTCTAATCTGCCAATTTTAACTTTTATCAATCGAATGATAGGAATATTTGTTAATTTCTATACAATTAGAACATTTCACCTCACCATCATTTGCCAAAAGAAGACTGGAATATATTGCAACAAAAAAATTTCCACATGAGCATTTGCACCACCAAATATCAAATAATGAACTATCATTTTCAGTTCTAATCGGTCGTAACACCTCAATTGCTGTAAATCTTTTATTAAGTGTATCCCTAAGGACCATTTCTTTCATACTTTCACCTAGATTCTTTTTGATACCAATATTATACTATTTCTACTTCCGAATAAATTATTTTTGTGTATGTAAATAATAAGTGTAACAGAATCAGAACACACTAAAAATCTTAATAACATTAATTTATTAATCACACATCACTTTTATAGACAAGTAGACTTACACACAACACTCAAATTTCCAGTACTAAGAAACGGATGGTATAATGAAGGGGTAATGTAGGGGTGGGATAATTTTTAAAGGGATACTTACGAGATGGATATTTTTGTAAATCAGTGATACTTTATCAAATTATGAACCCCTTCATAACCCCTACATCTATTGAAATTCATACCCTACTTAACCCCTTCATCAACCCTAAAAAAGAGGTTTTTCCAAAAAATAGATGATAACAAAATGATAACTTTTGTGATAACTTTTTGAAAACTATGCCAATTTTGATGCGAATTCGAAAAAATCGCAATGGAAACCCCCGTGAATTTTCAAAAACAGTTGCATAAGCAAAAAATGGAAAAATGTTCTATTCAAATACAACCACTTAGTGATGGATAGAAATGAGAATGGATAATTATGTGATTAGGTTTATTTATGGATAGTTTCGAGAAGGGATACTTTAAAAAAATTAAACAAACCAAAATATGGGAGGGAGTGTTTATGACCACACTTATTGTAAACAATCGGGCAATTGATTCTGATGAATTAATAGACATCATAATTAATTCAAATGGAATATATAAGAGTACATTGATTAAGCTATTGCAGTGTAATCGTATCAGCTTAGAGGCACGTTTAAAAAACCTAACAAGGAACAAAATCATTTCTAAAGGAAAAGTAAATAAACCTTTCTATTATGTTAGTAACTATGACTTGAAACATATTAAGGATTTAGACTTGCAGTCAATGGTTGTTCAATATTTGGTTACAATTGGCTTGTATACCAATAAAATTCAAGTAATTGATTCACCATATAAGAACAAACAGCTCTATCTTTCAGTATTTGCTTCTGGTAAACATAACTATAAAAATGATGAAACTATAAAAAAACTTGCAAATAAACGTTTCAATCAATTAGCTTCTGAAGAAGGTAGAAAGTATTTTAGTCAATTTATCATCAACGAATTGACTAAATTTCCAATTAGAATATCTTCTCTTTCGGACAAGCTACAAGAACGCTATTATACAACCTCTTTAGAAACTGTTGATATATTAGCTATTCCTAATAAAGAATTTATCCCAGCAATACAATCCAACTTAGCAGATGTATCATTTAGAAATTTGGAAAATAATAGCACTCTCATTAGAAATGATATTTTGATTTTTCTGAATGATTCTAATGAACTTTGTTACTTTGTGAAAGAAAAGAATCAATATACATTACAAGCAATTAATTCTGTAATTGACTTCTTCTATTATTTAACCCTGCATAAGAGTTCTAAAGATGCCATTTATATTTCTAATGACAAATCAGATTATGATAATACAGATAATTTATATTTTCAAAGTTATTTGAATAAGGAAAAGTATAATACTGTTCAATTAAAAAAAGATAAGCAAAAACCACAATCTTAATTGATTGTGGTTTTTATATTTGTTTCACAAATTCTAGTTCCAATTTTTCAATATCGAAAAAATCAACTTTATCCATTAATTCGATTGAGCTTGTTTGCTTATTTTTTCTTATCACACATACAATTTCGTAACGCAATGCCTTCTTTTCATTTCTATTTAACGTTTTTAAATTTAATAGGGATAACGGAATAAGTTTTTCCTCACTTAATTGTTTACATCCCAAACCAAGTATCTGCTTATTCGTTCTTAGTAGCTTATCATACACTAAGTCTAAATTTCTTCCACCAGATTCTATCCTAGATTGAGTGGTGAATAATAAATGTATGCTAGCGATAACAGCTAATTTTAAAGAAGTAGTTCCATCACTTTTGATAAAAATTTTATCCCAATTAATTCTATTATCTACTAGGTCTTTCCCAAAGTTTTTATTTCCATTTTTATATTCAATTCCGCATAAATGAGCAAAATCATTATTGTTAATATTTAGAGTAAATTTCTTTAACTCATCACTATCTTCATAAAAAAATGTATAAGTATAATTAAACACATGCTCTTTTAAAAACATATACCCTAGCTTAGCATAATTCATGCCTTGTTTAATTTGTATCTCATTTTTTTTCGTTAGTTTAATATACTCACTCTTTCTACTCACAAATTTCTCCTTAAAAAAAACTAGATAGGATTAACCCATCTAGTTATAATTCTAATTTGCTAGGTTTTTCCGTTGCTCACCAACCATGTTAGTCCCTACGCCTAACTTTATTTTTGAGTTTTTCCGTTGCTCACCAACCATGTTAGTCCCTACGCCTAACTTTATTTTTGAGTTTTACGTGCCTAGCCACATGAAAGGTTATATATCTGTTCTACAAATATATAATATCATATAACTATGCTGACTACAAGTAGTCAGACCTGAATAAAGATTACCTACATCCAATTTTAACACACTAAGATACTCATTTAAGAGGGTCAAAATCTTCTAGTTTTGCCTTTATATCTTCTTCTTCAATTCCTGCATATCGTAAAGTTACTGCTTGGCTACTATGATTCAGGATTTTCATTAATGTGACGATATCACCTTTATTCTGCTTTAAAAAGAAGTAGGAAAATGTTTTTCTAAGTGTATGTGTGCCAATATAATCTAAACCTAGATTATCTGCAATTTTCTGTAGGATTTTATAATACTGATGACTGGCTAAATGTTTTGTGTTATCTGTTGGACTTGGAAATAACCATTCAGATTCAGCACTATGTTCTGTATTCAAATAGTCAATAATATTTGAAGTTAATGATTTCAGATGCACAGTTCTTTTTTTCCTAGTTTTTATTTCAATAATTTCTGTTTGTGTCTTATTTTTTACATCAGATACTTTTAAATTCAGAATATCTGAAATCCGCAATCCTGTCTTTATTCCAATTGCCATAATCAAATAATCCCTTTTTCCGTGTTTCCCCTTTTGTAATTCTTTTCCAAATTGATTCAAGACCTCTTTGTCCTTAATCGGTTTGACATTAATCATTTTTTGTCCCATGTATTACCTCCATAACATGTATTATTTATGGATACTTTTCTATTGAATTAGACTACAAGTATCCATCTCCCTATAAATCAAAAATAAAACATTGATACAATAGGATTCATGATGGATACTAATTACAAAAGTATCCATTTCAAGGACCTTTATAGCATCATAAATGACGGAGGGCAAATTTGTAGAACATTCTTTATTTTTAAATTTCTATCAGGTACAATTTTAGTAAGAAAACTAATAAGGAGGACACTTGATGTCTATTTACACTATAGAAGAACTAGAAAAAATGAAGAAATTCTTTCTTGAACTCAAGAAAATAAAAATACGTGTTTTAGCAAAGGAATTCGTAATTCCTAGATTTTTAATTGGAAAAAACATTTCACCAGTTCTTTTTCTATTAGACCAATTGATGGTACAAAATAAATATGTGAAAAAGAATAACATTAAAAAAAATTATAAGCTACTAAGTCAATTAATCTGCATCTTCTTTATCCACCATAAACAAATAAGTAGCAATTTGCACAAAACATTCTGGCATGAATTTGGACATATCTACAATGCTTTAACTGAAGATTTTGAATTTACTGCTCTTATTTTAAAAGACTTAAAAAATAATTGTTTCTATTTATTTCACCTAAACCCTGAAAACACTAATGAAATATTATTTTCACAATCTTCTATTTCTTTATTCGACAGATATACAACAAAAAATTCTAAGGGCATAGCATTATACTACAATCCTAATCCTGATGTGATTGAGTTTGTCGCCCTCGGTGGATTTATGCAAGACTTTGTAATAGGGGAGAAAACAAAAAAGGAACTATTGAATTCTTTTGGACTTAATCAATTTACACTAAAAGCACGGAAAAATAGCGACTTTAATTATATTGAAAAAAATATTAATTATCAACTTTACAAAGTAAATACGTCTCTATACTATCCTACTAATAAAAATAAAGTTTTAAAAAGATTTAAAGGATACCCTTTAAGAAAATTTAGAGACGCTGTCTTCTTAAAGTCCAATCTATAACTATATAAATACCCATTATAATACTAAGGTATTTTATAAGCTCACTATTTTGATTTACCAAATTACAATAGATTAGTGATAGGCTAACTGGTAACATAAAAATAAATAACGTGAAATCCATGTATTTTATAAGGTAAATTATACTAATCATCCCTACAAAAACAACTAGTTCTATATAATCTTGATAACGTTGATAAATTGTTAACATAAAACTTATATAAAATAAACTTCCTGATACGAAAGTCAAGTCCATAATCCTGTGTAAAATACTATACAATGTTTTACCGGTCTCTCATTGATCAAACTTAATATATTTTCTTGTAGAACTGAGCCATTCGTCATGAAGGTCCATAAGGACAGCTCCAATTAATCGATTGGCAGACGTTCGGTTGGGAAAAATCCGAATAATCTTTTCTCTTCTGCGGACTTCCTGGTTCAGTCGTTCAAGAAGGTTGGTGCTTTTTAGCCGATTATGACTATTTCCGATAACCGTGTATTGAAAGGCATCTTCGAAGCCATTATCCAATATTTCGCAGGCTTTTGTATATTTAGGCTGGTCGATATATTCACCGACTAAGGCATTCTTAGCTGTTCGAGCGAGTTCAATATCCGTAAACTTAAAGATCGCTTTTACTGCTTCTCTAAACGGTTTTGAATTCTTTTTTGGAATGGAACTGAAGATGTTTCTTAAAAAATGGACCTGGCATCTCTGCCAACTTGCGTTGGTAAATGACTTACGAATCGCAGACACTAGGCCTTTATGGGCATCAGAAATGATGAGTTCTGTCCCCTTTAGGCCGCGTTCTTTTAAGTATTCAAAGAAGATGGACCATGTGTCATCACTTTCTTCATTTTGAATCATGAAGCCAATGATTTCACGGTCGCCACCTTCTGTTATCCCGATCGCAATATGGCAGCTTTTAGAAAGCACTCGATGGTCCTCACGGACTTTTATGTAGAGAACATCAGTCATCAGATAAGGATAATTCGTACCTGAGAGTGAACGGTTCTGCCATTCGTTGACCATCGGGTCTAACTGCTCAGTCAGGCTAGAAACAAAAGATTTCGATACAGATTTTCCACATAGCTCTTCAACAATCTTTGAAACTTTACGTGTCGAAACGCCCGAAACATACATCTCAAGCATTGAAGCGAGCAGTGCCTTTTCATTTCGCTGATAACGCTCAAACACCGTCGGTGAAAATTCACCATCACGTGTTCTAGGCACTTTTAATTCGAGTGTACCCACACGAGTCGTAAAGTCTCGCTCATAATAGCCATTTCTTTGACTCTGACGACTTTCTGAACGTTCATAGTCATCGGCTTGAATATATTCTGTTCGTTGATTTTCCATCAATTGGTTGAAAACAGTGGTTAAAATATTTTTAGAAACATCATCTTTTACCGAATGTTCAATAATACTTTGAACCTCTTCGTTGTTCAGTGTAAAATGTACTTGGGTCATGTAACGTCCTCCTGGGTATGTTTTTGTGGTTAAAAACATTGTACCGTAAAAGGGCTGTTACATGGCCTTTTATCTTTTACACAATTATATGGACTTTATCGATACGAACATTATTATTTTTTCTAATATACTATAAACTCTCGGATAAACTGACATATTTTCAACTCCTATATAATGATAGGACCTTTATATCATCAATAACAGAGGATAACAAATTTGTAGAACATACAATCATAAGTGATTGAAATAGATGAAAACAAAAAGTAGAACAATATTTAAGTATGTTCTATTGAACTTGTTTTCAAAATACTAATAATTTAAAATATACTGCTCAGAGGGCTTGTCTTTACCGCTTTATCTACTAATTGTTCATCTGTGATACTACTGATATAGATTTTCGTTGTATCCAGTTTAGAATGACCTAACATTTTACTAATCGTAAAAATATCTTGCCCCATCTGCAAGTTCTTTACAGTCCAATAATGCCTTAGCGTATGCGGACTACACCTAATAGTTTCTCTAACTCCTGCCCTCTTACCAGTTTCTTTCAATATCAATTCAATATTAGTCACCGTTTTAATTTTTCTTCCTGTTTTCCCTAAAATTAGCTGTTCATCTAATTTCCTCGTTTTGCCATGATAATTTCTAAGTGTATAAAAATGTTTATCTCGAATCCTTCTATATCGAGTAATAAAATAATTCAATTCAGATGAAATTGGAACTACACGCCATTTATTGCCCTTTCCTAATACTCGGATATAGTTTTCCGCTAAATCTGTATCCTTTAAATTTAATAGTTCAGATACACGGATACCTGTATCTGCTAAAAGAGCAATAATACACTTATTTCTTGCTCCTAAATAGGTATCAAATTTCCACACATTTAGCATATCCTTTACTTCTTTATCATTAAATGTAGTTAATAACGGCTTTGTTTCCTTTAATAACCTTATCGTTTCCAGAGGACTAACTTTGACTACTTTCTCACCTACTAAATAATTCCAGAAAGCTTTGTGAGTTTTTAAAATAGTATTTATATAACTACTTTTTAATTGGCAATCTAAAAGATAACTAATGAACAGTTTATAGTGAATTTTTGAAACATCTTCAATAAAAATCGGTGAACTAATTTCTTTTCTATAATAGTATATAAATTTTCGGTGATGTTGTTCATAAGATTCAATCGTTCTTTTTGAATAATTTTCCAATTTCAATTCTAATAAGTATTCCTTTACTAACCGTTCATAGTGCATAAAAAATGCCCCTCTCATGTCATTAGTTGACATAAGAAAGGCACTTAGCAATATTACTAGAACATAAAAGCAGAAACACTTTTCACACTAATTTTATCATCTCTGAAAAATTGGTATAGTTACTTTTACATTACCAGATTATTTGTTTTTTAAGTTGTAGAAAGATTTCAAACCTTTGTATTCAGCAACTTCACCAAGTTGGTCTTCGATACGTAGTAATTGGTTGTATTTTGCAATACGGTCAGTACGTGAAAGAGAACCAGTTTTGATTTGGCCAGCGTTTGTTGCAACTGCGATATCAGAGATTGTTGAATCTTCTGTTTCACCTGAACGGTGAGAAACGACTGCAGTGTAACCAGCTTCTTTCGCCATTTCGATTGCATTGAAAGTTTCAGTCAATGTACCGATTTGGTTAACTTTGATAAGGATTGAGTTACCGATACCGTTTTTGATCCCTTTTTCAAGGATTTCAGTATTTGTAACGAACAAGTCATCCCCTACTAATTGAACTTTGTCGCCTAGGCGTTCAGTTAATAGTTTCCAACCATCCCAGTCATTTTCATCCATACCGTCTTCGATAGTGATGATTGGGTATTTGTTAACTAATTCTTCTAAGTAGTCAACTTGTTCAGCAGCAGTACGTTTTACGCCGTTTTCGCCTTCAAATTTAGAGTAGTCGTAAACACCGTTTTCGTAGAATTCTGATGATGCACAGTCAAATCCTAGGTATACATCTTTACCTGGTTCTAAACCAGCAGCTTTGATTGCTTCTAAGATTGTTTCAACACCGTCTTCAGTTCCTTCAAAACGAGGAGCGAAACCACCTTCGTCACCTACTGAAGTTTCTAAACCACGTTTAGACAAGATTGATTTCAAAGCGTGGAATACTTCAGTACCCCAACGTAAGCCTTCTTTGAATGTAGGTGCGCCTACAGGCAAGATCATGAATTCTTGGAAAGCGATTGGTGCGTCAGAGTGAGAACCACCGTTGACGATGTTCATCATAGGAGTTGGCAATACTTTTGTATTGAATCCGCCTAAGTAGTGGTATAAAGGTACTTCTAGGTAATCAGCAGCTGCACGAGCAACAGCGATAGAAACACCAAGAATCGCGTTTGCGCCTAATTTGCCTTTGTTAGGAGTTCCGTCTAAAGCGATCATTGCTTTATCGATAGCCATTTGGTCACGGACATCGTAGCCGATGATAGCTTCTGCAATGATGTTATTTACATTGTCAACTGCTTTCGTTACACCTTTACCGCCATAACGAGCTTTGTCGCCATCACGTAATTCAACTGCTTCGTGTTCACCTGTTGAAGCTCCTGAAGGAACCATTCCGCGGCCGAAAGCACCTGATTCTGTGTAGACTTCTACTTCGATAGTTGGGTTACCACGTGAGTCTAAGACTTCGCGTGCGTAAACATCAGTAATAATTGACATGTTTTGTCTCTCCTTTGAGTTTGTTTTATCTTAAGGGGAATACCCCTTGCGAACAACTTAATTGTAGTGAAAAAATCACGATTCTGCAAATGTTATTTTCATGAAAATGAAATTATTTTACAGCATCTAATAATGCTAGGAATGAATCAGCTTGCAAGCTTGCGCCGCCAACTAATGCTCCGTCAACATTTTCTTTTGCCATGTATTCAGCAATGTTTTCAGGTTTTACAGAACCGCCGTATTGGATACGCACGCTATCTGAAACTTCTTTGCCGTATAATTTTTCAACGGTTTTGCGGACAACGCCACAAATTTCGTCTGCGATGTTTGCATCCGCTGATTTACCAGTACCGATTGCCCAGATTGGTTCGTACGCAATCACAAGATTACTTACTTGACCGTCTGTTAAACCGTCTAAGCCAGCAGTGATTTGTCCTTCGATCCACTCAGCTGTTTTGCCAGCTTCATAGGTTTCTAAAGATTCACCACAGCATAGGATTGGAATCATGCCGTTTGCAAAGATTGCTTTGGCTTTTTTGTTGATGTCTTCATCTGTCTCATGGAAGTATTCACGACGTTCTGAATGGCCGATGATGACATAGTCAACACCTAGATCTGCTAAAGCTGCTGGTGAAGTTTCGCCAGTAAAGGCACCTTCATTTTCCCAGTAGCTGTTTTGAGCAGCAATTTTTAATTCTGTTCCTTCAGCAGCATTCACTAATGTTTCTAAGAATAAAGCTGGCGAACCGATCACAGAGTCAACTGTCTCGTTGCTAGGAATTTTTGTTTTGACTGCTTCAGCAAATTCTTTTGCTTCTTTCGCAGTTTTGTTCATTTTCCAGTTTCCGGCAATAATTGGTTTGCGCATGTTCTGGCACTCCTTTTCGTTATCAAGCGTGCAAAGAAAGTTCTTTGCACGGCTTGTCATTGATTATTTATCGTTGATCGCAGCTAGGCCAGGAAGTGTTTTTCCTTCTAGCAATTCAAGGCTGGCACCGCCACCTGTTGAGATGTGGGTAAATTTGTCAGCAAACCCTAATTGTTCTGCTGCAGCTGCAGAGTCACCGCCACCGATGATCGTTGTTGCATCTTCAAGGTTAGCAATTGCTTCACAAACACCGATCGTACCGTTTGCGAAGTTAGACATTTCAAACACACCCATAGGTCCGTTCCAAACGACTGTTTTTGCGCCTTTTAATGTTTCAGCAAACAAAGCGATGGTTTCAGGTCCGATATCTAAGCCCATTTGTCCTTCAGGAACATCACCAGTATGTTCTTCTGTTGGGACATCATTTGAAAATTCAGCAGCAGTGATTGAATCAACTGGTAATACTAATTTATCACCAGCTTTTTCGATCAATTCTTTTGCTAATTCTACTTTATCTGCTTCCACAAGAGAATTACCGATTTCCATGCCTTTTGCTTTGTAGAACGTATACGTCATTCCGCCGCCGATCAAGATTTTGTCTGCTTTAGGAATCAAGTTTTCGATTACGCCGATTTTATCAGATACTTTTGCTCCACCAAGAATCGCGATCATTGGACGTTTTGGTTCTTCGACTGCTTCCCCGATGAATTTGATTTCTTTTTCCATTAAGAAACCAGCAACTGTTGGGATACCTGTTGAAGCGATCCCTACGTTTGAAGCGTGTGCGCGATGTGCAGTACCAAAAGCATCATTTACAAAAACATCGCCTAAAGAAGCCCAGTATTTGCCTAGTTCAGGATCGTTTTTGCTTTCTTTTTTGCCATCGATGTCTTCGAAACGAGTGTTTTCAAAAACAACGACATCGCCATCTTGCATGTTGTTGATCGCTGTTTCTAATTTTTCGCCGCGGGTTTCATCAACGAAAGTTACTTCTTTGCCTAACAATTCGCCTAGACGTTTCGCAACTGGCGCTAAAGATTTTCCAGCTTTATCTGCTTCTTCTTTCACACGACCTAAGTGTGAGAAAAGAATTGCTTTTCCGCCGTTTTCGATCACGTAATTGATTGTTGGTAATGCTGCTTTGATCCGTGTATCATCTCCGATCACTCCATCTTTCAATGGAACGTTGAAGTCCACACGTACAAGAACTTTTTTATCTTTTAAATCGATATCTTGAACTGTCATTTTAGCCATGAACAGATTCCTCCTAGCATAATTGTTAAAAAAGCGGAGAAGCGCGATGCTTCCCCGCTTTCTCTTGCGATGGTTTAAATTAAAGTCGTTCGCAACTCTTATAGGTTAGCGAAGTATTCTAAAGTACGTACTAATTGTGCAGTGTATGACATTTCATTGTCGTACCAAGCAACAGTTTTAACTAATTGTTTGTCGCCAACAGTCATAACTTTTGTTTGAGTTGCATCAAATAATGAACCGTAAGTCATACCAACGATATCAGAAGAAACGATTTCGTCTGTGTTGTAACCGTAAGATTCGTTTGAAGCTTCTTTCATTGCTGCATTGATTTCATCAACAGTTACTTCTTTGTCAAGAACAGTAACTAATTCAGTTAATGAACCAGTTGCAACAGGAACACGTTGAGCAGCACCATCTAATTTGCCGTTCAATTCTGGGATTACTAAGCCGATCGCTTTAGCAGCACCAGTTGAGTTAGGCACGATGTTTGCAGCAGCAGCACGGGCACGGCGGAAGTCACCTTTAGGGTGTGGTCCGTCTAGAGTCATTTGGTCACCTGTGTAAGCGTGGATTGTAGTCATTAATCCTTCAATCACACCAAATTTGTCGTTCAATGTTTTCGCCATAGGAGCTAAACAGTTTGTTGTACATGAAGCGCCAGAGATAACTGTTTCTTCACCTGTTAAAGTTTCATGGTTTGTGTTGTAAACGATTGTTGGAACATCGTTTCCACCAGGAGCTGAGATAACTACACGTTTTGCACCAGCTGTTAAATGTTTTTCAGCAGCTGCTTTAGAAGTGAAGAATCCAGTACATTCTAACACGATTTCAACACCTAGTTCGCCCCAAGGCAATTCTTCAGGGTTGCGGTTAGCTAAAACTTTGATTTCGTTTCCGTTCACATTGAATGAACCTTCGTGAACTTCAACTGTACCGTTGAAACGTCCTTGTGTTGTATCATATTTTAACAAGTGAGCTAACATTTTAGCGTCTGTTAAATCATTGATAGCCACAACTTCGATTCCTTCTACTTCTTGGATACGACGAAATGCTAAGCGTCCGATACGTCCAAATCCATTAATACCTACTTTAACTGTCATTTAAGATTTCCTCCTTATGAAAATCATAAAAATATTTATTTTAAAGGGTTGCCCCTTTTAAAATCTCATTTGCGCAAGCTTCATCAGTGATGAGCCAGGTTTGTTTTGGTGCATTTTTCATGTATGCATTGACCGCTTTGGCTTTTGACTGTCCACCAGCGACCGCAAAAATGATTGGGACTTTTTGCAAATCTTTTAATTGAAGGCCAATTCGAGGAACTTTGTAAACAACCTCGCCTGCCTCATTAAAGAAATACCCAAAGGATTCTGCAACTGCATTTTTTTGTTTCAACATCAGAATTTCTTGTTCTGACATTTTTCGTCGAGCCGCCATATGCAACGCCCGTCCAATACTATGAATAACACAATTTGCTTGACTTATCAAGTTTAAGACATCAACGATGGCGGGTTCTTTCAAGAGAAACTCGTAGGTGTTCATGCTTAATTGTTCTGGTACAAACAAGGAGCGATAATCGCCATTTGTCTGCATCGCCATCACTGAGCTGACTGAGTTTGCTTGGACGTTGACTGATTCTCCAATACCGCCACGGGCTGGTACAAACAAGTTATGACGTTTGGCGGTTTCTAAATTGCCTAATTCCTCAGCAACTTTCGCCATTGTCGTCCCTCCCATCACTGCGATGGTGTTTTTGCCTTCTGGCAATAAGAGATCCAACGATTCATTCAGCAACTGGCCAAATTCAGCAATAACTTTCGGTTGTCGATCACCATCGCCACTCGCAATCAAACAACGTTCGATGCCAAAGGTCTCTGATAATCGTTTCTCGATTTGGTGCATTCCGAACAGCTGATCCATCAGTGCACCGATCTTCGTGTACACTTCTTCTCCGTAGGCGGTCAATTGCATGCCGCTTTTTGAAGAGTCGATCAGTTTCAGCTTTTTAAGGATATCTGTTTCCGTCCTCAACACGCGTTCCGTCATTGATAAACTTTCCGAAAGTGTCCGGCGGCCAACGGGCTGCATCCAATAAATATTTCTTAAGATACGGTAACGTTCCTGGAGTACAGCGAGAATATCCGGGGTGATTGCCTCAATCAATTTTAATTCATCGAGCATTTTATATCCTCCCGTTGGACAATTTTCGTCCTACAATGACTTAAAATGACCCATCGATTGCAAAAAAAATTTAAATCTGTTTCCTACACCAATAATAGTAGCACTTATCGCCTTGATACGCAACTATTTCAGTCACAAAATCTTGCTTTTCATAAAATCGTCATAAATTAAAAAATTGGAAGTGATCGATAAAAAAAGGAAAGGCTTTGCTGCCTTCCCTACTCGTCGTTAGTAGTAAGCTTTTGCTTTACTCGAATCGTTTCCGCTTGGAAGAACCAGGGATATTCATGGCTTCGCGATACTTTGCCACCGTTCGTCTGGAAATATCGATGCCTTGGGCTTTGAGGGCATCTGTCAACTTTTGATCTGACAATGGTTTATTTTTATTTTCTTCATCGATCAGTGCTTTTAGCTGCTGTTTGATCGATGCAGTCGTCAGGTCATCCCCGCTTTCTTGCGTCGAAACTTTCTGTCCAAAAAATAGTTTCAATTCGAACACCCCAAAGGAGGTTTCCAAATATTTCCCATTGACTGCCCGGCTGACCGTTGATTCATGAATGCCTAACTCTTCGGCAACTTCTCTTAAAACCAATGGCTTTAATGGTCGATCCGGTTGGATGAAAAACTCCTTTTGCCGAGCAACGATCTGCACGCCGACACGATAGATGGTATCCCCTCGTTGTTGCAAGGTCTTCTTTAGCCACTCGAACTCTTGGGCTTTATTGTCTAAATAACTTAGGACCTCCGGATCACCGCTTTGCTTTAATTGGTCAAAGTACTGTTGCTGAAAGCGAACTTCTGGTAAGGCGCGCTTGTTTGATTTCACGATTGGTTGTCCTTTTTCAACCGTTACTCGCAAATCAGGTACAATGTAAAGCCCATCCGTTGACCCAAACGCCGCCCCCGGTGTCGGGGTCAACGTTTGAACATAGTCAAAGACCTTTTGGATCTCGTTTAAAGGGATCTGCAACGCTTTACTGATTTTGTCCCACTTGCGCTCTGCCATTTCCGTAAAGAATTCTTCTAAAATGAGATAGGCCATTGGCGGCGCATAGTCATCTCTTTCCGTTTGCAGCATCAAGCACTCTCTTAGATCACGAGCACCGACGCCTGCCGGATCTAGCTGCTGGATCAAGGTTAGAGCATCGAGCATTTGGATTGGGGTCCCACCAACAAGCTTTCCTGCTTCTTCCAAGTCAATCGTCAAAAAGCCGTTTAAATCAATGTACTCGACTAAAAATAAAACGATCGTCCGCAAAAAGGTGTCGCGGTAATTTAAATGAACTTGATCAATGAGGTGTTCAAACAACGATGTATGCTGGTCAGGAATCTGACTTAAATAATCCATTATTTGTTCTGACGAGCCGCTGCTCTTGCTTGGTGTGATGGGCGAATCATATTCCCCCAGATCAATCAACGGATTTTCTAATGCCTGGTTATCTATGAATGACAATAATTCGTCTGCGGAAAATTGCAGCACTTGGATCGATTGCTGCAATTTCTGCGTCATAGCAAGCTTTTGCGTCTGTTTTTGTTGTTGTGAAAATTGCTGTTGAAATTTCATCATTCTACCTCTTGTTTTTTTCACTGAAATTGGTTAAACTAATATTTGTGCTTCGCGCCTTTAGTGTAGTGGATATCACGTAAGATTCCGGTTCTTGAGACGGGGGTTCGATTCCCTCAAGGCGCGTTTTTTCTTTTCGTTACAAGTATACTCGATTCAAATCAATAATTCAAAAGCACTTAGGGACCGCTGACGCGGTTCCTTTTTTTATTTGTATCTATGTAAGAAGACGAACTCGTCCTTCACCGATTATAAGTTGCTTGCAACCAAAAGGCGAAAAAAAGAAGAGGATTACTCCTCTTCTTCCTCTTCATCCGCAAAATCATCTTCATCATCGTCATCGATAATGGTGAGATCTTCCTCAATGCTGTCAGGTAATTCTTCTTCATCATCGGTGCTGTTGTCGGCGCCGATTTCTTGCAAGTCTGAATTGTATGCCGAGATTTCTTCATCCTCGTCATCATCATCATCAAAGAGATCATCTTCTTCGTCATCTGACAAATCAGTATCCTCAGGATCATCATCGTTATAATCGATTGCGTCTTCATCATCGTTGATAAAGGCATTGACTTTTTTACGTTTTCGACGACGTGGTGTATCTTCATCCTCGTCTTCGATGCCATGGTTGACTTCTTCATCGATCGAATCAATGGCGTACCATGAACGTAAGCCCCAACGATTGTCGCCTAAAGAAATAAAACTACCGTCGATATTCAAGTCTGTATAAAACTGCGCCAATGAATCACGAATCTCGCTGTCTGATGTTTCAAGATAATTTTGGATTTGGTTGACCAAATCAGAAAAATCCATCACGTCACCGCGCTGCTCTAAAATCGCATGGGCAACTTCAATCATCGACAATTCGTTTTTATTTACACCTTCAAATACATTAATTTCCAAACAGGACACGTCCTTTCACAGTCTACTCCTAATCATACAAAATTACGGCTCAAATTGCAATTTTTTCTTTCAATTTCCCTTTGATCAAGCGGTAAATTCTAAAGATAGTTTGTATTCGCCGACTTTGTCAGCAGCATGAACAAATCATAATCGATATCGATCTTTCCCGAGTATGGACGGTCTTTCAAACTAACGTGCAAGTGATTGGTGAAGGTGTGGAACATCATCAAGCCATACGGGGTTTGATAGCTCGTCTCTAAACGTTCCTTATAAGAAAATTTCAAGCGCATACGCATTTCCCCTGAGCGAATCAATTGAATCAGTCCGTCTGGCATGATTTTCATCGTAACGGGAATGTCGGTGCCATCTGGCTGGATCTCTTTGTAACGGATATATAAGGTATCACCGATCTTGACTGCTTGTCCTTGCAGATCAAACAGAAAGTTCTCTGTTTCCCCTGCTTGACGTACATTGGTTGTTAAATGAATCGAGATTGGGATTCCTTTTGATAATTCTTGCATGTACGTGTGCCTCCTTTGAAGATTTCAGTTTCATTCTTGCTTTTTTTTATGCGTTTGTCAATCATTTCAGTTGATTCTCCTTGGTCTATTTCTTCATTGAAAATAAAAAACGAAAACAAAAGCAAGTTTTCATTCTTTTCTCCAAGTAATTTTCCAAGAATCGTATATAATAAGGATAACAGCTATTTTTAAAGGAGTTTAACCGATTTGACTATCTATGTAATGGATCAAACCTTACCACGTATCCACAATCCTTATGAGCCGTTTGCCTTCACCGATGTTGCCACCGAAGCTGCTGGCAAACAGGAACAAGTTTATTGTCATTTTTGGCAGTTGTCCGATACGATGATTTTAGGCATGAAAGATACCCGGTTGCCGTTTTTGACAGACGGTCTGCAGGTTTTAAAAGAAGCTGGCTATGCCTCGATCATCCGCAACTCAGGCGGGCTTGGTGTAATCAATGATACCGGTATTTTGAATGTCTCCCTCATTTTCCCTAAACACTTGGCTGTCACCACGGATGCCGCCTATGAAATGATGGCAGCATTGTTGCAAACAGCCTTTCCTGAGCAGACAATTTTGGCTTATGAAATTGCTGACTCGTATTGCCCAGGCACCTATGACCTGAGTATTGATGGAAAAAAATTGCTGGTACAGCACAACGACGGATCAAAGATGGCGTGGCTGTCATGATGTATCTGAGCATCAATGGCGACCAACCAGCCCGCGGTTCTCTCGTTCGTCGTTTTTACCAAGCAGGTTTGAAAGAGCGCTTTGGTACGAATGGCTATCCAGCCGTCAATCCTGCGAGTATGACCACTTTAGAAGCAGCCCTCGGCCGTAAGTTTACCACACAAGAGGTGATTGACCGCTTGCAAAAAGCCCTGCTTTCCTTGATCTCTGACCAATCCCTATATCCGCTTGAATCACTGGATCAATGGCTGACAGAAAATAACCTTAGCGAACAAATGCAGCAACGCTTAGCTGGCATGGAAAAGCGAAACCAACCAATAAAGGAGTTTAGCGATGAGTCTACCTTATAAATATCAAACCTTAGCGATAGAAAAAGTATTTCGTGACCCCGTTCATAACTATGTCCATGTACAGCACCAAGTAATTTTAGATTTGATCAATTCCAAAGAAGTACAGCGTTTACGACGCATCAAACAGCTGGGAACTGCTTCTTTTACCTTTCACGGAGCAGAACACAGCCGCTTTTCTCACTCCTTGGGGGTTTATGAAATCAGCCGCCGCATTTGCGATATTTTCCAACGCAATTATCCCATTGAAAAAGTCGGGCCAAACGGCTGGGATGACAAAGAGCGTTTAGTGACCTTGTGTGCAGCATTGCTTCATGATGTGGGCCACGGACCCTACTCCCACACCTTTGAGCATATTTTTCATACGGATCATGAAGCGATCACAGTGGCGATCATCACTTCTCCTGAGACGGAAGTTCATCAGATATTGAATCGTGTGGAAGCTGGATTTCCTGAGAAGGTGGCAAGTGTTATCACTAAAACCTATCCCAATCCCCAAGTCGTTCAAATGATTTCCAGTCAAATCGATGCTGATCGGATGGACTACTTGCTGCGCGATGCTTATTTTACCGGCACTGAATACGGCACCTTTGATCTGACTCGCATTCTACGAGTGATTCGTCCTTATGAAGGCGGTATTGCTTTTTCTATGAATGGCATGCACGCTGTGGAGGACTACATCGTCAGTCGTTACCAAATGTATGTGCAAGTTTATTTTCATGCTAGTTCTCGAGGGATGGAAGTGATCTTAGCCCATTTGCTGGATCGAGCTGCAGAACTGTATCAAGTGGATTCAGAATTGTTTCAAGGCCATTCGCAGCTGCTTCTCCCATTTTTAAAACAAGAATTCACTTTAGATGAGTATTTGAAACTCGACGATGGCGTATTAAATACCTACTTTACCCAATGGACAGAAGAAAATGATCCGATCCTCAGCGATTTAGCCAAACGGTTCTTAAATCGTAAACCGTTGAAATCCGCCCGCTTTGACGATGAGACGCAGTTGCCGATGATCGAAGAAATGCAGGGACTGGTGGAAAAAGTCGGCTTCAATCCCCGCTATTATACTGCCATCAATTCAAGCTTCGATCTGCCTTATGATTTTTATCGGCCGACTTCAGGCAAACATCGGACACAGATCGAATTACAGGAAAAAGATGGTTCCCTTGTGGAATTATCCCAAGCCAGTCAGCTTGTTGCAGCCTTAGCAGGACAAACCCAAGGTGACCAGCGCTTTT
The DNA here is from genome assembly GCA_018982785.1 of Enterococcus innesii. Taxonomy (GTDB): domain Bacteria; phylum Bacillota; class Bacilli; order Lactobacillales; family Enterococcaceae; genus Enterococcus_D; species Enterococcus_D innesii. The sequence goes on along the minus strand of JAHHEN010000002.1, from coordinate 595,303 downwards.
ATTTTCCAAAAGAAATGATTGACCCCAACATCCAAAATCACTATGATTTATTTGGAGAGACGTATCAAGAGTTTGCCAAGCACATTCGCAATGGTGCTTTGATCAAACCAAGCCACTAGGAGGAACTTATGAGTATCAAATTGATCGCCATCGATATCGATGGCACCCTGTTGAACAACGACCGCAAGATCACCCCAGCCGTTTACAAGGCATTGAAAGACGCTGAAAAGCAAGGTGTACGCATCGTTTTGTGTACGGGACGCCCTTTAACTGGTGTCCAAGATTTATTAAAGGAACTAGACTTATTTACGGACAATGATTTCGTGATTACTTATAATGGCTCTTTGGTTCAAAAAACCAAAAACCAAGAGATCATCTCTGAATTTGGTTTGTCCCAAGACGACTATCTCTTTGTTGAGATGACTGCGAGAAAATTAGGGGTTCATCTTCATGTAGAAACCGAAGATACTATGTATACCGCTAACCGCGATATCAGTCCTTATACGATTTATGAAGCTTTCTTAGTCAACATGCCATTGAAATATCGGACACCAGAAGAAATGACTGCTGACTTGAATATCATCAAAATGATGATGATCGATGATCCCGAAATACTGGATCAGATCATCCCACAATTGCCGAGCAGTTTGACGGACAACTACAATGTGGTCAAAAGTGCTCCTTACTTCTTGGAAGTCCTAAATAAACAAGCCCATAAAGGAGCTGCTGTCAAAAAATTGGCGGAGCACTTAGGCATCAAACAAGAAGAAGTCATGGCGATCGGCGATAACGAAAATGATTTAACCATGGTGGAATACGCTGGTATCGGAGTGGCGATGGCCAATGCCACTGAAAATGTGAAAAATGCCGCAGATGTCCTAACCGCTTCAAACGAAGAAGACGGTGTGGCAGAAGTAATCAACAAGTATGTTTTAGCAAATAACTAAGTGTAAAAAAAGGCAGGTTTCCTTTTTATCGGAAGCCTGCCTTTTTTATTTTGCTAACCATTGTTCAACTGCCCATTTATGACTGCCGCGTTTTAATCGCTGAATCGCTTCTTCTGGCGTATGCCATGACAACTGATTGGTTTCTTCTGTCGGTTCGCAGACTTTTTCCATTTGGTCATTAAATAGAAATAGCCGGGGTGATGGTAAAATGTATCGCGATGGCGTGAATAGAAGTATTCAACTGCTTCTCCTAAATAGGCAGCGATCTCCCCTTCAAATCCAAGTTCTTCTATTAATTCTCTCTGGATCGCTTCTTCTTTGGTCTCATTTGGTTCAATTTCACCGCCTGGTAAAAAATAGGCGCCATTGGGTGCTTGTACCAAGATCACTTCATTTTTTTCATTTGGAAGAACGACATACGCGCCATATCTTGATAAGTATGGTTTCCCCGCTTCTTTTTCCCCGAACACAATTTCCTTTTCTGGCATGATTCCCTCCACCAACACTTTCTTTCCATTTTACCCTATGCCAATAGTCTGGACAAGCTGGAAATAACGCCCTGTTATCTTTTATTCGTTATAAAATGAGAAAATATGTTATCATACAACTATCAAGATCGAAAGGATGATTTACCCATGAAAATGGCTCACACTTGTGTCCGCGTCAAAGACTTAACGGCTTCTCTAGATTTTTATCAAACTGCCTTTGGTTTTGAAGAATCTCGCCGTCGTGATTTTCCTGAACATCAATTTACTTTGGTTTACTTAACATTGCCTGGTGATGACTACGAGCTAGAGTTGACATATAACTATGACCATCCTGGCTATGAGTTAGGCGACGGCTATGGCCACATCGCCATCAGTACCGATGATCTAGAAGCGCTTCATGAGAAGCACCAAGCGGCTGGATTTGATGTCACTGACCTGAAAGGACTACCAGGAACTTCTCCTTCTTACTATTTTGTGAAAGATCCTGATGGCTACAAAATCGAAGTTATTCGCGAAAAATAAAGCGAAGGTGATCGATAAAAGGACCTCGTGTCCTTTTTTCTTTTTCGATCCATTTCGATTCATTTACTAGTAGAAAGGTTTGATCAAATGAAACCCATTATCGGCATCGCTGCTAATGAACGACCAATTATTGAAGAAGCAGAGCATTGGTTGTCCTATACACCCAAAAATTTTGTCACCCATATCCAACAAGCCCAAGGCATTCCCCTATTATTACCAATGGGTGTCGTGGAAGATGCTGCAACTTATATCAGCAAAATCGATAAACTCTTGTTAGCCGGTGGTCATGATGTCTCCCCTGACCATTATGGCGAAGATCCTCATCCTTTGATTCAAGGCATTCATCCTGATCGTGATGTCTTTGAATTGGCATTGATCAAAGAAGCAGTGGCTCAAAACAAACCGATCCTTGGAATCTGCCGCGGTATGCAGTTACTAAATGTCGCATTTGGTGGGAGTTTGTACCAAGATCTCTCTTTGATCGATCACCCAACGATCAAACACGTGCAATTGCCAACGTTCTTTCAATTCCCTACACATCGGGTGGAAATCAAGGCAGACAGTCGTTTGGCTGCTCTTTTAGGCACAACCTATCACGTCAATTCTTTTCATCACCAAGCAGTCAAAACAGTTGCAGATGATTTCAACGTGACCGCCACCGCTCCTGATGGTGTTGTTGAAGCCATTGAATCCACCGCCTATGGCGCACCGATCTTAGGTATTCAGTGGCATCCTGAGCTAGCCGCTCACAAGTTGCCTTCTGAGCAATCGATCTTCGACTTTTTTGTGCAGGAATTCTAAAGGCTTGCACCTTGTTTTCTAGATTCTAGCCAATAAAAAACGCCCGATTACGAAAAGAATCGGGCGTTTTGCTTATTTCTCGTTTTTCATTAACACTAGTGATTGTTTCAACGTTGCCAAGATACCATTGTCGTTATAGATCAAGACATTTGATTTGTACATTTTTGCAGAAACCAGCATCAGAACGATCGTAGTAACAGCAAGGATCCCTACTGAAATCAACGCTCCGCCAATCCCCACTGTATCATTAGCAAGCCGTACTGGCATAATATACGAGGACAAGAATGGGATATAAGAGGTTACTCGTAAAACAACGTTATGCGGATCCATACCGCCTAGTACGATTCCTAGCATATACCCGCCCAATGAAAGATACGTCACTGGAATAATGGCTTTCGCCGTATCTTCTGCTTTGTTCACTAACGACCCGCAAAGGGCTGACAAGACAGAATAGATCAAGATTCCTAAGAAGACGAAAACGATCGCAAACACCAGGAAAGGACCAAAAATGCCATCTGTCGAAAAGTTTGCCAACAAGTCTTTTACCATTGGGTTATCCTTGATCCAGAAATAGCTCCCACCAAAAATCGCAACATACGCAACTAGCTGGGTCGCTGCAACCATGATTACCCCAGTCAATTTGGCGTAGTAATGGGTTTGCGCCCGGGTACTAGACAAAATGACTTCCATGATGCGTGTGCCTTTTTCAGAAGCAATTTCTTGCGCAATGATTTGTGCGTAAGTAATGATAAAGAAAAAGAGGATGATTGTTGCGATCATACTTACTAGTGATTGCATCGCGGTATTGTCTTCTCCATGTGTCATTTCGCCATTCTCATCGAAGGAAACTTTTTGACGATCAAGCGGTGCGACTTCACTAAGGACTGCCACTTGCTCAGCAGTCAATCCAAGCTCACTAGCTCTAAAGGAGGACTGCAAACCCGTCAATAACTGTTGGATCGTCAGCTCTAAAGCTTGCCCCATCGAGGACTCGCTTAATAATTCCCCTTGCAGCGTATCCCCTGAAGCAGTAATAACTAACAAGGCATCGGCATCTTTGTCTGCCAGCTGTTGTTGCCCTTGCTCTTTGCTGTCAACAATTTCAAATTCAAAATCATCGCCGCTTTGGTCCACAAAAGTCTGCGCAATAGCTGGTTCATTCGCATAAACCGCAATTTTATCGACACTGTTCATACCATCAGCAAAATAACCAATGAGATAAAATGCCCCCGATGCAATAAATGGCACGAGAATCATAATCAAAAACGAAATTGATTTGATATTTTTCTTATAAACATCTAATGCGATTACCCAAAACTTATTCATTTGTTTTTCCTGCCTTCCGCTTAAAGATTTCTTCTAACGTTGGCGGTTGTTGATTGAACATAGGGATATAACCATCCGCCGTCGCTAAATCAAATAAGGTTTTTCCTACTGCAGGATCAGCGATCGTAATATCATAGCTGCCGTCTTCTCTAGCAATGACTTGCTCGACACCTGACACTGCCAAAAGCTGTTCTTTCGTCAAATTAGACTCTAAATAAACTTTCGTTCGTCCAAAGGATTCACGAATTTCATGGACCTTTCCGTTTAAGACCGTTTGACCATCTCGTAGCATAATCAAGTGATCGCAGATTTTTTCTACATTATCCATATTATGGCTGGAGAAAATGACGCAAGAGCCTTTTTCTTTCAGTTCAATGATCCCGTTTTTCAACAGTTCCGCGTTGACTGGGTCTAAGCCACTAAACGGTTCATCTAAAATCACTAATTTTGGTTCATGGATCAATGTTGAGATTAGCTGAACTTTTTGCTGATTTCCTTTTGATAAAGATTTGACTTTATCAGTTTTCTTGCCTTTGACTTTAAATTTGTCCATCCAATAGTCAATTTTAGGTACGATGTCTTCTTTCTTTTTGCCTCGTAAACGCGCGAAGTAGATCAATTGATCTTCAATCGTGACTTTTGGAAACAAGCCGCGTTCTTCTGGCAGATAGCCGATAATATTGTATTCTTTTTCACTAATTTTGTGACCATCCCATAATACTTCTCCTTGATCGGCTTTCAAGAAATCCAAAATCAATCGGAATGTCGTTGTTTTTCCTGCTCCGTTTTGACCAATTAAGCCCATGATCTGTCCATCATTGATGGTAAAGGATAAATGATCAACTGCTGTATAATCCCCAAATGTTTTTACTAATTGTTTTGCTTCTAACACATGCTCACCTTCCCTGTCTAATAAAATACATCACTAAAGAAAAAGCCGATAACGGCACCAATGATTGCTCCGACAAACATCAAAATGACTGTGTCACGAATTACCCGTTGTCGCTTCGCCAGTTTCTCTGGTTCATTGTAATAACTTGCTCGATTTTTATATAAGAATTTCATAATGATCGTGGTTACCCCGATACCAATCGGAATAAACACAAGACCAGTGAGTACTCCTAGTCCGAAAGATTTAAACGGATTTGTACGAATATTGAAATAACTAGCAATAAAATATATTGCTGCTAGTATTGCGAGACTGATTACCGAAAACAGAATCGATTTTTTCATCAAATAACGTGTCTCGTTATCAATCCGTTCTTGATAGCTTTCTTGATCACTGAAAATCGCCGGTGTATCTAGTGACGCTTTAAAATAAAAATACCGATCTTTATAATTGCTAATGTAGGTCCAGCCCCCAGCTTGGTACATCGCTAAGTAGTCAACGATCTCAGATGGTTCCCCTTCGAAAAAGTCCACTGCATATTTGGTCGCTTCTGGTTTTCCTTTGATAAACTTCAAAAAACCTAAACGATTCATCTTCACAAAATGCCAGCCTAGTGACGCTTGTTTTTGCAGACGAACCATTTCCTTTTCTGGATAGTAGGCGACGCCAAGAGAAAGAAGATATTTCTTATTGATGCCCATCTTGATCCCCTCCTAACGCTTCGAAGACTTGTTCTCCGATTTGATAAAATAATTTGCGTCGCTGAATATCTTTTTCCAGAATTTGTCTTCCTTCTAATGTAATTTGATAGATTTTTTTTCGATCAACGCTTTCTTCTAAATCAATCCACCCCTTTTTCGTAAGCTTTTTCAAAATCGTATACATCGTTGCGGGACCAATCTCAAACGTCCCTTGGCTTAGGTCATCAATCTGTTTCATGATGAGATACCCATGTTTTGGCTTTAAAAGCGCTAATAAAATCAAATAGGTCGAATCTGTCAATGCCTCATCCATTAGATTCCTCCATCCATCACCTATATCACTTAATGATATATTATCGAATGATATAGCCAGCGTCAATCTTTTTTTGGAAAATAAAAGCCGTCTCCGTTGACGGAAACGACTTTTGATCATTAATTAGCAATTTTGACAGGTGTATTATAAGGCATGTTATAGTAAAACCATTTGGCATCCGGCACTGCTAAACGAATACAGCCATGAGAAGCACGGGTACCTAGTTTTCGTCCTTCAACAGAACTAAAAGCATTGGTGGACCAAGCGATACTCGTTGGAATCGTATGGAATAAATAGACCCCATGGTCTTTAAAGGAGCGGTAGTAGGCGGCTCCTGAAAAAGCTAAGCCTTTTTCTGCTTGAATGCGGAAATTCCCTAAAGGTGTTGGTGTATTAAAGGCACCGGTCGAGCAAAGCATCGTATAAATCACTTTATTCCCTGATTTGATATAAACCCGCTGTTTGCTGATGGATACTTCAATGTTTAAGTTTTGAACGTTTAATGAAGGATATTTCCCTCCTGTAGTATACATCCAAAAATTGCTATTTACATTTGTGGTTTGATTTTCCTTGACCCAACCGATTCGACCAGCTGGCGAAACGAGATACAAGTAATTGCCATCACTTGTTTTTGCTAGTTTGGTCGCTTGTGCCATATAGCCTTTGTAGGCACTCTTTTTTCCAAGTTTCGTACTATTTGGATCGGCTTTTTCAAAGAAATTGCCATCTCCATTCTTAACGACCACATAGCGGCTAATGTTGCTTTGAGAAGTGATCGTATGGGCATTGGTCACTCCACTTGCATTGATGTAGCCCAGCCATTTGTTGTTGAGATAGAGTGAGTAGTAGGTGGAGCCGTTGAAATGTTGATATTTCCCAGTAACTTGGATATTCTTATTCATGTAATTTGCGCTACTGCCTTTTTTCTTCGTAAAAGCTAAATCTTGCCATAAGGTATAATTCTTGCTTTTAAGGCGGACTGTGCGTTTTTCGCTTTGCCAAGTACCACCTTGATTGTTGGCGACCGTTGCTGCATCGGCATTTAAGTAGCCAATCCATTTTCCGTTAGCATCATAAAGGGACAAGTAGACACCGCCATTGACGTGGTTATATCTTCCTTTTGCAAGATAGGTTTTTCCCGCTAATTTCGTTGTAGTATTTTTCTTACTCGACCAACGGAAATTTCCCCAAATCGTGTAATTTTTCTTGGTCAATGTCACATATTTTCCGTAGGATTGGTAAGCGCCTTGTGCATCCGTCGTTAACTTAACACCCGAGGCATTGATATAGCCTAACCATTTATTGTTATTTGTATAAAGGGAATAGTACGTCGACCCATTCAAGTGACGATATTTCCCAGTAACATTGACTGTTTTGCCATTTAAAGCGGCTGTCGTTCCTTTCTTCGCTGTCCAATTAAAATTTTGCCATAGCGTATAATTTCCGCTGATGATTGTGGCATATTTTGATTCAGATTGCCATGCACCGCCGGGTGAAGTCGCTAGCTTAACACCGGCGGCTTTTATCCAACCGATGAGAACATTTTTATTTGAATACAATGCGTAATAGGTCACTTTATTATTCGTCGTGAATACTTCTTTGATTTCAAAGGTTTGACCATTAATGCTTGAAGAGGTGCTCGTTTTTTTATCTAAAAACACATCTTGCCAAAGCGATTCTTTCGCACTTGTGATGGTTGCATATTTCTTCTCGGTTTTGAAGGTTCCGCTGGCAACTTTCACTGCTGCTTCTGCTACGACACCGACAACCTTTTGATCGTCGCGAATTTCAAGATAGGTCTGCTTGTCGGTACCTTGATACTGTTTGACACTACGGTATACCTTGCCAGCTAATTCATCGATCGTTCCTTGTTCGATCAATTGACCATTTTCTAATCGGTAAAGGATTTTTTGTGTTTCTGGATCTGTTGCGGCGATCGGCTTGATTTTTACATATTGGTCATTATCTTCTACTTTCTTAACATCGATTTTCGCAACATCTGGTTCTTCAGAAGATTCTTCCGTCGATTGAGTAGATGAATCTTGTGTGGTCTCGGTCTGACTGCTCTCAGTCGTAGCCGTGCTAGTACTTGACGTTGTTTCTGATAAAGAGGTAGACGTTGATGAGGACTCTGTTGCCGTACTTGACTCTACACTCTCAGTGCTGACCTCTTGAGATGATGCTGCGCTTTCTTCTGAGAAACTTTCTGACGTCGTCTCTTGCGCAGCGAAAGAAGCTGTTGTCGAATCCCCTTCATTTGCTGCATAAACTTGTGTGATCGTTCCTACAATGGGTGCGATCAGTACCCCAACAATCGCAACGCCTTGAAATAACCCGCGTTTTAACTTTTTCATTTTTATTCCCCCTTTAATCCTATTTTGGTATCACTTTCTTACTATATGAACGAGATATTTTTTAGTGCCACTCCCCACTTTAAGTATACCACTGCCTAAAAGAAAATTTGAAAAAAACGTCCCCAAAATAAAAAAAGCAATAGCCACTTTCGGCTATTGCTTAAAAAACATTTCTTCTATTACATATGTTCTGCAACTAAAGCTTTCAATTGATCTTTTGTATGAACCCCAATTGCTTTATCAACCACTTGTCCGTCTTTTTTCAACAACAAAGTTGGGATAGACATGATTCCGAATGAAGCAGGTGTTTCAGGATTTTCATCCACATCCATTTTCACGATCTTCAATTCGTCTTCCTCATATTCATTCGCTAATTGTTCCAAGATCGGTGCTTGCATACGACAAGGGCCACACCAAGTTGCCCAAAAATCAATAAGGACTAAGCCTTTATCGGTTTCTTCTGAAAAAGTTTTATCGGTAATTTCTTTTGCCATCGTACTTCCCCTCCATTTTTAAAACTAAAAAAAGTATACCACGTATCGGAAGTTTTTTAAAACCGTCTGCTTACAAAAGGTAAGGGTTCTTAACGTTTAGTTAAACTTCACAATGGTCGCTCCATTGCCTCCTTGATTTGCTGGGGCAAATTCAAAACTTTTCACCGAGCGATGGTTTTTTAGGTAGTCAGTGATCCCTTGACGCAATGCGCCGGTTCCTTTACCGTGAACGATCGTCACCTGCGGATAACCTGCCAAAATTGCTGCATCCAAATACTGATCCACTTCATTGAGGGCTTCTTCGTACCGCTTGCCGCGTAAATCCAACTGATTGACCACTGGACTGCTGTCAGCAGAACGAATCGTATTAACGATACGCTGTGTAGGCTCCTTCACTGGCGCTGCTGGTTGGAGATCTGTTTCTGGCAAATTCATTTTCAGAATGCCGATTTGGACTTGCCACTGATTTTTACCGGCTTTTTTCAACAGTACCCCGCGCTGCCCATAAGAAGTTACGAGTACCTCGTCTCCTTCTTTCAGCGTCTTAGCTGCTTTGGCTTTTTGCAGAACCTTGTTTTTTTGCAGATGTTCTTCTTGCTGCAGTCCTGATAGCTTGGTGCGCGCATCGATCAGTTCGTGTTCTTTGACCTTCGTTTGACCGCCAGCTAACTGCATTTTACGAATATCGGCAATGATTTTTTCTGATTCCTCTTTAGCCTCTTCTACAATTTGATTGGCTTTTTGACGGGCTTTTGCCAATTCTTTTTCGCGTTCTTCAAAGAAATAACTGTAAGCTGCTTCCAATTCTTGGTGCAAGCGGGCTGCTTCTTTTACATGATGACGAACTTCCAGATACTCCGTTTCCGTCATTTTGCGTCGATTTTCCAAATCAGCGATCATTTCATTCAGATCTTGACTTTCTCCATCCATGATCTCTTTGGCTTGGTCAATGATGGTATCTGGCAAGCCAAGTCTTTTCGAAATCTCAAACGCATTGCTTCGTCCTGGAACCCCGATCAACAAGCGATAGGTTGGACTTAAGGTATCAACATCAAATTCCATAGAGGCGTTGATCGTATTGGATCGGTTATAGCCATAAACTTTCAATTCTGGATAATGGGTCGTCGCCATGACATAAGCCGACTTAGCCCCAAGTTCGTCCAAAATCGCAATCGCTAGTGCCGCCCCTTCTTGAGGATCGGTCCCAGCACCTAGTTCATCAAAAAGCACCAGACTTGTTTCGTCGACTTTTTCAACACATCAACGATCGTTGTCATATGTGAAGAAAAGGTCGATAGGCTTTGCTCAATGGATTGTTCATCACCAATGTCCGCAAAAATTTCATTGAAGACCCCCATTTGGCTTTCTTCTTCTGCCAGAATTGGTAAGCCGGCTTGGCCCATGATCTGCAACAGCCCTAATGTTTTTAAGGTGATGGTTTTCCCACCGGTATTCGGCCCAGTAATGACAACAGCTTGATAGTCTTTTCCAATCGTTATCGTTAGGAACGACTTTTTCTTGATCGATCAATGGGTGACGTGCTTGTTTAAAAAAGACATGGTTATCTTGATTGATCGCTGGTACGACCGCCTTCATCTCTTTCCCAAAGCGAGCCTTGGCATTCATGAAATCCATGATCCCGATCACATACGCATTATGGAGAATCTCTCTTTGGTATGGGGCTAACTCTGCTGATAATTCTGCTAAAATACGAGTGATTTCGTCCCGTTCCGCAATTTGATGTTGACGCAAACGGTTATTTTGTTCCACTACTTGTTTTGGTTCGATAAACAAGGTTTGACCAGAGGAACTTTGGTCGTGAACCACGCCGCCAAAAACACCTCGGTATTCTTGTTTGACTGGAATCACATAACGCTCATTTCGCATGGTTACGATCGTATCACTTAGATACTTTGCATTGCCACCTCGGACGATGCCATCCAATGTCTCGCGAATCGTCCGTTCTGCTCGTCGGATCGATTGGCGAATTCCCCGTAGTGCTGGAGAGGCATCGTCTGTGACTCGGCCATCCTCATCGATAGATTCTTTCAAGCGACGATTCAAGGTTGGCAAAGACACCAACTGTTCTTCCCAGTGATACAAGCGGGAAAATTCAATCTCACTTTCAGACAAATCAGCAAAAAAGCGTTTCAATTCCTGCGTGGTTGATAAGACGCGGGCAACTTGTGCCAATTCAACGCCGTTTAAATCTGCGCCGATTTCGATCCGTTTCATTTGGGGACGAATATTCTCAATTTTTGGTACAGGGATTCCGCCTCTTAAACGCTGGATCTTGATCGCGTCTTCTGTTTCTGCTAGCCAAGAGGAAATGACTTGCTCATCACTTGATGGCACAAGCTTTGCTAAGGCTTCTTTTCCTTGGGCTGTTACGATATACTGACCGATTTGACTCTTTACTTGTTCAAATCCTAAAACATCAAGGATCTTAGTATTCATTCTTTTCTCACCTGCTTTGTTTTAACTTTTTGTTCCTAAGAAAAAGGCAGAATGGCTCTGCAACCATCTGCCTGCTTTTTACCCAATCACATCTGTGATCCACAATCGATAGAAGTAATCTGAGAGAATCGGTGACCGATCAACGATGAAATTCGCAGTTCCGCTCGTTTCAAACAGATTTTGAATCGTGGCAAACGGGATCATTGAGAGAATCATGAAAAACATATACAAATTGATATACATCAAGATGACATTCAAAACACCCGCAACTGCCCAGTCATAGCCGCCTAAAAAACGTAGGCGTTTGTAACGCAAACTGTCTGCAAAAATCACTAATAGTTTGGTGATCAGCCAACCAGCAAAGAGTACCATCACAAAAGCGATGGCCGCATAATAGGCTTTGTCTAAATCTAAAGCCAGTTCCATATCGTAGTATTTTAACTTTGAATCCGCCGTTACTGACATATAAGGAACATAGAGCTCAATTTTTTCGCAATTTCTTGGTAATTCGCAACTGCAAAGAAAAAAGATCAAATAGCCCAAAACTGAGACCAATTGTAAACTGGTTCCGCGCCGCGCGCCGCCATAAAAGGCTGCCAACAACAAAACCAAGACAAATAATCCAATCATTTAGGAATCCTTTCTACGCCGCACTACCCATGGGCTGTCTTTTCTTGAATTTTTCGTTTCCTTTGTTCATTTAAGATCTGTTGTGCTTCCACATGATTATGGATCTCCACATCACTGCGACCTGTCTCATCGAGAACTTTCCGTGCTTCGGATTCGATCGCTTCGATCCGCTTGATACGATTCTCAAGCTCCGTTGCTTTAATGGCTTGTCCCCGCAATTCGTCCACTTTTTTTGTAGGACCAACAGCTGTTCTTGTTTTTTCAGCTGGTCGGAAACAGCGTTGATCGCTAATAAGATCGACGCTTGTTCTTGATCGGTTTGTGGCGACAATTGCATGATCTCAAGCAGTTGGTCATTGACCAATCTTGTCACCATATCCATGTGTTCTTTGCTTTCGCGTCCAATAATCGTGTAACTTTGATTCGCGATAACTGCTTTATAGCGTTTCTTTTGCTCCGTCATAGGAATATTTCCTCCCATTGCTTACATTCTGCTCTATTCTATCACTTATTGAACATGTGTCGCAAACTCTTAACTATTATACGTGATTTTCTTATGAATTTCCATGCCAATCGTTTGTTTGCTGATCGTCTTAGTAAAAAAGAATAAGAAGTATGGTAAAATCTTAAAGTATCCTTTTGTCTACCTAAAAAAGACAAAAAATCAGGAGGAATCAAATGAGTACGATCGTTATCAAAGTACCAACTTCAACTATCCAAAAAATGCAGCAATTTTATCAACGAGAATTGCTGGCGAAGAAAGTTCCTTATACAGTGTTTGTCGCCAAAAAAGGGCCAACGACGATCACTGCTTATACGTCTGGAAAAGTCATGTTTCAAGGAGCGACTGCTGAAAAAGAAGCTTCCTTATGGGGCGACACGGCTAGTGCTGTACCGGATAAGAAAAAAAGCGCCTGTTTCAACCACTGCGTTGCCAGCAGGATTTAGCGAAAAAAGCGTCGTCGGCAGTGACGAGGTCGGCAACGGCAGTTATTTCGGTCCTATGGTGGTCTGTGCCGTCTATGCCAAAAAAGAGCAATTACCACAGCTGAAAGCCTTAGGTGTCAAGGACTCAAAAATGCTGACAGATCCAGAGATCCGTAAGATGGCGCCGAAAATCAAAGAATTGGTTCCTTACCAATTGCTCACTGTCACGCCCAGCAAATACAACGAGATCCAACCAAAATACAACACGGTCCGAATGAAAGTTGCTTTGCATAATCAAGCCATTCGTTTGCTTTTGCAAAAAATTGCTCCTGAGACACCAGATGCCATTTTGATCGATCAGTTCACGAGCGAAAAAAATTATCGCACCTATTTAAAGTCGGAACAAGCAGCGGTCACCGAAAAGCTCTATTTTGCGACGAAGGGTGAACAATATCATCTAGCAGTAGCGGCAGCCTCTATTTTATGCCGTACAGTCTTTTTGGATGAATTAGAGGCAGCCTCCAAAGAAATCGGTATGCGTTTGCCTTCTGGCGCCCACACAGCTGCTGACCAAGTTGCCGCAAAATTACTACAACAAGGTGGCATAGCACTATTGAGCAAATATGCCAAACTGCATTTTGCGAATACCGAAAAAGCACAGAAACTCGCTAAGCTGTGAGTTCTCGTATTTTCAAAAAAACTGCCACTACTTCTGATAAAGGAAGCGGTGGCAGTTTTTGTCCTAAGTACCAGGTGAATGCTGCGAATCAAAGCCCTAAGCCAGCTGCTTCGATTCCCATCGTGATTAAACCAGCCAAATAATTTTCTGAAAACCGATCGGAAAAGTGTAATTTTGGCAAGACGCCATACTGAAACACTGCTGCCAGCTGCTTTTCCAAAAAGGAGCGCGACACGAGCGCCTGCCATTCAGAGGGCAAAAACAAAATGACTTGATGCGGGTCCGTCACTGCCACGATCGCTTGGAGAGTGGCAGTCACTTGTTCTGGGATCGCCTCTGTTGCCAACGGGTAAGAAGCCGTGTAGAGATGCGGCAAATGCTTGATTTCGCCACTTAAATGGTTGGCTCCTTTAAAGAGCTGTTGGTCGATGACTAGTCCCGCACCTGGCGGATAATTTTTCGGAAAATAAATGCCAGCCACGATTTTTTTCTTCTTTGAAATGAAATACCGCAGCATTCACGTCATTCTCAATAAGCGCTTTTACAGCGATCTCTTTTTCAATCAATTCTCCTAACGCCATGTCCTTAAATGCCGGAGCATCCATGATCTTCAGTCTTCCAGCAATTTCCACACCCGGAATCCCCACGACTGCCAAGCCGATTTTCGGGTATTTCTGTTTTATCTGACGAATCACTTGCAAGAACTGCGGCAATCGGCCCTCTGCTGACTGCTCATGATGCAAAATGTTCCCCACGAGATCAACAACTGAAAAACGAATCACGATCTGCTGATCTTCTTCGATAAACTGAATGATCAACAACAGTGTCCGTTGTGCATTGTACTGGTAAGCCGCAGCTTGACGTCCCCCCGTTCGTTGCGGTTGATCCGTCGTCAAAAGTAGTTGCTTTTCAATCAATTCAGGAAGCAACTTGTTGATCGTTACCACGCTTAATTGAGAGGCATCTGCCAGTTGGCGCTTGGTCATAGGCGCTTGCTGCTGTTTTAGCAAATTCAGCAAAACTGCCTGATTATGTAATTTAATGGTCGTTGGCTGATAAGCTTTCATTTTTCTCCCCCTCAACGCTCCTATTTTAACAGATAAAAAGCTGGGAATATACCTTTATTAATTTTGTTAACAAAGGTATAATAGAAGCAACTTATTAAACAAAGTTTACTAAGTTCAAAAAGGAACGAAGAAAGAACGACGCATGTTGCTTATTAAAGGAGTTGTCGATAATGAAAATTGAACACATCGCACTATATGTCAATGATTTGGAAAAAATGAGGACATTTTATGAAACCTACTTTCAGGCGGTCAGCAACCCAAAATACCATAATCCGAAAACAGGCTTTCAGTCCTATTTTTTGACCTTTGATTCTGGAAGTCGGTTAGAATTAACGACCAAGAAATTTTTAAGCCCTCGTGTCAGTGAAAGCTTAGGCTACACTCACCTTGCGATAGCAGTTGGTGATCAAGCTGACGTCGATCGATACGCTCAACGGTTTGTTGAAGATGGCTACCCTCTTTTAAATGGTCCTCGTACAACAGGCGATGGCTATTATGAAGCAGTTGTCCAAGACCCCGAAGGCAATTTGATTGAATTAACCACCGACGATTTACCGTCTTAGAAAGGATTTTGCAATGAAAGAAGACTTTGATTATCAAGCGATGTTGGCTGGTCAATTGTATCAAGCTGCTGGCATTCTCCCTGAGAATGGTTCAGCGGAGGGAAAAAAACGTGCCCAGGAAATCAACCACTTACCAGTCGATGACCGAGAGCGAATCATCGCCAAAGAAAAAGCACTCTTTGGCAAATTTGGGCAGCATTGCTTTGTCCAACCACCCCTTTATGTTGATTATGGTCGCCATGTTGAGATTGGTGATCACTTTTATGCCAATATGGATTGCATTTTTTTAGATGTCAATAAGATTCTGATTGGTGATCATGTGATGGTGGGACCACGGGTCAGCTTCTATACCGCCAGTCATCCAATCGATTCTGTGGTCCGCAGTCAAGATTTGGAATTTGGCCTACCGATCACCGTCGAAGATTACGTTTGGATCGGGGGCAATAGTACGATTTTACCAGGTGTCACGATCGGCAAACATGCCATCGTCGCTGCTGGATCCGTCGTCACAAAAGATGTGCCGCCGAATACGATCGTCGGCGGCAATCCAGCCCGTGTGATCCGTGAGATTCAGCCGGCTGACAAAGAACATTGGGAGACTGCCGCCCAGCTCTATCATCAAAAACGAGCAGACTGGCAGAAGCAGCAAAAATAACGAAACAAAAGGAGACGCCATGATTTTTACAGACTATCACGTTCATAGTGATTACAGCGATGATTCTTGGTATTTGATGGAAGATGTAGTCAAAGACGCCATTAAACTAGGCTTAGCAGAAATCTGCTTTACCGATCATGTTGATTATGGGGTCAAAGAAGACTGGCAAGCGACGGATACATACCTCGTCGGAGCCAATAAAGTCGTAAAAAATGTCTACTACGACTTGTATTTTAACGAACTGGCACGCTTAAAGGAAACATACAGTGACCAAATCAAGCTAAAAACTGGGCTGGAATTTGGGATGCAAATGCACACGATCCCACAATTTACCCGTCTTTATCGTTCGCATCCCTTTGATTTCATTTTACTTTCCGTTCATCAGGTAGACGATCAAGAATTTTGGACCGGAGAATTTCAAAAAGGACGCAGCCAACAGGAATGCTACGAGCGCTATTATGATGAAATGTATCAACTAGTCACGACATATAAAGAGTATTCCGTCTTAGCCCATATGGATTTGATTCGTCGTTATTTAGATAAAGAGAAGGACGCTTTTAAACAAACGAAAGAACAAATCGCAGAGATCTTGAAAGTCGTGATCAAAGATGGCAAAGGCATTGAACTGAATACCTCTTCCCACCGTTACGGAATCAATGGGTATACGCCATCGATCGAGATCCTCAAGCTTTATCGTGACTTGGGGGAAGCGTGCTAACCATCGGCAGCGATAGTCATAAACCAGAGCAGCTCGGGTTTCAAATCAAAGAGGGACAAGATCTTTTACGATCATTAGGATTTACTGAACTCTGTACGTTTGAACAGATGCAGCCGATTTTTCATCGTTTTGCTTAACTTGCACAAAAGCTCCGTCTTTTGCAAAAATCATCCCCTCGTCTTTCGTTACGAACCTAAGTATTTTAAACAAAAAAAGAACGACCGCTTTAATCTGCGGTCGTTCTTTTTTAGACATTAGTTCGTCCAAGCAGCAACTTCTTCTGGGTGATTGGCTACCCAATCTTTGGCTGCATCTTCGGCTGACGTTCCGTCATTGATTGCTAACATGACTTCTTCCATGTCTTCTTGTGTCCAGTTGAAACGATCAAGTACTTCGTAGACTTCTGGCATGTCATCTGCTAATCCTTGGCGTACAACAGTATTGATGCTTTCTGCTTCACCCATTGTTCCTTCAGGATCATCCAGATATTTCAGATCATATTTCGCAAACATCCAATGTGGAGACCAACCAGTAATAACGATCTCATCTTGGTTCTTGATGGCTTGGCCCAATGCCACTGTCATCGCTCCTGAAGAAGAGGTAGCGACATTCCAATCTGAAAGGTTGTCATACGTCGCAACCGTATTTTCCGCTGCATTCACGACCCCAGCGCCTGGTTCGATACCAGTGATGGTTTTGCCAGCTTCGTCAGAAAGGTCTGCGATGGAATCTACATCCATATAGCTTGGTACAACGATCCCCAGTTTTGCCCCTTCTAAGTTAGGACCCAAGTTCTCGACTTGGTCTTGGTACTGTTCATACTGGGATTGATGCGTAGATGGCAGCCAAGCAGCAACCATCCCGTCAACTTCCCCTTTTGCCACCGATTCCCACATGATGGCATTATCCAATGGCGTCGTATTGACTTCGTAGCCCATTTGCGACAAGACTTCTGCCACCACATGGGTAGATGCAACTTCCGTATCCCATTCGACATACGCCAAGTTCACCGTGCCTTTGCTGTTAGAAACATTTCCAAAAGCAAACGATGCTCCAATCAAAGCAACGACTGCCGCTGCAGCAATCCCGCCAAAAAGACGTTTTTGTTTGCGACTCGTCTTGCTCGCTGCTTTTTGATGTGCCGAACGGTTCAAATTCTGGGTAAAGCGATCCATAATGATCGCCAAAATAACTAAGGATACCCCACTGACAAATCCGTTACCGACTTGTGCTCGTTGTAAGGCGGATAAGACGCCGCGCCCTAACCCAGGAGCACCGATCATTGACGCGATCACGACCATTGATAATGCCAGCATCGTCGTTTGGTTGACCCCAGCCAAAATAGTACTTTTGGCTAGTGGCAATTCTAATTTGATCAGTTTTTGCCAGCCAGTCCCACCGAAGGAATCAGAGGCTTCTACCAATTCACGAGAAATTTGGCGAATCCCTAAGTTCGTCATCCGAACGGTTGGTGGTAGAGCAAAGATCACTGAGGCGAAGACCCCAGGAACCATGCCGATCCCAAAGAAAGCAACCGCAGGAATCAAATAAACGAAACCAGGCATCGTTTGCATAAAGTCTAAGATTGGCGTCACGATGCTTTGCGCTTTTTCGCTTTTCGCCATTAAGATCCCTAGTGGAATCCCAATGATGATCGAAACCAAACTTGACAACAAGACCAACGTCACGGTGTTCATCAAGTCTGTCCATAACCCTTGATTATAGATGAACAGCAACCCAACAAAAGTAAAGGCTGGCAAGCCGAATTTTTTGCGTGAAACGAAAAAGGCAGCAGCCGTCAATAAGACGATCATTAACAACGGTGGTACAAACAATAATACATTTGTAATAGCGTCCATGATAAATTGTCCGAAAGACTGTAAGGCTGAAAACAATCCACTGAAAGTTCCTGTTAGCCAATCAGTAAAGTTTTCGACCCAATCAGCTACCGGAATCGTATGTTGTAAGAAATTATCCATTTGTCACTACCCCTTCCTCTGCTTGAGCGGCTGAATCGGTCTCAGCCAACGCTTCAATCACGCTTCCGCGGATCACGACTCCGATCAAACGATCATTTTCTACCACAGCTAAAGGTGTAGGCGAATCATAGATCAAATTGAAGATATCCGTTACCAGCATATCTTTATCAATCTTTTTAACATTTTTATCAATAACTTCCTTCAAGGTCAGATTGTTTTTCCGTGCCTCACGAGCAGACTCGGCTGTCAAACTTCCTTTTAGGTGACGACGTTTGTCAACGGCTAACAACATGCTGACTTCTTCTTTCCGCATCCGGTTCAATGCTACGCTTGGTCCATCGATCTCGATGTTCGTCGTCAATGCTGGAACCATGATGTTTTGCGCAGTCAAGACTTTGGAACGATCGACATCTTCCACGAAATCACGCACGTATTGGTTGGCAGGATTCGTCAAAATATCTTCTCCTGTACCGATCTGCATGATCTGACCATCTTTCATTAAAGCGATCCGGTCACCGATCCGCAAGGCCTCGTTCAAATCATGGGTGATAAAGATGATCGTTTTTTGAACATTGGCTTGTAGTTCTAAAAGTTCATCTTGCATTTCACGGCGAATCAGCGGATCGAGTGCTGAAAAGGCTTCGTCCATCAAGAGGATCTCTGGATCATTGGCTAACGCACGGGCAAGTCCCACACGCTGTTGCATCCCTCCAGACAGCTGGTCAGGATATTGGTCTTTAAATGAAAGCAACCCTGAGTTTTCTAACGCTTTTTCCGCTTTCGCTGTTCGTTCTTCTTTCGAGACCCCACGGACTTCTAGTCCGTATTCTGTGTTCTCTAAAATCGTCCGATGAGGGAAAAGGCCAAAGCTTTGGAAAACCATGTTGATTTTGTGACGGCGAACTTCTCGCAGTTCTTCTTTACTCATTTTAGCAACATCCACGCCATCTATGTAAATATCTCCGCCAGACGGCTCGATCAATCGATTCAAGAGGCGAATCAATGTTGACTTCCCGCTTCCAGAAAGGCCCATGATGACGAAAATCTCGCCTTCGTTGACTTCGAAGTTCACATCATAGACCCCGACGGTGGCACCCGTTTTTTCTAAAATCTCGTTTTTGCTACGTTGTTCTTTGACCATGGCAAGAGCTTGCTGCTTTTTCTTACCGAAGATTTTGGTTAAGTGTTCCACTTTAACTTTACTCAAATGATTAATACTCCTTTTTCTGAAAAATTTCACGAAAGTGACCATACTATCTTAACAAGATGTGGTCACTTTGTCAAAAAAATTTCCCAATGCTTTTTCTTTTGCAAAAAAGCATGGGAATCAGGAAAAAGAATTACGCTGAATGGTCCGTTGGATAGAAGAAATTGGTCATGCGCTGCAACGCCAGTTCATTTCCGACAAAATAAATCGTATTGCCTGCACTAAATTTCGCATAAGGTCCTGGTGACAACAACAATTCTTCGGTTGTTTGGATTGCGATGATCGTCGCCCCTGTGGCTTGCCAAATATTCAATTCATTGATACTTTTTTCCAAATGCTGCGCTTGTTCCGTCAACTGAAGTTCAAAGGGCACAAACGGACTCATGTGGTGTACCTTTTTGGTCTGCTGCACTAACGTGTTCAACAAGTCAGAAAAATTATCCAGCTCTTGCTGCTGCCGCTCCACACTGTCTAAAATGTCTTGTCTGATTTCTTGGATCGACTGCACATCTTGGTATTGTTCCACAAAGGCCTGTGCTTTTTCCTTTGAAGCAATATAGGCGCCGCTGCCATGACGGACATCCATGATTTCTAAATCAACTAATACATTGATCGCTTTACGGGCTGTTTCAGGAGAGACATTGAAATTGCTGGCTAACGTTGAGCGTGCATGGATCTTTTGCCCAACTTGGTAGCGATTTTCAACGATTCGTTCCGCGATCGCCACGGCAATCTGCTGATAACGAGGCAAAGCGACCTTCTTTTTATCTTGAAACTTATTCGTCATGATGAACTTCCTTTACTTTTTTTTCATCATAACAAGAAACATTGTTGGTGGCAACTATTCACTGATTCGCGGATTTTTGATCAAACGTACACGAATGATTGCCCCTGCCTGCTGCATCTGTTTTTGCAGATCTTGCAGCAGCGTTTCATTTGTCTCATCAAGATCGATCAAGGTATAGGCGACTCCGGCTTTTCTTTCACTTGTCAAATTATCGATATCTACACCTGCTTCAGAAATGATCCGCAATAATGGGGCAAAAGCACCAGGCTTGTCGTGATAAAACAGCGCCAAGCGATACGGTGCCAAAAAAGGCAACTCTGCATGAGGAAAGTTGACCGATTCTTGAATCGTCCCAGCGCGCAAATAGGCATGCATGCGATCAAAAACTACGTGATCCCCTTTTTCCAAGGCATTGGTAGTACTACCGCCAATATGCGGATAGCACAATACTTTCGGTTGGCCGATCAAGCCCGCACTAGGAAAATCAGTGATGTATTGTTTGAGCTGATTTTTGGCTAATGCTTCTAAGACGGCTGTTTCTTCCACGATCTCCCCACGACCAAAATTCATCAGCACTGCATTTTTTTTCATCTGCTGAATCGTTCGTCGATTCAGCAAGCCGTGGGTCTCTTGACTCAAAGGAAGCAAAACCACCACAAAATCTGATTCGGCCAACAGTACGTGCAAGTCACTGACTTGTTCGTAATCGTGGGCCGCTTTTTTCGTACGGGCATAGCCGAGGACTTCCATTCCTAACTGGTGACAGGCTTTTGCCACCCGTTCACCGATCTCTCCTAAGCCTAAAATACCGATGGTTTTTCCAGCTAATTCTTCGCCGATCACTTCTTTTCGCCGTTCTTCAGCTACCTTCAACACATCTTCTGCTTCAATTTGACCTGACGTTAGCTCTTCTTGCAAATCGGCTACCGTCTGGATGGCTTTGAATAAGGGGCGAACGCTGAGAAACAAATTGGAGAGCACCAATTCTTTGACTGCATTGGCATTGACACCGGGACTATTGAAGACTACTGTGCCATTTTGAGTACACCGTGCCAAATCGATCGTATTGGTGCCTGTTCCTGAGCGAGCGATCACCGCTAATTTGGGTGTGATCAATTCGTTAGGAACCGTTGAACTGCGTACAAACAGCGCCTCTGGGGCCGCTTGATTTTTTAACGTGTATCCTTTTTTGATTGCTCGCTTACCTATCGTTTCGGTCATCTTATCTAACTGATAAATCGTCTCCATAACGCAGACCTCCTTTTGTCTTTAGTGCGTATTAGTCAAATAGTACAAAAAAGTGCGGTAAAATGATAGCAATACGCAAGAGAGGATGATTACTATGCACCTATCGATCACAAATTTTCCAGATAAACAGCCGATCGTCGGCAAAGACTCGCAGCTTCAAGACACAACTTTAGGAGACTATGTCGAAATTGGCGAAGCCAATCACATTTATCATTCTTCCATCGGCAATTATACCTATACGGGGCAATATTGCTTTATTCAGAACAGTCAATTAGGACGTTTTATCAGTATCGCAGCGATGGTCCGCATCGGCCCCACCAATCATCCCTATGAACGCCCTAGTCAGCATCTTTTTGCCTATAATGGCGAAGGCTATGGATTTGCGCCAAAGGACGAGTCCTTCTTAGAAAAACGCAAAGCAAAAACGACCGTCATTGGCAATGATGTCTGGATCGGCCACGGTGCCGTGATCCAATCTGGTTTGACCGTCGGTGATGGTGCCGTGATCGCCTCAAACGCAGTCGTAACCAAAGATGTGCCGCCTTATGCGATCGTCGGCGGGGTTCCAGCAAAAGTGATCAAATACCGCTTTGATCCAGAAACGATCACTGCTTTAAAAGAAATCGCTTGGTGGAATTGGAGTCGTGCAGAATTAGAAGCACGCTATCCGGATTTCCGGCTCCCAATCGAAGATTTTGTAGTAAAATACACCCGTTGATTATGCGCTTTTTCCGCTTAGTACGAGGAATGAATGATAACACATCACAGTCATTCATTCTTCGAAAGTCTTTGAGGGAAGGATTTTTTAGAAATAAATAAAAAACACTGAAAATCTATTGTATCGAGAAATTCCTGTGCTAAAATGGAGAAATCAAATGAAGTTTTTCACGAACTTTTAAAGGAGTGTTCTATTTGACCATTTTAGACTATCGTCCATTAAATCTTTACACCAATTACCGCGAAGCTGCCGAGGCATTTCCTGACACAACCATCATCCACGATGAAGTGCTGCCAGCATTTCCTGAACTTGGCTATCGTAGTACCTACCGTTCGAGCTATGAAATGATTTTAAAACGTGCGTACCAACTTGCTGCACTAGGCGTGCAAGCCGGCGATAAAATCATTCTTTACAAATCTTCAAAATTCGATACCTATTTATTAGCAACGGCTGCTTCTTACCTTGGTGCCGTTCCTGCCATGATCTCCTATCATTTTCCTGCTGAAACCATCGAAGTGTTTGTGGATCGCTTAGAAGATCCATTCATCTTATTTGATGAAGAAACCGAAGGCCGCGTCGCACAAGTGAAAAATAGCAGTACTGACAAACAGATTGCTGTTCGTCATCTGCTGCAACAACCAGCGGAACCAGTGGCCCAAACTGAGTTACCGGTGGATCAAATTTCTTATATGACCCACACTTCTGGAACAACGGGTATTCCAAAATTGATTTGTCATTCGGCAAACTCCATGGGCTGGCGGACAAAATGGCAAAAAACGATCTTCACCAAGATTGATCGCACCAAAGCAGACTCTGATTTAATTGCGTTCCATATCTCACCGGTGCACTCCCGCTTCAATATTGGCATCTCATCCTTGATGGCGATGGGCTTTCCGATGATGCCATTAGCCAATGCCAACGGCGCTCATGTCGTAAGCATGCTAAAAGAATACCCACCAATCGCTTTGGAAACTCATCCAAACAATTTTGTCCAATGGAGCTTTGTAGCAAAAGAACAACCAGATGCTTTCGCCAATATTCGCTATTACCATTCAACCTTTGATGCCATCAACAACCAAACAATGGCCACTTTTTTAAATACTTCAGCAACAAAAGAAGCAATCTTTTTGCAAGTCTATGGTCAAAGTGAATGCGGGCCAATGATCCTAAAAGCACATACCTTAGAAAGCATCGCTACCAACGATGCCCGTGATATGGGTGTGGGTCTCGAGGACTTAACGAGAGCACGGATCGCCGATGCAGAGGGCAACGAGCTGCCAGCCAATACCGATGGGCACATCCATTTCCTTTCAAAAGGACGCGCGTTGACCTATTATAAAGAAGATCAGCGTTTTGCTGACAATGTCTATGGCGCTTGGTGGGACAGTGGTGACTACGGCATGATGGATGATCAGGGCCATCTTTACTTAAAAGACCGTCAAGTGGACTTGATCAAAAATATTGAAAGCAATCTTGCCTTGGAAGACCTTTTGCTAGATCATTTAGACTTCCTTGCCGAAGTTGTGATTGTTCGCGACAAAGAAAACTCACCACAACCAATCATTGCTTTAGCGCCAAATCGTGAAATGGATTGGGATGCTTGGTGGAAAATGGTGGAAGATCTCCCTCACCTCAATCAGCCAATTTTACGCGACTACGAAGATATCCCACGAACAGCAACCATGAAAGTTCAACGACTACAAATTGAAAAAGAATTCAAAAACGCAGACTAAAACAAAAGAAACGGCCAGCAGATTTCCCTGCTCGCCGTTTCTTTTGCTTTCGCTGTGTTTTCTTTCGCTGCGGTTATTCTTTCGCTGACCGTTTTCTTGAGTAGATACGTTCTTTAGATTGCCCATATTGACTTAGCTTTGTTTCAGCTAATGTGATACCAAAGCCCTTTCCATCAGGTACCAGCAGCTTGCCTTCATGCAAAGTTGCAGGCTGTGTAATGACATCATCATAAAAGTAACGGTCAGAAGCGGAAAGGTCCCCGGGAAAATGGAAAATATCTTGACTCGCAAATTGCAAATTCATGGCTCGTCCTACACCAGACTCAAACATGCCGCCTAACCAAACAAGCAGTCCATGGGTTTGACATCGATCAAGGATCCGCAAAGCTTCGGTGATCCCACCGACACGAGGGATTTTCAGGTTGATCGCACGGCAGCTGTCCAGTGCTGCGACTGTATCGACGTCTTCTGCCGTTCGAATATCTTCATCCAAACATAGAGGCGTCTTCATCTGTCGCTGTAGCTGACTGTGCCCCACCAGATCTCGTACCTTAAGGGGTTGCTCGATCATCACCAAGCCTAAGTCATCCAATGCCAAAATGCGTTCAGGCTCACTTTGATAGGCCCCGTTCGCATCTGCCATCAAAAGCAATTCTGGAAAGGCTTGTCGAATCGCTCGCAAGGGTGCCACATCTTGCCCCGGCTTGATTTTTAACTTGATTCGTTGATACCCTTGGGCGACATAAGCGGCAACAAGAGCCATTAGTTTTTCGACAGAGTCTTGTATGCCGATACTAACGCCAACAGCGACACTCGGTCGGGTTGCGGTATACAGCTCTTTCACACTTTGATGCGTTTGCTTGCCATATAGATCCCAAATTGCTGTTTCCAAAGCCGATTTTGCCATGTAGTTTCCTTGGACCGTTTGAAACAATTGCCAAACTTCTTGCGGATGCTCGATCTCCTGGTCAATCAATAATGGGATCAGTGCTGTTTCAATCACTTGTCGAGCAGAAAAGAGGGTTTCTTCAATGTAATCTGGCTGCTCAAAAGCGACCAATTCACCGATGCCAACCATTCCATCCTCTGCCGTCACCAAATAAAGATCAAAGGCTTTTTCTGTTAATTGTCCGTAACTTGTCACAAAGGGTTGTTTGAGGGGCAAGCGACAGGCGATGCGTTCAATTTTTTCAATCTTCATTGCGTTCTCTCCTTGTCAATCAGCTGACTGTGGCCCCGATCCTTTTACAAACCATTGATCGATTTCATGACGAACCTGTGTCGGCTGTTCTAAATGGATACAATGTCCAGCATTAGCAACGACTTTGATGGTCATCTCTGGTTGCAGCTGCTTCATTTGGTGGGCGATTTTACGAAACTTTAAATCTTTTTCCCCCGCTAAACAAAGAATTTCACAAGCTAGCTGCGGAAGTGCCGACCAACAGCTTGGCTGTTTGCCAGTACCACCGTAAACCAAGCTTACTGCCAAGCCAAATTTATTTTGCTGCAAGCGACCTTGCCGTACAGCAGCCTGCTGCACTAAGGGTAGCTCCTTTTGACTAGCAAACAACGGCAGTTCTTGCCAGTAATCGACAAAATCGACCAGAGGCTCCCTTAGTAAGCGCAACGCTAACCAACGATCGTGTCGCTGACGAGCGAGTCGTTCCGCTGGATCAGCTAACCCGGGGGAACCACTCTCAAGCAAAAGATGGGTCACTGCAGCTGGTTCCATGACCGCCCAAAAAAGTGCGATTCGTGCCCCCATCGAGTAGCCATAAAGACCATAACGTTCAATCCCTAGCATCGCTAAAAGCTGTGCGAGATCCTCCACCAGTAAAGGAAGTTCATAACGCATGGGATGGACATAAATCGATGACCGTCCATGTCCAATCAAGTCGACTGCCAATACATTATAAGAACCTTCCTCTACAAAAACCGGTCGAAAACTTTCCGAAGAACCCGTGAAGCCATGCAATGCCACAAGGGTTGGTAAGGCTGGTCGGTACGGTTGCAACCACTGATAAAAATAACTGACGCCATTTATCGTGTCCCTCATTGCTGTGCTCCCGCCTCGCTAAACTGCTGTTGCAGTGCTTGCCAAGTGTTGACCGGATCTTTTTGCTCACCTTTCACTTCGATTATTTGAAAACGCGGCTGTTGGCTTGTTTCCGTTAAAATCGTTTGAAACTCTAGCAAAGAGGTCGGTGTGTGCCAATCTGCCTCATATAAGGCCGCCACTTTTTGAAACTCAAGATCTAACGGCGTGCCAAAGAGCGGGACAAAGTCGTTTGGTTCTAAGGTGTTTTGTGACAAAAAGGAAAAGATCCCACCACCGTTATTATTCAGTAAAATGATCGTTACTGGCAATTGATACTGACGCAGTAGTTGTAGGCCGTTCATATCATGGTACAACGCTAAATCACCAATCAACAAGTAGGTAGGCTTTTGACTGGCGGAAGCAATCCCAGCTACGGTCGAGACAAGGCCGTCGATCCCATTGACGCCCCGATTTCCATACACTCGATAAGTGGAGGTAGTTTTGCTGCCGTAGCGATCAAAGAAACGGATCGCATTGCTGTTTGCCAAAAGGATCTGCGCATCTTCGGGCAAACATTGTTGGAGCATGCGCACAGCGCTGCTCTCATCCCATTGTTGCAACTGCGGACATGCAGCAAGCACCTGATCTGCCCGCGCTTGAAGTGCTTGCCATTGTTGTTGCCACGCCATATTTTTGACGATCGGCAACTGGGTGATGGCCGCCACGAAAGTGCTGATCGCTGCTTCGATCAAATAGTTTGCCCGATGCAACTGGTCTTGCCACTGTCCCGATGGATCAACAAAGAGCCACGTCGTCGTATCCGCTGCTTTGTTCAACCATAATAGGACATTTTTAGTGACTGGTAAGCGACCAAAACGCACGACCACTTCTGGTTGGAAGGCAGAAGTCAATTGCGGGAAAACAAGATCGGCTTGGCTGATAAATGTTCCTACTTTGGTACCGGCTGTCGCCAAATTGGTCAATGGATCGCCGACAATCGGCCAGCCTAATTTCTCTGAAAAAGTCAGCAACTGCTGCGCTTCTTCGATCGTAAGGCTTTCTCCAGCAATCAGAATACCTTTTTTACCAAAGTAAGGGGCTAGCTGGGTGATCATCTCTGCTGACAGCTCTTGTTGTGGTGCCAGATAGCTCACGTCTTGCTGTATACTGCATTGGCGACTAAAGTCAGGCAACAGCGGCTCCCGTAATGGAAAGTTGATTTGGACAGGGCCTCTCGGCTGCTTTTGCGCTTCGATCGTGCAAGTTGCAGCTTGCCAAAAACTATAACGCAACAAAGCTGGGTCGTTTTCTGGCACCGTCATCTCTACCATCTTTTTGACGTGAGAGGCATACAAATTCTGTTGATCCATTGCTTGTGGCGCCCCAACGCCCCGCAGTTCTGGCGGGCGATCAGCCGTTAAGATGATCAATGGCAAGTTGGTAGCTTCTGCTTCACAAACGGCTGGATAATAATTGGCTGCTGCAGTTCCAGAAGTACACAGTAAGATTGTTGGCTGGAGATCAACTTTGGACATCCCTAAAGCAAAAAAAGCAGCCGAACGTTCATCGACAGCCACCGTACAGGTGATCTCAGGATCACGATGCAATAGTAGCGCCAATGGCGTTGAGCGTGAACCGGGACTAATAACCGCTCGCTTCGCACCCGCTGCTTTTAGTCCCTGGATTGCCGCTAATAAATAGTCTGTCATGACTGTCTGATTATTCATCTCCTAAGATCCCTCTCCTCATCGGTTGAAATTTTAACCGTGTTTCTTGACGTTCAGATTCTGCGTCTGAATCGGCAACGATCCCACAGCCCGCATACAGCGTTGCTTGATTGCCGCTAAAGAATCCTGAGCGGATCGCCACAGCAAACTCGCCAATATCTTCTTGAATACCCAACCAACCGATCGGTCCACCGTACATCCCTCTGCTGGCTGGTTCATGAGTACGAATCCATGAGACGGCTGCTTCTTTCGGTTCTCCCCCAATGCTGGGGTCGGGTGTAGTTTTTGCACGGCGCTCAGAAAATTGACTCCTGCTTTTCTTTGCCCTGCTAAAGGAACAAACAAATGCTGAATGTCACGATTCTTGATGACGGAGCGGGCTTCTGATTGAAAGCCGTCAGCTAACAAAGTGGCCAATGCCGTTTCTAAGCGATCGACAACTACTTGATGTTCATGGGTATTTTTTGCGTCCGCTAAGAGGGCTTGTGCCAGTGCCTCATCTTCTTCTTTTGTTTGGCCTCTTGGTGCGGAACCTGCGATACTTACCGTTTCAAATTGATCGACAGTCGCTTTTAGCAAGCGTTCTGGCGTCGCACCAGCAAAAACATGGCCCCCATGTTCGATGGCAAAAAGATAGGTATTCGGCTGCTGTTGCGCCAACCGTTGCAACACCCCAGCACTAATGATCGACTGCTTCGTTTCTATCTTCATTCTCCTGGCCAGAACCACTTTTTTCAACGGTGTTTCGTTCGAGCGAATGGCTGCCACTGTCTCTTCGACCGTTTGCAACCATTGGGGCACCTCTAGTTCCTCTTGTGCCTGAAAAGCAGGCGTTTCTGCTACAAGACTCTTGTCCGGGTTGGCATTCAACCAGCTTGCGACTTTTTCCTGTAAGGCAGCGACTTTTTGTTGTCGTTGTTCCTCGGAAGAAGCGGCTACTGTATAAACGACGCCACACTGATCGCCAGTTTTGCGGACCAGTATTTCTGGCAACGCAAAGAGACCGGCACCTAGCTCAGCCCAATCCTGACTGACTTCTGCCTGTTCATCAAAAGCAAAGCCCCCAACCAGCTGCGCCTGAAAAGGTGCCTCTGGTTGATAATGGGCTTGCTTTAAGAGAGAGCGGACTTCTGAAAAGTCTGCAAGTTTGGGTTGCGAAAAAGTGACTAACCAACCCAATCCTACCATACTAGTCGTTTCATCAGGAGTACGCCAGAAATAGCGTTCCCCTTGATATTCGTGTGCCGCTGCATAAAGAGCCAGTAAGTCACACCTTTCTAAAGGCTGATACTCACTCAAATAGGTTTTCCCGGCAGCGATCGCTGCTTCATAATTACTTGTTGATTTGCTGTTCAAGTAGTTCACTCTTTCTTCACTCAGCAATAGCCGTTTTAAAAGTTTGCCGCTTGCTGTGCGCGGCATTTCTCGCACGTGATAAAAACGGCGCGGAAATTTATAATGGGCGATCTGCCCTTCTAATGTATCCAACAACGCTTGAAGTCGGACGGACTCATTTAACGTTAAATAAGCCGCGACAGATTGTCCCCACTCCTCGTCTGGTTCCCCCACCACAGCTGCCTCTTTGACCGCTGGATGCTGCAACAAGGCTTGCTCCACTTCTGCGGGATAGATATTTTCTCCACCAGATATGATCAGTTCGCTTGCACGACTGACTACATACAAAAAGCCCTCTTGATCAAGATACCCTAGATCTCCTGTGGCAAACCAGCCCTCTTGGTCCCACTGCTGTGGACTGCGATCGTTCAAGTAACGAGTCGTGATCGCAGGTCCTTGCAGGTGGATCTCTCCGATCGGCTGGGTACTTTCAACAGTCTGATGATCTGCCATTTTCGCATCAGCCGCAATTCGTAAATGGACACTTTGCAGGGGAACCCCTGAGGCGCCGATTTTTTCTGAAGCTTTTTCTGGTGGCAATGCCACCACTTGTGAACAAGTTTCTGTCATCCCATAGGATTGGATCACAGAAAGCTGTTTTTGCTGGCATTTTTCCAATATACTTTTGGCAATGGGCCCGCCGCCTAGCAGTACATAACGCAACGAATCAAAGCCATGTTGGGGCACCAATGGCAGCAAGTCCATCAACATTTTTGCCACCAAAGAAACGATCGTCCCTTTTCCTGCTTCAAGATCTTTTGCCATTTCTACAGCATCAAAGCGCTCATACAAACGAACACTCATTCCAAGTCGCAGTGAACGCAAGAGAATTGATAATCCACTGATATGGTACAGCGGAACTGCACAAAGCCAACAATCCTCACTAGTGATCGTTAAGTTCTTTTGAGTCGCTTCGGCACTTGCTAGATGATTCCCAAAGGTTTGCGGCACACCCTTGGGATTGCCAGTCGTACCGGATGTATACATAATCGAAGCTACCTGTTCTGCTTGATAGATTGCTTTATTAGGAACAAACGAAGGATCAAAAGAACTGGCAAGAGCCTTCGCCTGCTCCATCGCTTGTCCAAAGGCCATGCTGCGAACACCTGGGACTGCAGCTTGATCTGCCGTGATCAGCCAGTCGCAGTGGGCATCTTGCAATTGGAAGGTGATCTCAGCGGCTGTCAATCGCGTATTCAACAGCTGGACTTCGATCCCCAACTCCCACAACGCAAGGATCGTAAAAACCATTTCAGGGGAGTTATTGCTAAAAAGGGCTACCCGGTTTGGCTGATCAACGAACTGGGCTTGATAATAAGCAGCGTAAGCATAAACCTCTTTTTGCAAGGCAGCAAACGACCAGCTTTTTTCATGCCAATAAAAAGCTGGTCGTTCTGGATGAAGTTGTGCTTGCCTTTGCAGCCAACTCCCAGTCATTATGGGAATTTAGGGAATTGGTCGAAGTTTGGTTGACGTTTTTCTTTAAACGCGTCACGACCTTCTTTGGCTTCATCCATCGTGTAATACAATAAGGTCGCATCGCCGGCTAATTGCTGAATGCCAGCTAATCCATCCGTATCGGCATTCATTGATGCTTTGATCATACGTAACGCCAACGGGCTCTTTTGCAGCATCGTTTCGGCCCATTCCATCGTTTCATCTTCTACTCGATCAAGAGGAACGACTGTATTGATCCAGTTCATCGCCAATGCTTCTTCGGCAGTATATTGTTTTGTCATGAACCAAACTTCCTTGGCTTTTTTATGTCCGATCGTCCGTGCAAGATAGCCCGAACCATAGCCACCATCAAAACTACCGACATTTGGTCCTGTTTGACCAAATTTAGCATTGTCAGCGGCAATCGTTAAATCACAAACCAATTGTAAAACATTCCCGCCGCCGATCGACCAGCCTTTGACCATGGCAATCACCGGTTTTGGCAACGTGCGGATCAAGCGTTGCAGATCCAATACGTTTAAGCGAGGAACCTGATCTTCCCCAACATAGCCACCGTGACCACGGACTTTTTGGTCTCCGCCTGAACAAAAGGCTTTGTCGCCGGCGCCTGTCAAAATAATCACGCCGATGCCTGGTTCATCGCGACTGATTGAAAACGCATCAATCATTTCAAACACCGTTTTTGGTGTAAACGCATTGTGGACTTCTGGGCGGTTGATCGTGATTTTCGCCACTTTTCCATGTTGTTCAAATAAAATTTCATCGTACTCTTTTAAGGTTTTCCATTCTCTCATTACTTGTTCCTCCTCAATTCACATAGCTCTATTATACACATATCTAGTCGCTTTTCGTTAGAAATTGCTTTGTTTAAGGGAATTTCTTAAGACTTCTCCACCTGTTGCTGTCTTTCTTAGAACTTCGGCTGATTCTACTAAAACTCGTGCTATAATCATGGTAACTTTCTTAGAAAAAGGAGCAAAAAATGAACTTACTAGAAGCTTTAGAAATCGAAGTAGAAGCAGCAACAGCCGATTTTGTTCGTTTACGAATGCCGATCAAAGAACAGCACAAACAGCCTTTTGGTCTCGTTCACGGTGGCATTAACGGCGTTTTGATCGAGACTGCCTGCAGCATCGGTGCCAATCAAGCTTTGGCTCAAGAAGAAGCCTTCGCCGCCGGCATTGACCTACAAGTCAACCATCTAGCCGCCGCCCAAGAAGGAACCCTGATCGTAGAAGCTAGTCCTGATCGCATCGGTGCCCGTATCCAAACTTGGCAAGCCACTATTTGGTTAGCTAGCGGGTTAAAAACTGCCGTTGGTCGCTGTACCTTGACAACAGTGCGCAAATAATTCTTTTCGCTCCTGTGTTGTAAACACGGGAGCATTTTGGGCCTGGTTTATAAGAAGAGTTTCACCAGACAACTCCTTATGGACGAGCTTCTTTCAGTAAAGAGGATTCTAAAAGCGCGACAGTGTTTTTTCAAAAGGTACGTTGTTTTTTTACAGAATAGGGGTCTTTCGTTATAATGTAGCTAAGAAAGCGAGGCTTATTATGAAAAATAACCGATTGATCCACTTTTTAGGCGGCAAAACAAGCTATTATGTCTTAGGACTGATTATCTTGTCGGCAGTTGCTGTCTTTTTGCTAAATCAGATTTCTTTTTTATTTACACCCTTTTCAGCCATACTTACAGCTATTATCCCACCCTTTTTATTTGGGCTGATCCTTTACTATCTGTTTAACCCGGTGGTCGATAAATTGGAATCGAAAAAAATTCCCCGTAGTGTTTCGATTGCTGGGATCTATCTTTTGATTCTTTTGTTGATCGTCTTTGCTGGTTTCCAGCTTTACCCGATTTTGGAGCAACAAACCACCGATCTGATCAACAGCTTACCAAGTTTGGTCAGTGACTTTGAGAAAAACGCGACCGCCTTTTTAGAAAATACCCCGTTTCAAGATGAGATGGCACAAATTACAGACACATTGCAAAATATCACCAACAACATCATGAGTTTTATTGGGGACTATTGGGAAACTGGTGCTGCTGGGCTCAGCAGTTTGTTTTCAACGATTTCGACCTTGTTCATTGCTTTATTTACGGGACCGATCATTGCCTTTTTCTTATTGCGCAACCCCAACAAGTTTTATTTTTCAGTTCTCTCGTTAGTGCCACCACGTTTTCGCAAAGACTTTAATGAAATCGTCAAGATCTCTGACATACAAGTCGGTGCCTTTTTGAAAGGACAAATCATTTCTTCATTGATTTTAGGGGCGATCTATTGGGTCGTTTTCCTATTGATTGGCTTAGAGTATGCCAGTATTCTGGCGATCGCCGCTGGTCTGCTTTGCATCATCCCCTATATTGGTCCTTTTATCGTCTTTTTCCCAGGACTTTTCATTGCCGCACAAGACTCCACCGGGATGTTGGTTAAATTTTTGATTGCTTGGTTTGCTGTACAGTTGCTTCATGGCGATTTAGTCGTGCCCCGTGTGATGGGTGACCGATTAAAAATTCATCCTATTACGATTCTGGTTGTTTTATTAGTGATGGGTGATTTGATGGGGATCGTTGGAGTGATTTTCGGGATCCCAATTTATTGTCTGCTAAAAGTTCTTGTCGTTTACATGTTCCGCAAATTCAAGCAGCGCTATAACCGCTATTACGGTCAAGAGGGCAAATACTTCCACAGTGCCTTCACTAGCAAAGATTACCTAGGTGACGAAGACAAAGACACCAAGAAAAAGCCTAAAAAAACTGTCGCGAATCGTTGGTTCGCGGCAGTTTTTTGGTCTATTTTATTTCAGCTCATGTTCCAAAAAGAAATGATAGAGCGCCCCTAATAAGTTTGCATCGTTTTGAAATTTGCACGCTTGGATTTCCGGCTTCGTCAAGGTCTGCTGCAAAATCGGTAAACTAGCTAGCAGTTGCTGATACTGACGGTCGATTTCTTCCACTACGATCGCTTGGGCACTGATGCCACCGCCAATCACGAAGCGCTCTAAGTCAATCACGGCTTGAACATTGAGCATGACACACGCGATTTCTCGGCAATACGCTGTAAACAGCGCCCAGACCTGTGGCTCTTTCTGATTGATGGCGTTAAAAACTGCTTCACCATCCGCAAGATCAGCTAAGCCTAGCAGTTGGGCGCTGCGGCGAATCATGGCGACCGCTGAACCGCTAAAACCTGCCAATTGCTGCAGGGTCAGTCCCTGATTAGCTGGTTGCTCAGCGTTTTCTTGAGCGTCACTTCTCTTAGTGGCATTTAGTAGAAAACTTAATTCCCCTGCCTGAAAATGTGCACCTTGGATCAGTTTTCCCTCAACGATTACGCCACCGCCCAAACCAGTACCTAAGGTTATGGCAGCCCCGTTTTGAATCCCTTTAAGGTTTCCTAGCCACCATTCAGCTAATGCGGCTGCTTTGCCATCGTTGGTCACAGCAAGCGGCACTTGATACTTTGCCAGCAGTTGTTTTAAGGAGACCCCATCCAAAAAAGGCAATGCCCCGCCAAACGAGATCGTCCCGGTCTCTGGGTTGACTTTTCCTGGGGTACCAACCGCAATGCCCCGAATGCTTCCATGAACGTCCTCAACGATCGTTTCAATCCCCGTCAAAAATTCCGCAAGATTTTTTGGCGTATCCATCCGTACTCGTGTCAGAATATTCCCCGAGCGATCAATGACAGCCGATTTGATTTTCGTGCCACCGATGTCGATGCTTAAATAGTTTTTATTCACTGAATCCCACCCTCTGCTTCTACTGCCCATCGCAGGACGGTTTTGGCTTTATCTGGTGAGATTTTTCGCGGATCAGACAAATAGATTTCTCGATGCTGGAACGTGTCCATCGTTGGACGGATCACTAACTGTTCTTGTTTTAACAGCTCCTTCATTTTCGCAAAGGTTTCCGCTTCAGTGTCAAAAGAGCCTGTATGCATCGCTTGCAGACACAGTCCTTCTTCATAGCGCTCAAAGATGAGCTTCTCTAGATTTAGATTGTCTTTCTTCTCTTTGACTGCCAAGAGCTGTTCTTGAAACAGTGTTTCCGTAACGGGCTCTGGTTGGCGAATCATGATTTTGTAGATCAATTCTTCTTTGTTGACGGCACCGTCTGGCTTTGTCAGCGAGGTCCATACGCCTTCCAAAGGAAAGACCGTGTATTCAAAGGGTTCATTGCCAAAAGCCCCTTTTTTCAATCCCATCCTGAGTGAATAAGAAATCGTATATAAAGCGGCGATCTCTTCGCTAAATTCAGGACGATTCGGATTGCCGCTGCCGCTCAAACTAATAAATTGATACGTTGGCACCTCGATCACTGTTGGTTTTTTGGGAAGATAAAGCTCTTTTTCTAGTTTGCGCCATTCATACTTCATAAAAGACCCTCCTCGATTTGCTTTTCTTTATTTTACCATGAATCACTTGAGCCGAACGAATGAAATATAGGCCGATTAAGTGAAGGAAAATAACTTGGGTAGCACCATTTTTATATTGAACCCAGTTTGACATTCCAGAAATCCCTACATCTTCCTTGCTTTCGCTTATTGTTTTATTATGACAATCTCCTTTCTTTTATCTTTTCAAATACAAAAACTGCAGAAAACATTTCCAGAAGAAATTGATTTCTGCAGTGATCGAGCCTCGGCTCTTTTTTATTGTCTTACGGTCTCATTAGCGGCAAAGCGTTTTGAAAAATGTTGTTCTAACCGCTTTTGCCCGGCTTCAATCAAAATGCACAACAGCCAATAGATGATGGCAACTAGCACATACATGGACATGTAATCAAAGGTTCGTCCGCCAACGATCTTGGCTTTTTGAAAAATATCAGGAATCGTGATCATTGCTGCCAAGGACGTCCCTTTCAACAAATCCATTGCCACATTACTCAATGCCGGTACAGAAATACGAAAGGCTTGCGGCAAAATAATCAGACGCATCGTTTTCGTAAAGGATAACCCTAACGCATAGGCAGCATCAAATTGCCCACGATCCACACCAGCAATTGATCCTCGGTAGATTTCCCCGATAAATGCGCTGCTGGTCAATGTAAAACAGATGATCGCAGCACTAAGCGCCGACAATTGATAAGGCAAGCCAAAATACAGTAGGAACAACAAGACCAGCGCTGGGACGCCTCTTAGAAATGAGAGGTAGCCCCGCACGAACCCTCTAATGATGGGGTTTTCCAACATCCCTAAGAAGGTGAGCATGATCCCTAAGAGGTTGCCACCTAGAAACGAAACGACAGTAATGCCGACCGTATAGGACAAGCCCGACAGCAAATAGGGCAATGAGTCCCACATCAACGGCAAATCAAGGGTTGGAATATACATTAGTCTGTTTCAACCGTTTGGATCGCTTGATCAGATTTTACTGAAATATCGGTTTGAAAATACGTTTCCGCAAGTTCTTTTAAACGGCCGTCTTCTTTCATTTCTGCTAAAACAGCATCCACTTTTTCCTGCAATGCTTTATGATCTTTCACAAATAAGAAGCCCGTTTCATTCGGATTAAAGTAAACATCTTCTAAAATTTTCACAGGGATATCTGGCAAAGCAGCGACTGCCATTTTTTGTAAATAGTAATCATTCAAGATCACATCCGTTCGACCATTCGCAACATCTGTCAAATACTGATCATTCGTTGCGTTGTCGTAAGTCACTAATTCTGCCCCATAGGATTCGGCTAAGCGCATGTAGCTGGTATTCGGTTCACCAGCGGCTTTTTTGCCATCCAAATCTTCTAAAGAAGCAATCCCAGAGTCATCACTTTTACGCACGATCATACTATCGAACGAGTATTTAATAGGCGTTGAGAGACTGAATTTTTCCGCCCGTTCATCCGTCAAACCAAAATCGTTGGCAGCAAAATCGGCTTCTCCACGTGTTAAAGAAGAAACTTGTCCATCGACATTGTACTCTTTAAATGTGATCTCTACGCCTAATCGTTTGGCGACTTCTTTTGCCACATCGACATCATAGCCCACTAATTCATTTTCATCGTTATAGTAAGACGATGGATACAAGGTTCCCGAAGTAGCAACAACCAATGTTTTGGCTTCTTCCACCTTGCTTAAACTGGTGTCTTCTTCCGTTGGCTTGCTGCAGGCACTTAACAGGACCCCCGCAAATAAACCTAAAAAGCCAACCATGGCAACGATTTTCCCTTTTTTAACTTGTTTCATAATATCCTCCTCTTAGTTTCCTTGTTTTGGCAACAGAAATCGTTGCTGTGTTTCAAATAAATAGCCGACTTGGAAAAGCAGATCTTCTCTGCCTTTAGAAGCCATAAATTGGATCCCTAGCGGCAACCCTTCCTCACTAAGAGCAGTTGGCAAGCTGATGGCTGGCTGCCCCGTTAAGTTGGCTAATTGAGTGTACGGTGTCAGAGCATAGCTCTTGGCAAACATTTCTTCGATCAACTCACCCGCAGCATTTTTTCCAAGCGTTTCGATCTCATGCAGTCTTTGGCGAATGCTATCGCTTTGTAAGTCTTCCTCAATCAAAGGGGCTGGAAAAGCCGTCGTCGGTGTTAAAAAGAGATCATAGGTCGAAAAGACTTCTTCCATTTTTTCTGCCAGCTGATCCCACCACTGCAAGGCAAGGACGTAATCGGCGGCAGGCAGTTTTTTTCCATATTGGTAAAGTGCCCAGGTCATCAATTCCATTTCTTCCCGTCTGACCGGTTCTTGACGAGCAGCATCGATCTCAGCAAACATCGCAGCTGTTTCGCCGCCATTCATGGCGTAATAGGTGGTCATCATTTGCTGACCATCCACTGGATAGCCCACTTCAACGACTTCGTGCCCCTGCTTTTCTAAAAATGCGGCTGCACTTCGGACTGCTTGGATGGCAGTTTCAGACACTTGGCCACCGGTCGGCGATGCGGTAGTAAAAGCAACCTTCAACCGCGGTTTTTGACTCGCTTGCTGATGATGCCATTCTACTTGCGGTGCCTGATAAGGGGCAGTCGGCTGTGACGTTCGCAACGCATAAAACAACTGTTCCGTATCACGCATAGAAAGCGTCAACGCAAAGTTGATGGAAGCGCCTTGCCAGCTGCGCCACTCACTAGGACCCACTGGCATCGTGCCACGGGTTGGCTTCAAACCAATCAATCCGCTAAAGGATGCTGGAATGCGGATCGATCCGCCGCCATCACTGGCACCCGCAATCGGAAACATCCCCGAAGCCACTGCCGCTGCCGCACCACCACTGGAACCACCAGCTGAATAGGCAGGATTCCACGGATTACGTGTAGGCCCATACAATGTTGGATCAGTGATATTTTTGAATCCAAATTCTGGTGCATTGGTTTGCCCTAACGGCACAAAGCCCGTCTCTTCTAAACGAGAGACAAAATGAGCCGTGCGACTGGCCCGTGCTTTTGCAAACAGTTTGGCTCCTGATGTTGCTGGCCACCCTGCTTTGTTTTGGCCGAGTATTTTTAATGGCATGGGTTGTCCACCAAAAACCGTTTTTTGAAGATGCTGCTCGTAATGCTGAATCGCTGCTTGCGGATCAAATGTTACAAGCGCATTCAAAAGCGGATCTTGTTGATTGACTTTTTCTTCGATCATCGCCACCCGCTCGGCAAAGCTAATTTGTCCTTGCCGCAATTGTTCCGCCCAATAGGTCGCATCTTGCATGCTTGTCCCTCCTTTTCCTCAAAAACCTCAAACAATTATCTAAACTGTAACACATGAAAAATTCTTCTTTATATAGACTACAATATACCAAACACTAGGAAATCTTTCAACAAAAATAGAACAGTTTTCCAACCTGTATCATATCGTTCTCAAATGTTCCCATCTTTTTACTACCAGCTGTCGACCAGCGCTTCTTCTTAGCTGCCCTCATCATTACCTAACAAAAACGGCACATCGCCAAACGATGTGCCGTTTTGATTTACTTGTATTTTTCTTCCAGCTTGCTCATCCAAAGACCTAACCCAGCCCCCAAGACAAACAAGATAATTCCGATGACGGCCGTTATCCAAGTAAAGCCGCTATAGTTTGCCACCGGAGGAATCACGATCAAACCCGTTGAGGCAATAACGATCCCTAAAATGAAGTGATAGACTTTTGAATGATAATGGGTCAATAGCCACTCCATCAATTTCGAAAACAACAGCATCACTGCCAAGCCGCCAATGGCGATCGGTAGAAAGACACCCATGATGTCAAAGCTCTTAAAGCCTTTCAACATCGGATCATAAAGGCCCAGAACGAGCAAAAGGTTTGAAGGACTCAAGCCGGGAACCAAAACACCTAACGCGATCAGACCGCCGGCGATCACAAAACCTATGAAATTGGCAGGAATCGTTCCTAAGATATCGCCCATAAAATAGAGGAACAAGAAGCCGATGACCATACTGCCGAAGAACCAAATCAAATCACCGGTTGTTCGTTTGCTTTTTAAAGTCGATTCTTTGGCAAGTGCCGGTAATGTCCCAATAATTGCCCCCGCAAAGCCCCATAAAACGATGATTTGATAATTTTGCAGCAGCCACTCTAATGGCTTCGATAAAAGACCGATCCCTACGATTCCCCCAATCCCTACTGGTAGGAAAAAGAGGAAATTCTCTTTAAAATTCTTCGTCAGATGTGCCATAAAGCGCAGCATCCGCTCATAAATGCCTAAGATGGCTGCCAATACGCCTCCTGAAACACCAGGCAAGATAAAGCCCAAGGCAATCACCACGCCTTTAAAAAAACGTGACAAAATACTTTCGTTTCTCTGTTTTTCCATTTACAATTGCTCTCCTTAGCGATGGTTTTCACCAATCGTTCTTTTTTCATCAATCCCTTTAACTATACTTGATTGCCAAAAAAATGGAAAGTAATTTCTAATTCCTCATACAAGGCGGCACTCAAAGTTCTTTTAGCATCAAGAAATCCGTCTGCTCATCATCCCCCATAAAAAAGGAATGACTGCCAA
Source organism: Enterococcus innesii (assembly GCA_018982785.1). Lineage (GTDB taxonomy): Bacteria > Bacillota > Bacilli > Lactobacillales > Enterococcaceae > Enterococcus_D > Enterococcus_D innesii. The sequence goes on along the minus strand of JAHHEN010000002.1, from coordinate 555,541 downwards.
CTCTTTCAAAGCCCATCGTATGATAAAAAGCCAACGCATTGTCGTTGAATTCCCAAACGCCTAACCAGATCGACTTTTTCTGCAGCTCTTTGGCGGTCTCTTGGGCAAACAGCAGCAGTGTTTTGCCATAGCCCATCCGCTTATGTTCTTTTTTGATATAGATTCGTTCAATTTCCAACCCCTCTGGGGCGATTGCTTCCGTTTGCGCCTCCCCCAGTTAAGTTTGATATATCCTACGGTTTGATCATTTTCTTGTAAAAAATAAAACGCCGATTGCGGATTTTCTAACTCTCGGGTCAGTTTCGGCAGATTGTAGGCTTCTTCTAGATAGATGCGGGTATTTTCCTCCGTATTGAAAGGAGCAAATGTATCGTAATAGGTGGATACGCTGATTTCTCCCAATTCTTCTAAATCTGCCAAAGTACATCGTTTGATAGCCATCAAAACGCCTCCTTTTTTTATCAAGCTATTCTATCACATCTCCATTATCCCTTGCAAAAGCAAAAAGGACGGACAGCTTTCCCACTGTCCGTCCTTTCATAGACTTACTCTTTTATAACCAAGACCCAGAAAACTGATGGATCACCATCGTACTCGGATCTTCTTCAACCTCACCCGTGATATAGCTTTTTGGTGAAAACGTCATTTGCGGGAAGATTTCTACGCCTTTAACGGTTTGTCGTTGATTATTCAATTCTAATCCGTGGTTTTGCAGCAGTTCCGTCACTCGGATCACATTGGTGACGACATCTTCCGTTTTTTCTGCCCGGACAAATTTTCGGTCATCGTAATCGTGGTACCATTCTTCCATAAAGGGATGGTGCGGCACCGCTCCAATGATCCCAGTAGAAATCTTGGTTTCGATCTCAAAGCCCATAAATGCCTCCAGTGTCAAGAGCTCATCTAAAGGTTTGACCACCTCGATATCGGTATCCATATAAATACCGCCTTCTGTCACTAACGCATACAAACGAACCACATCTGACACAAATGCCCATTCTTCTTGGTCATAGGCCTCTTTTAGATAAGGACCGAATTTTGAAAGGTCGATCGTTGATTCATCCCAACGTTTGATCTCATAATCCGGACAATATTTTTTCCAGGTATCCATGTATTTCTTTTCTTGTTCACCTAATGGATTGCCGCCAAACCAGCAATAATGAATAATTTTTGGAATCATCAATCTCTCTCCTTTAGTTTATTGGTCTCTTTTAAGTGTAGCGGATTTTGCAATTGTTTCAAAATCATATACACTTTTTACGGCGAAAAGAACTGTTTCCTCTGCTCTTCAGGATCAGAAAGGATCATTGAAAAAGCACCTGAGTCAACGACTCGAGTGCTTTTTGAGGGATTGCTTATAAATAACGATTGTCCCGTAAAACGGCTTTTTTGATATCTGCCACCGTTTGCGTCCCCGCAAGCTGCATGACCATCTCCAATTCTTTTTTGAAGAAATCAAAGACTTGTTGAACACCGGTAGCACCACCTAGAGCCAACCCATAGATCACTGGGCGGCCGATCGCCACTAGATCTGCTCCGCAAGCAATCGCTTTAAAGACATGCTGTCCACGCCGTACCCCGCTATCAAAGACGATCGGCGCCCGACCTGCCACTGCTTCAGCCACGATCTGTAAGGAATCAAAGGAAGCTGGGCCACCATCCAATTGGCGTCCCCCGTGATTTGAGACCCAAATCCCTTGTGCACCTGCCCCTAAAGCTCGTTCCACATCTTCTTCTGATTGCACCCCTTTGACATAAACTGGCAAGTCAGATTCTTTGGCGATAAAAGCGACATCCTGGGGACTTAATTTTTGTTTTGAGGAACCGTAAACGGCATCCATCGTTTGTCCGATCCCTGATTGATAGGCCTGAACGATCGGCATTGCCAACGGAAAGGTGAAGCCATTGCGGCGATCCGTTTCTCGATTGCCCCCAACAGTTGCATCTGCGGTCAAAACGATCGCTTTGGCGCCATTGCGTTTTGCCATCGCCAAGATGTCTTTATTGATGCCATCGTCTTTACTCATATAAAATTGGAACCACTGCGGCGCTTCTTGGCCACCAGCTGCTCGGATTTCTTCCAACGTACAAGAGGCATACGAACTCGCCGTATAGATCGTGCCAAAACGTGAAACACCTTTGGCTGACGCTTGTTCTGCCGCAACATTTGCTAAGCCGTGGGCAGCCACAGGCGCCATAATGATTGGCGCTGACAACGTATCACCGCCAAAGGACAACGTTGTGTCCGGTAATTCAATGTCCTTTAAGACATGAGGAATGATCAATTTGTGATTGAAGGCGCGTTCATTTTCTTGATAGGTAAAAATATCCCCCGCACCACTGCTGATATAGCCATACCCACCTTTAGGAATCACTTCCTCTGCCGCGATCTCCAAATCGCGCATATTGATAAAATCAATTGCTCCTTCTGCTGTACTTGCTTGATAAATTTTTTCCATGCCTTTCCCTACTCTCCAATAAGATAACGTTTACATTTTCATCCTACGCCTGATTGTAGGATCACGCAACTCATTCGCTCACTCTTTCAAATAAGCTTCTTTTACTTTCCCACTCAAGACAGCCCTCCATTGAGCTGGCTGAATTATTATTTTGCTCGTTTAACATATTCTGCCAATAACAACGGCTGAATCGTTGGATATGTCCAGCTGGTAGGCGGCTCTGCCATTACATAGATTGCTTCGATCTCTGAGGTCAATTCATCCTGCAAGTCCGTGATCTGGGCTTCAAACACCAAGCCGTAATCGGTCTCCCCGTCTTTTTCTACCCCATAGATAAATAACGGCTCTAGAGTAAATTGCTTAGCGCCTGTTTCTTCTTTTAATTCACGGGCGGCACACTCTGTGATGCTTTCTCCTAGTTCTCGCTTACCTCCGGGTATTTCTAATGTGTCTCGTTCTTTGTGTTTGACATAGACGAGCTTTTCTTGATACTTGCTGATGATCACCGCAAAAACTAGCTGCTCTTCTGCGATCTTTTCAAGCTCAAAAATCGTTACGTGATTCATTTTACTCATTCCTTTCAAAAAAGCAGGCTTGCTTCTATAATAAACAGTCGTTAAAAATCAAAAAAAGTGCTGATCCCTTATGAAAAGGGCCAGCACTTGCAGCTTATTACTCTTCTTCTTCCGCCATGAAGTTAAGTTCATTGACGATAATTGAAGATAGTTGATAATTAAATGATTTCTGAATAGAGCTAATCACTTTATTGATGATAATTCATCTTGACTGGTTTTCTAATCGTATTCAAAAACGTATTCAAGTTGCGTGGTGTGCTTTTGATAGAAAAGACTGAAGAATCTGTCAAAATAAAATATGTTACCAACTGATCCTTCCAATGACTCTTTTGGGAATCAGAGGAGAGGAATTGGCTTTGCAGAGATATTTGATTTAACAAATTACTATAGACTGACGGTATATATCAGCAGATACTATCATCGGGAACGTAGCCAAAATAGCAGGTAGGGAAGTTATTTGAGGATTCAAGTTATTCTATTTTAGCCGTGAAGTTAAGTTCATTGATAGTAGCTGAAGATAGTTGATAATTCAATGATTTTTTGATAGAGTTAATCACTTTATTGGTGATAATTCTTATTGATTGGTTTTCTGGTCGTATTCAAAAACGTATTCAAATTGCGTGGCGTGCTTTTGATAGAAACATATAAAACCTACTTAAACAAACTCATAATTTATAGCATGTTATAAGAACTGTTAAATTTGCATACTATTGCCACCACAAATTATTACCCAAGTAAAGGATTTTTATTTTCTAATAAGAATCCTTTATTTTGCACTCTATTTTTCTGATTTGAACATAAACTTAGAACAATTATGGTAAGATATACTTTTTTTACACCAACTTAATTGGAAATAAAAATCTAGAATCGATTTTTCATTAAACCTCAGATGAAATATCTGGATTAGGAATTTCTAGTTCAAACTTTTTTTGTATCTTGTTTTCAAGTGAGGATAAAATATTTTTTAAGTTAAATAAATCAAGAAAGTCTAATGCTGGAATTAAACCTGTGAACACAAGTAATATAACGATTGATATTTTATTATCCACATCATTCAATTGAGAAACAAAATAAGAAGAACCGCCAAATAAAATTCCTATCGAATACTTAGTTACTAAAAAAATATATGGATAACTTTTTGTCTCTTTGTATTTCTTAAAATAATTTTCTGATTTTCTTTACTTTTACGTTCATGCAGTTCTCTTTGTAATTCATCAATAGTTTTATTTTTTTCGTCTTCAATAGATTTTTTTCTTCATTCTTTTTAGTTTCTATTTGATTCAAAATATTTTCTATTGTACTACTATCTATTCTCTCTTCATTTCCTAATGTCGTCTCCATCAATATTTCTTTAGCTAATTTTGTATATCTTAATGTAACAACATCTTCTTCTGTAATAATTCTACCATCTTGGCTTAATCTTTCTATTTCATCTAGATACTTACTCCAAAATCGATCCGACGGAGAGATTGCAGAAAAACAATTAGATATGAGAATTTTATTAGGTAAGTCTAATGATAAATTAGGATTTTTAATCCATACTAAGTTAAGTACAGAATTCTCATGCATAATAGGATTTATTTGACGTACATTGTCTGTGAGAAAGAATTTTGCTGATGTAGAAACTAAAGCTTTATTAGTAGTTATCATCAACGCTTTACATTCTTCAATGTGTAGATAATTTTTACCTTTTCTCATCCTAACTATTGCTGATATTGTTTTGACATCGGTTTCTCGCGCTTTTGATCTTCCATATTTTAAATTTTCTTCTAGAAGTTCATCAAATTTTTGCTCATCAATATTGTATTTATATTCGTCCTCATCATAACAAATATCTTCTATTGCAATACCTAAATTTTTTATTTTTTCCTCAATAGAATAAATAAGCATTTCAATGTCATTATCAGTAAAATCTTGCTCCAAGAAATATTGAATGGTATCATGCTTATCTTTTACTTGATATAAATTATGCTTTGTCCAGCTAAGGATTCCTCGAATTTCGTCAACATTATCGGAGAAACACTTTATGAGGGCACCACTTTTTTGCAATAGGTTAAGTAATTCAGTGCAAGGAGCTTGTCTATCTGAACCTGACAATCCAAGAGCATACATAATGAAAGAGGTATCTAAATAAACTGATGTTTCTTTAAATTTCATTTGTACATTTGATTTTTCATTAAAGTAGACCACATTCATTAACATACTTCCCTTTACTATGTCTACTAAATAGTGATACAAGTACGATTCTGTTTTATTCAAATACTTGACAAATGTACCTATCAAATAATTGCTATATATATCATCATTTTTTATTGAAAAACTACTATTCCCTAACTCAGCTTCCAGTATGTCAATTTTCTTCTCTCCTATTATATCTAATATATCCCTTTCAGCCTCTTCTTCATCTTTCCTTATATTATGTTTTTCACTACAATATTTAATGTACTCACTAACTAGTTCTTTATAATTTTTCTCAAATTCAATTTTTTTATTCAATAGGTTAGACGTTTCTAAAAGCTCATAATTCGGCTTGTATACATAAGATCTTGAATCAATTTGCTCAGTTATAATATAATTATCTTTTTCAAGTCTTGCTAGAAGTTTTTCGATTACTCCATTTGGTATATCTAAAGAATAATTCTTTTGTAATTTTTCTTTCACATAATCTTTTCGAATATATTCTTCATGACAAGATTTTAGAACTTCAATTACAAAAGGTGTAAAATTAGATAAATAATCCATGTTGTTCTCATTATTAATACTAATTATGGAATACGAAATTAGTTTATCATTCATATAAATATCTTTCCTTTAAAAATTTATTTGTGATTCAGCAATAATTATTAATGATAAGGTTGAGTGTTTTAATGTAACAGACGAGTATACCCTATCGTTACATATCCCATTCATTATTATACCAGTATTTCTTCGTGACACATAAGGGTGTAACATAATAATTTCAAACGAAGTGACTACAAGTAGTCATTGAAGCAAATCTTCATAAGACACCTGTAGAATATCTTTGATGGCTTTCAATTGATCCAACTTAATGTGTTGGCGGCCACCTTCAATCTTAACCAACGTTTCCCTAGTTATAGCAATTTTACGAAGCTGTAGGTCTCTAATCAGCTCGGTTTGACCAATTCCTTTTTCTAATCGGACTCGTCTAATATTGCTACCGATTACATTTTCTTTATCAATAATTTTTTCCTCTTTCAAGAATAGCACACCTTTTGGACTAAAATTAGTCCTTTTTCTTATTAATCTTAAAGATTCGGTATGCTACAATGGGACTAGTATTAGTCCATATTCAATTTTAAGGAGGAATTTTTTTGAAGAAATTTGCAATCATTCTAACTTGCGCTTTACTCATCGGAACTATAAGCGGGTGTACCACTTCTGACACAAGTTCTACAAGTACGGAAACTAGTACAACAACCTCAGAAAAGAATTACCCAATACATTTTTTTCCGGTTCCAGATGGATTTGAAGCTTATTATCATGATAAAAAACTAGATGTTCCTTTATCAGAAACTGAATCTACTGAAAAGATTTTGCCAATTGAAATTGAAAGAAATCAAGACGATATAAAACTAAAAGCTGATCTTCCCTTACTGAACAGCACACAAATTGATAGACATGAAAATATTAAAGTTAATATTGAAAAAGGAGCGTTAGCACAACTTTATACTGAAAAAGTTGAACAATTTTTTGAGGCTGGTGCCAATAAAGACTTTTCAAAAATAAGCGATTATTCGGATAACTTTTTTAATGAGACCCAAGATGAAATCACGAACTCAACTTTTATGGCTGAAGATATGTACAATATGACGTTGAAAAAAATAAAGTCGTATGATCATCCATTAAATCTAACATTAAATAAAGGGATACTCTCTTTTGTATTAGCAGGTTACGTTGACTATGAATATACAGCAGATTATTTGGAGACGCCCCTTCAACACGATAATAACGATATTAATTTTAGATTTATCTACAATTCAAAAAGTAAAACATGGTTAGTTGATCAATTGAGCACTATAAATACGGGATTTCATGAATTACCTAAGCCTGACAATGAAACTGCTTTGGTCATTAAAACATTCTAAAAAAGAAACGTTGAAGGAATAATTATTCTTTCAACGTTTCTTTTATTGTTTTTCAGTTTACGGTCTTACCTGAGCGAATAATCTGATTTCTAAATGATTGGAAAACTTCTTGTGGTTGATAATAATCTGTATCTATTTCAAATGTTTCTGAGAATAATTCATTGAATTTTTCTACTGAAATGATGATTTTACCATTCTCCTCTCGACTGTTTTCTATTATTTCTGCCTCTAATTCAAATAAATCTAGTGACGAACTAAAATCATAAATCCTGTCATATTGAACAAAAAAATCAAGAAAAAGTTGCTCAAACTCTTCCTTATTTATCACTAGTGTTTCAAGCGGAACAACTTTATTTTCATCAGCCATTCTTCCAATTTCCTCACTTTCATTTTCAATTGTCCATTGTTGCGGACGTATCAGATTTTCTCTATCATTTTTCAGTGTATAGATCACTTGTAATACACAACAATGCTTTGTAAACTTATTTTTTTAGTTAGTCGAATCTTTTTAAATGTGCGTTTCATACCATGCGTTTGATATATTTTCTCCTATTTCTTAAATCGTTTATCACAACTTTTATCGTTTTTTCTTCTGAAAAAAATCTTGTTTACATCGTTACATAGTTTCCAAAAAGATACATTACTAGTAGAAACAACAAGATTAATTTTACTTCCCACTGAAATGGGAAGTATATTTTAAATATTTTTTCTCCTTCAACTTACACTATAAAGTATCTTAATCACACGATATGCTAGCCACTAAGTTCATCATATTTGATTACTTTTTTAAGATAATGTAGCATCTTTTTATCCAATAACGCAATTGTTTTTAAGGATAAATTTCTTAAGATGGTACATTTCAAAATGGCATTTGACATATGAAACAAAAAAGAAAGAAAAGAGCATAAGGGAAAACTGATAGCACCTTCCTACAGGAAGGTGGCTAAGTTGGCTGTGCCAACTGGTTTTCTTTCAAAATCATTTCATAATTTTTGATATCATAAAAAAATCCATTTTGGACCTATTTTCGGTCATAATTTAGTACCTACTTTTGGTCATAGTTTCGTCCGTAGTTTTGGTCATAGTGACTAAGGCTTTTCTGTTCACAAAATGGGTTTAAATTTGCTTTCTTTAACACTTCATTTATATCATAGCAATTATAATGTTTACACAACATCATTCCTAATTTTAACGGTTGTTCCTCTTTATATTTTTTAAGTTCTACATTTTTTTGCGTTTAATTACTTTTCTCTTTTCTTTATATTCCGCTCCAACTTTCTCTTTAATAGTGACAATAGAATTACATATTTTTGTTAAACTTCCTTAAAAAAATTGGATCTCGATTACTCAAATTTGCTTGCAGGCTTTTCTAATTGCTTTGTTTTTTCTTCCTAATTATTTGATTTTATTTCCATTTTCTTCTAGTGAAAATTTATTATTTTTAATAATCGTACGCGTAGAACTGATTTCATTTTTTGTATCTGTTTGATTATCTAACGTTTGAAATTCAAAGTTTTGATTGGCTTTATCAATATCTTTTTATACTACTTTATTTTATTTGCAAGATATATTTTCTTGCTTAATTTGGTCATAGTTTCATTCGTCACTTCGGTGATATTTTTTTAATTTGCAAATAAAAAAGAGTTGAACCGATATACATTAGGTTCAACTCTTTTGCAGGTTTCATGGGTGTACTATCACTTTTAATCCGATAGATGTAAACCTCTCTTTATCTTTTTGTTACTTCAATTTTCAACAATAGCTCCTTTATAGGTTGTCAATATTGCTCTACGTATTCTGGCTTTTTAACCCATTATTTCTCTAAAGTGGAAGAGAATAATCGCCTAATCCCCACTAATTCCTTGTCGTAAATTCATGTCAAATACAATTTTTAAAAACCATTTAATTCATGGATTATCTCTTCACTTTTTTCTAGATAACAATATTTCAAGTTGTTTTTTATCTCATGTTTCATCTTTAATTCTTCTTGAATCATCAGTTCAATATAATTAGTGACCGTGATTTTTTCATTTGTTGCGTTCTTTACTGATTCACATAATTCGTCAAGTTCTAAGAAATCATGCGTACTAATCTTTAGAATTAATTTCATGACAATTCCCCCTTTTATTTTTTTAATAGATTATCGAAAAGCGGATTAGGATCATTAAGTGTATCTCTGAATAACTCGTTGTCTTCATAAGTGAATCTTCGTCTTGGTTTTGATCCCTTATCATTTTCACGGATTTCACTATCAATAATCACTGTTTCATGATTTGAATCAAATTTTTTCGCTGACTTTCTGTCTTCAACGATATTGATTTTTTGTGTTTTTTCTTTCATTTCTCCACTATCTTTTTGAACGTTCTCCCGAACATCTACTGTTTTGAATCCTTGACTACTTGTAGAACTTTGTACATTCTCTCTTACATCCATTGATTTAAACCCTTGACTACTTGTAGAATTTTGTACATTTTCTCGAACATCAATTGTCTTAGTACCTTGACCATTTGAAGAGCTTTGTAAATTCTCTCTTACATCAACATTCCGTCCGACATGACCATTCAATGAACCTTGAATATTTTCTCGGACATCTACTGATCGGCCACCTTGACTACTTGTAGAATTTTGTAGATTTTCTTTGACCAATTTTTCTAATCCGGTATTTGAGTTTTTAGCTTCTTGGATTCTTTCTTTGGTCAACGCTTCTTTTTCGTCCGTATTAGCTCCTGTACGCCCTTCTACACGTTTCCTTAACATTTCCTCACGATTCATTGCTTCAGGCGTGTATTTAGCTTCTTGTCGCTTCTGATTAATTAATTCTTCAGCAGACTTAGCTTGACCGTGCATAGCATTTTTACGTTCTTCAATATCTTGTTGAACTTTTTGCTGAATTGCACTTACAGGATTATTATTCGATTCAGCATTATTTTTCATTGCTTCACGCATACGTTCAGAACTAGACATAATTCTATCGGCATTTTCAACCTTAGCACCATCTTTTCTATCCGAAAGACGTGTTGGCATGGAATCAGCATATTTTCCAGTTTCATCTTCTTTATTTTTAGCTAACATAGGTTTGCTATTTTTATTAATAGCGGACACTGTACCATCATCTAAACCTTCTTTGAACTTATTCTTAGTATCATTAGCCATATCACGCATACTCTTAAATGGTTTTATTGCTCTTTCACTAGCCATTGTAGCTCCATCTGAAGCTAAACCTGATAATCCACGTTCATGGGCATATCCCAAAGCTCTTCCAGTTTTGCCAGCTTTTTTTGATAGAGTTTCGCCGAAATTCTTTTCTGGTTTTCGATCTTCTCCTTCTCCACTGTCTGATCCATTTCCATTTCCGCTTCCTTTAGCACGATTAAATCCAGTTGATCCTTTTCTAAACAGCATTGCGCCCATACCAAAAGCAGAAGCAAGTTGCCCATAGCCTTCTTTGAGTCCAATATCAACACCAAAGTATCTCATGACTGTTCCACTGCCTTTTATCAGCACAAACACAGCACAGATATAAGCAATTGTTTTTATAAAAATATTTGTGGAGATACCTTGTCCAGCATTTAAAAAATTGATAAACATAGCAAACATAGATAGTCCAAACCCTTGAAATCCAACTGTTAAGTAACATTGTAAAATATCGGATAAAACAACTTTTGAACGTTGTCCTGTTTCAATATCTGTCGCAAAAACAAGAACACCTAACACACGTTTAAATGCAAGTTCTAATATTGCTGTAATGATCACAAACGCGCTGAACACATAGGCGATTGCTAACGCTGTCAATCCAATCGAAATCCCCCAAAGATTTGCTTGATAGCGATAATAGCCTGATTTCAAACTATCAGAAAATGTTGATAAGAAGTTATCAGAGAACTTTGTAGCAACAAATTCATTATTAGAATTTTCAACTAATTCATAGCGAAGATTATCCGCAGCTGGATTTTCTTTTTCCAATTTATCAATCACTTTATCCGTTAACACTTGTGTGAGATCCGTCTGTTGAAAATTTTTTCGTGTTAACTTATTTCGATCCTCCGTTTTATCAATGCTTGAGTACTGATCTGTTTTATTAATATATGCCAAATCTGTTACTCCTTGTTTTATCAATGACCAAGCGACTCCGTCATCTGAATTTGTAATCGTAGTAGCATCATTGTAAAATATTTTGGAAAATTGAATACCGCTAGAAATCATCGTTGGCATTAAAAGAATTAATGCTACAGACATCACTATATTCGTTCCAACAGATTTTAAATCTATTGTTCCTTTTCCAGTAATCATCTTGTAGCCAACAAACATCAATGAAAGGATCATTAATCCAACGACAATTGTATTCATGACTGATTGATAAACGTTATTTAGCCCTGTACTTTCAATGAAATTGAACAAATCCAGCACATCTGGAATCATATTTTGAATCGAATCAGTCACAGTAAACATGCCTTTTACCACAGCCCATCCAAGCCAAATCCCGAACTGACTAAGGAAATCTCCATTGTATTTTTTCAGGTAAGGTCTATAAAGAGAATTATTCAAAAACTCTGTTTGACTTTTTGTGTCATCAAACCAATTGAAAATGCTAGCTTCAACAACATTCCTTGTAAAAACAACGCTAATCATTAAAACAAGCACACTGAGTGCTAACCAGTTTATCTTTCTACTAACGATTTTTTCTTTAATTGCTTTCATAGTTTTCTCCTTCAGCCCATTTTCTTAGGCTCTCAGAGAGCTTATGAGCCGTTTTTCTGTCAATTATGATGTGAGTGACGTAACAATCGTTTTTAGCCTTTAAATCGAGGACTATAGTATTGAAACAGATACTCTCGATTAACTCAAGAGTATCTGCGTTATGATCAAGACAATAAATTTGATATATTAACCGTTTTTCAATCATATTATTAATCCTTTCTAACCTATTTTTTTCAGTGCCTCTAGCATATCCTGTCTACTAGCTTTTTCTTGCTTAGCTATGTCCTCCCAATGGTTTCTAGCTGTGGTGTTGATGAACTTCATTTCATCAATTTTTTCACCGAGATTCAGTTTTTCGTTTATAGAATTAAAAAGTCTTGTTAGCATTTTGTTTGTTATATCAAAATAATCTTGACCTCGAATTTCTATTTTATATTCTCTTTCAATTGAATCTTTCATACTAGCAATCAACTTAAGATACTTTTCTCTTTGAACTTCTGTATATCTATCACCTAGTGTAGTGATTATTTCAATTCCTTTCTGATTTATAATATTTTCAAAAAAGGAATTCTGATCTTGATTAATCTCTTCTATACTATCCTTATCTTGATTAGTTTGATCTTGACTATCCTGACCTTGACTTAACTGTGTATCCGATTTGACATCGCTTGGTATACCAGCTGGATACCATTTTTCCATTAAATCGCCTCTTAGCGGTTCTACTTGGCCAGATTTCAAAATCACATCAAGTTTTACTGGCTTTAATTTTGAGAAAAATTCTGGTTTTAAGTTCAATAACTTGAAGCGGTAAATAGATGGTTTATACCTATCTATTCGTATATTTTGGTTTTGTAACCAATGGGGAGAAATGTTAACAAATCTTCATTTAAAAAAATACAAAACCTTTTGTGAAAAGTATCTTTACATCATCATCGGGTGTTCCGAGCATTTTCATGTATGGATACGCTTCGACAATTCCGTCATCGTCTGCGTTTGTGTTCAGATATACGTATAATAATTTTGCTGAATCTGACATCTTCATAAAACTTGCATTATTTAAAAATGATTTAGCCAGCATTCGTTTTTCTGCCATAAAATTCACACTTCTTCCTATTTGAATGTTAAAATGTAGTCAAATAAAGTTTTCTCAGAACTTTATTGTTAAGTGCTCCCCTTGTCTGCAAACTATCAGGATCGCTCCTTTTTATTTTCTTCAAAGCGTTCTTAATACCTTTTTCTGCATATTCCCGTTGCAGAATATCAAACTGCAAGTACATCTCGATTTCTTTTAGAATCAACTTTGCTACTTCATCATCGTTCAAACAAACACTTCCTTTTTCATATCAAAAGCACGCCACGCAACTTTTTATACTTCATGTTCTTTGATAAACCTTGCTAATTCTTCTTTTCTAATAAATTGACAGTCATTGATAACACTAACTTTTAATCCTTTTTCACGTATAAATTTCTTTAATGTACTTCTGCTCACACTTAAATACTCACACGCTTCGCCCAACCGGAAGACCTCTTTATTAAAAGAAGTTTCAATTCTAACTTGATCTACCGCCTCTCTAGCGACGTGATAAAAGTAATTTCTCAATTCTCTATCCAAATCAGGTGGTAAAATAACTTCCAATATTACTCCTCCTTACTTATTTAATTCCGTTATTTACGTCATTTATCTTAAAAAATTTTAGGGTCTTATTTAAGTTCAATAAAACCTTCCCTGACGGAATAGTACGATTATTTTCTATATCAGAATAATAACTTCTCGATATACCGACAATTCTAGCTAGCTCTTCTTGCGTAAGCCCTCGTTCAATACGCTTTATCTTTATAATTTCAGCTAACATTACAATCCCCCTTCCAATGACGTACATTTACGTCTAAAAATATCATACTGCACTGCAGTTCCTAAGTCAACAAAAATGTTGTGTATTTACGTCATTTAACATATACTACTTTATATAGTGTGGAGGTGAAATGTTTGATTGATATTGGAAACAACATCAAAAATATTAGAAAAAGTAAAAAAATGACACAAACTGATTTTGCTGAGTTAATGGGTCTATCACGATCATATATAGGGGATTTAGAAAACAACAGGAGTAATCCCAGTATAAAAACACTGGAAGCCATTGCAAGAGCATTGAATGTCGACCTACAAAAAATAATTAGTTCTGATCGAACTCTAAATGCCAAAGATAATACCCTAAAAATAATCGAGTATACACAATTATATAATAATAAATATTTATTTAAATTGGCTGGTACGGTGACTCATAAATGGAATTTTATATATGCAAATGTTGATCTATCAGCAATTAATCTCAAAAATAAGTACTATATTTTTATTGAGTGTCATACTTCCCCTGATTCAGGAGATTCATCTTCAGATTTAAAAAGAGCAACAGAATTCATAAAAAAATTTTATTCTTCAAAAGCACTTCAAAATGTTTCAAGAGAAATATTAGAAATTATCTTTTCAGAACAAAAAGACTTACTACTTGGGATTCAGACAGTAAGAATAATCTGGGAAGGAGTTCAATACTTACCTAGTGAAACATTAACTATCGATATAGAAACAAATTAGTTAAATCAGATTTATTTCCTATCAAAAGCACGCCACGCAACTGATAGGAGGAAAAACAATGGCAACAATTAAACAATATGAAAAGAAAGACGGAACCAAAGCATGGTTGTTTCAAACTTACCTTGGAATCAATCCATTAACTGGTAAAGAAGTCCGTACTACACGTAGAAATTTTAAAACAAAAAAAGAAGCTCAAATCGAGCTTAATAGACTACTTGTAGACTTTGAAGAGAACGGTCTTAAACAGGATACGAACGAGACTTTTCAAGAAATCTATGAACTTTGGTATGAAAGCTATAAAACCACTGTAAAGGAAGTCACTCAATTAAAAATTGAGATCAAGTTCAATAAATGGATTCTTCCAAAATATGGTAAATTCAGGATCAAAGAAATCACTGTAAAACACGTTCAGAAAATATTGAATCAATGGGCGAAAATGACAGATCAATATAAAGTCCTACATTCTACTGTAAGCCGTATTTTCAAATACGCAATGACTTTGGGGCTAATTACTAAAAACCCCTGTGAACTTGTAATCATGCCCAATAGAAATGTTGAAAAAAAGAAAGATACTGTCAAAATTTATTCACGGAATCAACTAGAAATTCTCTTCCAATACTTGGAATCAAAAAGAAGTACCTATAGAGCAGATTACGATAAAACGCTACTTCGCTTTCTGTTTTTTAGTGGTTGTCGAATTAGTGAGGCTTTAGCTTTGAACTGGTCAGATATTGACTTTGATTCAAACACCGTTACTATAAACAAAACCTTAAGTCAAACAAAATATGGATACAAAATTTCAAGTCCAAAAACGAAAAATAGCTATGGTTCTCTATCTTTAGACAATAAAACCATTAATTGGCTAAAGAAATGGCAAATCAATCAAAAAAGATATATGTTAACCCTTGGTATTACTGATCCAACAATGATTTTTTGTGGAATCTACAAGGAAATCATTACTAAACACGCTATTTATTCTCGTATGATCACAATCTGCAAGAATTCTGGTATTCCATTTCTAGGAAACCATGTAACCAGACACACTCATGCTAGTATGTTGTTAGAGTCAGGAGTTTCTATGAAGGAAGTTCAAGAACGCCTTAGACACTCATCAATCAAATTAACAATGGATACTTATGTTCATCTAACTAAAGAAACCAAAGAAAAAACCGTTGAAAAGCTTGCAGAACACCTAAATTTCTAGCGGAACGTATTCAATCTCGTATTCAAAACAAAACACAAAAAAGCTGAACCCTTATCTACCAAGGGTTCAGCCATCATTTTATGTCTATTCTTCTTCTTCCGCCATGAATGTGTTGAAGACTTCTTCAATCATATCCCATTCTGCTTCTGTTTCGATCTGTTCTAATTCACCTTCAGAACCGTCTTCGTTTTCAATATAAGCGTACGCTTGTAATTCAACATCTTCTTCTTCTGGTACGCCTGCTGGATAAAGCAAGACGTAGTTGCGGCCGAATTCTTCCGTACCGTCAACCGTTAATAGAATTTCGTATAATGTTTCATTTCCTTGATCATCGATTAAAGTAATGTGTTCATGTCCTTCATGATCGTGATCGTGGTTATGATCGTGTGTATGTTCTGACATTTATTTTCCTCTTTTCTGTAAATTAAAACAGCTGTTTCCCAGCACCATCTAAATAATTCTGCAAAATCATGACTGCTGCTAATTTATCAATCACTTTTTTTCGTTTGGCACGCGAGGTATTCGCCTGTTCTACCAGCATTCGTTCTGCTTGAACGGTCGTCAGACGTTCGTCTTGGTAAACGACCGGCAAACCGAATTGCTGTTCGATCGCTGCGCCGTAAGCCATAGAAGCTTCCGCTCTAGGTCCGATCGTATTATTCATATTTTTAGGTAGTCCTACCACAAAACGTGAGACTTCATATTCTTTCACCAATTCAGCAAGTCGATCATAACCGAAATTGCCTTCATCTTCATTGATGCGAATGATCTCAATCCCTTGTGCTGTCCAGCCCATTGGGTCACTGACCGCCACGCCGACTGTCCGCGAACCAACATCCAATCCCATGATTCTCATTATAGGTTGATCCCGTGATTGCCTAAATAATAACGGATCAGAACTTCCATGATCTCATCCCGTTCGTGACGACGAATCAAATTCCGGGCATCCCGATAACGAGGAATGTAAGCCGGGTCGCCAGAAAGGAGATAACCGACGATTTGATTGATCGGATTGTATCCTTTTTCCTCTAATGCTCGGTAGACGATAGCTAATGTTTCGCTGACTTCTTTTTTACGGCTATCATCAAAATCAAAGCGAACTGTTTCATCTGTAAAACCCATTTCACGACACCTCTCTTTTGTATAGATTTTAGCATATGTTCCTTCTATATTGTACTAAACGTTTGATAAAACTACAAACATATGCTTAGATTTTCTCCATTATAACAAAGGTTTATGATGTTTTTATGAACTTTCTTAAAAAAGCTAGAAAGCGCGATAGACATACTGATTTTCTGGTGCTTCAATCGTCTTCTCTTGGTCTGCTACCACCATCGGCAAGTCCCGTTTGAAGGGTTGATAGTACTTCGATTGGATCGTCCCTTCCACGTGGAGCCACTGGTTATTTTCTGCCGTTGTTTGTTGAGGTAATTCCACTCGCAAGCCAAAAACGCCTGAATCAGCCACACAATGGATAATGCCAAAACGAAACAAAAAGATTTCATTGGCATCATCTTGATCTGCATGGTACACAAATCCATCATAGGTGATTTTCTTACCAATGAATTCACTCGGGTACGTATAGATCAACTCCATGACTTCCAAGTAATTTTCTTCCGTTACCGCAATCGTCTCATCTTTGGCGTAACGTGCCAATGCGGCATCCATCTGAGTGTCATAATCTTCTTTGTTAAAATAAAGACTTGTATCGGGTTTCAGATATTGGGTCGTCATTTCTGGATCCCCTACAGATTCTTCACTTAGGGGGAAATTAAACCCTTTTGCTTCAACGATCGTCGTATCCAAGCTAACGGTGGGGAAAAAGAGCCCCACGATGATCGGTAAGGCTAATAGAAAATACGTAATCACTCGTTGGTATTTTTTCCCTAATCCATGCTGGTGCTCGTCGTCATGATGATGATCGGGCTCTTGTTTGACCCAAAAGTACAGCTGGACCAAAGCCAACAATAAAGAAATGATCATAGATAAAATAGCGAGATAGCGATAATGAATGTTGATAAACTGATTGAGTTTGCCCGTCACTTGCAAATACATCATTAATTCAAAATAGCCTGATAAGATCAAAAAACGAATCATTCTTTACACCACCCATGCATAAATTGAAACGACGATTGCGACTAAACCAACTAAAGAAGCGATAAAACGCCCCGAAAAGTACCGCTTCATCATCAACAGGTTTTTAATATCTACCATTGGACCAAAAACCAGGAAACCGACGACTGGTCCCGTGCCGAATAAACTCAACAACGAAGAGCCGATAAAGGCATCTGCTTCGGAACATAGGGATAACGTTAGTGCCAACAGCAGCATGACGAAGACCGCTAACAGCTTCGTGGAGCCTAATGTCAGCATCAAGCCAGTTGGCAGATAGGTCTGCATCGCTGAGGCGATCAACGCACCAATGATCAAATAACGCCCAGTATCGAAAAACTCATCCAAACTATGCTGCAGCAAATGACGAATCTGCCGAAGGAGCGGATGACTGGTCTTTTCTGTTTGATGGTGGGCGTGATCATGCCCATGATGGTGTCGGTGAGCTGCCTGCTCATTCCCGCCACTTAATTGATTGGCAAGCCGTGTTTTTAAGACCTCTTGTTTGTTAAAATACGCCAGCCAGATCCCCACGACCATTGCGACCAATAAGCTGCCCAGTACACGCAAAAAGGCGAACTTCGCGGAATTTCCAAAGGCAATGAATGTAGAAAAAATCACGATAGGATTGATGATCGGTGCAGTCAGCATAAAGGCAAACGCCGTATACACTGGAACCTCTTTTTTTACGAACTGATTAACGATCGGTACGATCCCACATTCGCAGGAAGGAAAAAGACCCCCAGACCACAACCAACTGTGATCGATGCCAATTTGTTTTTTGGTAAGAGTCTCGTGACTCTTTCTGGCGTCAAGAAGACTTGTAAAGCACCTGAGATCAAGCAGCCCAATAGGACAAAGGGCAAGGCTTCAATGACGATAGATAAAAAAATAACACTCATTTGCAGGACAGAATTCGGTAATGCCTGAAACATAACTTTAACCTTCTTTATCAATAAATTCGAAACGCTGGAATTACTATACGTTTTTTCCTTTTTTTATACAACGTTTTTTTTAAAGCAGCCTATTTTTTTAATCGTTGCTTTAGATTTCCCTTATCTTTGAATCCTTCTTACTCATTTAAGCGATCAGCTGCTAGCAGATATTTTGACTTTTCCTCAAGAACAGCGTACATTTTCCATGGAGGAATGACTTATGCAAAAAAATCAACCGATCCAAGAGCAGCTCGACCAACATCCGTTGGCACTACTCTATCTCTCTCAACCGAATTGCAGTATTTGTGTTGCAGACAAACCACGCATCCAAACACTGGCACAAACCCAACAACTCCCCCTATTTACCATCAACACGCTGGCAGAGCCAGAAGCAGCCAGTTTATTTTCGGTCTTGACGGTTCCCGTCGTCCTCTTGTTCGCGAATGGGAAAGAAGTGCATCGTGAAGCCCGCATCATCGATTTCACACGTTTGACTCAACAAATCTTGCGGTATCAAAAAGCGCTCACAAGCGTTGAGGAGCAAGATTCCTACGAATCACTTTTTGACCAGTTAGACGAGTAAGTTCAGTGAATAAAAGTCAAAAAAAGCTGTCAGATCGTTGTGTATACTACGATCTGGCAGCTGTTTTGCTGGTTCCTATTTATGTGATGCGATTATTCGCTTAGTGATGGTTCTTCTACTGGTTCTTCATGTGACAAGACGTTGCCTGAATGCAAGAAATAAATCAATGTTTGCAATTCATTGGTTAAGTCAACGTTTTGAATCAGCACGCCTTTTGGTGCAGTGATTCGCGCAGGTGTAAAGTTCAAGATTCCTTTAATGCCAGCTTTCACAAGCTCGTTCACTAAATCTTGTGAATGTTGTGCGGGAACCGTCAAAATAGCCACATCGATCTGTTGGATCTTCACTTGTTCCTTCATGTCATCCATTGGATAGACCGGCACACCATCTACGATTCGACCAACTAGATCTTCGTTGACATCAAATGCGGCACTGATCCGAATGCTGTTGCTTTGATGAAATTTGTATTTCAACAAGGCGCTCCCCAAGTTTCCGACACCGACTAAAGCTACATTCGTCATGTGGTCTTCGTTCAATGTCTTCGCAAAGAACTGCATCAAGCTTTCAACATCATAGCCGTAGCCGCGTTTTCCTAATTCACCAAAGTAGGAAAAGTCGCGGCGGATCGTCGCACTATCAACTTGAACAGCTTCACTTAGTTCGGTCGAAGAAACTTTTAATTTGCCTGCTTGGTGCAAAATACGCAAGTAACGATAATATAAAGGCAATCGCTTCGCTGTTGCCTTTGGAATTTGATGATCTTTCAAAGAATACTCCCCCATTGTGAAAAATTCACTTGTGATGAAGCTATCATAACAAATACATTGTTCAAAAATCAATTTGAATGCTCATAATTTGAAATATAAATTTTATAATGGTAAAATCAAACTTTTTCCCAATCGCCGTTTCCCCTAAAATATGATAGACTTGTAGTATTGCAACCTTGATACAGACAAGTTTCTTAAAGATAGGAATGACATACACATGATTTTATTACAAGCCAACCAAATCGCCCGTCTTTTCGGAGCCGAGGTTTTATTTGAAAATATCCAATTAGAGATTGCCAGCAATTCCCGAATCGCGCTTGTTGGGCGCAACGGTGCTGGTAAATCAACGCTACTGAAAATTATTGCTGGACTCGAAAGTCCTGATAAAGGAACGATCGCTAAAAATAAAACTGCTACGATGGGCTACTTAGCTCAAGATACCGGACTTGATAGTCAGGCCACCGTTTGGGAAGAAATGCTAGGAGCTTTTGCAACGGTTCGGCAGATGGAGCAGCGCATGCGTACCTTAGAGATCGCTATCTCCGAAGCAGATCCTGCTGCTGACTCTGGCAATCTCCTGAAAGAATACGACCAGTTGCAGCATGAATTTGCAGAAAAAAACGGCTATGGCTATGAAAATGAAATTCGCTCCGTCTTGCACGGCTTTCAGTTTGATCCTTCTTTTTACACACAGCCGATCGATACCCTTTCCGGTGGTCAAAAAACCCGTTTGGCATTAGCAAAAATGCTGCTGCAAAAACCTGATATCTTGATCCTGGATGAGCCGACCAACCATTTAGACATCGAAACGTTATCTTGGCTGGAAAACTATCTACAAGGATATGCCGGTGCGTTGCTGATCGTTTCCCATGACCGTTACTTCCTAGACAAAGTCGTCAACGAAGTCTACGAACTGAGTCGCCAAAAAATGCGCCACTACAAAGGCAATTACAGCCGCTATTTGACCCTGAAAGCCGAACAGCTGCAAAGCGAATGGAAAGCCTTTGAAAAGCAGCAAGAAGAAATCAATAAACTGGAAGACTTTGTTGCCCGCAATCTTGTCCGTGCCTCTACCACCAAACGCGCGCAAAGTCGCCGTAAGCAATTGGAGAAAATGGACCGGTTGGATCGCCCGCAAGGAGATGAAAAGTCCGCCCACTTCCTTTTTTCCATTGAAAAACCTTCAGGAAATGTTGTAATGCAAGTAGAAAATGCCGCTATCGGTTATTCTGAAGAAGAAGTCTTATCGGCGCCCATCGACTTAGATGTTCGGCGCAAAGATGCGATCGCTTTAGTAGGACCGAATGGGATCGGCAAATCAACCTTACTGAAATCGCTGATTCATAAAATCCCCTTTATTCAAGGAAAGGTCCATTTTGGCGCCAATGTCTCAATCGGGTACTATGACCAAACTCAATCCGATCTGCACTCAACCAAAACGATCCTCCATGAGCTTTGGGATGACCACAGTACCACACCTGAAGTCGAGATTCGCAATATATTAGGCAGCTTCTTATTTTCGGGAGAAGATGTTGAAAAGCCGATCACGCTGTTAAGCGGTGGCGAAAAAGCCCGTGTCGCTTTGGCAAAATTAGCCATGGACCATGACAATTTCTTGATTTTGGATGAGTCAACCAACCACTTAGACATCGACAGCAAAGAAGTCTTAGAAAATGCCCTGATCGATTATGAAGGCACGTTGTTCTTCGTATCTCACGACCGCTACTTTATCAATCGAATCGCCACCAAGGTCGTGGAACTGTCTGAAAATGGCAGCAAGCTCTATCTAGGCGATTACGATTATTATTTAGAAAAGAAACAAGAAGAAGCTGAAATCGCAGCGATGCTGGAAGCAAAAACAACCGAAACCACCATTTCAGCAGGCAAACAAAACTTTGTCCAAAGCAAAGAACAGCAAAAAGCCGTTAGAACCTTACAGCGAAAAGTCGCCCAAATCGAAGAAGAGCTTGCCAAGATAGAAGAAACGATCCAGCAACTGGAACAAGACATGACCGCACCAGAAGCGTTGAATGATCATAAAAAATTGACCGCGTTGAATCAAGCGTTAGAACAAGCCCGCACTGAACAAGAAGCCCTATTAGAAGCATGGGAAAATACTAGCTTAGAACTAGAGGTATTTGAAAGTTGATCGTGGAATCGGTCTGTAGGCCGATGACAAGCTCCCCCTCCTTTGTTTTACTTAAA
Source organism: Enterococcus innesii (assembly GCA_018982785.1). Classification (GTDB taxonomy): domain Bacteria; phylum Bacillota; class Bacilli; order Lactobacillales; family Enterococcaceae; genus Enterococcus_D; species Enterococcus_D innesii. The sequence goes on along the minus strand of JAHHEN010000002.1, from coordinate 533,304 downwards.
AGAACAGGATGAATACGTACGATTCGTAAAACAAGGAGGGAAAAATGCAAAAACAGACAGATGTTTATCGAAAGCGTCGGCCAATGATTGTTTTAGCAGGATTGGTGTTGATTTGGATAGGGTTCAATCGAATCTCTCATCACGTGTTGTACGGAGAGTTGTCCGAACACGTGTCTACCGCCGTTGCCTATGATGATAGCTACGATGACGACTATGTTTACTCCCAAGCTATTTTAAGTGAAGATATCAATGCTTACTTAGGGGAAATGGACATCACAACACCGATTTTCTTGCAGACGAACGAAGAATGGGCCGATAGATCCTATGGCAATGACGGCAGCCAGACCTTGGCAGAAAACGGCTGCGCGATCGCTTCTCTTGCGATGGTTCAATCCTACCTTGAAGGATATCCCATTTCGCCACTGGAAGACCTCGATTGGGCAGGAGATCATTATTACGTTGACGGCCAAGGAACGGACTGGCGGATTTTTTCTGACTTTGCCGATGCAAACGGCTACAACTATTATGATCTCGGCACAGATCTAGCCAGCGTTGAAGCTTATTTGCAACAAAACCATCCCGTCATCGTTTCTATGACCCCAGGGGAATTTACAGATGGCGGCCATATTATGGTCTTAGGTGGAATGATGGACGATCAAGTGTTTGTCTTAGATCCCAATGATGATCCAGAAAAATCCCATTACTCTATCTATTACACACTAGATGAAATCGCTGATCAAAGCTTGCGCTTTTGGACCTTCAGCTGATTGATCGAAAAAAGTCCCATTGGGGGCTTTTTTCTTTGTCGTCCCGAAAGCAGCAACTGGATCTTACTTTTTTAATAAAAAAACCATTCTTTCTCCCCTTAGGAATCCGCTTTCTATTATAATGGAAGAAAGAAAGGTGTGAAGTCTATGAAAATCGGTATCCCAAAAGAAATCAAGAACAATGAAAATCGTGTGGCATTGCCGCCCTCGGGAGTCTATGAGTTAGTCCAAGACGGACACGAAGTCTTCGTTGAACAAGGCGCTGGTGCAGGATCAACCTTTTCTGATCAAGCGTATCAGGAAGTCGGCGCTACGATTACTACCGTTGAAGAGGTTTGGGCCTCTGAATTGGTTATGAAAGTCAAAGAACCTTTACCAGAAGAATACCCCTTTTTGCATGAGGGACTGGTTTTATTCACCTATTTCCACGTAGCCGCCAATCAAAAGCTTGCTCAAGCATTGATCGACAGCAAAGTGATCGCTGTTGCTTATGAAAACGTCCAGCTGGCGAACGGCACCCTGCCTCTGCTATCGCCTATGAGTGAGATCGCTGGAAGAATGTCTGTTCAAATCGGCGCACAATTTCTCGAAAAAATATATGGCGGAAAAGGGATCCTGCTTTCAGGTGTTCCCGGCGTCCGTCAAGGTCGGGTAACGATCATTGGTGGTGGCGTTGCCGGTGAGAATGCCGCGAGAGTCGCCGTAGGTCTGGGCGCACAAGTAACGATTTTAGACGTTTCGATCCCACGCTTACAAGAGCTGGATCGACAGTTTTCTGGTCAAGTCCAAACCTTGTATTCCAATCGCTTGAATATCGAACGAACGATCCAATCCGCAGACTTGGTGGTAGGAGCCGTCTTATTGCCAGGACAAAAAGCTCCGTGCTTAGTGACCCGCGACATGGTGAAACAGATGCCTGAAAAATCTGTGATCGTCGATATTGCCATTGACCAAGGCGGAATTTTTGAGACCGAAGACAAAGTCACCACCCACGACGAGCCAACCTATATCCGGGAAGAAGTTATTCACTATGCAGTGGCGAATATGCCAGGTGCTGTACCACAAACGGCAACCATCGCATTGAGCATTGCCACCTTGCCGTATGCCCAGCAGCTAGCGAACGATCCTTTAGCAGCGTTGCGAGAAAATCAGGCACTTGCCAAAGGGGTCATCGCCTATGAGGGCGCATTTACTTCAAAAGAAGCCGCTCACGATCTGTCATTGCCTTTTACCGATCTATCGGAATTGATTTGAGTCACTCTCCCACAATAAAACCAGCAGCCGCACAAGTAATTCGCGGCTGCTGTTTTGCTTTCTATGAGAATTTCCTTTTTGGGTAGCATGGGCTTTGGAAGTATGCTATATTCATACTTAAAAAAATTCGACCTAGACAGGAGGAACACTGTGCTTACTCAACAACAAATCCAAGCATTTCCTAAAGTAGAACTTCACTGCCATCTCGACGGTTCCATTCGTCCAGAAACATTGATCGCCATCGCCAATCAGCAAGAACTACCGATCGAGCAAGACATAGAAGCTGTGAAAGCACAGATGCAAGCCCCCAAGGATTGTCATGACCTGAGGGATTACCTTAGCTGTTTTGATTTCGTTCGGCCGTATCTGCAAACACAAGAAGCGCTAGCTGCCGCCGCCTATGACGTGATGGAACAAGCTGCTCAAGATGGGGTCGCTTATATTGAGATTCGCTTTGCTCCCAGCTTATCGATGGACAAAGGACTTACTTGCAGCCAGACCATCCAAGCCGTGATTGAAGGCATCGCACGAGCAGAAGAACGCTACCCAATCAAAGGCAATGTTTTGGTCATTGGGATGCGTCAAGAAGACCTACCAGCTATTACGGCGATTTTTGATGAAGCGATCGCTCTTACCGATGAAAAAGTAGTCGGCATTGATCTGGCAGGTCCAGAAGAAGATGGGTACGTCCCTGATTTAGCTGCCAGCTATCAAGTGTTCCTCAAGAACCAAAGTGTCCAGCTGACCTTACATGCAGGCGAATGTGGCTGTGTGCAAAACATTTATCAAGCCATCGAAAGCGGTGCGCAGCGGATTGGCCACGGCATCGCCTTAAAAGGAGACCACACTGCCCAAGCGTTTGTTCGAGAACAAAATCGCTGTATCGAAGGCTGTCCTACTAGCAATGTTCATACTCGTGCGATTCCCACATACTCGGCATACCCATTAAGAGAATGGCTAGAAGCCAAGGTCCCTTTTTGTTTGAACACCGATAACCGAACGGTCTCAAACACGACATTGACCAATGAATACCTGCAAATGGCTCATCATTGCGACATGACCGAATCAGAGATGCGCTTCTTAAACGAAACCGCCGCTCAGCATTCCTTTGCGGAAGCTGCCGACAAAGCGGTACTCTTGAAAAAATTCAAGAATGGCAAATTATTCAATAGTAAAAAGCACTCGTTTAGAAGCGAGTGCTTTTTTACTTAAAGATAATTTAGATCTTCTACTTTTTTATTTGGATTCATGTGTATGCCGCATAATTTCCAGCAGGAGATTCTGTTGGCGTTCATTTCCTTAAATAGAGCGGTTCGAAAAGCCGATACCTCGAAATCATGTGACTTACAACTATTTTTGAATTCCGCTACATAGTGATTGTTTTGCTTTTCGATACTTTCATAAAAAGCATTAATGAAAGAACCGTCAAGCCAGTTAATATCGTTGACAAGGCCGCCGCAATACCATAATTTCCTCTTATTACTTCAGTATAGATCGCAACTGTCATTGTGCGAGTTCGTACATTGTACAGCAAGATCGATGTAGAAAGCTCTGATATCATCGTTATCCAAGATAATATCGCTCCTGACACGATTCCGGACATCATCATGGGAATAGTTATTTTAACAAACGTATTCATTCGTGTGCTTCCCAAACTTTCTGCCGCTTCTTCAATACTTGGCGAAATCTGTTGAAGGCTTGCAACAGATGAGCGAATAGTATAAGGCAATCTTCTGACTGTCAGCGAGGCGATCATAATAAATGCTGTACCTGTTATGGCTAGAATCCCTGTGCCGCCAATCCCTGTATTGAACGAAGTGATAAAGGCAATACCTAAAACTGTGCCTGGTACAATATAAGGAATCATACTCAAACTATCAATCATTGAAGTAAAAATATTTCTTTTTCGAACTGCTAAATAGGAAATCATCGTAGCAAAAACGATCACGATTGCTAATGCGATCAAAGGCAAACGTATTGTATTAAAAATGGCTGAGCCCATTCTGCCAAAAGCATTTCTGTAACTATCTAACGAATAACCGGGTACGAAAATCATTCCTGATGTCTTTAAAAACGAAGTATAAATCAAATAGAGTTGCGGTAAAATGGCAATAAATACCACACTATAGACAAAAAATGAGATCATCGCAGTTTTCCCTTTGCTGACTTTTTTCGGCTCAATCGGGTGCAATGAGTTCATACTAAAACTATGACGATTAGCAATATACTTTTGAATAAGAAAAATAGAGAGTGCGATGATAATGGCTAAAATGGCCAATGCTGAAGCGAAGGCTGCATTCCCTCCTACTTCACTTATGAATTGCGTATAAATTAAAACTGGAAACGTACGATACCCTTCTCCAATCAACATAGGTGTACCAAAATCAGAGAATGCTCTCATGAAAACGAGTAAACCAGCTGCTAATAACGTAGGAACAAGTAGTGGAAGAATAACTTTAAAAAACCGATTGATTCCTCGCGCGCCCATACTTTCAGCCGCTTCTAAAATGGAATTATCAATACTAGAAAATGCGCCCGAAGCATAAAGAAAAACCAGTGGAAATAGTTGCAATGTAAATACGAGAACAATTCCAGAGAACCCGTAAATGTCAATTTGTGGGAATCCAAAAACGTTCATCATAAAACGAGTAATCAGCCCATTTCGTCCAAGTAATAGGATCCATGAATATGCACCGACAAAAGGGGCCGACATGGAGGCAATGATAATGAGAATTTGCAAGGTTTTCTTACCTTTAAAAGCATACATCGAGAAAAAATATGCTAATAGAGTTCCTAATATCAGTGCGAAGAGAGTCGCTGTCAACGAAACTTTAAAACTATTAAACAGAGTATCAAAATAATAACTTTGGGAGAAGAATTGGGAAAAATTATTAAAAGACATTCTTCCATCTACAAACATTGCTTGTCCTAAGATAGTAACAATAGGATAGACCAAGAAAATCAAATATGCTGTAAAAATAAACAACGAAGAAACTGTCCAAATATTGATTTTTTTTCTTTCCGAGTTCATTTATCTCACCCCCAAAAGATTGATTGAGCCATCTGAGGTAAATATATTGATCTTGTTTCGTTTGATCAGCAACTTGACTTTATCACCTGCACCCAAATCTTCTGTAAAAGTAGATTCCTCACTGACCTGAATTTTCTCGCCAAATTCTGTCTTCATATAGTATTCTGTGTTTTGTCCAAGATAAAGACTATCAATAATGACGGCAGAAATATCACCTTGATCGCTGCGGGTAAATTCTTCAGGTCGAATACTTAAACGTACATCTTGTTCCATTTCACTATCTAGTTCTGGAAATGCCATCTGGTAACCATTAGACAATTGGATCTTAGTACCTTCATCATCGTGAATCAATTTAGCAGGAATCATATTTGTTCGTCCAATGAAGGTAGCAACAAACTCGTTGCTCGGTCTATGATATAATTCCTTCGGTCTTCCTACTTGTTGGATCTTCCCTAGATTCATTACTGCAATCTGGTCAGAGATAGCCATCGCTTCTTCTTGATCATGAGTGACATAGACTGTCGTTATTCCTACTTCATGCTGAATCTCACGTATCGCCTGACGCATATCTACACGGAGTTTCGCATCTAGATTGCTGAGAGGCTCATCCATAAGCAAAACCTTCGGATTAATAGCTAAAGCTCTAGCTAAAGCAACTCGTTGCTGTTGACCGCCACTCAACTGATCCGGTTTTCTTTCACTGAACTTGTCGATTTGCATTAACTTTAAATACTTATTTGTCCGTTTTGTCAGTTCTTCCTTTGAAGTTTTCTTTTGACGAAGTCCAAAAGCTACATTTTCTCTCACTGTTAAATGAGGAAAAATTGCATAATTTTGAAAGACCATGCCAATATTGCGTTTACTTGGCTCCATATTGTTGATTCGCTCACTCCCAAAGTAAAAATCGCCTCCCTCGATCGAGTTAAAACCTGCAATCATTCTAAGCAAAGTTGTCTTTCCGCATCCTGAGGGTCCTAATAAAGTAAATAGAGACGCCTCAGGAATTGTCAAATCAAGATTTTCAATCACTGGCTGTAAGTCATAGACTTTTTTTGCTTTATTTATGGTTATTTGACTCATATTTTCCACACCTTCTTATTTGGATTGGATACCAACATAAATTTCATTATATTTATTGACGATTTCATCTTTATTTTCAATTACATAGTCGTAATCTTCTACAATCGTATTGATCTCTTTGAGTGGTTTCATATTATCGCTTGTTTGTGCATTTTTACGTACAGGGCGATTTGTTGTCGTTGTCCCCAACGTATTTTGAACATCTTCTGAAATAATAAAATCAATAAATTTTTGGGCATTTTCTATGTTTTTTGCATTTTTGATGATTGCAGCACTAGCTGGCAAGAAAACGGTACCTTCTTTCGGGTACACGATTTCTACATTCGCCCCATCATTTAGCAGTTTGACAGTCGGATCTTCATAAGACAAACCAACAGCCATCTCCCCATCAGCAACTGCTTTATAGACGTTGGAAGAACTTGAACTTATCTTTCCATCGATCAACGTAAATAAATCCTCTACATAATTCCAAGCTTCTTGAGATTCATAGCCGCCTTGAGCTTGCAACATATTTGTTAACTGAGCAAAGGCACTGGAAGAATTAGCTGGATCAGCCGTAGCTATTTTTCCGGCTAAATCATCATTCAGCAAATCACTATACCCTTCAATAGTCATTCCTTCTGTTAGGTCTGGATTTACGATCAAAACACTGCCGTCAATCGTATAAGGTGTATAGAAACCGGTTTGATTTTGATAATCTTCTTCAATATTGTCATTTTCATCTGATACATATTCTTCAAAAAGATGCTGATTTTCAGAATATTGTGTATAGGAACCGCCAAAGACGACATCTGCAACAGGTGCATTTTTCTCACTTTCAAGTTTTTTGAATAATTCACCAGTTCCTGCTTGAATCAGGTCCACTTTAATCCCATAACGTTCTTCAAAAGCAGGTATTGTTGCGTTGATTAGTCCTTCTGAGTTTGGTGAATAAATCACTAATGTATCACTGCCAGAAGAAGCAGTGTCTGACGAGTTGGATGTTCCTCCATTGCCGCAAGCTGCTAAACCAACTAATGCCGATGCACATATAACTGAATAAACAAATTTGTTTTTCATTTTCATTCCCCTCTCCAAAGTATACCTTTATCATACACTCTATAAAACGCTTTCAAAATAGCACACATCTATACAAAAAGGAGAAAATTCTCTACACTTTAGAGAATCTCCTCCTTAAACTCAGTGACCGAAACACCAATATATCTTCTAAATACTTTATTGAAATATTTATAGTCAGAAAATCCAACCCTATCTGCTACTTCATATATGAGTACATTTGGATCCTCGATTAATTGATCGATTGCCTTTTTGATTCGATAACGATTCACATAATCGTTAATGGTGATGTCAAGATGGTCTTTAATTTTTTTATACAGGTAACTTTCACTGTAGCCTAAACTAGCTGCTATATCCGCAATAGTAAATTTTTGTGCATAATACTCATGGATCCAACTTAGTACCTGATGAACGATCATATCTTTATCGTGGTGCGTTTTTCTAGCTACCACCAATGCTTCATACTTTTTCTGATTGGTCAAACGCTTTTCGTTTTCCAATTCATTCGTTAGCTGAAGCAAGCTTAGCCTTAGTTCCTCTGTTTGTAATGGTTTAGCAAGAAATTCTCTAACGCCGTAATGAATCGCCTTTTTTGCATTAAAAAAATCATTGTATCCTGAGAGAATGATTTTTTTGAAGAAGAGATCTTTCGTCAATTCAAACATTTCGAAGGCATCCATAACCGGCATATTGATATCAGAAATCACAATATCTGGCAGATAATTGCGAATCATATCAGCTCCCTCTTGTCCGTTTTCTGCAGCACCAACTACTTTCAATCCTATATCAGAATAATCGATCGCATAGGCTAACCAACGTCGAATTAAATGCTCGTCCTCTATTATTAATAATTTATACACCATCGATAGTCCTCCAAACTACAAATTGAACACATGCGCCTTTCTTATGATTAAAAATACGCAAATCAAGAAAAGGATATTCTATTTTTAATCTGCGATAACTGTTGATCAAGCCATGATGCGTCTCTTCTTCTTCATACTGCAGATAGATTTTTTCAATCAATTCTTCTTCAAATCCAGGCCCATTATCGCGCACTTCAAAAAAATTTCTTCCCCTTTTGAAAATACAGCGACCGCTACTTTAAGATCATTTCGTTCTTTCATTCCATATTTGATTGCATTTTCAACAACCGGTAATAAAAACAGTCGCGGTATCTGAATCATGTGCAGATCTTTTTCCACATCGATCGTGTAAATAAATTTTTCAAAACGTATTTTTGTAACTTCCAAAAAATCCTGTAAAATCGCAAGGTCATCTATCAGATTGCTTTTTTCATTGGCATGATCGATGCTGTAACGCAGCACTCGATTTAATGATAAAATCAGCCTTTCACTCAAATCTGTATCAATTTTACTGGTAATTCTGATGTTTTCAAGAGTGTTATATAGAAAATGAGGATGAAATTGCGCTTCCAGCATCTTGATCTCATATAAATTCTTCTTTTTTTCCAAATAAATTTTCATTTGAATCAATCGATCCAATTCCTCCATCATCTCATTGATGTTGTCGGCTAAGAATTCAAACTCATCTTCCGTTTGTATCTCGATTTTTTGCTTTTCACCATTCCTGATTTTCTTTGTTTCATCTACAAGCATCTTAATACTCACCGTGTTTCTTTTGGCTATCTTAGTTGCTAAACGCTTTGAGTGATATAGCAATACTAGAAAAATAATCAATGCTGAAGTGATACCAAATAATGCCAATACACTGATTGGAAAAATCATCGAATAAGTATAAAGGTTAATATTTTGACCAATCAGACTTTTCTTAGAAAGGTATAATTGTCTATCATAGGAAAATAAGAAGCGATCAAAAACATTCGAATTAATTTTTTTCAATGTTCCTGTGATAAAATGATTCGCATTATTTGCGTAGACATTGTCAAACTGATCAGCAATGATGTAATTGGTACCATAATATAAGCCCTCAGGTAAGAAGTCATTTCCATTGAGCAGTATCGCACTATACCCTAACTCTGTCCCTCCCTCACTGATAGTATCAATCATCACTAAATAATGATTGCTGTCCTCCCCTTTCGTAATACGTCTCATGCTGCGGTGGTAGTTATTTCCTGAAAGAACTGTTTTTAAATAATTGGGCGAAATAACTGGATTTTGTCCGGTTTGTTGAGTGGTAAATCTGATGGATCCTGCTTGATCCATAATCACTAAAATACCTCTGGATAGATGCTCAGCACTCAGCTCATAATATTCGCTATATATTTCACGATCTGTTTTTTCGTTTTTTAAAAATAACGGAATTGACTTTCTATTCATAGTACTTAAAATTTTTTTATATTCTGCTTGATCTTCATGAAAATTATTTCTTATATTATTTGTTTCCAGCGTCAACTGATAATATTGGATAGCAAATACAAACAAAATCAACAATAAAAACAAGAACGCTGACACTAGGATCGCTAATAGTGAAAAGCGTTTTTTTATCTCATGATTTAATTCTTCTTGAAAGGAATGTTTCATAGACTTTTCTCCATAATAGTTATCAATAGTTGTATCATACCACACTACTGATAACGCTTTCTACATTGTCTTTACTTTACCAAATTCTTCATAGGCAGATAATGCAGATCCAATTTCATTTTTGGACGTTCGCCTTAACGTCTATAAAAAAACTTCACAGTAGTACCCATTCTAAGAGGTACCACTGCAAAGTTATATGTTCTTCTAATTTCCGTTATTGAAAGTATGAATGGCAATCGATCTTATAGCCAATCCCCATTTGAAGCGATCACTTTTTTATACCACTCAAAGGATTTTTTCTTGGTTCGTTTCAAGTTGCCATTGCCTTGATCGTCTCGATCCACGTAGATAAAGCCGTAGCGTTTACTCATTTGACCCGTGCTGGCTGCTACAAGATCAATACACCCCCAAGTAGTATAACCAAGTAGTTCCACGCCATCGATCGTCACTGCATCTTTGAAGGCTTGAATATGTTTTTTTAAATAGTCGATCCGATAATCGTCTGCGACAAACCCATTCTCATCAGGGGTATCGATCGCCCCTAACCCATTTTCTACGATAAACAACGGTTTTTGATAGCGATCATACAATTGATTCAATGAATTTCTCAGTCCTAACGGATCAATCTGCCACCCCCACTCAGTCGATGGTAGATGTTCATTTTTAATTGATGGAAAGAGATTCCCTGTCGCTTGCGCATAGTCTTCTGAATGGGCACTGACCGTTCGCGAACAGTAATAAGAAAAACTGACAAAATCAACCGGCGAAGCCGCTAAAATCGCCTCGTCCTCAGGTGTTATTTTGATCGTTAAGCCTTCTCGTTCAAATTTTTTCAAGGCATAATTGGGGTATTTGCCTCGGGCTTGCACATCGATAAAGAAATAGCCTTCGCGATCACGATTGATTGCTTCTTGGTAATCTTCAGGTCGGCAAGTATAAGGATAATGACTGCCACCAGCCAGCATACAACCAACTTGATTGGTCGGATCGATCTCATGAGCCTTTTGGGTTGCTAAGGCACTGGCGACTAACTGGTGATGCGCTGCTTGGTATTTGATTTCTTGACGATTGTCCCCTTCTTTAAAGACGATCCCGCCACCTACAAAGGGCTGATGCAGCAAAATATTGATTTCATTGATTGTCAGCCAATATTTGACCAACCCGCGATAGCGCTGGAAGACGGTTTCCGCATAGGTCACATAGAAATCAATGAGTCGGCGATTTTTCCAGCCCCCAAATTCCTTGATCAAATGCAGCGGAACATCGAAGTGGGCAATCGTGACTAATGGCTCGATTTGATGTTTTCTCAATTCTTTGAAGATTTTCTCATAAAAAAGCAATCCTTCTTCGTTGGGCTCTTCGTCATTGCCATTTGGAAAAATCCGTGACCAAGAAAGTGACATCCGGTACACGTTAAAACCCATTTCGGCAAAAAGGGCAATATCTTCCATATAATGGTGGTACATATCAATGGCCGTTTGGGCTGGATAAAAAGAATCTTCTTGCCATTCCAACATTTCCAGTTCACCAGCAGCGACCTTTGCGCGATCAGGACCAGTTGGTAAGAGGTCGACATTTGATAAGCCACGTCCTCCTGCTAATACGCCTCCTTCTGCTTGATTGGCAGCCGTTGCACCACCCCATAAAAAATCATCTGATAATCCCATGTTATTTCCTCCTAAACTTTGACTACAAGTACTTCCTCTTCTTTAGCTACCAATCCTTCTTTCAAAAGTTCGACTGCGGTATATTGTGGTGTATTGGTAACGATGATCGGTACTTGTGTGACATATCCTGCAGCTTTTATCTGCTGTACATCAAACGTCAACAATCGCTGCCCTTTTGTAACTTTTTGCTCTGCTTCTACTAACGCATCAAAATACTGACCATTTAGTTCCACTGTGTCTAAACCGACATGGATCAACAATTCAATTCCCGTGTCTGAAACCAAGCCAATCGCGTGTTTGGTAGGAAAAACAGCAGCGACTTTTCCATCAAAAGGCGCAATGACTTCACCGATGGGTTCATCGACCGCGAATCCTTTTCCGAGTGCTTCAGAAGCAAATGCGTCATCTTTGACTTGATTCAGTGGCATCACGGTTCCTGGTACAGGATTGATCAATTGGGTATCTTCTAAGACTACTGCTTTCATCTCCGGAACATCAATTGTCACTTTTGTTTCATATTTGAAACTTAAGACATAGGTAACGACCGCACTCACCACAGCTGCAATCACCAATGCAATAATGATATTCCAAAAATAGCGCATCGTATCATCACCGATATATAGTAAGACTGCTGGGAGACCAGACGAACCGGTCGCAAAGCGATGCGTATTGGTTAAGCCAGCATACAAACCACCAGAAGCCCCACCGATCATTGCCGCAACTAACGGATATTTTTTTGGCAAATTGATTCCATATAAAGCGGGTTCAGTAATCCCCATGTAGGCAGTAATCGCCCCTGATACCGCCAACTGCTTAGTCTTTTTCTCTTTCGTACGCAATGCGACAATTGCTACTGCGGTTGCTTGAGCTATGTTTGAGACTAATGCCCCTGGACCAAAAATACTGTCATACCCAAGTTCTGCCATTTGCATCACCCCTAAAGGAGCAATCCCATTGTGCAAACCAAACATCACCATGATTGGTAAAAAGCCCCCAATCAAAACCGCTGGAACCCAGCTAGCATGGACACTTAAGAAGGTAAAGAAAGTTGCCAAATAGCCACCCAAGATACTACCGATCGGTCCAAATAGCGAGAAGGCTAATGTACCCATTATCAAAAATGTTAGCATTGGAACAAAAACCAGTTCTACTGATTTTGGAATCACTTTGTTCAAAAACTTTTCGACATACGATTGGAAAAAAATCACGATCAGGATCGGAATAACTGATCCCGTATAGTTTGCTAATGTAAAAGGAATAACCCCAAAAAAGTGAACGGGTTCGCCTGCTGTGACCAAGGCACCCCAATTAGGATGCATCATCATAGCAGCCACTGAAGCCGCTAAAATCGGATTGCATCGCAATTTTTGTGCCACAGTGAAGGCCAGGATCATTGGTAAGAAGAAGAAAACACCATCTGCAAAAAGATTCAGCATGTAATAGGTTTGCGAATCAGCGGTGATCACATCAAAGACGATCAACAAAGCCAAAACTGCCTTAACCATTCCAGCACCGGACAATGCCGGAATAATTGGTTGAAACGTTCCTGCCACAAAATCGATCACTGCAGCTGCCGGCCCTTTTTTCTCCCCAGGCTCTGACGTCCCTGATGATTGAAGCGAAACCAATTTTGTGACTTCTTCATAGACATCTTTGACATGTGTTCCAATCACGACTTGATGTACCCCTGCGTTATTGATGTATTTGGCAACCCCATCGAGTGCCTCTAGTTCTCCTTGATCTATACACTTTTCATCTTTGACTTTAAAGCGTAATCGTGTTTGACAATGATAGGCATCCGTGATATTTTCTTGTCCCCCCAGATACTGGACGATTTTTTTGCTAATGATTGATAATTTTCACTCATACATTCCACCCCTAGATAAATTTCAAAGAAAATCTATGTTGTATGTGCTCACCGGTAAAACATACTGTTCTTTCTGCCAGCAATGTACCATTTTTAGAGAGCGGTTCCAACACATTTTCCTAAAGTCGAAATGGATTTCACCTTTTCATTAAATACCGCTCTTTTTTCGAAATTTATTCCATTAAAAGACCAAACATCGCCTTGACGAAGCCACTAGAAACAATGATATAATTTACTAGATGATTGTGTTACTTTTGATTTACTGCGATCATAATAGGCCTTTAAACGTAATGGATCTACCAACCAAAATGAACACCCCGATGATCCCGCAACAACGGACCAAACCACTGCTTCTTCCCCCGACCATTGAAGCAATCCTTACTGAATCACCGATTTGATCTAGCCGGTTATGAACGGCTATTTTACGTTGGCTTTATAAAAAACAGGCGAAGGGAACGATGGAAAATGACAAATGCGAAACAAGCAATGCCTCCAAAAACGATTTTTTTTCATGAAGACGCTTTTCAAAAAACGGATCAAACGATCATTCGCTGGTTAGGAAACTCCGGTATTCTTCTAAACAGCCGTGGTACTTGTATCATGGTCGATCCGGTCTTAGAAGGATTTGACCTGCCGTTACTGATCGATCTGCCAATCAAACCGGCGGCAGTCCCTCACTTAGATGCGGTATTGATCACCCATTCAGATAATGATCACTACGGCATTCCGACGATTGAAAAATTAGTCCCGGTTACCGATAGCTTCCATGGACCCAAATATGTTGCCGAACTTATGCAAGAGCACTTTCAAGTTGCTGCCCAAGGCCACGAAATCTACGATTCATTCACCGTGAAGAATTTGACGATTTCTTTAACAAAGGCGTATCACCTTTGGCAAAATGAAACGAAAAAATTTGATCGTGTCTTCCAAATTGAGGACTATTGTGGCTTTTGGATCGATACCCCGGATGGTTCCTTGTGGATTCCTGGCGATTCTCGTCTTTTACCAGAGCAATTAGAGATGCCTCAGCCAGATGCGATCTTGTTTGACTTTAACGACAACGCGTGGCACATCGGCTTTGAGAATGCCGTCAAGCTGGCAAACACCTATCCGCATGCTGAATTGATCCTCTCCCATTGGGGAACAGTGGATGCTCCGCATATCGATGCCTTTAATGGGGATCCTGAAGCTTTGTACGATCGGATCGTCAATCCAAAGCGGATTCGTCTTGTCGCTGCCGGTGAGCCGATTGAATTGAAATTAACCACTTCCAACAATGTACAATAGGGAAAAAGGACCACACCATGTTCGGTGCGGTCCTTTTATTCTTCTGCCATCTCTTTAAACGTCGTTTTTCGGCTCGTCTCTAAAAAACGAGCATTGGTGATTTTCATTTGGATATTTTCCTGATAATCGAGGGAAAAAATCTTAGCAAACAAAACTGTCAAAAGGAATTGAATCGATTCTTCTGTGGAAAAATTTCCGATTTTAGAATACAGTTTTTCTCGGCTAGCAATCGTCAAGACGATCGTCGAATAGTCCCGCAAATAGTTCTCTCCACCACTCGTAATACTGATAATCGGCACACCATTTTTCAACAATGTTTTCACATTTTTCATAGGATACGTTTCTGAATTATTACCAGAATAAGAGATAAGAATGGCACAATCCTGTGGGGTCAGCGTATTAGAAATCAAGCCCGCTTCGTCCGTATCCGCAACAAAGGCTTTTTTATGAATCGTGTTTAAGTTGCGTTTAAACAGCTGCCCGAAATACGAATTTGGACTACGCCCATAGATGACAATGGTTTGAGCTCCATTGATGAGCCGAGCGGCTTGATTCAGGTCTTTCACTGTCATAAGTGAAGCTGTTTCTTTAATCGTCTGTATGCGCAAGTTCGCCAAGTTTTCAATGATTTCTAATGTGTCTGCCGTCTCACCAAAAGGGATATTCACATCGATCGTTGCTGAGCCATCATCAAAATGAGCCAATTCGTGCATGAAGGCATATACAAATTCTTTCCAACCAGAAAAGCCAAAATATTTTGCAAAACGGACCAGCGTCGGCTTGGAGGTATGGGTCAGTTTTGCGATTTCTTCCATGCTATACTCACTAACTTTTTCTCGATTGCTTAATAAAAAGTCACCGATCGTTCGTCTCGCGTCATTTTGTTTAAACGCTGCTTCTTCAATTTTTTGAAAAAGATACATCTGGTTCTCCCCTCTGATTGACGCTGGCAGTTTGTCTAGTGCGCTCAACTCATCATTGTTTCTTTTTATTATAAGCGATGAGAAGGATGAAATGAAGACGGAAAACGAGGATCAAGCTAGCTTTCGCCTATCCTCGTTCAAAATACAGAAAGTATTTATTTCCCAAAAAAGCTAGGACACCAATCAAGCACAACAAGCCCCCTGATAGAATCATCTGCATCCCTGCTGTTTCACTGCCGCTGACTAGTATCAGCAAGCGTGATGCATAAGGCGCTAACGTGACCCCTAAATTGTAAGCAACGATCGAGACGATCGTGCCAAACTTAGCTTCCGCTTCACCACCAGTCGTCAGCAAGTGGGTGAAAAAAGGCATGATGCTGCGAAAGGCAAAGCCTAATAATAAAGAACAACCCAAGAGTAGCCCCACTGTCTGCAAGGGATAGGTCAAATAGATGCTGCTTCCTGCAAGCAATGCCGCAATGGGCAGCAACCAGCGATGTAGGCGACTGTATATCAAGCCAAAGGCATTGCCGGCGATAAATGCCCCCGTCGCAATGGCGGCGATCATGTTACTGCCTTCGGTGGCGTCCCCGATTCCTTTTTCCAATAACAATGGTGTGATCTGTAAATTGTAATTGATAAACAAGACAACGATTAGAAACAAGAGCACACCCAGAATGAATGATCGCTGTTTCCGTTCTTTTGAAACCGTGACGTTCGCCAATAACATCTCATTAGTCACAGCCTGTGTTTCGTTTGGAATAAATAGCTGGACAAAGAAGAGACTGATCAGGGCAAAGCCATAAACCAAGAAGGACATTTCCCAACTGATTTTCACTAGCTGCCCAACCAGCAAAGTCATAAAGATACCACCTAAACCACCGACGGCACTTTCTAATCCAAGGGCTTTGGCTTTCTTTTGCGGCTCATTTTGAAACAGCAAACTAATCATTTGAATCGCCAAACGATTGAATAAGCCGATCCCGAAGCCAAGAATCCCTCGAGAAAGAAACAAGACGGGAAAGCTCCCCTGATACCATGCCGGCAGCGTGCCAAAAACTGCCACAATGACCAAGCCGGTGACCATCGTGTATTTTTTGCCGATCCTTTTTTCGATCATGCTGGTAGTAAAAATCCCCAGTAAAAGAAACAATGACGGAATTGTGGTCAGTAACCCAATGTAGACCGCTTCAACTTCTGGAAAGCTTGCCGCAATCGCTGGAACATTGGCAGAAATCGCCGGTGCCGAATAGACGACCATTGCCACCGATAGTAGTGCCAGCAACTTCATAGAAAAAAATTTCATAAATACCCCTTTCCTTAAAAACACCTTTTCTTCCTTGTATCTGAACCCAATAGTCCAAGATGACAAAGTGATCCTTTCACTACCTTATTATTCGCTAGATTAACCTCGTTGACCAATGCTTAACGCGCTTGGGCTTTATGCTTGAAAAGCATTGGTCTTCTGTATTTTGCTAGGTTTCTATGGCGATTGCTGGAACTCATTTATGTTTGTCTAAAAAAAGGAAACCTTGCAGTATGTTTTCTGCTAGGTTTCCTTCTTTTCATAAATCGACTGTAATTACTCAAAAACGCCTTAGTGAATTGATTGCTGTAACTGTTCCATAACGTCTTTCGTAATTGCCTCAGCAGTGATACCAAGTTCAGATAAAACGTCTGCTGCCCGGTAATTATCATAAAATTTCTTTTCTAAGCCATAGTTTTTGACGGCAATCTCACGATCACCAAGATAGCTGGCAATCATTTGTCCATAGCCGCCCTCTCGTATGCCGTCTTCCAACGTGACAACGAGTTTGTGCGATCGTGCCACAGCATCCAGCAACTCTTTGTCGACCTCTGAAATAAACTTAGGATTGATCACCGTTGGCGTAATTCCATGTT
Source organism: Enterococcus innesii (assembly GCA_018982785.1). Taxonomy (GTDB): domain Bacteria; phylum Bacillota; class Bacilli; order Lactobacillales; family Enterococcaceae; genus Enterococcus_D; species Enterococcus_D innesii. The sequence continues at coordinate 515,969 of JAHHEN010000002.1, read as the reverse complement.
GCATTTTCAATTGTTCTGCGATCTCTTCTGCTAGCGCATAAAAGTTTCCAACACCGACGATGGCTACCTGCGTGCCAGCTTGAGTCACCTCATTTTTTTGATCGCTATAGTCAGTAGAGACTGCCACTGCCGTTTCGTTGACAGGTCCAACCGGTACCCGGATCACAACTGGTGCGTTGGTTTGTTCCAGCGACCAATCCAACATTGCCAGATATTCTTCTTTAGAGGTTGGCGCAAGATAAATAAGGTTGGGAATATGTGCCAAAAATGGAATATCAAAAATTCCCAAATGGCTCTCGTCATTCATGCCGTGAATCGATGCACCATATACCAGAATCGTTCCAGGCAGATGATTTAAGGCCAAATCATGGGAAATTTGGTCAAAACTACGTTGCATAAAGGTAGAAAAAACGGCCCAGATAGGTTTCGCGCCATTTTTTGCTAACCCAGCAACCATCGATACCGCATGTTCTTCTGCAATACCTACATCTACAAATTGATTGCCTACTTTTTCTCGTTGTTCTGGAGAAAAAAGCAGCATCGGTGTACCAGCGTTTACTGCCACGACTTTAGGATCTGACGCCATTTTTTCTAATAAATAATCCGTTGTTAAGCTGTTGTAGGTTACTTGATTGCCGCCAGCAGAAATATATTCGCCTGTTTCTAAACTAAAAGGACCGCCTGCATGAAACTTTTCACGATTTTCTTCCGCAAACTTGAAGCCTTTGCCTTTGATCGTATGAATGTGTAATAAAACAGGATGATCAATGTCTTTCACTTTTTCAAATAAAGCGATCAAGGCAGCGAGGTCATTTCCGTCATCTAAATAGTGGTACTCAAAACCAATCGCTTTGAACAGATTATCTGCTGCTTGCCCCTTGGTTTCCCGCAATGCCCGCAAATTCTGATACATCCCCCCATGGTTTTCTGCGATTGATTGGTCATTGTCGTTGAGGATCACGATGGTATTGGTGCCTAATTCCACAATATTGTTCAAGCCTTCAAACGCTAAGCCACCTGATAGAGAACCATCGCCAATGACGGCAACGACGTTATACGTTTCATTTTTTAGGTCACGGGCTTTCGCCACACCATTTGCCAACGAAACTGAGGTGGAGGTATGACCGACCGTAAAGAGATCGTGCTCGCTTTCTTTCGGATTCGTGTAACCAGAAACCGCATCATACTGCGTAGCATCAAGAAAGGCATGGGCGCGTCCCGTCAACATTTTATGGATATAGGTCTGATGAGACACATCAAAAATCAGCTTATCGGTGGGGGAATCAAAGACTTTATGCAACGCGATCGTCATCTCAACCATCCCCAGATTGGGGCCATTGTGCCCCCCATGGTGACTGATTTTTTCCAATAAAGCAGTTCGTGCTTCTACTACCAGTTCTTGAAGTTGCCCACTGGTCAATTCTTTTAACTCTTTGGGGCTTTTGATTTTTTCTAATAACATGTACGTACCTCCTGTAGAAATGTTTGAATGGTTGTGTGTTTTACTCACAAGGAAAAAGACACGAAGTCGAAATGAGTTGATCGTTTTCTAGAATGAAAAAAAGCGGCAATCGGAGATGGACGCTCTTTTTTAAATTCCTGTTAAACCAAGAAATAGCAAGTTATCCTAAAGGGAAATCGTGATTTTTCTGAGTTTCAACAATCGCTGCTCATTTCTTCTATCTAAAAAGATACCACCTAGAGTTGACTTTAGGTCAAGCACTTTTTGAAACATTTTGAACAAAGTGAGGCTGATTTTTTCTAATACATATTCCTTGAGGTTCCTTTGATATGTCATAGTAAATTAAAAAAAACTGCCATTAAACAGGATCCATTCCCTGCTTAATGGCAGTTTGCTTATTTCCGATACATCTTCAATTCCAAGAACAAATCATTATAGATGCCAAGATACTCAGCACCTAAGTTTTCATAGACTTCGAGGTGTTCCATCAATTCATCGGATGGATAGAATTGTTCGTCTTCGGTGATCTCGTCTGGCAGTAATGCCATGGCTTCTTGGTTAGGCGTGGAATAGCCGATGTATTCTGCGTTTTGTGCAGCGTTCTCGGGTTCCAGCATAAAGTTCAAGAAGGCATAAGCGCCGGCTTCGTTTTGTGAGGTCTTAGGAATGACCATATTATCGAACCACAAGTTGGAGCCTTCTGAAGGGATCACATAATGAATGTGCTCGTTTTCGTACATCATGTCGGCTGCTTCCCCAGAAAATGTGACCGCAACCGATGCTTCTTCATTGGCCATGTACATCTTGATTTCATCTGCGACGATGGCTTTGATATTTGGGGTCATGGTCCGCAGCTTATTGAATGCCTCTTGCAGCTGATCATCGTCTTTGCTGTTTAGAGAATAGCCTAAGCTGTCCAAACCTAATCCCATTACTTCACGCGCGCCATCGATCAGCATGATGCTATTTGCTAATTCGGGTTTCCAAAGATCGTCCCATTGGGTGATCTCACCTTCATCAAAGAATTTATCGTTATAGACGATCCCCAGTGTTCCCCAGAAATAAGGGATGGAATATTGATTGCCTGGATCAAAACTCAGGTCCAAAAAGCGAGGGTCGATATTGTCTAACCCTTTGATTTTACTGTGATCCAATGGTTTTAAAAGATTTTGTTCCATCATTTTCTCAATCATGTATTCACTCGGTATGGCGATGTCATAAGACGTACCGCCTTGTTGGATCTTCGTGAACATCGCTTCATTTGAGTCAAAGGTTTCATAGTTGACCTTGTAGCCTGTCTCTTCTTCAAACTTACTGATCAAATCAGGGTCGATGTAGTCGCCCCAGTTGTAGATGTTGACGACCTCAGCGCCTGCCATACCAGAGGAGCGTTCCAATTCACGGACACCAAAGAGCAAGATCAGGACGATCGCAACAATACCGATAATCAGAGATTGTAGTCGTTTCATCGCAGATTTGCCACCTCCACACGGCGGTTTTTACGCAACTTTTTCGCGCCGTTTTCTTTACTGATAAAGTAATAGCCTACCACCAGGATCATGGAGAATAAGAAGACAAGTGTGCTTAATGCATTGATTTCTAAACTGATTCCTTGACGTGCTCTAGAATAGATCTCTACCGATAAGGTACTAAAGCCATTGCCTGTCACAAAGAATGTCACGGCAAAATCATCGAGTGAATAAGTAAATGCCATGAAATAGCCGGCGATGATGCCCGGCGTCAAGAAAGGCAAAATGATATTTTTAATGACTTGAAAATTATTCGCGCCTAAATCACGGGCAGCATCGATCATTGAATCGTTCATCTCTTGCAGTTTCGGCAAGACCATCAAGACCACGATCGGGATACTAAAAGCGATATGCGAAAGCAATACGCTGAAAAAGCCTAAGCTAAACCCACGGAACAAGTTGCCGATCATCGTAAAGAAAATCAAGAAGCTGGCACCAATGATGACATCTGGTGAAACCAGCAAAATATTATTCAAACTCAACAATGCCGTTCTCGTTCGGCGTTTGCGGGTATAGTAGATGCCCATCGCACCAAATGTGCCGATGATCGTTGCCAGTAATGCTGATAAAAATGCCAGCATAAAGGTGTTCAACACGATGATCATCAAGCGGGTATCTTGAAAGACGGATTGGTAATGCTCAAAAGTGAAACCCGTAAAAGTATTCATGGTGCCTCCTTCATTGAAGGAATAGAAAATCAAATAAAAGATCGGCACGTACAAAAGAATAAAGACGACGATCAGATAAAGATTCGACCAGCGAAATTTTTTCATTTACGTTGCCCTCCTTTTTCTTTTCTCCCGTAAACAACATCACGAGGAACATGGCGATGATCAAAATGACCCCGATGGTCGAACCCATGCCCCAGTTTTGGGTAACGAGAAAATGCTGCTCGATCGCTGTACCAAGCGTGATCACGCGATTGCCCCCAATCAAACGGGTCAACATGAAGAGGGAGAGCGACGGAATGAAGACGGCTTGGACGCCGCTTTTCACACCGTTTAACGACAGAGGGAAAATCACTCGTCGGAAAGTATCATAGCTGTTTGCCCCTAAATCGCGACTGGCACTGATCAAAGAGGGATTCATTTCTTCTAAGGCATTAAAAATCGGCATGATCATAAAGGGCAGTTCGATATAGACGGCAACCGTCAAAAAGCTGAAGTCGGTAAACAAAATCTGCTTTGGTCCAACACCCATGATTTCTAGGAAGTTGTTGACACTGCCATGAATGCCGAAAATCCCAATAAACGCATAGGCTTTTAACAATAAGTTGACCCACGTCGGTAAGATGATCAGCAGCAGCCACAAATCTTTGTGACGCAGCTTAGTTAAGAAATAGGCTGTCGGGTAGCTGATCACTAAGGTAATCAAGGTGATCAAAAAGGCATACCAAACCGAGTTTAAGGTCATGATCAAATATTTGCCAGAACCCAAGTAGCTTTGATAGTTGACCAGCGAAAAGTTGCCGTTCATATCAAAAAAGGATTGGTAGATGATCAATAAGACTGGTGCAATAACAAATAGCAATAACCAAAAGACATAGGGTATCGCATAAAAACGACGCATTTTCGTCATTAGCTTTCCCTCCTAATCTTCGTAGCTCTCTAAACGAGCATCAAAATCTTCTTCGGACTCATTGAAACGCATGACGTGGATATCTTCTGGTTCAAAGGAAAGCCCGATCTTGCTTCCTTCAGTAGCTTTTCTTGTAGAGTGAACCATCCATTCGTTGCCTTGTTCGTCATAACAAATGATCTCGTAATGCACGCCTCGGAACAATTGCGTGTCTACTTCAACGACCAGCTTGCCATTTTCTGCCGTCGTCAAATTCAAATCTTCTGGACGAATCACGATCTCAACGGCTTCATTCGGCCGCATCCCGCCATCGACACATTCAAATTGCTTGCCGACAAACTCCACTAAGTTGTCTTCGATCATCGTGCCTGTGACGATGTTGCTTTCACCGACAAAATCCGCCACGAAATGGTTGATTGGTTCATCGTAGATATCCACTGGTGTGCCGCTTTGGACGATCTTCCCTTTGTTCATAACGAAAATCTCATCACTCATGGCCAACGCTTCTTCTTGGTCATGGGTGACAAAAATAAAGGTGATGCCTAGTCGCTGCTGCAATTCCCGCAGCTCGTATTGCATGTCAGTTCGCAATTTCAAGTCCAATGCGGACAATGGTTCATCAAGAAGCAATACTTTGGGTTCATTGACGATCGCTCGTGCGATTGCGACCCGTTGGCGTTGACCTCCTGACATTTCGCTGATTTCACGATTCTCATAACCAGGAAGTTGTACTAACCGTAACGCTTCTAAGACTTTTTTATTCACTTCATCTTTTGGTAATTTTTTGATTCGCAGACCAAATGCCACATTTTCAAAAACGTTCATATGTGGGAATAAGGCATAATCTTGAAAGACAGTATTCACTTGCCGTTGATTGGCAGGAACGTCATTGATTCTTTGTCCGTCAAAATAAACGTCGCCTTCTGTTGCGTCCGAAAAACCCGCAATGATACGTAAAATAGTTGTTTTTCCACAACCTGAAGGACCTAACAATGTATAAAAGCGACCTTCTTCAATATCAAAACTCACTTTTTTCAAAACTGTTTCATCATCATCAAATCGCTTCACCACATTGTTGAATGAAATTATTGTTTTTCCCACACTCTTTCCTCCTGTACTATAAATAAGAATCTGTCACGACTACAAGCACACGGCTTTTTTTGCCCGCAATATTTTTTAATTGATGCGGCTCAGTCGCCTGATAATAAATCGATTGGCCTTTACGAGCCTTGTACTGCGTTTCTCCAAGTGTCAACGCCACACTGCCCTCTAAGACATAGATAAATGTTTCTGCTAACGATGGTTCAAAGGTCTTGTATTCGCCCGCTTTATCAAAAGTCAGCAAGACGGGCTCCATTTCTTTTTCATTGGAATCGGGAATCAGCCACTTCAATTCATAGCCATTTTCTTCATCATAATAGAGCGTGCTGTCTTCTTCGCGATAAACCACTTGATGCTGCGCATTTTCTTCTCGGAAAAATTCCTCTGGTGTCACGCCTAAAACTTCTAAGATCGTAAAAAAAGTTTCCATAGAAGGCGAACTCAAATCACGTTCCAACTGTGAGATATAGCCTTTCGTCAAATCGGTCCGCTCGCCTAATTCTTCTTGGGTCAAATTCTTTTGAACGCGCAAATTGCGCAGCTTCTCGCCAATCTCCATGTTCATTCCCCCTTTTATTGACACAACTGTAAGTAAAAAAGTTTGCTATAAGTAAACTTCATGTTTAATTTCACTTTTTCTAGTATACAAATAATTGCAAAAAACACAAGCCTTTTTTCTGCATTTCTTTGAATTCTTTTCTTGCTGCTCAAAAAAGGAGTGACGCTAAACGCTTGTGCTATAAAGGAAAGGATTGGCGGTCCCGTCATTTTCGCTTTTCACAGGTTTAAAAGAACAACTTCTATTTTAACGAAGAAAAGGTAGATTTAATAATGATCTGTTTTTACTGATTTTTTGATAAGAAGCCCTGCCTTTTCTTGCTTCACTGGTTAAAAAAATAAAACTTATGGTATTATGAGTACAAACCATCAAAGGAGTGTCTGAAATGACGAATTTCTCTACCTTTCGTGTCATGAATGAACCAAATTTTACTGCTTCACTCACAACTGCAACCCTTGACGAGCTGCTAGCAGGCGATGTGCTTGTCCGGGTTGATTACTCAGATGTCAATTACAAAGATGCCTTGGCAGCAAAAGAAAATGGCGGGGTGATCCGCACGTATCCGATGACGCCGGGAATCGATTTAGCAGGGGAAGTCGTGGACAGTCAGTCTGCTGATTTTGCCCCAGGCGACCAAGTCTTAGTGACTGGCTATGGCTTAGGGGTTTCTCACCCAGGCGGTTACAGTCAATTTCAACGGGTCCCAGCCGAGTGGCTCGTGAAACGTTCTGCTGGTTTTTCAGCAAAAGACAGTATGACTTATGGCACTGCTGGGTTCACAGCAGCTTTAGCGGTGCAAGAATTAGAACAGCTGCACTTAGCAAAAGACGCTGCTATTTTGGTGACAGGTGCGAGCGGTGGCGTCGGCAGTGTCAGCATTGCTTTATTGAAAAAACTGGGCTATACAAATATAGTGGCGCTATCTCGGAAAACCGATGCGCAATGGTTGTTGGACCTAGGCGCAGCAAAAATCGTCAGTCCTGATGAAGTGGTACCCGAAAAGGTCAAACCATTAGCAAAACAATCGTTTGCAGCGGTCATCGATACTGTTGGCGGTCCATTGCTTGCGGCAGTGCTTCCGCAAATCGCTTATGGGGGCGGTGCCTTCTTATGCGGCAATGCTGGTGGAATCAAAATCGAAACGACTGTCTTACCCTTTATTTTGCGTGGGATTCGCGTAATTGGGATCGATTCAGTCAATGTTTCCCATGAGATCCGCACGGCATTATGGGAGAAATTAGCGGGTGAGTGGAATGTGATCGATCAGCTTTACACGAAAGCCATCACTTTGGAAGACTTGCCAGAAACGTTGGCAGCTTTATTAGCTGGCACGCACCAGGGACGAACGATCGTTGAGGTGTCACAAGGGCAATGAGAATTTTGATTACGGCTGGCGGTACTTCTGAAAAAATCGATGATGTCCGTGCAATTACGAATCATTCCACGGGTTCACTTGGTCAAGCGATTGCCAAGGAATGGCTGCAGTCCCCTGAGGTGACCATCGATTACGTTACGACGAAAACTGCCAAGCAACCGCCGACCGATCCACGCGTTACCTGTCATTTCATTGAAGGGACCACGGACTTGTTGGCGCAATTGACCGATTTATTGACGACCCATTCGTATGCTGCCGTGATCCACAGTATGGCAGTTAGTGATTTTACCCCTGCTGCTCATTTTTCAGAAGCAGCCTTTTATGAAGCAATCAACGATGCCCTACCGACTTATGACAACCAGGTCACTCCGGCATTGATGGCACACGTGCTCGCACAATCTGAAGCAACGGCAGGCAAAGTTTCTTCCAATACTGATCATTTGTTTTTAGTGCTGAAGAAAACCCCGAAAGTGATCCAAACCATCAAAGCATTACAGCCGAAAACCTTATTAGTCGGATTCAAATTATTAGTAGACGTCACAGAAGACGAGTTGTTTGCGGTCGCACGAAAAAGTTTACTGGCTAGCCAAGCGGACTATGTGTTGGCCAACGACTTGACGCAAATTTCAGGAAACCAGCATGTTGGCCACCTTTTGACACAAGAAGGACAAATCGGGACTGGTCGCACAAAAGCTGAGATCGCAACCTTGATCGTTGACACATTACGCAATGACCTGCGTGCTTAGCTAGATGTTTTTTTAGAAAAGGAGAAAGAATCATGAAACAAAAACACGTTCTGCTTGGCGTCAGCGGCAGTATCTCTGCATACAAAGCAGCCGACCTCACCAATGAATTAACCAAAAAGGGCTATGCAGTGGATGTCTTAATGACCCAAAATAGCACACAATTTATTACGCCTTTGACTCTACAGTCATTATCCAAACGGCCAATCCATGTGGATGTTATGCAAGAGCGCCAACCAGATCGGATCAACCATATTGAACTAGCCAAACAAGCCGATCTTTTCTTGCTCGCCCCAGCCAGTGCCAACAGTATTGGCAAGCTGGCGCATGGGATAGCCGATGATTTGATCTCAACAGTTGCCTTAGCGTTGCCGTTATCCGTGCCCCGTTTGATTGCACCAGCCATGAATACCGTCATGTACGAAAACCCGATTGTTCAAAGAAATTTGGGGATTTTGAAAGAAGTCGGCTTCCAAGAGATTGAACCCCGTGAAGCGTTACTGGCTTGCGGTGATTTCGGCAGAGGCGCATTAGCAGCAACAGAAACGATTCTTGAAAAAGCATTGACTGCTTTGGAAGTACGGAGTGTCTAACAATGAAAAAAATATCAACTTTTGAACTTGTCTTAACAGCTTTCTTTTTAGGAATCTTGATTCTTTTAGCATCGGTACCCTTTCTTGGGTTTATTCCCTTAGGACCAATCAATGCGACAACGATGCACATTCCTGTCATCATTGCTTCTATTGTATTGGGCCCTCGGATCGGCGGCTTTTTAGGCGGCGCCTTTGGGATCATCAGTATGGTGCGTTCGACGTGGATCATCACCCCGCTTTCTTTTGTCTTCTCTCCTTTCGTACCGATTTATGGGAGTGATCAAGGAAGCTGGAAAGCGATCCTCGTAGCGCTGATTCCCCGTATTTTGATTGGTGTCGTTCCTTACTTTGTTTATAAGGGCTGTCAAAAAATCTGGAAAAACAAACAGCAAAGTCTTTCACTACTAATTGCTGGTGTTGCCGGAGGCTTGACGAATACGATCCTGGTAATGAACTTGATCTACTTCTTGTTCCAGCAAGAATATGCAGAGGTTGTGGGAAAAGCCGGCAATGCTGTTTATGCAGCGATTTTGGGTGTGATCTTCGCCCAAGGCGTGCCTGAAGCCATTGTAGCGGGAATCGCCACGATGGCAGTTGGAAGCGTCCTTTTGCGCTTAGTCATGAACCGCAAAAAAATCGTATCTAAAAAAATAGCGACCGCCTAAAGTTAGCTTTTTGGCTAACTTAGGCGGTCGCTTCCCTTTTGAGTGACTCATAGACTTTGCACTTGGAGTGCTTCGACAAGCTCTTGATACTGCTCTTGGGTCAAGTACTCTTCATAAAATGTCAGATAATCATCGATATCTGCTTGGGTCAAATAAGGCAGCTCTTGCTTGATTTGCAGCAGCAGTTCTTCAAACTCCTCATCACTCAGCATATAAGAAGACCAATCATCGGCTTCATCATAGCTATCCCAGTACTCATCATCATAATCATTTTCATACCCATCGTCATAGCTGTCATCCCAACCATAATCATAGGGAGAAAACAATTCTTCTGGGTCGATCAATTCTTCCGCTGTGGGAATCGCAACCGCAGTATCACTTTTCTTCCCTGTAAAAGTCACCGTGGCTCCGATAGTGGTTTGCAGCTCATCTGCTTGCACGAAGTGAAAAGCCATTTTCTGCTGATTTGTTTTCGTATTGACGGTCATAGCTAAGTCAAACTGCTCGAATTCTTCCAGCAGCGCTTCTAATTCGGCGACTTGCTTTTGATCGGCGCCGTGTTCTTGAGCATAGGTTGCATAATCTGCCAATTCTTCTTTGGTAAACGTGTGGCTGATCGTATCTCCATCTCTTTTGAAAGCATCCGGTTCAAAGGTTTTCAAATAGTCTGCAAATGTCTCATTATGAAAAAGACTGTTCATGGTAAAGAGGTTTTCAGGCGCTTTTTCTGCTTCGGTCGTCCCCTCGTCGTCCTCTGCAAAAGTTCCTTCGCCAAAGTAAGAATCTAAGGTTTCTTGATCGATGCGCAGGTATTTGCCCTCATATTCCCCAGCGTCTGGTTTTGTTCCATAACTGTCATCACCAAATGCGCTGATATACCCTTGCAGTGTTTCATAGATTTCAGCTGACACATATGCTTCTTGTTTTTCTGGATCGACGATCAGCTTGATCGGCAGCTCCTGACCACCATAAGCGACTGCCAGATTGAGTAAAATCGCTTTGGTTTCTTTGTCTTGGACGAAGTCCCCTTTAAATGACGAGCCGACTAACTGTGACATCAACATAGAGGCATACCTATCGGCTTCTTGACCGTATTCGCTGCTGCTGCCTATCTCAAAGGTATCGATCGTCGCTTGGAATTCACCAGCATTCGCTGCTTGCTGATTCGTCAACTGTTCGGCAAACTGTTCTTGCGGTAATTTCGTACAACCGCCGAAAAGAAAGGCGAACCCAACAAACAAAATGACGCGTTCCCACTTTTTCATCCTGCTCACTCCTTTTCGTTTATTGTACCGAAGACTGCGAAAGCTTACAATCCTAAGCTCTTTTTATCAGCTCTCATGAAAAAAAGATTGCCCCTCGGGACAATCTTTTCGCTAATCTATTCTTCGCCGATGATTCGGACTTCTGTTTCTAAGGTGACATCAAAGGTTTCTTTGATGACTTGTTGGATATGAGCGATCAGTTCGACGTAATCCGTTGCAGTGGCTTGATCGACGTTCACGATAAAGCCCGCATGTTTTTCCGAAATTTGGGCTCCGCCCCATTTCAATCCTTGTAAGCCTGCATCTTGGATCAGCTTGCCGGTAAAATGACCGACTGGACGTTTAAAGACACTCCCACAAGAGGGGTATTCTAGCGGTTGCTTCAATTGCCGCAATTCTGTCAGTTCATCCATCCGCTTTTTAATTTGCTCTTGATCGCCTTTTGCTAGATCAAAGCGACTGCTCAAAATGATCATCTTTTGCTCTTGCAATTTGCTATGACGATAAGCAAATTCCATTTCTTCCTTGGTATAAGTCACGATTTGACCATTAGCCAGCAAAACGTCGCAGGACGCAAAGACATCTTGGATCTCGCCATCATAGGCGCCAGCATTCATAAAGACGGCACCGCCGACACTGCCGGGAATCCCGCAGGCAAATTCAAAACCAGTCAACGATTCATGCAAAGCGACATAGGTGGTATCGATCAACTTTGCTCCAGCATCGACGATCAAAGAAGTGCCGTCCACCACGATTTGGTTCATTTCTGATAGCATGATCACCACGCCACGAATACCACCATCACGGACGATCAAGTTGCTGGCATTTCCTAAGACGATCCAAGGAATCGCTTGTTCTCGGCAATAATCAAGCAGCTGTTTGGCTTCATCTGCTGTTTTGGGAAAAGCCAAAATGTCTGCCGGTCCACCAGTTTTTGTATACGTATAGTTCAATAAGGGTTCATCTTTTAATAAGGCAATTTCAGGGAATTGCGCAATCATCAAGTCTTTATTCACGAGAAGGTTTCCTTTCACAATAAACATCTCACTTATTTTAGCATGTTCAAGGAAAAGTTGCTACCTCTGGTGAATATGATCTTCAACCAATCCCCCTCTTGAAGGCAAGCATTCCTCCTTGTTTTTCTCATTCCGCTCACTTGCTTTGCGCTTCTGGCTTTTTTAGGTAAAATGGGAGGCGTAGTGGAAAATAAGGAGGAGTCTCAATGAAATTTATTTCTTGGAATGTGAATGGTTTACGGGCCATCGTTAAAAAAAATTTTTCTGAAGTGTTTGAAGCCCTCGATGCTGATTTCTTTTGTTTACAAGAAACAAAGCTGCAAGAAGGTCAGATCGAATTGGATTTACCAGGCTATCATCAATACTGGAATTATGCGGAGAAGAAAGGCTATTCTGGCACAGCAATTTTCGCAAAAGAACCTGCACTATCGGTCCGTTATGGATTAGGAATCGAAGAACATGATACGGAAGGTCGCGTCATCACGCTGGAGTATCCTGAATTTTTCTTGATTACTTGCTACACACCGAATTCTCAAAATGAATTGCGCCGCTTAGATTATCGCATGACTTGGGAAGACGCCTTTTTGGCTTACTTGACTGAATTGAAACAACAAAAGCCAGTGATTCTCTGCGGTGATTTGAATGTTGCCCATAAGAATATCGATATCAAAAACTGGAAAACCAATCAAAAAAATGCTGGGTTTACACCTGAAGAACGGGAAAAGTTTTCGACTCTTTTGGCTGCTGGCTTTACCGATACGTTCCGTTATTTCTATCCAGATGCAGAAGGCATTTATTCTTGGTGGAGCTACCGTTTCAACGCTCGCAAAAACAATGCCGGCTGGCGCATCGATTACTTTGTCGTTTCGGATGACTTAAATGAGCGCTTGCTAGATGCCAAGATCCATACAGATATCATCGGCAGTGACCATTGCCCGGTGGAACTGGATCTCAACTAACCGTAAGAAAACTTCAGTTTTTCTTAACGTTTGTTCGCTTTTCATTCTTTGATTTTGTGCTAGAATGGCAATGAGGTGAGTCTGATGAATTTTATCGCAATGGACTTTGAAACAGCAAATTATCAAAAGCATAGTGCCTGTTCCCTTGCACTAGTCATGGTACAAGATAGCAAAATCGTGGGCGAATATTACACATTGATCCAACCGGAAACGGAATTTTTTTGAAAAACATTCAAATTCATGGCATCCGTCCAGAAGATGTACAAGAAGCGCCTAAGTTTCCTGACGTATGGAAACAAATCCAACAATATTATCAACTGAACAGTTTGATCGTTGCGCATAACGCTGGTTTTGATACTGGGGTTTTGGCAGGATGTCTTGATTATTATGGGTTGTCACAACCAAATTATCTTTCCTTATGCACGGTGCGAACGAGCCGCAAACTGTATCCAGAATTTACGAACCACAAATTAAACACGGTTTGTGAGCAATTACAGATTCCTTTACTAAACCACCATGATGCCTTGGAAGATAGTCGGGCATGTGCCCAAATCTTATTGCGTCAAGAAGAAGAATTTGGCATCGATCCATTAAAAAAATTAGTATTAGTCAAATAAATAAGAACGTGCGTCCTAAAGTCAGCATTGCGCTAGACTTTAGGACGCACGTTTTCATTTAAGGAAGCATTCATTTCAGGTCAGGTCGATCCAATAATGACAGATTACAGCGCCATCTTCTGGATCAATGACTTTTTCGGTTAGTTTACCGCCGTTGTTTTCAATGACTTTGGCGGAGGCGCGATTGGCTTCTTCACAGGTTACTAACACGTTTTTCAAGCCAAATTGTTTGGCCTTTACCAATGACTGTGCCAGCATTGCCGAGCCGATGCCTTGCTTTCGATGGTCTGGGTGCACCGAATACCCGATGTGTCCGCCAATTTGGCGCAAATACGCATTAAGTGTCAGACGCAGATTCAAGAGACCGACCACTTTTTGATCTTGGATAGCCAGATAGGTACGGGCGGGGACGAATCCTTCTGGTACCGTTTCTGCTGTTTTAAAATCCGCCAATCCCACTAGCCAGTCTTTGGCTGTCGGGCTTTCTACAAGTTCTGCCCCACCGTGGATGACTTCTTGATTCTTCTCAAACGCTTGCCGATACGCTTCGATTTGATCGCAGTCTGCGATCGTCGGTTCCCGAAACTCCATTTCCTTCACTCCTTTTTTATGATTCAATAAGACGTGCCATCATCAAGACGTCAACTTTTTGCCCCTCGCGGGTTTGCACCGCTTCTTTCATGCAGCCTTCTGTTAAAAAACCAAATTTTTGATACAGATGGATCGCTCGTAGATTTCTCGCTTGGACGGTCAATTCGATGCGGGTCAATTCGCCAACTTCTACTACCCAGTCCAGTAATTCTTCAATCAGGAGTGAACCTAAGCCCAAGCCCCAATAGTCTTTTAAAATTGAGATACCGATCTCCCCGACATGGGCTAATTGCCACTCTTCATTGCCTTTGACTGATGCCATGGCGATCAACTGTTCTTGATCAAATGCCAACAACAGCAAATAGTCGTCCCGTTCATAGATAGCATCCAGCTGTTCTGCCAATAGGGCTTCTGGCAACGCCAAGCCGCTTTCGTCCATTAAGAGAAAATCAGTTTCTTCTCCTAGCTGTCGACTGACTGCTAACACAGCTTTGGCATCAGCACCCGTGGCTTCTTTGATCTGTAATTGGATCTCACTCATGGGCTGCCTGCCATTTGGTTGTGATCCGTTGCAAAAAGGCGGTTGATTTGGTGCCATATGCATGACATTTCACAAGACGTTTTTGTTCATCTGTATCATCTTTTTCCAAAATCAGTTCTAAATAATCCTCTGGCAGGGAGGCTTCTAAGAGATTGCCCCACTCGATCACACACAAGCCATCCCCTTCAAAATAATCATCCAGTCCTAAATCTTCTGCACCGTATTCCACCCGATAGACATCCATATGGTACAGGGGCATCCGCCCATTGGTATATTCACGAATGATCGTATAGGTCGGACTTTTGATCAGTTGCTCGATTCCTAGCCCCAAGGCGATGCCTTTCGTCATGGTTGTTTTGCCAGCACCTAAGTCGCCCGTCAATACCAGATTATCCCCTGGCTCGGCTACTTCTCCAATGATTTTTGCAAATGCTGCGGTTGCTTCTAAGTCGTTAATGGTAAACATAGTCCCCATCCTTTGATCAATCTAATTTACTAGTTGCTAGTATAGCCTGTTTTTCAAGGAATTGTAAAGAAGGAGCTTAGGGAAAATTTCCCGACGATCACTGGATCGTTGATTCATACGGACGCCCCCTGCTTTGCTGCCCTCAACTTTCCAAGAGCAAAACAAAAAACTGACCCTCAAGGGATCAGTTTTTCATCAGTGCAGCGATTGGCTGCTTATTTTTCCATTAGTGTTTGTGCCGCAGTAATGATTGATAATTTGTAGACATCTTCTTCATTTGAACCACGAGACAAATCAGAGATTGGTTTGTTCAACCCTTGTAAGATTGGTCCAATCGCTTCAAAGTTACCAAAACGTTGGGCGATCTTGTAACCAATGTTTCCTGATTGTAAATCTGGGAAAACAAAGACGGTTGCTTTACCAGCTACTTCAGATTCAGGAGCTTTCAATTGCGCAACTGCTGAGATATACGCAGCATCGAATTGCAATTCTCCATCGATTTGGTATTCTGGTGCCAATTCTTTGGCGATTTTTGTTGCTTCAACGACTTTATCTACTTCTGGTGCTTTCGCAGAACCTTTCGTTGAGAAGCTTAACATAGCAACTTTTGGATCGATTTCAAATAATTCAGCGGTTTTCGCTGAGTCAACAGCGATTTCTGCTAATTCTTGTGCATTTGGGTTTACATTGATGGCACAGTCTGAGAACAAGTATTTTTCTTGGTCACGACCACGAACCATTAAGAAAGCACCACTTGTACGGCTCACACCTGGTTTTGTTTTGATGATTTGTAAAGCGGGTCTTACTGTATCACCCGTAGAATGGATCGCTCCTGAAACCATTCCTTCAGTAATGCCCATGTAAGTCAACATCGTACCGAAATAGTTGACATCTTTTAAGATTTCTTCTGCTTGTTCTTTGGTTGCTTTGCCGTTGCGGCGTTCCACAAAAGCTTCAACCATTTCATCCCAACGATCATAATTTTCAGGATCTAAAATTTCAAAGTTTGATACGTTGATTCCGCGAGCTTCTGCTGCTTTTTCGATTTCAACCGGGTTACCGATCAAAACGGGTTCAATCAATTCTTCTGAACGTAAACGGCTAGCAGCACCTAGGATACGAGGATCTGTTGCTTCTGGAAAAACGATTTTGATATGACGACGCACGATTTTAAATTTTAAACTTTCGAATAATTCCACGGGTAAAGACCTCCAGTTTTTTTATACCCTTCCATTGTACAATAACTGCGAAAAAAAGAACAGATAAAAATCCTGTATTAGTCGATTATTTTAAATATCGTTACCTTTTTCACAAATTCACTCATTCTAAATAACACAGTTTTACAACTGTGTTATTTTTTCTGGCAACGCCCAGGAAATCGGTTCTTCCCCTAACGCCAACAATGCTTGATTGATCTTAGAAAAAGGCTTCGAACCAAAGAATCCTCGATGCGCTGATAACGGACTTGGATGAGGCGCTGTTATAATAATATGCTTGCTGGTATCTAACAAAGCGGCTTTTTTTTGGGCGGGTTTGCCCCAAAGTACAAAAATGACCGGTTCTTCTCGTTGATTCAATTTTTCGATAATCGTATCTGTCAGCTGCTCCCAGCCACGTCCATGATGTGAATAGGCTTGCCCTTCACGTACCGTCAATACGGTATTCAACAATAAGACCCCTTGTTGCGCCCATGGCACAAGATAGCCATGGGACACAGGTGCAATCCCTAAGTCATCGGCTAATTCCTTGTAAATATTGCGTAAGGAAGGCGGTATTTTAACCCCCGGCTGCACGGAAAACGACAGTCCGTGGGCTTGGTGCGGGCCATGATAAGGATCTTGACCTAAGATGACGACTTTTACGTCATGGTATGGCGTCAGTTTAAGTGCTTCATAAATATGATCCATCGCTGGATGGATCGTTTGCTGGGCATATTCTTGTTTCAAGAAAGCCCGTAGTTGTTGGTAATAGGGTTGCTCAAATGATTCTTGCAATTGTTCTTGCCAATCATTGTCCAATAGTCGTTTCATGGCGAATCTCCTTTGTTTTCTTCTAGGATAACAAATCCCTCCCCTTAGAAACAAGAATTACTCTTCGAAAGAAAAAAATCCGTGATTTATGGTACACTATTTGTAGAAACGATTAAGAAAGGACGCTGACAATGATCAAATTAATTGCTTCTGATATGGATGGTACGCTTTTAAATGCCAGTATGCAGATTTCAGAAGAAAATATCCAAGCAATCAAGTATGCCCAATCCAAAGGAATCGAATTTATGGTCGCAACTGGCCGTAACCGTAAAGAGGCATTGCCGCCGCTGCAAGAAGCCGGGATCGACTGTGCCATGATCACCTTGAATGGGGCCCAAGTCTATGACGAAGCGGGTAATTCATTATTTACTGTGCCGATCAGCCATGAACAAACTCGTTCGTTGATCGACCTACTAAAAGAAAACGACATCTATTTTGAGATCTCAACGAGCAATGGGATCTACTCGGAAAGTCAGACACGTCGGATCGAAAATTTTGCGATCCATACGGCAGAAGCAATGCCCCATCTCACTCATAAGATGGCGATTGCTATGACAGCAGCCCGTTTAGAATTTTTACCGATCAATTATGTCGATGATTTCAGTGAGTTGTTTTCGATCGAAGAATTAGAATTTTTGAAAGTGATCTGCTTCCACCAAGACGGTGCCCGGGTATTGGGTCCTATCACGAAAATCATCGATGGGTACGGCGATCTAGTGGTGACTTCTTCTGGACAAAACAATATTGAGATCAACCACCGAAACGCGCAAAAAGGAATCGCAGTGGCACATGTCGCCAAAGATCGAATGATCTCACTGGCGGAAGTGATGACGATCGGTGACAACTTAAATGACGTAAGTATGCTGCAACTGGCAGGCGTTAGTTTTGCAATGGGAAATGGCGAGTTAGAGGTAAAAGAAGCCGCGAAGTATTTGACGGACACCAATATTGAGGCTGGTGTCGGCAAAGCAATCGTTCGGGCAATTGATGAAAATCTTTAAACCACGCAGCTTTTTGGGGATACATGAGGAGGCGTAAGTATGTCAGAATTTTTCATCCAAGATAGGCAACTTAGCAGAGTCACACGAACCATTGTCAAAGATGAAACAGGCAAATCACTATTTTTGATGGTGGGACGTTGGGGAACCAAGGGCGATGCCCTCTCCCTTTACCGTTTAAATGGGCAAATGGTCGCTAGTATCAAACAAATCAGCTTTACTTTTGGTACACGCTTTGAGATCTACAAAGACTTTGAGAAAGTCGGTACACTGCAAAAAATCTTTAACTGGCCAGGAGATTTCTACTATATCCAGCAGCTTCACTGGGCAGTCCACGGCGATATCTACAATCATCGCTATGGGATCCATCATTTCAATAAAAAGATTATGGAGATGGACAAAGCGACCTTGTTGACGGGGGATTATTATTTACTGGATGTTGTCGATGACCGGGATGCGCCGGTCTGCATCTGTATTGCGGCCGTCATGGATTACTGGCTGTACAATCGGCACCGCAAAAAAGACCATCCTCTTGAGCTTCGACTAACAAATGGAACCAGCTGAAAAATCAGCTGGTTCTTTTTTGCATATGGTCGTAAAGGTGGCCACTGATTTCTCTTTGGGCCACGACTTCAAAGCCGTGCTTTTCATAGAGCCGCTTCGCATGGGGATTTGCTCGGTCAACACTCAAGCCGATCACCTCATAGCCATCTCTAGAAGCAATTTTTGGCAATGCTTCTAATAAGGCTGAGCCGACACCTTTGCCCCGAAATTTCTCAGCCACACAAATGGTATCTAAGTACCATTCATTTGGTAAAGTCTCTTCATCGATAAACAGCTTCATGTCTTTACTCAAACCGTACTGTTCCAGCACTTTATCTAGAGGCTGATCGATCGTCGCCTCTTCTTTGTCTGGGTATCCAAAGGCGACCCCAGCAACTTCCCCGTCGATCTCATTGACTAGTGCACGGCGAAAGCCGTAACGATAATCGGGTTCTAGCATGGCATCTGCCAAGATCTCTAAGGTCTTGGCTTCTCCGATCTCTTTGACAAACGGCAATTCCATGTCCTTTAAAATGACTAAAACGAGTTCAGCCATGACAAAACGATCTTCTTCTTTTGCAAATCTTATCACGTTTTTTCCTCCTTGCTTCTATACATAGAATAACAATTCTTTTAAGAAAAACCAAGTTGAATCAAAAAAATGTCCTACCTGAAGTTCCCTCTATTTATTCATGCAATTCCAAAGGCAAGCCGTCTGGATCTTGGAAAAAGGTCATTTTCTTATTCGTAAAGGTATCAAAACGAATCGGTTCGCACACAATCCCTTTAGCGGCTAACTCCGCTACGACTGCTTCAATATTTTCCACCGCAAAGGCCAAATGCCGCAGGCCAGCTGCTTCGGGGAAACTTGGTCTTGCTGGTGGGTTTTCCACCACAAACAGTTCTATTTCTGATTCCCCAAAGCGCAGGTCGATTTTTACATCTTTCTTTTCTGGGCGCGCATGTTCACGAATCACTTCAAAGCCTAATTTCTCTACATAAAATTCTTTGGTCTGCTGGTAATCACTGGCGATGATCGCCACATGATGCATTTTTGAAAACATTATTGCCACTCCTTTGTATTGGACTCCTCTCTCAGTTTAAAGCCTTTGGCTGCATTTTACTAGAAAAGACTGCCGAAGTTCTCCTCTTTTCATAAATGGTTTCTGTTATACTAGAAAGCGGAAGGTGATGAAAAAAATGAAACTACTTTATATTTCAATCTCTGGAAATACCCGTGCATTCGTCAACCGCTTGTTGGCCTATGCGGATCAGCAAGACACTCCGAGTACTTGGGAAGCCAAAGAAATTCATGACAATAGTGTCTTTGAACAAGAAGACGAACCTTATGTGGTTTTTGTCCCTACCTATTTAGAAGGTGGAAATGGCGTCGATAACGGCGATCAGGAGATCCTCACAGAAACCATGCGGGAATACATTGACTATGAAAACAACGCCGCTCTTTGCTTAGGCGTGATCGGCAGTGGCAACAAAAACTTCAATTATCAATATTGCTTGACCGCAAAGCAATATGCGGAGCAATTTTCGATCCCGTTCTTAGCGGATTTCGAGCTGCGAGGCACGACCCAAGATATTGAACGGATCTATGCTTGTTTGAAAGAAATCGATCCTGCCCACAGCAACACTTAGCTTTAGCCAGCATTCATTAGCCATTAGGAGGACTTTTGCATATGGAACCACAAACGATGGTCATTTTGATCATACTCGCCAGCATTCTCATCTTGACCGCACTAGATATCTGGAATCGATACAAAGTACGCCGTTACGTTCGGCTTGCTTGGGGAAAGCTTCCCCGTCAGCCCCGCTTTGATAAAGAAGCGAGTTTGAAAAAGGCTTGGCTGACGGAGAAGAAGTTTCACGATTTTGATAGCGAGGTCGATGACATCACTTGGTATGACTTGGATGGCTTTTCGTTGTTTGAGTCCATTAATCTGACGTTTTCCAGTGTCGGTTCAGAAGCGTTGTACCAGCAGTTACGCAATTTTCGCTTCAAGCCGGACAAACAGCTGACCAAATTGATCGACTTTTTTGCTGCTGACAGTGCCGCACGCGAACAATCCCAATATACGTTTGCTCGTTTAGGAAAACAAGATGATAATTTTTCGAAAGCCTACTTGGCCAATGAAGCGGCGCAATCCATCGGTTCTCTGCCTTTCTTTGTCTTTTTAGGTTTGCTGCCGTTAGTCGGCATCTTGCTGCTCCTGCTGGGGTTTGTCCAAGGCATCCTGTTGACGTTGGTTAGTGTCGTTTTCAATACGATCTATTACTCCATCAAAAAAGCCAAGCTGGAAACAGAACTGAACAGTATGCGTTATTTGGTTCAAACGATTGCCTGTGGCAGTCAGATTGCTAAAATCAACACACCCCTCCAAGATGAGATCAAACATTCCTTGGCACCATTAAAGAAGATTACTCGTTTCGCTTTCTCGTTTCGTGCCAAAAACGGCAGCGAAGGAGACATGTTGTTTGAATACATCAATATCATTTTTATGCTGCCGTTTATTTCCTATCAAACGGTCACCACTACTCTGTCCAAACACCAACAAGCAGCCATCGATCTGTGGAATTTGCTGGGAAAATTGGAAGTCGCAGCTGCCATTTTAAATTTTCGCACGTATATGCCCATCACTTGCCTACCGACCTTCCAAACAAGCGGAGGTGTAGAAGCAACGGGTACGTATCATCCCCTTCTGAGTGAAGCAGTCATGAATGATGTCACTTGGACCCACAATACCCTTGTAACTGGCTCCAATGCCTCAGGCAAATCGACATATGTCAAAAGTGTCGCCATCAACTGTATTTTGGCACAAACCATCCAGACAGCAGTAGCTGAAACCTTTACGATGGTTCCTGGTCACGTTATTACCTCGATGGCTGTCGAAGATGATCTATTTGAAGGCGACAGCTATTTCGTGGCGGAGATCAAATCCATCAAACGCCTGCTAGATACCGTTGCCACGAAACAGCGCTGCTACTGTTTTGTTGATGAGATTTTAAAAGGAACCAATACGGTGGAACGAATCGCTTCTTCTGCTAGCATCATCCATTGGCTGCGAGCCTACCCATCATTGGCCTTTGTCGCTACCCATGATATTGAGCTGACTGAAATTTTGAAAAATGATTGTCGTAACATTCATTTTTCTGAACAAGTCACGGAAGATGACGGCATCTCCTTTGATTATAAGGTCAAATCCGGTCCTGCCTTGAGCCGCAACGCGATCGCCCTCTTAAAAGTCATGGGCTACCCTGAAACGATCGTTCAAGACGCCTATGCCGCCGCCAATGATTTTGATCAAAACCGTAAATGGCAGGAATTATAACTTCACACACAAAAAAGCGCCTTATCCCAGTGTCAGTCACAGGATAGGGCGCTATTTTATGTTTCATTTAGTCAAACAAACCAGTCGTTAAACTGTATTGCTCTCCTTGTAGCACATCGTATTGGATCAAACTATAGGCATCATAGATTTCTTGGGCTTCTTGATCCAACGCAAGAGTCGTCTGCCATTGTCCCTCTTGATAATATTGACCCAGTTCAAAAGCCGGCAACTCATCTTGCAAGGCCAACAACAACTGGTAAAACCCGCTGGTTGGTTGATCACTGGCTTCTAATAGGTTCGGCGCAAAATAAAAAGGACTTGTTACTGGTACATCTTCTGGCGCAAAATTCCCTTGCGAATCAACCATCAAAAATTCGGTTTCATGCAGGGCAGCCGTTTCATTTTGATCCTTGATCTCATCGGCATAAATGCCTGGTAAATGATCGCCCCAAAAGACGACCAGCGTTCGCCGATCCAGCTGCTCTAATTCAGCCACAAAGTTTTTCAACGCTGTACTGCTATAAGAGATATCCTGCAGGTAGTTTTCCAAAGAAGCCATATTGCCAGGACCGCTCGCTTGGTAATTCAATGTATCGTATTTGCCAGCATACGGCATATGGGTCTGCATCGTCACTAAATGGACAAATTGCGGTTGCTGATCGTTTTCCAACAATGCCAGCACTTCTTTGTAGGCCGCCTCATCAGAGATGTAAGGATTATTTTCGATTTTGTCGGTATAGGTCATCGTATCTTGATCGATAAACTGTTCAAACCCCATCACCCCATAGACATCCTTGCGTTTGTACATTGATGTATCGTAAGGATGGATCGCCGTTGCCGTATACCCTGATTGTTCCAAGAAAGAAACCAAGGATGGCAGTTGCGTCAATTTCGGCACTAGCATCGTGTAAGGCGTTGTCATTTGCGGATTCAATAGGCCCATGGCAAAACCAGTCAACGCTTCAAATTCGATGTTTGCCGTACCGCCCCCATAATTTTGCGAAAGCATTTTTCCACTGATGGTTTGATCGGCGACGTGGTAATAGTCTTTCAACGGATCGCCGGTGATCGACAAGCCATTTAAATGGCTCGGGTCGGAAAAGCTCTCACTCATCACATAAACGATATTTGGTGCTTCACTTTCACGGTCTTGGTTTTTCTCCGCCGCCTGTGCATTGTAGGTGTCCGCAATCGCTTGGATCGCTTCTTTGGAATACCCCTCAGGCTTCGTCATGGCATCAACCCGCAAGTTGTACAAAAACCCACCGATAAATCCCGTATTGTAATAGTTCATTTTTTGTGAATACGGAATCCAAAGTGCGGTCTGATTGTAGGCTTTGCGTAAAAGGTTGTTGCTGTCGTTGAAGTGTGAAACATAGACTAAGCCCAGCGAACATACGACCAGCATTGCCCCTCGCATTACTTGTAAACGCCGGTTTAATTTGCGGCTGCGATAGATACTCCAGCCGATCGCCCCGATCGCCGCCAGAGCAAAGAGGATGGCTAAGAAAAAGGCGCCATTGCCGATCATGGTTCGTAGAAGGTCGAATTGAGTGACCATCTTTAAATCATCAGGATAGATTGGTTCTTGGCGATAGACCATCTTCGTATGGTTGGCGTACCCTAAGATTCCGATGACGACACTATAAAAGATGCCCCCGATCAGTACTGAACCTGCCAAACTGGCAAACACCCCATACACCAGCAGTAGCACCCCACAAGCCAAGAAAAACTTTGCTGTATGCCACGAAAAGGCAAATTTCAAGGCTAATTCAACGGAAAGATTGTTTTGACACCATTGCAAATATAAATTACTGAAAATGATCAACAGGACGATGGCGATGCCTTTTAATGCGATCTTCAGATAAGGATGGCTATTTATTTTCACGAAGGAACATTCCTCCTTTTCTACACGTTCTAGGTACCCTCGTATTTTATGCTTTCAAGACAAGAAAGTAAAGCCAGGGCAAGAAGCTTTTGTTATTTTTAAAGAAAGCAACCCTCATAAAAAAAGAGTCTAAGGTTTCTTGCCCCCTAGACTCTTCTTTCTATCCGAATGGACCTCAATCACTGGTTTCGTTTATTTCCAAAAATCATCAAAAATCGTGACGGGCAAGTGGCGTTTGTGTTGCGTTTTGTTCCACCAATTTTCAATGGTTTGTTGGGCTTCAGCCGCAATTTCCTTGCCTTCTAAATAGTCATCGATGTCGTTGTAGGTCACTCCTAAAGCTGCTTCATCTGCCACTAAAGGTTTGCCATCTTCCAAGTCCGCAGTTGGGACTTTTGTATACAACGCTTCTGGCGCGCCTAAGTATTGCAAGAGTTGACGACCTTGGCGTTTGTTCAAACGAAACAGTGGTAAGATATCGGCACCGCCATCGCCGTATTTCGTAAAGAAGCCGGTGATATTTTCCGCGGCATGATCTGTTCCCAGAACAGCCCCTGCTTTTTCACCCGCAATGGCATATTGTGTGATCATCCGTTGACGGGCTTTGATATTGCCTTTATTAAAGTCAGAAACCGCTAAGCCTGCTTCTTCCACCGCTTGCACTTGGGCATCGACGGCGGCTTTGATGTTTACCCGCAGCTCAATATCTGGTTTGATAAATTCAATGGCTTTTTTGGCATCTTCTTCATCTGCTTGTTCCCCATAAGGTAAGCGTACCCCTATGAACTGATAGTTGGGATTCCCGGTTTCGCTACGCATTTCCTCCATCGTCAATTGCGCGATTCGGCCGGCTAACGTCGAATCTTGTCCACCACTGATCCCCAAGACAAACGTATGCAAGAACGGATTCTTTTGCAGATACGCCTTTAAAAAATCAATACTCTTACGAACTTCTTCTTTCGGGTCGATGGTCGGTAAGACTCCTAATTCTTTGATAATTTCTTGTTGCATGGTCATAGAAACGCCTCCTCTTATTTTTTGAAGCAGCTGACTGATCTTAGGACCAGCGCAGTTGCGGATTACAAAATCGCGCCATTGGTCTGTTTGCGTACTTTTTCAATCGTGCGCATTTTATGATCCCAGCATTCTTGCGAGAGATCGACTGGGTATTTCTGTGGATTCAAATCACGTTTGTACTCATCCCAAAGGGAATCCAAGCAATTCGTCGCATAGGCTTTGACGTGTTCTAAGTCAGGCACTTGATACACTTGCTGGCCATCTACAAAGATGTCTTGCAATAATGGTCGCGCATCAAAGTCCGTCACTGTTTTGTTGATAAAAGTGTGAACAGGATGGAACATGAACAGTTCGTCTGCTGCTTGGGGATTTTCTTCCCATAACGTGACATAATCGCCTTCGGACTTGCCGTCCGATTTACGGGTGATCCGCCAGACTTGTTTTTTCCCAGGGGTCGAAACCTTTTCGGCATTGCTGGATAATTTGATGGTGTCGATCATTTCTCCCTGCTCATTTTCGATGGCAACCAGTTTATAAACCGCACCTAATGCCGGTTGATCGTAAGCGGTGATCAGCTTGGTGCCGACACCCCACACATCGATTTTCGCCTTTTGCATTTTCAAGCTTAGAATCGTATTTTCATCTAGATCATTGGAAGCATAGACTTTGGCTTCCGTGAATCCCGCTTCATCCAGCTGTTCACGGACTTTTTTCGAGATATACGCCATATCGCCGCTGTCGATCCGCACACCTAAGAAATTGATTTTATCCCCCATCTCTTTGGCCACACGAATCGCATTTGGCACACCTAAACGCAATGTATCATAGGTATCGACTAAGAATACGCAATCTTTGTGGGTTTGGGCATATGCCATAAATGCATCATAGTCGTTGCCGTAGGATTGCACGAGGGAATGGGCATGGGTTCCGCTGGCTGGGATGCCAAAAATCTTCCCTGCTCGCACATTACTCGTCGCATCCGCTCCGCCAATATAGGCCGCTCGAGTCCCCCAAATGGCTGCATCCAATTCTTGTGCCCGCCGTGAACCAAATTCCAACAAGGGATCCGTGCCGATCACGGATTTGATGCGGGCAGCTTTCGTGGCGATCAAGGTTTGGAAATTGACCATATTTAGTAACGCCGTTTCGATCAGCTGCGCTTGTGCCAACGGCCCTTCTACTTGAATGATCGGTTCATTGTTGAAGACCAAATCGCCTTCTAACGCTGAACGAACGGTACAAGCAAACTTGAACTCTTTTAGATACTCTAAAAAGGCTTCTGGGTAGCCGCCGATTTCTCGCAAGTAGGCAATATCCGTTTCTGAAAAGGATAAATCGTTCAAATAATCGATCAATCGTTCCAGACCGGCAAAGATCGCATAGCCGTTTTCAAAAGGCATGTCACGGAAATAGCATTCAAACACCGCATTACGATCGGCTCTGCCTAACTCCCAATAGGTTTGCATCATGTTGATTTGGTAGAGATCGGTGTGTAGCGTCAAGCTGTCATCTTTAAATAATTTCTGCATGTTCTTACTCCCTCTAGCTTACTTCTTCTCATTATAGCAAAAAAAACACAAAAGACAGAAAATCTTGTTTTTTTCAAAAAAAAGTTGGGTTTTTGCCAGTACAAGACAATCCACCTGAGAACAAATTGCTCAAAGCATGGGTCAACCTCCTACTTATTGCGCATTATTTACGCGCTCGTATAAGGTCGCCCCTTTGTTCAACGTTTGATTACTCTTGCAACGTGCATGTCCCAACTTCTTTCAACTAGTGTTCTTTCACAGGCAATTGAACAAGAATGACATCTTTTCTCGGTTTAGAAAAGGTAATGCCTCTTGCTTCCATTTCTTTACGAATATTAACATTGACGGTCACGTCTTTGCGATCGACCTTCAGCAAACGATGAATCGCTGTGTCGACTTCTTCCCGACTGATTTTCTTTTTATTGTTGATCAATACTAAAGAAATCGTATCAAAACTATCCACATAGAGAATCTGCGTCCGATCAAGCGAGTACAATTTATAGTATTTGATCGCTATTTTGTCGAATAGGTACTTGGAGATGTTCGGGTAAAAAGTTTCCATATTTAGATTTTGGTTTACTGGGGTTTCAATCAACTTCATGCACAACATCCTCTCTCGAAACTAATTCTGTTAAAATAAAGCGGCCAACACCGCCGTCTTCCGCGCGCTCAATGGTTCGATCACAAACTGCTTTGATCGCTGGGCTGGCATTTGCTACAGCCAAAGAAACATCCACCGCTTCAAACATCGCAAGGTCATTTTCACCATCACCGATCCCGTAGCTTTTGGCAGCGGGAAAAGCTTCTAAGAAGGAACGGATCGCGGCACCTTTGGTCGCCAATGGATCAACGATCTCCAATGTTTGGACAAAGGATTGAAAAATCGCAGCCGTTTCTGATTGGATCATCGCCCGCAGCCGTTCTCTTTTTTCGTCTGACGCTTCCATCAGTTCGATTTTGATGACCTTTATCTCTGGATGTTCCTTCATAAACTGCAGCACGTCGTCTTTATGAAGACATTCGTTGTAAAAGAACTCATATTTGTAGTCAGCGATGATTTGTCCTCGCTCCCCTAACTCCGCGAGTAACTGCTTGCGGCTTTCTTGAAATTGCGCTTCATACAAATGCGCTTGTGGGGAAATGATGCCATGGTCAGTATGTAAGAAATAAAAAACCTCTTCTGTTTCTAAGATACCAATCACTTGTGCCAATGTCTTATAGGGCAAGGTATGCGTCAAAACAGGCACTTCTCCTTTTACCATCACACCGGCGCCGTTTCCGAAAATCACATCGCAGGAAAGGCCTTCTTCCGCCATCATATCTTGAACAAGCTCAAATCCTCGCCCTGTGACAAACACAAAGTGATCCCCTTGGGCTTGCAAACAACGGATGGCTTCTTTATTGATCTCATGAATCGGGTGCCCCATTTCTTGAAACGTCCCATCAATATCAGAAAAAACTATTTGCATCTTATCTTCCTTTCTTTGTTATAATTATAGCACATTTTAAAAAAACGCAAAAAAATTTTCTTGACTTTGTCGTTACGTCAACCTTTAGGATACAGGTGTAAGGAGGGAAAAGCCGATGGAATATACGATCAGTGCCTTAGCCAAACTGTCAGGAGTCAGCAGCCGTACCCTGCGGTATTATGATCAGATCAAGTTGTTACTACCGCAACGCACCAACTCAGCTGGTTACCGTATCTACGGGAGGCAGGAAGTCGATCGCCTACAGCAGATTTTGTATTTTAAGTCTTTTGGGCTGTCATTAGAAACGATCCGCGGAATCTTGGATGAGCCGCAAGCATCGATCCAAACGGTCTTGTTGCAGCATTACCAACAGCTTTTACAAGAACGAGCAGCCCTGGACAGTCTTTTGACCACCTTAGCGCAAACAATTGATTATTATGAAGGAGAAAAGACGATGACCGATCAAGAGAAATTCAGTTATTTTAAGGAACAAAAAATTCGTGAAAACGAAGCGAACTACGGTGCCGAATTACGAGAAGCCTACGGTGAGGAAATCATCGAACAAAGCAACCAAAAGTGGCAGCAGATGACCCAAGTCGATTATCAAGCACTGACCGACAACGAAAACCGCTTATTGCAGCTGATAAAAGAGCTGTTGAATGAAAAGGAAGGGAAACGAATCCCTTCTGACAAAGCCCAAATGGCTTTTGCTGCGCATCAAGCATGGCTTAAACAAGCAGCGCCCTTTTACTCAGCAGAATATCACCGATCTTTAGGGGAAATGTACGTTCAAGACGAGCGTTTTACCGCCTATTACGATCAAAAAGCGGGTGTCGGCAGCGCCCAGCTGTTGAAACAGATCATTGACCATTACACCAAATCCCATTAAAAAAACGATGCGCTAGCACTGCCCGCTCAGGGGCTTTGTTTGCGCATCGTTTCGTCTATGCTATCGTTTGATGAACTCATAGGGCATGCGATAGTTGCCGCTTTTTTCCATTATCGCCAATTGGACGGCAGTCTCCCCGCAAGCTTGCAAGTGATGATCGATCGTTGAAAGCTGCAGCAGCTCGCTGATGTATAAATTGTCCCGTCCAATCACAAGCCATTCTCCCGGCGCCTGCGACTGGATCCCAGCTGCAACATGATCCCCATTGGTGAAGATCGCTTCGACCCCTTTATCTGCAAAATAAGCAGCTGCTTCTTTGCCATCTTCTTCCGTCAAACAATCCCAAAAGATCAAGTCTTCGGAAAAGGTCGGAAAATAGTCATGAGCCAAACGGACCGTGATTTTTGAATTGCTGCTTAGCTTACGGCTACGTCCCAATGTCACGCCGATTTTCTGGATACCTTGTTCCTTAAAATACGTAAAGACTTCTTTGATCGATTCCTCTCGATCGATATAGGTGCAGCCGTCAGTCAAATACGGGATATTCTCACAAAAGACGATGCGACCGTAAGAACGATAAGGCAATAAGGTTTCGATCGGATTCGCCCGCGAGGCAATGATCAAGGCATCAAAGCTTTTCGCCGCAAATTCTTGCAAATACGCTTCCTCTACTTGCGGATCATAGTTCGTGGCTAAAAGCGTCACCTTATAACCCCGAGCAAACGCTGCTGTCGTGATGCCGCTCAACAAGCGATCGAAGTACGGATGATTGACAAATGGCAGAATCACACCAATATTTTTGGTTTTGCCAACACTCAATGCCCGTGCCGTGTAATTCGGAATATAGTTGACCTCTTCCATGACAGCCAGGATCTTACGACGCTTTTCTTCACTGACATACGGATTGTTGTTAATGACTCGTGAAACTGTGGAGACCGAATAACCGGTCAAGCGTGCAATATCCCGAATGTTTGCCATGACTCACTGCTCCTTAAACGAATAATTGTTCTTTCATATAGTCTATCACACTTAACCCACATGTATAAAATTCATAGTAATCATTGTGATGAATAAAACCGATCCGCTGAGAACCGAAGTGTTCATCACATGTCAAATGACTGATCTCATCCACTGGAATTTCTACCAAGCGTTCTTGAAAGAACCCTTTTGGTTTCGTCAATACCAATTGTTGTCCATCAAAAGCCAACGTTACATAACAACATTCCGCACCATTTTTCTTCATGTACGTATTCATTTTTTCATCCCGCCTTCCTTTTTATGAATCAAGCATACTGTATGAAACGCGTCTCAGAGCAAGTCATTTGTTTCACTTTTTAACAAAAACCGATCGACCTTCATGTGAATTACTTCGCATATTTTGCTTTTGTTGGTACAATAAAAAGAGAACAGTGCGAAAGGAAGCGCGATTTTTTTAAGGAGGACCGCAAAGTGACATTAGAAGAAGCTTTTTTATTAGACACCTTGCGATGCCGCTTCAAATTTTTAAGAGAAGAACGCGGATTGAGCCCAAAAGAAGTATGCCAGCATCTCGATGTGCCTTACCCCGATTACACCTTATATGAAGCAGGCGATCGCTTACCCGATGTATTGACGCTGCTACACGCAGCTTCCCTCTATAATGTCTCTGTCGATTACTTACTAGGACAGACAGAACGACCAGAACGGTATTTATGCTAACAATCGACTTTATCGAAAAAACGATCAAACGGTCGTTTTTTCTTTTGTCTCTTTCCCACTTTTAATCAATTAGCAACAATCGTTATCTAATCGAATGAAAAAATCAAAACATGCGGTTCTTCTTGAAAAAAATGATAGAATAAACCATCATACATAGAAGGAGTTCAAACAAACATGACCTATGCACTAGAACTAACCGATTTACGCAAAGTCTATGCTACCGGCGTTGAAGCGTTGCGGGGCATAAATTTGACGGTGGAAGAAGGCGACTTTTATGCCTTGTTAGGCCCAAACGGCGCTGGAAAATCCACCACCATCGGCATTATCACCTCTCTTGTCAATAAATCTTCCGGAAGCGTCAAAGTCTTCGGCTACGATTTAGACAAAGAATTGGTCCAAGTCAAACAACAGATTGGTTTGGTTCCCCAAGAATTCAATTTCAATCCCTTTGAAACGGTCCAGCAGATCGTTGTCAATCAAGCTGGGTATTATGGTGTCCCCCGCAACGAAGCCATCAAGCGCAGCGAAAAATACTTGAAGCAGTCGAATTTGTGGGAAAAACGCAATGTTCGTGCGCGGATGCTGTCTGGCGGGATGAAACGCCGTTTGATGATTGCTCGTGCCCTGATGCATGAACCACGGCTATTGATTTTGGATGAACCGACGGCAGGTGTCGATATCGAATTGCGTCGGGAAATGTGGAGCTTTTTGCGGGAGCTGAACCAAAATGGCACAACGATCATTTTGACGACCCATTATTTAGAAGAGGCGGAAATGCTTTGTCGCAACATCGGGATCATCCAATCTGGTGAACTGATCGAAAACACCAGCATGAAGTCCTTGTTGGCAAAACTGCAATTTGAAACCTTTCTTTTTGATATCGCACCGATCAAACAAGCACCAACGATCACTGGATATCCGATCCAAATGGAAGATGAACAGACCATCGCCGTTGAAGTCGCTCGAGACCAAGGCGTCAACGATCTTTTTGCTCAATTCAGCCAGCAAGGGATCAATGTCCTCTCCATGCGCAACAAATCCAATCGCTTGGAAGAACTATTTTTGAAAATCACCGAAGAAGCACACGAAGCGGAGGAAAACCATGTTTAGTCTTTATTTTACAGCCTTAAAAAGTTTAGCGGTCAAAGAGACCAACCGCTATTTACGGATTTGGGTGCAGACCCTCGTCCCACCCGTCATCACTACTTCCTTATACTTTATTATCTTTGGGAAAATGATCGGCAGCCGCATCGGCGAAATGGGCGGCTTTTCTTATATGGAATTTATCGTTCCTGGGCTGATCATGATGTCGACGATCACTAGTTCTTACTCTAATGTGTCTTCTTCCTTCTTTTCACAGAAGTTTCAAAAAAACATTGAGGAACTCTTAGTGGCGCCGGTCCCTACCCACGTCATCATTTGGGGCTTTGTCTTTGGCGGACTTGGCCGTAGTATCTTGGTGGGCACATTGGTGACCATCATTTCCCTTTTCTTCGTGCCATTACATGTGTATTCTTGGGTCATCGTTGTCTTAACCCTTGTCATGACCGCCATCTTATTTTCATTAGCAGGGTTACTAAATGGGATCTTCGCCCAATCCTTTGACGATGTTTCCATCGTGCCAACCTTTGTTTTACAACCATTGACCTATCTTGGAGGCGTCTTTTACTCCATCAGCATGCTGCCGCCGATTTGGCAAACGATCTCCAAAGTCAACCCGATCGTGTATATGATCTCTGGTTTCCGCTACGGCTTTTTAGGCACCATCGATGTCCCAATTTTCCTATCCATCGGTATTTTGGTCTTGTTCATTGTTGTCTTATACAGCGTATGCTGGTACTTGATCCAAAAAGGCCGCGGACTGCGTAGTTAATTGCAAAGAAAAAAGATGAACTTCGTTAACGAAGCTCATCTTTTTTCTTTTATTAGGCATTCAAAACGACTTTTTCCAGTAATGCACCGGCTTGGTGTCTGCCTTCTAAATCAGTACTTCCAGAAAATTGCTGCACGCGATCCATGTTGGTGATCAAAACGATCACCATGGTTTCTTTGCCTTGCTGCTTGATATAAGGCAGATCCATTTGTGCCAGTTTGGTTTGCGGAGTGACTTGCTCCCCAGCTTTGACAAAGACTTCAAAGCCTTGACCGCCAAGGGAAACTGTATCGATCCCCATATGCACAAGAACTTCAACGCCGTTTTGGGTTTTGATCCCGACGGCATGTTTTGAAGGGAACACAGTGGTGACTTCGCCACTGACTGGTGCAAAGATTTGGCCATCTTGTGACTCGATGGCATAGCCTTCTCCCATCATTTTCGTTGAAAAAACTTCATCTGGTACATCTTCTAATGGGACATATTCACCATGGG
The DNA here is from genome assembly GCA_018982785.1 of Enterococcus innesii. Lineage (GTDB taxonomy): Bacteria > Bacillota > Bacilli > Lactobacillales > Enterococcaceae > Enterococcus_D > Enterococcus_D innesii. Next base: position 483,139 of record JAHHEN010000002.1, on the reverse strand, counting down.
TCACGGCATGCAGATCCACTTCGTTGGTGTAACGATCGCCTTCTGCTGCTTGATTTGGTACCAAGAACCAGCTCATGGCAAAAGATAAGCCGATCGCCAAGATGATCCCTAGAACGGCGTAGATAAAGTATTCCCCAATATAGGCTGGCAAACTAAAGATACTTGAAAGAATGTACCCATAAATACGAACACCGAAGAAACTGATGAAGGCAGAAGCCACAGAACTACCAACTGTTGCTGCGATAAAGGCTTTTTTATACTTCGACAAAATCCCGAATAACGCAGGTTCTGTAATCCCTAACAAGCCAGAAACAGCCGACGATAGAATGATCGATTTTTCTTCTTTGGTTTTGACTTTGAAATAGATAGCTGCTGTTGCGCCGGTGATTGCCATATTTGCCATAAACATCATTGGCATCAGCATGTCATACCCTTGATTGGCGAAGTTTTGCAAAGCGATCGGGGTCATGGCATGGTGCAGTCCCGTGAAGATTGCAATTGGTCGAATCGCCCCTACCACGATTCCTGCTAGGACAGGCGAGATAGTGAATAACCCAGCCACGCCAGCAGCCAGTAAGTTTCCTAGATGGATACTGATTGGGCCAATGACCGTTAATGTCAGAATACCAGCGACAAACAACGAAATCGTCGGTGTAAACACGGTACGCAGCACTTGTGGTAAGAGTTTATCGACCCAACGATAAATATAACTGAGCGCCAGCACGGCAAAGATAATGGGAATCACTGTCCCTGCATAGTTAAAGACGGGTACTGGCAGTACGCCGAACAAGCGAAAGGCGGAAATGCTTCCTTCGGCTACCGCATTGGTCATCGTCGGAAATTGCAGCGTTGCCGCGATTGCGATCGCTAAATATTGATTGGTTTTAAAAATCCGAGCGGCTGAGGCAGCAACAAAAAATGGCAAGAATGTGAATACGCCGCTCGCGATCATGTCGATCACTAAATAGGTATCTGTTTGATTAGAGATGACATTCAATGCCACCAATCCAGCCATCAATCCTTTGATCATTCCTGCGCCAGCGATAGCTGGAACGATCGGACCAAAAACGCCAGAAACGGTATCCATAAATAAGGACACGGCCCCTTTTTTCTCTGATGATTCCCCTTGGTTCGCTTCATCAAGACCTAATTCTTTGGCTAAAGGTGCATAATAATCAGCAACGTCCGTTCCTATCACTACTTGCAGCTGATTGCTTTGATATTTTGTTCCTACGACTTTGGGTGTTTTTTCTAACGCCGCATAGTCGACTTTTTTCTCATCCTTTAAATCAAAACGCAAGCGAGTCATACAGTGCCATGCATTGTTGATATTGTCTGATCCGCCAACATCTTTAATGATCTGTTTTATGATGTCTTCTTTGGTCATCTTTTTTCCCCCTGTTGTTTGCTAACGGTCCTGATCCTTTTGACGGGCGCCCTTTCAGGTGTTTCCGTTTTCACACACATAGTAGCATGCTGACACAGACTTGTAAAACCAGTCCTTTTTTGATAAAAACAGAATAAAAACGCTATATATCAACGTTTCATTATAAAACACTCAAAAATTGGACTGGTTTTATGGTGTATATCCAGTTTTTATTAGACCAAATTGACAGCGGTTGCCAAGCATGTTTCAATGGCTATAGCAACTAGAGACAAAAATTGGAGTGAATGAAATGACACCAACGATCATCACCGACGTCAAAGCCTTTGCGATCAAACCTGATCGCCATAACCTTGTTGTCGTTAAAGTAGAAACGAACAAAGGCGTATCTGGCTTAGGCTGCGCAACCTTCCAGTTTCGCCCACTAGCCGTAAAAACCGTCGTTGACGAGTATTTACGCCCCCTCTTACTTGGCCGCGATGCCAATCAAATCGAAGATCTTTGGCAAGTGATGAATGTCAATTCTTACTGGCGGAATGGTCCGATCACCAACAATGCCATCTCAGGAGTCGACATGGCTTTATGGGACATCAAGGGACAATTAGCCGATATGCCATTGTATCAACTGTTAGGTGGAAAAGCGCGTACGGCGATTCCCGCCTATACTCATGCCGTGGCAGATAATCTCGAAGACCTTTACCAAGAAATCGATCGCTTCTTGGCTGAGGGGTATCGCTATATCCGTTGCCAATTAGGCTTTTATGGTGGAAATCCTAGCCAACTGCAAACACCCGATCAGCCCATCGCAGGTTCCTATTTTGATCAAACAGACTACATGGACACAACACTGAAAATGTTTGCTGCGATCCAAGAACGATACGGCAATCAATTTCAAATGCTGCACGACGTGCATGAACGGCTGCATCCAAACCAAGCGATTCAATTTGCAAAAGCCGCTGAACCTTTTAATCTCTTTTTCCTCGAAGATATTTTGCCGCCGGATCAAAACAAGTGGTTGCAGCAACTCCGCAGCCAGTCGGCGACCCCGATCGCGACCGGCGAATTGTTCAATAATCCGATGGAATGGCAAGAGCTGGTCAAAAATCAACAGATCGACTTTATGCGTGCCCATGTCTCGCAAATCGGTGGGATCACGCCAGCATTGAAATTGGCTCACTTCTGCGATGCGATGGGCATTCGGATCGCTTGGCACACACCGTCTGATATCAGCCCTGTCGGCTTAGCCGTCAACACCCATCTAAATATCCATCTCCACAATGCCGCGATCCAAGAAACGATTGCGATCCCAGCAAATACCCAGTCGGTCTTTGGCGGTAGTCCACAACCTGAAAACGGCTATTTTTATCCCATCGAGAAAAGTGGGATCGGAATCACGTTCGATGAAGCAGCAGCTGCGGAATTTCCCGTGGTTTACCGTCCTCACGAATGGACCCAGAGCCGTACACCAGACGGCACTTTGATCACTCCTTAAACACAACAAAAGACATCCCCTGTCCAATCGACAGGGGATGTCTTTCTTCTCTCTGGGTAAGGACAACGCAACTGGCACATTTGCTTTTCCAAAATCAATCGATGCGTGAGCGATGGATCTCGCGGTCAAAGGGACGGATGTAGGTCACGGCATAATCAATGGCAACGATATTGCTGAACTCATACACGCGGCCGTCTTCTAAAATCGCCCGATTGCTGATCTGCATTGCCGGCGTCCCCCGCTTGCACAATAAAATGCCCGATTGCGCGGTCGATGTGGTGATGGGGGTATAGCTGGTGATGTAGTGGGAAATACGGTATCCGCAGCTTTCGACATAGCGTTGGATCGAGTGCTCTACGATTTCTTGTGTCAATTCGGGAAATAGGCTGACGGGCAATTTAGAAGTCTCCAGCTGTTCGATTTTGTAATTAACGATCCGCACTCGTTCAAAGGTCCAGACTTCCTCGTCTGGGCCTATTTGGAAAATCTGCTGCTCATCCAACGTTGCTGCCGCCCTATTCAAGGAAATCATTTTGGAACGGATTCGGTCATAAGGGGTGCGGGTCAAGGAATTAAAGATCATTGGGTTTTTTACCCATTTTTCATGGATAAAAATCCCTGAACCTTGAACCACTTTGACGATCCCGATCTCTTCAAGGTTTTTGATTGCTTGCTGGATCGTAAACCGAGAAACACCATAGGTTTGCGCAAGGGTTCTTTGGTTGGGTAGTTTGCCGGCAGAAAATTCTTCCTGATAGATTTTACTCAACAGATCTTGTACGATAAATTCACGTTTTTTCATAACGGCTCCTTCATTTGAGCGGGAGCGATCTCGCTCATGGACCAACTGCAAGCCTTCATATCGATACGACCACTGGCTTTGAAGACCACCCCTTCATCGACGAGTGCTGCTTTTCGCACATTGGCGGAGGGACCAACTAAGACGCCATCTGCCCGCACGACTCGATGAGCAGGGACATCCTGAGGGCTCAAGCGCATCGCTCGACCGACTGCCCGTGCGCCGTTGATTTGTCCCAATTTCCACGCAATCTGACTATAGGAGACGACTTTACCAAAAGGGATCTGCCGCGCCAGCGCATAGACTTCTTCATAGAATGGATTCATACTGTTCGCTCCTTCTTTGATCTTTCTATCATAGTACTGGATTCCTTACCAATAGTAAATGAACAGACGCAACTTTAACAATAGCCATACAAACACTCGATCCCTTCTCTAGCAAGCCAAGAACGAATCGAGTAGTCATTAGTTTGGAAAATCAAAGTAGGTTTTCGCATTGTGATAAGAGATATCTGCGACGATCTGCCCTAAATACATTTCATCTGCTGGCAGTTGACCGTCTTCCACCCATTCACTGATCACCTGACACAAAATCCGCCGGAAATACTCGTGGCGTGGATAAGACAAAAAGCTGCGGGAATCCGTCAGCATGCCGACGAAGTTTCCAAGAATCCCGCCTTCTGCTAGGGTCGTCAACTGATGTCGCATACCAGAATACGTATCATTGAACCACCAAGCAGAGCCTAATTGCAGCTTGCCTTTGCTCTCTTCTTGGAACGCCCCCATCAGCGCAGTCAACACTGGATAATCTTTGGGGTTCAGTGAATACAAAATCGTCTTCGGCAATAAACTTTCCGCCTGAAGCTGCGCCAATGTCCGACTTAAGCCCCTCGCTAGACGGTCGTCTCCCATCGCATCACCGCCGCTATCAGGCCCTAGTTGTTGGAAAAGCTTTTGACTGTTGTTGCGAGTCGCCATCAGATGCAATTGCGCGGTCCAGCCTTGCTTTGCGTATTGGCGCATCAAGTCAATCAGCAAGCCGGTTTGAAACTGTCTGATTTCTTCATTAGTCAGTGTCCCAGTGGTCAAACGCTTCTGAAAAATCGCTTCAAGTGCAGCGGTATCGTAGGCTTCCTCTCCAAGACGTGACAGACTGTGATCTGCTAAACGACAGCCCCGTTGCTGGAAGTAGGAAATACGCACGGTCAATGCTTCAACCAGCGTTTGATAGCTAGTGATTTCTTTGCTCGCAGCTGCAGCCAATTGCTTAAGGTATGCTGGAAATTCTGAATTCTGCAGATTAATTGCTTTGTCAGGACGAAAGGTAGGATACACAGCAAAGGATTCTTCTGCCAGCTTTTGATGATACGTCAACGAATCAATGGGATCATCCGTCGTACAGATCACCTCAACGGCCATCTTTTTGATCAGCCCTCGTGGTGAAAATTCCTTCGTCTGCAACTGTTGATTGGCTTTTTCCCAAATGCTTGCTGCATTGGCTAGTGTCAACCGCTCATCAATACCAAAGATTCGCTTCAATTCCAAATTGGTCCAGACATATAATGGATTGCCAATGCAAGCCTCCAAGGTCTGCGCCCAAGCACAGAATTTTTCGTAGTCATCAGCATCGCCAGTGATCAAAGATTCTGCAACACCATTGGCTCGCATCAAGCGCCATTTGTAATGGTCCCCCGCCAGCCACGCTTGGGTCAGATTGGTGAAGTTTTGGTCTTCGAAAATCTCTTTCGGATCTAAATGGCAATGGTAATCAATGATCGGCTGCTTTTTTGCATACCCATGGTATAACTCTTTGGCAAAGCTGTTTTTCAAAATAAAATCGTCAGTTAAAAACATTTCTTCGCTCCTTTTCTTGACGCCCCACGCTCTTGTCGATGGCTTCCCACAACCCTAATAAGTAGGAAGCGCCGATCGCCCGATCATATAAGCCATAGCCTGGACGTCCCGTTTCTCCCCAGATCATTCGCCCATGATCTGGTCGAATATAGCCGTCAAAGCCATTTTTGTACATCGCTTCTAGGATCTGATACATGTCTAACGAGCCTTCAGAGGAGAGATGCGGTGCTTCATAAAAGTCTTTGTCATTGCCCAAGTATTGAATGTTACGTACATGGGCAAAAGGAATTCGATCCCGGCGACAAAACTCAGCCAAAATCTCATAGACATTATTGGCTGGGTCTTCGGCGATACTGCCAGTACAAAGTGTGATACCATTTGACGGACTGTCGACCACGTTACAGACCCAATCCAGATCATCACGGTTTTTAACGATACGCGGCAGACCAAAAATCGAATAGGGAGGATCATCTGGATGAACAGCCATCTTGATGCCGACCTCTTCGCAGGTGGGAATGATGGCTTTTAGGAAATAAGCAAAGTTTTCTCTTAATTTGTCATCATCGACATCCTTATACGCAGCAAACAATTCTTTGACATGAGCCAAACGTTCTGGTTCCCAGCCTGGCAAGGTATAGCCAGAGCTTGACTCCTCAACTTCTTTGACGATCTCTTCTGGGTCTTTGTCGATCCCTGCTTTTTCAAATGCCATCGTAGAAGAACCATCGGCTAAGCGATAATCGAGATCCGTTTTGATCCAATCAAAAATCGGCATAAAATTATAGCAGATCACTTCGATCCCGTATGCTGCCAAATTACGAATCGTTTCTTTGTAGTTTTCGATATACAGGTCTCTCGAAGGCAAGCCAATCTTGATGTCATCATGAATATTGACACTTTCGATCACCTTCAGAGAAAGTCCAGCTGCTTCGACTTCTTCCACGAGCGCCTTGATCCGTTCTTTTGGCCAAACTGCTCCAGCAGGCAAATCAAAGAGTGTACCGACGATGCCTTTCATCCCAGGAATTTGACGGATATCTGCTAACTTGATTTTATCGTATTCTTTTCCATACCAACGAAATGTCATTTCCATTTTTTATTCAATCCCTTCTACTGTTTCATGTAATGTTTTACGGACTGCGCCGGTTCCTGCTAGCATCTTAGCGAACAAGTGACCCACGTTTTCAGCGATTCCTGCTTGATAGAGATCCAACCCGAAAATCTGCGGATTTGCTAAGATTGGGCGAATGATCCCTTGAACATCGGCGGCTGTCCCTAACTGACACTCCCGTAAAATCTCTTGCAATTCTGCTAAGAGGGGATCAGGACTTGGGACAAATAGATGGCCTTCATCATCGATCGCTAAGAGATAACGCAACCAGCCAGCAATCGCTAAGGGAATGAAAGTCAGCTCAGAAGCCGAGCCTTCTTTCTCCACATACTTTTTGATGGTTTCGCCAAAACGGATGGCGATTTTCTGTGAGGTGTCTGCGGCGATCCGCTGTGGGGTGTCAGGAATCAGCGGATTCGGTAAACGAAGACCGACCACCTCATCGATAAATTTCTTTGGCTGAATGATCTCAGGATCTTCCACTACCGGTAAGCCTTCACGATAGCCGATTCCTTTGATCAAAGCGACAATATCTGGATCGGTCATTTCCGCAGCAATGGATGTATAGCCGAGTAAACAGCCGAACAAACTCATTGCCGTATGCAATGGATTCAAACAAGTTGTGACTTTCATACTATCGGTTTTGTCTACGATCTCTCGACTCGTCAAGATCACCCCTGCTTTGTCTAAATTCGGGCGACCGTTCGGGAAATCATCTTCAATCACCAAGTAATGAGTCGCCTCTGTGTTAGCAAACGGAGCGATCGTCGTTCCTTTATCGGTCCGGATGACTGGCAACTGCTGAATGCCAGCTGCTGCTAATTCTTCTGCAACTGCTGTTGAAGGATTTGGCGTAATCCGATCGATCATTGACCACGGAAACGTCACTTGCGCGTTGTTTTCTAAGTATCGAACAAACGCTTCTGAAACATGCCCCAGCTTTTGCCACTCTTTTGCGATGGTGACAATCGCCGCTTGGAAACGGAGCCCATTTTGCGAAAAATTATCGGTGGAGACCATAGCGATCGGAAGAGCCCCTGATTGAAAACGATCCCATAAAAAGCTAGCCAAAATGCTCATTGTATGGTTGACCTGATGAGGACCCGCAGCGAGATCCGCTTGGACGACAGGCAAAAAATTCCCCTGACTGTCTTTTAAGCCATAGCCTTTTTCTGTGATTGTTACGGTGACCAATTGTAGTGACGGCTCACGAAATACTTTGCGTATATGCTCATAACTCGCAGTGCGGGAAGGATGGCAATAATAACTAGCCGCCGTTGACTGGAGCAATTTTTTCTCCAACCGTCCCCCTTCGTGCATGATCACTTCTAAAATGTCATTCTCGTAAGGCGCGTACACTTGATCGATCACTTGTTCATCAAAGGTTTCACACACTACGATTCCTTTTGACAACGCTTGTTGATCGATCAACGTTTGGGCTACTTCTGCGTGAAAAGCCCGATACAAATTCCCCCCACCAAAGTGTAGCCATTGAAACTGAGTATCTGATTGATCCCTCACTTCTTTGGGAACGACCGGCATCGTAACTCCTGCCTGCTTCAAGGCAGCAAAATCAAACATCCTACTTCCTCCTTTTTCTCAAAACTGATATATTAGTATTCTAGTTCATTCCGTACTGAATTGCAAGCCTTTACAAAAGGTTATTCAACTTATATACTAGTTTTATTACTCAAAACTATCCCTAGGCACCTTCCTTCAAAGTTTTTCTTTCGAAGGGAATTGAATGCCTGATACAGAAAGAAGCGTTTATGTTGAACCCTACAAATTTTCAATCACAAGCTTATGAATCAATCAAAGAGTTGATCTTAACCGCCAAGCTGATTCCCGGTCAAAAAATATCTGAAAAGGAATTGGAGCAACGGCTAACCATTGGTAGGACGCCGATCCGTGAAGCAATTATTCGTCTGCGCCGTGAAGCACTGATCCATGTCGTTCCCCAAAGTGGCACCTATATTTCTAAAATCAGCATCAAACAAATTGAAGAAGCTCGTTTTGTCAGAGAAACGCTTGAAAAAGAAGTATTCGTAGCTGCCTGCCAAGCCGTTACAGAAGAACAGCTGAAAGAACTAGAAAAACTCGTTATTTTGCAGCGAACCTATGCCCAATTGAAGGATGAAATCGAGTTTTTCCAACTCGACGAGGCCTTCCATCAGTTGATTTATAAAATCGCCGACAAAGAAAATGTCTGGAATTGGCTACAAACGATCAATCTGCCATTAAATCGCTTCCGCTTCTTACGTTTAGAGGTGGAGGAATTGTCTTGGGAAATTATTTTGCAAGATCATGAAGAAATCTTAGCAACCTTAAAAGAAAAAGACCAAGCCAAAATTGCTCCCTTGGTCGGACAACACATTGATGTCATTGATAACGATCTGATTTTTGTGGAAAAAGCCTTTCCCGATTACTTTACAGAGTAAGCTATTTGAAAATCATGGACCTTAAAAACCACCCTCGTCGAGTAGATAGCCTCCTTGACGAGGGTGGTTTCATACGCTGAACAAGCGAGAATACGCTCATTCGATTGGATGATAACTAAAACCTTGCCCCAGTACTTCTGAGACATTATTGACGATCACAAACGCTTTTGGGTCAATCGTCTCAATGATTTGTCTGATCTGCATAAACTCTTGGTCGCTGGCAACGATCAGCAGCACTTGCTTGTCGGCTTGCTGGTAGCCGCCTTGGGCAGCCAACAAGGTCGCACCCCGAGCTGTTTTATCAAAGACCGCTTCTCGAATCTCATTCACGTGGTTCTCACTTAAGATCATGATGGATTTCTTCCGGTTAAAGCCCGTTTCAATGTAGGTCATCACACCAGAGGTGATCACGATCGATAAGATCGCAAACAAGAACTCTTCAAATCCGAAAACGAACAAGTTCATGGAAACAACGATTGCATCGGTCGCCAGCAAGCCAATCGCTGGATTCAAATTAAAGTATTTCTTGAAAATCAGCGGTGGAATCGTTGTGCCGCCGCTGGAAGACTGATTTTTGTACAAAATCGCTACTCCTAAAGCAAAAATCGCACTGCCAAAAATCACGGAAAGCAACCGGTCTTCAGCCACCATATATTCCGGAACTAAAGCAATTGCTACTGGAAAAGCAAAACTACCATAGAGGACTTTCAAAAAAGGCCCCTTCCCTAAGAAAGCATAGGCCAGAATAAGCATAAAAATATTCAACACCATAATAACAGCTGCTCGATCCCAACCGAGTGCTGACTCTAATAAAATACCGATTCCGCTGACACCGCCAGCTGCCACATGATGCGGGCCTAAAAATAAATTGATGCTTGCCGCTAGCAAAAAAAGTGCTGCGGTAATTTTTCCATAAGTTTTCAGAATTGTCATTTGTTTCCTCTTTTCTCTGTCATTTTCACAAGGTGATTTCGTCAGTGACCGCCTAGCAGCCATTCTTACTCCTCACTATACGCCCATTTGATGTCTCCGACAAAATTTATGTTTAGCCAGAGGGAATAACCGGAAATCTGTTGGCTGATTGCTTGATTCAATCGTTCTCGCAAGGGATCTTGCCGCCCTACTGTATCGAGAGGACTGGCAGATAAAATCACTACATCTAATTCCACAATAACTTGATTACCGACTTTAGCGGTACGTAACACAAAGTCCACCACTTCTTCTGCGCGCAATTCTTCTTCAACGATCGTCATGATGGACTCGCGTAGTTCTTCTTTCGGTGTTGAAGAAGTCAATTCCAGAATGGCCGCTTTCAACTCTTTAATCGAAAGCTGAATAAAGAACAAGGTGATCCCGATGGAGATGATTGGGTCGACATACATCGCGAAATCTCCATAGGGACTGGCTTGGATCAGCCATGACACAAGAAATGAACCGACGACACCCAGACTAAAGAAAAAGCCGAAACGCCATTGTTCTAGTTCCACCCAATAAAAGGGATGAGTCAGTGGTTTCTTTTTTAAGTACAGGTAAAAGGAAAAGCAGTAGATCGTTCCAACCAGTGAGAAATACAAACCGATTGGATCAATCATGCCGTCACTGACGTGTAATAAACTAAAGGCAGACTCAATAATCCCATAAATTGAGATCAGCAAGATGATACTATATTGAATAAATACCACTAATGGCATCAACGCTTCTTTGCCGAATGGGAAACGTTCAAAATCTTGGGCTTGGATATACTTTGCTACATATAAAGCAATTAGCGACATCACTGCACCAATCAATGTATAAACTCCATCTAACAAGAGAACGTTATAACTGACCAGTAATCCAAAAAGCAAGGCACCGCCGCCATAGATACTCCCAGCGACAATCGAGGCCAGCAAGAGCTTGCGTATTTTTTTCTTTTCACTCATGATATTCCTCTTTCTTTTTTTCAAAAAAACTATCAATTTGATTGCATTCTTCTATCTATAAGCCTATCTTCCCATATAAATAACATAAAAAACAGTCATTTTTTTCATACAAAGCGGAAAAAAATAGTGTTGCTGTCACTCACTCTTTCTAGTCCTCGTTACAGATCCTCGATTTCCCCGGCCTATTCTTTTTACATTCTGGTGTAAATCCCCTTGACTACGCAGATTGATTCCCTTATCATCAAGGGTAACCATATTCAATCAGAATTTTCAGAATATTCCGTTATATTTTTCATAACGGCGATTCATTGGAAGACAGGGAGGATGAAGAGAGTGAATGAAGCAAAACAAGTCCCATGGACAGGAGAACCCAACCAACGAGCGATCAACTATTTGAATGAAGAAGGCAAAGTGATCGTCTGCCCCACCAAAGTCGGCTATATTATTGCCGTCTCTGATAAAAAAGGGCTGGAACGCAAGTTTTCGGCAAAGAATCGCAAACGTAATAAACCAGGTGTCGTTCTTTGCAGCTCATTGGAGCAGCTACACGAACTAGCTGAATTAAATGCGGAAACCGCCGCTGTTTATGAAACGTGTTGGAACAATGACGTGTTATTCGGCGCGATTTTGCCTTGGAAAGAATCAGGAAAAGCCTATATCCCAAACGATGGCTCAGAGGAATTGATGACTGACGTTCGGGGAACTAGCTGCTTCGTGATTAAATTTGGAGTTCCTGGCGAGCAGATTTCTAAAGAGCTTTGGGAGCAGAATAAGAAGTTGCTTTTCGCCAGCTCAGCGAACCCTTCAGGCAAAGGAAATCGCGGGCTTGTTGAAGGGATCGGCGAACAAATCGCGCAAGAAGCCGATCTGATCATCGAAGGCAACGACTATGTTGCATCGATCCAACCAGACAAAACGCTGGAAACCCGCTATGAGCAAGGAGTCATGGTTTCTTTCGTTGACCAAGACGGCAACTTGATTCCAGAGCAAGGAGACCAACGCTCCATCACGCCAGCACCTGTCTTGATCCGTAAAGGACTCGATGTTGAAAAAATCCAAATGTACCTTTCTGATCAGTTCAACTCATGGGACTATCGCCACGGGGAGTACTATTAATCTTTCATCGTCAACAAAGAACCGAAGAACCAGCTAGCTGCCTCCTTTCAAAACGCTCAGCTCGTTCTTCGGTTTTTCTATCGCGCCTCATACATTTTTTTGCTACTGTTCCGTTTGAATCTTCAGCTTTCTAGTTAGCGGAAGACCTCATTGCATTCCTTTCATTCAATTACCCTTTCTCCATGCTATGAGTCAGTGTCTCTTCTATTATGAATAAAATTCAACTGGAAGCTATCTACTTATACAAAAAATATGAGCATCATATATAAATCATTATATTTTTTACGAAAAACGAATCCATAATTAGGATCAATATTTTTATCTATTTTAGAATTCCAATTCTTTCTCTGCTATAATACCCTCATAAACACATAGGAGGGACTCTATGAAAAAGCATTCCTCAATTGCTTTCTAGGGGACGACGCCAATGACAGTGACTTTGGACTACACTTACTGCTGGGTTGTGGGCTGCCGCAACACAGTGCTTAGCACAAAACAAAAAAACTAAGCGTGGTACGGATTGCGAAATCGCATGAAGCTGGAAGCAGAAGTAATCGTTACGGACGGTGAATGTGTCCCTAGCCAAAGAAGCCTGATGAAGAACGAACGGAACCCTTTTCTCTCAAAAGAAATCATTCTTTTGGAGGAAAGCAAAATGAGAAAAGAAGAAAACACGACCTTTGTTTGTAAAAACTGCAGTACGCCTGTTGCCCCCTTGACCAATGGTTCTTACCGCAACCATTGTCCCCAGTGTCTCTACTCGTTACACGTGGATATTCGCCCAGGTGATCGTCAAAATACTTGCCATGGCCTGATGCGTCCCATCGACTATCGCCAACATTCCCAAAAAGGCTATCAGCTGCTGCATGGATGCACCCGCTGCAAAAACCAGCAGTGGAATATCGTGGCGCAGGATACGCAACAACCAGACCATTTTATTGAGTGGTTGACCCAAACCGCTGCGTATCACTAAAAAACCAAAGAAGACCATGCTTCAGGCTGGTCTTTTTTTGTTATCAGATCAACGGATCTCTTATACCACTAACTGCTCATAGACATTGTCGTCATAAGAAGCGCTTGCTTTAACCTAAAAAACAGCCCGCTGTTTCGTCGATTGGCTGACGAAATTGCGGGCTGTCCTGCTAGTGTCTTCTTAATGAGTTTACGTTGGTTTGCGCTTATTCAAAAACGAATTGATTGTGATACAGTTCCGCATAAAAGCCGTCGGCAGCCACCAACTGATGGTGATTGCCTTCTTCAATGACTTCGCCGTCCTTCAAGACAACGATGCGATCGGCATTCAAAATCGTCTTCAAGCGATGGGCGATCACAAAACTGGTTCGTCCTTTGATTGCTTCATCCATTGCTCGTTGAATTTTCGCTTCAGTCACGGTATCAACGTTACTGGTGGCTTCATCCAAAATTAACAATTCTGGATTGGTCAAAATCGTTCGGGCAATACTCATCAATTGTTTTTGACCAGTACTAAAAAGATTGTTCTCTTCGGTGATCTCCGTGTCATAGCCTTTTTCCAACGTCATAACAAACTCATGGATATTGGCTTGTTTCGCTGCTGCAATGACTTCGGCTTCAGTCGCTTCTGGTTTCCCAAAAGCAATGTTTTCACGAATCGTCCCTGAGAACAACACGGATTCTTGCAAAACGATCCCCACTTGAGAACGCAGCAGATCCAAGTCTAGCTCCCGGATGTCGATGCCGTCAAAGGTCACAGAACCACCATTCACATCATAGAATCGATTCAACAAGTTCATGATTGTCGTTTTTCCAGAACCAGTCGGCCCGACCAATGCGACCATTTCCCCTTTGTTGACCGTGATCGACACATCTTTTAGGACTAATTCTTGACTGTCATACCCAAAGTCCACATGATTCAAAGCAACCGCCTCTTTGATGCCCTTCACTTTGATCCCGTCTTTTGGTTTGACTTCATCAGGTTCATCAAACATTTCATTGATTCTGCGCGCACCGGTGATCGCCAACTGAATCATGCTGTAACCAGAAGAGATCTGCATCAACGGTTGGTAATATTGCTGCGAATACTGGACAAAGGTCACAACTAATCCTAAGGCAACGGAACGTTCTAAGTCACCGTTCAATGCTAACCAGCCACCAAAGAAAATCACGATTGCCGTGTTCAACAAGGACATCCCTTGCATCAAGGGGAAAAGCAGCCCAGAGTAGACTTGCCCTTTGTAGGTAGCTTCGCGGACTTGTTGGTTGTGGACCAAGAAACCGTCGATGGTTTCTTCTTGCAGTCCATTGGTGATGATGATTCGTTGACCACTGATTTTTTCATCGATATAGCCGTTTAATTTTCCGACTTCATCTTGCTGTAGATCGACATATTTGCGGGCTTTTTGGATCACGATCACCGCGATTAAGACCGCAATCGGGGTAGAAGCAATCGTTGCCCATGCCAATTCAACGTTTTGACGGAACATCATGATCAAGATCCCCACCATTAAGACTACATTGGTCAGCACTTGCAACAATGCTTGGTTCAGACTATTTTGGATGTTATCCAAGTCACTGGTGAAACGGCTCAAAATATCACCGTCTTGATGGGAATCAAAGAATTTGATCGTCAATTTTTCCAGTTTATTGAATAAGCCGATCCGCATTCTGTTGGTTGATTTTCCCACCACTTGCGTGAACAAGATACTATAAACAAAATTGGCTGCACTGGCTAAGACATAAAAAATCAACAATTTCCAAATGATTGATAGAAAAGCCGATTTATCATCGACCCCTTGCATCAAACCACCAACATAATTCGCCAACTCTTGGAACGCTTCTCCGACAAAAACTGGTGCTTGCACTTGCAGATACGTTGCCAGAATCACCGTTACAAAAATGAATAGAAACGACCACTTGTATTGTTTTAAGTAATGATAGAAAAATTTACTCGCTTTGAACAAATCTGTCATGGTTACTCCTCTCCTTTCTGTGTTGCGAAGATTTCTTGATAGATGGCATTGTTATTGGCTAAAAATTCATGGCTTCCTTCACCAACCAGACGTCCATTATCTAAAACGAAGATACGGTCGGCTTTCACAACAGAGGCAATCTTTTGCGCGATAATGATCGTTGTCGTGTCTTTTAATTGTTTTTCAAACGCTTCGCGAACCAATTTCTCCGAACGCGCATCTAATGCACTCGTACTATCATCCAAAATCAAAATTTTCGGTTCACCGATCACGCCTCGAGAAATCGATAAGCGTTGCTTTTGTCCTCCAGAAAAATTGCTGCTGCGCTCGGAGACCGGCGCTTCAAACCCAGCGGTCAATTTTTGAATAAATTCACTGGCTTGGGCGATTTCTGTTGCCCGAGACATCTCATACTCTGAAGCATCTTTTTTCCCTTGCCGCAAGTTTTGGGCAATCGTTCCTGAAAAGAGGATCGCTTTTTGCAAGACAAAGGCGACCGTTTTACGCAAGCTTTGTTCATTGACTTCTTTTAGGTCAACGCCGCCAACCCGCACGACACCTTCCGTTGGGTCAAACAAACGGGGAATCAGCTGTGCCAGTGTTGATTTGCCGGCACCAGTCGCTCCTACGATCCCAATCATTTCGCCAGGTTTGATGGTAAAACTGATATCCGTTAGGGCATTTTTTTCATCCCCAGGGTAACGGAAGCTGACGTTTTCAAAAGCGACACTTCCAGACAACTCTTGTTCTGGGACATCTTGGTATTGCAGATCCGGTTCGGTATCTAGAATCTCTTTGATCCGTTTTAGCGAAACTGCAGCCCGCGATGTCATCATCATCATCATGCCGCCGATAATGATCGCCATCATAATTTGCATCAAATAATTCATGAATGAGGCAATTCCCCCAATCAAGGTTGGATCATCTTTCGCTAGATCACTGACAAAGAAGATCGCGCCGACGACGGCTAAGTTGGCTGCCAGCATAAAGGAGGGGATCATTACAGAGAACAAGGTTCCTACGATAATATTATGCTTCGTTAACGTTTCACTGACTTTGGAAAAGCCTTGTAGCTGGTTTTCTTCTTGAACAAAAGATTTCACCACACGAATCCCCATCAAATTTTCTTTGGCAATCCCATTGATTTTGTCGATCAAGTTCTGGATGATCATAAAGTGTTTGCCCATCCGTGTAAAGGAGAGTGCCGTAATCACTAGTACAGCGATAATTAGTAAGACGATGATCCACCAAAGTTGCGGCATGGTTGTCATCGCCAAAATGAAGGCACCGATAAATAAGAACGGGATGCGAAACAACGATTGCAACGAGATCATCACTAAGTTTTGAATTTGCGTGATGTCATTGGTCAAGCGCACCACTAGGTTTCCTGCCGAGAAGGTTTCGATATTACCAAATGAGAATGTCTGGATTTTCCGAAACATCTCTTCCCGAATATCGGCACTAACGCCTTGCGCCACTTTCGCAGAAAAAATCGTGTTGATAATCCCTGCAACAAGGCCTAGCAATGCTAGCCCAATCAGCTGCACACCAATTTTTTTCATTTCATCATTGTTTTCGGTAATAATTGATTCTAGCACTTGCTGCAAGAGCTTCGGCTGCCATAATGCAGCAACGACCATTAAAATGACCGATAATAAGGCAATGCCGGTTGCCGCTTTGTACTTTTTGACATGGCGTAAGACCAGATCCATATACGTACCACTCCTTTGTGTTTAGCAGAAAAGACTGCCAAAAAATTTCGGTTGCACAACAATTTACCATGGATCACGACGGGAAACAAGCGAACAAATAAAACAAAAAGAGCTTTCATGAAAGCTCTTTGAAAATATTGCATAAATGTTGTCGAAAATAACGAATAGTAAAGGGATTATGATGATCCTCGATACTGGTTTGATTATTTTTTGTCGCTAAATCTTTGACTTACGATTCGCTGTTTTCCAGCTCACTTTTTTGTTTTTTTGTCAGTTTTTGTTTGACTAAATCGTAGGAAACCAAAATCATTTGTTCGATGTTTTCTTCCATCAAGGCATCAGATGCCAACTTGATGGTATTCCAATGGGTCTTATTGGCATAATACCCTGGAATGATCACGTCAGGAAATTGCTCTCGCAGCGTTTCGTTGACCTCGGGCAGATTTTTCAAAGTCAAAAACGCTGTTTCTTCTGGTTGTGGACTCATGATTCCAAACTGCTTTCCTACTAAATCAAAGTAGATTGCATCCCAATCTTCGCGATAATAGACTTTGGCTCCCGGCAAGCCTTCCCCAAATGCTTGAAATCGCTGCATTTTTTTTGCAATTTTTTCTTCAATCGATGTACTCATTGTGTTTCCCCCACTTTCTGCTATCAAAATCGCCATTTTCTGTCTCAGTTTTGACAGATTGAATCGCTTTCTGCTCTATTTCCTACTATTATACATGGTTGTCGTGGAAAAAGGGATTTTTTATCAGTGGCATGTCGACTGATAATGACGTTACATGCAGCTGTAAACGGCGTTACATTCATTCACCTTTCTCAGAAGACACAAAAAAGCCCTCATCAGCGAGTAAGTTGTACTCGCCAATAAGGGCAATTGATTACTAGATGTCACGGACAAGATTCATTTGAGAATCTTAGTACCAACCATTTGCTTCCCAGAATGCTTTGGCAGCAGACCAAGAACCATAACGTGATGCAACATATTCATCGGCAACCTTTTCTTGGTTAGCAGCTGAATAGTCACCATTTAAGTAAGAGTTGGTTAATTGGTAACGGCCATAGTATTGTCCGTTTGTCGCTGTGTAAGAACCACCAGATTCTTTGTTGGCGATCCATTCTTTTGCTGAAGCTTCTGAGCCGCTAGCTGAAGAGCTGTAGCTTGAGCTGCTTTGTGTGCTTGCAGCAGATTGTGTGTTGCTTGATTGTGAAGCTGCTGGTTCACTTGGTTGTTGTACACTTGCTGCAGCAGTCGTGCTTGCAGATTCTGTATAAGTTGCAGTGCCATCTGTAGGGATGATCAATGCTTCCCCAACAAAAATCAAGTTTTTATCAGCAATCTCGTTTGCTTCAACGATCGCATTGATCGTATCATCAGAGCTATAACCATAAAAGTTAGTAGCGATTGTTGATAATGTATCACCAGATTGAACAGTGTATTGTTCGTCTGCAAAGGCGTCTTTCCCACCTAAGAAAAGGCCGAAACCGGCAAGGACAGCTGTACTAAGTAAAACAGTTTTTAAAGACTTCATATAATTAAATCTCCTTCTTTGAAACTCATTTTGCGTCATTTGAGATGACTCAAGCGCATAAACAAGTCTAACATCGAAGAATATTTCATAGGTAAAGAATTCATTACAGATGATTACGAAAACGACAGTTGCCTTACGTTTCGTAAGAATTTGAGAATCCTATCATATCAAGCTTTGTTCTGCTGTAATTTTCAACATTACAGTTATTTTGTTTTCAGGTAAACCAGTTAACCTTAGAAAACCTTTCCTATA
Organism: Enterococcus innesii; assembly: GCA_018982785.1. Classification (GTDB taxonomy): domain Bacteria; phylum Bacillota; class Bacilli; order Lactobacillales; family Enterococcaceae; genus Enterococcus_D; species Enterococcus_D innesii. The sequence continues at coordinate 464,580 of JAHHEN010000002.1, read as the reverse complement.
TTACAAAAAACCCTCTTTTTACACAGGATTGTAACAAAAGAAGGAACGAGACAAGGTCTCATTCCTCATTTACTTTCTATTTTTTCTTCACTGGGATCAATTTATTCATGATGATCGCCGCAATAGCGCTTAAAGCAATCGGTGAATCTAATAAATATTGTAAGAATTGAGGCGCAGATTCTTTGATTTCTGCTGGCATAAACAACAAGCCGATGGCAATAATCAACGGTACCCCGATAATATACAACTCCCGCTCGGAAAACTCTTCATTCTTAATGACCCGAAAGCCGCTCAACAAAATAATGACGCAGACGACCGCGAACACGCCGCCGATGACAGCAGAAGGTACTGCGTGAATCAAGGCTGAAAGTTTTCCCATGAAGGACAATAGGATAAACCAGACGGACGCCATCACAAAGACTTTTTTACTAGCAACCCCTGTGATCGAAATGATCCCTGCATTGGTAGAATAACCAGTTACAGGTGTCGTTCCAACTAAGGCGGCAACCAAGCAGCCTAACCCTTCACCGATCACGCCTTTATTGATCTGTTCATCCGTAACAGGTTCTTCTGTCACAGAACTGACCGCGTACCAAGTTCCTGTTGTTTCTGCTAGGAGAACCATATAGATCACTAGCATCGTTAAGATCGCTGAAACATCAAAATGCAGGCCATAGTTTAGAAATACCAGTTTTGGCAGACTAAAGAAAGAAGCATCCGCCACCGACTGAAAATCAACGCCTCCCATAAAGGAAGCAATCACGGTACCGATAACCAAAGCAATAATGACCGAACTGATTCGGAAGTATTTTCCCATTCCTGGAAAATAATCGCCTAACATGGAAAACAAGATCAAAATCGCAGCAGTAATCGCAGCTAACAACATGTTTTGATTGGCACTTAGCGTTTCAGTGGCAGGATAGATATTGCTAGTAAATGCCGTTGGCAACAGCGTCAAACCAACGATCATGATGATCGTTCCACTGACGATCGTAGGAATAAAATGACGAACGATATACTTATAGATGCCAGTAAAACCTAGTAAAATGACTGCTGCGGCACCAACAATGCTGGCACCTAACACCGTGTCCATACCGTTGGTACCAAAATAAATACCGATGATCGCTCCAACGGGTACAAAGGATGGTCCTTGACATACGGGTAATTTCAAGAAAAAGAGGACTTGGATCAAAGAAGCGATCCCTGCTCCTAAAAAGGTCGATTGGATCAAACCTGATGCGTCTGAAGAGGACATTGCCACCGCGGTTGCGATAATAAATGGCGGCACATACACGTCCATTGCCAACACATGCTGTAATCCTAAAAGTACTGCTTGACCAAAGGGAATGTCTTCATTCATTCCGATCGTTAAATGTTTGTTTTTCGTTGATTCCACTGTCTCATTCTCCTCATTTTTCGTGTACTTTTTTTCCTTGGACCCAGACTTGGCGAATATTTTGCATCGTTGCTAAGTACAGGATTTTTTGTAATCTTGCTTCGGGTGAGGTGAACACACCGAAGTCAGGCAAAGGATTTTCTTTTTGTCGCGTATCGATCACTTGCACATCAAACGCATACCCTTCTTTGATGACACCTACTGGTAATTTCAGTGCCTCACCGCCGCCTTTTGTCGCCAATGAGAACGCATCGATCACGGATATACGAGAATCAGCTACTCCTCGTGTGTTTTGAGGAAGCGTGACATCCACGCCATCTTCTAACATTCTCGAAGACATCACAGCTTGTTTGATGTTGTCATACAAACTCGGTGAAAAACCGCCGGAGATATCCGTTCCTAAACCAATCGTGACTCCTTGTTCTTTCAAGCGCTTGATTGGGATCACGCCATTGGCAAAGTAGGCATTTGAGATGGGACAGTGCGCAACTGCGGCGCCGCTTTCGACAAAACGGGCGCCGTCAGCTGGGCTGATGAAATTGCCATGAGCCATCACTGCTTTTTCTCGCAACAAGCCGAAATCTTGCAGCACTTCGGTATCCGTTTTGCCAAATCGTTCTTGAACAAAGTCATGTTCCCATTGCCCTTCACTGCAGTGGGTCTGAACATGGACATCATACTTTTCAGCCAATGCGCCTAACCCTGCCAAGCCTTTATCGGTACAGCTGGGGACAAATCGCGGAGTAACCACAGGATAAACGCCTTGAGGTGCGGTCTTTGCGATTGCTTGTACTTCTTGAATAAAACGTTCTGTATCCGCTAATGCCTCTTCTGTTGATGCGTCCCGATAAAAAGCAGGATTGGCTTGAGGATCGTCCATAACGACTTTTCCGACTAATCCCCGTTGACCAAGAGCGGCACAAATCTTCGCCAATTGAAGGCTCGCTTCTAGATGGATCGTTGCAAAATAAAGAACCGTTGTCGTTCCTCTTGCCAACAACTGTGCCACCAAATCCTGATAGACAGCTTTGGCAAATGCCGGATCGGCATATTTTGCCTCCAGCGGAAACGTGCATTCATCTAACCAGACATTTAACGGTTCATCTAACGCGATCCCTGCTTGCGGCCATTGTGGTGCATGGACATGCAGATCGACAAACCCTGGTAAAAAACACTGGCCTGCAGATAAAGCCTGCAGATTCTCTGATGCTTTCGCCAGCTCTGACTCATACCCTTGATCTGTTTTAGCAGTGACTTTTGTGATGATCCCTGCGTCATCGACTTGAATCAAAGCTTCTTCTATATACTCCAATTTTCCATCACTTGGCGTATGGAAAACATCTCCTTTAAAATAGCGAATGGTTGCCATTTGGTTGATTTCCCCGTTCTCTAAGACATTGTCAGGAAAAAGCTGTTCATTTAATGTTCCTTTTTCACTAACACGATGTTCTTATTTTAACGCTATTCGAAAATAGTGCAATAAAATTCACTATCATAAAGGAAGATAAAACGCTGAACGTTCGGTTTTTATGCGATTTCAAAAAAAAGACACCGTCTAGAAATAAGACAGTGTCTGCTTTTTGAGAATATTCGCTTGGTTTATCTATAACTAAGGCGTTACCTAAACTAGACTAACGGTCAGGGTTTTTCCGAGGGCGGAAGCAAGTTTGGATAATGTTTCGAAACTTGTATTATCCCCTCTCTCAATACGTGCAATGGTTGACTGAGGAACAGCGGCGAGCTCTGCAAGTTCTCTTTGTGTGAGTCCTGCACTTTCTCGCGCTTTCATCAATGCTACAGCACTAGCAAGTTTCGCTTTTTCAGCTTCATATTCAGCTTTGAATTCAGTGTCTTTCATTTTTTCTTTTAAAAAATCATTGAATTTAACTGTTGGCATCTTTGATCTCCTCCTCAAATTCTTTTCGGATCTCTATCGCTTTTGCTATTTCTTGAATTGGCGTCTTCTGCGTTTTCTTGGTGAAACCATGGGTAATAATGAATTTAGAACCTAGCCAATGAAAATATAAAGCTCTTTGAATGTTTCCTCCAATTCCTGATCTCAGCTCAAATAGGTTATCTCCCAGTTTTTTCACCCATTTCATTTTTTGAGCGATCAGTATTCCATGTTCTTCCACATTCGCAATGACTGCTAACATTTTTTTCTGGTCTTTCTCAGGTAACTGTTCAAAAAACTCAATAAATTCATTGTGTCCATTTGGTCGCTCATAAAACTCAAACTTAGGTTTGTCCATATATAAATGATAGCATATATGCCATCATTTGTCGATTCAAGTTACCGTTCATTATTCTTTCTTAGACTTTATTCCCTATAATTGGTTTCATCTTTTTTTCTAGTTGATACAAAACTACTTAACATTCTCTTTGTCGATGAAACCGAATCAACTCCAAATCATTTCTCCATCATTTTTCTTTACGATTCCTACGAAAAACCACCAGTCCGCCTACTAGTAAACACAATAATCCTGCAATCGAGCCCCATTTTGCTGGCTCTAAAAAGCTTTGGATCCTTGAGGTTTGATTCGTTGCCGTCGTTCCTGATAGCTGAAACAAGAAAGCCAGCGGCTGATGTTCAAAACGAAGAATGACAAATAGGAGTGTCATCAAAAGAAATTGATGTACCAGACTTCCTTTGCTTTGTGTGGCATACTTGGCTAAGCTCTGCTGTTCAATTGCTTCCGGTTTTGCCGCCAAATACTGTTTCGTGAGCCATTGATTCAATCCCGCATTAAAGAAACTAATGACAAATAAACTTATTGGGATCAAAAGATCGCTGCTAAATAGAAGAACACCAACCATCAATCCAAGCAAATAAGCCGGTACTAACTGTTTTTCTAGCAAGCGTGCGAGTTTTCCTCCGAGAAACATTGCGCCAAAAAGGCCCAGTGCATAGGGCAAGTAAACGTGAGTACTGAGCGCTTGTGCCCCAAATCGACCGGTAACATAGACCGAGCCGAAAAGAAAAAGAAAGTTACCGATCACTCCCCGAATAAAGGTGAGGATGTTCAAGTGAAGCGGCTGTCTCCACGACTTACTGCGTTTCGTTAAAGTGATCAGCAGCAAAGCAAAGAGAAACAAGAAACCAGTGATCGCCCACTCAAAGAGGGCATTCGACTTGATCAGCCTGGCTGCTCGCAAGCCAAACAGTAAGAGAAAGAAAAAGAAATACAACAAAAATTGCTTGTTGAATAACTGGTTGCGCTGCATCAGCGGTCTTTTCGGTAGGTTTTTGAAGGTTTGACTACTCTTAGCCGCAAGCACAAAGAGTGCAAGATAACTGCCAAATAGACCAATGCCTTGAAGGTCATCAGGCAACCGTAAGGCAAACAATAAAACGAAAAGAAAGAACAGCGCCTCCTTCCAATCATTTTTCAGCGGCTGTTCAGTGAGCTTGGCTTTTTGGCGTACCATCAGGTCAGCTGGCGGCAACCAAGAAGCACTGATCCCCAACAAACCAGCAGCTGGCAAGAGTGCAGCGCTCCACCAAGTGCTCAAGATACCTACCAATGCGCCGGCGCCGCCGATCAAGACACTGGCTGCTAAGAGCGATGGTGCGAAAAGCGCCGTAAGCGTCTGTAAGAAAAATACCCCTGTCATGCGAAAGGTATAAAAGAGCGCAAAGGCTAATGCTGCATTTAGCGACTGCTCTTTGCTCAAAGATAAGAAATAAAGATACGGGATGATCGTGATCGTATTGCTGATGATCAAAAGTGCGGTATGGGATTTTAAAGCTTTCATCGTCCGACTCCTTGCCTTGATTTAAAGTTCCATCTTTCTTCTATCCTACACTTTCAAGCAATCCTGTCAACTTGCGTGTCAAATTTAAGCAAAAAGAAACCAAGTGTGTTGTCAAAAGACTGACACTTCGTTTCTTTTTCTTATTGCGATTTTCGGTTAGGAGCCAGTAGACTGAATCGTTTGCTTAATTGCCTGAATTTCTTCATACAACCCTTGAAACTCTTTTGCAAGCTCACTCATGATGTCTGCGCTCATCAAAAGATCTTCCGCATGACTTAATAGTAAGGACATCCAAACTTTGTCCCCTTGTGCTTCTTGTTGAACTAACTTCCGATGTGCCAAATGGGCTTCATGATAGTGTTCTTTTCCTTTTTCGATTGCTTGCAGTGCAGCCAGATTCTGGGCTTCTCTTCCTTTTTGAATACTTTCAAAAAAGCAACTTCTTGCCATACCCGCTTGCGAGATAATCTGAAAACAAATTTGTTCTTTTTCTTCCATTCTACTCTCCTATTAGTTCAAGTGCTTGTTCCAATGCTTTTTTTCCATCCATCATGCCATAGGTGCGCATGTCGATACTGGCTGCTGGACAAGCAACTAAACCTTGGACTTCATTTAATCGGTATGAAACTTGCGGTCCTAACAGTACGCAATCAGCATCTTTGGCTGCAGTCGTAACCGATTCAATGGAGAACGCATCGATCGCCACCGTTTCTCCTTTTTCTTGCGCTGCTTTTTTCATATTATTTACTAAGACGCCAGTAGACATGCCGCCAGCGCAAACTAATACTATTTTTTTCATCATTGTTCCTCCATTTTCTCGTTATTTGTTACTCAACGACTGCCGCTTGGGTTTGCAGATTCTTTTCTTCTTCAGCGTGCTGCTTTGTCTTGCAGACGCATAAAAGGGATGTAGATGATGACACATAAGACAAATTGAATCAATTGTGCAATGATCCCTTGCCAGCCATTCACTAAGAAGCCACCGAAAATAATCGGAAATCCAGTTGGGATATTGACTCCATTGTGATAAGGCAAAAAGCCGACAATTGTTAAGAGATATGCTGACAACACGGAAACAGCCGGTGTTACCATCAAGGGAAGCAGCATTCTGATATTCATTACCTGAGGAATCCCAAATTTGATTGGCTCAGAAATACCAAACATGGAAGGGATTAAACCAATTTTACCAACAGCTTTTAGCTGCTCTGATTTGCAACCAAAAATAGCCAATAAAGCGACTGCAAATGAACGAGCCCCGCGATTGTTCAAAATAAACCCAATCGTAAACAAATGTGGTAATGCTTGGCCGGCACTGTACGCCGCCAGATTATCAAGCCCTGGTTGGTAAAAGACCAACATCAAGATCGGATAAACAGCCAACACTCCGTGAATGCCAAAGAACCAAAGAAATTCGATAAACGCCACAATGATCATACAAGCAAAAATATTCGCTCCTAGCAAGGTCAATGGAGCTTGTACCCAAGTATAGATCATATCTGTCAGCGTGCCGTAAGGCGTTGCCGCCATGCCCACATAAATGATGCCCATAATGGCTGAAACAATAATTGCTGGCACGATCGCTGCAAAGGATTTGTTGACGATCGGCGGTACCGAATCCGGCATTTTGATCATCAAATTCTTCTGTACACATAAAATGTAAATTCTGGCACCCAACAATCCGCCAAACATGGCGACAAACATCCCACCGGAGCCAAGGGTCGACAACTCCATCGTACGGGTTTCTTCTAAAGTCGAAATCGGACTCAAGATCAAAAATGATACCAAACTCATGATACCGGCATTTAGTTGATCCGCATTTAAATGCTCGGCTAATTTATAGCCAACTAGAAAGGCGACATAAACGGAAACGACATCGATCGTCATCGCGTTGACTTGGGTTAATAATGCTTTCAAACCAATTTGTTCCATTATCTGTTGCGTTGCCCCAATGTCGATCGCATTGATCAAGGAAGCAATGGAACTGATCATCATGACGGGCATTAAGCCCATCATTGCATTGGCAATGGCTTTCATATAAATATTGTTTTGTACTTGAACGGCTGCAGCTAGTATTTTATCTTTCAGTGTATTCATAAGGTCCTCCTTCACTTAATCCCGCAAGTATTTATCTTTAAGCAGCTGGATTTTCTGCTGTGAAAAACCCAGTTCTTCTTTTACATACGTTTCAATCCCCCCATGAGCCTCAATCAAATCCAAAGCGGTTTGTAAAAAACACCGATCAGCTTCTTTGAAGTATCGCATTGCTGCCACAAAAACGGGGTTGTTCGTTTCTTCTTGTATCAGCTTGAGACTCTTGGTATTTTTCTCCCTTTTGTACTCGTTGGTCAGCAGGTAATCTTCCATGACCTCTTCATAACTGACACCCAACAGTAACTGAATCAGGGCAACCCCATACCCGGTGCGGTCTTTGCCACCACGGCAGTGCTGAACCACTGCACCTTCAGCTTCCAAATGAATGTCCAATACTTCTTTAAAAACGGTCTTGCATTGACTGTTTTCAACAAATTCATAATTTTGCCGAATCATCAATTCTTTTGCAACTTCGGCGGTGATTTTTTCTTCAGAAAGCGTCATTGGCTCCCCTTCTTCTGAAGAAGCTAAAGCAGCAATATCAGCAATTGGCGTCAAATAAAGGATCTGAGCATTCCCAATGGGTTTGTCTTCATTGTCTGCTCTTTCTTGGGCATTGCGGTAGTCAATAATTTTCTCAATTCCCAGAGCTGCTAATTTTTTCTGATCGGCTTCTGTCAATTTGCTCAATTCGTCTGAGCGGTATAGTTTTCCAGTCACTACGTATTTGCCCTCTTTGGTCCGATAGCCGCCAATATCGCGAAAATTATACGCACCCTCTAAGGTTACTTTTTCATTTGTCATATACTACTCCTTTAAATAATTAATGAACGTCATAAAGTCCGTTGTCGCAGCTAGTTTGTTTACTTTATCCAACGAAGAACATTGTTTGATCAAATGATCATTCAGCGGTTTCACTTTTAAATGATCTTGTTCCGCAATCACTAATAAGAAAACGAGACGAACCGTCTGTTTGTACCAGAACACTGGCTTTTTCAAGTTTGCAACGGCAATCACCGTTTCTGAACCAATCAGTGCATTGGGATGAGGGAAAGCGACTGACGGCAAGAAATCGGTTCCAAAAAAGGCTTCTCGTTCAAAAACTAAGGTTTCAAAATTCTCAGGCATTGAATACTGTTCTTTGATTTGTTGGCATAAAAAATGCAACACCGCTTCTTTTGTTTCAAATTCTTGTTCACAGATGAATAACGATTCCTTAAAGTAGTTCAAAAGCACTTCTTCTGTGAAGACAGCGGCCAATGCGGCTTCGATCTTTTTGATCATATCCGGTTGCATAAAATAATCAACATTCATAACAGGAATCGTTCCTTCGTAAGGAAGTGGAATCGAAGAAAAGATAAAATCGAACTCCTGCTCTTCGATCATTTGCAAAAATTCATATTGATTGCATACCGTGACTTTCTTGATATAATTGCGAAAATAAAACTCAAATTTCTCTTTAAGGAAGGTATTGGCCGCTCGGCCGAGGTCATTGACCACTAAAATATATTTCCGCTGTGTTTGCGAATCTTTCTTATTTAAAGCCACATCAAAGTGCATCGCCAAATAGCTGAGTTCATGATCACTGATGGTCTTTTCAAATTGCTTTGCAATGACTTGACCGGCAATGATGGCTAAATCATAAGCGACATTACAGTGTACCTTCACCTCATTCAACAAAGGATTTTTCAGCTCGATCCCCAATTCGATCCGATCGATCAGCGGAGCAAAGTGCAACATCAACATCGTTTGCAGATCCAAGTCTTTGCTGAAATCGATTTGGCGGCTTTCCTTGATCGCTTTTAAAATTTTGCTGACCAATTCTGCTGCTTCATCTGAAACAGTCATCTTTTCATTTCTAGGGACTACTCGTTTGCCAACGATTTGCCCTAAAACATAATTTCGCTCGTATTCGGTAAAATGTACAGTACACTCTTTTTCAATTCTGGCGATGATTCGCTCTCCTAGTAATGTCTGTTCATCATTGGTCCTGCCGCTGATCGGTAGGTTTCGATCTAAGTAGCGGCCGCTTTGCATGCGTAAGACAGCGATCGCTAAATGATTCACCAGATTGTTCAAAATAGCCTCCGACATGGGGTAGGCTTTTTGCGAAAACTCCGACGAAACGATCGCTTTTATCTGCTGGTGGAGAAGCGACGGTGTATCTTCGCTGATTGTGCCCTCTTCTAACTGCTTGATATGGGTTCTTTGCAAATAATTACTAGCCATAAATCGTCTCAAGTCAAATTCGCTGCCGCTAAGTTTCATTCCGTAATACGGCTTCGTTTGAATGGAGAGCTGGTAATGGCTTAGTATCCGTCGCAGCTTTTTCAATTCTTGCGATAGCTTGCTTTGAGAAATGAATAAGCGTTCGCAAAGCATTTCGGACTTAATATACGTTTCTTCTTGAATAAAGAATTCAATAATTCTAGAAACAAAGTCGTCATTGTGGGACGCTTGTTCTTTCCTTCGCTGAAAAGCTTCTTCGTTCGTTATTTGTAAATACAACCCACTCCCTTTTTTCGCTTGAATCATACAACCGTATCGTTCTTGATGCTGATTGATTTCTTCTGCATAACGGCGAACGGTTTTCCTGCTAACACCCAACTCGGCAGCAGCCGCTTTACTCGTCATAAAACCGTCATGCTCCGAAAGTGTTCTTAACAACAATAGGCTTAATTTTTCCATCTCTCTCTCCCTCGCTTACTAGTTTAGAGTCAAACCCAAACAACCTCCATAGGTATATCTTCCCTTTCATTAAGGGAAATTTCTACAAGAAGTTGCTTGACTTGTGCTTTGCTTCTTATCAAAAAAACGAATGGTCGTGACTTTCACTTTGTTGTTGCCACATATGACCGACCAATTTGTTTGAGTTTTCTTCTCCACAAAAAAAGACATGATCTTCACTCAATGAAGGTCATGTCTTTTTTATTTAGCGAACCTCGCTGATTTTCTCTACCGACTGTCGCACTTTTAATTGATGGGGACTAATTTTTCGATGGCTCGTTTCTGCTTGATTGGTGATGATGTCTGCTAGTAATTCAGCTGCTTCATAACCGATTCGTTCCATATCTTGAGCAACGGTTGTTAATTCAGGCGTTACGTAGCTAGCCAAAATAATATCATCGAACCCGATGACCGAAATGTCTTCAGGAACCCGCAAGCCCATGTCTTTGATTCCACGTATCGCTCCGATTGCCATAATATCACTAGCACAGAACAGTGCAGTGATTTCTTGATTGTTTTCTAACAGATTTTTACAAATCAAATAGGCAATTTCTTCTTCATAGTTGGCGTACTGGATATACGACTCATTCACTAACAAGCCATGCGCTGCCAAAGAAGCGCGGTAGCCTTTTTCTCTAAGTTCACTGACATTGGCATCACGACTCCCGTTGATCATGCCAATTTGTCGATGATTATTGGCAATCAAAAAATCCACAGCTTCTTGCGCCGCTTTTTCATTGTCAATCGAAACCAAGCCGATCTTAGGATTGTCGATTTCCATATCAATCAGAACTGTCGGCAAAGAGGTTTGCTGTACTTCCTGGTAGTAAGGATCGGTGGTTTTTAACCCTTGGATCACTACACCAGTGATATTGTGCTCATTGCAGAACTGACTAAACGTCTTTTGCTTTTGTTTCTCAGTACTTGTCCCATAAAAGACAAACTCAAAATCTGACTGATCCGTATAACGATAGACCCCATTCAACACTTCCAAAGGCATCGTTGATTTTCGGTTGAAATTCAACTCATTTAAAATCAAGGCGATGGTTTGTTGTTTCTTGGAAGACAGTGTCCTTGCTGCCATGTTTGGGGAATAGTCTAATTCTTTCGCTATTTTTAAAATTTCTTGCTTGGTTTGCTGGTTGATATCACTATACCCATTAAAAACTTTAGATACAGTCGCTATTGATACGCCGGCTGCCTTTGCCACATCGCGAATCGTTGTTCGCATTTGCTATCTCTCCTTTATCCAGATACCACCATCAGTCTTCGTAGCGATCAATCGTGTTTCCTCCGCTAACTGACAGTCAATACGTTGATCCTTTAAATTGATTTTAACAGGTTCTCCTTGATAAAAGAGCGTAAATTTTAGTTCTTTTATTTTCTGTGGCAAGTGATTCGCTAATCGCAACCCTTGATCGTAATACAAACCAGCAAATCCGTAAATCAAGCTCAGCCAGCTTCCCCCATATTTGCTGCGTGAATGCCATCGACAACATTTTTTTGTAAATCCGTTAAATCCATCAAAGCCGTATCCATGAAATAACGATACGCCTTCTCAGAGTCCCCAATTCGACTCGCCATCACGCTGAAAATAGAACGAGATAAGGAAGAATCATGCGTCGTTACTTGCTCGTAATAATCATAATCTTTTTTTAATTGCTCAAGACTGAAATCTCCTGTATAAAGCATTTGGGCCAAAACCGTATCGGCTTGTTTACAGACCTGATGTTTGTAGATGACCATTGGATGATAATGTAACAGGAGAGGATACTTTTCAGCCGGTGTAGTTTCAAACGGCCAGACTGCTTGTTCTAAGAATCCATCATCTTGTTTCGTAATGCCTCGCTGTTCATCGTAGCCAAAATACATTAAATCGGCTGCCTGCTGCCAAGCACTAATTGATTCTTGGTATTTTCCAAATCGCTGTGCTAACTCAATTGCGTAGTAAAGATTGTTTTGAACCATCTTATTCGTATAAAAATTATTGTTAACAAGGGCGCTGTATTCGTCAGGTCCGGTCACTCCATTGATACAAAAAGCAAGCTTGCCGTCTTTTTCTACCAGATCGCCATAACTCAACCAGAATTTTGCTGTTTCAAAAACAACTTCACTGCCAACCGTTTCGATGAATGCCTGGTCTCCAGTCACTCGTTCATACAATTGGAATGCATAAACGATATCCGCATTGATATGGACTTGGGCAGTTCCCGCTGGATAATAAGCACTCGTCTCATTTCCATCAATTGTTCGCCAAGCAAACAAAGCACCCTCTTGACTTAGCTCCTGCGCCCGTTGTTTGGCTTGCGGCAAGATCTTCCCGCGATAGGAAAGCAATGCTTTGGCTATTTCAGGGTTCGTGAAAATAAAAAATGGCAACAGATACATTTCCGTATCCCAAAAGTAATGCCCTTCATATCCCTCGCCAGTCAATCCTTTGGCTGCGAAATTTGTTCTGCCGTCTCGCCCCGCACCTTGATTCAAATGAAACAAATTGAACCGAATGCCTTTTTGAAGAACTGGATCTCCTTCGATTTGGATATCACTTGCCGCCCAAAATTGCTGATAACTTTGTTGCTGCTCTTGCAAGAGAACTTCAAAATCGGCTAACTCTTGGTTAAAAGGTGTTTCGTGATTTTGATTATCTTCAAGTAGTTTCATTTGGAAAACCGTCGTAAGCGTTTCCTCTGCTTGTAGTTGCTTTTCGCCATTGATCACTCGAATTGCTATGCTTCGTTGACTATTTTCAGCGGTCCAAATCGCATAATCCTGATAATCAGCTTTTCGTAAGCGATGTGCTTTACTGGCAACCCGAGGATCATCTGTTTGAACAATTGCTGCTTTTTGTTCTAACGGATGTGTCATGGAAATTGGCTCTGAGAAATTGGTGTTCTTAATTTGATACTGACAGACGTAAAGTTCACTTCGTGTCACAGAGGCAAACGATTGCATCACCAATTCAAAAGTTTTACCTAGTGGCGTTACTACTTTATAAGATTCATCCAACAGGCCTTTTTCCAAATCCAAAGTCATTTGTATAGGCTTTACTTGCCATTCTGAAGCACTAGAGTCCTCGTCACCAATCTGTAAACGTACGCCTCTTAGATTCGGCAGCTTGATGATCGTCTGATGCTCTTTGGCATAGCCGTATGCCCATTCACCGTATTGAATCGGCTCACTATCAAAAAAACCGTTAACAAAGGAGCCCGGATTTCCCCGTAAAGCTCATTAACTTTTAAAGGATGCCCTGCCCGCACGCCAATTTGACCATTGCCAACTGCAAACAATGTTTCTAAGTATTCAGGGGTTTGATGAGAAAGTTCCTCTGCACTTACTTTAAATGAATCATTTTTCGCCATCCATTCGCACTCCTTGTAAGAAATATTTGTTGAACAGCAAGTAAATGATCACAATGGGAATGATCGTGATCACACTTGCCGCCATCGTCTGATCCCATCGTACACCACCATTTCGACTTTGGAAAGTCTGCAACCCTAGAGTCAAAGTATATTTACTTGGCGTGGTCAAATAGAGCATTGGTTTCATGAATTCATTCCAAAAGCCCATAAAAATAAAGACAGCTTGGGTTGCGATGGATGGTTTTGCTAATGGCATCACGATACGAAAGAATGTTTGAAATCTGCCGAGACCATCGATTGCCGCAGCTTCTTCCACATCTTTTGGAAAAGATAAAAAGAATTGGCGCATCATAAAGATATTCCCGATGTTGATCGCAGCTGGTAAAATCAACGCTGAAAAACTATCTAACATTCCTAGATTCATCAAGATTAAGTAATTTGGAATCAACAAAACCTGAGCTGGCACCATCATCAATGCCAAAAAACCATAGTAAATTCGTTCACGCCCCGGAAAATTTAATCTTGCTAAGGCATAACCTGCCATCGTATTTAATAAAATATTGATGGTCGTTCCAATAACGGATATAATCACGGAGTTTAGAAACCAACGCATAAACAAAGAAGAGCGCCCCAAGACATATCGAAAATTGTCTAAAGTAAACTCATTGGGGATCAAACTCATATCCCCAGAAACAATTTCTCTATAGGGTTTGAAAGATGCAGCAATTGCCCAGACAAAAGGATAAAAGGTCAGTACTGCATAAAGAATCAAGATCGTATAGAGCAAGATCTTTAAAATTTTTGTTTTCTCTTTTCCTCTCACGGACGTTACCCTCTTTCTTTGTTCAATTTTTCTGCTAAAAGTGACGTGATAAAGATAATAATTGCTAAAACGATCGCTAATGCTGCCGCATACCCCATCGTGTTCATTTGTCCAAAAGCGTATTGGTAAATCATTAGTGACAAGGTCAGAGTCGAATTGTTGGGTCCCCCTGATCCGTTCGAGAAGATATACGCCTGGTCAAACATCTGAAAGGTACCAATGATCCCCGTCAGCAGTACATAGGTAGTGATTGGGCGTAGATAAGGAATCGTGATATACCGTAATTTATCTACGGTTGTCGCACCATCGATCTCTGCTGCTTCGTACAAAGAATGAGGCAGATCAACTAAAGAAGCCAAATAGATCGTCATATAATAAGGCACGGTCGACCAGATATTCATTACCATAATCACTTTCAACGCATAGGCCGGTTCTTGTAAAAAATTGATTGGTTCTGAGTAAAATCCTAAATTCATAAATAAGTCATTGACTGGACCGTAAATATTAAAAATAAACATAAAGATGATCGTCAATGCTGAACTAGAGGTTAAAGTTGGCAAAAAATAAACCATCCGAAACAGTTTCTTTCCCTTGATTCCTTTGCTGCTTAAAATATACGCGATAATCAAAGCAAAAATCGTTTGTAACGGAACGACGACCAAGGCAAACGTGGCCGTATTTCTAAGAGCGATTCGCGCTTTTTGATCGGTGAAGATACGTAAATAGCTTTCTATCCCTTTAAAAGAAAATGTATTGGTAAACAAATTGACGTCGTTGAAAGATAGATAAAAAGCAAAGAGAACAGCTAAGACGAAAAAGATTCCTACGACAATGATTGCTGGAGCCAGAAAGAGCCACGCTTGTCGGATTTCTTGCCATTGGCTTTTTGTATAGTTAGTTTTTTTTCGTTCCATCATGTTGTCACCTTTCCCAAAAGAAAAGAGAGAGGAGTTCCTCTCCCTCGTTCAAATTCAGACTAGTTTGCTGTAATATCTGCGTTCGCTTGTTCATCAGCAGCTTCCATTGCTTCTTCAAAGGTCATGTTTCCATTTAAAGCATTCGGTAAAAAGTTTTGATAGGCTTTGTTGATCGTATCTAAAGTGGTGCCCTTTTGCCAAATCGTTGCATAATCCCAAGCCTCTAGGTGAACATTCAAGTCACTGTTTTCTGTGATTTTGGCCGCATCTGCTACATCTTGACGACTAGGTAATGTCCCTGTTCCTTCAACCCATGCTTGCATACCGCTTCGACCAGTAGCGTGTTGAATCCATTTATCTGCCAAGGCACTTTTTTCAGTCCCAACATATTTTCCCCAACCGACAGAAAACATCATTGACCCTTCCGTTCCTTTATACGTTGGCATTTCTTTTACAACAAAAGGAATATCAGGAAATTCTGTCTTAAGTGTCTCATACACCCAGTTTCCTTCATCCATGATCGCAATTTTTCCAGAACCAAAAGCTTCGCCGTTCCAACCTGTTCCGATATCTTGCGGTGTAACAGCTGCTTTCGTATCGACCAACTCTTTTAAAATCGAAAGATTATCAACTACTGCTGGATCAGCCAAATTAGCCGTCCCATCTTCATTGATTGGTTGAGCATTTTCCCGCGTTGCAAGATGATAGTTGCGAGCCATATCTTGGTTATAGCTCATGGCAAAAACATTTCCGTCACCATACGCCTCATTGATTTTTTCTTGGAACGACGGCAGCCACTCAACATACGCTTCAAGTGTGTCTGGCACTTCATCGATCGACACACCCGCTTCTTCAAAAATCGCTGTATTGAAATAGAGTGCTAAAGTTGACATATCTTTGGGAACAGCCTGCAGTTGTCCATCCGAAGTCGTAAAAGCATCGATCAAGCTATCATAAAACTGCTCACTTTCAAAATTAGCCGGATCCAGCTCTGCAAGTGTGCCATTCTCTGAGAACCATGGGAACATATAGGCATCCACGTAAAAGACATCTGGTGCCGTTCTACCAGCCATGTCAGCTTGAATTTGGGTATTATAATCGGTATATACTTTCTTTTCAACTGTTGCACCCGTTGCTTCTTCAAAAGATTGGATCATCTCATCCAACGATTTTTCTTCTGCCTCGTTGCCACCCCAAACACCGATCGTTAACGAATCCCCTGTGAAATCCGTCTGATCTGTCGAACTACTGGTGTCTTCGTTTCCCCCACAAGCTGCCAGCACCACTGCTCCAGACAATAGAAGCCCTGTTCCTACTACTTTTTTCCATCCAGTCATTTTATTTCCCCCTAAAAAGTGATTTTGATTTGTTCTTCAAGCAGATAAACCTTATCAAAAGCGATAAACTCAATCGCTTGCTCCCCATGGTTGGTGACCGTAAAACCTTCCTGTGTGACCTCAATCTTTAATGGCTGTTGGTGCCACATAATACCAAATTCAAGTGCTTCCCAAGCCTTTGGTAAATGTGGTTCAATTCGTAACTGGCCGTCTAAACAACGGACACCACCATAGCCGAAGACCGTCATTTGCCAAATTCCACCGAGTGATGCTGCATGGATCCCTTCATTGGAAGACAGCATATTTTCTCCCATATCAATGTTGATTGCTTGTTGAAACAGATCATAAGAAAGTGCTATTTCCCCTAAATCAGCAGCGAGGATGGCATGTGTCGATAAGGATAAGGAAGAATCATGCAACGTTTTCGGCTCATAGTAATCCCAATTCAACCGTTTCTCTTCTTTTGGAAAAAGGTTCTCAAATAAGAACAAGAGCAAAAGAACATCCGCTTGTTTCGAAACTTGCATCTCGTTGACTTGTTCTAAGTTATACTCATGGAACAGTGTGCCTACCTGCGAATCATTTTTATATTTCGTGAGATCGATCTCTTTTTTCGTCAAATAGGTATCATCTTGCGGCATGATTCCCGCTTCATTCGGTTGCGGTAAATAAATAGCAGCTACTTTTGTTTGCCATTCTTGATAAGCTTCATTTAATGGTAATTTTTCAGCTAGTTTCGCAAATTGTTCTGGCTGGTTCTTTTTCAACTCTTCATACAATGAAATAGCTAATTGAATGTTCCAGTGCGCAGTATGATTCGTGAAAGCATTGTTATCGACATGCTCCTTATATTCATCTGGTCCGACTACGTCTAAAATTTCAAAGCGCTGGTTTTCTTCGGACCACTCTAAACGACTCGCCCAGAAGATCGCCGTATCAAAAATCACTTCATAACCTTTTTCCCATGCAAATTGTTGATCATTCGTTACATCAATAAATTGTTTGATGCCGTAGGTGACATCACTGGTAATATGCTGTTCAATAAATCCTGACCAAATTTTCGTTGGTAAGCCCGTAAGGATATCCGCAGCGCCCCAAACTGGCGTAGTCTCACCATCTTCAGGCCAAGCAGCTTCCCACGGAAATTGGGCGCCTTGATAGCCGTTCTCAGTAGCTTTTTTATGGGCACCAGCCAAACCTAAATAGCGATAAGTCACTAATTTTTTGGCGATTTCTGGGTGTGTGAAGGTAAAATATGGCAGCATAAAAATCTCTGTATCCCAAAAGGTATGTCCTTTGTACCCTTCCCCAGATAGGCCTTTGGCACCTATGTTCATGCGTTCGTCATGGGCTGGTGTCATCACATGAAGATGATATTTTGCAAAATGAATCGCTAATTGATCTAGTGTGTTCTCTGTCTTGATTTTGATTGGAAAGACGGACCAGACTTCTTTGTCCCATGCCGCTGCTGAAGCTTTTGCTAATTCCTGATAGCCGTTTTTGCGAATCTCTTTCAGCTCTTCAAGGGCAATCTTCTTCAAATCTTGTGGTGTCTTTCCTAAATGCTCTTTATCGATCGTGGTATAAACAGAAGAAAACTTCTCAAGCTTCAACGTCTCATTAGGTGCCAAGGTTTGCCAGTAACGATTGTAGATTTTCCGTCTTCCCATCTCGATCCGCTTCTTCGTTCCATCATAGCAATCTTCTGTTTTTTCTAGATTATGTGCTGTCGAAAGAACAAAGGCGATCTTAGATTGAGTGGTCTTTGGCATCATTTGTAAGAAACGATTTTCTGTTAATGATTTGTCACCTTCAGTAAAATGCTGCGAGCCGCTATTTGTCTTTTGTCCGTCAATACCAGAAATAATTTCCAACGTGACTTCTTTTCCTAAATTTTCGACCAGCACTTGTTGCGCAAACACATGCTTTTGGGCAAAGGAAACACATCGCTTAAAGGTCAGTTCGACATTAATCTGACCATGTTTCCATTGAAAGGAGCGCGTGAGTTCCCCAGTTCTCAAATTTAAGACACGTGAATAGTTTGAATATTTGCCTTTTGATAAATCTAATCGTTCGCCATCAAAAAGGAGCTCCATTCCAATCATATCCGGCACATTAGGAAGCTCAGTCACTTCATTTTCGTCGAATTTATTAAAGGTTCCTGCAACAAAAAGATTACGCGTTTCGCCAACATATTTCTCTTCTGTCACAGAGCGCATCCCCAGATACCCGTTGCCCAAACACATGATGGCTTCTGCTTTGCCTAACCATTTTGTATCAAAGGTCTTTTCCGTAATTTTCCAAGGGTCTTCTTTTAAATACTGCATCGCTGTCTCCATTTCTTCCTCCTATTTCTTCAGAAAACGTTTTAGTTTCTTTCAAAAATTTTTTAAATAAAAAATAGTTATTGGACCGAAACAAAAGTACAATCAAGCCCATGAAATAACTACCAATTACTAGGACAATTGCTGCGTTAAGAAACACCCATCCTACGATCAAGTGGAGTGGCGCATAGTAAGCATAATCTCTAATTATTTTTGCGGCTTGGTATTCGTTTCGCCACTTCCAAGCAATAAGACTAGCACTAGCCCAAGCAAAAATAACTAGCAAAAGTAGCGCTTGTGTATTGATCTCCAATAAAGGATTCCCTGTTAACAACTCATCGAAGGAGGTTTCGTTCATACTGATCATTCCCCTGTTTCTTATTGAACCCCACTACACTTTGTCCTAAAATCTCGTGTAACGTTTTTTTCGTACCTAGATAGAGGAAGAAAGAACCAGTGAAAAACAACCAACCGATCATTGGTAAAAAGTAGAGCAATTTTGCTACTTCCCTCATTCCTACAGTTAATATATTACGTTGATTCGTAAAAACAACGAGTTTCGCAAAATGTTTGCCAATCGTTTTCCCCTCAAAACTACTCAAACAAATCATGTTGTAGACCACAAAGAGAAGTTGTGGCAAGACAATCGTTACTCCAGCAGGTACCATTAGGAGATAGCTAAGCATGGTACTTGGTAAAAAAATGATCATGCAATCAATCAAAAATGCTAGCAATCTTAGTAACAGCATATTTGTCCCCCTCTTTTCGAAAACCTTTTCGTTACATCCACATATTACCAGACATCTTTTCTCTATTCAAGCGTTTTCATAAAAAATAATTTTTATTTTTTCCGATTTTCTAATGGAAAATCGCGTAAACACTAAAACGTTTTAGATTGTCTGTTTTTTTGCAAGCGATTTGGTTGGGAACCAGCTTTACTTGTGATACCATGAAGCAAATACGAAAGAAGGCGATTTCTTGGATTTATGGCTTACAAATGTACAACTTGAGACGAGTTATTTAAAAGAAGGCGATTGGTCTTATGGAACCAAAACAGAAAATACAGCAATCGGGATCAATGATGGAAAAATAGCGGAGATCGTGCCGATGACCGAATGGCAGGCATCAAGCGAAGCGACGATCATTGATGGGGGAAATCAGTTATTGTTGCCAGGATTGATCGAAAAACATTGTCATTTGGACAAAAGTAAATTAGGTACTCCTTGGCGTCCAGTAACGCCGGCAGCTAGCTTGGTGGAACGATTTGAAACTGAGATTCCCCAATTAGATGCCTTGCCGTTATCGATCAAAGAACGCGGACAAGCGCTGATCGATTTAGAACTGCCTCATGGTGCGGTGATGTTCCGCTCACATATTGATATTGAACCAATGACTCAGCTGCGTTATTTTGATGCGATTACCGAATTAGTTGCCGAACAACCTTTTGGCTCGGAGTTGGTCTTATTCCCACAACATGGCTTATTGCGCTCAAATGCTGCTTCTTTGATTGAAGAAGCCTTAGCAACGGGCAAAGCATCTTTTATTGGCGGTGTTGATCCTTATACACTCGATCAAGATTACCAGGCTTCCTTACGGACAACTTTTGAACTTGCTCAAAAAGGACATGTCGGGATTGACCTCCATCTTCACGATCGGCAAGAAGCTGGCAGAGCGACCGTCAAAGAAATGATTCGTTTGACGAAGGAATTCAATATACAAGGAAATGTGGCGATCAGTCACGCCTTTGGTCTAAATGACTTTGAAGGCACAGAACGCAAAGAAGTCTTTCAAGCCTTAGCAGATTTAGAGATCCACATCATTTCAAGTATTCCCATCAGCCCTGGCACGATTCCACCGCTTAAGGAATTGCAAAGCTATGGCGTTGCTGTTCATATTGGTTGCGACAACGTCTATGATTCTTGGTCTTCTCTAGGAGATGGTTCTTTACAAGAAAAACTGGCCCGCTATTTAGAGATTTTTGCCGTCAAAAGTCAGGAAGACTTGACGCAAGCATTAGGTTTAGTCACGGATGGCAAAGTCCCATTGGATAAAAACGGTGCGCAGCAATGGCCTAAGGTTGGTGATTCGGCTGATTTCTTACTGACACCAGCTACTTGTACGGCAGAATTCGTTGCCCGTAAAGGCTTCGTCAGCAAAAGCTTTTATCAAGGAACAGTTGTTTTCACCGCATAAATCTTACCTATATAAAAGGCATCTGCGCTTCTTTTTAGAGGCGCAGATGCCTTTTTTCAGGAATAGTCGTTTGCTAATTGTACATAGTCTTTCAGGTAAATGAATCAACCTGCTGCTTCATAAACTCTTCTATTTCACTTTTTAGTGGCATTCCTGTTTGAGCCCCCAGCTTTTGAACGGACAGACTAGCTCCATTATTCGCCATACAAACGGCTTCATAAAAATCGGCTCCTTCCCCTAAAGCTGCTGCCAAGATGCCATTAAAGGTATCCCCCGCACCGGTAGTGTCTACAACTGAAACTTTGTTCGATGGAATCGTCACAACTTGTGACTTTTCTACAAATGTTACCCCTTTGCTTCCTCGTGTGACAACGATTCGCGTGGCATATTTTTTTTGCCAATCAGCAATGACCTGCTCAATTTCGTCTTCCAAAATGGCCTCTTTACCGATCAAAGCGGCAAATTCCGTTTCATTTGGTGTCAAAATATCAATATACGGCAGGAGTTCCGGTACGATTTCATTGTAAGGAGCAGGATTCAAAATCGTTAGAACTCCTTTTTTCTTGGCAAGAATCAATGCTTGTTTGATTGTTTCCACAGGAATTTCCAGTTGAGTAAGTAAGATATCCCCTTGTGAAAGTTCACTGATTGTTTGCTGAACGTAGGCTTCATCGATCAGTCCATTCGCACCGGGGACGACAGTGATACAATTATCCTCTGCTAATTTAAAAATACTCGCAATTCCTGTGAACATATTTTTTTCACGGGAAACAGCCGATAAATCGAGAGCTTCTCTGCTGAGGTGCTGAAGAACCTTTTCCCCAAAAGTATCTTCCCCGATTTTCCCTAAAAATTTTGTTGATGCACCGTAACGAGAAGCTGCCACTGCTTGATTTGCTCCTTTGCCCCCGACAAAATAATCAATTTGCTCCCCAATGATCGTTTCGCCGATCCTCGGCATTCGTGTTGTCGTGATCACGATATCCATGTTCACACTACCTAAAATCGTTATCTTACTCAAAAAATCACCTATTTCTCTTGAATATATAAAAAGGACCAAAGGCTTCCCGACCCTCAATGGTCGTTTCACCAACCTTTAAAAACCCTGTTTTTACAAATAATCGCTGCATGGGCAGATTGGTATGATTTGTGATTGAAAGAAGTGTTTCCCCTTCATCACACTGTTGTTCCAAACAGCTTCTGATCCACTGGCGGCCAAAGCCTTGCCCCGCTTGAGATGGTCTCGCAACGAGTCGCTGAATCGTTCTTATCCCATGATATTCTTTGCTACAATTTGACAATGAGTCAACTGACAAAACACCGACACTTACAATGTTTTTATTTTCATCCTTCAACACCAACAGTTCCTTTTTCTCGATATCCTTCGCTAAGATTTCTAGGGAGGGATAAGTATCAGTCCACTGGTAGATTTTCCTTCTATTCATCTGCTGCTTTGCTTCGATGAACAGTTGAAAAATCTCTGCTAATTCTTGCCGTGACGCCCTTTGAAGTTCATTCATGACTCTAGTAAGGGAGCAATACCAACGACAAAATGACCACTGCTATAATCCCAACGATCGTTGGAACGCTGGTTCGTTTCAGTAACCGAACAGGGCTGACGTCGATTGAAGAAGACACAATCATAATTACAGCGGCAACTGGTGAGATCGTTCTGCCAAGATTGGCGATCATCTGCATTGGCAAGGCGATTAAAATCCCGTCAATACCCGCTTTAGCGGCAATATCGGGAATCAGTTCAATCACAGCGTAAAACATCGCCAATCCTCCGCCACTCAAAATACCGAACAATGCGGTTGCGCCGCTGAATATCAATGCCGTTAACACGCCAGCAGATTGAGAATTTTCTACCGCACTCATTAGTGAATCAATCACTCCTAAGCTTTGGATAGCTGTGGTAAATAATGATCCACCCACAACCAACATGACTACTTGACTAAACCCTTGTCCCATTCCTTTGAATAGTTCCACTGCACTTTCTTGCGCGATTTTGAAAGATTTCTTTCTCAAACATTCAATCAGTAATGCGACAAAAAAGGAAATCATCGTTAGGACGAAAATATCCATTGTTACACCTTCTTTGAATATACCGATTATACCAACGATAATGATCAACACCAAAGGAAGGAGTGGTAAAATTGCATAAAATCCAGGAACAGCCGTTTCTTCTGACTTACTTTCAATTTCTTTTAGTTCTACAAAGGCATCTTTGCCTTCTTTTTTGTCACAATACGTTTGCCAAAAGTAATGAACAATGGCCATGATCAGCAATGTTGGGATGGAAATTTTCGCATGGTACAGAACATAAGTTAAGATGTTGTAATTCAATGTCTGAGCCGCAATCACATTATCCGCACCTAATGGCGTCGGCATGATCGTGGCAGTCATTGCGATAACTCCGGCTGCTGTTAAGGAAGAGATACCAATCCCTTGAAGCAGTGGATAAAGGATTGCCATCAAAATTATTGCCAAACTAGATGCACTTGGGACGACTAACGACATCAAATTCCCTAATAAGAAAACGATCGGAATAAATAATGCCTTAGACTTGATTTTGGTCATTGGCTGAACCAGGATATTGACAGCTTTTTGATTGGCACCAATGAGATTCATATAACCTGAATATCCGAATAAGATCATGATCACTAGACCAGCAGAACTTACTTGAGAGATGATCGTATCTTTAAGCTTTAAAAAAATATCGAATAAGGCCAAGCCAGTCCCTTCGCCTTCTGGGTAAAGCGGATTTCCTAAAGCAACGGATGCACAAAGCAAGACAAGTGCCCCAATAATCAAAATCAATGCTGGATTATAACTCTTAATAATAAAATATCCGACGATCCCCAAAACAACGAGTACTAAAATCGCTTCTATCATTTCTTTCCCCTCCTATTTACACTTGCTGATTGCCTGTAAAAACCATTCTTTAAAGAGCGCTTCATCGATATCGACACAAACACGGCAATTGTTTTTCTGCTTCAGACGATTGTTGAGATCGACAATTGTCGCACCTGCTGTGTAGGCTCCTTGTGTTTCGATCGCAACAAAAGTCTCTTGAACAGTGAACATCTCTGGACACAAAAGATAAGCGATCGCGCAACTGTCATACATTTTCAGCCCCGTGCCAAAACTGCCACCACGATATTTTTTGAATAATTGAACCATCATATCTCCGGTTTGATTCATTTCTTTGATTTTTGCGCTGTCTTCTGGGTAAACAAGCGCTTTGGCGCCCACATCTAATGGTGCTACAGAAAGTGGTAAGCCGCTCTCAAAAACAATCGTTGCAGCCTCGGGGTCAATCGCAATATTGAACTCTGACAATACACCAAAGTTTCCTCTACCTAAGGCTCCGCCCATTAAAACGATCTCATCGATTTTTTCTTTGACTTCTGGATAAATCTTAAGCAAAAGAGCAATATTCGTTAGAGGACCTAATGCGACAATTGTGATTTTTTCTTTATTCTTTTTGATCGTTTGATACATCGCTTCCACAGCTGAAGTTTCCAGCAGCAATGAACGATCTGGTTCTGGAAATGAATAGCCGGCCATTCCTGTGACCCCATGAACATCGCTGGCATCTTTGACTGCTCGCGTTAGTGGCTGAGATGCACCTTGTGCTGCTGGAATCGACAAATTCCAAAAGGAAAGCAGTTTCAGTAAATTATTGGTGACATGTTCAATACCAACATTTCCGGCCACTGTCGTGATCAACTTGACCTCCAAGACTTCACTAAATAGAGCAATTCCCAACGCAACTGCATCATCGATCCCCGGATCCGTATCAATAATGACTTCTTTTTTTGACATACGTATTCTCCTCTCACCTTTGATAAAACGTTTTATCATTTTTCTAAAAAAAGTGAACATCTGATAAAGCGTTTTATCTAATGTTCACACAAAGAATAGCATCGTTTTAAAGCGCTGTCAATAGTAAAAAAAGAGTTTCTCTAGGAAACTCTTTCAGTCACACTGTTCTTTTTTATCAATCTAGGTGTCAATTGGACGTAACGTGGCTTCTGTCCGCTGATTGCATTCATCAAGGCAAGAACCGTTTTTTCACCTAAATCATTTACATCTTGTTCCACAGACGTTAGAGATACTTCTAAAAGATCATTCAAAACAAGATTGTCGTATCCTACGATCGAAACATCCTCTGGAACCTTGATTCCTAGTTCTTTGGCACGCTTCATAATTCCCAATGCAATCAAGTCGTTGCCAGCAACAATGCCGGTTACATCTCGGTTTTTTAAGAGAATGTCTGCTTTTTCATAGGCGTCTTCAAATTGGAACTTTGTTACCACATGCCAACTGTCTTTTCGTTGGAGATTGAATTCCTTCAGCGCATCTAAATAGCCTTGGTATCGATACACACAATTGATATTTTTATCAGGGTTCATCATCGTGCCGATCTTTTTGTGTCCTTTTTTTATTAGCTCACTGGTAGCAATATATCCCCCATGCCGATTATTATAAAAGACTTGATCGACCTCAAAGTTATCTATTCCTCTATCAACCAAAACGATTGGAACCGAAAGATTCTTCAATCGTTCTTTGGTTTGTACCTCATCCGCGTAGGATTCGGTTGAAAGGGCGATGATCAACGCATCAACGTTGCGGTCAATCAGGAGCTGAATCAATTCCTTCTCAACGTCAACTTTATCATCTGAGTTGACCAAAATCAGCAGATACCCCTGTTTTCGCAGCAAATCTTCTAAGACCTTGGCCAAGTTGGCAAAAAAAGGATTGTTGATATCTGGGATGATCAGTCCGATCGTATTGGTTTTTTTCAAAACCAGGCTTTTAGCCGCAGCATTCGGCGTATAATTGTTTTCTGCCGCCAAGCGCTTGATTTGCTGTTTTTTTCTTCTGTGATCCGAATCGGTTTGTCATTTAACACTTGAGAAACGGCTGCGATCGATACACCTACTTCTTTTGCAATGTCTTTTAATCTGACTTTCACTGAATACCCCTTTCGCTTTCCTAATTTTGTAAATGAACCAAGCACTCAATCTTGTGTTTTCAGTAAATCCTTTTTATGCTGCTGAAAAAACGGATTTGAGAATTAGACAAAGATGATTGATTAGAGATTATACTGTTTTCTTGCATTCCTCTTAGATGTTCCACTTCACCCAATCAGCAAACAATTCTGGCCAACGGACAACCGATGCTTCGATCCCGTGTTGATCGCTGTTGGCGGTTTCTGGCGTTCCTAAACTTAACCCGTGACCGCCCCGAGGGAAAATGTGCAGCTCATAAGGTATATTAAATTTGCGCAGCTGTTCGGCAAAAAGGAGGCTGTTTTCCGCCAAGACTAATCCATCTTCTAACGTATGCCAAAGAAACGTCGGCGGTGTCTGTTCATTGACTAAAGTCTCTAAAGACAAGGCGGCTTTTTCTGTTTCATAGCGATCTGCTAATAATGAACGGAAGGAATCTTGGTGTCCAAGTTCACCACTAGATAAGACCGGATAACTCAACAGTAACCCGTTAGGTCGCCATTCTTCATTGGCTCCTTGTAAAGCCTCTGCTAGAAAAGGTTGCTGCCAAGACACACCCAGATTAGCAGCTAAGTGACCACCAGCTGAAAAACCGGCAACAATGATTCTTTCAGGATCGACGTGCCAGACCTCATGATTGGTGCGCACAAGACGAACGGCAGCCGCCAATTCCTTTAAGGCTAACGGATAGACAGCCGGTTTGATACTATAATGCAACACAAAGGCTTGGAAACCAAAGCTCATCATTTTGATGGCGATGGGTTCCGCTTCGCGATCAGACAACATTTCATAGCCGCCGCCAGGACAGACGATGACCGCTGGTCGAACACGATCTGGTTCCATTTCAGGAGAATTTTCCATGACATACGTGGTTAAACTGGCTTGGCTTTCTGGTAAAAGTGCGGTTCTTTTTTCATGTATCACGGATTGCGCCTCATTTCATTGTAATTTTATAGACAATTGGTTGGTCGGTTTCAATTGGTTCAAAAGTTAGTTGCAAGCCTTCATCGGTCACTTGCCAATCAATAGGCTGTTCTTCGTGTCCTAGAATCGTCACGTTTTGGATGATGCCGTGAAATTCTGGCAAATTTTGATCTTTAGACTGGGCCAGTGCTTGGATCCTTGCGTGTCCATTCTCAGGACTTGCCATGCCAATAGCATACAACGAATCCCCCTGAACCGTAAAGCGGAAATCCTGGCTCGTGTATGTCGTCGCCTGTGCCTCTTGAAATTGTCCTGAGACAACGGTCGTGGGTCCTTCACCGGCTTTGCGCCATGGTTTCGCTTCATAAATGGCTTCACCGTTTACATCCAGCCACGCACCGATTTCTTTTAAGATCGTTTGATCTTTTTCTGGGATCGAACCATCCCCTTTCGGCCCGATATTCAAAAGAAGATTGCCATTTTTACTGACGACTTCGATCAAATCCTGTAAAATCTCACGTGTTGTTTTGTAATCCAACGTTGTGGTATAACACCATGAATTACGAGCGATCGCTGTATCTGTTTGCCAGTAAAAAGGTTGTGGTTCGGCAAATTTTCCCCGTTCGATCTCCACAATACCACTGCCAAACATCATGGCATCATGTTTGTAACAGATACCAACTTGTTTGCCCCATTCAGACCCACGATTGTAATAGTAAGCAGCGAAAAGTTGCAGGTGCTCCTTGAAGGCTTCGTGTTGGATCCACCAATCAAAATAGAGCAGCTCTGGTTGATAGTTATCGACGAGTTCACAGGTTCGCAGTAGCCAATCATCTAAAAACTCTTTTGATGGATATGGCTCGCTATACAAATCTTGATTATCAGGTTCTGGCATAGCAGGCCAATAAAAGTCGCCTTTTTCTAACGGTTCCTTGATGTCGCTGTCGAATTCCTTACCGTGTCCCATAAAAAACCAATGTTCGGCACGATGAGATGATGTGCAAAAATGCAGGCCTTGTTCCTCAGCTGCTTCTTTTAATTCCGCAAGAATATCTTTTTTCGGTCCCATAACTGCCGCATTCCATTCAGATAGCTCGCTTTTGTACATCTGAAACCCATCGTGATGTTCTGCAACGGGAAAAAGATAATTGGCACCGGCTTGTTTGATCAGTCGAATCCACTCATTTGCATCGAATTTTTCTGCAGTAAACATGGGAATAAAGTCTTTGTAGCCAAAGTTTTTTTGTGGACCGTAGGTGTTGATATGGTGATCGTATTCCGGATGGTCTTTGATGTACATATTTCTGGAGTACCACTCGTTATTAAATGCAGGAACACTATACAATCCCCAATGAATGAAGACCCCGAATTTTGCTTTGGGGAACCATTCTGGTAGAACAAAAGCACCCAATGACTGCCAATTTGGGAAAAAGGGACCTTGGTGCGCGACTTGGCGGATCGTTTCTACTGTGATCATGGTTTTTCCTCCAAAATACCGACTGTTTCCAGCCATGTTTTTGCAATCAACACATGTCCTGCAGTCGACGGATGCACACGATCACTGCTTAAGACATAGGATGACTGATAAAGCAAAAAATCATCAAACTTTTCCTGCGTATCTCCTAAAAGGATACCATACTCTTGCGCTACTTTAGCAAGCACTTGTTGGTAGTTGGTAAGCATTTCTCTTAGTGGATCTTCTTTGTTGGCTTCAACCATAAACGGGGTCAAGAGAATCATTCCTTTGACACGGTAACGTCTGAGCGATCAAATCACGCAACTCTGATTCAAATCTTTCAATCCCCACCAGTTCCGTTTGAGCAAATGTGCCATCAAAATGCCGCCACACATCATTTACACCGATCATGATCGTTACCCAATCTGGTTGAAATGCCAATACATCATCCTTCCAACGCTTCTTCAAATCGACGACTGTATCTCCACTGATGCCTCGGTTAACGATCATTAATTCCATTTGTGGGAGTAATGCTGTGGTATAGGCGTTGATCAGATGAACATAGCCGTCCCCCCATGACGACCATCCCGCAGGTATCGCTTGATAATTTCGATTACTATCTGTGATCGAATCCCCCATAAAAAGCAGACGATCTTTTTTATCCACTATCATTGTTTTCCTCCTTAAAGAAAGAAGACTGATCCGCTGGTGCTGGATCAATCTTCTTAAGTGATTGCTTAACCAAACGCTGTTTACTCACTTTTGTCAAGGAACCGTTGACCAACCATTTCTATGATTCTTTGTTTTTGATTAGTCCCCAAATTCTTTTGCTACTTCTACCCGTTTTTCGTTTTGATCTTTCGCATTATTCATGTCAAATTCTAGCACTGTTTGATAGCCTAAGCCGTCTGCTGTTTCTTGCATTTCTTTTAGCAATTGGTCAAATTCTGCTTCATCTTTGGCAAAAACCATTCGCCAAGAGTACTCGATGATCGTCGCTTTGGCTTGATTCCGCAACGTAGAGATCTCTGAACTATCTTCTGGCGCTACATAGCTGGCACCAGGGGCAACTAACAATTGGTCGTTCTCCTCTAAATAGCCAATGGTCGATTCTGCACCACCCATATTTTTTGACCAATCTTCTTTTACAGGATCGGTTGTTTCATTTTGATAGCTTTCCCACATTGTGTAAGCATATGGGAAGCCGGTATCAGGATTGATATCGATCGGTAATACCGTATTGACGTTTAGTGCGGATACACCATCTTTGTAACTTCCGCCACCATATTCTTCTGGCACATCCCCATCGCCATCTAGCAACGCTTGTTTTCCGAACTCAGTTAAGACAGGCTCGCCATCTTTCATTTCCCAAGTTAAGCCTTCAGGGCCACTACTACCGCTTGTTTGAGAAGAATTTGCTAACACGCCTTCTGAAGAGTAGAGCCAGTCAATAAAGGCTGCGATTCGCTCTGGGTCTTCGGCATTTGAACCGATCCCGATAAATTGTTTGCCACCGTAAACTTCCGCACCATAAGAGAAGATTTTTTGGTCTTGAATCGGTGCCAACATAAAGCCTTTTCCTTCATTCAAGTTCGTAGTCGTATTAAAAGCCGCTTGACCTAACCAAGGCCACCATGAGAATAACACTTGTCCTTCTTGGAATTTGGCGAAAAGTGTATCGTAATTTTGCGTCGTTGATTCTGGATCTACTAAGCCCATTTGGTTGGCTTGGAAATAAAACTTAAGTGCGCGAATATATTCAGAATCACTATCGAGAATGCTTTGATAATCAGAACCATCCGCTTTTGCCAAGACAAATCCTGATTCATCGTACCCATAGTAGGTGACTAGCTGTTTGCCTGCATTCATCATGTTGCCGTCCCAATCGCTGAATAGAGAAAACCCATAAACTTTTTCCCAGAATCTGTTGTTGGATTGTCTTCTTGCATTTTTTGAATCACAGGAAGCAGGTCTTCAAGTGTCCCGATTTCTGGGTATCCTTGCTCCCCATAAAGATCCCAACGCACGTAAGCACCAAATGTAGGGTCTAATCCTTCTGAGGGATCGGTGGCTTTTAATGTAGAAACGGAAGTTGGAAAGCCATATAGACCATCGGCATCTTTGTTTAGATTTTGAACAGCCGCATCAAAGCGCTGAACATTTTCCATAGTTTCATAATACTCGCTCGCATCGGTCAACAAACCAGCTTCAACCAATTCGTTGTATTGTTGGCCATTATCAACAATGATCAAATCGCCCAAATCACCTGCTGCCGTCCTCGTTTGATAAAGAGTGTCTCCGTTTCCAGCAACGTTTGGTGCGATGATGTTCAATTCCATATTGAATTTATCTCGCACGATTTTGGCAAACCAACCTTCTTGCATCCCCATATAGTTGGCTAACCCATTATAGACATCGATCGTGATCGTCTCATCGTAACCACTTTCGCTAGAAGCAGCGTCTGTGTCAGATTCAGCCGCTCCTCCACAGCCGGCTAAACTACCTAGCAATGTCATGCCTAACAAACCTGTTGTTACATATTTCGACATTTTTTTCATTTTCTTCCCTCTTTCTTTTTATTAACCTTTCACCGCACCCAACATAATTCCTTTGACAAAATATTTCTGGAATAGCGGATAAATGAACATGATTGGTAAAACAACAATGACTGAAACGGTCATGCGAATCGAAGTCGGCGTCTGCGTTGTCGCTGCTGAAGCGATGCTGGAAAGTGATCCCGATGTATTTTTGACCATTTGTGCCAACGAATTGGCTTGATTGATATACGTATAAAGAAGGTATTGCAAGGAGTAGAGACTTTGATCCGTAATGTAAATCAGTGTATCTTGGAAAGAATTCCATTGACCAACTGCCGAGAAGATCGCAACTGTTGCTAAAATCGGCGTACAGTTGGGTAAAATTACCCGAAAAAATACTTGAATGATGCCAGCTCCATCCATTTCAGCTGCTTCTTGCAACGATTTGGGGATTGACTCAATATAGGTTTTCACTAAGATGATGTTAAAAGGCTGAACGACAGCCGGCAAAATATAAACCCAAAAATTATTCGTTAAACCTAATGTCTTCATCGTGATGAATAATGGAATCAGCCCTGCATTGAAATACATTGTAATCACGACAAAGCGATACCAAAATTTTCGTTTCCACATTTTTTCTTGGGTAAACATAAAGCCTAAGAAGGCTGAAGCTAAGACGGTTGCTGCTGTTCCGATCACCGTTCTAGCCACCGAAACGGTTGCGGCTAATGGCAACCCTTTTAGTTGTAACACTTGACTGTAGTTTTCAAAATGGATCTCTTGTGGAAAAAAGCGAATTTGTCCTAACGCACTCAACTCATTATTACTGATTGAATTAATAATCAAGTAATAAAAAGGATACGCGCAAATCAACGTAATCAGAAAGAAAAAGGTATAATTGAGGATACTAAACGTCAGGTTTTCACGTTTGGGTACTTTTTTCGCCTTTTTCTTTTCACTAATCGATAGTTCCATAGATATCCTCCTCTCCTAAATAATGGAAGTCCCCCGAATTTTTTTCGAAGCAATATTGACGATGGCTAACAAGGCAACAGAAATGACACTTTTTAGCATACTGATCGCGGTAGCCAGAGATAGACTATTTCCGCCCATCCCTAAATTGTAGACATACAAATCGAGGACTTGGATCGTATTTCGATTGAATGCATTTTGGAAAACAAAGTACTGATCCATCCCGTTGTTCAGCAAGTTGGCGATAGACAGCATCAGCATCACAAGGAACGTCGGCATCAAGGCAGGTAGTGTGATATGACGCATCAGATGGAAACGATTCGCCCCATCGATTCGTGCCGATTCATACAATTCGGGGTCAATTCCTGAAATGCCTGCCAGATACATGATGGCACCCCAGCCCAAGCCTTTCCAAATATTCCAAAGACACATCATCAGCCATGTATGATTGCCGCTATCCAAAAATTTGACTGGATCGGTAACGAAGCCCCATTCTTGCAGCAACGTGTTTACCAGCCCTGTTGAAGAAAACAAGCTAAAGGCGATCGTATACACCAAAACCCAACTGATAAAATTTGGCAGCGTGGTCAGCGTTTGGACCAAGTTTTTAAACCATTTGCACTTAATTTCGTTCAGTAAAATGGCGAAGCCTACTGGTAGGATCGAAGTGGCGATCCCTAAAAAACTCATGGCAAAGGTGTTTTTCATTACTTGTACGATCTGATCCACTTGTGTTGGACTAGAGACAAGAAGTCGAAACCATTTGAAGCCTACAAACTCGCTGCGCGCTAAACCTAATGCTGGTTTGTAATCATAAAGTGAATAAATCCATCCGTGCAAAGGAAAATAAGAGAACAAAAACACGAGAATCAGGAAGGGAACGATACATAAAAACAAAATCTTCCCTTCTCGTGTCACCCGCTTATTTTTTCTTGGGACACTGCTTAATTTACTTTCCATTTTCCTCCCCCTTTTTTTGTAACCGCTTTTACATTTTTAATACTAGCACCTGAAATCTTATTTGCCACCTGTTAAAAATAGAGGTCAATCCGTACATTTTAGACTTTATTTTTCTTTTATTTATAAGGAATGCTGATATATCAAGGTTTCAGATAAAAGACACCTAAATGGTAAGGCTTTCAATATTTGTTTTTTGCGAGTACTATAGGAATATATCAATTTTGGAGGGATAAAAATGAAGTACAATCCTGATGGTCAACTGTACAAAATAACCACCGTTTTTTCACAATTCACATTGTTAAATTTACTCTATATCATTAGCTGTTTGCCAATTATTACGATTGGAGCTGCGACAGCTGCCCTTTATGAAGTGACGATTCGTTATGCGGATGAAGAGCGTGGTGAATTGATCGTGGGCTATGTCCGAGCGCTACGAGCAAACTTCATGAAAGCAACCGGTAGTTTTCTCCTTCTTGGGTTGCCCATGGTAGCACTACTGTATAGTAGCTTGTTTTGGTTTTCCTCAAAAACCATTCTTGCCAGTATTTTTGCCTTCGTCCTAATTGTTACAGCTATTTATCTGTTTATTGTGTTAGTCTATTGCCTCGCGTTAATTGGACGTTATGAAAACAGCTTTAGGCAAACATTAAAAAACGCGTTTCTGTTACCGATCGCGGACCCTATCCGTTCGTTAGCCCTCGCGCTTATTCCTATCGCTGCGTTTTGTTTTGTTGTTTTATTTCCGTTGTTTAAATTCCTCTTGTTGATTTTTGGTTTTTCTTTTGTTATTTATTGTAGCTCGTTCCTGTTGCTTTCTATCTTTCGTAATCAACAAGCATGAAAAAAATCAGTCATCTCTCACTTTTTCGTCGTCTGAGTCAGTTTTCCATTCGGCGACAATTGTTCATTCTTTATCTACCTGTTGTTTTTTTATCCACAGTGACTATTGGTCTCTTATTGGTCTACGATTCAACCAAACAGCTGACAGGCAATTACCAACACTTGGCTGAGTTAAATGCTCAGCGTGTCAAATCTGTTCTTTTTGATACAACAAACACGCTGACCAACACGGCGAGTTCCTTATCAAACGATACTCATCTACGTCAGCTTTTAACTGCCAATTACCTTGACGACCAAGAAGCGATCGTGGACATCAATAGCTATGATCAGCTAGATGAGATCAGAAATCTTCAAACCTCGATTGCGAAATTAACCATCTATACGACGAATCAAACCATTCCGAACTATAAATATTTTCAACAGGCAGATGACACGATTCAAGCGACCGCCTGGTACCAAAGAGCTCTCAAGCAACCCGATGCTTTTTTGATGACGATGCCAGAGGATTACAAAGCAAATCGTTTGAGTCTTTATAAAACGTTGCCTTTGCCTTTATCAAAAGAAACTGCCGTTTTGGAGATCCAAGTCGATTACAATTATCTCAGTAACCGACTTCGTAATTCATCCTATGAATTGGAATTACAGTTAAATGATGATGTCATCTTTTATAGCGACAAAATCAATCAAGTTGGGGAACCGGGACAGCTGACAGCTCTTTCTGAGCCGCAAACGAGTGCTGCCTTTTTAAAAATGATGGTACCAAGGTGATGCTGACCAAAAGCACCTTACCCATGAGTAACAAAGAAGACATCATCACGATTTATAGTGCGGATACCAATGCCTATCGCAATCTACGCGCCAATCTGATCCGGTGGAGCACGATCGTTTTGGTGATTTTGATCACTACTTTCATCATCGTCTTTCTCTTTGCTCGATTCTTTACCAAACGAATTTCTCAACTGCAGCAGGCGGTCTACTTTGCCTCGATCGAGGATTATGATTTCTTTCAAAATATTAGCGGCGAAGACGAGATTTCACAGATATCTCTTGATTTCCACAAGATCATTCAACGAATCAAGAAAAAAGAAGAAGAGATCTACCGTTCACGTTTGGCACAGCAAGAGCTGTTGACTCAGCAGCAGCAAATGGAATTTAATATCTTAGCGGGGCAGATCAATCCCCACTTCTTGTTCAATACATTAGAAACGATTCGTATGATGGCGCTGACTTCCGGCAATTCTGACGTCGTTTATGCCATCAAATTACTGGCAAAATCGATGCGCTATACGCTAGAAGCCCACGGAACCAAGCGAACGAGTTTAGAAGAGTCCTTAGATGCCGTTCACGTATATGTCAAGATCCAGCGGATGCGCTTTGGCGATCGAGTCAACTTTTCCTATTCAGTCTCCAATGAGATCGACCAAAAAGAGGTCCAAATATTGCCCCTCCTGATTCAACCATTGGTGGAAAACGCCATCTCCCATGGCTTGGAAGGCATCACCTATCCAGGATTTGTCCGTTTGACGATCACCAAAGACGGCCATGATCTGGTGATCGTGGTACAAGACAATGGCAGCGGGATACCGCCAGAAAAACTCGAACACTTGCAGCAAAAAATCAAGACGCCCTCCACCCATGCCAAAAAGAACATTGGGTTAGCCAATGTCAATCATCGGGTCAAAATGTTTTATGGACCTGAATACGGCTTAACGATCGAGAGTGTGTTGGGCAGCGGCACACAAGTCACCTTGCGGATCCACGATCTAAGCCAAGATTCATTTTCTCCTCGCTAAAACAGTAAAGCCCCCTTCGATTCCTGTTTCAGAAATCGAAGGGGGCTTTTGATTGATTAGAAATCCCGCACACGAAGGGTTTGTTGTGGTGAAGAAGCACTGGCGTAACAGCCCACCATGATTCCAGTAAAGACACCACCGACTTCAGTGGTCAGATATTTTGTTTCTCCACTGCCTAAAGGCTGTGCTTGTCCTTGTTCATCAAGAACAGAAAAACGATAGGTTTCTTTATCGGCGCTCAGCTGAAAGGTGACCGTATCCGCTGCATAAGGCAGTTTCTTTTCCACTTTCCATAAGGAACCGATTTGTCGGCGGAAAACCAGCTGCTGACTGGTCGCTGTTTTTTCCAGGTATCCCTCATAGTGATGGGTGGCATTTAAGAAAACCGTCAATCCCGCTTGTCCATCCGTTAGTTGCCGACAATCAAAGGTTGCTTGAAATTGTTGCTCAAAGGCGGTTTGCCGTTGGAACACAGCCGCGAGTTTGCCTTGATCAGACAGACCCGTCTGATTAGGATGCAGCAAGAGGCTATGTGGCTCTTCTTCAATCAATGTTGGGTCCCATTCGAATAAAGTCACGTAATCAGGCTTGCTGCTCTCCTTTCGTGTTTCCTTTGATGCTGCCGCTGTGTCTACCTGAATGGTTTCTGGCAAATGACCTTTTTCGCCAAACACCGGCCATGAGTTTGAAGTCTACTGACAGCAAACATGTTTCCCGCCCTAACAAATGCCTCAAAGGATAGCTGATGGAGCGTACTGCTAGACAGACTGCCCACCAGTTGCCTTTAGTATCTTGCACGAGATCCGCATGCCCTGCGGCTTGCAGTGGCAAATTCGTACTGCGATTGGTCATCACTGGATTGTTGGGGCATGCTTCGTAGGGTCCCGTCAAGGAACGGCTGCGGGCCATGGTCAGCATATGCCCATAGGACGTTCCACCTTCGGAGATCAACAGGTAGTAATAGCCGTCTTTTTTATACAAGTGGGGGCCTTCTGGATCAGCCGCTCCGCTGCCCGTCCAAATGTTTTGGCGCGGGCCTAGTTCTCCAGAAACCAAATCGATCGTCCGCAGATAGATCTCCTTATGGGTGCCTAAGTAATAGGTCTGTCCATCGTCATCTGCGAAAATCGTCGGGTCGATCCCAGGAGTGTCCAGCCAAATCGGGGCAGACCATTCACCGGCGATGTCATCCGTCCAGATCAGAAAGTTGCCTTCTCCTCCTTCGTTTGCGCCAACGTTGGTGCAAACGAGGTAAAAGCGGTCCTTGATAAAACGCAAGGTTGGGGCATACAGACCAAAAGCATTGGGATTTTCAGTCGATAACTGCAGCTGCTCAGGTCGCGAAAGTCCATGGCCAATCAGCTGCCAGTCTGCCAAGTTTTTACTGTGATAGATTGGTAATCCAGGAAAATATTCAAAGGTACTCGTCACCAGATAAAAGTCTTCACCGACACGGCAAATACTGGGATCTGGATGAAATCCAGGCAAAATTGGATTCGTGATGGTTCGCATGGGCATCTAGAACTCCTTTATCGTGGTTTGGTCAGCGGTCAGCTCATGGCTCGTTTTTCCAGCAGTCGTGTGAATCTGCAAGGATGCTTGCTGGATGCCAGTCAGCTTGACGATCAGTTCTTGAGCGACTCTTTCGACAGCTACCTCGCCAAGCCATTCACCGTGGTGATCATAGATAGCGGCAGCGGTCTTGTCTTGCGGATCAAAGAGATGGATCGTTGGATGTTCAGCATAGTCATAGACTGCTTTGGTTTGTTCATGGCCTTCGACAATCAGTTGATTTGGTCGGACTAACAGTGGCAAGTGGAAATAGTCATAGGTTTCTTGGTACCAGTGTCCGCCCTCGTAGGCTTTGCCAGATAAGTAGTCGATCCAATGCCCCTTCGTCTTCGGTACGTAAAAGGAGACCGTTCCTTGATCATTAAAAATGGGTGCAACTAAAAGGTGTTCCCCCAGCATGTATTGGCGATCCAAATGATGGGTCATCTCGTCTTCAGGAAACTCTAAGACCATCGCCCGCATCATCGGAATCCCCGTTTGGGCGGTTAGCACCGATTGGGCTTGCAAGTAAGGCATCAAGGACAATTTTAACTTGGTAAAGGCTTTGGCTACCGCCACGGCTTCGTCGTCATAGACCCAAGGCACTTTGTATTCCCAGCTGCCATGGTAACGGCTATGGGAAGACAGCAGACCAAATTGTGTCCAGCGCTTGTAAAGGTCTGGGGTTGAGCCAGCTTCAAACCCTGAGATATCGTGGCTCCAATACCCAAAGCCGCCTAACCCAAAGGACAGACCTGCTCGCAGTGACTCTGCCATCGATGGATAATCTGAGGTACTGTCGCCACCCCAGTGTACAGGCAAACGTTGCGAACCAACCGAAGCTGCCCGCGCAAAAACGATGGCTTCTTCTGCTCCCTTGACTTCTTTCAGCAAGTCAAAGACGACTTTATTGTATAGGTAGGCGTAATAATTGTGCATTTTTTCTGGATCAGAGCCGTCATAGTATACCGCATCGGTGGGAATCCGTTCCCCAAAATCCGTTTTGAAGCAATCCACACCCATGTCTAATAAGGCACGCAGCTTGCTATTGTACCAAGCGACCGCTTCAGGGTTGGTGAAGTCGACGATCGCCAAACCTGCTTGCCATTTGTCCCATTGCCAGACATCTCCATTGGCGCGTTTCAAAAAGTAGCCATTGGCCATCCCTTCGTCAAACAAGGGGGACTTTTGCCCAATGTAAGGATTGATCCAGACACAGATTTTCAATCCTTTGGCTTTCAAGCGCTGCAGCATTTTTTCCGGTTCTGGGAAAGTTCGTTCGTCCCATGTGAAGTTGCACCACTCGTATTCCTTCATCCATAAGCAGTCAAAATGAAAGACCTCAAGGGGAATCTCACGTTCTGCCATACCGTCTACAAAAGATGTTACGGTTTGTTCATCATAATCCGTCAAGAACGAGGTACTTAGCCACAACCCAAAGGACCACGCAGGCGGCAGCGAAGGTTCCCCGTCAAATCAGTGTAGCGCTGGATCACTTGTTTTAACTCATCACCGGCGATCACAAAGTACTGCAGCGATTGTCCTGGATTGCTGAATTGAACACGAGAAACTTTTTCACTCCCCACTTCAAATTGCACCCGGTCTGGTGAATTGACGAAGACGCCATACCCTTTATTACTTACATAAAACGGAATATTTTTGTAAGCTTGCTCCGTACCAGTGCCCCCGTCGGCATTCCAAATATCAACACTTTGGCCGTTCTTCACGAAATTTGTAAAGCGTTCCCCTAAACCATAGATCGTTTCTCCCACATCCAGGGTCAACTGTTCGCTGATATGGGTATTTGCTTGCGGATCAATCACTAAGGCTTTACTGCGAGGTTTGCTTTGGGTAATCAGCTGGTCTTTGTAATAAAACGAAGCTGTCACATTTTCCTCTTTGCTAATCACGACTTGCAAGTCTCCCGAGCGAAAAACATACGATTGCTCATCTTCTGAAATATCAGGAGTGATCGCTTCTGTCATCAATTCAAAATCGGGGGCTTTGGCTTGGACTCCCTTATAATTATAGAGGGTGATCCCAATGATATTGGTTCTAGGGGTAGTGACTTCCATCGTTAACAATCCGCCATCCAAGGTTGCCCCTTTATGCCCGACATAGCTATAAGGCAGATATAAGACCAATTTGTTTTCTTCTTTACGGGCATCGTAGACATGCACCGCAAATTTCACATCAAATCCTTCACGAAATAACCAACCGCCATCTGAAAATTTCATTTTTTTCCTCCTTGTTGGATCAATGTCAACGCCCCTAACAGACCGGAATCATTATAGTAACGACAAGTCTCAATCGGCACTTGGAAATCTGGCCAATGGGGGTTCTCATTGATTGCTTGTTTGATTATAGCTAATAGATCAGGGTTTTGGCTGATGCCGCCGCCGATCAGTATTTTTTCGGGATTCATCGTGACAGCTAGGTTGTAAATCGCAAGTGCGACATAACGTGCCCACTGTTTCAGAATCTCCTGCGTTTCAGGATCACTCGACCGCTGCTGCATGATGGTTTCGCCTAAAATCTCCTCTGATTCAGGAATCGCTTTTGCCCGTCGATAGGCAGCAATCAGTCCTCTCGTTGAAGCTAGATCATGGAGGGTCGCAAAAGAAGATGCTTGAAAATCAGTGATCATCATCCCGAATTCTCCTGCCCGAAACCCATTCCCGTGAATCAACTGGCGCTGATGAACGAGCGCGCCACCAATACCGGTACCTAATGTGATCATGACAAAATCTTGTACGTCAGTAGCATTGCCGGTCGAAAGTTCTGCTAAAGCAGCACATTTCGCATCATTTTCGATCCAGATCGGATAGGGCTTGGTTAAACGCTGCTGCAGCTCTTGTACGACAGCACAGCCGTGTAAAGGAGCCAACGCCCCCGCCATGATCGCTCGGCCATTGACTGAATCAATGAAACCAGGAAAACTCAGCCCGATCGCTTCGATAACATGCGCTTGCTCGACTTCTTGTATTTTGGCAGCTAAGGCAGCAAAAAATTCATCCCGCGTATTACTCGGGGTTTTGATTTTGCCTCGGTCCAGCCATTGATTCTTCTCGGTAAAAACCCCGAATTTGATATAGGTCCCGCCTACATCAAAGCACAGGCGTACATCTGTCATTTCTCCTCCTCCGTTCAAAAAGCGCTTACAGTTTCATCTAAATTATATAAAAGAAAAAAAAAGAAAACCTACCAAGCAATTTAGTCATCGTTACCCTAAAAAATAGATGTCCGTAGAAAATCACGGACATCTTTGTGGTTATTCATTTTTCCGAAACTCATTTGGTGAAACCTGATGGTATTGTTTGAACTTTTTGTAGAAATAATCAACATTGCTGTAGCCTACCAATTCAGCGACTTCGTAGACCATTAGATTGGAATGACGTAAGATTTCCACCGCTTTTTCCATTCGTACTTCATCCAAGAACGCCAAATAATTTTTACCGGTTTCTTTGCGAAACTTCTTGCCTAGATAGGCACTATTGTAATTGAAACGTTCCCCGATTTTTTTCAAGGTCAAATCTTCTTGATAATGCTTTTTTGTATATTGGATCAATTCTGCAATGATATCGATTTGGTTCAAACTGCTGGCGACTGTTGCTTGCAAGGCTGCTAGTTTTGCGGTGATGACCTCTTGCAGCATTGGAAACGTCTGGGCGAGAAAAATCTGCTGATGCACTTCGTCTGTCGACCATTCGATTGCTAAGGCTACTTTTTCACTGATTTGATGCTGCAGCCATTCGATGTCACCATTGATTTGCCATTTGATCTCTTCTTCCAATGCCAATGAATGATAAAAGGTTTGATAATAGCGGGATAACGGCTGTTCTAACGGATCGTTTGCCAAAATCGCCTTAACTAATTCTTCACGCAAATCGCTTCGTTCTTCTGCTTCTTGCGTCGTATCCAAAACATGGTGAGAAATGACTTGATTGGGAAATAAGAAAATCAATTTACTTAATGTCTGGATATCGATCATCAATGGCTTCAAGTTATCTTGCGCCGCAAACCAGCGGGAGATCAAGATTTCTTGGTGAGCCATTTTTTTACGGCACCATGCATCGATCGCCTCGTCGGGAAAGCGCTCCTCGTTTAACAAGACCAAATACCGATGATGCCGATGGATCAAGGTGACGACTTGCGCCACTTGCTCCTGCAATTTCTCAACCAGCTTTTGGGCATCTGCCTCCTCGGAAAGACGCAATAGCTTGATGGCTTGTGCGTCTTTGATTCCCGTTTGATCCCCGCCAAACAATTTCTCCATCAACTGACTCTTCTGATTTTTCTGCTGATCGGTCTTGGCTTTTTGATCGATTTTCGTCAAAATACCGATCAGCTCTTCTTCATCAACTGGTTTCAGCAAATAGGTCACAGCGCCCAGTTGCAAAGCTTGCTTGGCATAGTCAAAATCTGAGTAGCCGGATAAAATAATGGCAAAAAACAAAAGCCCTTCCTCCGATGCTGCTTGCACCATCTCAAGACCATTTTTTCCCGGCATACGGATATCAGCGATCACAACATCTGGCTTCAATTCGCGGATCATTGCCAAGCCAGCTTCGCCGTTTTCCGCCGACCCGACGATTTGATACCCCAGACGTTCCCAATCGATGATCAGAGGTAGCCCATTTCGGATCGATGCTTCATCGTCAACGATCAACACTTTACGCATTTTCCAACCTCCATTTTCAGCTACTCCTTCGTTACATCATGTTTCACTTGTCAAACTTGCCCCGTTGGTGCGAATCACCTCTTGATACCAATAAAAACTATCTTTCGGGATGCGCGCCAACTGACGTTCGCTTTGATTGTCGCGATCGACATAAACAAACCCATAGCGTTTTTTGTATCCATTCAACCAACTCAGTAGATCTGTAAAGGACCAAGCACAATAGCCGATCAGCTCAACCCCATCCGTAATGGCCTTTTGCAATTCCACCAGATGTTCCTGCAAATAGGTAATGCGGTAGGGGTCATGGATCTGCTTGTCTTCTGTCAATTGATCGATAGCGCCTAACCCATTTTCAGTAATAAAAATCGGCAAGTCATAATTGGCTTGGATGCGGCGCAAGGCTACACGGAAACCAACGGGATCGATCTCCCAGCCCCAATCTGTTTTTTTCAAGTGAGGATTTTCTGCTGTTGCAAACATGGTTTCTTCGGGTGAGAACTCACCAGCTGCCGCTTGCATCAAATACGGATCGACTTTAGAAAATTCTTTCTTTTCAGCTGACTGCTTTTGCAAATTGTTTTGCTGGGCCGTCCCACCGTGATAGTAATTGATTCCTAAGAAATCAGGTTTTGCTTGTTTTAATAGTGCTTGATCTTCTGGAGTGACTTCAGGAGCCAAGCCAACTTTGGCTAATTGCTTGTAGACAAATTTCGGGTATTCGCCTTTGCAATAGACATCTAAAAACCATGCGTTGTTGAAGGCTTCGCCATTTTCTGCTGCTAGCACATCTTCTGGGTCACAGCTAAACGGATACATCGGGCCATAGCCAAAACTTGGACCGATCTTGCCTTCAGGAACCAGCTCATGGAACAAATTGATCGCCTTAGCATTGGCAAGGTTGATGATATGATTGGCTGCATACATCCGTTTTAAGTCCTTCAAGCCCGGCGGATGTGCCGCCCAACGGTACCCAAGAGAAGTGAAGACATTTTGTTCATTCATCGTGACCCAATAGGTGACTTTCTTTCCTAGGCGTTCAAAAAGGATTCGGCAATACCGTTCAAATGCTTCTGCTGTTTCTCGGCCTTCCCACCCTAAGTATTTGTCTTGCAAAGCCTGGGGAAGGTCCCAATGATACAGCGTCAAAATCGGCTCTACTCCTTGCCGAAGCAATTCGTCCACCAGCTTTTCGTAAAACGCCACACCCGCTTCATTGACCGCGCCTTCGCCATCAGGCAAGATTCGCGACCACGCCACACTAAAGCGATAGGCTTTCAAGCCCATTTGCTTCATCAAAGCAACATCTTCTTTGTACCGATGGTAATGATCGATCGCCACTTTGCCGTTGGTTTCCTCAAAAGTATTGCCAGGAATTTGGGCATAGGTGTCCCAAATCGACGGACCTTTGCCGTCTTCTGCCCATGCTCCTTCAATTTGATAGGCCGCCGAAGCTGCCCCCATAAGAAGTTTTCTGGGAAAGGATCTAAGTTTGTGTGAAACATCAAGTTGCCTCCTTCATTTCCTAAACCGAAATAAATCGGTTACATTTTATCGTATCATAAGTTGGTTGATTCGTAACAATTGCCAAAAGATATTTTTTAGGTGAAAAAACTGCCGCTCCTCAGAACGACAGTCGTTTCTTATTAAAACAGGTAATCATTCAAACGAGATTTCACATATTCAATGTGGCTGGATTCTAATTCGATTTGATCATGCGCCAATGCGTAATCTGTCAGTGTTTCTAAGTTTTCCTCATCAGCAACGATCTTCGCTCCGATGCCTTCTTGGAAAGAGGCGTACCGTTTTTCCTTCAACTCGTCTAAGAAGCGGTCTTCTTTTAGTTTCGCTGCTGCTTTCAACGCTCTGGCATACGTATCCATACCAGCGATGTGGGCTAACAACAGATCTTCCATTTCAAATGACGAACGACGGACTTTAGAATCGAAATTGATTCCTCCCGGCGCGATGCCGCCGTTTTCTAAGACTTCGTATAAAGCAAGTGTCGAGTCAAAGACGTTGGTTGGGAATTCATCCGTATCCCACCCTAACAGCATATCTCCTTGGTTGGCATCCAGTGAGCCTAATGCGTTATAGCTACGGGCAACGGCGATTTCATGTTCAAAGGTATGGCCAGCTAATGTTGCATGATTGGCTTCTAGGTTTAATTTGAAATCTCCTTCTAAGCCGTAGTGCTGAATGAAGGCCATCGTTGTCGCTGCATCAAAATCATATTGATGTTTTGATGGTTCTTTTGGTTTCGGCTCTAATAAGAACTGCGGTTTATGACCGATTTTTTCGCCATAAGCGATCGCCATTTTGAATAGACGGGCGATGTTGTCTTGTTCAAATTTCATGTCTGTATTCAACAAGGTTTCATAGCCTTCACGGCCACCCCAGAAGACATAGTTTTCGCCGCCTAATTTT
This sequence comes from Enterococcus innesii, assembly GCA_018982785.1. Lineage (GTDB taxonomy): Bacteria > Bacillota > Bacilli > Lactobacillales > Enterococcaceae > Enterococcus_D > Enterococcus_D innesii. The sequence continues at coordinate 420,501 of JAHHEN010000002.1, read as the reverse complement.
TTCGAGATGTCTAAGCCTTTTTTGACTTGGGCTGCCGCATACGCATAAACTTCCGCATTATTGGTGGAAGCAGCGCCGTTGTTGAAACGAGGGTGTGAGAACATATTTGCTGTATTCCATAATAGTTTGATTCCCGTTTGTTCCATTTTTTCTTTGATCAAATCGGTGATTTCGTCTAAGTTTTGGAAAAATTCTTCTAACGTTTCTCCCGCAGGTGCCACGTCAACATCATGGAAACAGAAGAACTCTGCCCCTAATTTTTCGCAAATCTCAAAGAAGGCTTCTACTCGATTTTTCGCTGTTTCCATTTCGGTGTCACCGATCCACGTCCGTTTGTTGACGGGTGCGCCGAAAGGATCAGAGCCGTCTTGCGTCATGGTATGCCAATAGGCGATTGCAAAACGTAGATGATCTTTCATTTTCTTGCCTAAAACAACTTCTTCGGCATCGTAGTGGCGAAATGCAAACATATTGTCTGTTTTAGGACCTTCGTAGCGGATTTTTTCGATCTCTGGGAAATAAGTCATTATTGTTGCCTCCATTTTATGTTTTTTAGTGTAATAAACTAACTTACTTGTTTCCAATCATTTAGAACCAAAAACGATTCCTCGCTTTGATCAAGCAGATTGCCTGTGGCCATTACGCTATTCGATTTGCGCCAACGCATGGCAGATAGGCGCGGTCTGCTGGTAGACGGTCCGGTAGATCGCATAGATTTCTTGGTATTTGGCGACATTTTCAGGAATCGGTGCAATGGCCTTTCCATATTTGACAAAGGCGTTAACACAAGCACCTGCATCTGGATAAATGCCACTGCCGATTGCTGCCAGCATTGCTGCGCCCATACCTGGACCTTGCTCAGTAGACAAAGTCAGCATTTCTGCATTAAAAATATCGGCTTGCATTTGCAGCCATTCGGCATTTTTCGCACCGCCCCCACAGAAACGATCTGGGTGAATTTCCGCTGTGCTCGTTCTTCCATGATCATTTGGGAATCTTTCAAAGAGAAGGTGATCCCTTCTAAGACGGCACGACTGAAATGCTTTTCGCGATGCCGTGTGTCAATGCCAATAAAACTTCCTCTGATTTGGCTGTCGGTATGTGGGGTGCGTTCGCCCACGATATAAGGCGTAAACAGCAGGCCTTCTGCCCCCGGTTTTACCTCACTGATCGCTGAAAGCAATTCCTGAAACGATTGGTTTGGGGCAAACGTATCACGATACCAGCTTAAGGAATTTCCAGCGGCTAACGTGACCCCCATTGAATACAACTTGTCTTTGATCGCATGACGGAAAAGGTGTAGATCGCCTTGATAATCAACCTCTTGCGCTTCTTCAAAGGATAAGAACACACCGCTAGTGCCAATCGACACCATGCCGACACCTTCGGCAATGATCCCTGACCCTAATGCAGCACAGGCATTGTCTGCGCCACCTGCATAGATCGTCACCTCTTGTTCAAAGCCAAAGGCTTCTTGCAGCTCTTTTCGCATTTGCCCTACAGGCGCTGCTGATTCAAAAAGCGGCGGCAGTAAATCCGATGCGATTGCGAATTTTTCTAGAATGGCTTCAGACCAGCACTTCTTTTCGATATCCAGCAGTAATGTACCCGCTGCATCGGAATAATCCATCGAATAGTTACCAGTCAGCCAAAAAGCCAAGTAATCTTTTGGCAGCATCATGTGACGAACTTGTTGCCAATGTTCAGGCTCATGTTCTTGAACCCATAAAACTTTTGGTAAGGTGAACCCTTCCAAAGCAACATTCTTGGTGATTGCTTTTATTTCCTCTCCAAAGGATGCCATGATCGCTTGACATTGTTTGGTGGTTCGAACGTCATTCCATAATATTGCCGGGCGAATGACTCGGTTTTCTTCATCCAGTAAAACAAGACTATGCATTTGTCCGGAAAAGCTGATGCCGATCAATTCTTTCTGCAGCTTTGGAAGCTGCTGGATCAAGGTTTTGATTACCTTATCTGCCGCCTCTTGCCAATGCACCGGCTCTTGCTCACTGAACCCCGGTCTAGGGGATGACAATGGATAGTCAGCACTTGCTGTTCCTTGGAGTTCCCCGGTTTGATCAAAAACTAGGCCTTTTAACGCACTTGTTCCTAGATCCAACCCTAAAAAATAAGCCATCTCTTCTCTCCTTCCTCTGTTTGAAGCAGTTAACCATTGACCCTCAATAGGTTAATTAGCATTCAAAACTAACTAATTGGATAGTAAACGATTCTCGCATTCCTGTCAAGCGCTTTCAACGATTCTTTTATGGTTTTTCGTTCTCAAACTACTGTTCCTACATTCTTCGTTTTTTCTTTATTCTTCAGCTTGCACAATATTAATTTGCACGGTAAACTAACACTAATCACATCTACGAAGAGGAGAACACATGATTATCAATAAAATGGGCATACGCGAACAAAATGAAGCGGCTGTATTGAAGACAATCATTGACAATGAAAATGTGTCAAGAGCGGAAGTGTCAAATTTGACCCATCTCAATAAAGCGTCTGTTTCTCAAATAACCAAAAAACTGATCGACACGGACTTCGTGCGCGAAGTCGGCATTGGGGATTCCACTTCGATCGGTGGTCGCAAACCGATTCAATTGCAATTCAATCACCGCAGCAGCTTAGCTGTTACCTTTGACATCGGCTATAACTATGTTCGTGGAATGCTTTCTTATATCAATGGCGAGATGATCGCCTCCGCCGATCATTCCCATGAATTGATCACCAAAGAAAATGTACTGGCGACGATCGATTCTATGATGAAAGAATTTTGGCCGCAAATGCCGCAAACCACTCATGGATTAGTAGGAATCTGTTTGGCGATCCACGGCATCGTTCACAATCAGACGATCACCTTTGCCCCCTACTACGACTTGGAACACTTTGATTTGATCGCCCCTTTGAGCCAAAAATACAATACGGCGGTCTATATAGAAAACGAAGCCAATTTAACAGCTTTAGGCGAGTACTGTTTTTCTTCTGATTCCACGAATTTACTGAGCGTCAGCGTCCATAGCGGGATCGGTGTCGGAATCATCGTTGATGGGCAGTTGCAAACCGGTACTCACGGTATGGCGGGGGAAGTTGGCCATTCTACGCTCTTTCCTCACGGCAACTTGTGCCCTTGCGGCAATCGAGGCTGCTTAGAGCAATATGCCTCGAACAAAGTCTTGTTTGACACCTACAGTCACTATACAAAAACTGCCTTCGTAAATTCGGATACCTTCGCACAAGCCTACCATGCCGGAGAAAAATCAGCAGTCGAATTGGCGCAACAAAATGTTGAGTTTCTTAGCATTGGGCTAAACAATGTCATCACTTTTTCTGATCCCGAAGAAGTCTATATCAACAGCTCGGTCTATCGCAAAATTCCTGATTTATTACTGGCGCTGCAGCAAAAATTAACCAGTCAGTTCACCAAAAACACGAAGATCAAAAACAGCCGATTAGGCGATCAAGCCCCGCTGTTTGGCGGTAACGTTCTAGTGGCAAAACATTTCTTGAATATCAACGATTTGCGCTTTGCGGCACTTGATCTCTCCCGTGTGATCCGTTAAATGAATGCTGGACTGAAAACTCAGTCCAGCGTTTTCTTTTGGTAAAAGGGTCTCGCTATCCTTTGATTCCGCCAGCCGTCACACCGCCCACGATGTATTTCGATAGAAACAGGTAAATCAGCAGTAAAGGAATAATACTTAATGAGATCCCTAGATACATACTGCCAAATTCAGTACGGTAAACATCAGTTTTCAACAATTGGACCAGCATCGGCAACGTATACTTTTCCGTATCGTTGATCAAGATCAAGGGCATCAAGAAATTATTCCACGAGGTCACGAACGAGAAAATCGCCATGGTAGCTAAGCCCGGTTTCATCAAAGGCAACATAATGCGATGGAAAATTTTGATTTCGCCGGCTCCGTCTAAACGAGCAGAATCTGCCAAATCAGGATGATAGATCGTTTCTAAATATTGCTTTAAGAAAAAAACGGTAGCGGGTGATGCGATCGCTGGTAAAATCAATGGCAGAAAATTATTTAAGAGCCCTAAGCGATTCATAAATTGATAAAAACCGATCATGCTGATTTGCTGAGGAATCATGATCAGCCCAAGAATGACAGCAAACAGGACTTTCTTGCCACGAAATTCATAGGCGATCACGCCATAAGCCGTCAGCGCCGAAAAATACACATTGAGAACGGTAGCACCAGCAGCAATCAGGAAACTATTTTTAAACCCATTGAAAACATTGAAACCTCTGCCCATTAAGACGGACCAGTTGTATTGGAGATTACCGCCGGGCCACAAGGACAGCCCTTGCTGGATCTGTTCCGCTGAACGGGTCGCATTGACTAAGACGACCCAAAACGGCAGTATACTTAGGATGGTCAGCAACACCAAAAAGACATAGATCAACAATCGTTTTGCTCGATAGCTATTTTCCATTTATTTTCGCCCCACTTTGCTGTTTTCTTTGAAAAATTGAAACAATAACGTGCTTAATACGATTGAAAGTACCAATAATAGTACCGACGCGGTTGCGGCAACGTTGAAATTCCGACTCCCGGTAAAGGCCTGGTTGTAGATAAACATCGTGATCGTTAAGACGCTATTGTTGGGATTACCATTTGTCAGCAAAAAAGGAATATCGAACATTTGCAAGCCGCCAATCAAGGACGTCACCAATGTATAAAGCAAGATTGGTTTTAACAAAGGCAGCGTAATCTTGCGGAAAATTTGACCATCATTGGCTCCATCGACCATTGCTGATTCAAAAAGAGCATCATCAATGCTCAAAATGCCCGAAACCAAAACGATCGTGGTCTGACCATACCACATCCAAAATTGGATAAAGGAAACGATCAGCCGAGTGCCCGTTTCACTACGGAAAAAGTCATAGGGCTGGTCCAAAACACCTAAATGCTGCAAGACTAGGTTGATCGGACCTAACGGAAAACTGAACAAAACAAAAAATAAGATTGCTACTGAAGCGGCAGTAATGATGTTGGGTAAGTAAAAAGCGACTTTGAAGAAGCCTTTCCCCCGCAAGCGCAGCTTGATATTGGTAAACCATGCCGCCAGCAACAAAGCCAAGCCAATTTGAGGGACAAAGTTTACGCCCCACAAAATAAAAGTATTGCTGATCGATTTTAAAAATAACGGGTTGCGAAAAATCGCAAGATAGTTATCCAGTCCGACAAGATTGGCAGTCGGATTCCACCCTTTTAGATCTGTAAAGCTCAGGTAAATCGTATAGAGAATTGGATAAAGCTGAAAAACCAAGAATGCTAGAAAAAATGGTGCGATAAATAATAGCCCATAGCGATGATACTGTTCAAATCTTCTCTTATTCTGCATCGTAATCCCCCTGATATTTTTTTCTTCTACTGCCAACTTCTGCCTGTAAAGACAAGCCATTTAAGCAGCACATAGTACCTAGAAAAGGTTGAAACCGACCCCGTCTTCGGTGCCGGTTTCTACAACACCTAATCTACTTGAACATCTGGATAAGCATTGACGACCGCATCTTTAAAGTTTTGGATCGCCGTTTCCTGATCCACTTCACCTTTTGAATATGGTGTCAAACAACTATCCGTAAAGAGGGTTTCAATCGTCTGGTCATACTCGGTCAGAATTTTCGCGTTGATGTCTTGAACCATATCGGCAAATTCTGCATAGTGGTTTTGACCGCCTAAAAACTCCTCTTGGTATTCGCTTTTAATTTCTTCAACGACTCGCTCATTCGATACAAAATCACCGGTATCTTCGGCCCATTGTTTTAAAAATGCTTGATCTGTGGTCAAGTAAGCCACCAATTGCGCCGCTTCTTCTTGCATCTCAGAATTTGCCGTAGCACCGATCCATGTGCCGCCCCAGAACCAAGACGACGGTCCTTGGATCATGCGCCAGTCCCCTTCTGTTGAGCTGGAGTTATCGGCAGCTGTCGCATTTGGTTTTAACCAATAGTGCAGCCCCCATGTCGGCAAACTATAACCGAATACATTGTCGCTATTCATTCCAGCAAACCAAGCTTCTGATTGTCCTTCTGTATCTTGTGTCAGGCCTTCTTCTACAAATTTTCGTGATATATCCAACAAATCATACAAACTGTCGTCGATCACTAATTTACCGTCTTCAACCCAGCCATGTTCGCGTTGACCATAAAAAGGCTTCGCCAAATCTTGGACACTAGAGATCATATAGGTGGTTCCACCACTTTTTTCTTTGACTGCTTTGGCTTCCTCATAGAACTTGTCGTAGTCTGACAAGGCCGCTTGCGCAGCCGCTGGATCATCGATCCCTAGCAGCTCTTCTGCCATCGACGCCCGGTAATAAAACCCGCCAGGAGCAGCTTGCCAAGCCAAGGCATGAAGAACCCCGTCTTTTGAAGTTCCTACGTCTTTGACATATTGATACGTATCTGCCGCGGCTTCATCAAGTCCCAGTGAACCAAGGTCTGCCATCATCCCTGATTCCACATATTTTTTGACAAAGGCAGATTCTAAAGCAATCACATCTGGTGCATCTTTGGAACCGAGAATCGGATCGAGCTTGGTCTCGAATTGGTCAGAAGGAATCTCCACGATCCGAATGTCATAGGCCAAATCGTCATGCGCCGGCAAATAGTAATCATTGATCATCGTTGATAATTCTGAAGTAAAGGTCCAAACCACGAGTTCATTCTTGCCACTGCTTCCCGTTGCGCTGTTATCCGAGCCGCTGTTTCCTGAACCATTCCCGCAGCCACTAAGCATAAAAGCCGCTAAGCCCGCCACTGACGCTGTTTGTAAGACCCGTTTCCAATTTTTCATCTTTCTTCCTCCTCGATTTTTTGATAGTCAAATGAATCAAAATCAGCCGCCAAACGATTGCCAGTCGTATCGATCGCAAACATCCCCACAAAAGCCCCCGTAAAGAACCCACCGTAATGTTCTGCCACATAGTCGTCAGACAATTGCAAGCTGTCAAATAGCTGATCGATGACCTGCCACTCATTTTGATCAAAGGAGTACGCGTATTGATAGTGGGCATAATTGACGATCGTTTTGAAGTAGACTGTTTGTACATCGGCTGGTATCATAACTTCTGGTGCTTTTTGACTCTTCAGTTGGCCCTTTTCGCTTGCCAATACAGTGATGATTTTTCCTTTCGTCTCATCATGAGTGATGTAGATCGCCGACCAATTTTGTGTATTGTAGTAATTCGTCATGCCTGCCAACTGTAGAAACGAGGTCGGTGAAAATTCGACGGCAATCGTTGCTTCGAAACGAAAATCGCTCCATCTCCTTGCCACCAGTGCTTGATGGAACAAGGAATTGAATGATTCTCGCCCATACAAGCGCAAGTATCCAGGTCGTGCGGTCAAACTACCGATCTCCTCAGAAAAAGGAATCCGCAAGGTTTGAAACACTGGTGCCAAAGACTTCTCTTCAAAATCATCAAAGCCTGATTCTGTTTCCCACGGATGTTCGGGCAGCTGTGGCTGTGGGACTTCCTCTTTTGGAAAGTTTCCGCCTGTGATATACGGCCAATCATTTTCCCAATAAACAGACTGGATCGCTGTTTCCCGTCCGAGCGGGCAATAGCCGCGATTTTCTAAGAGGGGCGTTTCTGGATACTTCAGCGCTCGCCCTGTTAAGTGAACAAAATACCATTCATCGGTCTGCGTTTTCACAAATGAACCATGGCCAGCTTTTTGTAGCAGGATCTCTGGCTGTCCCCAGGAACTGATCAGAGGGTTTTGAGGATGAACTTCATAGGGACCTTCAATGTGCGTTCCACGAGCGATGGTACTTGCATGTTCAAACTTGGTGCCACCTTCTGCCGTCAATAAATAATAATAGCCGTTTACTTTATACATAACCGGTGCTTCCGTCAATTTGCGCTCTGTTCCTTTGAAGATAATTTTGGGCTGCCCCACCAATTTCTTGGCTTGCCAATCAAACTCTTGAAGAGCGATCCCATAAAAGGAATGGTTTGTCGGGCGATAATCCCATACCATGTTCAGAAAATATTTTTTGCCGTCGTCGTCATGAAATAACGAGGGATCGAAACCAGAAGAGTTCATATAGATTGGTTCTGACCACTCCCCATCAATGGTTTCACAGGTGATCAAATAATTGTTCACATCTTTCCAGCTATTGGATTGGGTTTTGACATCTGAATAAATCAACCAAAAACGACCATCACTGTAACTTAAGTTTGGCGCCCAAACGCCCCCAGAATCAGGGTTTCCCAGCATATTCAACTGACTGACACGATTGACTGGTGTACTGATCAAGCGCCAGTTCTTCAAATCCTTCGAATGGAAGATGCGCACACCTGGAAACCATTCAAAGGTCGATGTAGCAATGTAATAATCTTCTCCTGCACGACAAATACTCGGGTCTGGATGAAAGCCTGTTAGTATCGGATTGGTAATCAAAAAAATTTCCTCCTCTTTCCCTTTTTGGCATTTTGTGATTCAACTGAGAGACAGTAGTAATGAGCTTCTTTCAGTTAGTAAGTTTTCTTTACTAATATACCTAACTAAAAAAAGAAACTTGCTGCTGTAGTCCATTTTAAAAATATTCACTAATCATTGTTCTATTTACTTTCTTCAGCTGAACTGTCATAATTATAAAATGAAATCGCTATCATTCACAGGACGATTTCCACACATCGATAGACAAAAAATGGAGGAAAGATTGCGTGACCATTTTAGAAGAATACCATTTTGGCGAATATCTAGGCGTTTCCAGTTACCATCCCTACTCGCTTAATTACATGGAACATTTTCATCGTTCCTTTGAATTGCTTTTTTGTAGTGACGGCGAAGCGGTTGTCAAAATTGAAGAAAGTCCCTATGTCCTTACAACTGGCCAAGTGTTATTAGTCATGCCTTACCAGACCCATGCCATCGAAACCCCTAAGGAATCACAACTGCATATTCTGGTTTTTTCGCCGGAGTTTATTCCAGATTTTTATGCCAAAACCAAAGATTTCGCTTTGTCAGATCCCGTTATCACCATTGATCCGTCTGTCGCAAATCAGCTGTATTATCCTTTATTTGAAACGGATTCCCTCTATTTACGAAAATCGGCACTGTATCAAGTCCTTTACCTTTTTGAGCACCAAACGACTTTACTACCAGCCAAAAACCAAGAGGATATCCTGATCCAGCTGCTTGCCTATATCGAGTCACACTTCAAAGAAGAGCTGACGCTCGAAAAACTAAGCAGCAGTATCGGTTATAGTAGCGTCTACGTTTCCAGAATGATCACTGAGAAATTGAAAAGCACCTTTCCTCGGCTTTTGAATCAAGCAAGAATTCGCCATGCCTCTTTTTTGCTGACCCATAGTCTCTTGCCGATTACGGAAGTAGCAGAACAAGCTGGCTTTCAAAACGTGCGAACCTTCAATCGAAATTTCAAAGCATTGACCTCACTGACTCCGAAAGAATACCGCTTAACACACAATGCTCATTTTTCGTTGCTGAAGGAATAGCGTAAAAAAGCAGCTTCACTTACCTATAAAGTGAGCTGCTACAATCTTACTCGTTATTCTAGTCAACCTTTTGCCACGTTCCCAGAAAGTAGTGAAAAACGTTCTAACGCTCCCCTTCTTCATAGAGAAATGAGCAGGAAAAAACCAATTGCCAAAATCAACCTTTGTTGTTTTATCGATTCCGCAACACTATCCCTGATTTACAGCACTGTATGTTCTTGCTTAATGCCCGTTTGCTTGATCGAAGCTTCTTTAAATATCGATCAAGCCCAAGAAAAATGATTCACGACTAGCCAGTCTCTGACTTCTGTTAGATCAGAAAAAGTTTTCACCTGTGTAGCTACTTCTTGCTCAAGTTTTGGCTGTTTAAGCAAAGGATACTTCCCATTTTTTTTGACTGGCAAAGCACTCAAATCATCCGCAATCAGAAAAGCTGGGATCTCGGCTTGTTTTGCGGCTTTTATGCCGGCTAGAGAATCTTCTAATACCAAGGCTGCTTCAGGCTTTACGCCTAATTGTTGGCAAGCTGTTAGAAAGATTTCTGGATCAGGTTTGCCGTTTCGCACTTGATCCCCAGAAACCACCGTGTCAAACCAATCTGGCATCTGTTCCATTTCAAAATACGCCTTGATTTTTTCTTTCGACGAAGAGGACGCCACGGCTATCAAGCAATCTTGTTTTTTTAATGCTTCCAACAGGTCAAGAAGGCCGGGCTTTTTGAACACCCGTTTTTCTTCAGCTAAAATCACTTCTTTCTGACGATTCATCGCTTCTCGCCACCGATCCGTTGGTACCGTACTGCCATAAAGTTCCTGCATCCCTCTACGAATATCGGCTTCCGTTTTGCCAGTCAGGTAATAATAAACATCTTGGCAAACTTCAAAATCATACTCCTCCGCGGCGCTTAAATAGGCGCGGTAAGCTAGACGACCTGTTTCAAACATCAAACCGTCCATATCAAAAATCACCAGTTTTATCTTCTCCATCCTATGGCCTCCTTTGCTTTTCTGCGAATAAAAAAGCAATGGTACCAAAATCCTTTGGCACCCATTGCTTCATCTTGTTTATTTACAGCTGACTGCTCAACTTAGCAATGATTTTACATGCGCCAAATGGCTGTCAGCCTTTTCCCGACCTTCTTTTACTAATGATTCTGAAAGAATGAAAGAGCCGCCAACTGCTAGCACCTGCGGATCAGATAAATAGTCTTGCATATTTTCGAGAGTGATGCCACCAGTTGGGACAAATCGAATATCATAAAACGGACCGCTGAGGGCTTTGATCGCCGGCAAGCCCCCGTAGATATCCGCGGGGAAAAATTTCACAACTGATAAGCCATATGCCGCTGCTCGTTGAATGTCATTTGGCGTAGCTGTCCCCGGAAATACTGGAATGTTTTCGGCAAGACAAAATTCCACCACATCAGGTACAAGAGCAGGGGAAACAATAAAGCGCGCCCCTTTCTCAACTGCTGCTTTCGCTTGTTCTAAGGTGCGTACCGTGCCTGCGCCTACGATCAATTTGCCCGATCGAGAGAGTTCTTCAATCGCTGCTAAAGCAAGGTCACTGCGGAAGGTCACTTCAATAAAATACAGTTCATGCTCAATCAGCAGTGATTCTACTACTGGCAAATAGGTAAGGTCTGTTGCCGTGTAAAGAGGCAACACCCTTGTTTTTGCCAATTGTTCATCGAGTGTCATACACTCTTTCCTCCCTTCGATTGCATTTGCTCTTTCAAGACGGCTTCATGAAGCCCTTGAAGATAACTGATTCCAATCGCGCGATCATACAGACCATAGCCTGGCATCGCCACTTCCCCCAGATCGTCCGTCCGTGATCAGGACGGATGACGCCATCAAAACCGACCTCAACCAAGGCTTTCATGATGGCATACATGTCTAACGATCCTTCAGTGGAAAGATGGGCAGATTCTTTAAATTTGCGTTCCCCCATAAACAACACATTGCGGAAATGAACAAAGTTGATGCGGCCTTTTAAGGCATGAACGATCTCCACCATGTCGTTTTCTGGATCGGACCTAACGAACCGGTGCACAACGTCACCCCATTATAAGGTGAATCCACGATGGCCATGATTTTTTTCAAGTCCTCTAAATTTTTGGTGATCCGTGGCAAGCCAAAAATTTCCCAAGGTGGGTCGTCGGGATGGATCGCCATTTTCACATCTACTTCTTCACACACAGGAATGATCCGCTTTAAGAAATAGCTTAAGTTATCAAAGAGGATCTCTTGAGTGACCCCTTCATAAGTTGCCATCAAACGCTGGAACTTTTTCAGTCGTTCTTCTTCCCAGCCTGGCAATTTAAAGCCTTTTGATTGGCTATGGATCAACGTATACATCTCACTAGGTTCCATATCATCTACAACGGCTTGATCATAGAGCAAGGAGAAACTGCCATCCTTGTTTTGATAAAATAGGTTTGTTTTTGCCCAGCCGAAGATCGGTTTGAAGCTATAGCAGATCATATGTACATCACAAGCTGCTAAATTCCGAATCGTTTGAATATATTGATCGATGTAGTGATCCCGTTCCTCTGTTCCAGCTTTGATCGCATCGTGGATCGCCACACTCTCAATCCCTAATAGCGAAAGATGCTCTTTTTCAATTGATGCTTTTAGTGCGTTGATTTCGGAAATCTCCCAGACATCTCCGGGCATTTTATTCAGAAGTGTTCCTACAATGCCGTGCATTCCTGGAATTTGTCGAATATTCGTTAACGGGATCGTATCCCCTTCCCCGTACCATCGAAACCCCCATTGCATTTGCTGTCATCCTTTCGTTTTTAAAAATCATCGTCCTCATCAGTTTCTTTGCTACTATCACCTGCCGAAGAATTGTGCCAAAGCGCCACACTGTTTTCTCCTTGCTGGATCACTGCTGCCACCGCCTGTTCAATCGGTGTCGCCAAAAATTGGTGATTGATTGCTTCTAATACCATCGGCAGATTCACTCCGCCGATCACATACGTCTTTTCCTGAAGAGGTTCTTCTAATTGATTGATCGTTACAACCGACTGATTGTAGGGACTCGCACTCAATAGATCAGCAAACACCAATACACCGTCCCCTTGATCTGTTTCATGGATTGCTTCATGGATTTTGTTTCCCAGAAGTTGAATATCCTCTCCATGGTTCAAATTAACGACCGCAATATTTTCGACACTGCCCATGATCACCTCTGCGGCATCTTTAAAACCAGTACTCAGCTGTCCGTGAGTTGCCAATACGATTCCTAACAAATGTTGTTCCTCCTTTTTCGCTTCCTAACCAAATAATGCAAGGACTTTTTGCATATTCCTACTATTCAGCTCTTTTTGCTTTAATTGTTTTCTAGGCAACACATACGTCTGATCCTGTTGCTTTTCTGCACAAAACAGATAGTTGATGCTGCCCATTGCTTCACTGCTGTGTTCGATCGCCAGCTGCTGCAGTTGCCCTTCATTGAATTGCTTGCCGATAGCTCGAATCGGCGCATCGGCACCAATAGAATCTAAATAATAAATCTTCGCATTCGGCCTTGCTGAATCACGTAACACTTCCAACCCGCGTTCTCCGTAACTTCCTTCATCAAGAAATGCGAAGGCAGTCGCTGTTTGACTGTTTTGACTGATCAGTGACAGCAGCGCTAAGATAGAGGAGGTATTGCGGGTCAAATTTTGCTCAAATCCTGCCCCGCGGCTTACGCGATTTAATAGCAGAAAATAAATACCGACTCCTAAAGCAAAAAGCGCTGTTTGCCATGAGAGCAAGGGAAATCTCCCTGAGGCAAAGTGGATATAAAGCCAGGTACCCAACAACCCTAAAAGAATCATCACTGCTGAAGCAGTCAGAATAAATTGATTTGTTTTGCGCCCTTGCTCCTGCCGATCAAAAAAATGGTAATCACCGAAATGCTGTGGCGGTGTATCATAATATGTGCAGATGATCCGTTTTGCTTTGGTCAGATCGCCAACATACAAATTGCGTGAGGCGTTTTTTTTCGTGTGATCATACTCGATCACCTGAAGGTCTTTGCGAAATGGAATGATATCCGCGATGAGTGCCTTCAAAAATCTTTGTTTGCTTTTATCCGTGGATCGCGACCGATAGACATACCGATAACGAAACAGCCAATCACGAAATGCTTCTGTTTGATTCATGGCGAATTCTCCTATTCACAGATTACCGACAAGGAAGGAGGAACTCTTTTTTTATAAGATCCTCCGCCTTCCTCTTCAACAGATGACGAACTCACTCAATGATTACAAATTGAACTGCTTCAACACATCTTTAAGGGTTGATTTCGGTGCAGAAGGTGTTGCTTGAAAATAGATTGATTCCACACCGTACGCTTCGTTCATTTCTTTGAGTTTTTGCGCATCCGCTTGATTTAAATAAACAGATTTTGTAACGAGAAGGTCCTTTTCAGGATCTTTTTGGGCGATACCGCCTATGTTTAATTCTTTCATCGGCACGCCGTGTTTGACTAAGTCGTACATCACACTGACAGTTTTGGCGATCAAAATACAGTTGTAATCTTTGAAGTTGTATTCATCCCAGTAAAATTTGGCTTTTTCTGGTGTAACGACGATCGTTTTTTGCCCTGTGCGGCTACCGGCATTTTTGTATAATTCCCGCATGAACTTATCCTTAGCTACTACCTCATCCACTACAAAAATCGAATTGACTCCGCTTTTTTGTGACAAGGTCATCATGACCTGCCCATGGATCAATCGTTCGTCGACTCGTGCTAAATTTACTACACCCATTTTTGACACTTCCTTTTCTTATAAAATACCGACACCGGCTAAAATAATCAGAATCAAAGTCAGCCATAGCAATGCTTGCGTGACTTTTAATCCTTTCTTTGTATAGAACCAGTAGACGCCCATCACAACTGCTAACGGCAAGATCCCTGGTACAATCTGATCAAGGATATCTTGGATAATAAATTCTCGTCCAGAAATATCAAACTGCAGCGAAGAACTGACTTTGACATAGTTTCCAGCCAGAACCCCCATCATAAACAAACCGAGAACCGACAGTGTTTCAATTGCGGTTTGGACGCCTGTACTTTGCATCAATCCAGTTGCATTGCGCCCCATCGAAAATGCTTGACGGGCGAAAAACATTCCTAGAGAAACTTGATACAGTGCAAAGCAAATGAATGGGAACAACGCACCTAGCGGACTTCCTTGCTGTGCCCAAGGGACGGCAATCGCAATAAAGATATATTGAACGGTTCCTGAGTCGATGGCATCCCCAATTCCTGCTAAAGCCCCCATCAAACCAGCTTTCGTGTTGTACATTAGATCATCTTGCATCAAGATCTCTTTTTTCTCATGCTCTTCCTCGGCCCGCTGTTGTTCCATTGATGACATCAGCCCAGTGATGACTCCGCCACCCCAACTCAGCTGGGTATTGAAAAACAGCAGTTGGCGTTTGTAGGCAGCTTTCAGTGCCTCATCGTCTTTGTAAAGTTTGCGCAAAATCGGCATCATGGCGTATAAAAGCGAGGGTGATAAATACCGTTCAAATGAATGCGGGATCTCATTGGCGAAATGCCATCTTAGGTATGCTTTTGTGACATCTTTCTTCGTGATTTCTTCCGGTGCGCCTTGCGCTTTTTGAATTATTTCGGTCATTACTGCTCCTCCTTATCGATTAGAACCCGTCATCATAGTCATCGTCATCGTCATCATCAAAGGATGGTGATGCTGTATTCGTTTCTGGGGCTGGGGCCAATTTTCCTTTTTGTGACTGAACAAAAATCAACGCGATCAAAATACCAAAAATCGCATAGGTGACCATGGTAATTTCCAGCGAACTGAAAACTACACTCATGAAATAGGCCAAGAAGAAAAAGACCATATAATCTTTTCGACCGATCACATAGACGGTAGTTGCAATCCCGATCGCTGCCAATCCGCCACCGACTACTTCTAAAATATGAATAACGACTGTTCCCTCAAGAGCATTGATGACATCAGCAATCAGTGGAGCGCCTAAATAAAGTGCAATAAATACCAGCGGAACAAATAAAATAAATGAAGCCAACGTTGGGTATAAAATAATTGAACGAGTCATTGCTTTGGCATTCAGATCTTCTACTGCTTTATCCGTATACTTTCCTAAGAAGGTATTGATAAAGAAACGGAACTGATACAAATAACTCCCTAGCAACCCAACAGGAACGGCAACAGCAATCGCTGCTTCTGGTTGCAGATTTCCTAGCAAAGCTACCGGTACGGCAATCGCCGCAGCAATCGAAGGTTCCGCCGGCATGGATCCGCCAGGAGAAAATACCCCCATGTAAATCATTTGTAAAGCGGCAGTGACGATCATGGCTTGAGCCACATTTCCCATCACCAGTCCGACAACTAATCCCGTCATCAATGGTGAAAAACGTAAAGTCAGTGTGGCGCCTCCGCCGAGCCCACGTCCATTTTTCTTCAAGGGCTAATTGATAAAACATCCCATAGGCAACCTTTTCCCCGTGAAGAAAACGATGACTCTCAGGCAGATATTTACTGATGGCATCATGCATCGCATGCGCCGCTGCATTGCGGGCATATTTATCGCCTAGCCCGCCTACCATTCCAGCAACTGCAATAACGATCTCCGACAAGTGACAAAAGGCGTCTGTCACTTCCTGCCGCTTCATATCTTCAATCGCTTGTTTCGATTGTGTCAAAATAGCTGTTTCGCATAATTTTGCTGTATAGCCTGCCATTTGCAAGAAGGGCTCATTTTTCAAATGTGGTTGGGCTAAGATTGCTTCCGATTCAATCCACTTTGCCAACGTATCTGCTAAACCGGCGATGAAGTAGGAGACTGGTGCATCGATCACTAACGTCGGATCGGTAATCAAAAAAGCAGCCTGTCTTAAATAGTGTTCCGACTTTCCTTCAGATTCTCCCGACTCTTTATACATGACAGACAAGGGTGTCCATGGTGCACAATTACTGGCCAATGTTGGGATCAGTCCAAAGGGTCGATTGACTACATGTGCTGCATATCCCACTAAGTCGGCTAACTTCCCGCCGCCAACCCCCAGAATAAAATCGATCGCCAGTTCTTCAACAAGATCAGCAATCAGCCCAGCGCCATAATAGCTGCATTCTCCCGTGTAGCAATGATAAAAAATTTCCAAATGCGCATCTTCTAAAAAGAGTAATTTTGGTTTTGCTTTTTCCCATGAAACCGTTCCATGTACGAGCAGCAGTCGTTTTACTTTGTACTCTTTTAATACTTCCGGCACATAGTCGATCGCGCCTTCATGGTAACGATAAACTTGCGGTCCAACCTTTACTTTTAAATCCGTTAGCACGAGTTTCACTCTCCTTTATACAGCCAAAAACCGACTTTCCGCTTGAACAGCACGGTCTGGCAGCAGCCCCTTAACGATTCGTTCAATATCCGTTACACATTTGTTTCCCATCTCTTCTAAGCATTCCATAGTATAAGCCGATGTATGCGGTGTCATAACTACATTTTCAAAAGCTAAATACGGATGATCTTTATGACCAGGCTCTTCCTCTAAGACATCGGTGGCAAGACCAGAGATTTTCCCACTTTTTAATCCGCTTACAATTGCCTCTTCATTCAAAAGTGCGCCACGGGCACTATTGGAGAGATATACTTGATCTTTCATTTTTGAAATTTCTTCAAAGGAAATCATATGATAATTTTCCTCCGTCAAGTTAGCACATAGACAAATAATATCTGATTTTGCTAGCAGCTCGTCTAGCTCGACTTTTTTCCGCCATAGCTTTGAATATGCAAAGCGGACTTATATGGATCGTATGCCAAAACCTCGCAGCGGAAACCATTTCTCAATATTTCTACTACACAACTTCCAGTATTGCCGACACCGATCACCCCTACCGTCTTGTTAAATAAAGCCCGTCCGACAAAGTCCGCTCGTTTTTCCCATTGATCTTCGCGGACCTTTGTATTCGATTCAACTGTACAGCGCAGAAGCGCCAATAGATTGGTCACATTATTTTCTGCTACTGCATCTCGCTCGACCAAAGCTGGAATGATCGAAACAATCGTTTGGTGGTCCTTCGCTGCTTCTAAATCAATATTGTTATAGCCGATCCCGTGGCGTGTGATCAGTAGCAATTCATCTTTGTACTCAAAAAACTCTTTGGTAAAAAACGGGGTAACACTTGCTATAATGATGTTATATCCCTTAAGCTTTTCTGCTAATTCTTTCCCATTGATTTCGCTATCGAACGTGAAATGACTGACAGTTCCGATTGCTTGCAACCGCTCGATATGTTGCGGAAAGATTTTTCCAAAGCTGCTGGAATTCACTATAGCGATCTTAAACTGTTCCATATTCTTCCTCCTTACTCTTTTGCAACAATCTCATGACCACCAAAACCATTCCTTAGCGCAGAGACGACTTTTGCTGAGAAACTGTCTTCTTCTTGGGACAAATTTCTCATAAACAAACTCATAGCGATCGTCGGTACAGCAACATTCATCTCCAAAGCCGTTTCCACTGTCCACCTAGCTTCACCAGAAGCTGCAACAACCCCGCGATATTCCTCCAACTTAGGGCTCTCATTAAATTGGGCCGCTGCGATTTCCATCAGCCAGCTGCGAATAACAGATCCATGATTCCATACCTCTGCGACGGAAGCCAAATCAAAGTCATAGGCACTTTGTTCAATCAATTGAAAGCCTTCACCGATCGCTTGCATCATTCCGTATTCGATACCGTTATGGACCATCTTTAGAAAATGACCGCTTCCTGATTCCCCTGCGTAAAGGTAGCCTCCTAAAATAGCCACATCTGCAAACAAAGATTCCACTTCTGAAAAAGCGATTTCATTCCCGCCGATCATCAAACATGCATCTTTTCTAGCTCCGGAAACCCCACCAGAAGTCCCACAATCAAAGTAATGCACCTCTTTTTCTTTAAACCAGGCTGCTCGGCGAATCGAATCTTTGTAATTAGAATTTCCGCCTTCAATCACGATATCTTTCGCTGATACAAGGGGCCATAGTTCTTCAAGAATCCCCTCAGTCACCGTTCCCGCAGGAAGCATCAACCATAAAATCTGTCGGCCGCTAAAAGAATTCGTCAAATCAGCTAGCGTTTGATAGAGTGTAATTCCAGCTTCTTGCGCTGTTTTCTGCGCATGTATCGAAAGATCCAGCCCTTTTACTTGATAACCTTGATCTTTTAAATTGAGGGCCAAGTTCAATCCCATTTTTCCAAGTCCGATAATTCCTATCTCCATGACAGCGCCTCCATTTCATACTTTCATTATACAAAAAAATATTTTTTTGTAAACATAAAAAATAAAAATAATTTTTATTTGCTTTTTTTCTTTAAAAGAGGTAACGTAACAATACAAAGATAATAATGTTCATATAAAGGAGGTAACCGTCTTTGACTGTTTCGATTCGCCTGCAAATAAAAACGCTTTATAAAGACTTAAGTCTCAAAGAACAAGCGATTGCCGACTACATTTTGGAAAATCCTAGTAAAGTCAGCCACAGTTCAATCAGTGATTTATCCAATGAATTAGGCATCGCTGATTCGACCTTTTTTCAATTCACAAAAAAACTCGGTTACAACGGATTTAAAGACTTCAAAATGGCAATGCTAATGCAGGAAAATGATTTTTCTGCCATTTCGATCCATGAAAATATCCAGAAGTCTGATAATGAATTGACTATGGCTCAAAAAGTATTTGATTCCAATATGACCACATTGACTGATACTAAAAATCTTTTGAAAGAAGAAGATTTAAAGCTTGCTGCTGCAATGATCAATCAATCTAAACGACTTTTTTTCTTCGGCGTTGGTGGTTCAGAGATCGTGGCAACCGATGCCTATCACAAATTTTTGCGCTCGCCGATCACTGTTTTTCACAGCAGTGATTATCACATCCAACTGATGGAGGCTTCATTGTTGACGCCAGATGATTGCGGCATTTTTATCTCTCATACTGGAAAATCAAGAGAAACCATTGAACTAGCTCAAGTTGCCAAAAACAATGGTGCCAAAATTATCGTCATTACTAGCCATGCTGCTTCCCCTTTAGCCAAACTCGGCGACGTGGTTTTCATCTCTATTTCCGAAGAAACTGAGTTTCGCTCAGAGGCATTGGCATCCAGAATCGCTCAACTGAGCATCATGGATTCCCTCTATGTCATCTTAATGTTTATTAATCGAGACAAAGCGCAACAATCGATTGCCAAAATTCGGCGCTCCATTTCAAAAATCAAAGAACCCTGAGAAGGGAAGAAAAAAACTTAACATTTTTCTGTGTTTCGCTAAATCTTTTGTGAATCACAGTTGATATGCAAAAAAAACTTGTGCTTTTTTCTGTACTCTTCTTTGGTTTCTTAACAACTTCTTCAGTTCTGAATCTCAAATGCGCTGAGCCTGCCAAAAATCTTGTCCCTTACTCTTGCTGATGGTCGCAAAAAAACCACATCACAAAGCTATCCGCTCTGTAATGTGGTTTTTTAAGACTATCTTTTTTTAGTAAATCAATAACGACTAGACACAATCTCTGCTCCAAAGGGCATCAACGCTAAGCGCGCCATTTTCAATGATTGCGCCGCAAATGGAATGCCGATGATCGTGATGGCTAGAATGACTGCGCTAGCTAAATGTCCTAAAGCCAGTGGTATACCAGAAAAAATCAACCATAAAATATTTAGAATCACGGACACGCCACCGCCACGGTAAACGATGTCTTTCCCAAATGGTGCTAATGACAACGTCGCAAACTTAAAACATTGCAGACCAATGGGAATGCCGATGATGGTGATACACCATAAACACCCAGCCAAAAACCATGAGATCGCACCGATCAAGCCGCCAAAGACAAACCAAATCACGTTGCCTAAAAAATTCATCTGATTGCCCTCCTTCTTTTTTTAATAAAGACTGCTCCTGTTTTAGCAAAGAAAGCAGAGGACATCGAAAGCCCTCAGACGTGCGCTATCGTCTGATGCTCCGCTTCTCTTTTTCTTAATACAAGCAAAATGTGTTATTTTGTAAAATGCTTATTGCCCAGAATCAACGGTTGATTCGCTGCTATTGTTGGACTCATTTGAGTCATTGCCGAAGACACCGGTGATCGAAGACCAGATGCCACTAAAGAAGCTCTTGATATTTTCCCAAAGTCCCTTAGAGGTTTCTTCGATTTGCTTGCGGGCTTCTGACAGATCCAATTCTTTGATGAAGTCATCGAAGATATTGTTGTCTCGCATGTCGCTCATCAAAGAGGTCAATTCAGAAATTTGATTTTCCGTAACGATTCCTTCCAGTCCGTTGTCTTTCAAGGCTTTTTCTACTGTCTCTTGAATATCGGCTTGGGTTAATTCCGTACCATCTGCGGTTTGAGCAGCCAAATCGGTTTTCGCTTGTTCTTGCGCTGCATTCAAAGCTTCATCGGAATAGCCTTCTTTGTCTTTATTCTCTTCGGTGATCGTAGACAGTACATCCATCTCATCTTGAGCTACGGCTACTCGATTCTGATTGATGACACCGCCTGATTCTTCAACGATTTTGTATACCCCAGCTAAAGCTCCAGAACCGTCGATCGGTACGGCAGAAGCGACCGTTAGCTTCGCATCAGTGATCCCTGCCGTCAGCGCTGCATTTTGGTACTGGGCTGCAGTGATGCGGGTAATGTTATCTGGTGTCGCGATATCGACAGTGATTCCGGCCCCGCTTTCTAGCGTCTGCATTCTGACCGAGCTATAGACCGCCCAATCTGCAGTAAAGCCGCCATCGGGAATGTATTTCATCAAGTCATTACCGTTTGTCGTATAAATCGGTGTTTCGCCTTGAATGCCTAAGCGTTCCAGTGTGTAGTCTTCTTGTGCTTTCGTCAAGGCATTTCCGATCGCCACGGCATTGACTTGCAAACGATCTGAACTGCTGTCAGAAGTACTTGTTTGACTGTCGGTAGTGGCTGTCGTTGCGGTAGAACTGCTTGTTGCAGTGGAACTGCTGGTCGTTGAGTTGGTTTCGTCAGCAAAAACTTGTGGTGCTGCTAATAAAACTTGGCTAGATACCAAGAGAGTCGCTAAAATCATCGCTGGTTTTCGAGTCTGTTTTTTCATCACTATATCCTCCAAGTGTTGATCTCTTTTTCAGGGATTTTTTCCCTCTTACTGCTGTTATTGTACTATAGGTTTTCTTGCAAAGCCTACGTCTAGGGTCTGAAATGAAGAAAAACTTAGAACTCTGCTGCTATTTAAAAAAGGCGTAATTTGGTATTATCCTTGGTACAGCAATACTTTAGACGCTTTTCTTTTCATCAACTGTTTTTTTTGCAAAACCAACAGTATAGGATTTCAAACGGCTGCCCACTTTCCTCAAACCAAGAAAGGCTCCCGTTAAAGCTATCGTATAAAAGAACAATGGAAACCCTGCGAGTGAAAAAAAGACCTTCCCGGTTTCTAGAAACAGCGGGTGACTCAGAAAGATCAATCGACTAGCCTCAGCTGCTTGTTTTGCTTGCCAAGTCCGTTTTGGGGGTTGCTGCTTGATCAGCCAAGCAAGGAAAAAAGAGTCGTCGGCACAAAAAACAGCATGAAATTCTTATCGTCCCCCTGATTGAGATACACCAGTCGACCTTCAATGCCTAATAAGCAGAGAGAGACCGCGAGTTTTCTACCAAGATGCTTCGTAAAAAAAGGGTGTTTTTGGTGTTCTCTTAAACAAACCCCACACAGTAAAAATAAAAACCCATAAAAGAGTCCGTTTCTCGTTGTAAAAAATAGTGTTCGATAGCTTTGATAGCATACCAATAAAGGTCCACTTAAATAACTGCTGTACGTTTCAAGACAGCCAATCACATACAAACTGATCGCCAGTAAAAACTGCCGCCGATAGCCAAGAAAGCGAGTTTTTCGTACTAACCACATGCCAAAGAGCAACGCTGGAAAATACCAAAGATGGTACCAGACCCCTACTGTAAAAAAGCCAGTAGCCAAACCGATGACCCGTAATGAATCAGCAAGATTTTGCTGCCCTAAGTAAAACCAGCCTAAGGGAAGATACACGATCGACCAACGCAAATAAAGCTTGAGTTGTCGTTTGCACCATTGCTGCCATGAACAGATACTCTTTTGAAAAAAATAGCCATTCAGCAGCAGAAAAAAAGGAACCGCCAAACGACATAAGAGACTCTTTAACAAAAAATGAAGCCCGTTGTTTTCTGCCAGTCGGCCACAATGAACGAGAATCACCAATAAGGAAGCGATGAATTGGATGTAGCCAATTGGAACCATAGGTTGTTTTGTCTTCATTCGATCGTTTCTCCTTTCTCCGTCAAATTTGATCAAACATACTTCACTCTACTGGTCCTTTCTTTTTGTGACCAGCACGGAAAGCTTCCAAGATAGAAAGGCAGCGCAACAAGTAGAAACATTGATAAATAAAGGATGTTACCCTTTGTTGCATCGCTAATTTCATAGATCCTCGTTCGCATAGAAAAGAGTTTGCTATAATATAAGAAGAATGATGGAGGCAAAACAGACACATGGATATTGGGAAAATTATCAAAGAAGAACGCACCAAACGAAATCTCACACAAGAACAATTGGCGCAGGAATTTTTTGTCACTCGGCAACTGATTTCAAAATGGGAAAACGGCAAGAGCTATCCTGATCTAGACCAAGTAGTCAAGCTGAGCAGCTATTTTGAATTGACCTTGGACTATTTATTAAAAGAAGATCAGCAGATGGTCCAAGAACTTAATCTGACCACCCACCGCAAACGAATTGGCCTCGTATTGATCGCCATTTTGACTATTCTCAGTATTAGCTTAAGTACGATTTTGCTGGCAGGATTTTGGATCGATCCAGTCTTTTTCACAAAAGAAGACCTAACGATCACTTCTATAAAAAAGTACCACTTGCCTGCCACTGAGATAACGAATCAGGCAACCGGACAAGTGATTCAGCTACCTGAAGATACGGAATACTTGATCACTTATACGATCGATCGGCCATTGGTAAAAACGGGCCGTCTGTCGGGTTATAAAGAATACAGCAGCGAAAATGCCAGCCAATTAACGGCTTTTGGTCATCGCGGCTTTCATTTTGGCACGCAAACAAGCAAAATCGTCATTCGCAGCAATCGCCAAGACAATTTAGCTTCACCAGAATTAAATGCAGGCAAGGATCTTTATCTTCGTAATATGAATAAAGCACGTACCTATCAAAAATCTGCAGCAGGTGCCGCATTTTCTATTGAAGACGAAGGCGATCTCCTGTTTACTGCAGAAGAACTGGAACAATTACCCTTTGAACAAGGACAACTGCCAGAGTAAACAAAAACCACCGAATCGTTTTGATCGGTGGTTTTTTGCTGACTTCTTATCCTAACAAGATCATTGCGATCGCCGCCAAGGCATTGTTGAGAAAATGCATGGCGATGGCTGTTTCTAAGCGCTTAGTTTTTACATAAATCAGCGCCATGATCAATCCCATAGCACCGTAAATCAGAAACTCGACCAGATTGGTGACGGAATGGATGATACTAAAAGCCGCCACACTTGAGATGATCCCGACTATCGGGTATTTCTTGAATAAAAGGCCGATGAATCCACCCCGGAAAACGGTCTCTTCCATGATTGGCGCCGCCACGGCGATCAATAGAAAGATCAAAAGCGGATTTTCGCCTGTAAACAGTTCCCCTAACACTGCATCATTGGCGGTCGCTTCTTGATCGGAAATATGCTGCAGATACATGGTACCACCAACAGCAATAACTCGCCCTAAAAGAAAGCCACCGATGATCCATAACCAGTTGCGCTTCGTTGACCAGCCAAAGTCAAAGGTGGCAAGTCCTAGCTTCCGAGCCAAATACATCATCAGGCCAATGTTTGCCAAAAGCAAGGCAATCAATCCGTAGCTCATCATCGCAGGAATCCTCGGCTCTCCGGCTTCCAAATAATAGATTTTTACCACACTGAATACGGTCATCCCTACTTGACTAAGTAAGAATAAGCCAATCAAAATAAATAAGTTCTTTACTGCTTTCATGCTCTCCTCCTTTTTTCTCATTGCATTTTGCAGGATTGGGTTACGACAAATCATGACACAGCTCATCACTTGGTTCCCCATATATCCAGAAACAAGCCGCTATCGGCTTGTTTCTAATGATACTGAGTTTCTTCAGTATTTACAACAAATAAAAAATAAAAACAGTTATTTTGCGTATTTTATCCAATAAACCACGTTTTTTCTTTTGCTGCTCTCAAAAAAATATAAGTAATGTTTGTAAAAAGCGCTCTCTTATGCTACACTGTTCCTACTTTTGTTTGGCTGACGAACCGCTGCCCCAACCATGTTCGTTTGGACCAACTCGTTGCGAGTATTCGATTTCGAATGCTCTTTTTGTCGCGTTTGTCAAAAGAAAGTGAGTGAATCCAAATGATCCAAGTAGAACACCTCAGCAAGACCTTCCAAGTATCCAAGCGAAAAAGCGGCTTTCGCCAAGCAGCCAAAGCCTTTCTTTCTCGTGAAACCACTACCGTCCATGCATTGCAAGACATCAGCTTTACCATCAATGAGGGCGAAATGGTTGGCTACATCGGGCCTAATGGTGCTGGAAAAAGTACCACCATCAAAATCATGTGTGGGATTTTGACCCCTGATCAAGGCGTTTGTCACATCAATGGTCGTACCCCTTGGCAAGAACGTATCCAACATGTCAAAGACATCGGCGTCGTCTTCGGTCAGCGCAGTCAACTTTGGTGGGATGTCCCCGTCAATGACAGCTTTGATTTGATCCGTGATATCTACAAAGTTGACGCTGCTAGTTATCAGCGCAACCTAGAAGAATTAGTCACCTTACTAGATTTAGGTGAGATCTTAAAAACCCCGGCTCGTTCCTTGAGTCTCGGTCAGCGTATGCGCTGTGAGATCGCCGCCTCCTTACTCCATGACCCCAAAATCTTATTTCTTGATGAACCCACCATCGGTTTAGATGCTGTATCAAAAATTGCTGTGCGTCAGTTCATCAAAAAAAGAAACCAAGAAAAAGGTACCACAGTCATCCTGACGACCCACGATATGCAAGATATCGAGGCGCTGACACAACGAATTCTGTTGATCGGCAAAGGGCAAATTTTGCTGGATGGTCGCCTCGATGAACTAAAGCATCGTTTTTCTGATGTCAAAACGCTGGAGATCGACTATCAAGGGAAGGAGCCCCATCTGCCAGAAAATGTCCAGCTGCTTCAAAAAGACGTTGGTCGCTTGGTTCTGAAGCTTAATCCCAAAGAAGTGTCAGTCGCTCAGCTCCTCAGTCTGCTCAGCAATCAAGTCGAGATCACCGATTTGGCCGTTGCCAGTATCACCGCCGAAGAAATGGTCGCCAAGCTGTATCAGGAGTATCAAATACGAGGAAGTATCAGGCATTTTTCCGCATTCGCTTTATCAATACCTTGCAATACCGCTCGGCGGCGATTGCCGGGATGGCTACACAACTAGCTTGGGGCTTGATGGAAATTCTGGCATTCCACGCCTTTTACCAAGCAGATCCTAGTTCCTTTCCCATGACCTTTCAACAAACCGTCTCCTATGTTTGGCTCCAGCAAGCCTTCTTATCCTTATTTATGTTGTGGTTCTTTGAGTCAGAAATTTTCGATACCATCACCACAGGGTCGATCGCCTACGAACTTGTGCGGCCGATGGATCTATACAATCGCTGGTTTTGCCAGTCGGCTGCCAATCGCTTAGCAAAAGCCCTCTTGCGTTGCGGACCAATTTTTGTGATTGCCTTTTTACTGCCAGCCCCTTATCGCTTGATTCTGCCAACAAACGTCGCTGCCCTGTTCTTGTTTCTTTTGTCGATGGTGCTGAGTTTAGGTGTAGTGATCGCTATGTCGCAGCTGGTCTACATCTCAACTTTTTATACATTATCCTCCATCGGGGTGCGGATCGTCATCAGCTCCATCGGTGAATTTTTAGCTGGCGGGGTCATTCCTCTGCCTTTCTTTCCGCAGTCTTTTCGCCAATTCGTGGAACTATTGCCTTTTGCTTCCATGCAAAACGTCCCGCTGCGAATTTACAACGGGGATCTGACTGGCTTTGCGCTTGTTTCCGCATTGCTCTTACAAGCGTTTTGGCTCGTACTTTTGATCGTGATCGGAAAAATTTGGCTGCAGCAGGCACTCAAGCGTGTCGTTGTGCAAGGAGGTTAAGGAATATGGTTTATTGGCATTATTTTTGTATCCATCTCAAAAGTCAGATGCAGTATAAAGTTTCCTTTATGTTAACTGCTTTGGGACAATTTCTAGGTTCCTTTACTGCTTTTTTAGGCATTTGGTTTATGTTTACCCGTTTTCATCAAGTGGATGGCTTTACCTTTGAGGAAGTCCTGCTTTCCTTTGCGACGGTTTTGTTTGCCTTTTCGATTGCGGAATGCTTCTTTCGCGGGTTCGATCTTTTTCCACAAATGATCAGTAATGGCGAGTTCGATCGGGCACTCGTGCGTCCCCGCTCCTTGATCTTTCAAGTCTTAGCTTCCAAAATGGAGTTCTCGCGTCTCGGTCGTTTTATTCAAGCCTTGCTGTTGTTTGCTTATGCGATTCCCAATAGTGGAATTGCTTGGCATTTTGGAAATGTCCTGACTCTTTTTCTAATGATCGTCTGCGGCGCCCTCTTTTTCGCCCTATTGTTCTTAGTGTATGCTGCCATTTCCTTCTTTACGATCCAAGGACTTGAATTTATGAATATTTTTACCGATGGTGCCCGCGAGTTCGGCCGCTACCCCTTCAGTATCTACGGAAAACACGTCTTGCGTTTATTGACCTACGTCGTGCCGATGGCTTGGTTTCAGTATTATCCGTTTCTGTATGTCATTGGTCGCGTAACTAATCCTTGGTGGATCTTATCACCCTTGGTTTGTCTACTCTTTGCCTTTCCCGCCTTCTTCTTTTGGCGAGTAGGTTTGAAGAATTATATTTCAACGGGTTCATAGAACAAGCAAGAAGCCCTTTTAGACATCAATCATTGAAGACACATCCTCTAATGATTGATGCTCTTTTTCTTTTCGATAATTGTAAAATTGCTCAGTCGCTTTTTTATTTGAGCAATCCCGTCCCTGATATACTGTAAATATTTATCCCCTTAAAGACAAAAACTGGCTAGGAAAAGCAAGCAATCTCTGGTAAGATAAATAAAAACGTAAAAGAGGACCAGTTATGGAATATTTAGCGATTTTACTTGTTTTCTTTCTATTGAATGTATTGATACTTGTACTAGGATTGAAGAAGAAACGGATCATGCTGCTTTTTCTGTCACTCTCTGGTTTATTGTTGGTTTGTTTGATTGCCATTTCTTACGTTTTCTTCTATTCAAATACACTTTAAGTCGTCAAAAACACGGGGAGCTGGCTACGAACCTACCGAAACAAACGAGGCTGTTTTAGTCATTACACCCGATTTAGAAGCTATTTGACACAACCAATTTGTGTCCACCTTGAAACAAATCGCTGTTCTTTTGCTCTTTATCAAGTCTAGCGAAAGAAATATATGCACCTTTGATGTCAGTGATACCGTCCCCATCTTCGCTCTAACCTTTGTGGATGCCCGTGCGTTCACCGATCACTCTTCGGAGTCCGAGGTAGAACGATGTACCACTTATGTTTTTTTGCAAAGGAGATAGACAGTGGCTACAGGCGATCAATCAGTCGTATAGGACATGTTTGTTAAAATTACACGAAAAAACCAGAACCTCCGAAAGGATCGTTCTGGTTTTTTTGCTGATTTGATTGTCTAGAGAAACGACCTAAATCTCTCTGATTCTAGCCAAATTTCTGGAAGAGAATATAGAAGGATTCTCCTAGCTGATCAGTCATCGGCGCTGTTTTATCAATTTAGCAATAAAGCTAAAAACGGATTCTACGCTTTTTTCGGTCCTTTCGTCACTTCCCAAACAGCTTCTGCTGCTAATTTCCCAGAAGTCAATGCCCAGGCATTATTGGCACCAGATGGAGAGTCTGATCCCATAACGCCTCCCACTACTTCACCTGCAGCATACAGGCCTTTAATGGGCTGGTTTTGCTGATTCAAAACCTGTAACGAACGATTGACCGCTAACCCACCTAGCGTAGTCGCAAATCGAGGCTTTTGTTCGATAAGATAATAGGGTCCTGCACCAATCGGTTCTTGCAAGTATTCAGGGTCACGATGAAATTCTTCATCGCTCCCTTGCGCTACCCAGTAATTAAAATTATCCACTGTTTCGATCAATTGTTCTACAGGCATCTGCGCTTTGATGGCTAACTGTTCTATTGTGGCAGCTTTAAGAATACGAGGTGTGGCCTTTCCTTCTTGTGCAATCCAACAAGCCAACTCTTCACGGGTGATTCCCCCTTCTGCTACGCCTTGGCTGAAATGCTCAAAGTGTTTGCCGTCTAGCAATAAATATAGCATTGGCGGGGTTTGTTTTAATAATGCTTCTAATACTTTTTTGTTGCTAGCTCGTTCGTTGACAACCCGCTTTCCAAGTTGATTCACTAGAATACCATTTTCTTTCAGCACGATCAGATTGCCGCCAATCGTTGATTTCGCCACACCTTGAGAAACTTCCAATCCATTCGGGTAGATTTTCCCTTGATCCATCGCTCGTGTTTGTGCCTTTAAAGCAGGGATCGTTGCCATCAAAAGGCCATCGCCGGTGGCAGATTTTGGTCCATAATACAAAATTTGCTTGAATCTTTCCTTGAGTAAAGAGGCATTATTCCCATAGCCACCGGTTGTCATAATGACCGTTGGGGCATAGATCATATGAGTTTTCCCTGATTCTTCGACGGCTTTAACGCCTGTAACGTTGTCTTGATCGTCCAATAGTAGCTGTTGGGCTTTCGTTTGGAGCAAGACCCGAACCCCACTATTCTGTAATGTTTTACGGATGGTTTGGGCAAATCCAGCACCGCCCCCTTGATAGGCAAGTTCACGATTTTTTCGATATTCTGCTAAAACGTGCAGCCCTTGTTTTATATCGTAGGCTACACCTAAGTACTCATGGACCCAATCTGTGGTTTCTCCTATATTCTCAGCGAAAAGGGTCAAAAGTTTTTGATCGTTCAGCCCATTTCCGTTTTCCAGAAAATCAGCCACCATGGCTGCCGGCGTATCATCTTTTACACCAGCTACTTGTTGTAGTTTGGAACCAGTTACGACTTGGTTTCCACCACTAATAGAGATCGCTCCGCCAACAAAACTCAATTTTTCCAGTAAAATGACTTTTAAGCCTAATTGATCCGCTCGCAATGCAGCAGCAAGCCCAGCAGCGCCTGAACCAACGATCACTACATTAACTGATTCTTCAACCACTTCTTCTGACCAAGACACGACTGGCTTGGGCTGTGCTTTGAGGACCTCTACATCGGCGCCCGCAAGTTTTACCGCTTCTTCCACCCCTGCGATCACCCCTTGACTGGAAGCAGAAGCACCAGAAACAGCATCGACATTCAACGTTTGTCCTTCAATAATCTGTTCCGGGATTCGTGTAAATACTAAATCAGATAAACCTTCAGATTCATTACCTTTATCAATGGTGATCTTTTCAATCTTTTCTTTTGAAAACGTCACTTGCATTTCGATTGGACTATTATGCCCTTGGGCTTGTACGAGATATGTCCCTGGTTGGTAAGCCACTTTCCGCTTTTGGAGTTCTTTCAAGCGTTCATGCTTTTGTTTCTCCTCTTCTGGATCAATGACCATTTCTTCCATAAACTGCCACAAGGGGGTCGGGATTTTTAACTCACTTTGTGCATGACTAAGAGCAAAATGACGAACGACTTTCTTCTCGGCAATCATCTGAACCCAATTAGGTTCGACTAAAAACCCTTTCCCGATGGCAAGCAAATCGTAGCCAATTTCCAGTGCTGCTTCTGCATCTTCTCGTTGCAAGATAGAGCCCACTCCTATAATCGGAATAGTAGAAAGTTCAGGCGAACGCATTGTTAAAAATTTCACAATCAATGGCTCATTGCTTTCGGTATCGATGATAGAGCTTCGTTGGTACGTTCCCATTGAAAAATGAAGGTACTCTGGCTTGCTTTTCGCTAGTTGATTCAACAAGTACATCGTTTCTTCAAAACAAATACCGGGCTTTTCCATTTCTTCTGGCGAAAAACGATAACCGATAACAAAGTCTTCAACCGATTCTTCTTGACGGACCCGCTGAACTTCTTCTAATATGGCTAATGGAAAGTGCGCTCTTTTTTCTAGACTACCTCCCCATTGATCGTTCCGGCGATTTGAGTGAGGTGAGAAAAATTGTTGAATCAAAAAAGTATTCGCACCATGTATCTCCACGCCATCATATCCAGCTCGAATCGCACGTCTAGTAGCATCGCCAAATCGTTGGATCATGGCTATGATCTCATCATTACTCATTTCTTTGGGCACAGGTGCATTGGGTCTCAAAGCCGCGACAGGACTTGCGCAAATCGGTTGTACTCCACCATTGTACTCAGGCCATGCCATTCGTCCAGCATGATAAATTTGCAGGATCGCTTTCGAACCTTTTTCTTTGATGGCTTTTGCTAATCTAGTGAGCCCAGCAATTTTCTTGTCAGTATCTACCCCGAGTGCTCCTGGAAACCCACGCCCATGTTCTTCGATAAAGCAGCTTTCCACGATCACCGCTGCAGCTGCACCGGCACGACAGCGATAGTATTCAATGATCTCTTCCGTTATTTCACCGTCGTAAAAAGCAGATTGAGTTGTCATAGGTGCCATAACGAGTCGATTTTTAAGTTCAACGCCAGAAGATAGTTTGATTGGTTCAAATAATTCTTTTTTCATGAAAATCAGTTCCTTTCAAATAGCTTGCTTCGTCAGACCGCATGTATTAAGGCATCACGAAATACACCCATCTTTTTCGAACAAGTCGAAAAGATGAGTGTCTCCCCTATTCAATTATTACTTCATTTCCCCATTTATTTTTGGTTTTCCGGCCGAGAATTGATGGCATACTGTTTACGCCCACCAGGTTTTGGTACTTGATCCCCCATCATGATCCCAAAACCGCCTTCAACACGTAATTCGTGCCCGTTCGTATAATCGGAACGTTCGCTGGCTAAGTAAAGGACTGCATTAGCAATGTCTTGCACATCGCCGATTCGTTTGTTGGCAGTCAAGCGTTTGCGCCCTTCTTCAACTTCTGGATCTGCATAGAAGCTTGCGGATAAAGGTGTTTTCACAAAGCATGGCAAGACACAATTGCTGCGAAGGCCGTACTGCCCCCACTCTGCGGCCATTTGTTTCGACATCATATTAACTCCAGCCTTACTTGGGCTATATGCACCAGAATATCTTTCAGGGCTGATTGAAGCGATCGTTGAGACATGAACCATCCGCCCAGATTTTTGTGCGATCATCACTCGTCCGATTCTTTGTGAAACCAAGAAGTAACCATTTAAGTTAACGTCGATCACCTGTTTCCATTCTTCAAATGGTAGATCCTCAAGCAATGAAAATTTCAAAATAGCAGCTGTGTTTACCAAAACATCAATGCGGCCAAAATCTTCTTTGACCTTTTCTGCCAAAGCATCTACCTGCGCTTCGATCGTCGAATTGCAAACATAACTGTTTACTTTCACACCGAACTCATTCGCTAGTTTCGCTGCATAGTTGGCAAGGTTTTCCTCGTGCAAATCAACTAATGCAAGTTGTGCGCCTTGCTCAGCAAAGTCCTGTGCGATTTTTTCCCCATACCGCCTAAAGCACCGGTAATGACTACGACCTCATTCTTAAGATTCAACCAAGATTACTCCATCATTTATACCACCTCTAATATTGTTATATTCTTCACTAACAATATACCTTGATATGAGCATAGAAACTAATTCTTTTTTTCCATTGATCAATAGCTTCTGTGAATGGTTTGTTCCTTTAACGCAGTCTTAACGAGCGCTTGAGCGAGCTCAGGATTTTTACAATAGATTATGCAGCTAGCAAGCAATGTAGGGGAATTTTCCAGCTGATAAAACGTCTGTACAAAAGATGCAGCAGCGATCTCACTCAAGGAATAGAGACGTGCCTGTTTTTTCAAAAAACCTATCTGATAGTGCAGTTGTCTTTGAATGGTCCAGAGATTTTTACGATATTCCAATACATGAAACACTTCATGCATGAAAACCAATTCCGTAAGTGTCGTCGCAGGAAGTAATCGGCTTAATTGCTGGGCTTCGATAAAATTCTGCGCTTGCGCCAAGAAATTGCGATCAATCATAATATGATCTGTTTTTTTATAGACAGCAAAGGTATAGCGCTCCTGTTGCGCTTGCGCTTCAGGCAGTTCGTTGATCTTTAATGAATCAATGATTCCTTGCAATTCTTGAGGATGCTCTCGATACCAGCGGGCTTCTTGCTTCCCTATGCTTTCAGCAGTTTCAATAATGGACTCTGCCTGCGCAGGATCAACTTTGGCATAAAGCGGGTCTTGCTTTAGCAACTGCAAATGAGGATTGGTTGCTTGAGACCATAGGTGTAAAAATTGTTGGCAAAATTCTTCTACTTTCACGGATCTCATCCCTTCCTACACTATTGCAATCGATTCGCCGCAATAATAATAATTTCTTCTGTACCAATCAACTGACTTAATTCAATATCGATCAACATCATCAATTGGGTATAATCTGTCGAACTAAAATCAAAGAGACGAGGACCAGCACAAATATAAAAATCTGGACGGATGACTAGATCACTTTGGTAGTTCGCCATACTTTCCCAAAGACGAGCGATTTGTTCACTATAACTTTGGATCGTCGTTTTCACGACATCTGCATGGTCTCTTTGCACGCGAATAAAGCCTCGATGATCAATGACACAAACACGATCGCCTTTTTTTGTCGCTGCGCCATAAACATAAAAATGTTCACTCGTAGCACAAGAAACCACGTTTTCTTTAGCAACTTGCAGCTCAGCATAGGCAATGTCTTGCGCTTCTTCACGGTTGATTTGGTTTTGACGCTCAGCAGCCTGAGCAGCTGTGGCACCGGAAGCTCGCGCAGTGATTTTTTGCGTCTGAGGATCGATTTCAATATGGACTTCAATACTATCAGGTGTTGCCCCACTCTCGATTGCCAAAGTAGCTGCTTCTTGCTTGATTGCTGCAATATCCGCTTTTGTTGGATTCGGGACAATTCGTTCCACCACGTCTTGAACAACGGATAACGCCACACCGATCGATGAAATCACTTCAGCATTTTCAGGTATTTTATAATTCAACGACAATTGTTTCGCTGCATGTTTGATCAGTGAAGAGACGCCTCCTCCTACCCCCACTAAAGTCATTTGGTTGGGCTCTAATTGATACTTGCGGGCAAAGGATTGAATCACAGGTGCTATTTTTTGGACTGCTTGATCCAATATTTGTTGTGCGACATCTTCTACCGTCGTTTCTAAGTACTCCGCTAATGGCTGCATAGCTTTTCTGGCCGAATGGGCATTGCCATAGGAAAAATCATCCTTTGTGACATACCCTAAGACATTCGCTGCACAAGAATTCGTGATCGTGATTCGTTTTCCGTTAGCAAGTTTGATTGCAACATAATCTGCTGGGTCACCTTCTTTTGGCGCATAAAGCTCCAGTTCTGGTGCAACGATCTCTTCTTCTGGCAGATACGTACTATATTCTAAACCAGCGATATGGGCACTTCTTGGTCCGACGTCTACCACGCCTTTTTTATTCACTCGAACCATACTGCCGCCAGCCACACCTAGGACGCGAACATCTAATGAATTGACATACGTCTTATGGCCTGCAATCTCTGAGTAATCGATGACTGGCCGACCATTTTTGATCACGCCCAGATTCGTAGAAGTTCCCCCTACTTCAAAATAAATACCGTTCGACGTTCGCAGATACATCAATGCTCCCATCACACTGGCTGCTGGACCAGAAAGCATCGTTAGCACCGGTCGTTTTTTCATTTCAACAATGTCCATCAACCCGCCATCGCCCCGCATGATCATCAGTGGTACATCCACACCTGCTTGGCGAACACTATTTTCTGTTGAATTTGCCGTTTCCAGCATCGTTGGCAAAATCGATGCATTGATTGCTGCAGTACGGGTTCTCCGGGATAACCCATATAGTTTGGTCATCTCCGACGCCAAGGTTACTTCGATGCCCTTTCGTTTGGCTACTTCAGCGATTCTTTCTTCTGTTTTTAAATCATCTACACCAAAAGCTGCTGAAGTCACAATGACTTGCGCCTGTGCTTGTTGCAGTTCTGCTAACGCCGTTTCGATCGTTGCCTTTGAAAGCTCTTTTTGAGGAATAAACCGCGCCACGACTTCAATACTTCTTCCCGTACCTAAATCAATATCTTTTAATGCCGTTTGCCACTTTGCTAGCCATCCTTCGACGCCGCCTTTCGCCGTACTGATAATGCCGACCTTTGCTACATCACCTTCTAAGAGTGCATTGGTGGCTTGAGTAGTACTATGAGCGACAAAGACTACTTCCTCAGGCTGGATCTGATTTTCGGCTAAACACTTGATAAATGAGGCAACCACACCTTCTGCAACCCCTTGTTCACTTTTGTGGGTCGTTTTTACAGATGATTTTCCAATCACCTCTTGGGTATCATTGTTGATTGCGACAGCTTTCGTATGGGTCCCGCCTACATCGATGCCAATTCGGACACTTCTTCTCATTTTCTTCACCTACTTTTTTAAATCGGGCTATATAACAGAAACGTCGCAACCTCAAGAATAAGCGAAATAACGATTCCTGGTAAAAAAGCGACTTTCATATAGTCTCTCGTGTTGATATTATTGAAGCCTAATCCCCAAGCATTCCAAGAAATGGTCAAATCAAAATGTCCCATGCCGATCATGTTGGAAATGAACAACGGATATAAAAACGTCACAGGATAATTGGTTTGATTGCTGATCACTGCCAGCAATGCTGCCCCACAACCAATCAAAGAAAGTGGCCCGCGAAACCAGGTCAAGGGAGCTAAAAAACCAAAAAGCAAACAAAGCGCTAAGGGATGCGTCGGAATGATTCCTCCTAGCAATGATTCAAAATACGGTGCTGCAAACGTAGCAGCTGCATTGAACATTGCAAGAGTCATCCAAAAGGCAACTAAGGTCGCAGTATCTTTGACCCCATCTGCAAAAATACGGGTCAAAATCTGAGAATCTTTTCTGAACCCATCCTTTAAAACGCCACAAATCCACAAGGCATACAGACTCGCACCAATAAAACAAAAGATCACTGGAAATTGAAAGATGATGACTCCTACAACCGGAATAAAGGGCGTGAGCAATGCCAAACTAGGCACGTCATGGACTTTAGGCTCTTCTCCAACCGCCCAAGCATAAGTCAAACTTTCTACTCTCAAATACCCAATAGCAAAAATCGAAGAAACCAAAATCATCACAAAGAAAGCCAACAATCCAAACGAAAAATAATCATTATAGGTGTAATCAACCCCACCATTCACATTGCCAAAAAAGGCTTGATATTGTGTGAAATTGATTGGATTTAAGAAAACACCTGCTGCAACGGAAGCCGAAAAACTAAAGAATGCCACGACTTTAGGAATACCAATCGAAAATAAAATCGGCAATACGATCACGGCGATCGCGATGACAGATCCGGCACCTGACATGGATGAAAAGATAAAGCCGGTAATCAAATTGACAATTACTAGAATAATCGCTGGGCTATCCCCACCTAGTTCCACACTCTTACGAATGATAGTTGCCGCAATGCCCGTTTCCAACAAGATCCTACCAAAGAATGCTCCTACAAAAATATTCATTTGTGAAGCCCCCAGCGTTCTGGCGCCTGTTGATAGACCTGTGCCAGCATCTCGGTAAAAGGGAGGTTTTCAAATGCCGGATTGGGTGAAATGACATTCCCTATAAGCGGCAACAACACCCATAATGTTGCCATAACGATAAAACCAATCATCAGGTTATATCCTTTGATACAATAAAAAACCATGCCACCAAATGACACTACTAGTAATAAGCCAATCAAGCTATCCATTCTTCTTCTCCTCCATACAAATTACGCCGTTTGAACCTGCAGCTAGATACACGAAAGCCGCCGTTTAACAAAAGCGAAAAAGGAGGAAGTGGTTGGCCACTATCCTCCAGGACGGTTAGTCCTTTAATTTATCAAATGCGCTGTAGCCAAATACTCTTTTGTGTTGCAGTAACAAATAAACCATCATGACGATCGCTAAAACCGCAGCTGCGAGTAATAAGCCCATCATAATAAAAATCGCTTGCGTTTCTCCTACTGACCGAGTCATGGAAGCAACGATGTAAGGCAAAAAGGTACTTGCTAAGCCCATCCAAGTATAGTAGATCCCGGTATTTCGACCTTTTGGTCCAGGGCAAAACATTTGTCGTACCCCTAGCCCAGTTTGCAACGCCCCTCCGGCAGCAAAGAAGCCCAGGAATGCGATACTGATATAAATCACTACCACATGTTGGATCACTAGGACCATCCCCAATGCAAGAGCGATAAACACTGTATCAATAAACAAGACTTTCAGTGGATTCCAACGCAATTTCCCCATCATTACTGCCCAAAACAAAACAGCCACCATTGAGCCAAAAGTATAGATTGATGTTAGCCCTGCTGACTGCATCTCAGTCAAACCAGCATTCGTCAATCCAAACGCTTTGGTATACTGTTGGGCACCGTACATGATGAACATACAGATAAAACCAAAGAACATTGTGAAGAAATTAACGATAACATTCGGCTTAACGAGCATTTTGGCTTTCATTGCCGCAATTTCTTCTTGAACCGCATTCGTTTCTTTTCCATCGACGGTTGCTGCTTTTTCTTTCATCATGTCATCATAGGCGAATGGCGCGATAGCTGCTAAAATCGTGCAGACGATCGATAGGACTAATGGAATAATAATCCCCATCGACTGATTCCCAGACCCGATGAAATTTACCACAAGTAAGGGATAAATGACTCCTGACAAAGAAACAAAAAACTTGATCCCAATCATTGCTGAAGCCGCATATTTCGGTGCTGCTTCTTGAGAAGCGGGATACAACGCAGCATCCCAGAAACCAGAAGTCGCCACTCCTGCGATAAAAGCACAGACAGATGCGATCACCATATTCGTCGTCAGTAATAGACCTAAAAAGCATAGCGTATACAAAACAGCCCCCATGACTGCCATTTTTTTGCGTCCAACTTTATCTGAAATTTCCCCACCAATCCATACGGTCAAGAATTTACCTAACCCTGTGGCAGTGATGGCCAACGATACTGCAGCGGCTCCCGCAGAAGCATCGGTATAGCCCCATTTATCCGAAAAATAAGACGCATTTTGGCTTAAAATAATAGCTTGGATCCCATGGGTGAAGTAACACATATAGACAGTTGCCAGTGACAATATATACTTTTTTGCTCTCATTTGTACGCTCCTTATAAAAGAACATCCAGCTTTCCTACGAAAGTTCCTCTCAAGGTATTTCGTAGGAAATGGATACTCGGTCCCTAGTTAGTTTGCTTTGACAGGCAATTCTTTTCCAGTAAATAGTTTAAAAGCGGCTTTTCCTTGTCCGATAAGCATGCCTTTTCCACCTACAGTCTTACATCCCTTCGCGCTAGCATCTTTCAATAACTGGGTCATTGGTGGGTTATAGATCGCATCAGCCACCGTCAAATCTGCATGCAGTAAATCGATGTCTGCAATCGGTGTCGCTGTATTTCCTTCACCCATTCCAACAGTCGTTGCATTCACCAGACAATCGGCTTCGTTGATTTTTTCAGCTAATAACGCTTGGTCCGCCAAATCATAGATCTCAATTGCTAGGTCAGGGTAATACTCTTTGATGCGAGCAACGGTCTCTTTGCCTTTTTCATAAAACGCATCTTTGATGTTAAAAATCGCAATAGAGGCTGCGCCTTCGATCGCCAACTGGACTTGAATCGCCGTGGCAGCTCCTCCAGCTCCA
Source organism: Enterococcus innesii (assembly GCA_018982785.1). Classification (GTDB taxonomy): domain Bacteria; phylum Bacillota; class Bacilli; order Lactobacillales; family Enterococcaceae; genus Enterococcus_D; species Enterococcus_D innesii. The sequence goes on along the minus strand of JAHHEN010000002.1, from coordinate 382,037 downwards.
ATTACAACAAATTTTTTATCCTTCATTTTTACATCGTGGGCTTGTAGATTATCAACAAAGCCGACACCATCGGTAATGTGACCGACGAGCTTGCCTTCATCATTGACGATGGTATTGATCGCACCCACCATTTTTGCAGCAGGTGTTAATTCATCCATATATTCTGCCGCTGCCGTTTTGCAAGGCATCGTGACATTTCCACTCATTTTGAAGGTTCGGAATGCCTCGATTGCTTGGGCGACTTGCTCTTCTTTGATATCAAAGGCTAAATAGACTGCATCGATGCCAAGCTGATCAAAGCCATAATTATACATGGCTGGTGAACCAGAATGTCCAACAGGTGTGCCAATCAACCCTAAAAGCTTCGTTTTTCCAGAAATTTTTTCGCTCATCGTATTTCCTCTTTTCTATTTGATTTTTTTACGCAAGCAATTCTGGCCATGCGTTTTGGATCACTTCAATACTGGTTTTGTAATTTTGCTCTGCTGCTTTTTGATACCCTTGACTTAAAATCGGATCAGAAATCACTTCTGTACCAACGACACGAGGCTTGATGCCGTGTGCTTTTAGTGCCCTTAAGAAGCCTTCGGTATCACCCCATCCTGTTCCAGGACATAAGCGATCGTGCATCGACTCATCACGTAAGATCGTATCAGGATATCGTCTTTCTAAAACATCACAAATTTGGATCGAAACAACTTTCTCCGCTGGAACCCCTTCCAAGTCAGCTGCTGTCATGTTGGCTCTTGCCCAGTGCCATGTATCTAGGATCAGCATCCCATTTTCACAATCTGCCTCTTTGACAATATTCCATGCACTAGCTAGATCAGGAACACCGCTATAAGGCATGAATTCTAACCCAATGACTAATTCTTTTGCTCGTGTACATAGTTCTTTAAAGGCTTGGATATGAACCTCTGCTGGGTATTTTTCCATTAAGCCACAGTTGATGTGCCCAACACCAAACAAACATGCCATATGATAGATCGTTTGCTCTTTAAATTGTTGCAGCAGTGTTTCCGGTGTTTCGATCGTTTTATTCGGATCTGCCCATAAGGTGATGTATTCAACCTCGGTTACTTTCATGTCATGTTCTGCAAGGATCTCAAGCATCCGCTCATCAGAATACCCTTGTTTCACAGCAAGCATATAGGTCTCCGCACGTAAACCGATCCCATCATATCCTGCCTCTTTCGCGATTTTGACTCTGTCTTCAAAATTGATTTCAGTCCCTAATGTATAAGAGCTGATCGTCAATGGTACCTTTCTCATGTTATTTCCTCCTTTAAAAGTCTGTAAACAACTACTACTTGGTTTACAGCTGGAAATAAAAACACGAACTAAAAAGCGGCCGCAGTAATTGTGTTTTTATTCACAATGTTTGTTACCGTTATTATAGCTTTTCCGTTTCAGCACTTCTAATTGTTTTTTCTTTATGAATCTATAGATAAAAGATATAAGTCTTATGATATACTGGAAAAAAAGAAGGCTTTTAGAGGAGGTTTCTATGAATCTTCAACATTTGAAGTATTTTGATGTCCTTGCTAGAGAAGAACATTACACTCGTTCGAGCAAATTGCTCAACATTACACAGCCAAGCCTCAGTAATGCAATTTCCCTCTTGGAAGATGAGTTAGGTGTCCAACTCTTTGAAAAAAACGGACGAAACGTCGCCCTAACCAAACCAGGAAAAATTTTTCATGAGCATGTTATACGAACATTAGAAAATTTAGATTCCGGCATTGATACAGTAACAAAAATCAGTAAAGGATTCGGTCACATCAGCTTTGCTTTTTTACAAGTCCTTGGTACATCTTACGTACCAAAAGTCACTAAACAGTTCCTTGAAGCAAATCCTGGAAAAAAGATCCAATTTGAATTTCATTCAGATAGCGTCAGTACCGAAACAGTTCAGGGACTAAAAACCTTGCGCTACGACCTCGGTATTTGTTCTTATATCACCAATGAACCAACCATTGAATTCGTCCCGATCGCGAGTCAAGAACTTGTCGTGATAACGGCGTTGAATCATCCTCTGGCACAATTTGATGAAGTCTCTTTGGAAGACTTAGCAGAATATCCTCAGATTATCTTCAGCAAAAAAAGTGCCTTACGTGAAATCATCGATGACCTTTATCAGCGCAACAACGTCAGCTATCAAGTTGCCTATGAGGTCAAGATCGATCAAGTGATTGCAGGTCTAGTCAGCCAAAATTTAGGAATCGCTATCATTCCCAATATGACGATGCTCGACTCTTTACCCCTCAAGCGTATCAAACTCAAAGACATCGGCTGGGAACGATACTTTTATTTAGCCTATAACAAAGAAACCTACCTGCCGCCTGTTGTCAGTAATTTCAAAGACTTTATTTTGGACCATGCAGATCCTAAGCAGATCGTTTATTGAGTGGCTGGGTGGGTGAAAAACAAAGCTTTAGAAAATAGGAATAAAACTATGTTCCCACCTTCTTTTGGCGTTTTCACTTAATAAAAAACAGACATTCATTAATGGAATGTCTGTTTTTTATTGCTTATTCTCTTGTTCTTTTTTCATGATGAATAATTAAACGAGCTATACTCTCCACATGTTTCACAGATATAGTAATAGTTGCGTTTCTTCTTATTGTAAAGTTTCAACTTCTTCCCATTTTTACAACTCTTGCATTCTTCTAATTCAGTCAAGGTTTTATAATAAAATAACTCACTGATCATTTCTGGATAAAAATGCGCAAGCAGCTCAATCAGCTTTTTTCTGTCAACCAACAGTAGATTCTCACCGGCTATTTCTAATGCTTGATCTGTAAAAAAATGTGTAGTGATGAAAAGCCCATTGGGAAACCCTTTGTCTGAAAAAATCCCTTTAAATGCGGCAACAAGTGGCTTACTGATCCGCTCCGTTGTCTTTTGCGGATTCCAAGCTTTACATTGGACCGCTATTGCCTTTTTATTATTAGAAAAAGCATACACATCAATACCACCATCTTTGTAACCATCGATGTTTTGGACGGTATATCCCATCTTTTGTAAAATACATTCAGCAATATAATTCAAATCCTCCGATTTACAGGTTTCTAATTGAGCCACAATCTTTTTCAATTTTTTCGGGTATGTACGTTCATTAAAGTTGCTTAGTTCTGGTAAATTAATAACTTCCTTCTTTTTCTTAAATGAAATCATGTCTCTTCCTTTCTTGATTGTTTTGGATGTGATTAGTTAAAGCTTAGCTAGTAAGTGGTCTTTGATTATGTAGAATAAAACTGGTTCTTAAGAGAGGAAAAATCTACTTATTCTTAAAAAATCGTTTGAATTCGATGAAATAAGTCAAAATAAGAAGCTTATAAAGAGATATTATTGATTTAATGACAATTTTATTTAAGCTAAAAGTCAATTGAAGCTTGAATATTCAATAACAATCGAAGGTTAAATCAAATCACTCTTGATCACTGCTTCATTTAAGAAAATTTTTAGATAGGATTCGTTATAGTGCTAATTTCCACATTCTTGTCTTACTGATCTATTGAGTCCTCTTACTTTACTTGTAACAGATTCTGAATGGTTTCTTTCGCTTTAGCAGTTGCGTGTCTATTACCTATAAAAACAAAAAAGGTTTCCCTCGTAAAAGGGAAACCTCAGAAATGTTGCCGAAACAACATTTGCAGTTATTTGTCTTATTCTGCAGCGTTTGTGTCTTTGAGACCGTATTTCATATCTTTGAATTTTTTAATAAGGTCTAGTATTTCTCACTTAGCTTAAATTCAGCTTTTTTAGTATTGCAATATACTCTATAAATTCCCTTGTTTTCTTTTCGGGGTAGTCAAGGGGTAGTCAATCCGCCAGCATGATAGGAACCAACATACATAGTTTTCAAAGCCTGTGTTAGGCTTTTTCTTTACCTTTTGTTCGCTTTACAACAAGAACAAACGTTCGTATAATTCTTGCAAGGAGTGATTGATATGCAAATACCTTTAGCACACCAAAGAACCTACGCACTTGAGCGCTACTACTATGAGTTTGTTCAACGTATGGGGCCAGCGCACCTGCTATATGAACAGTTTGCTAAGACTATGCAAAATTATGGTAAGCCGTACTTTACCATCCCCAGCAGTTATAGCGGATATCCGGAAGAACTGGCGTTTGTATTCAAGGTCGATGGCGAAGATTATTTATTTGATCATGTCAGAACACAAGATAAGATACTTAGGAAGTACGATCCTAATGAAAAATATAGACCTGGCGGTAACTGATATGAATCTTATTACTCAATACGAACAGGGCTACCTATCTCTCTTTGGGTTTATAAATGAGTTTCCGAATTCGATTTCTGAATCTCAAGAAGCTTTGTACGGCTCAAAATGTGTCGAGTTTTACGTCGCTGTCACTTTAGGTAAAACGGATTGTCGCTATTATGTACAAGCTTACGGAGGCGATTGCTATGAAAACAATGAAAGGCTATGTATCGAAGATACGTGTATTGAAGATGAGCAAGATCCCTTTAGTGCGATTTTCGCTTAACGAAGTTAACTGCTTGATTTCTGCACACAGTTTGAGCTTCCTAGCCGATGTGGATGAGGGAATGCAAGTTGTGGTTGCTGGTGAGTTTAATGATAGGAAGCAGTTTGTTGTGAGAAAGTATTCGGTGATTGGTAAGACGAAAATCATGATAGAATTTGAAGCAATGAAAAAAGACCTTAGCTTTCGCTAGGGTCTTCTTTTGTTTTTAAGGTTAATAACAAACAACAATCTAGGACTCATTACTATTTTTGTTTATAAGCTTAAACATTGAAATAAAAACAATAATCAATGAAAATAATAAAACAATTATTAAAATCCATGAGTTAATGCTACTCGTAATACCAGCATACTTTGAAACCATCACTAAACTTCCCAATATACAAAATAAGAGCAAAAGTAACATAATAAAAAAATAAGTAGCATGTCTTTGTAATATACTATGGTGACAATTCGCTTGTTTGCACTTGCAAGAGTAAATAGATTTATCCATCAGTTTGCCTATCCACGAAAGTGTAAAATAAAGAAAAGATATTAATCCTGCAGCTGTGAAAGAAAGCATTATAATACTTTTACCAATTGGTGCTCCATTAGCCAGCTCGCTAAGTGCATTTTGAACTGTATTAATTCCACCAAAAAATGCAAAAATTAAACCTGAAAAAATACCTAAAATTCCAACAAACTCAGACATTAATTTTTCCTTGGTAGTAGACATGCTTTCATTACTTTCTTGAATTTTTCTTTCAAGTTCTATTTTAGAATTATCAACACTATCTTGAACTTCAGAAAGCTGATCATCTATATTTTGTCTAACCATAAAAATATCATGATTGAAACTTTCAAGCTTAGTTTCTGCAGCAACTATACCACTCTTTAAAGAATTTATATTTCTATCAATATAATCTCTTTGTATTTTGCTCAATCGATAGTGTCGAATTACTTTTTCACAAAAGATATCAATACAAGCTTTGTCTTTAATATTTTCAGGTAACCTCTTTAGTCTTTCAATATGAGCCAAAAAACTTTCGTTATCTTCACCTTCTGTCTCATCCGAATTAAAAACTTGTTCTGCAATTAACTCATAGGGAATTCTTTTTAATCTGCTATTTTCATCAACTAATTGGCTTTCAATTAAATCGCCTAATCCTACATAAATTTCTTCAGAAAAATCTTCTTCATATTCAACATTTAATAATAAATAAAATATGAACTCTATATCGGTAAGTTTCTGTTGATCAATCATTTAGTTACCTCAACAAATTTATAACCAAATCTGATCATTAACATTTTTTTCGAAATAAGTTTTAATCTCATCATCAGTATATCCAATTCCTTTTCTCCCTGATAGGATTTCCTTTTCATAGTCTTTCCAAATTTCCTGATCATGAGTTTTTTCTACCAAGTCAAATCCTGAATACTTTCCTAATTTTTTTACTGTATCGTATATTTTTTCTCTAACGGATTCACATATTTTATTTTCATCAAATTCCTCTTTGACAAAGATTCCTAATAAATTGGGTTTTTCTCCATCTTTAGGATATCGAACTATAGAACTAATATTTTGTTTTGTTATTGGCTCAGCACCACAGTTTTTGTACTCATGATAAACTTCTGGTACAACAGGTCCAAATTTCCATTTTTGAATACTATCATTAAATAGATTGTAATTATCCTCTACTAAAAACCTTGCTTTTAGATAAAAAAGAATCTTTTGGAGTTTCAAGTTGTTTAAACCAATCTTGTTTAATTCGCATTGACTAATTACATAATCAGCAATGTAAATTGCTGGATAGGTTTGTTTATCCATATACTTCACCCCTTTTTTACATTTTATCAATGCTATACAAAATAGTAAACCAATATCTTCTAAATTTTTGGTTATTCAGAAATTATTATGATATAGAGCTTCACCACTTGGTTTTGAAATATTAACTACGATTCTTTAGTAAAAACAGACTCTATATATTAACATAGTTTATCAAAGAATAATCTAAACTATAATATATACTAAGTATTAATAAAAACGGAGAGTCTCAGATAAACTTCCTAAAACTCCCCCGCCTGATACTCTTCATTGGCGATTTTGTATCGCCATAAGAAATTCAACATTAGATGCATTTTAACTGCAAGCAAGAAGATTATCTTCTTCGATCATATGTACAAGCCCGCCGAAACGGGCTATTTATTTATAAAAACCAACCATCTCCATAGAAGAGCAACATAATTAAATGAAAATTTTTTTTTAATGAATATTGTTTTTCAAATTTCATTCTGGTTAAAAAAAGCTGTATATTTCTCTAAAAGGTTAAAGTCATGCTCGCAGTTTTTTCTAATTAATATATTATCTCCCAAAAAAGATTTCCGAGATGTTCGTGCTATTTTATGATAAACATCATTTTTAATTAAATAGTCTAATTCCTCATTAATTGTCTCGAGGTTGCTTTGATCAGACAATGACTGAAAGTATCGTATTGCATTGTATTCTAGGTGTTTCGCACTATTAATTACTTTTCTATAATGTAATTTATCGACTTTCATAGAATCACCTCTAATACAAATCTAACGCATCTTTAACTTTTTATCAATTTTTTAGATTTGATAAAATAATAATTTCGTTACTATAATAATATCGATGGTTAGATTTTTTGATAATTATTGAAGTTAAGTAAACAAATTAGACGGATTTCTAAACAATAATATCTATCAAGAAAGAACAATGATAAAATAAAGATATGAAGAGTATCTGGCACACTTCCCCAAGTAATTTTCGCCGGATACCCTTCATTAGTAATGCATGTTGCAAGAAAAAGTCTAATGTATTAATCTGTTTTATTCAAATTAAATGATTCTATAAAAAAGCCTTACTCCAATGAGCAAGGCTTTTTGTTCATAAAATCTATTGGACTGTCACTGCACCTTTTCGAATATAGCCAATCCATGTATCTCCATCGTAGATTGAGTAATAAGTAGCGTCATTTCCAAGCAAGTAAGAGTATTTCGCTGTAACAACTTTCCCAACAAATTTAGCATCTGTATTCTTACCAGCTGATGTACTCCAATAAAAATCTTTCCAGATGTTATAGACATTAGGGCCGCCGTTAATCTTCACTTTTTTATTGAAAGAAGTCGCATTCATCACACGCATAGCATTGGCGTTGATGTAACCTTTCCATGAATCACCACGGTATAAGGAGTAGTACGTCCGACCATTTCCGATCGTGTATTTGTACTTAGCTTTATAAACAATTCCGTCGCTCATTTTAGACGTATTGCCTAGCTTTTCTTTCCAATACAAGTCTCCCCAAATATTGTAAGTGGCATTGATCGCAGTTACATAAATGTCATTAGTTGATACTGCTGGTACTTCCATCGTTGCATTCGTATTCAGATACCCCATCCATTCATCTTTTTGATAGAGTGAGTAATACGATACGCCATCACCTAAAGTATATTTGTATTTTGCTCGGTAAACTAATCCATCTTCAAACTTACTGGTATTCCCTTTTTTCTCTGTAAAATAGAAATTCCCCCAGATATTATAGTTTGGACTTTTTGCTGATACATATATATCCCCTGCAGATACTGCCTTCAATTCTTTTGCACCGTCAACATTCAGATAACCAGCGAATTTTCCGTCTGAATATAGATCGTAATATTTACTTCCATGCGCTGTGAAAATTGATTTTGCTTTGTAAACAGAGCCTAATTTGGTAACACCTAATTTTGAACCGTAATCCAAATCTGCCCATCGTGTCCAATCAGCTTTAATGACTGTTACATTTTTGTCAAACGGAGTGGAAGGATACTTGTCGGCACCTTTTAATCGATAAAAATAAACAGGCAATCCGCTATAGTCTCCCATCCAACCTTCTGCTGGAGTAGTTGCAATTCCGTTTTTAGTGTAGTTACAATGGATAATATTTTGGTTATCCAAGAAAACACCTGTATGACCTGCAGCACCACCTGAACTACCCTTGTAACCTGCTACAAAAATGTCTCCACGCTTGACTGAGCTACGGGATACAGCTGTTAATAAACTTCCTTCTAAAGCAAAAAGTGAATCTGTATTTCCAATCCCTGTTCCAGAAGGTAAGAAACCTCCTGCAATCAATGAGAAATACACAGCCGAACTACAGTCATAACTATTTGGTCCTAATCGAGAATTCATTGAATAAGTTACCTTGCCTTCTCGATCCTTAAACCATTTGATCATATTTTCAATACTAGCCAATTTTAACTTCCCCTTTCTTTTAAACCATGCGTCCATGGTGAACGTACGTCCTTAATTAAAGGATAAACCATGTTAGGTATTGAAAGAGGTCAAACCGATAACCAACCTAATCTTTTTGCGATTTCATTAATGAATTCTGCATCTCTTCTCTTTATAGTAGATTCGCTTAGAAAAGTTTCCGCAGATACAACCGCTATACATTTCTTAGAATGGCCGTTGTAATACTTTACATAAAATATATCTCTAACATCAAGTGTTGAATCTTCTAGAACACCATTGACCACTCTCAAAAAAGATTTGTAAAATAAAATTTGATTCATTGTCCAACTTGGATTTTCTTCACCTAATGGGTATTCCATATAAGGATTTCTATCTGTTGCAATAATATCCGAGAACTCTTTAAAGGTTTTTTCGATCTTTTTATATTGCCATAGTATGCTGCGAATATGTGCCCTGGTTTCATTAGTCATGTTGACAACTCCTATCAATGGTTTGCAATTATTTACGAAATAGTTTTAAGGTAATTTGTTGGTATTCAATGCTTTTTGCAAGGCAGATACCATATTTGAAACCGGACCGATAATGCCATCTTGTGTAGTACCCAATCGTTTTTGGAATGCTTTGATGGTCGCTTGACCCATTAGACCATCTTGTGTTACCCCCAAATACTTTTGCAATGCCACAACAACATTTGATCCGATCAAAGAATTATCGAATTCAGCAGCATAAACGTTCTGATTAAATTTCTGCTTGTATTGGTGGCTTATAATGCCATCTTTACCAGCAGTATCAAAGTATTCTTGTAAGCGTCTCGCCGTAGCATTGCCGAATTGTCCATCGATTGCTAATTGAATCATCTGAGGGTTGTTTTCGGTAGGTTGAACATCCCCAGTTGCAACAATTCGATAAAAATGATGCGTTAACCGGGTACTCATGTGTGAATCATGGCTATCAGTATGGATTCCGTTCCAATAATATGAGCAATGAATGAAACTCTTATTGCTTAGGAAAATACCTGTATGGCCTCCTGATCCGTTGGATTGACCAGGAGTACCAGCAACAAAAATATCTCCACGTTTCACTTCTGATCGGCTGATTTTTTCAGTTTAGTACCTGACATTGCAAACAATGTTTCTGTGTTCCCCATTGATCCACTAGGCAAGAATCCACCCGCTATCATGGAAAAGAACACTGCAGAAGAACAGTCGTAGCTTTTAGGTCCTAAGCGACTTGTCATTGAGTAGGTTACTTTACCTTCACGATCAGTCATCCATTTAATCATATTTTCGATACACATAATTATTTCCTCCTTTTGACAATATTTTTTTGCTATAATCTCCTTATCAGCAAGTGTTCTGCTGAAATAACTGATAAGGAGGTTAAATCATGCCATATTATATTTGCAATAAAAATGCGGATGACAAAGGGAGACATGAGGTCCACACAACATCATGTAACCATTTACCACTCCCGCAAAACCAAATGGATCTCGGATTTCATTCAGATTGCAGTTCAGCAATTAACCAAGTTAAAACCTGGAACCCAACGGGCTTTACATTCGATGGTTGCTACTACTGTTGCCCTTCCTGTCATAAAGGTTGACTCGTGACTAGAGAGACTGTATTATCAGTCTCTCTATTTTTTCGAACAACTGACCGATAATTTTCAACCACTTGGTGTTCGATTACTTTTTCTAAGTGATTTTGATAGATTCTAACGGTTTCTTTCAATGCATCATTTTCTTTTTTCAAACTTTCCATTTCTTGTTCCATTGCTGTTTTATCGTTATTCATGTTTATTCCTCCAAATTGTTTGTATTAAAAAGAGCAGCCGTTTTGGCTACTCCTTCTTTTGTGTAAACTCCTGACCGTCGCCATAATCGGGTTTTTGTTCATCTTGATACTGGCTGCTAGCGATATTCAAGAACACACCAGCTAAAGTTGCAGCAGCCGTGATCGTTCCAACAATGATTTCTGTTGAGAATCCATATAAACCGCCTAAAGTTACGATAAATGCCGTGATTCCTGGCACCCCAACGGTTAAAACTTTTTTTGCTAAATCATATTGCGTGTTCGTCAATTTCATATTACTTCCCTCTTTCTTTCCATAAAGATTTTAATTGTTCACCATGTTCAATCAATCGATCGTTGTGCTTATCCAAGCGCTCATCATGTCGCTTTAATTCATCATGAATTGCTACACGATCAGATTTACTTGCTTCTAAATCTCTGGTTAATAGATCAAGATTATGCGCAAGCTTAGTCAGATTATCTGCAATTTTTGTGAAATTAGACATTACCGGTTTGATTACAAATGCCAGCATTCCGACAATAGTCATGATCCAACCCGCCCAAGTTGCTAACTCCCCTACGTTTAACATATGCCACCTACTTTCCTAATATAAAAGCAACCGACTATTAAGCCGATTGCTCCTGCTGCTACATATCCAATTAATTGCTTCCTTCTGGCTTTTTTGCTTCGTCAACAATTTTCGCAACATCTTCACGTAACATTTCAGGAACGCTTTCAATCGTGCGTTTTCCTTCAATCACATGTGTTGCGTATAACATCTTCACCGCTGAAAATTCCATGTGTCATCCCTCCTTTATTTTGAAAAAACATAGTCTGATAGTTCCATAAATGCCGTCTGGATCATTTCTGAGTCTTCTTGCAGTTGTTTATTCTCCTGTTTTAATAGTTCTAATTCAGTGGGTTCCTTTTCCGTTATCTCGCTATATAGTGAGTAAATAAACCCATCCATTAATAGAGGATCGTTTTTAAAGTCATCTGCCAGGATTTTGTTAAAAAGTTCTTGCATTTCTTCATTAAACTCACCTTCTCGTGATTTATACAACTCAGAAAATCTTTTTTGATTGTCGGACATACTGCTCACCTCCTACAAATTTTTCGCAGCATAGACAATTGCTATATTTAACCACGAACCTGAAGGAACTGCTACGTTGCTAGCTCCGGCTGCATGTCGACTCATAGTTATTGTTCCATCCGTATTTACGGTCAACAGGTAAGTATTGTTATAAGATGCTTGAACACGCATAAGTACAGCTCTTTCAGGTCTCGCCCAGTCAGGCAGTGTCCCCATTGTTCCACTAACCCCACTTGCTAACTCAGTATTATTTTTAAATGCTCCAGACAATTGAACGATTCGACCTGATCGTGAAGCAAATGGTGCATTATCCCCAGAGATAGCGTATTGGCTATAACCACTAGAAGCCGGAATCAGAGTTTTTGGTATTTGGACGATATCTTCTATAGTCAGTAATGATGCTGGTAATTGAGGGAGATTCCCGTCACTTATTTGAATTCCGTCAGCACCATAATAAGAAGATCTGATAATCGACCCAGTTTTTTTCATTGTCGAAATTCCGTCAGGATAAAACCTATTTGTTCCTGTTGATACAGTAGCACCAGAGGATTTATTATACTCTGTCCATTCAAGGACACTCATACCGTCAGCATTCGTTAGTGTTCCTCTGATCCAGTTCGTTCCTCCTGCGATCTTTTCTTTGTCAAATGGGCTAATAAACTGAGAACCAATAATTTGAACACCTTCTAGCGTCTCAAACTTACCGTCTTTGAACACAGCATTTTCCGCAATCAGATTATCAATGGAGATACCCCAATCAACCCATTTGGTGCCGTCCCACTGTTTAACGTTTGGATCACTTGGCATTTGCCATAGCGTTCCTGTGGACGGATTACTTGGTGCAGTAGCGTTAATTACAATTGCTTCACGACCGATTAAAGTTGGAACTGTTACCCATGATCCGTATGTCCCGTCTGATAAAATACTTCTTGAGCGAGTCCACAACCATTGACCGGGTACTGGCGTGGGACGTGTATTTGACCATCCTGTTGTCGGCTCCGTCGTTCCGAATGACTGGACATACTGAACTTGGGTTCCTGTGACGCTGACGCCATTTTGCCCTGGCTCTCCTTTTCCGCCTTGAAATGAGATAGCATAAGCAAACTGCTTCGTAAATGTTTTGCCGTCCGCTGTGATCGTGAGAGGAATAGTGCCACTCTTTGTGACTAATGTTGTAGCAGCTACGAAGGTTACGACTGAACCACTGACACTTGATGTTAGCCCCGTTGGTTTTGTGCCTACGGTAATGCTAGTTGGCGTGATTTTGGTGATTCCTTTGTAAACGACTACTTCGGTTGTCGTTGAATCTGCCAATGCAGCCTCTGTTGATCCTGCAAAGGTGTACGATTCATTCGTCAGAAAAACGGTGTAAGCATCGGCACCTGGTGTTCCGACTCCACCATCTTTAATTCTAGAAATAGTGAATTCGTCTCTCACGGTTGCATCAGCAGCCCGAATAGTGAGTTGGTTAAATGTCGCTGTTGCTGGATTGATGGTCACTGTGTTCCCTGAACGAGTGACCCCTGTTGGAACTGCCGAACCAAAATTGCCACCGTTTAAGCTATATGTCCAATTGGAAATAGACGTGTTCACTGCCGTCCCGATCACTGTAAAACTAGAAGCCGGTGTGATCTTCCCATCTTTATCAATTGTGATTGCTTGTGTTGCCCCTGATAAAGAAATCAGTGGCGCTGAATCACCTTTATCTCCTTTTGGACCTTTCGCCAATGACCACGTATAGTCACTCGGCTTCGTACTGTCAGCTTCTGTAAAGTCAACATACTGGCCAATATAATCACCGCCGTCTTCTCCACCATTTCCAGTAAAAGTAAGTCCACCATCATTCGAATATTTGATATGCAGATATGATGTCTTTCCGTCTGGTCCGGGTTCTCCGGGAATGCCTATGCCGGGATCGCCTTTCGTTTGTTGCCACCTATAAGCACTTGGACTGGTAGGCGCAACGTTCGTTTCCGTTGTAGCATAACCAGTATATTTAGCATTTGCTGGATCTGTAGTCATTCCTGATCCATCGGCATTCTGAGAGTATCTTATCCATAGATAAGCACTCTTCCCATTTTGACCGGGTTGTCCGTCAAAGTAATCAACATTTTTTATCGGTGTATAGCCGTCTTTCCCCTGAGGTCCCATGAATGGTTTCCATGGTTTGTAATCGTCAGGATTATCAGACCCAACTTGATTCGTATCTGAATAGAATCCTTCATATTTTGGATAGGCTTCGCTATAATTCTCATTCGGTGAAGGTATGTCCAAAGTAGAAAGATTACCCAATTCAACCTTAACATTCTTGATGCTTGGTATCCGTCCACTGTCATATACCCCGTAAAACGCTAAAAGAGCTTGGGTCATAATTGATCCAGTTTGTAGTTGCGGAATAACAGTCACCCTATAACGCTTATATTCTATAGTTGCTTGAACCGCAGTTGTTCCGATATTGTACTTAGTTCCGGAACCATTTTGGGAATAAACTTGAATGGGACTAGCAACAGCAGATTTTAAATCAAAAGATATTGTATATTCAATACCCACACCATATTTATCAAATATCGGAGCCAAATCCCATCTTGAATCATTTACAAACTCTCTAGAAGCTGTTTTTTCAAATCTAGAGATTGGAAGTAAATTCTCATTTGGATATATCTTAGTAAATGTACCATCTGCCATCTTCCATGCACGGTGAGGGTAGTATGTTTCGCCAGATGGTCCATCCTTGACTTTCACTAAACTTATTTCATCTTGTATTACCGGCACCTTCCCACCTCCTTAGTAATCAAATTGCCGATTTTTATCACTGTAGCCATATCGCAATACATCCACATGCTTTGTCTTCGTATTGATCAAAAAAACATCCCATAAATCTTGAGTCAAAGTGAACCAAGTTTGAGGACGTCCTTCAGGGTTACAAATGGCCGTTGTGATGTTCATGACATTATTGACAACTTTCATTCGATCGACATGATGGTGTCCATTTGCTACAAAGGCTACTTTATGCGGTTGATCAAATGTCACATTAACGCTGACTAGAAAATCTTTATCAGTTTTATTTTCTCCAATGTAGGTTGTGCCATTTCGAAATGCTCCTACGATTCCCTCAACGATCAATGCATTGAACAAGTATTCCGGATTCGTGTCATTGTAACCCGTCCCCATAGAGCAATGCTGTGAAAGAGACACGGTGTAATCTGATGGCGTATTTTTCAACACATCGATCAACCAATTGATTTGCTTTTCTCTATAGCCACCATTATTGATGTAATTCAGATCCTGATTTGCCCCAGATGTATAAGGATGGTCAAAAGTATTTAACATGATGTACCGGTATTTTTTATCGGGTACATCATAATAGTAATAACTATTCCGATCGGAAGGATTCTCCACCACTCCAAAAGCTCTTGCTGTTGTAGTGACTAACTGATACATTTCTTGCGGATAAATGACTTGGTTCATCACATTTCCGCTTGCTCGATTCCCATACCGATTGTCATCATGATTCCCTAAAGTAATAAAATAAGGACAGTCTACTTGCCCGAAAAGGCCCATAAACTCTCCAATATTTTTGACATTCTCTTTTTTGGTTGTTCGCCCATCTACAAAATCCCCATTGTGTAAAACAAAATCACACTCAACCATATTTGTAAATTCCACGAAATTTTTGAGGTGATCAAATACCATCAGATTGCCTCGTATGTCTTCTTTATTCATGACATCCGTTGCGTAATGCGTATCTGTGATTACAGGAACGACCAACGTGTCTTCTGTTCGTAATTGCTCTACTCTGTACGCTAATGCCTTCAATCCGTTGATGAAGTAGATTGCTTGGACCCATTTGTTTTTATGAACATTGACTCGACAGGTGATTTTTGCGATATCTTCCAGATCTAAATCAGACACGCTGACCATTTTCCCTTTACCATACGCATTTTGTTCCCAATTGGTATCATGAACGCCGTTTTTATCAACTTTATACCAGAAGAAATCCAAATTTGATAACGTATCTGTTATTTCTTCGTTTTCCCTGTAAACCGTTGCTGTTAATGTCGTTGTTTTCGATACACCATCAATAAACCCAGTACCATTGTCACTGAGCAGTTTGACGGAATACCTTGCCTCGATCTCATCAAGTTGCTTTTGCAAAGCCTTTAATCGAGCAGATATTCCGCTAGCTAATGTAACAAAGTTACCAAAGACCGCCTTATTTTTACTTGGATCAGTTCGACTGATTGTTTTTTCTAAAACCCTTGCTTTTACTCGAATAGCTGGATTGTATTCATTATCAATAATTTTTACATAGTCGAAGACATGATAATCATCCATTCCACGGATAACAGATACTTCATAATTGACTTTGACTTCATCATTATCTTTTAAGTAGGATAGTCCTTCGGCGAAAATAGTTGATGGAGTAGCACTGCTAGAAGAATAATAACCCATCACCTTTTTCCCGCCACGATCCGTTTTGGCTTCACGATTGTAAATGATATTGGAACCATCCGTTGTATAATAGATGCCATCATCATATTTGATCGAAGAGATATCCGCATTTGAACCTAACACTTTCACCTCAGTAAATGTAGTATAGATATCTGTGGTTTTATGAATCGTTTCGACATCATCGCCAGTCCTAAGTACTACACTATTACTGAGATCCGTTCCTCTTTGTTGATAAATATCAATGTAGGCACGTTTCAGTTTTGAGTTATTGAATTCTATGACGAAATCCAATTCAGCTTCAAATGACTCTGCAATCGCAAAAATACGAGATTTTTTCGTATCGCCCGTTCCGCTACAATCCGGCAATGCTGTTTTGTGAGGCAATTCATTGAGTCTTATTTCCCAAACGGTGTTATATAATTCTCGATTCAAGTAGTAATCAATGGTCTGTGGCTTGTTGGACACATAACTATTGGCAATATCGCCGATCAGAGCTGTATCAAAGCTTTCACATTCAATTGTACGTGTATGCTCATCTTCTACAGAAATACTCATAATCGTGAATAGATTGTTTTTCCTAGCCTCATCAACAAAAGCAATCATATTGTCTTCGATCACGAACTCGCTACCAGACATTTCCTTCGAAATTGTTAATGAAAGAGTACTGCCTTGTTGGGAATACCATTGCTCATCATCAAGAAGGTCTTCATCTAGAAAAGAGGTGAGTGTATTGAACTGTTCATCTATTACTATAAAATACATTCTATCCCTCCTATAAATACCGTTCTCTCAGCGTTGCGGTCACAGATGGAGACTTATCTGAAGCAATCAAGACTTCTGTTGTCCCCGGCTCAAAATAAAGCTTATCAGAACCGTTTGCAAGATAGTCATCAGCTGGCGTGCCGTTTAAAAAGACTTTCAAATTTTCCGTAATTTCTAGGTGGTCACCTGTCAAAAATTTGAGTGATTCTTCTTCCGGATTATTCGTATTTATTTTGGTAAATTTGGCATAACTCATGCCCAATGATATGCTTGGCCGCCAATTCCAAGAACCGAAAAAAGCGCTCATTGACTTAGCACGCAAGTTGGCTACATCATCATTCGTAAAACTTTTGCTATAACTCCAGTTGAACTTCCAATTGTCACCAAAACCGCCAATCGAAAAGACGAATTTACTACCGATTTTCTTGATCACTACATTTCCAAAGAAATCCCGAAAATTGTATGGAATGTCACCTAGAAATACACGATTATCCCCAATGTAAAAGGCATACTCTACTCGTTCATCCGTTGCCCGAGGTTTCTTAATATTGAACCCCGCAATAAAATTGTTATCTGCATCTAAAATATTCCCCTCAAGCAGCCCTACTTGTTCTCTTTTGGGATTGCTTGATTCACGTTTTAAACCTACACGAAATGTCGCCTCCCAGTTCTCAATGGCATCATCGCCCAAAAATCTTGTAACACTTGGACCATGCCATCCCTCTCCTGAACCGAAATCACTGACCTCCACAGAGTTTGACTTCCATGATACACGCCCAGAAAGTGCAGAAGTGTCTGGTGTATGGCGAATACGTGCAACGTTCTCTGACCAATTTCTATTCGATGTTCCCGTGATACTTTCGTTAAATATGACTGTGCTTTCTGCCATTGTAGAAGCATCTGTGGCTTCTACTGTCCCCAACTGGATGATTTTTTTATCAGTTAAAAGACCCAAATAATCTGTATCTTCCGTAAAGTCAATAGAATATCTGGATGGTGTTTTGAAAGTTCCGCTATTTATGATTGACAAAACTTGATTTGCTGAATGAAAGGTTTGCTCTTCTACAGCAAAGGCAAACCCATCTGGAATAATAAATGTTAGGCTCCCTGTTGCTTCATTCATCCGTTCTAAAGATCTTACTAGTTTAGATTCCCCGTCCAATTTTCCCAAATAATAACGATCTGGCTCGTGTGAAAACCAAATTCTGTGCAGCTCTTTATCTCTTGCTAATATAGAAATGTCGTCTTTAAAATCTCGCCAGTTCCCTCTTGTCGAAAAAACCGGCAAGGTTATTGTATTTGCTTCACTACGAGAATCTTTAATTTGCGACCCATAACCTCTTGCAGACCTTACCAATTCATTAGTAACAGGGGCGAAAAGCCCCATTTCAGGTTCTCCAAGTAAATCGAAATAATCAGATAGGATTAAATCGTCAAACTTTATAATTAAATCACTTTCCATTATAACAACTCACCTGCCATTCTTTTTCTACTGATATCTTTCCTGTTTTGTGCATCAGTCACAATGTCAGCTACTTCTTTTTCTTTCATTATTATTTTAAGGTTTCTCATGTCAGAGCCTAATTGGTTGATCGCTCGAAGTATATCTTCAAATATCGAATTATCAAAGTTTACACTAAACTCACTCTTTTTCGCTTCTTGTGAGCCGCTATTCGTTACACTTTTCAAATTTCTAACTAATGTAGAATCTTCCGGAATACCCACACCCTCAGCATACTTCGGAACACCCAAGCGTTGCATGATAGATTTTGTTTGGCTTGCTTTGTAAACTTTTGCGCCTTTGTCCAGATTAGGAATCAATACATCCCTACCTTCAGGGATAAAAGGCACCCCGTTTCTAGGTACAATTAGCTCTTTGTAAAGAGGTCCTTTTTGGTCGTTGACTATTGCAGGCCCGCCTTTATGATAGTTTGTACCAGTTGCCAACCCTAACCCGGAAATACCTCTATTGATTAATGTTTTCGTATTTGAATCCATCTGCGTTTGAACAAAAATATTCTTATATGTCGCGTCAGGAATGCTACTAATTTGAGATTTCATATAGTCAATAGCACTTGTATCAGATGTTGCATGTAGATGTTTCACAGGGACTGATGTTTGATTATACGCATTTAATTTTCTTTGAGCAGTATTCAAATTGTTTAATACACTAGTGTTTTGCCCTAATAAATTCTTCATAGCTGGAGGCAAAGAGTTATATTTTTCTAAAGCTGATCTAGTTTGTTCGACAGTTAGTTTCGCTGGATTGTCAGCTATTAAAGTTTTTAGTTCAGGAGCTAAATTATTCCAGTCACTTAACTTACCTTGCGCATCCAATGACTTCCAAATTGCATCCGCATTATCAACCCCTAATGTTTTCCTGTCAGCATTATAAGCGTTCCACAAACCCAGTTCTTCTATTGTGTCATAAAGATCAACTTGAGCTTGATCTCCATCAACTAATAATAGTTTTTCTGTTAGATAAAGTTCATTCCATTTACCTGATTCACCCATTGCAATGCCAATTTCTTCTTTTGCATTTGTGGAGATATCAGCATTTTTGGCTATAAATTTCAGCTGTTGCCACCCTTCATCTGTCGAAGCCATGTCTTTCAATACATCAGCCATGTTGGTTCTGACTTCGCCAGTTTTGGGATCAAGCGCCATCTGATTCCACTGCACATCAGCTTCTTCAGTTCCCTTTGCCAACATATCAAGGTTTTTGGTAGTGTCATCTACACTTGAATTCACTAGTTCGGCTACTTCATCGACTGTCCATCCATACTGTTCCCAAACGGCAGACATTTGTTCTAAACTATACCCTTGCTCTAAGCGTAATTTTGCTAAACCTAAAATCATTGATTCTTGGGTTTGTCTGTGAGACTTGTCGAGCTTATCCATTTCGACTTTATAAGCTTGAGTATTTTCACCCCACACATCAGCTATAGCCTTCTTTTGCTTTTCATAGGATTCAGTCTCAGAATTTAATGCCTTGCCAACATTGTTCGCTCTATCTCCAAGCTGCTTAGCTGTCAATTTTGACAAGTTATCCTGATATGCCGATTCTATTGCTATCCTCTGATTTTTATCGAATCCAGCTTGTTCTAACTGTTTGTCCGACAATTGTTTGTAGTTAGCTTCAATATAAGCTCTTTCTTGATCCGATAAGTCACGATTGTTTTTGCTAGCATTACTAAGTATTTCGTTGATTCGATCTACCCGTTTTTGCGCCTGTTCAATCGATGCTTTATTTACTTGCTCTTCATAAGCGATTGCTTTTTCAGCTTTCGCTTTTGATTCTGGATCTTCCAAAGTCTCAGCAGCAGCTTTCTTTCGTTCAACTTCTTTATCCATCGCAGCTTGAATTGAGTCCACAATTTCTTGATTAGCTTCTATAGCCTTGTCAGCTGAACCACGCACACCATCGGCATACTCGTTCACGTATCCAACAGCTTTTTCTCTCAACTCATAAGACTTGGAAATGACCTTGTCTTGTTCTTCAGTTACAGCAGTTCCCCACTTAGCTCCAGCAAGTTGATGCTCATCGTATGCTTTCTTACCGGCGTACACAGCAGCTGCTACTGTACCCAAAGCAACAACCCCTATAGCGATTGGACCGGCAAGTCCAGCTATTGCTGTCCCCATACCAGCTATTCCAACAGCCGCTGCCCCAGCTGTTCCTGTGCCTACAGCAGTTGTTGCCGCAGTACCTACACCTGTAATTGAAGTTGCCAAACCAGCAATTGCTTTCTTCTCAGCAGAAGCTGCTACTAGTTCAACGATTCCTTTCGAAAGTTTTCCAATACCTTTGGTGGTACTTCCAACAATAGAAATACCACTACCAAGTAATTTGAATACCGGTCCAGCTGCTGCAGCCATCAATCCCCACTTGATGATATTTTGCTGTTGTTCTTTATCCAAAGAACTAAATGACTTGGCCAAATCCCCTAAGCTCGCAATAAAAGGTTTCGAAGCTTCGAGCCCATCTCTCAACGCATCTACTAAGGGGCCACCAAATTCTATCGCAGCATCTACTACTTCGTTTTTCAGCATTTTTAGCTTAGATTCCGTTGTTTCGTAACGCTTGCTAGCTTCTTCAGCAAGAGCGGTGTTTTCTCCGAACGCTTCGTTCCCCATTTCTACGGCACCGGCGAAAACTCCACTGGCGTTGGCTGCACGAAGCAAACTATCTCTCAGTCGAACTTCTGTAATACCCATACTATCTAAAACACTAATTGCAGACGACCCTTGTTCTTCTGCTTTTCCAAGTCCTTCAACAAATTTCATGATTGCTTCAGAAGGGTTAGATTTGAACATTTCTGAGAACTTGTCACTCGTCATTCCAGCGACATCGGCAAACTGTTCTAAGCTTGTTTTGGAATTATCAGCTTCTTTGTACATCTTTTTGAGTTCAGCAGATGTAAAGCCCATTTCCTTGGATACGCCAGTTAATTCTTTTCCACCATTTCGAACGGCAGAAACAAGGCGCTCCCAAGATACACCTTGATCGTCCGCATGAGATTTCAGTTCTTCAAAAGCGCCTGTTCCCTTCTCAACAGCTAACTGCATGTTGATCATGACTTTAGAAAATGCTGAACCACCTGCTTCTGCTTCTACACCTACAGAACTTAAAGCGGCCGCAAAACCTAAGATATCCCCTTCGGACATACCAATTTGAGCACCGGCACCAGCTAACCGTAATGCCATCGCTGATATTTCAGATTCAGTTGTTGCAAAGTTATTACCTAGATCTACCAACGCAGAGCCAAGGTTACTAAATTTGTCTTGTGACATTTGAGTAATATTAGCAAAACGAGCCAATTCAGTAGCAGCTGTTTCAGCGCTCATGTTTGTTGATTCGCCCAAATCAATCATTACTTTGGTAAATGCAGAAACATTTTCCGTTTGAATTCCCAACTGCCCTGCTGCTTCAGCGACCGCTGCGATCTCACTATGCGTTGATGGTAGTTCTTTCGCCAGATTCCTCAAACTTGCTTCAAGATCATCATATGAATAAACAACGTTACCATTGCTATCCACCACTTCGTCTGAGGTTTTCTTTACACCAGCGAATGCTGATTCCCAATCTATCGCCGCTTTAGTAACTGCTGTTGCACCAGCAACTAAGGGAGCCGTCACACCAATTGTTAATGCGTTTCCTACTTTTGATACACCACTACCAAATTTTTGTATTCTTTCTCCTTGTTTGATAAGTGTATCGCCTTGCTTATTTAGCCAACCGGTTACTCCTTGTGTTTCCACTTGCATCCTGGTAAGTTGCCCAGCGGTATTTTGCAACTGCGTTTTATAATTAACAAGCTTGCCATTAGCATCCTGTAGTTGAGCCGCAAGACGTTTAGTTGAATCAGTAGCTTTACCGTCAACAAACGACTCTTCATATGCTTTCTTGAGGGCGGCGACTTGATTTTCTTGTGCTTTGATGATCTTAGATAAGCTTTCGTATTTAGTTCCTAGCTTGCCCAGTTGATTACCAGCCATGTCAGCAATTTTCATATTCGCTTGCATTTCTTTTGCTAGGTATTGTACTTGCTTTTTAGAATTAGCAACGCCTTTCCCGAAATCGGCATCATCCAACCCTAGCTTTATGACCATATTTCCTAATGGAGTTGCACCAGCCAAATCATCCGCCCCCTTTCCCTTTGACTAAATCAGACAATGGCTTAATTTCTTTGCGTTTCTTGTTTTTCTTTCCTTTTGGCGTTTGTTTAAACATAATTTCATAAAGGTACAGCGTATCTGTATTCAGAACATCATTGATTGTCCAACTGGGATAAATCTTCAATATAGATCTCACAACATCTAGCTGTAACTCATGATGATCGGACGAACTTATTTTCCGTCCTTTTTTCCTTTTGGGTCTTTCTTATCTGTTGGATCTGATTCTTCCACGTCTTTCTCGTAACCTAAGACACGATACATAATGATTTCCATGATCAAATCTCTGTCCCATGCATCGATACCATCTAAAAGGACAGTTCCAGTTAAGTCTTTATCATCAAACAAGCCAGCTACAAACTCAGCACGGAATTCAGTAAGCTCCCTAGCTGGAGGAGCAATGTCATTGCCTTCGTCATCCTTCTTAAAAAGTTTTGCTTCACCATCCGTGTAATCCAAAGCTTTTGAATACGGTACGTGGCTTTGTGTGAAGGTCTTTCTTGTTCCATTGATCATTAGATCCAATCTGATTTCTTTTCCAATTTCTGACATGTATAATTCCTCCTGATTTCTAAGTAGAAAAAAGAGATAGCTGTTAGGCTATCCCTTTACTCTTCAAAAATATCTATATTTTGCTTTGCTACAAGTATTTGGTCATTCTTGTCCAATCCTTCAATCTCAAATTTATCAGTTACACTTGTTACCCCACTCCCGATGTAATAGCTAAAGTCGCCATTTTCGAAAGTACCGCCAAAAGCTTTGGCTGTCCCATTCACATATGCCCTACCTTTGGCTATTTCACCTGTGTAAGTACCAGTAACATTTCTATCACCCAATACATACACATTCGGTGTTAACGTGGGTCTAACTGGGATTTGTTAAAATGACTGGATCTGACCATGCTGATCCAACAAAATCGCCATCATGTAAATAGCGGGCTTTTTCAACGTCATTAGCGCCTAATCCTTTTTGGTGATAAGTTTGGAGATACAGATATAATTTATCACCTAAAGCTAAGGCTGGCACATTATCAACAACTAAATTCCAGTTTGTCGTCTCTGAGTATCCCATATTAACAGCTTGTGTTGGTTCAGATTGATTTGCGCCGCCATAGTGGATAACGTAGCTCTGTGCTTCTTTGACAGCATCCCAATTAAGCGAAATCGATCCATCTTCATCTATTTCCCCGGTTACATTCCGGGGAGCATTAGGGCGTAGGTTCCCCAAGTACGGCAGTTTTTAACGAAGCAACATTTTCCGCACCAAATGCACGCAACACTTTCATTTTTTCAGTTTTTTCACCGATCGTAATATCCCGAGTGATAGCATTAAATACATATTCACCAGCTTCAGGGACAAAGTCTTCGTCATTCTTAGTAGCTAATGAATAGCCATCACGATTAAATTTTCCTGCCAGCATCGCAAAAGCAACTGGTTCTCCATATAAATCTTCTGCTTCAGCAACAGTTGCCACATAAGGAGGCTCCGTTTTATCACCGAATCCATCAATACCGCCATCATCACCAAATGTAACTAAACCTAGCAACTCTTGTTCAATCGCAACTGGAACATCAAGCAAACCGAAGTTAGCTGCAACAGTTCCCGTACCTTTTGCAGCGATCCAGTACTCACGATCCCCTGCAAAAACTTTTTGAATTTCTTTTGAAAGACCAGTCAAATCAAATGCTGTAGGTCCACCTTCTTTTTGTTTACCTTCAAGCACTCGAATTTGCTTTGATGTATCGGGTGTTAAATCGGTTTTCAAGACCCGTGTAGATAATGTACTAAAACCATATGTTTCTGCCATTGTTAATTCCTCCTAATAAAATAGACACCGATTAATAATCAGTGTCGTGGATTTTTGTGTTTTTTCTATACCGCCTTGCATCTACAAAGCGTTTTGTTTCTGAGAAATATTCGTCAAGCCCACCATTTAACTGAGCATAACCAAATTCCCACATCGCAGCTTTCACTGCTTTTGCAATTTCTTTTGTCAAAATCCTTGATTGAGTTTCAACATTAATTTGATAACTGAACGTTTGCGACATCTCTTTGTTGGCTGCATAGTAAGCACTAGTTGGCGGTCCAAGTGGTGTATCGATGATAATAAAAGGGTTGGTCGAATCGAAGCTTTCAGGTACTTCATAGAATTTGATGTTCTTTGCAGTCACCTCTTTTGCAATCGTAGGATCAGCAGATAAAACATTGTAGACTTCCATCATCATATCTTTCATCGTGCTAACTCCCCCAATTCTGACCGCATCTCTTCAAATGCAGATCCTTCTGTTTTATCAACCACACCTTGCAATTTTCCCATCCCTCTAGGGCTAATGTACGTACCGAACCGAGTATATCCAAACTCACTCAAATGGACTAAGCGCCACCTTGAACCTTGCCCCCAACCAACTTCGATCGTTTTAGGCAGTCCTTTTTTTAATCCGGAAGCAATTACTGTATTATGTGTTTCGCCAGTGTCCATATAGCTGGATACCGCTTCTTGCACATCTTGTTGCAGTTTTTTCCCATAGTTTCTAAGCGACTTATTCACGATCCGGTTCGTTCTTGCTGGACCTAGCTTGGCTTCGAGATTCTTTAGTATCTCGTCCATGCCTTTAATTGAAACGCTCATGAGGTCACCCCCAAGATGATTTTAAGAAAATCGTTATTCTCAACGTCTGGCGCAAAATCTACAATATCCCACACATCATCTTTGTATCGGAAATCATCCATGACTACTTTATGCGCATTGTTTGGCAAATAATCTGTGAATGGATCTCGAATCTTGATTGTGACAGCTTTTTTTGTTCCTTTGCCACTAAGAATATCTCTATCCTTAGAAGAAGGATTGTAGACTAAGCAAGTGCAGTAATACAATTTCTTGTTTTCTTGTTCACCTGGTTCAGGTCCATCGTTTGGTTTTACTTCAAAAAAAGTAACCGGCGTATTCAAATCACCGGCCACAATTTCAGGTCTTTCATATTTTGTTTTAATCGGCAACTTGATCACCTACCAAGTCAATCGAAGCATCCATGATCATCATCTGGAAGTTGTCATAAAAGTATTCGAGCGCCTCGTTCCTTAAATAACGTGTACGCTCATAGACCAACTCTTTGCCCTTTTCATACTTTGTAGGATCAAACTCTCCAATAATTGATTTGATATCGGCAAACCCACTTTCCAGTTGCTTGCCAATACTTTCATTTTCGGACGAATGAAAAATACGAAAACGTTCCTTGAATTCATCAATAAACACTTGATCGTTCATTCGTCATCCCTCCAATAGATTAATTAAATCTTGCTTCTTAGCGTTGCTTGCATAATCAATTGCACGCTCGTCTAACAACGCTTTTAGTTCTGGAACCGTAAGTCTAGAATAGTCTACAGTCGCCATACGAGCGTTAGGCGTTGTTACTCCCCCGAGCCACCGTCAACATCTGCAGGGATAGCAATATCATATACTTGAGCTGCATCGTTGTTTGTTGGTTGTCCATTACCCAACATATCAATCGCATACAAAGTTGCACGTTTCATTGCAAAGGTTTCTTTGTAAACTGCAATTTTTTCAGGACGAGATTGAGTGGCATCATATTCGCCGTCAATAAATGCAATCAATTTATTTTCAGGAACATCTAAAGATTCGATGATATGATCTTGCGAAATGAATGGCAAGTTCGAAACAAAAACGCCGTTAGCATTTTGGGTTGTAACTCGAGCCACAATATCGTAATAATTAACAGGGTTTACAATCAAGTATACTTTGCCTGAAACCTTACGATATTTTGTCTCGCCGTCAGTATCGTTGTCGCCAATACGATGTGTGTATTTTGAAGCAGTTTTAAGCACCTTAGCAAATTCTTTTACCATAGTAGCAGAATCCTTGAAAGTTAAAGTACCAGCTGAAGCTTTATCAGGATATACACCTCCAGTAACAGCTCCATCCAAATCTTTCAAAAGACCAATCGGCTCGTATTACCTGTACCAGTAACAATTTTCACTTCCCAGATGTCAGAAACAGCTTCACGTAAAGATAGCTGTACATACCGATTGATCCAACGAGGACCTAAGTCTAATGTATCATTAGAAATTAGCATGAATGCAGTCAATGCAAGTTGCGTGTATTCTGTCGAGTCGAATTCCGCATCAAGTTGCCCTTCTAAATCTTTGTGTAATGGTCCAAACACTGCCACACCTTTACGACGAGAACGAATGACCTTGACTTTACCAACTGTTGATTGGAAATTGATTAAGCGCAACAAAGGATGATCTTTTTCCAAGTCTTCGAATACTTTTTCAAAGATTGTTTCTGGCCATACTAAATCTTTGTCAAATCCGCCAGCTTTTGAGACTTCATTATAAAATTTCGTTTCTTCAGCAGTCAGAGTAGGAATCCCACGAGCTTCTAAGACGCGATTATCTGTTACATTTTTCAATTCTTCGTACTCAGCACGTACTTGTGCACCTGCATCTTCTGCAATGGCTGTGACGTAAGCTTCTAAAGCATTGTTTACTTGTTCAGGTGTTGCATCTTCTTTTGCAGAAATAGCGTTAAAGATTTTCTTCGCATCTGCTGTTTTGTCTGTAATTTTTAACATAGTTTATTCTCCTTTTCGCAAACGTGCGATTAATGATTTTGGTTTTGGTTCTTGTTCCACTTGATTTGTTACAGGTTGGCTTATATTATCCATAGCAACAGCAACTGCATCTTGAATCATTGATGCAATATCCTGCGGTTCTTCTTGAGGTTCAGCACGTTTTACAGAATCAGCAAATCCAAACTTTACAGCTTCATCTGCTGTGAACCACCTAGCTTCGTTAATCCATGTAGTGATTTGATCTTTTGATTGACCAGTTTTTTCTGCATAAATAGATAAGATAGAATCATCAATTGTTTCAAGAGCCTGTAAGGTTTTCTTGATATCAGTTTTATTTCCCCATCCAACTGTTTCAGCTTCATGAATCATAAATGATGTACCTACATTCATAATTACTTCATCTGCACCAGCGCAAATAAATGTTGCGGCACTAGCAGCAGTTGCCATGACTTCTACAGTGATATGACTGCTATGGTTTTTCAGATAGTTATAAATTTCAACTCCTTGGAAAACATCTCCGCCATTAGAATTCAGACGAATAACAACGTCATCAGTCACATCATCTAAATTATCTCGAATCAATTTGGCATCGATATACTTATCATCTGACCAGTATCGTTTTTGGATAACACCAGATAAGGTGAGAATATGTTTTCCTTCTTTTGACTCATTGTGAAACTCAAAAGGTACTTTTTTAATTTCCGGCATTTTCGTTCTCACCTCCCTTCATTTTTTCATAGTTTTTAGTCATAATCAGTTGTTGTCCTTCACCATTCGGCAATGGATCATAGTCTGTCACTTCACGCACTTCATCTCGTAAGAACGTTCCGGAAGAAACGATCTTATCGATCTGAGTAGCGTTTTCCAGAATGCTAACAGGCAATACTTTAGAAACTTTGATACGCTCGCCGTTCTTGTATTCTTTTTTGGTAATAATCTTGGCCATCAACTCATCCTGAAGCTTCTTCATCAGTGGTGCGATACACAACTTCCGAAAGGCTTGAAGGTTAGAATCAAGTTCAGCTTTTTCACCATAAATAAGCGCCGTAGGAACTCCTATGGCGTTGGCTACATCATCGATCAACGATGTTTTCATTTTGTTCAGCTCATCAAGGGATTGATTGGAAACCCCTTGTTTGTTGGTGTATTCCTCGTACTCGAATCCTTTGATTTTTGCTACAATTGCTACAGACTTTGTTTTGAATGCATTGTAGACCTTGTCAATATACTCTTGTAATCTTTGACTTCGTGACTTGCCGTCTTTTCCTTTTTCTTCGTTAATACTTCCGGTCGAATCGATAGACACCGATCCACGAATTTGATTGTTTCGCATTGCAATTTCAATGATTCGCCCAAATAACTCGGAATAGTCTTCGAACAAGCCCTTTGTAAAACGATCAAGTTTATCATTGTTGTATTCAATGTAGATCACATCTGACATACTGAAGCTTTTTTGAAACACATAGTTCTTTACTGTTATGCCAGTGAACACATCATCATAAACAGCGTATTCCGTGCGAGAAAAATCATCCGCGATCAGCAATTGGTTATCTTCAGTAAAAATGACTAGCACTTCGTTGTCGTCCATAAGTCGGTAGAAAAACTTTTCCCAGAACGTTGCAGCCGACATATCATTGTTGGGTCGAACATTCAAAATGTATTCCCAGTCAGCAGTACCATCTTTGTTTTTGAACTTTACTTCCAGTGTGGACATTGTCCTTGCTACAAAATCAAGCACTGTATTCTTTGCCATAATTTTCAGATATGCTCGAGCGGACTCATCATCACCATAGACGAGATCAGGAATCCAGTCTGAAGGTTCTTCATTTCGTATGGACTGCTTAAAGACATCAAATAAGCTCACATATTTTCACCACCTTTCAATTGGATTAGATATATGGATCACCTTCACTTTCCGGCAAATCGCCTACCTGATTTATTTTGAATGCGTTCAGGCGGTTTCTTCTTGTAACCCAAAGGCGTTGTAGTTACTTTAGTAAAATAAACGATGTTACCAGCCATTACGTTTTGTGTTTTTCGCTCTACGTTAAAATATTGAGGTTTATACATTATATTCACTCACCTTCAAATTATTTTTTTGATATAATCTAATTAAAAGAAAGGGTGTTTTTGATGACGACTACACTAATCAACTCTAAAATACGTGCTGAATCTGAATTGTTAAACAATTATACATTGGAAGAGTTAGCAAGAATATTTGGAGAAGTTTCTGCATTTTATTATTCACAAAAAGATAACAGTTACTTGGATATAGTTAAAGATTTAGTCAAACTTAATTTGGGCTTTCAATCTTCAGATTTAAATTTACTCATAGAAAATGATTCTCAATTTTCAAATTCAGATAAAGAATTCATTTTAGATCATCTATATTTATTGAAACTATTTGTACCTCAAGGTAGTGGACCTTCTAATGAACCAACTAATGAACCTTCAAAAACAAACAAAACTATTTATGGCGCTTTGATAGCAGTTGCTGCTACACTTATCTTACCAACTTTTAGTTTGTTCGCTGATATTCGTACTAATGATTTAAAATATGAAGAAATAGAAATGCAAAAAGCACAAAATGAAATTGAAAATTTCCTAAAGGAACGCGAACTGGACTTAAAAGAAAAAGAGTTAGATATTCTGCAACAACAACTAGATAATAAATAAATTTGTAATAATTAGTAATAAATTGAGCGCTAATGCGTTCTTTTTTTGTTCTAAAATTCAATTTCATCCAACATATCAAAAACATCGTCGTAGTCGTAGTCAATGATTTCATCAGCACGCCATAAAC
Organism: Enterococcus innesii; assembly: GCA_018982785.1. Taxonomy (GTDB): domain Bacteria; phylum Bacillota; class Bacilli; order Lactobacillales; family Enterococcaceae; genus Enterococcus_D; species Enterococcus_D innesii. The sequence continues at coordinate 352,128 of JAHHEN010000002.1, read as the reverse complement.
AGTATTCAAAAGCCTTGAAACCGTCTGTCTTACGCCGAACCTCTTCTTTCTTCTTGTATGATTTATTCCCATCACCGTTAGTCTTAACTAGTACATTGTTTGTGTACCATCGCATGAGAGGATTATCACCAAAGATAATGTGATTGTTGGCGAAAGCATCTTCAATTCTAGGTGCTAACAGATTATCAGCAGCTGTTGGGTTTCTAATCACTTCGATTTCAAACCCTTCCTCCAAAAACAATGGTCGCAATAAATCCATTCGGAAATTATCGGCTACTATTTTCGTTATGCCGTATTTCTCACGTTGTTCAACAAACCATCCGACAACTATTTTAGGATCGATTGTTGGCCCATCTATGACCGTCAGCAACCCTTTCTCTTCCCATTCCCCTATTGGTGCAAATTTTTCTTTTGTAGTGTTAGAAGCTTTACGAGAATACCCGTAGTAAATGTCCACAAATTGCTTTCTAACGAACGAATGGGTCTTGAATACATAATCATCCCCATCACGAAACAAAAGCCCACAAGCGGCGAAATCACGCAGACTGGCATAGTCTAAACCGCCAATGGCTTGTTTGCCGATTAGGTTTGTTGGGAATGGTCTGTTTGTTGCCAGAATCTCTTCACGACTAGCCACCGATCTTTCTAAGTCTGTGACAGGTAAATTCATACGTTTGGTCATGAACTCTTCTCGGTTGCTTGGGTCATCTTCCAAATCTTCGTATTCTTCCATAACCGTTTCGTAAAGGTTATCCGCATACTCAGATAGCGGATGATGAAACATTGGATTTGCTAATTCCCAGTTATCAGGATCATTGACCTGGTCTTCTGAATCAAGTTTGCAGATGAAAGGAAAAAGAGCATTGAAACGGACTGAACCGCTCAACACTCTTTTTGCTTTTTCTTTCATGTTGTCCAAGAATCCCTCACGAACATAACCGTCAGTCCCCACATAAAATTCCCTCGGGTTCGGACGTTTACCAAGCCCACTAATATGGACTTTTACATCTTTGTTCGATTCGTATCGGTGGATTTCATCAAAAGCTACTGCTCCATCACGCAACCCATCTTTTGTATCGCCATTACTAGTACGGAATTTTATTTTACTTCCAGTCTTTTTGCTGGTGATTACAGACTTGCCGTACTCGAAAGCTTTTTGTAAGGTTTTGTTCCGCTTGATTGTATTATAAATTTCTTCAAAAGAGGTTTTTGCCTGATCCTCACTATTTGCTACAATCGAAATGTTGTAGTCCATGATGCCGTGCATTTCGGTTTGCAGAAAGTTTAGGACCACAGATAACAACCCGTTTTTTCCTCCGCCACGACCAAACATCCAAAGAAACTTACGGTAAACATTCCGGTCATTCTTTTTGAAATAAAAAAAGATGAATGCAATTAAGAACTTTTGGAATGGCTGCATTGGGAAATACCATTTCTCACCATAAGCAATGCACTTATCAATCATCACATCATCGAAGTAAACATCATCCCGACTAAGAACATCACGTTCTAAATACTCAATTAAATCTGCTCGCTCTTTGTTAAACTTTATTTTCCCTGATTTGAATTGTTCGATATAGTAATCAACGTGTGTTTGATGAATCATGTTAGATCACTCTCATCGTAATCATCTTGATTATCAGTGACTACTTTACCGTTCAAATCATCAAGGTTAAGGTCTTTACCAAGAGCAATAATTGCACGAGAAATCGTAACTTTTTGAGCGATTGCTGGGTTAGTTTTAAGATACGTTTGAGTGCCGTTAAAGCCTTCGACAATTGGTCCGTATTGCTTAACAGCTTTATCCATTTTTCGATAAAGCCTAACTAAATCAAGGTATCTCTCAACTTTTTCAAGTTCCATCTGATCGTTTACGTCAATCTGTCTTAGCAACTGTTTCTTTAAATCTGACATCTTCAAAGGCTCTCACCCCCTAGCAAAAAAATTTTAGTCGTAAATTTGGACAGTTGACCCCTCCCACCGGTTCCCTAGATTGGGATTTGACCCCAAAATAATTCGACCGGGGGTATGTTGGTCCCCACTTTGATTTACTTTTCTATCCATTTTTGGGATGCTGTTTTCTTAGGTAGTCACTCACCACCACTCATCATCCCACTTTCTTTTCTTTGGTTGCCCACGATAGTTCATCCGATCGTGTCGCTTGTTGTGGCAGTCCTTGCATAACGTTCTTAGATTGTCTGGATCAAACGCAAGCTCTGGATTTGTTTCTAACTCTTTGATGTGATCGACTTCCAGTATCGAATCATACTGTGTGGTCAGTCTGCCTTCTGCTTTACACCACAAGCATTCGTAATGATCTCTCTCAAGTATTGCCTGTCTTAGATTTCTCCACTTAGTCGATCCATAAAACCTAGCACGATCTGCTTTGGTTTTGACAACAGGTATCATTGTTCTTTGGCTAATTGCTCAACGTAAACATTTACCAAGGCTCTTTGCACTTGTAAGATTCCATCTACTCCTAGCTGTGTAACATCGAGGTTCATACGTTCTTTTATAAACGTTGCGTTGACAGGTGCCTCAAGTGATCGTTTCATCATGTAATAGTTCAGCGCTGCAAGTTCATCTACCTTCAGACCGTATACGGTAATGGCTTTCCAGATTAAATCAGAAATGGCATCCATGTCCTTCTCTTCATGTAACTTAGTTAGCATCTTGATAAAGTCGTCTTGTTTTTCTGGGACAGATTTCTTTTTATGGTCCTGTGGTTTCTTCATGATCGTCTCTCCTTATACAAAATAAAAAGCCACTCGCACGGAGTGACTACATTATTAAAATATTCAACACTTATTTACCTGCTTTAACCTTTTCCCATTCCTTTTTGTAGTAATCTCTTAACATGACAATTAACCTATTTACTTCTATTGCTACATCATCTCTCATTTTCCTAGATTGTTGAATATTACTGTCAACTACGTTAGCAGAATCAAATTGCATCCAACTACTTTTCAATGAATATTTACGAAGGTTCTCGTGTATCTCCTCGGCTAATTTTACTATTTTGTTATTTTCTTCATTGTTACTAAAGTTTAATTTTATTAACATAAATTCTTTTTTACAATTTCCAAAGTATTATTTAAATCATCGACTCTACTTTTCATATCTACATCAAAATTCACTTTGTCTTGTATTTCCCATTGTTCATAAATATCTTTGTATTTTTTTCGATCTGTATGAGATATTTTTTTATCATTACTTAAAGCTTTAAAATTGGCTGCCCTCATATTGTATTCATTGTATTGCTTAATTTTCTCTGAGAACATAACGTACGAACTAGATAATTTCAAAGAAGCGTTTAGAAATGATGTTACAATTTCTTTTGTACTATCGATCCAATGCATTCTTGATTTAGAAATAATATCGGCATCAATCTTTTTTTGTTCTAATATATTTTGCTTTATTCCCATTTTTCTTGTATTTAAAAAACTCAGCAAAGAAAAAACAAATGATATCACAGCGCCCACAGCAGCTACAATCGCAGCTACACTAGACCAAATGAAATCTCCATGGACATCATAAAAAATATTCCCTATCATATATTTACTCAACACCTTTTTTATATATAGTATCATCTATTACAGAATATCTTTCAATATTAAAAAGACAGTACTAGCGAATTCTGAAATGAGATGATCCACCTCTTTCAAAAAATTGTGCTGTCTTTCGTATCCGTCAAAGAAGTAAAGCGATGAGGGATTAGCCCCCTTTCGGTATTTGGATTAGTGTGAGTAGTCCAACAACCGGCTCTCCGTTTCTTCTACGCTATTAATATAACCTGTTTAAATCAAGAAATATACACAGGCTTTGAGGTCGCATTTTGTGGCAATGTCAAAACAAACTTAATTGATCTTGGTCTGCTGAATAGTAGTCCATTTCTTCTTGCTTCTTCAAGCGTTCCTCTCGCCGCGCCTCATACTCATCCACGAATGATAATGTCTTTCGAATCTCTGTATGCCGCTTTCTGATATAAGATACGCTGTAGCCTGTAGCATCTGCTATATCATAAACATCCATGTCATCAATATACTTTAATTTAACAATTTGATTGTCTGCACCGCAGAACGAATCAATCAATTCCATCAGTTCAATTTTTTCTTTTTCAAGCAGCTCTAGTTCATTCTCTATGATCCTGATGTTTTCTTCCAACGATGATGATCTTGAATTTTTTTCAAGGCGCACGTTTGCTAAATCACCGTTGACCCACCGTTCCAATTCCAACTTACTTTTGTTAAGATTCCATTTCATGAAGAGGATCTGCTCTTCTAAATCTTGATAATTTTTAAGCCATTGGTACCTCACAAACGCCACCCCTTTATGGTAAAATAGTCTTGTCATAGGTCACTTCCCCAAAAGGTAGTGGCTTTTTTATTTTCCTTCTCTATCGTCCATCTTCTTTCCAACAACAACTGCAACAACCATTATCATTACGAATACGGTGAACCCTAAAACTGCAACTGTCATAATCATCCTCCACTTTCCATCGCATCTCGCACTAGCGGATCATTGATAATAATCTTGTACTTCATCTGCTCATACTGCAGTTGCTGTTCTAGCTTCACTATCTGCTTTTGTTGGTCAATTATTGTATAGGATAGCCAACTTGTTGCTGAGATCGCTGCTAGTAATAATACAAGGATACTTTTACGATTCATCGGCTTGCTCCAACAGTTCTGGGTTCTCGTAGATGTTGCCGATGACTTCCATTTTGCTAATAAAAGTTACTAAGCTAATAGCACCAAGTTTAAACATTCCGTTTTCAAAACGAACAACTCCGTAACCATCTTTTATTGGATTAACCATTTTGCAAGGTTGGACATTGCTTGTTAAAACATCTCCCTCGAAAATCTCCACACCGTTCTTGTCTTTCAAGCCTGTTGATTGCATGAGATACTCTGGTTTCACTTCTATCCAACCAAAACCATCGGTAGCCTCTACCAAAATCTCACCATCGCCGAATCGGTTACTCGTCACTCGGACTTGATCGTTCATAAAGTTCGTATCTGGTTCCCACGCTCTAAATTTTGGTATCATATTATCCCTCCTGTTTGCTATCGCTGACGATTGCGGAATTAATCAACTTTTCTAATATTCCCACCTGATAAATTGGCAACTGCTTGTGCTAAATTTTTATCTTCAAATTTCACCGCTGATTTACAAAACATCCGATGCTCAAACACCGTGTGTGGCTTCTCATAAGCCACAAATGTGTAAAAGGTTAAAAATAGATCACTATTTTTTGAATCGACCACAATCCATGCCATCACTCTTCCTCCTGCTCCAAAGCTTTTTTAATAAAATCCTTAATCAAGACTGCGCTTCGGTTTTTCCAGTTTATTTCTGTAATGTCTGTGTTTTTGATTATTTGGCAAGGAATTGCATTAGGGTCACACTCGTTGACGTATCCCCAGATTTCTAAATCCATGTATTTCTTAGGTTTCAAAGAAAACAGCACCAGCCATTCGCCTTCTAAATCACGTACAACATATCTGAATCCTCGATCAAAATACTTTTTCAATTCTTTTAAAGTATCCGCCCGATTTTTTAGTCGTACAGATTCCTTAACCAGATCTTCCCAGTCCATTTTTATTCCACGCTTTCTTTTTCAATTGCAGGACGCACAACAACGATTCCCCTCCTTTGACCATTGTTCTACTAATTCATTCATAATTTACCCTCCAATAATTATGCTTAATCATAGTCAACTTCCTCTTCAAAGGATTGAAACCAATCCTTATAACGGTAAGTTCTTCCTTGTTTATCTTCATTCCCATAATGCAATAAATCACTCATCGTTCGATTCGCTTTTTTACACTTCCGACATACGTCTTTCCGAGTACCTGTGAAAATCACTTCGCCCTTGTAAAGAACCTCTACAATTCGCAAATGGGATTGCTCCCCTCTCCAGAGTTCAACACGCAATGCTTCTCGCTCTTCCTCGATTACTGGATCAATTTCTCGATCATCAAGTTTAGAAAGATAAAGCAATCGTTGTAGTTTTAAAGCACGTTCTCTATGGCGTTTCTTTTTTCACGTTCTTTCTGCTTCATCGCCTGTTGATTCTGTTTCATGTTGATCACCTCCTGCATCTGCTGGCTTATACACATATTCATAAGGCTCCCACTTCTTATTTCCGAGAAGGCGATAGTACTTCCCTGCAAGTGTAATAATAAAATGATAGGTATCTGCCTTTTCCGGAACGTAACATCTTGCATAGTATTGACGGTAATTCTTGGGATTGTTAGAAAAATACTCCACCGTCCATCCTCGTATCTCGCAAAACATGGTGAATTCGACACGTGCTACTTTGAAACTGGTTATTCTTTCATCCATAGGATCACCAATTCGTTTTATTCAGAAAATCGATGTAGCCTGGCGTAGCAACCTGATATTCTTCCAACTCTTCTTCAAGAATGTACTGTCGTCCATATTTTGCTTTCATGTTCTGCCAATCACTCCATGGGATAAACCCAACGGTCTTTTTGATCATTCAACAAACACCTGCCATCGCTCCTAATTTTTGATGGAGATCCAACAAGGCCGCCTGATTTTGTGTGATCACTGATTTTTTTAATCGATCCGTTGTGGTCATCTTTGCTTCAAAAACAATGGCACGTCCATCCCATAGAGTTCCTTTGTAATCTGGTTGAGCTTTCCCGATTGGATAAACGATCATTCTGCCATCGCCGAGTATCTGCTTCACACGAAACGGTTCAGGCGTTTTTTCAATTAAAGCAATTTCTTTTGTTCTGTAGTACCAACATCCTTGATCAATCATTTTTTCAAAGATATCGCCCAAATCATTGTTGACTCTATTTTGGTAATCTCTTGAAGACATCGTTTCTACCTACTTTCTTCATTAGTTCAGTAATAAATCCTTTTTTATCGTTTTGCCCAAATGTATCTAATGTTCTTCGGTAAATGCGCTCATAGTGTGCTTTATCTTCAAAGCATACGAATTGTGAATAGCGATCACTCTTAACTATTCCTGCATATGCTGAATGATCATTTAATTTGTTTGATGCAGCATCGCAAATTTGCTGATTTTGAAGAAATCGGATTTCCTTTTCTTCTGATTTGATTTCCAATGTTTTAATACATGGAGAAAATTTCCCTTTGTTTTGATCATCAATGTTTAACATCAAAAAGACTTCCTGCATCATGTCGATACAATCTGATTTATCAAAGCAGGCGACCAGATACGTTTGTTTACTTTCCATTTCTACCTCTTTCTCTATCCATCATCATTTCTGAACAGTTCGATTTTGAAATACCATCCACGATCCTCATCGTAAATTTTCAATATATCTCCTAAAATTCGGTATTGAGGAAACCTCTTAAGAATTTCCTCTGCTCCATCATCGTTGGACATACCTAATTTATTTAGTTTTCTAAATGACCAATAATCATCGTTGGTTGTTTCGTGTGGCTCTTTGAGGTTTCGACTCTTGGACCATCGCTTTTGACCTTTCTTCCACTGGCGATTTTCCCATTTCTCTTGACCTGTTAAATAATTGACCAAGCCTTGCATCCCATCTGAATCGTATTGAATGTTTTGCACTTGTCTTCGACCAAGAGGCTGTTTCTTCTTTCCTCGTCCTTTAGACCAAACACTCTCGATTGCATCCCTTGATGGTCCATTGTTTAAAACAATATGGTGATGGATTCGAGTGATATAGCCTACTTCCTCATCGTATTGATAAGAGGTAAACCACATGTACTTGAGTTCGACCCCTTCTTTCTCATAGAGTCTTTTTAGTTTTTTCAAAGTGTTTTCTTGATCACGCTTGGCATCAGAAGGCTTTTCAGGTAGAAACTGATCGGAATAAGTGAACGTGGCATAGTAATCTTTCTCTCCAAAGTTTGCATATAGGAACAATGCGGCCTTTCTTTTACTTTGGGCTTGATTCCATCTTGCTTGAGATAAGCCAGTAACTTTTTTTCTCCTACCTCTGGGTTCTCTGCATTTTCGTTCCTGCTCGATCGTCCTACTGTAAAGTCGGATTTCTTTATATGGTCCTGCTTCCACTCTGCGTTCTCTAACAAATGATTTCTTCATGACAAACACCCCAGAATTTTCTACGTCCGTTAAGTTAGTATCTAATACAAGGACGATAAAACGCCGAAATAGCAGCGTTTTTTGCAAAAATAGTCTGAGGATGGTATACTTATCTTGTCGGAGATAAGAAATACCATTCTCAGAAGTCGCCAAATTTGGCGGCTTTTTTTATTGTTCTGAAAACTGAAAAAGAACCTTTTCCTCGGTTGGTTTTCCCAGATGAAAAATATGGTGATATAGAGTCCTTCCACGCAGCTGAAACGTCTCTACTCTCCCTCGCTCAGTTTTCGCTTCAATACTGTATACATAATTCTCTCCACGTTTCCTCATACGAACCTGCATCACAATTGCAGGCATTTTTTCCAAGTAATTGATCGCCTTTGATAACATCTACATCACCTGCAGCTTTCACTCATCTTCGAACAAATTTATCTGTCCAGAATTATTGACATCAATTGGATAAACAACTGGTTCCAATTCTCGTTTCGGCAATCCATGATTTGATTCTGCATCGATGGTAATTCCTTGATGATCACTAGTGACTTTGATTCCAACCTTTATTGAGATCGTACGTTTTGCTTCAATATCCTTTTGAGTATCCTGTAAATCGTTAGTAATTGTTCGAACTTCTGCATCTAGCAAACTGTTGACTTTTGCCATCAACTTATCGGCTAATGTCAGTGCTAACTTGTCATTATTCATATTGAATTCCTCCTTTACTTACTAAATCCGGTAGCAACTTAGGGATGGCCATTTGTAACTTTTGAAACTGGTCATCTGAAACAACAAAATATAAAGCAATCGTTGGTGTCTCATCGCTATCAAATGAACGATCCTCTACTTCACATGTCGATTCAAACTTATTCCAGATAATCGACTTAATTTTTTGAGTGTATGGCTTAACATACATTCGATTGGTTGTGAAAATAATTTCTCTCTCTTTAAACATCTAGTTACCCTCCAATCATTAATAGAAAACAAATAGCTAACAAAATACCGTTTAACAATAAGCTGGCATAAGCAATCACTTGTAATTGACGTGCTTTATACAATGGATTGTTATGGAGTGTTGCTAACCATTTTTTATTCATATAAACTTTCCTTTCTTTGGTATAATCTCCTTATCAGTCAGTGGTCGTCTGAATTATTGTTAAGGGGGAATTTAAATGGGAACTTTAGATTTGCTTACAAATGATGCCAAGTTTTTGCTGACCTCAATGTACAAATCATATGTTGAGAAACGCAAAGCTGGTTCTTTAAAAAAAGATGCAATATACTTTGGCAATTTAGATGATTTACATCGAGATATTATGCCCGAATGGCCAAGGGAAGATGTTAAATCAACGTGTTTTGAATTAAGAAAGCATGAGCTAATTACTGGTGTTCCTGCAGGAGACACGATAGTAAGAATTACTTTGCGCACTGAATCCATAGCCATTATGGAAACTAAATTTAAAGATAGAGTTGATTTAATTCTGAATTACGCAATCAAAATCAAAAGTTTAATTCCCTTTATTTAAACTAAATGGATTCTCTTGCAATTCACTAATTGTTTTTTCCATACCTTCTAGATTTTCCAATACCTCTATTTTCAAATCTTTATTAGCCTTGGTATCTTCTGCCAAAATACTGAGGCTTTTTGCTGTAATTTCTAAAGCGATAGTTATACGTTCCAAATAGTTATCCACCTTCCTCACCTCACTTCCATTGTTCTATTTAACTGATTCTGATAAATTAACTCCTGATAACTTTGGAGTTCTCGAGTCGATAAATCTCGTTGTGTTTCTGTTAACGGTCTTTTCCTATCGTTAAGTTGATCGTGCAAACTTCTATTTTTTTCTTTGACAAGCTCATGTATTAATAGTTCTTGGGATAATGTGCATTTCATTTGATTCCTCCTGTTTCTTCATGCTGGCGGGCATTAGATTTTTTTAGTATTTAGGAATCTTTTTATATCATCACGGTCAAATCTGGTTTCCTTACCAAAAGGTATTTGTGGTAATCCCTCAATGATCCATTCGTTAATCCGTTCTTCACCAATCCGGAGAATTTGTTTCACCTGCTTCTTCGTTGGATATGGTGGAAGGTCTTCAGCTTTGATCGATTCTCCAACCTTTTGAAGAACCTTAGCAGCAATAACTACTGCTAATTCTTCCCCAAATGATTCTGGAATTTCTATTGGTGCTGAAATGACTGCCATATTAATTCACCTCAATTTATAATTGATTAATTATGTTTCTTTTGTAGCGTTTTTGCGACTTTGTTGCCAAAAAAATTTGAACTGCTTCTTCTCCAGATAATGGAACAACTGCTGTAATCTTTTGAGCTTCTTCTACTGAAAAACCTTTTCCTTCCCCTTTTAATTTTCTATAGAAAGTACTTCTATTTACACCAATTAACTCCGCTACTCTTTGCTTTGTGTTCCTTTGTTCGATAATTTCATCCAATCTTTCAACATCAACTGGCATGATTTCACCTCCTATTTTTGTCGCATTAATGCAACTCACACTTTTATAATACAAGCGACAAAAATATTTGTCAACACATTTGTTGCATTTATGCGATTAATCAGTTGCATTTTTGCAACACATCTGATAATATTTATTTAAAGAAAAATTTTGGAGGTATTCAAATGGAAGTGGGAGAAAGAATAAAGCAGAGAAGGAAGGAACTAGGATACAATGCTGATTACTTGGCATCTAAGTTAGGTGTTTCAAGATCAACCATCTTCCGTTATGAAAAAGGGGAAATAGAGAAGCTTCCTACCGAAGTACTCGAAAAGCTAGCGATTTCTCTGAATACAACCCCTGGATATTTAATGGGTTGGACAGAAAAACCTCAAGATAAATTGTTGAACATATATAACCAATTAGATAGCAAAAAGCAAGATGAGGTTTATAACTTCGCCAAGTTCAAGCTTAACGAACAAAACAAGGAAATTTTTACTATAGCCGCTCATTCTGATGATCCAAATAAAGGAATAACTGTAAAAGAATTTGATGATCTTAATCGATATCTTGATGAGGCTGATAAAAATTTTGATGATAAGTAGGGTCGTGTATGAATGATTTTGAAAACCTTTTAGATAAAGTTAATTCTGAGGTACCAGTTATTGAGTTACCATTAGAAGAAGATACCGGATATACTGGACTTTATAGAAATAACCGTATCTACTTAGATAAAACTAAATCAGATAGAAAAAAGAAAGTTGTCTTGGCTGAAGAATTCGGACATCATAAAAGAACCATTGGAAATATTCTTAATTATAAAGACCCTGAGGCGTGGAAAGAAGAATGGAAAGCTAGAAGATATGGAATTGAACTATTAATAACTTTAGACGATCTTTTAGACTGTGCTTTAAATGGTTGTAATAATATTTATGAATGCAGTGAACACCTAAACGTAACTCCAGAATTCTTTGAAGATACTCTCCTTCATTACTTTAACAAGTATGGAAAATATCATTATCATCGTAACTTTAAGTTTACATTTGACAATGAATTTATCTTTGTTGAGTCTCTAAAAGTATTTGGATAAAAAAGAGCCTATAGAAGCGGCTACTTCTAATAGGCTAGCTCATTTCTGAGACATTACAAAATTATTATATCAAAGAAATGAGGAAAAGAAATGAAAAAAGTAGTAATAGGGTTATTACTTTCTACAATGTTTTTGGGCGCATGTACTTCAAATGCAAAAACTACAACAGAAAATAGTAGCACAATCAAAAGTTCTGAAAACAGCACTTCTGAAAGTACGACAGAATCAATAGCGCTCTATGTATCACGTCCTGCTTATTATTTAGAAAACAACAATTTTCATTTAGCTGGAAAAGCAGATCCACAAAAGACTGTTACAATTACAACAAGTGGCGAACTAGTAAAAGAAATAACACCTAGTGAAGATGGAAGCTTTAGCATCACTGTTCCCTTACCTGAAACAGAAACTCAGGATTTTGAATTAACAGATGGCACCACAAATGAAAAGGTATCCATAAAATCTAAAGCTGAGCTTCAAAAGGCAGCTGATGAAGTTGAAGCGAAACGAAAAGAGCAAGAAAAACAAAAAGCTGAAGCTGAGAAAAAAGCTGCTGAAGAAGCAGCTGCAAAAGAACAAGCTGAAAAAGAAGCCGCTGAGAAAAAGAAAAAAGAAGCAGAAGAAGCTGCAAAAAAAGCTGCTGAAGAAGAAAAAGCTAGTTACGATACTGGTGTTACGTTTGAAAATCTCGCTCGTAATCCAGACACATATTTAGCAGAAAAAGTTAAGTTTTCTGGAAGGATTATTCAAGTTATTAAAGGTGATGATCAATCACAATTCAGATTTGCTATAGATGATAACTATGATCAAGTAATTTTAATTGAAATTCCCGAAGATCAGCTTTCGAATAATCGACTTTTAGAAGATGACTATATTACTATTCGTGGAGTATCTTTTGGAGAATATACTTATACATCTGCTTTAGGTGGAGAAATTACAGTTCCTGCTGTAGTGGTGGATTCTTTTGAAATGAATAACTAAATAAAGGAGAAAATGAAATGGGATTATTTGATGGTATACTTGGCAATGCAACTGACATAAAACATGAAGAGGTAAAAAAAGAGTTGTCAGCTGTTCTTATGCCTAATGAAAATATTGATTTAGCTTTCAAATTAGTTAGGGACTTGATTGTGTTTACCGACTATCGCCTAATTGTAGTAGATAAACAAGGTATAACAGGAAAAAAAGTAGATTACAAAACATTCCCTTATAAAAGTATCTCAAGGTTTAGCGTAGAAACAGCTGGGCATTTTGATTTAGATGCAGAATTGAAGATTTGGATTTCAGGTGCTGTTGAGCCTGCTCAAAGCCTCCAGTTCAAAAAAGATAAAAGTATTACTCAAATTCAGCAAGCGCTAGCCACTGCTATACTGAATTAAACAAACACGCCCCTCTTTCTTGGCAGACAAGGAGCGTGCTAACAAAAAACTGATGTTTATTTGTTGTACATAATTATACCAAATTGAAAGGAGTGATGCTACCACGTTCTACATGCTGGCGGGCAAGAAAGGACGATGAATAATGATAAAAAAGTATAAGAAAAAAGATGGATCTACCGCATATATGTTTCAAATATATTTAGGCGTTGACCCTCTTTCTGGTAAAAAGAAACGAACAACGAAACGAGGGTTTAAAACACAGCAAGAGGCAAAGCTTGCGCTTGCTCGTTTACAACTAGAATCAAAAGAACCTGATTTCATCACTGAAACAACAAAAACATTTGAAGAAGTATGCAATATGTGGTTAGAACAATATAAAAACACAGTCAAAGCTAGTACTTACACTATTCAAAAAGTTGCGATAGACAAACACATTCTCCCTTTATTTGGTCATATCCGAATGAGTAAGATTACTATTCAATTTTGCCAAAAACAGGTAAATCATTGGTTTAGTTACTATAAAAAGTACTCCAACTTAATCGGTATCACGACATCAGTATTCAATTATGCTATCAATATCCGGTTACTCAATAATAATCCAATGGATGGTGTAATTCGACCTAAGAAACAGCAAAAAGTTGATGAAGAGGACTACATCGCTCCTTTCTATGATCGTGAACAGTTACTTACTTTTTTATCGGTGGTAAAAGAAAATTATTCAGAACAATTATTTGTGATGTTTCGCATTCTTGGGTATACGGGTCTTCGCAAAGGGGAATTGCATGCATTACGTTGGAAGGATATTGATTTCAATAAGAAAACTCTTACCGTCAAACAAACACTAGCAACTATTCAGAATTGGGAGTTAGTTTTTCAGCCGCCGAAGACAAGAAAAAGTATTCGTACAATCTCTTTAGATGATGAGACGCTGGGTCTGATAAAAAAATGGAAATTACACCAACAAACATTTCTTTTTCAGTTTGGCATAAACTCATTATCTCAAGAGCAATTGCTCTTCCCTTCTACTGAAAACAAACCGCTTTATCTAGATTACTTGAACCATAATCTTTCGAAAATCCTGAAAGAAAATAATTTGTCTAAAATGACTGTCCACGGATTTAGACATACTCATTGTAGTTTACTTTTTGAAGCAGGTGTTTCAATAAAAGACGTGCAGGAACGAATGGGCCATACTGATATTAAAACTACTATGAACATATACGCTCACGTAACTGAACAAAGAAAAGAAAAAACTGCTCATGACTTTGCAAACTTCATGGCAAATGGCAGCCCAGATCCAGATAAAAATACTAGGGGTAGTCAAAGGGGTAGTCAAATGTAAAAAAGAGGTTTCCCTATAAATAGGAAAACCTCTAGAAAGCTGATAAGACAGCCCTTGGACAATGTTTGTCTTATTCTGCAGCGTTGTTGTCTTTGAGACCGTATTTTTTGTTGAAACGGTCCACACGTCCGTCTGCTTGTGTGAATTTTTGACGTCCAGTGTAGAATGGGTGTGAATCAGAAGTTACTTCGACACGGATCAATGGATACGTGTTGCCGTCTTCCCACTCAACAGTTTCTTGAGAATTCTTTGTAGAACCTGATAAGAATTTGAAACCAGTAGTTGAGTCCATGAATACAACTGGATGATAATCTGGATGGATATCTTGTTTCATTTCTTCTTCTCTCCTTTGCCCTGGCTCATTTGCTTCACCAGAGTTGATTTGTCGATTTTACAACATGACTATCTTACCATGTTTGGTTTTTAGATGCAATTATCTTTTTATATTTCTTTTTTGCCGCTTGTCTCCGAAATGAACATCATGAAAAGCCGCTAAAAACTCTTCATTGTTCTTCGTTTTGCGCAAGAATTGAATGAATTGTTCCGTGAACTCCAAGGAATCCCCTAACATGTTGTTGCGCAAGCGCCAAGTTTCTTCCAATTGTTCACTGCTCATCAGCAATTCTTCTTTACGGGTACCAGATTTCTTGATGTCGATCGCAGGGAAGATCCGACGTTCTGCTAAGCTGCGAGAAAGCTGCAGCTCCATATTGCCGGTTCCTTTAAACTCTTCATAGATGACATCATCCATGCGGCTGCCGGTATCCACCAGTGCTGTGGCAAGAATCGTCAAACTGCCGCCTTCTTCAATATTGCGGGCAGCGCCAAAGAATTTCTTCGGTTTGTACAAAGCAGCTGGATCGATCCCGCCGCTTAGTGTACGTCCGCTTGGAGGTACCACTAAGTTGTAGGCTCTTGCCAAACGAGTGATACTATCCATCAGAATCACGACATCACGCTTGTCTTCTACCAAACGCATCGCCCGTTCTAGTACCAATTCAGAGACACGGGTATGATTGCTAGGCTGCAGGTCAAAGGTTGAAGAAACAACATCGCCTTTGACACTGCGTTCCAGATCAGTCACTTCTTCTGGGCGCTCGTCGATCAAAAGAACGATCAATTCCACCTCAGGATAGTTGTCAGTGATCCCATTGGCAATTTCTTTCAATATACTGGTTTTCCCAGCTTTAGGCGGAGCAACGATCAGTCCCCGTTGTCCAAAACCCACTGGCGACAGCATGTCGATCATCCGAGTAGAAAGGCGTCCTGACGTTGTTTCTAATTTTAAATGACGATTCGGATAAAGCGGCGTCAGCGCTGGAAAATGCGGACGCTCTTTGGCATCTTCTGGATCTTTGCCATTAACAGACTCAACGTGCATCAATCCATAATAGCGCTCAGATTCCTTGGGCGGGCGTGCCTTACCGGCGACTTTATCACCATTACGCAAACTAAACCGACGAATCTGTGACGAAGAAATATAGATATCTTCTGCACTCGGTCCGTAGTTGATTGGGCGTAAAAAACCGTAGCCTTCTTGGCCTACGATATCCAAGATTCCTTCCATATAAAAGAAGCCTTGTTTTTCCGCCTGCGCCCGTATCACAGCCAATGACAATTCTTTTTTATTCATTTGGCTGTAATAAGGAATTCGAAACTCTTTGGCAAAGGTGTAGATTTCTTTTAAGGTTTTGTTTTCCAACTCTGCCATCGTAAGATAATCGCTCATAATTACTCCTCTATCATTTGAATATCAGCTCCAAGAGCCGTTAGTTTTTCGATGATATGATCATAGCCGCGCAAAATGTACTCGACATTAAAGACGCTGGTCGTGCCAGTCGCCATCAATCCGGCAATGACAAGACAAGCTCCTGCTCGCAAATCAGAAGCGACAACTTCTGCTCCGTGTAATTGGCTCGGTCCGCTGACAAAAATCATGTTACCTTCTGTCGTTGCTTGTGCGCCCATCCGTGCTAATTCAGGAATATGGTTGACCCGTTTGGCGTAAATCGTGTCCATGATTTCCGACGTTCCTTTTGCTTTTAGCAATAATGGTGTGATCGGCTGTTGCAGGTCTGTGGCAAATCCTGGATAAGGATAAGTTTTCACAGTCGCTGGTTTCAAGTCTTTTGAGGGATGCACATAGATTTCATCTTCACTAATATCCATTCGCACGCCGATTTCTTCCAATTTCGCAATGTAGCTTTCTAGATGCTCATAAATCACATTTTTGACAGTAATGCCTTCCCCCGCTGCTGCGGCTAAAGAAAGGTAGGTTCCTGCTTCGATCCGATCTGGAATGATGGAATGACGACAACCGTGCAATTCTTCCACACCTTCGATACGAATTTCATTGGTACCTACACCTCTGATTTTCGCCCCCATATTATTTAAAAGGGTGGCAACATCAATGATCTCAGGTTCCCGTGCAGCATTTTCAATAATCGTTTTGCCTTTGGCTTTTACTGCTGCCAGCATCACATTGATGGTTGCTCCGATGGAGACCATATCTAGGAAGATCCGTTCGCCAGTCAAGCCTTCTTCTTCGGTACGCAAATACATAGCACCATGTTCGTTGGTGACTTTTGCGCCAAGTGCTTCGAAGCCTTTAATATGCAGATCGATGGGTCGCGGGCCTAAGAAGCAGCCGCCAGGCAATCCAACGACGCCTTCACCAAACTTCGCCAACAATGCCCCCATGAAATAGTAAGAAGCTCGTAGACTATTGATTTTTCCGTTAGGCATCGGGATCGAAACGATGTTTGTCGGATCGATCTCAAGCGTATTGTTTTCAAAATGGGTCTTCACACCCATGATTTCGATAATCTCAATTAATGAGTGCACATCTTGGATGTCAGGCACTCCTTCTAAAATGACCGGTGAATCAGCTAAGATCGCTGCCGGGATCAATGCGACTGCACTGTTTTTTGCGCCGCTAATGGTGACTTCACCTTTTAAGGGACGATTGCCGTTGATGACAATTTTTTTCATGGAATTCCACCTATACTCTTTTTTAATTTATGTGTATCATTCCAATTTTAGCACAGATCACTCAAAGAAAAAAGATGCAGGATATTTTATAAGTCAAAATCAGAAAACGAGTTTTTAGTCTTTTAAACGGCTTTATATTGCACTTATTTTAAGAATATTGATAAATAGAGCGAACTTAGATACACTTATAAAAAAACAACAGATTTTTTTATAAAATGAACGCATTAAGGAGAAGAAAAAAATGATTGAAGTAAAAAATTTGGTCAAAGATTATGGCAAAGTTTTAGGTGCTGACCATATCTCACTGTCGGCACTACCTGGACAACTAACCGTTTTACTAGGAGCAAATGGAGCTGGAAAATCAACAACGATCAAGAGCATTATCGGATTATTGAAATTTAAAGGAGAAGTCACCATTTGTGGCCATGATAACCTTAGTATCGAAGCCAAACGGCTTTTTGCTTATATTCCTGAAACACCTGTGCTTTTCGAACTATTAACGATCCAAGAGCATATCGATTATATCGGCAATGCCTATAATTTACCAAATTACCAAGAGACGGCTGCTTATTACCTCAAATCGTTTCACCTTGACCACAAAAGAAATACGATCGCCAAAGAGCTTTCTAAAGGTATGCGGCAGAAAGTCTCAATGATTCTTGCGCTAATGACGGAACCGAAGGCACTGCTGGTCGATGAGCCGATGATGGGTCTTGATCCAACAAGTATTCAAGAAACATTGAATATCCTGGCTTCCCTGAAAGAAAAAGGAACTAGCATTTTATTGAGCACGCATATCATTGATATGATCGATGATATTTGGGATAGTGCCTATATTTTAAAAGATGGAAAAGTGGTAGCTGAAACAAAAAAATCAACCCAAGAGGAACCCTTGAAAGAGCTGTTCTTTCGCGTCACTCAATCACATGTAGTTGGACAGGGAGGGGATCTTGAAACAGATGAAATCATTAATTAACTTAACTTTTTTAAAAGCTAAAGGATTGGTACGGTACTATCTCAGCAGACCTCTTTCTGCTATCATTCTTATCCTTGCATTGGTTTTTTTGCTCTTTCCAGTTGCCGGCATCTTTTTTCTGGTCCAGAGAACTTCATGTCCATCCAGCAAATCGCCATCACCAATCTGAGCGTCTCAGCAATTGTGTCAGGCTTTCTGATAATCAGTTTATTTTCAAAGAAGCAAGCACTCTTTTATCAAGTAGATGCACATTTTCTCTTTATCGGACCCTATTCGACTAAACAGATTCTTGGTTATGCGATTCTCTTTAGCCTCTCCCAAAGTGTGACAGTTGCATTAGGAATAATTTTCTTCCTTTGCGTGATTTTAGGACAACTGTTTTCACTTTCTTTTGTCTATCTTCTCTACTTGTTTTGGAGTACGCTCTTGTTCTTCTTTTTTTGGGAATTGGTTACAGGAATTTGGTATATCAATGAATTGATTCGCGAAAGAAAAACATATTTTCGCCTGTTGTTAGCATCAGCTGCGTTACTTGGTAGCTTAGGCTTTGTTGGCTTCAACTACTTTACAACGAATCATTTACTAGAAGCGCTCCTTTCTCTGACGAACCAGACCTTCTTCTATTTTGTTCCAATCATTGGTTTGGGAAAATGGCTGATGGATGGCTACTCCAGTCAAAGTCTCTCCCACCTTCTTCTTAGCAATGGTTTTTATCTTTTGAGCTGTCTATTGTTAAGCGTGCGTTTATGTACACTCAAAGGCTATTTCTTTGAACAAGCGATTCAGGATTCTGAAGAAGCGAGCGAAGTGCTGCAAGAAGCGCTGGAAGGAAAAAACCACGACTCAACGAAGGTCAGTGATGCTTCTGTAGCTTATCGTAAATTAGCAGGCGCTTCATTATCGAAACATATTCTATTGATGAAGAAGAAAAAAGAATCCTTTCAGCCAACGAACGGATGACATTAGGTTCCTTACTCCTCCTTACATTTGTTTTCAAAGATATTTATGCGATGGCAGGAATCATTTGGCTTACATTACTTAGTTTAGTCAAAGATACCGGGGTAGAGGAAGAAATGAAAAATATCTATATTTATATGATTCCAGATTCCTCTGCCAAAAAGTTGTTTTATACCATGCTGATCCCTTTTCTAAAGGCTGGAATGATCATTGTTCTACCGCTTGTTTCGCTACTAATCTTTTTTGATCCTTCATTCTTCTTATGGCTAAATGTTACGCTTGTCCTGTTCTCCTTCTTGCTAGTTTTTTTTGTAGGCAATCTTCTTGCTATTCGTTGGTTGAAAGACCGTAACAATCTTTTAACAAAAGGATTGTTGCGTTACATGGTGATGCTGACAGCCTGTGTGCCAATCCTACTGATTCTTGGAGGGATGTATATACTGAATCCTCCACTACTCGAAAATATCACATTGATTGCTAGTGTTCTAATTATCTGTAATGTGTTAACAGCAAGTATTGGTGGCTATTTCTGTTTGGATCTACTTAATGGCAATGGGCTTTATTCGGAATAAAGTTAGTTGAAAGCTTCTTTTTGAGCAAAAAAAGCTAGGGTAAAAAACTACAATACTTAGTAAGCGATCATCAATAGTGCTGCGATTGCCCTTACTAGCTATTGTAGTTTTCATTGTCCCTAACGCTTCCATACAAGCAGTTTCTTTTCAGAAAGACTCTATGGACCACACAAGTCGCCAAATAATCCAGCTTAAAAGGCACGTCAAAAGTAAAGAAGTCTCCTAGATTCCTTGCCCTTTTTTTAATCATTGAATTGATAATGATTGAACCCTCTATCTAAGCAAAACCTTGGAAACCACTTTGTACTATATCAGTATATCCTGAAATCTTTCTTGTGATAATGAGTTTTTTCATCTTTTCCCTGCAATTTGCTTGCTTACAAACTAGAGATTGGTTGTTCTTACATTTACATGAGCTGAATCTCAAATGATTTAATTTCTCTTCTTTAATCGATTACCTCTTTTTATTGATTCTTGCTACTTTTCAAAGAAAGAAATTTTAAACCGATTTTATTAATTGGTATTGCTTTGCCAAAGAAAGTGATCAATCCGGTCTGGATCGGCAGCATAACTACCGCTTTGGTGATACGTATCGCCCATAAATTTCGGTCAGTAATCGGGATACTATACATGATCGCCAACCAGGTGGGGTTAAACACAGCGTAATCACTAGCGTATTGATTAAAACAGCTAAGAATGCTCGCTTTATCGTTATTTCTTTTCGGTAAAAGAAATAACCATAGACCGATCCGCTTATAAACGCATTGATGGTAAAACCGAAGAAAAAGGGCGCTTTCCCTAATAGGACAGCACCGATAACATCGGCAACCGCAGCACAAATACCTGTCCAAATGGGACCAAACAAACTAGCTAAGACAATCTGTGGAACAAAATCAAAGGTAATTTTTATCAACTGTGTTTCAAAACCAAATACCTGTGATAGAACAATCATCATAGCAATCAATAACCCCATCACCGTAATCGCATGGGTGGGTAATTTTCTCATCTTAGCATCTCCTTTAGAGCTGCTACACAAAATCGATTATGCAGCGAATGCAGAAGCAAGACCGCGAACGCTTTTCACCGTTCTTCGTCTTTAGAGCAACATCCCATCCCTAAAGCACTTAACGCCTTGCCTCCTACTCTGTTATTTTTCTTTCAAACTTATATGATAGACTCCTGCCACAAAAATACTGCCGCCAATTATATTACCTAAAAATACAACAATAAAATTTTGTAAAAATATTCCCCATGAATAGTATCCTTCAAAGATTGCTGCCGGAATTAGAAAACAGTTTGCCACACTGTGCTGAAAGCCAATAACGACAAAAACCATGACCGGAAACCAAACACTCACAATCTTTCCAATTGCATCTTTGGCACCATAGCAAAGCCATAAAGCGATCCCCACAAACCAATTACAGCCGATCCCTGAAAGAAAACTTTGAAAAAGACTACTGTCAAGCTTTTGTTCCGCTAGTAAAACCACTTGTTGCTGATAGATCCCCGTACTTGTCAATCCAACTAAGTGACCGAATGTATAGGCTGCAAAAATGGCTCCTGTTACATTGGCAGCTGTGATGATCATCCAATTAGCAAGCAATTCCCTCAAAGAAATTTTCTTTTTAAAAAATGCACTACTGACCGCCATCATATTTCCCGTGACGAGTTCTCCTCCTGCCATCAGGATAACAATCAGCCCGATCGGAAAGACACTCGCGCCAATCAAACTAGCAATACTTGGCAGATCTTGCCCAATTGAAGCCGAAACTCGAATATATGCTAAGTATCCAAGAGCAATCATCGCACCTCCTGTAAATCCTAATAAAAGCTTTGCTTCTATGCTTTTACGAACTTTAGCAATTCCCACAGCAATCGTTTTTTCTATAATTTCATTTGGTGTCAGCACTACTTCATCTCCCAATCGCAAAGAAAGAAACTTTTTTCCTCAGTTGATCATTCATGCCATAGCAAAACAGTTGGAGAGGAACTTGCTTGTTCTTTCCGCTGTTTTTTGCTTTTGCCACTGATGCTCAATCATACTGAATCAAGAGCGGAATCTGAGCTTCTACCGCGTGAACAACTGCTCCAGTTTCAAGTAAGGCAGTTGCTTTATTCAGTTCCTCATAGATTTCAATATCTTTGTCATTTTCAATAAAAGCTGCTGTTTGGCGAAGAAGCGCATAGGCAATTTGCGAGCCTCTTCCCAAGCGTTTGTCAACTCCTTTTAGATCCAATGCTTGACATGCCGCTAAAAGTTCCGTTGCTACAACTCTGCGAGAATTTCTCACGATATCCGCAGCGGTTCGAGCGGCAGTCGTTCCCATACTGACAAAGTCTTCCTGATTTTCACAAGATGGAATGGAATCAACACTTGCCGGGTGCGCTAAAATTTTATTTTCAGAAACCAACGAAGCGCATGCATATTGGGTGATCATAAATCCTGAATTGAGTCCAGGGTATTTAACCAGAAAAGAAGGCAGCTTGCTCAATTGTCGATTCACCAATCTCTCCACTCTACGTTCTGAAACATTCCCGATTTCTGCAGCGGCGATTCCTAAAAAGTCAAACGCTTGTGCTAACACTTCACCATGAAAGTTCCCACCAGAAATCACTTTTCCATCACGAGTTATAATCGGATTGTCCGTCACAGAATTTATCTCTATTTCTACTTTTTCTTTTACATATGCAATGGAATCTTTACTAGCCCCATGAATTTGCGGCATACACCGCAGTGTATAAGGGTCTTGTACATGCTCAGGCGTTGCTTTCGTAACATACTCGCTATCTTCGATCAGCCGACGAATATTTGAGGCCGTAGCCAACTGACCACTTTGGGGGCGAATGACATGTAATGCTTCTTCAAATGGACTTGAAATTCCTTCGTGTACCTCTAAAGAAAGAGCCCCAACAATATCAGCCATTTTCAGCAGTTCAATCGCATCGTAGGTTGCTAAAGCCCCGATTGCAGTCAATACTGTCGTCCCATTAATAAACGCAAGACCTTCTTTTGCACTTAAGCAGATAATCGGAATACCTGCTCGTTCCATCGCTTCCTTCCCCGATAACAGTTCTCCCTGATAAAATGCTTTTCCTAAACCCAAAAGCGGCATGACCATATGCGATAAGGGCGCTAAGTCTCCCGATGCCCCCAGTGATCCCTTTTCTGGAATAAAAGGATGTACTTGTTGATTCAGCATCGCTAATAGTGCTTCAACAGTACTTAGGCGGATACCCGAGAAGCCCTTTACTAACGAGTTGATACGAATCAGCATAACCGCCCTTACTACTTCCTCTGATAATGGGCGACCAAAGCCGCTGGCATGCGTCCGAATCAAGTTTTCTTGCAGTTGAATCGTATCCTCTTGAGAAATACTGACATTGCATAGCGAACAAAATCCAGTATTCACACCGTAGACCACACGTTTCTCTTCGACAATTTTGTCAACGATCTGACGAGATTCATGAACCGCTTGCTTTGCCTTCTCATCGATTGCGACTTTTACCTGATAACGTGCAACAGCAATGATCTCCTCTAACGTTAAGCTATTCCCTGTCAAATTCACTTCTATGATTTCTGACTTCATATTCTTTCCTCCACTTCAACAAAATCAAAGAAACGCTTCTTGCATCAAGTGCCCCAAAAAGTCAGATCAAGAAACTAACTTTTCGGGATCACGACAGCATTTGCCACTTTGTTAAGCTTCCATATTCTTTTTGATAAATACTAAATACAGTAGGCTGGCAATCCCGATACCTATGACTCCAGCAATTAAATTGATCAAGTTTGCTGCAGCAACCATCCAAATACTTACGATGATTGAAACGATAGGAATAACTGGCCCAAATGGAAGTTGGAAGCTTGGAACTGTATCCGGATTCTTTTTACGCATCCAAATAACTGCTAAGGCAGTTGGAATATACTGGAAGAAACGAAAGACGACACTTAACTCTGCTAATTGTTCAAAGCTGCCAGTCAGTAGGAAAAAGACCGCTAATCCGCCAGATACCAAAATCGCCATTGTTGGTGCATTTTTACTATTCCTATTTGAAATAAATTTTGGTAAAAGTCCTTCATCAGAAATTGATGCACCATATCGAGGAACCATCAAAGATTCGCCTACATTTAGACCTGCTATTGAAATCAATGCTCCTATTGAAATGATCCACCGTCCAGCAGGCCCGATCATTTCAGCAAACGCATCTTGAACGGGTGCATCGCTTTGTAAAATTCCCATTCCTAGCATAGAGATAGTTCCAGCAATAATAATGAAATATAGCAATGAAATGATACTGATAGAACCAATAATCGCTTTTGGAACATTTTTCTTTGCATTTCGCATCTCTCCTGCCACGACTGGCAGTGCCTCAAAACCGATGAATGCATAAAAAACAGTTAACGACGTTGAAGCCATTGCTTGAGAAAGTGTCATATCAGGATTTAACTGTAAAAATGGGGTGAAATTTCCTGTGTCTATACCATGCTTGATAAAAAAGATCGCTACACTGGTAAACGCAATAATCGGTATCAACTTAGCGATTGTGATCGTAATCGTAAATATCTTAGACGTCTTGATTCCCAATGTGTTGATTCCCGATAAGAATAAAACCAGTGCAATACTGATCAATGTATTTTGTCCTGCCAATGCGGGGAATGTTTGAATCATTAGTTTTGCAAAGCCGGCTGCCATTGCCGCCCAAGCAATAATCGTTACGAACCAGCCTAAGATTCCCACATTGAATCCCACAAAATCACCAAACGCTGTTTTTGCGTACTGAAACGCACCACCATTTTTATTAAAATAACCAGCAACTTCAGCAAAACAAATCGCTAACATTAAAACTAAGACTACTACAACCAGCATCGCCAACAAGGAGGCTGGTCCTAAGTCTTGATAAATCGTACGAGGCAAAAGAAAAATACCTGATCCAATGACTGCATTGATTCCGTACAGAGTTGCACCACTAAGACTAAACTTGGCTTTTTCTTCCTGCGAATTGACTGACACATCAATTTCCGGCAGCATTTCTTGTTCTTGCATCTCTTACATCTCCCTTTTTAATAGCTGTTATGTTTCCATATACTCATTTACGGACTACTAGGGCTCATGACTACAGCCTTTCTCGCACAAAAACGTAAGGATCGCTAGAGTTAATTAAAAGAGACCAATGATATTTCCATTTTCATCAACATCGATTTTTTCTGCCGCCGGTATTTTTGGCAAACCAGGCATCGTCATCACAGCTCCAGTCAACGCCACAATGAATCCTGCGCCAGCTGAAACTTTCAATTGACTGATTGTAACAAGAAAATCTTCGGGTGCACCGATTTTTGTGGCATCGTCAGAAAATGAATATTGGGTTTTAGCCATGCAGATAGGATAGTTATCTAAGCCATTTTGTTTCAATTGAGCCAAATCTTTCCTAGCAGATGCAGTAAATTCAATCCCTTTTCCACCGTAGACTTTTTGAACGATTTTGGTTAATTTTTCTTCTATTGGATCGTCTATCTGATATACGTATGAAAAATGTTTTTCCTGCTCTGCTAAACGGACCACTTTTTCAGCGAGATCTTCACCGCCCAGGCTGCCTTGACCCCATACATCAGATAAGGACACTTCTACCCCTTGTTCTTCGCAAGCACGTTGCACCGCGATCAGTTCTTCTTGCGTATCTGTTGGGAATTTATTAATAGCAACGACGACTGGTAATCCATAAACTTTTTGGATGTTGTACAGATGTCTCTCTAAATTAACCAAACCTTTCTTAACTGCAGAAATATTTTCAGCAGACAAGTCACTCTTCTTGACTCCTCCATGCATTTTTAAAGCACGAATAGTTGCCACTAAAACAACGGCATCTGGTTGTAAGTCGGATTGACGGCATTTGATGTCAATAAACTTTTCTGCCCCGAGATCCGCGCCAAACCCAGCCTCCGTTACGGCATAGTCAGCATATGTTAGAGCCATTTTCGTTGCTAACACACTATTACACCCATGAGCAATATTTGCAAAAGGTCCCCCATGAATAAATGCTGGTGAATGCTCTAAGGTTTGCACGATATTTGGCTGAATTGCTTCCTTTAAAAGAGCTGTCAACGCACCTGCGGCACTCAGATCACCCGCTGTGATCGGTTCGCCACGATAATTGTAAGCAACGATCATTCGTGCTAGCTTTTCCTTTAAGTCGACAATATCATTTGCCAAACACAACACTGCCATCATCTCTGAAGCCACGGTTATATCGTAGCCATCTTCGCGAGGAACACCGTTCACTCGACCGTGAAGTCCATCTACGATATAACGTAATTGTCGATCGTTCATATCAACAACACGTTTCCACGTAATTCGTCGATTATCGATTTCTAGCTGGTTTCCATGATGGATATGATTATCCAGTAACGCTGCCAAGAGATTATTTGCTGCGCCAATGGCGTGAAAGTCTCCTGTAAAATGCAAGTTGATGTCTTCCATTGGAACGACTTGCGCATAACCACCTCCGGCTGCACCACCTTTTACGCCAAAGACTGGTCCCAAAGAAGGCTCTCTTAGTGCGATGGCTGCTTTTTTGCCGATGCGATTTAATGCATCTACTAATCCTACTGAAGTAGTCGTCTTCCCTTCACCAGCAGGTGTTGGGGTGATTGCCGTAACAAGAATCAATTTTCCCTTACGAGTAGTTTGAGGTAAGAGATTTTGCAAATTGATTTTTGCTTTGTAGTTTCCGTACAAAGATAGATTATCTTCTGGGATTCCCAAGCTTTTCGCTATTTCTTTAATGGGCTTGAGGATTACTTGATTGGCGATTTCTATATCGGATAAATATGTCATTTCACGTCAACTTCCTCTCAAATTATTTTCTCGATCTCACTGTAGATTGCATCTGCTAGCTGAATTCCTTGATCTACCAATTTCTGACCTTTTTCTTGATACTCCGCAACAAAAGATGGCTCTTTGATTCCAGAAAGATTGATCAATACATTCAGCCAAGCTCCTTGAAGTGCTGATTTCAAATTTAAAGCCGCTACACCAAGGTCACTCGCTGCATTGATGTTCGATTTCCCAACGATCTCTTTTGTTGTATTTAAGCTAGAAACTGCTAGCTCCATCATTTTCATTGGAGAAGCTGCTGCTCCTTGTAGTGCGCGTTGAAGCGCCGCTGCCCTGACTGCTTTTTCCTCTGCTGTATCTTTAGACATTGCAAAGACTGCAGAAATCTGATTGAACGCTTTCGTATCTTCATCAATAGCTGCTAAAAAGCTTTCTTGGAGACATTTAGCTTGTTCATGGATTTTTTGCATCAACTCCTGATGTTCTGCATATTTCTTTTTGCCCATTGTAAGTTCCGTTACCATTTTAGTGAGTGAAATACCTAAAGTGCCAGCAACTGCTGAGGCTGATCCGCCCCCTGGTGCAGGTTCAGCTGATCCTAAAATTGCCGCAAAATCTGTCACTGTTAACTCTTTCAACAACATCGAACACCCTCCTAATTTAAAAGATGATTTTCCAATACCTGCTTGTTGTAGTCAAAATCTTCAATCTGCAAATAATACTCCGCACAATCAATTAAAGCTTTGGCAGGAGTTAACCCAATCACTTCACTTCCTAAAATCTTGACACCATACCTTTTCGCCTCAAAGCGGATCGTTTCCAGCGTTCGATAAAGAGGGGTTTTCTCAAAGTTAACCATATTCATTGATACTTGAGCGATATTGCGCTCTTCCAGCATGACTCCAATTCCTTTACAATAAGCAAAGCCCCCGCTTGACCCTCGAACGATTTTAGCGATTTTGTTTGCAATCTCAATATTGTCCGTATCTAAATTCACATTAAATGCTACTAACGGCATCCGAGCCCCTATGGCAGTCACTCCCGCAGTAGGATGTATCTCCGGTTTGCCAAAATCAGGCTGCCACTCTGGATCTCTCATTTTTTCTGCCATTCCTTCAAACTGTCCTTTACGAACCTTCGCCAAGTTTTTCCGATTTGGATGAGAAGCAGATTCTTCATATAAAAAAATCGGAATCTGTAGCTCATCATTGATTCGCTTAGCGACTTTTTTCGATAGTTCCACACAATCTGCTGTTGAAGCGTCCTTGATAGGGACAAATGGAACAACATCGGTTGCCCCCATCCGTGGATGTTCTCCTTTTTGTTTGGTCATATCAATGTGCTCGCTCGCATATTTGACTAACTTAAAAACGACTTCTTGAATCCCATCTGGATCACCTACTAACGTGAAAACGCTGCGATTGTGACTTGGGTCTGATGAATAATCCAATAACATTACACCAACAACCTCTTTTGCAATCTTTACTAATCCTTCAATTACTTTTTGATCTCGTCCCTCGCTAAAATTCGGAATACATTCAATCAACATTGCCATAAGAAAACATCCTTTCTTCTTCTTTATTCAATTGTCACCTATTTTTGCAAGGCTCATCACTTCCATGCAAAAATCCAACAGCATTTTTTTGCGTACAGCAGCAACCAATGAAAACGTTATACATTAAACAATTTAACCTTAGCACCGAGCAAAAAAACGGTCAATAACCCTTATATATCAACATTTAACTCTTCACATAATTTCATAAAAACAATTTTTTCAGTTCTGTTTTTTTTACGCGATCCAAAGTAAAAGAGAAATCGAAAATTTGACACTTATTTGACTGTTAGTGCTTACAATAATAGTCATGCAAAATCGAAAAATATAAAATAACATGATTACCTATCAATCGGTATTTTTTCTTGCATGTCTTACTCTTTTGATATACCCGCTAAGGAAAACGATCATTTAAAATCATTTTTCTTAGCAACACATCTCGTTTTACAAACATTACTTTGACGATTTTTAGATACCTTCATTAGAAAAAAGCGACTGGAAATAAGATTTTTCTAATGAAAATATTGGGAGTACTCCCCTCTGCACTACGCAAAAGAACCTATTTGTATAAATCAACAAACAGGCGGTATTGTCAATCGTCAACATCGCTTTTGTCAAACTGTTCTTCTAGGCAGCGTAACTCAAACTGATCACGATACGGACTCAGGTTTTCCAAAGCCTGCTCATAATAGTAGTGCTCACTTTTCTCTAAAAGTTCAGCGATTTCAGGTGCATGCAACGTGTTGTTCATTATTCTAAGTTTTAAAATTGCTCGTAAAAAAGCGATCAGACCTAAATCTCTAGGACTTAGAAATTGTTCCTCCATTTTCGAAAATTGAGTAAGGAGCGCCAAAATAGTCGAATAATTTTCTTCTTTGAGCTCGATTAACGCTAGATAAACATCCATCTGAATCTTTTTCCATGAGGAAGATAAATCACGATATAGCCGCTTAGCTTTTTGTAAAAAAGTTTTAGCCTGAGAGTAATCACAAGTCAAAAACAGCGAAATCCCCATATCTACATAAAAAATCGCTAAACTAGTCCATGCTTCTCGATCTTCGCATAGAGCGATGGCTTTTTTATGATACGTGATCGCTTGGGGATAATTTCCACTAATGCGCTCTATTTCAGCTAAATAATCATAAATCGCCGCTATATTGCTCGCATATTTATCTTTTAAATCCTCTGAGATCGTAAAGATTGTCATTGATTCATGAAGAAGCCGCTTTGCTTCTTCGATTTCGCCGATCATCAATCGGTGCAAGCCTTTGAGCCGTAATAAGACGCCAATTGCCTCATGATCATTGGTTTTGATAGCGACAGTCATTGCTAACTCGATATAATGCCGCATGTCATTTGCATTATCGGTTTGAATGAAATAATAGATCATTTGACGATACGCTTTTAGTAAATAATATTCATTGTGATCATTCATCGCTTTGACAATAACTTGCTGAATATTTTCGATCCCTCGCTGATAATTGCCAATAGTAATGAAACAACGACCTTCTAAATAGAGATATTTCATCCACAAAAGTTTATAGTCATCCTCTTCCCCATATATCAGCTCAAGCTCTTTTAATTGCTCGCCGATCTGATTTAAATGTTCCAATTCTTTTTGCTGTTCTGAAGGCTGAAAGTCAACTACCAATTGGTTAGCTTCAGGATAAATTGGAAATAGTTCGTGTTGATAGCGCAAGTTGATTGTAAGTTCAGACAGTTGATAATCCAGCGATTTAAGCTCTTGGTGGGCACACTTGTAATGATAGGCAACTTCTGCAAGTAGACCTTTTTCCTGAGAAATCTTCCAGTGAGATTCAAAGATCTCGGCAATCTTTTCATGAGTGACCCTCAATTTAGATACTGTTTGCTTCTGATACAGATATTCTTTTAGTTTTTGTAATTTAATACGAATAATGATTTTTCCAGAAAGAACAAACTCAGAAACCAGCTTTCTATCGGTTAAGTCAGAAACTGCTTTGACGACTTCTGCCACTGGTCGCTCGACTACCTCAGCCAACATCGACACCGGTGCCTGATCGCGAAAATAGGCAGCAGCTTGCAGAATTTTTTCTTCAAGTTCGCTTAATTGGAGCATCATAAACTCTAATTCATGTTGAATTTTTTCAGTCATAAATTCGATTTTTCCGTCATTGTTCAACTGCCTTGCATATTCCATTAAAAAGAGTGGATAGCCTGCCGACTCTTGGTAAAGTTTTTGGGCAAATAGATGATCCACCTGTACGCTTGGCAGCTGTTTTTCAATAAACGCCTTTACCTCTTCGGAAGAGAAGGCGGTCAATTTAATTTTTATCAATTTGTTATAATTACTCAATATATGAACAAAGTCGGTCAACTCTCGAGAATACCCAGATCGTATCGTTAAGAGAAAGAAACAAGTTTTATTATGAAGCATCAGGCTTGTCAATAATTGTAGACTTTTTTGATCACACCACTGGATATTCTCAATAAAAAAAACAAGCTGACTGGTCTGTGAAAGACGATTCAATATCGATAGCAAGACCTGCGAAAGATAGTTGATGTCTTGCTCATCAACCGAGGGATCAAACTCATCCGTATCTGTTTCTCCAATACAAGGAAAAAAACGGCTCAGTCGTTTTTCCCATATCAAATGATCGATTTTCGGCTCTTGCTGTGCTAGTAAGATCAATTGATCAATGATTTCTCGCCAAATCCGCAAAGAAAATTTCTGTTCTGTTTGATAGCAGGAGACCGTAATAATTTTTTCTCTGTGGCATACTTCAACACTTGCTGACAAAGAGCGGTTTTGCCAACACCTGCATCTCCTTGAACCAAAACGGAATGAAAGGAACGCTTTTTTGTGAAACAGCTTAAATGTCCCTCTAGAACCTCGATCTCTTTTGTTCGACCGTAAAATCGATTATTGAAACTACTTTTCTGTTCTTCTTTTTGATGAACGATCGTTAATGTTTGTTCATAAATTTCCCGTGTCTTTTCACTAGGATCGATGGCCATTTCCGCCCCTAAAAGATTGGCTAATTCGTAGTAAGTTTCAATCACTTTCCCACTTCGATCGCTGTTTTGATAAAATTCCATGAGCATTTGGTAATTTCGTTCATCATATTCATCAATTGCAATCAAACGGCGGATATTTTTCTCAACATCCTCCAATCGATTGACTTTAATATCGTGCTCAACTTTTTGATAACATGCTCGAATAAATTTTTGTTCAAAGGATGATCTCATTTTAACTGTCCAAAGATCAAACATCTCTGAATCTTTCAAGTAAAAACCTTTTAAAAACTCATCCCGATACTCGTCTAGATAAAACATGGGATCTGCTGAAAAACGCTCAACATCACTACTGATAGTTAAGCAATTACTCAATTGTAAAATAGTTTTATTGGGTGAAACAATAACTTCGGCATCCAATTCTTTATTTGCTTGGTAAATTGTATTTCGCAAATTTTTTTTAGCAGATTTCTCACTTTTATTTGGCCATAAAATACCCGCTGCTTCATTCCTGCTGACAGACGAATGAACCACCAAGTAGTACAGCAATGCGTTTACCTTGGAGAATGAAAAAAATACAGGTTCGTCATCTAAATAAATCTGTGGGCTGCCAAAGAGTTGAAACGACAGTTTTTTATGCATACGATTACCTCCAGCTATTTTATGCCACACTTATATATACGCAATCGAGTGACGCTTGATTTATCCGTGTTTGCCCCTTGGCTATTATCGCAAAATGTTTCCTCCATTAACGATCAAGCGACCATTTTTATAGACTTGGCTCACTAGATTTGTTGCAAAAAAATACATTGTAAAATCAATATTTTTCGCATCAAATATTGTGATATCAGCATTCTTACCTGCTTCCAAACTTCCAACTGTTTCATTACGCTGAATCGAATAAGCTGCATTGATTGTAACCGCATTAAAAACTTCGACCGGTGTCAATTTCATCTGTAAACAACCTAATTGCATAATAAATTGCAGATTTGCTGTCGGGCAGCTACCCGGATTGCTGTCTGTAGCAAGGGTTATCGCCATGCCGTAGTTTAGCATTTTTCTTGCTGGGGCATAGGTATCTTCCATTAAGCTGAACGTAGTACCCGGCAAAAGATTACCAATAACTTGGGCTCGGCTCAAGCGTTCAATATCAGAATCACGGATGACCATCAAATGCTCTGCACTGACCGTCTTCAGCTCTGCTGCCGTTTGACAGCCACCGATTGATGCAATTTCATCTGCATGGATTCTTGCAGCAAACCCTAAGGACTGTGCGGCAGATAGTAATCGATAGGCTTGCGCAGCTGAAAACACCTTTTCCTCACAAAAAACATCACAGAATTCTGCTAAATGCTGTTGCTTCACTTCCGGAAGCATTTCTTGAATAATCTTTTCTACAAAGGCATCTGAATCATCTTTGTAATCCGCTGGAATAGCATGAGCAGCCATAAAAGTTGCAACTACATCTAATGGGTGTTTTTGATGCAGCTTTTTCATCACCTCTAACTGACGTTTTTCTGTTTCCCAGTCCAAGCCATATCCGCTTTTCGCTTCTATGGTAGTTACACCATGAAGTGCCATTTTATCCAACAATTGGGTTGATTTTTGATACAATTCTTGAAACGAAGCTTTGCGCGTTGCTGCTACAGTATTCAAAATACCTCCCCTTCGGCAAGTATTTCCAAGTAAGGAACGCCTTTCAATTTTTGCGCAAACTCATGTTCTCGACTCCCGCCATAGACCAAGTGAGTATGACAATCGATCAGTCCAGGAACGGCAGTCTTTCCAGTACAATCAATTAATTCTGTGTTTTCGTCAATCAATTGCAGGTCTGGCATTCCAGTTCCTACGTCAATAATTTTTGCTCCTTCGATCGCAATATATCCATCCTCCAGAATATAGGCTTCATTCATTTCCGCTCCTCGCAACGGATGTCCTTTATCAATACCACAAAATACTTGAGAAAAATGAAGTAAAATTTTATCAGCTTTCATTAGTTTTCCTCCTTTATTCATCAAGTACATCGTATAAAAAATAAGTCAATTTTTTGTCAAACAATCACTTATTGGCTAAGAGAAACCCTTTCGAAGGCGTTTTCTTTTTTCTGGACACTTTGCTGACAGACATCAGATATACTTGCTGTAAACTCATCACGTAACAACTGCGTACAGCAAGTAATTTTTATTCTAAGGAGGAATGACAGTGGATCTGAAAACGATCGAATCAGCGATGACGATCAAGTTAGATGCCGAATTACCTGACAAAACTGTTTTTCAAACAGGGATTCGAAGAGCACCAAATCGCGGCTTTCGTCTATCAAAAGAACAGACGGAACTCGCATTAAAAAATGCTCTTCGTTATGTACATCCAGACCATCATGATAAAGTGATACCGGAATTTTTAGATGAGCTGAAAACTCGTGGAAGAATATATGGCTATCGCTGGTATCCTAAAACACGAATTTATGGGAAACCAATTGATGACTATCAAGGAAATTGTCTTGCTGGAAAAGCAATGCAAGTCATGATCGATAACAATTTAGATTTTGATGTTGCGCTTTATCCCTATGAACTCGTCACTTATGGAGAAACAGGTCAAGTCTGTTCAAACTGGATGCAATATCAGCTGATCAAAAAGTATTTAGAAGTAATCACTGATGAACAAACACTTGTGATTGAATCCGGACATCCACTCGGATTATTTAAATCAAAAAAAGATGCGCCTAGGGTCATTATCACAAACGGTTTATTGATTGGTGAATACGATAATATCGAGGATTGGGAAATAGCAGAAGAAATGGGGGTTACCAACTATGGTCAGATGACCGCAGGTGGCTGGATGTACATTGGCCCTCAAGGAATCGTCCATGGAACCTTCAATACTCTATTAAATGCTGGGCGGTTAAAACTGAATATCCCAGACGATGGCGACCTTACAGGAAAATTGTTTGTTTCTTCTGGGTTAGGTGGGATGAGCGGAGCCCAAGGAAAAGCCGCTGAAATTGCGAATGCCGTCGCAATCATTGCAGAAGTCGACTATTCTCGGATTGAGACTCGGATGAAACAAGGATGGATCAGCCAATTAGCAAAAACACCAGCAGAAGCTGCAGCTATTGCTCAAGAATACGTCAAAAATAACATTAGCACATCAATCGCTTATCACGGCAATATCGTTGATTTACTGGAGTATCTGGATCGGCAAGCAATCCACATCGATTTGCTTTCTGATCAAACATCTTGTCACAATGTCTATGAGGGTGGCTATTGTCCTGCCGGTGTGTCCTTTGAAGAACGGACAGCTTTGTTAGCGGAGAACAAACAGTTATTCCGTCAATTAGTGGACCAAACATTGGCTCGACATTTCAATGTCATTGACTCACTGACTGCAAAAGGGACTTACTTCTTTGATTACGGTAATTCATTTATGAAAGCTATTTATGACTCTGGGATCAAAGACATCTCAAATAATGGTTTGAATGACAAAGACGGATTCATCTGGCCATCCTATGTGGAAGACATTATGGGCCCCATGTTATTTGATTATGGTTACGGTCCTTTCCGTTGGGTTTGCCTAAGTGGTAAAAAAGAAGATCTCATTGCCACCGATCAAGCTGCCATGTCGGTAATAGATCCCACGCGTCGATACCAAGATCGTGACAACTATATTTGGATTCGTGACGCTGAAAAAAATCAAATGGTGGTCGGAACTCAAGCACGAATTCTTTATCAAGATTGCATGGGGAGAGTCAATATTGCTCTGCGGTTTAACGAAATGGTACGCCAAGGAAAAATCGGTCCCGTTATGCTAGGAAGAGATCATCATGATGTCTCTGGAACAGATTCACCTTTTAGAGAAACAGCCAATATTAAAGATGGCAGCAATATCTGTGCTGACATGGCGACCCAATGTTACGCGGGCAACGCCGCAAGAGGCATGACGCTAATCGCCCTTCACAATGGTGGTGGCGTGGGTATTGGGAAATCAATCAATGGGGGGTTCGGATTGCTCCTTGATGGTTCAAAAACAACCGATGAAATCATTAAATCTGCCATCGCTTGGGACACAATGGGGGTGTGTAGCTAGGAGGAATTGGGCACGAAATGAACATGCCATCGAGACTGCCATAGAGTACAATCACCTAAACCGAGAAACTGATCATATTACAATTCCTTATTTAGCAGACCAAGAAAAAGTTGATGAGGCACTGAATGCCTTCTTCAAATAAACAAAAAATAACGAGCAATAATCAGCGGAAACAAAATGCAGCAGATAACCGAATAAACGAATATTACTCACCATAAAAACTCCTTATGATCATCTTCCAAACAACTGTTTATTCGGTTATTATTTGCCTTCAAGCAGATGAAGCAAACAGCATCGTCTCTTTCTTCGTATGTTGTATCATTCCGCTTTTACTGATCGTTTTTTGTAAGTTGAATTAGCCATTCACCACTTGAAATTTGGGTAAACCTTGCTAGCTATTTTATATCAAAAAAACCGCTGGAAAATATGCTTTCCAGCGGTTTTTGTTCATTATAAGATTAAGCTTTACCAGCTGAACCGAACCAGTCGATGTGTTCTTCTGCATCTTTAACGATTGCAGCAACACCTGGTGCTAATAATTTACGAGGGTCGAATCCTTTACCTTCTTTATCTTTGCCAGCTTCGATGTATTCACGAGTTGCTTTAGCAAATGATAATTGGAATTCAGTATTTACGTTTACTTTAGAAACACCCATTGAGATTGCTTTTTCGATTTGGTCTTGAGGAATACCAGAACCACCGTGTAATACTAATGGTACATCAGAACCTACTGCATCAGCGATTGCTTGTAAGTGGTCAAAAGCAAGGCCTTTCCAGTTTTCAGGGTATTGACCGTGAATGTTACCAATTCCGCAAGCTAGGTAATCAATACCAGTTGCAACCATTTGTTTACATTCTTCGATGTCAGCTAATTCGCCAGAACCGATGATTCCATCTTCTTCTCCGCCGATTGAACCAACTTCACACTCCACAGAAACGCCTTTTGCGTGTGCTTTTTCGACAACTTCTTTAGCCAATTTCAAGTTTTCTTCAAATGGTAAGTGAGAGCCATCAAACATAACAGAAGTGTAACCAACTTCGATACATTCCATTGCTGCATCATAATCACCATGGTCTAAGTGGATTGCAACTGGAACAGTGATGTTCATTGAATCAACCAAGTTTGTAACGATGTCTTTAGCAACTTTGTATCCGCCCATATATTTGGCAGCACCCATTGAAGTTTGGATTAGAACTGGCGCTTTTTTCGCTTCAGCAGCTTTTAAAATCGCTTGTGTCCATTCTAAGTTGTTTGTGTTGAATCCGCCGACTGCATATCCGCCTTGACGAGCAGCTTTTAAGAATTCAGCTCCTGATACTACTGGCATAAAAAATTCCTCCTAAGTTTTGAAAAACTTTATTTGTTAAGCAATGCTTAACCGACAATGCTATTTTAGCAAATATTTGCGGTATTTGCTACTAAAAAGAGGAATTTCTCTTTTCAAAAAAAGATTGCACAAATATAAAAATCCAGCATTTTCATCATCTTTTCTGAAAGTCTACGATTCTGTAAGGTTTTGCTCTCCTATATGCGGTCGTTAGATAACATATCAGCGTGTGAAAATTCGAGAAAAATTTCACATATTTTTTCGTCGTTTTATCATAATTTTCCAGTAAATCCTTCCTTCTTCTCCTCTGAGCATAAGAATAGCCTTGTGAAAGCGGCTATATTATTATGTAAAAAAGGAGGGATAAAATGAAAAAAGCGCTTATTGGATTTTTGGCAGTCATCGGAGTTCTTTTCTTGGCAAGTTGCAGCTCGGGGGCCAAAGAAGAAACCAAAACATTCACAATGGATCAAAATGGGGTTTCGATGGAACTGGTCTTCACTTATGAAGGCGATAAAGTAAAAACTCAGACTGCAAACAATGTCATGCCTTATTCAGCAATTGGGGTAACGACTAAAGAAGAAGCACAGACGGTACTTGATCCGATCGCAGAACAGTATCAGCAAGTCAAAGGGTTGGACTATTCCCTCGACTATACAGATAGTGAAGCGACTGAATCCTTGAAGATCAATTACGACGAGTTGGATTATGATTCAGCAAAACAATTGCCTGGGGTTAGTTTTGAAGGAAATACCGAAAATGGGATCAGCATGGAACGTACAGAGGAAATGCTCTTGGATCAAGGGTATAAATTAAAAGAATAATCCTCTCTAGGCACCAGCAAATCAACACGCGTTTCCGCTGGCGGATTTCATTCGAACTGTTAGCGAAAAAAATAATGCATCAGCCAGAAACTTCCGGTCGTTTTGACGGAAGTTTTTTGTATGCAGAAACAGATGATTTCCACCAACGCTCACGCAAGTGTCAACCTTTTACGGATTACTGGGATCGCGCAACTCAAAAAACTCCCCATCTTGAGATGAGGAGTTTCGCACATTCATTTTTTGGTTTGCCACTAACGATTATTATGCTTGACGATTGTCTAATGAAGCTCCAACAAATGCTTTGATCAAGCGTTGTGGGCGTGTTGGACGAGAAATCAATTCTGGGTGGAATTGGCAACCCACGAAGAATTTGTTTTCTGGAATCTCAACGATCTCAACCAAACGATTGTCTGGCGATACACCTGAGAAGACCATACCATTTGCTTCAAAGATTTCACGGTATTTGTTATTAAATTCATAACGATGACGGTGACGTTCTTGAACAACTTCCTCCCCATCATAAGCTGCAGCTGTTTTGGTGCCTTTTTTCACTTTACATGGATACAAGCCTAAACGCAATGTTCCACCTAAGTTTTCGATGTTTTCTTGGTCAGCCATCAAGTCAATGATGTTGTTGGCTGTTTCAGGATCTGTTTCTGCGGAATTGGCATTTTCCAAGCCAACGACATTGCGGGCATACTCCACACAAGCCATTTGCATCCCTAGACAAATCCCTAAGAATGGCACATCGTTTTCCCGAGCATATCGGATCGCTTCGATTTTCCCTTCAATCCCACGATCACCAAATCCACCAGGAACAAGGATCCCGTCTACTTCGCCTAAGTAAGACTCCACATTTTCCCGTGTGATTTCTTGGGCTTTGATCCAATCGATCTCGATGTCTGCATCAAAGGCAAAACCAGAATGTTTCAAGGCTTCGACAACCGATAGATAAGCATCTGGCAATTCCACGTATTTTCCGACTAATGCGATGCGTACTTTTTCTTCAAATTCAGCACCTTTTCTTCCAATGCTTGCCATTCAGTCATGTCAGCAACTGGTGCGGTCAGTTTCAAATGATCACACACGATTTGATCCATGCCTTGCGCTTGCAGTGCCAATGGGATCGAATAAAGGGTCTCAACGTCACGAGATTCGATCACGGCTTCTGGTGCCACGTCACAGAATTGTGCCAATTTGTTTTTTGTTGATTGTCCTACGGGTTGTTCTGTCCGAACGACCAAGATATTTGGTTGAATCCCTAAGCCGCGCAGTTCCTTCACACTGTGTTGGGTCGGTTTGGTTTTCATTTCGCCCGCTGCTTTCAAATAAGGAATCAGCGTCGTGTGGATGTACATCACATTGTCTGAACCTACGTCTGCTTTCATTTGACGCAAAGCTTCTAGAAACGGCAATGATTCAATATCCCCTACTGTACCGCCGACTTCTGTGATGATCACATCTGAATCAGTCATTTTGGCTGCCCGCATGATTTTTTCTTTGATCTCGTTGGTAATGTGCGGGATCACTTGAACAGTCGCGCCTAAGTATTCTCCTTTACGCTCTTTCCGCAAAACTTCTGAATAGATTTTTCCAGTTGTTACATTTGAGTATTTGTTCAAATTGATATCGATAAAGCGTTCATAGTGACCTAAGTCTAAGTCGGTCTCTGCTCCATCATCGGTTACGAATACTTCACCATGTTGATATGGGCTCATCGTTCCTGGATCGACGTTGATGTACGGATCGAATTTTTGAATGGTTACTTTCAAGCCGCGATTTTTCAACAAACGTCCTAATGATGCTGCTACGATCCCTTTACCAATAGAAGAAACCACACCGCCGGTTACAAAAATATATTTTGTCATAAA
Organism: Enterococcus innesii; assembly: GCA_018982785.1. Lineage (GTDB taxonomy): Bacteria > Bacillota > Bacilli > Lactobacillales > Enterococcaceae > Enterococcus_D > Enterococcus_D innesii. The sequence continues at coordinate 312,821 of JAHHEN010000002.1, read as the reverse complement.
CTGAAAAACTCCTTTAATCTATTTTACAGGAAAAGCATTTAGAAAATAAGAAAAGCTCCCTATCCATAAATGAATAGGGAGCGAAAATTCTAAATCACTTTCTGACTCTTGTAAAGAGTGCCCAAACAGAATGATACATTCTCACCTAGCAAATGTCAAGAAAACTTTATCTGATTTTTTCAGAAAAAACGGAGGTTTCCAAACGAAGCGCTTTACGCTTCAATGCAGCTGCTTCCTCCTTTTTCACGCCGGCATTCTGAGGTTACTCTTTCTTAAACAACCTTCATGTTTTCTACACAACTTTTTGCAATTTTTTCATTGCTTCTTACGAAATCGTTGAACTCTCTTTGGCATAATACAAAGTGTAGATGAAGTCTGGCGCTTTACTCGTTTTGGTAAAAATGATCGGAACGTATTTCTGGTTATTTTTGGCAAAGACGAGGTGCAGGTTCGATTCCTGCCTTCTACGCTAAGATAATTTTTCTTTTGCAGGATAGAGCTAATTATTCTGCTATTTTTGTCTGCCAAGTAATGTGCTCTGAATGATTATTCCCCAATAAGGAGTGCCCTCAATAAATATCAAAATTTGATTGCGCTTTTTGGTTATCTTTGAGATTATAGATATATATTTAAATTATTTTTTCATGGCATCTTCCGGTAATCATTTACCGATAAGGAAACAATCAAATTCTATTGTCTCCCAAAAGAGATTCTATAGAAGCCACAATTTTGGAGGAAGAAGACAATGACTGCTAAAAACCAAAAAGCACCAGATACTGTCAAGACACTAATTCGGCCTCGAAATCCTTTCCAGATTTTTTTCGCATTCTTGCTCGTGATAGGGCTGCCTACCATGCTTTATTGTTATTACTATAATTACAGTCCTTTCCCTAGTAAAAAAGTAGCTGGCGTTCCCAATAATCACCTTGTTCAGCTAGAGAACCCTATGGACCTTTCTAGTTTATTGTTGGATTTTGGCTCACAACTGAAATTTAACACAGTGGCTGAGTCCATGACGGTTTACTTTGATTATTATCAAAAAGGGGAGATAAAAGAACACAAAATAGTCGCTTCCCTGATAACAGAGCCAAGAAGTGATTATAATGGCTATTTGAATATAGGAATTACTAAGAGCGATTCTCTACTCTTCGTTGATTTATTTTCAAATGGTTCCTCATCAAATACAATGACCGACTTATCAAAATTCCACTATACGTCCCTTGGAGAAGATAGTTTATCTCCTACTGGAGCTAGTACTAGTATTCCCAATAACGAGCTTAACATTGAGAAAAAACAAGAAATTCCGTTGCTTTATATTGCCAAGGGCGGTGACGTCAAACTATATGCTGAAATGGAAAACAATCTATCCGAAGAAAATTTAAAAAGCGTTGAAAACGTCTATTACATTTACTTAATAGTAGAATAACGAAAAAAGACCAGTTCAGAATGCCTGAGCTGGTCTTTAGTCTATCACACTGTCGATTAATTCCGACGGTTGTTATTACCAAATAAAATAATCAAACGTAAGAGCTGCAATAAGGTTGCTACGGCAGCTGCGACATACGTCAACGCTGCGGCAAAGAGCACTCTTCTTGCTTGTGGTACTTCATCTTCTGTTAACAAGCCACCATCTGCCAAAATACGGATCGCCCGTTTTGAGGCATCGAACTCGACTGGCAAGGTCACTAATTGGAAAATAAATGCCAATGAGAAAGCCAACAAACCTAAGTTGACCAGAAACGAGCCTCGTAACAGTACCCCGATCAAAATCAACGGGATCGAGATGCTAGTTCCGATATTGGCGATCGGCACGATCGCATGACGCAAACGCAAAGGAAAATAACCTTTGGCATCTTGGACTGCGTGACCACACTCATGGGCTGCAACACCGATTGCTGCTACCGAAGTTGATTGTGCGGTGGATTGTGATAAACTCAGCATTTTGTTGCCAGAATTGTAATTATCCGTCAAATCACCAGCGATCGCTTGCACACCAACATTATTGATTCCTTGGCTCTGCAAGATGTACTGCGCCGCTTTTGTGCCGGTAATATTATTTTTACTTCTGACTTTGTCATATTTGTTAAAGGTACTTTTGACGTACGCTGACGCTGCTAGCGATATCACCATACCGATAATTACGAGAATGAAAGTCGGGTCATAAAAAAAGCCGAACCCGTATCCGCCCATACCATACACGATAAAATTCCCCCTTTTAATCTTTGACCTTATTTTACCATTAAAGTGGTGAAAAAATTATGAAGATGACTGGAAGATTTTGTTTTTAACCTTTTTTTACAAATTCTGATTTTAGTTTCATCGCGCCGAAGCCATCGATCTTGCAATCAATGTTGTGGTCGCCTTCGACTAATTTGATGTTTTTCACTTTCGTTCCTTGTTTGATGGCGCCAGATGCGCCTTTGACTTTCAAGTCTTTGATGACTGTCACTGTATCACCATCTACTAAAATATTGCCATTGGCATCTTTGTATACGGGTGCTTCTTCCGCCGCTTGTTGCTCTTGCCATTCGTTTCCGCATTCAGGACAAACAAACAGCCCGCGATCTTCATAAGCGTATTCAGATTGGCAATTTGGACAGTTAGGAATTTGAGTCATAATGTTGCTCCTTTAAAATATAATTTTCGCTGTAAAAAACAACTCACCATCAGCATACCGAAAAACCACTAGTGGCGCAACCAAAAATCAGTGACCGATAAGCAAAAAAATCGCTTCTGTAGAGTAATAACAGAAGCGATAATTCACGTGTATCCGAAAAGGAACTACACAGAATTCATTTTTATTTCGAGAAATAATTTGCACAAGCATCGCCGATCCACTGGATGAGTTGTACCAAAAGGATCAACAAGAGAATCACCACAATCAAAATCGCCGTTTCATAGCGATAATAACCATACTGAATTGCTAAATCACCAATGCCGCCTGCGCCAATTGTTCCCACCATCGCCGAGTAGCCTAAAAGACTGATCAAAGTTAACACAAATCCGCGAATCAAAGCTGGCAAGCTTTCTGGTAAAATCACTTCGCGAATAATTTGCCCCGTCGATGCTCCGGAAGCGACACTAGCTTCAAGGACGCCATAGTCGATTTCGGCAAATGCGGATTCAGCGATTCGGGCGTAAAAAGGAATCGCGGCAATCGATAAAGCAATCGCTCCGCCGGCCGGGGTATAAGGATCACCGATCAGCATCGCTGATAACGGAATCAACGTAATCAATAAGATCAAAAATGGTAGCGAACGGATTGCATTGACGACAAAATCGGCCAGATGATGCAAGAAAACATTTTTATGAAAAAGTTTACTGCCGACTAAAAACAGGACTAATCCAATCAATAAGCCGAAAACTACTCCTATAATTGCTGAAGTTCCCACCATGAAGAATGTTTCCCATAGTGCTTGGGGCAGGTTTGTTTTTAAAATCTCAAGCGTATCAGCCATTTTTCTCACCTATCTTTCTTAGAGAAAAGACGTTCGCAGCTAGGTGTGCTCGGGCTTTTGCTGCTTCTTCGGCGGGGCCAGTCAAATAGATATACAAAATACCGATCACATCTTTTTTGATATACTCAATTTTTCCGTGGATAATATTGATCGACACATCATAGGCTTTGGCTACAGTCGAAATCAGTGGTTCTAACGTATACTCCCCTTGATAGCGCAATTCCAGCAAGTCGCCTTCCGTGAAGGATACTAGAATCTCCTCGGGAAGCGTCAGATCCAAGTAGCGACCTACCAGTTTTTTCGTAATAGGCTGTTTAGGCTGACTGAACAAGCCATAGGTCGTTTGTTCTTCAACGATCCGACCCTTTTCCATCACTGCCACCCGATCAAAAAACTTTCGGGCAACATCCAATTCATGGGTGATAAAGACGATGGTGATGCCTGTCTGTTCCTTGATTCGGATCAATAATTTCAAAATTTCTTCAGTCGTTTCAACATCTAACGCACTGGTAGCTTCGTCACACAACAAAATCTCAGGTTCGTTGGCAATCGCTCGCGCAATACCGATTCGTTGCTTTTCTCCCCCAGACAAATTATTCGGATACTCGTGAATTTTGTGAGGCAGATCCACCATTTCCAACAGTTCCTTGATCCTCGCTTCTTGCTGATCTTTCGGATAATCACCAGCGCGCAAAGCAAAGGCTAAATTTTCCTTGATGGTTCGATTATGGATCAGATTGAAATGCTGAAAGATCATCCCGATTTTTTGTCGTACTTCACGCAAGTGTTTGCCTTTAGCTTGCGTGATGTCTTGACCATCAATCAGAATTTGACCGCTAGAAGGCACCTGCAGTAGATTCAACGTACGAACCAAAGTACTTTTCCCAGCACCGCTTAATCCGACGATCCCATATACTTCTCCAGCTTGAACGGAAAAATCAACGGAATCCACTGCTTTTTTGATTTCTTTTTTATGAGTGAAGGCCACTGATACTTGTTTCACTTCTATTTTTGCCATAGGATCCCCTTCTTACTCAGTCCAAAATTTCGGTTGATCAAAGTTGCTGAACGGTGATTCGGCAATCGCTTCTTTAAATGCGTCACTTTCTAATACTTCCGTAACTGCCTTAGCAAAATCACTGTCTTCTTCTTCGGAGGACACCACAAAGACATTTTTATATTCTTCTTTCAATGACTCCAACGCCAAAGCATCTGCAGGATCAAGAGAAGCCGCCCAAGCGAAGTTTCCTGGTACTAAAGCTAAATCGACGGTATCTAACGAACGAGCCAATTGAGCTGCGTCTAATTCTTTAAATGTCAGATTCTTCGGATTTTCTTCGATGTCATTCACTGTTGCTTTCGTTTCGTCGATATTGTCTGCGATGGTGATCAACTCATTGGCAGCTAACAGTTGCAAGGTCCGAGCTAAATTTGAGGCATCATTGGCAATCGAAACAGTCGCCCCGTCTGCTAACTCATCCAAGCTGGACAGTTGCTTCGAATAGATGCCCATTCCCAGTGTGGGCACTTTTTGTAATGCCGTAAGGGATAACTGGTTATCTGCCGAAAATTTTTCTAGATAGGCCGTATGTTGAAACAAATTGGCATCGATTTGGCCATTCGCCAAGGCATTGTTCGGCTGAATATAATCATTAAACACTTTGGTCGTGAGTTGATACCCTTTTTCTTCCAGTAATGGCGAGATCACCTCCGTCACCATGTCCCCGTATGGTCCCGGCGCCACTCCAACCACTTTTTCTTCCACTGCATTTACACTGTTTTCACCAGACTGCGTATCCTCTGTGCTGCTGCTAGTATTGCCACAAGCTGCCAATGTAATTAAGACAGCAGCAGCAACTAATCCAACGATTCCCTTTTTCAACTGTTTCATTTTTTTGTTCCCCCTTTTTATAATAAAAAAACGTCCTTTCTCCATCATAGAGAAAGGACGAAACAACCTTGTTCGTGGTACCACCTTTAATTTATTGGCTGAACCAGCCAACCTTATCAGTTTATTAACTGCTTTGCTGTATCGGGCAATCCCGCTGCACGCTTGCTTTTGCTCACGTCCAAACGCTCCAAGGCCATCTTCAGTCAAACGGCTGTGCTCTTTCTCACCAATCCGAGCTCTCTGATCCAATCGAAACTGACTTACTCTTCTTATCATCGCGTGTTTTTTAATTTGTGTTTAACTATACGATAGCCTCAAATGAATGTCAATTCTTTTTTCACGAAAATATCATCTTTTTGCAATAACTTTCACAGTGTTTACAGAGACAAATTCTCATCTAAAATCAAGCCTTCAGAGACCATAACCGCATCGCCGATCAATTCTAATGCGCCCTGATTGACATCAACTTCGACCGTTAACTCGCCACCTAACACGTGCAGCAAGACATTCGCTGCCGCTTGCTGATGACGTTTGGTCACGACATACGCAGTGGCACCAGATCCTGTGCCGCACGCATAGGTAAAACCTTCTACCCCTCGTTCATACGTGCGAACGATCAGCTCACCCTTCTCGTCTTCTTCATAGAAATTGACATTGGCCCCTTTGGGGAAAACTTCCCAATAGCGAATTTCTTTGGCAAGTTCAGCCAGCTGTTCCAACTCAGTTTCTGCTAGACCAGGATAGTGAACCACCGCATGAGGGATTCCTGGATCACCTAATTCCACATAGTCCACGAAAGAAACTGTTGGATTCGGGTACGCTTGATCAAACGCTGTCACGGTTGGTGGATTCAAGGTTACTTTGTAGTGTTTTGCCGACAAGCGCCATGCGGGAACATCGCCAGCAACTGTTTCGATGGTCATCTGCTTGCCAGCAACTCCCTTCTCAAAGGCATAACGGGCAATACAGCGAGCGCCGTTGCCGCACATTTCTGCTTCGGTCCCATCAGCATTGTAAAACCGCATCCGAAAATCAGCGGTTCCTGTGGGAAAATCCACTGCCATGACTGCATCCGCGCCAACAGAAAATTTCCGATGGCAAACCTGAGCAGCAAATTGCGACAGTTGTTCATGGGAGAATTTCAATGTGCGGTTATCGATTACGATAAAATCATTTCCTGCACCTTGCATTTTTGTATAAGGAATCGTCATGTTGTCACCTGCTTTTCAAAATTTTACTTGCTGGAAGCTCCCTCTTTTAGAAACGAAGGAACCACTTCATTTTGCAGCATTTGCTCGTAGGACTGGCGTTTAACGGCTAATTCCGCTTGGTCGTTTTCCACAAAGACGACTGCAGGAATCTGTAAATTATTGTAGCTGCTGGCCATCGAATAGCCGTAAGCTCCTGTTGCGAACGTAGCAAACAGATCCCCAGTTTCAACGGGCGGTAATGCAAGATCTTTTACTAAGATGTCTGTGCTCTCACAAGCTTTGCCAGAAATGGTGACCTTTTGTGTCGCTGCTTCGGAAGCGCGGTTGGCTAAGATCCCAGTGTAAGTTGCCTGATAAAGACCAGGACGAATATTGTCTGTCATGCCACCGTCAATGCTGGCGTATGTTCTGATTCCCGGCAATGTCTTGATACTGCCGATGGTGTGCAAACTGATACCTGCTTCTGCGACGATACTGCGACCGGGTTCAATAACGATGGTCGGACGTTCGCTCTGGTGCTGCGCATAAAAGGCGTCGATTTTTTCCATCACAGGATCTAAAAAGTAGCTATAGGGTTGGCGAATATCTGCATCTGTGTATCGAACGCCAAAGCCGCCGCCAACATTTAGTTCTTTGATCCAATAATCAAAACGTTCATGAATGGTTTGGACAAGGGTCAAAGCCGCATCAACTGCCGCTAGATGTGAGCGATTGTCCGACAATTGACTGCCGACATGAAAATGCAGGCCATAGAAATCCAATTCAGGTGCTTGAATCACTTCTTCCACTAACGGAAATAAGATTTCTTCATCTAAAGGAATCCCGAATTTTGAATCTTTTTGTCCGGTCGAGATAAATTGATGGGTGCTGACCGAAACCTCGGGTGTGATGCGCAACAAAATTTTAGCAACGACTTGCTTTTCTTGACATAACGCGCGGATCAAGCCGACTTCTTGAATGCCATCAACGATGATCCGTCCTACGCCATAATCAAGGGCGGCTGCTAATTCTTCAATGGATTTGTTATTGCCGTTAAACTCGATGTGTTCTGCTGGAAAATCAGCTTGGATCGCTGTATACAGCTCCCCACCGCTAACCACGTCTAATGAAAGTCCTTCTGACTTGATCACTTGCAGCATCGCTGTGGTACAGAAAGCTTTAGCGGCATATGCTGCCCGTGTCTTGCTGTAGCGCGTCAAAAACTGCGCCTGAATCTTTTGGCATTCTTCGCGAATCTCCGAAACGGAATACACGTAAAGGGGGTTCCGAAGGTTTTTGCCAGCTCAACGGTATCGCAACCGTCAATGTATAAGTGATTGTTCTTGATTTCTTTTGCCATCGCTTTACTCCTTGTCTGTCGGCTCGTTCAACGCCTCGATCAAACGAACGTAGCATTCGATGCCTTGCAATAGATTTTTTTCGTCAAAATTCATTTTGCTGCTGTGTAAAGGGTGGACATAACCTTTTTCTTCATTTCGGGTACCGACAAAGAAAAAGACGCCGGGTATTTCCTTTTGGTACATCGAAAAATCCTCTGCCAACATATATGGCGGTGTTTCTCGGTAGCTCTCCCCAACCACTTTTTCCAATACTTCCACCATCTCAGGATCATTGTCCACGACACGATAAAGGTGCTCGAATTCGACATCCGCCGTGCAATCATATCCTTTGGCGATTTCTTGTGCGACGGTGGTGATTCTGCGCGTCATCGTTTCATAGACTTCATCTTCAAACGCCCGCATCGTTCCTTTTAAAACGACCTTGCCGGGAATGATATTTTCCGCATCTCCCCCATGGATCTTCCCAAAGGTGATGACCCCAGCAGAAAGCGGGCTGATATTTCGTGAAATGATCGAATGCAATCCTTGAATGATCGCAGCCGCGGCTAAAATGGCATCATGTCCTTGATGAGGCTGGGCACCATGGGCACTCGTGCCGTTGATCGTTAGATTGATCTCGCCGTTACGGGCCATCATCGGACCTTTCCGACTCGCAATGACTCCTTCGGGAAAGTCTGGGAAGACATGCAGCCCCACGATTTTTTCCACGCCAAAATCTCGTAAGATGCCTTCATCGATCATCAATTGAGCGCCACCGGGGCTTTCCTCGGCTGGTTGGAAAATCAAAACGATCGTTCCACGAATCACTTCAGGATGTGTTACTAAATATTTAGCAAACCCTAGCATCGTTGCCATATGGCCGTCATGACCGCAGGCATGCATTTTCCCTTCATGTTTGGAAACAAAGGAAACACCGGTCTCTTCTTTGATCGGTAGTGCATCGATATCCGTTCGAAAGGCCAGCGTCTTTCCTGGACGATCGCTGCGAAAGACAGCAATCAAGCCGGTTTCAATCACTGGATAGATTTCTTTGATCCCAAAGGATTGCAACTGACGCAGCAAGTATTCCTTTGTTTTGAACTCAGTTAACCCTAATTCAGGGATTGTATGTAATTCACGACGAAAACGAACCACGTCTTCGGTTAATTCTTTGACTGCTTGCGATACTTGCATGTTAAAACACCTTTCTATTCATTCCTTTTAAAAATATCCATAAAAACCAACGAATATTCAGTTTTTCATTGATATTGTTTAATATTATAGTATATAATTCGAATAATCTATAGTATAAATTGTCGAAATGTTTCGATTTTTATTGAAAAATTTACCCCTCGTTTTGGTACACTTATACGTAGAGTTACGAAAAATAAATTGGTTGAAAGGATGTGTCGTAGTTTGACAATATTCAAAGGTTCTGGCGTTGCGTTGATCACCCCTATGCTTCAAGATGGTTCGGTGGATTTCGATAAGCTGAAGGAGTTAGCGGAGTGGCATGTGCGGCAAGGAACGAATGCAATCATTGCATGCGGTACGACCGGTGAAGCATCCACGTTAGACGACGAAGAACATATCGCGGTGATCGAAGCGGTGGTAAAACAAGTTGCTGGTCGAATCCCCGTCATCGGCGGAACAGGCTCCAACAACACCCAACATGGGATCCATCTTTCAAAAGAAGCACAGCGCGTTGGTGCTGACGCATTATTGGTTGTAACACCCTACTACAACAAAGCGACCAAGAAAAGTTTAGTCGCTCACTATGAAGCAATCTGTCAAAGCGTTGAGCTGCCAGTGATCTTATACTCCGTCAGCTCAAGAACCGGCTTAAATTTAACACCTGAAGCCGTGGCAGAACTGAAAAAATCCCTAATATCAAGGCATCAAAGAAGCCAGCGGCGACATTTCGCAAATCGCAGAAATCGCTCGTCTTGCGGATGATGACTTTGCGATCTACTCAGGAAATGACGATCAAGTAACCCCAATTCTAGCTTTAGGTGGCTCTGGCGTGATTTCAACGATCGGCAATATTGCACCGAAACAAACGGCACAACTCGTTGCTGATTTCTTAAATGGTGATGTAAAAGCAGCCATCAAAGAGCAATTGCGACAAAAACCGTTGATCGATGCGATTTTCAGTGAAGTAAATCCTGTGCCGATCAAAGCAGCGGTCTCCTTGCTAGGCAAATGCGAATTGCATTATCGTTTGCCTTTGGGTGTCCCAGAAGATGCGACCCTCGTTCATTTAGAAGAAGAAATGACCAATTACGGATTGCTGTAAGGAGGAGTTTTTGGTGAAACAGATTTTATTAAGCGGTGCAAACGGTCGCATGGGCAAAGTGTTGCAAAGCCTGATCGCAAAGCACCCTCAGTTAGAGTGGCCGCCGGCTTGGATCGTACCGAGCAATTAGATGGTCCTTTTCCAATCTATGATCGTCCAGAAAAAATCACGCAGCCAATCGATTTGGTGATTGATTTTTCTCATTATAGCAATGTGCCTGCCTTGTTGAACTATTGTGTCGAACAGCAGCTGCCAATCGTGGTTGCTACAACTGGTTTGACGGAAGACACGCAGATGATGCTGCCGTTAGCTGCTAAAGTGATTCCGGTTTTCTATTCTGCCAATATGTCGTTGGGGATCAATGTGCTGATCAAAGCACTACAAAGTATCACCCCCGCATTAGAAGCTGACTTTGACATTGAGATCATCGAAAAGCATCATAATCAAAAACTCGATGCGCCAAGCGGTACAGCTTTGCTGTTAGCAGATAGTATCAATGACAGCTGTGAAACAAAAAAAGAGTATCTCTACGGGCGTGAAGGCAGTGATCTAGTAAATGACCGCAAGCAGATGGGCATCCATGCCGTTCGCGGCGGAACGATCCCTGGGGAACACATTGTCATCTATGCTGGGCAGGATGAAATCATTGAATTAAAACACACTGCGCTCTCCCGCGAAATCTTCGCCAATGGTGCGCTAAAAGCAGCGGAATTTTTAGCCGATCAACCAGCCGGTTTTTATTCCATGCAAAATCTAATCGACAAGTAAAGGTGGTCTCTCATGACAGAAGTACAATTTTCCGATCCTTATCAATTAGCAAAATATATCAAAGAAGCAAATAAACAAACACCTGTAAAAGTCTATATCAATGGAGATCTTAGTAACGTCCAAGCAGATGGCATCCAATTGTTTGGTAACGGCACCTTCTATTTCGTGGTTGGTGACAGTCAAAAAGTAGCTGAGTTTTTAACCGCGCACCAAGACAAAATCACCGATCACTATCTGGAAAATGATCGCCGCAACTCAGCGATCCCTTTGTTAGACTTGACGAAAGTCGATGCCCGTATCGAACCAGGTGCCTTTATCCGTGACCAAGCCATCATTGAAAAAAATGCCGTTATCATGATGGGGGCCGTGATCAACATTGGTGCCGTCGTTGGTGAAGAAACCATGATCGACATGGGTGCGATTTTAGGTGCCCGGGCAACCGTTGGGAAAAAAGCCCATATTGGCGCTGGTGCTGTCTTGGCTGGCGTTCTTGAGCCACCTTCAGCAAGCCCAGTCATCATAGAAGACAATGTTTTGATCGGTGCAAATGCCGTCGTCCTTGAAGGTGTCCGTGTTGGCGAAGGTGCAGTCGTCGCTGCTGGTTCTGTGGTGACTGAAGATGTCCCTGCTGGAGCAGTCGTTGCTGGCTCACCAGCCAAAGTCATCAAAATGAAAGACGAGAAAACGAAAAGCAAAACCGAATTTTTAGACGATCTACGGGGCTAAGCCGCGCTTTTTCTCAAAAATAAGCAAAAAAACGCAGTGCCGGTTCAGTGATGAGCCTGCGCTGCGTTTTGTCTAAAAAAGGGCATGCCGAAAGCTTTTGGCACGCCCTTTTTTATTGGCAAATGTTCTTGTGAAAGTGTTTATTCTGCTTGAAATTCTTTGATCGCTGCTTGGATCTCTTGATAGATTACGGCAACTTCTTCAAGGTCTTTTGCGTTTGCTCCACTGGCAAGGGGATGTCCGCCGCCATGATGACGTTTGGCGATCTCATTGATCACTGGACCTTTCGAACGCATCCGAACTCGGTAATAGCCTTCTGGTTGTTCGACAAAGATCGCCCAAGCCAGCACCTCATCGATTTTCCCTGGTAAGGAAACGACTGCTGAGGTTTCCGAATCTACTACGCCAAAACGCTGCTGCAATTCTTGTGATAGGATCACTTTGCCAGCACCAATCTCATCGATTTCGATGGTTTCGTAGACATACCCTGAAAGGCGGGCAACACTGCGAGAGACTTGATCCAATTGCCGATTGATCTTCGCTGCATCAAAGCCGTAATCCAATAGTTCAGCCGCTAAGCGCAGGGTTGTCGCTGTCGTTGCCGGATATAAAAACCGTCCAGTATCACCAACAATGCCCGCATACAGTAGACGAGCCGCTTCTTGGGTCATCGTCAGCTCGTTTTGAAACATTTGCCAAAACGAAACGATCATCTCACTACAGCTGCTGGCTTTCGTATTGACCCAGACCAGCTCTCCGTAAGGCTCATCATTAGGGTGATGATCGATTTTGATCAATTTCGCCCCTTGATCATAGCGTTGGTCACTGACCCGTGGTGCATTGGCCGTATCTGTAACGATCACTAGTGCCCCTTTATACAAATCATCAGGGATTGTCTGCATCAGCGCCAAGTAATCCAATCCTTCAACAGGTCCGCCGACTTGATAGATTTCTTTTTTGGAAAACTAGCTCGTAAAATTTCTGCCAAGCCCACTTGTGATCCTAATGCATCTGGATCAGGGCGTTGGTGCCGATGGATAATGATTCGGTCGAATGCTTTGATTGTTGCAAGTATTTCTTCTTGTACCTTCATGAATGGTCTCAACTTTCTCTCTAAAATTTTTCCATAAGTGCCGTTTTCGATGATTTATGGGCGTTCCATTACTTGGCATACCACGATCGCTTTTGCCACTAAGGAATTTTCGATCGATACTTCAATATCGATTTTCGCCGAACGTCGCCCCAGTTCTAGAATCTTCGGTTGAATGATGATCTCGCTTTCTAATTGGATCAAACGGAAGTAATGCAGATTGACTTGTTCGATCCAACTATTGCGCCGTTGATTCAACTGCATGGTACGTTTTGCCGTATTAGCGATCACTTCACTCAAGACACCAAAAGAGATCGTTCCGACTTCATTGACCATTTGGGGCGTTACCGCAAAACTGAAATGCGGCTGCGGCAATTTGTTTCCTTCAAAATCTTGTTCGATAACTTGCATCTGTCCCGAGATTTGGTCAGAAATCGTATCTGAAATTTGCGTTTGTCGTTGGACCATCTGCATCGCTTTCATGATGTCTTGGCGTGTGACGATCCCAATCAAAGAAAGGTCATCTGCTACGACGGGCATCACTTCTAAGCCATCCCAAATCATCTGATGGCTGGCAGAGGCCACACTCATCTCTTTTTTTACGACCCGTGGTTCCCGGGTCATGATTCGTTCGATGATCTGCGTGTCAGGCTTTTCTAAGACATCTTTGGCTGTGATGATCCCAACGACCCGCATATTCTTGTTGACGACTGGATAGCGGGAGTGGTTGGTAGACTCCGAAAGCAGTTTGTATTCCTTGACCGTATCGAAGGTGTGCAGATACTTGGTTTTTTCCAATGGCATATAAATGTCACTCACCAGCATGATGTCCTTTTTGATCAGCTGGTCGCTCAAGGCACGGTTGATCATCGTTGCCACGGTAAAGGTGTCATAGGTCGTTTGTAAAATCGGCAGCTCCAATTCGTCTGCTAAGCGACAGATTTCCTCTGAGGTTTCAAAGCCCCCGTGATCAAGACGGCTGCGCCATCTTCCAGTGCCAACTTGTGGACTTCGTTACGGTTTCCGACGATCACTAAAGAACCAGGCGTGATGTAGCGTTCCATTGCCGATTCCTTCATGGCGCCGATAACAAATTTGTTCAAGTCTTTGTCTAAACCGGCAGCGCCGCCTAAAACATCGCCTTCAATGATTTGGACAACTTCGCCGAAAGTTAGTTTTTCAATGTGTTTCTTTAGTTTCCGTTCGATACGGATGGTTCCCACACGTTGGATCGTTGAAACCAAGCCGATATTTTCCGCATCTTTGATCGCCCGATAAGCTGTTCCTTCACTGACATTCAAGTCTTTTGCGATTCCCCGCACCGAGATGCGATCGCCTACAGGCAGATTCTCGATATGCGCTAAAATCAAGTCGTGTTTTGTCGCCATAATTATCCCCTATTCCTACTACGAATCTTCCTGTTGCTTAAACTTCTAATGTCTCACCGACTGCAAGGATCTGGCCCACACCTGCCGGCAATAAATTCACGAAGGTTTGCGGATCTTGCTTGATCATTGGAAACGTATTGTAATGGATCGGTACTACTTTGCTCGCGTTTAAAAGCGCCGCTGCTGTTGCGGCATCTTGAACGCCCATCGTAAAATTATCCCCGATCGGTAAAAATGCCACATCGATGTCGAAACGTTCACCGATCATCGCCATATCGCTAAAGAGGGCAGTATCGCCAGCGTGGTAGATGGTTTTGCCTTCTGCTTCTAAAATGATCCCCACTGGATTGCCCATATAGATCATCGTTCCGTCTTCTTCAAGACCAGAGCTGTGTTTCGCTTCCACCATTGAGATTTTGCCAAACGGAAACTCAAAAGAGCCTCCCATATTCATGCCATGCGTCTCAGTAACGCCTTTGCGGGCTGCATAGCGGCAAATTTCAACGACACTGATCACTGGTGCTTCATTTCTTTTGGCGATCGGCACCGTGTCCCCAATATGATCACTATGACCATGCGTAATCAAAAGCCAATCGGTTTCCACTGTCTCTGCATCCAAATCAGTCAGAGCATTTCCAGTAATAAAAGGGTCAAACAACAATTTTTGGCCATCCGCTAATTGGATAGCAAGCACTGAGTGTCCGTGATACGTGAGTTTCATACAACATTCCCCTTTCCATCTAAGTAATACAGTCTAATATTTTCCATTATAACAGATAACGCCAGAAATCCAAAAGCACAAATTCTGGCAACTTTAATACATCCGTCCTTTTTCTGGTTCTTGTCAAGAAAAATGAAAAAAACTGTTCTACCCTTTCTGAATAAGGAATAGAACAGTTCGACCTGATGACTTCAAGCGATCATAGCGTTTTCTTACGTCCGCCTTGTTTATAGATGCGCCAGACTGTTAAGAATAACGCTGTGATGCAAAGAAGAAACGCCCCAAAGAAGGTAATTTTCATACCATAGGCAAAAATATCTGCCCGACCTGCGATATAGGTCGTCACATGCTTCCCATAGGCTTGACTCATTGCGGCATAAAGAATCGTCGTTGCTAAGGATATCCCTAAGACCATGCCCAAGTTACGGGCAAACGAATTTAGACTACCTGCCACCCCAAGATTTTCTTTGGTGACGCTGCTCATCACCATCGTATTGTTGGGGGATTGGAACAACGAATTGCCTAACCCCATGATGGCAGTAGCGACGACATAGTACCAAATCGGCGTATGCTGATTCATAAACATATACATCAGCTGAGTGATGGACAGCAACGCTAAGCCAGCTAAGACCAAGATCTCCGGTCCTACACGGTCCGTCAAATAGCCGCTAAGTGGTGAACCGATGACCATCATCAAAGGAAAGACCATCATCAGCATTCCTGCCACGCTCGGCGTTAAGCCTCGGGCACTTTGCAAGTAAAAGGAATCACGACATTGACAAAAAAGTTTGCAGAAAAGATCAGCAACGCCGTGATCAGGCTCATGGTGAAAATTTTATTACGAAAGATCCCAAAGGTAATCAGCGGTTTGCTCACACGCGCTTCTACTCGCAAAAAGACGATGAATGCCACTAAGGCGATCCCCACCAACAGCAGCGGCAGCCACGTTAGAAAGCCACGCTCTTGTCCAAGAAAAATGCCGCCGAAGAAGCTGATAATTGCAATTGAAAACAGCACAAACCCGTTTTTATCGATGGAATCATGACTCATGGTGATATCTTTTGGCAACACCTTTTCTCCAGCAATCATTGTCAGAATACCGACTGGAACATTGATCCAAAAAATAAACGGCCAAGAAAAATGCGCCAAAATCACTCCGCCCAATCCAGGACCGGCGATGGAGCCTAACGAAACAAAGGCACCAATCATCCCTAAGGCGCGTCCTCGTTCACTCATAGGAAAGACTTCGGTAATAATTCCGGTATTCGTCGCCATCGTCATGCTGGCACCGATCGCTTGCACCACTCGGGCAAATAGCAGAAATGCTAAGGAGTGATTAAACCCGCATAACAGCGAACCGATAATAAAAATTAGCATCCCCAAGCGGAATACTTTGATCTTGCCCCAACTATCCCCTACCTTACCGAATAATAAAAGGCAGGCACAAACGATCATCAAGTAGACGGATACGACCCATTCCGCTTGATTCATAGGGACACCCATATCTGACGAGATCGTCGGCAATGCGATATTTACGATACTCCCATCCAATGTTGACATAAAGGTAAACATCGAAACAGCAATGAGAATCCACCACTTTCTCTGTTGTACTACGGGATTTTCTTGATAACTATTCACAAATCGACCATCCTCTCTTTGCTTGTTTTGTTCCTCTAGTCTTAGGGGGACAACTTTGTATTATTGATCGAAATCCATTCGCCGTCAATCCTTATCTGCCATTCACGATCAAAATAAAGGTCATTTTGCAAAAAAACCGCCGCTTGTTTTCTTCACAAAAAAAGACAAAAGCTTCGGTGAAAAGAAATCGGCCGTCAAACGGCTATTCTTTCACCTGCTTTTGTCAGTAGGTCAAAACGAATTATTTACGGTTGCGATTTCTTTGGCTTGATTCCATGATGACCGGCAAGATGACTGGACGGCGTTTGGTTTGTTCAAACAAGAAACGACTCAAACGATCACGGATATCTTGTTTCAATTTGCTCCATTCAAACTCTTCATCATGAAGGTGTTTTTCTACGATTTCTTCCACGATCTCGCCACTTTCACGAATCAGATCGCGACTAGCTTTCACGTAGACGAATCCGCGAGAAGTGATTTGTGGTGCAGAAATAATTTTCTTTTCACGACGATTGATCGTCACTACCGCAACGAAGATTCCGTCTTCAGATAAGACTTTGCGGTCTCGCAGGACGATATTCCCAATGTCACCGACACCGATCCCATCGATCATGACATTTTCAGCTGGGACCGCACCTGCGGCAAGCATTTCGCCTTTTTTGTATTCTAACACATCTCCACGAGCAGTAATGAAGATATTTTTCATCGGAATCCCGACTTCTTGCGCCAAGTCCACATGGGCGGCTAATTGGCGGTACTCGCCTTGAATAGGGATAAAGTACTTCGGTTTCATCATATTCAACATCAGCTGCAGATCATTCGGGTTGGCATGACCAGAAACACGGAAATTATCCGAGATCTGTTTCACGGTACCGCCAGCGCGATAGATGATATCTTCCGTTTTCGCAACCACCGTTTCCATTGCCGTTGTCGGCGTTGTTGTGATGTAAACAAGATCTCCTTCTTTGATGCGCAGCGTCCGGTGAGAGCCGTTGGCCATTTTTTGCAACGCTTTGATTGGTTCACCCATACGACCTGTTTCTAAAATCAGCAACTGTTCGTCTGAGTATTTTTTCATTTCTTTTTGGGTGATCAGCAAGTCTTCGGCAGGTAATTTTAATTTCCCTAACTTCATGGCCGTTTTGATGATCCGACCAAAATCTTGCCCGGTCAAAACGACTTTGCGATCAGAACGAAATGCCGCATCTAGTACTTGTTGCACCCGTTGTAAATTGCTAGCAACGCTAGCGACGATGATCCGACCTTCCCAGTAACGGATATTGTCATAAACTTCATCTTGGATCGTCAATTCAGAAGCAATCGGCGTTGGATTTTCGGCATTTGAAGACGTACTTAGCAATGCTAAGACGCCTTCTTTTCCAATTTCCGCTAAGCGGCCAAAATCGGTTTGATACATAGGGATCGCTGTTTGGTCAAACTTGAAATCTCCTGTATAAACGATATTGCCAGCTTCTGTTTTTACGCTGATTCCAACAGAATCAGGGATAGAGTGGGTCGTACGGAAAAAGCTGATGGTCGCATGGCCAAAGTCGATCTCCGAATGTTCATCGATCACATGAAAATCTTTGAAGCGCTTGGTAGCTTCATTTTTATTCACGGTCAATTTTGCTAGTTCGATCGTTAACTCGGTCCCAAAGACCGGTACTTGGATATTCTCCAAGAAATAAGGCAATGCACCAATCGCATCTGCATGCCCGTGGGTCAAGAAGACACCCGCCACACGGTCGGCATTTTCTTCTAAATATGTGAAGTCTGGAATCACTGTATCGATCCCTAATAATTCATTTTCTGGATAACGGACACCGCAATCCAGCACAAATATATCCTCGCCAACTTCAGCAATGTACATGTTCTTTCCGTTTTCGCGTACACCGCCAAGAGGAATGATTTTTATCGTTTCCACTTTTATTCACCTCTTAATTTTTTTCTACTGTATTATTTCCCAAGCATAAGCCGTCCCTATTATTATACAACAAAAAAAGAAAAGCGTGGCATTCACCACACTTTTCTGAAAAACTTATGGTTTACACATGAACTAATCCTTGCTGATGCAGGCTTTCGGCGATTTGAACGGAGTTCCATGCCGCACCTTTCAGTAAATTATCAGAAACGACCCATAAATGCAAGCCGTTTTCGACATCCAAGTCTTTGCGAATCCGACCAACAAAGGTTTCCGTTTTGTCCACACTGGTCAAAGCTTGCGGATATACTTGTTGACTCGGATCATCTTGTAAGACAGCTCCTGGCGCTTCGCTGATCCACTGCCTAACTTCCTCAACACTGGCATGGTCTTTGGTCTCGATATAAATCGACTCCGAATGACCGCTAAACACAGGGATTCTCACACACGTAGCTGCTACTTTGATCTGCGTATCTTCCATGATCTTCTTCGTTTCATTGATCATTTTCCACTCTTCGTAAGTATAATCCTCTTCGGCAAAAACATCGATTTGCGGCAAAGCGTTAAACGCGATTGGGTAGTGCTTTTTATCGCTGCCTGCTGGTAAAATCTCAGGGTTTAGTTCATCAGCGGCTTTGCCGGCTAATAGTTCTTGAGATTCACGAGTCAATTCAGCCAAGGCTTGTGCGCCAGCACCGGAAACTGCTTGATACGTTGAAACCAAGACCCTCGATAAACCGACTTTTTGACGAATCGGTTCTAATGCCACCATCATTTGAATCGTTGAACAATTCGGATTGGCAATGATTCCTTTATGTTGCGCTAATGCATGAGGATTCACCTCAGGAACGACTAGAGGAACATTCGGATCCATCCGAAAATGACTGGTATTGTCGATCACGACTGCACCGTGTTTGACTGCTTCTGGAGCAAATTGTTTTGAAATGTCACCACCGGCACTGAACAATGCAATATCGACTCCCGCAAAGGAATCTGCGGTCAGCTCTTGAATAACGAGCGGTTCATTTTTGAACACAAGGGTCTTCCCAGCAGAACGTTTGGATGCCAACAACGTTATTTTTTTGATCGGCAACGTGGTCTTCTCCAACATCTCAATCATTTTTGTTCCTACTGCGCCGGTAGCTCCGACAACTGCTATGTGATACCCTGTACTCATCAAATCACTCCTCGAATAAAAATACATTTTTACTAGTTTATCATATCTTGTAAAAAAGAAAAGACCTTTCGTGGAAAGAAGCGCAAAAAGAAGGCAGAACTATCTAAATTTTCAATCGTTTTCCCCGTTTTTGGAAAAAACTACCTATATTTAAGGGTTATCATTTGTCACATTTAGGTGTTATAGGATATAATACCGACAGAAGGAATTTTGGGGAAGATTCTTTCCAACGTGCATGGGGAAATTAAAAATACCCAAAACATTGAATGAGGCAAGAATTGCATATGCAATTCTTGCCTCATTTTTATGCTTCATTCGATTCTTCGTTATTTACTTTCACGATAGCAAAGCCTTTGTTATCGATGATCATCGTCTCATCTTCCAGTTGGACAAACTGTTCCATCAAAATTGAATCAGGACGAGAGAGTGTAAGTTGGTCCTCGCCAGTGTTGAAAATACCGATGATCCGCTGTGCCCCCAACTCTCGTTCGAAAATGATCAGGCCATCTTCTTCCGAAACCCAGTTCCAACTCAAGGAACCTTCAGATAAGACTTTTTGGTTGTCTTTGCGTAGTTTGATCAATGACTGGGTGAAATGCAGCAAATCACGATCTTGCTTTTCCTCATCCCAAATCATACATTTACGGCAATCCGGGTCCATATCGCCGGTCAAACCAATCTCATCGCCGTAATACAGGCAAGGAACGCCTTGTTGCAGATACGTAAAGGCCATCACTTGGCGCATCAAATCTTTGTCTCCCCGAGCCAAAGTTAACAAACGCGGGGTATCATGAGAATCCAAAATATTGAACTGCACTTGATTGGTTTGCTCCCGATACAACATCAGCTGGTTATTTAATTCCGAGACCATTTTCGTCATAGAGATCTCGTCTTTGACAAAATATTCAATGATTGCATCCGTAAAGGCGTAGTTCATCACTGCATGAAACTCGTCGCCTTGTAACCAGCGTTGAGAAGAATGCCAAATTTCCCCAAGGATATAAAAATCATCTTTGGCCTCATCACACACTTGGCGGAATTTTTTCCAGAAGAAGTGACTAACTTCATTTGCCACGTCCAAGCGCCAAGCATCGATATCAAATTCTTCGATCCAATAACGAGCGATCTTCAACAAATAATCTTGCACATCGGGATTTTCCGTATTGAGTTTCGGCATATGCGGCGTAAAGGCAAAAACATCATAAGTGATGTCATAAGCATCTTCAAAGTTTTCCCCTTCTTTGTAGTTGACAGGAAACTCATTGATGTGGAACCAATCAGCAAACGGCGAATCTTTGCCGTTTTTAATGACATCTAGCCATTGATGCGAAGTATCCCCCATATGGTTGAAAACAGCATCTAGCATGACTTTGATGCCGCGTTTGTGGCATTCCTCCACTAAGCGTTTAAAGGTATCGTTATCACCAAAAGCAGGATCGATGGCCAAATAATCGATGGTATCATACTTGTGATTCGAATAGGCCTCAAAAATCGGACAGAAATAGATCCCATTGATCCCTAGATCGACAAGATAATCCAAATGATCGATGACCCCTTGCAAATCCCCACCGAAAAAGTCTTGGCGATCGGGATTTTTTGAGCCCCACGGCAATACACCTTCTGGATCATTTGATGGATCCCCGTTCGCAAAGCGCTCAGGGAAAATTTGATACCAAACCGTTTCTTTCGCCCACTCGGGAATTTTGAAACGATCGGCTTCTTGGAAGTAAGGCATCCGAAAATAATTGTTGTTCATTTCTAAATATTGCTGTTCAAAGGGGTAGACCCCGTGATCCCCATAGAAGACATGCAACCCATCGTAACTTTCGATGGAAAAGCCGTAAGACAAACGGCGGAATTCTGCTCCGACCGATACTTGCCAATAATCATGCAAGTCCGTGGAAAGAATTTTTTGCATTTCAATTCTTTGTTGGTACCACGCTTCTTTATACAGTGTGTAAGGATCACCGCAAAGCAGCTGGACATGGCGGACGTCTTGACGGGCGGTACGCAAACGGATATGCATTTTATCCTTCTCGTACAAATACGCAAATTCACTTTCGGGACGATGATAGATGGCAGTAGTATTCATAGCAGACTCCTTTGACTTGTTTGATATACTCATTGTCGCACAAATCAGAAGTCAAAACAAGAGAAAAACGCAATCGGTTGCTTTATCTAAAAAATCGATAATATAAGTTAATATGAAATTAATTCAGTAATTAAAAAGCAAACGATTGCTTCGCCCTTTTTTAATCAAACGGCGTATTTTTCTCACATTGATTGCCACTCCGTAAAATGTCATATTTCCGCAAGATCACCACTGCTTCCGTCAACGACTGACTCAACTGCTGGATATCTTCTGCAGCCATTTGAGCGGTTTTGGCATTCAAGCGGTCTTCCACTTGTTTTTTCTTTTGGACAAACAACTGCTTCCCAGCTTCTTCCAAATAAACATTGACGTTGCGGCGATTGACGCCGTTGGTTTTGCGAACCACAAAGCCAGCCTTTTCTAACCCCGAGATCGAACGACTGATTTGGACTTTTGACGTACCGATTTGCTGGGCCAACTCGGACATCGTGATTCCTTCATTACTAGAGATCACCACGAGTTCCAAGATTTCCATTTTGGTCAATTTTAAATCTTCCAGACCGATTTCTTCAAACAATATGTTTCCCATCAGCGAAAAGATCTCCGCAAACACCGCCATATTGAATGTTCCTAACGCTTTTTCCATACTCTCCCTCTTTTCTGTCTTTAGTTTAGTATAAATTATTTGTTTAAACAATGATAATCGTTGATTTTTGTTAACCATTATGATAGCGTGGTTACATAATGAAAATAATCGTGAAAACGGCAAGAAAAGAGTGACCCCATGTTAGAATTAAAAGATATCAAGAAGTATTATACGGTTGGCTCCAGTACTACGAAAGCCCTCGATGGCGTCTCCGTCGCCTTTCGTAAACAAGAGTTTGTTGCCATTTTAGGGCCAAGCGGCTCTGGGAAAACAACCATGTTGAACGTGATCGGCGGCTTAGATAATTACGACTCTGGTGATATGATCATCAATGGCAAATCAACGAAATCCTTTAAAGATCGTGACTGGGATGCCTATCGGAACAATTCGATCGGCTTTGTCTTCCAAAGCTACAATTTGATCAGTCATTTAGGCATCATCGACAACGTCGAGCTTGGGATGACCTTGAGCGGTGTGTCAAAAGAAGAAAAACGCGCAAAAGCAACCGATGCTTTGACGCGTGTGGGCTTAGCTGAGCATATGCACAAAAAACCAAATCAGCTTTCTGGTGGTCAAATGCAGCGGGTAGCGATCGCTCGTGCCTTAGCAAATGATCCTGATATCCTCCTTTGTGATGAACCTACAGGTGCCTTGGATTCAGAGACAAGTGTCCAAATCATGGAACTGATCCAAGAACTATCAAAAGAAAAATTGGTCATCATGGTTACCCATAATCCTGAATTGGCCCACAAATACGCTGGACGGATCATTGAATTCAAAGACGGACGAATCATTAAAGATTCGAACCCCCATGTCGAAGGACAAAAGAAAGACCAATTCGAATTAAAGCACACAAAAATGAGTTTCATGACGGCCTTACGTTTGTCGTTTAACAATATCCGCACCAAAAAAGGGCGCACCTTCTTGACAGCCTTTGCTTCTAGTATCGGAATCATCGGAATCGCCATTGTTTTGTCACTGTCAACGGGATTCCAAAAACAAATCGACAATACCCAGTCAGAAACATTAGCTCGTTTTCCGATCACGATCTCACAAGTGGCCACTGAACAAGATCCATCAGCGATGGGTACGCGGGAGAAATCGGAAGATTTCCCTTCAGATAAAGAGGTCACTGCCAAATTAAGTGATACGGATCGTGCAACTCATATCAACAAAATCGATCAAGAGTTTCTCGATTACATCAACGACATTGATCCTGAGTTAAGTAACAATATCGGCTACACTCGTTCCACTTCATTGAATCTTTTCCGCAAGATCGATGACAATGTGGAACAAGTCAGCTTCTCCAACGCGTCGCCTGACAATGAACAAACCAATGCCATGATGTCTGCCATGAGTGCCTCAACCGGTATTGGGGTTTCGACTTTCCCTGAGCAGTTATCAGAGGATAACGGCAATTTCTTAAAAGACAACTATGACCTTTTAGAAGGCAGCTACCCAAGTGCCAGCACAGATGTCGTTTTGATCGTCGATGAAAACAACGTAACGAATGTCAATGCATTGATCAATCTCGGTTTTGATATTGAAGATGGTG
The DNA here is from genome assembly GCA_018982785.1 of Enterococcus innesii. Taxonomy (GTDB): domain Bacteria; phylum Bacillota; class Bacilli; order Lactobacillales; family Enterococcaceae; genus Enterococcus_D; species Enterococcus_D innesii. Next base: position 288,924 of record JAHHEN010000002.1, on the reverse strand, counting down.
ACACGGTTTCCTTCGACGATATCGTGGGAACAAAAATCACATTGGCGTCTAATGATGCCTTTTACACCGAATTGCCGACTGGAAACTTCATTCCAAACCAAGATATAAATGAAGTTTTCGATAACAGCAACAACAAAGAATTAACGATCAGCGGAATCTTACGTATCAAGCAAAACTCTACGATGAACTTGCTGTCAACCGGCATTGCCTACAGTGATGCCCTCGCGCAAGAAGTGATCAAAGAAAACCAAGACTCAGCGATCGTCCAAGCACAAAAAGATAGCGACACCAACGTGATGACGAATGAACCCGTTGACGAAAGTGCCAAAGATTCATTGATCGCTTATCTCGGCGGCAGTGATTTACCAAACAGCATTATGATCTATCCAAATGATTTCAGTGCCAAAGAAAAAATCCTTGATTACTTGGATGACTTCAACAAAGGCAAAGACAAAGAAGACCAAATCGTTTATTCCGATTTAGCCGGTACGATGACTCAATTGACTGGTGGCTTGATGGATGCGATCACCTATGTCTTGATCGCTTTTGCAGGAATCTCCTTGGTAACCAGCATGATCATGATCGGTATCATCACTTATACCTCTGTACTAGAACGCACGAAAGAAATTGGGGTCTTAAAAGCATTAGGTGCTCGTAAAAAAGACATCACCCGCGTCTTCGATGCCGAAACCTGTATTTTAGGGATCGCTTCAGGGGCTTTAGGTGTCCTAATTGCTTGGTTAGCTACATTCCCGATCAACGCGATCTTATATAGTATGACTGATCTCGAAAATGTTGCTCAATTAAATCCGGTCCACGGCCTGATCTTGATTGCCGTCAGCACCGTTCTAACGATGATTGGCGGCCACATTCCAGCTCGAATGGCAGCGAAAAAAGATGCAGCGATCGCTTTACGCGCCGACTAATTTTATAAGAAAACCTAACAGGCAGCAGCCATCCCCTTGGCTGCTGTTTTTTTGTCCTTCCTTCTGACTTCCAAAAGGTTTCTCTTGAAAAATCCATAAATGAGGAATACAATAGATTTGTTTTTAGGTATACCTAAAAAGATAGGACGTGAAACGATGAATGAAGAAAAAAATTGATCCAAGCGGCCAACGGTCCTAGCTTGGAAGAAATAAATAATACAGTTGCCATCCCAAAAAACGGCAGCTTTTGGCGCAATCTCTTAGCGTTCTCTGGTCCTGGGGCATTGGTAGCCGTGGGCTATATGGACCCAGGAAACTGGATCACCTCGATCGGAGGCGGTGCTGAATATGGCTATCTCTTACTTTCTGTGATCTTGATTTCCAGTTTGATCGCTATGCTACTGCAATACATGGCAGCCAAGCTAGGGATCGTGACCCAGATGGACCTTGCGCAAGCAACTCGTAAACACACCAGCAAAGGTTTAGGCTTTGTCTTGTGGATCGTCACCGAATTGGCTATCATGGCAACGGATATCGCGGAAGTGATCGGAGGAGCGATCGCTCTCAATCTACTATTCGGCTTACCGTTATTAGTTGGGGTCATCTTAACGATTTTCGATGTATTGCTTCTGCTCTTTTTAATGAAACTAGGTTTCCGTAAAATCGAAGCGATCGTCATGACACTGATTTTGGTCATTATGCTGGTCTTTTGTTACGAAGTCATTATTGCTCAACCGGATCTACCGGCTGTCTTGCAAGGCTTTATTCCCCAAAAGCAAGTCTTGAACCATGGGCAGCTGACAATGGCGTTGGGGATCGTTGGTGCGACTGTGATGCCCCATAATCTCTATCTGCATTCTTCGATCTCCCAGTCACGAAAAATCGATCGCAGCGATACCCAAGAAGTGGCAACGGCCGTGCGGTTCGCTACTTGGGATTCCAATATCCAATTATCCGCTGCGTTTTTGGTCAATTGCCTGCTTTTGATCTTAGGAAGCGCCTTGTTCTTTGGTCATAGCGAAGAAGTCGGCACCTTCTCCGCGCTGTTTGATGCTTTGCAAGATTCCTCCATTGCTGGTGCTGTCGCCAGTCCAGTCTTGAGCGTTCTGTTTGCCGTAGCGCTCTTGGCATCCGGACAAAATTCAACGATCACTGGGACACTGACGGGGCAAGTCGTGATGGAAGGATTTATCCATATGAAGATCCCTACTTGGGCGCGACGTCTGATCACCCGTGGCTTATCGGTGATCCCCGTCTTGCTTTGTACGATTTACTTTGGCGGCAACGAACAAGCTCTGGACGATCTGCTGATCTATTCGCAAGTCTTTTTAAGCATCGCCTTACCCGTTTCGATGATTCCGTTGGTTCTTTTTACCAGCTCAAAAAAATCATGGGGGAACGCTTCAAGAATCCGCTATGGGTCTCTACCTTAGGCTGGATCTGTGCCATTGCACTGACGGTCTTGAATGTCCGCTTGATCATCGAAACACTCGGCAACTTCTAATAGCGAAAATAAGCTTACGAGGCTGCCTCGTAAGCTTATTTGGTTAATTCGTTTCTAAATCGTGTAAAAACAGACCGCTCAACAGTTTTGGTTCAAACCAAGTTGATTTTGGCGGCATGATTTCTCCCGCATCGGCTACTGCCAAAAGATCGGCCATTTGCGTTGGATACATGGAAAAAGCCAATGTCCATTCTCCGCTATCTACCAAACGTTCCAATTCTTCTGGACCACGAATCCCGCCGACAAAATCAATGCGTTTGTCTGTCCGCACATCTTGGATCGCGAAAATATCAGCCAGCACGTATTGTTGTAAAAGCGACACATCCAGCTGTCCTACCGCATCTTGCGGCACAGCTTCCGGTTTGATGGTCAACTCCCACCACGCATGGTTTAGGTACAGATGAATCGAACCACGTTGCGCTGGTTTCTTCGTTGTAGTTTCTTGAATCGTAAAATGCTGGGCTGCCTGCTCAAAAAAGTTTCTGGCACCGGTACCCGCAAGACCCGATTGTATTCCCAAATCGCTAATTCATTTTCTGGGAATAAGATCGCTAAAAAGCGGTCACTTTCTTGGCTGTTTTGGCCATCGGCTCGCTTTTGCAAGCCGACTTTGACTGCTGACTCTGTGCGGTGATGCCCATCCGCAATATAAAGGGCATCTACAGCTTGAAACTGCTGGGCAAAAGAGGCGACTAGCGCCGGATCATCGATCAGCCAAACACGATGTTGCACCTCATGATAGCTAACAAAATCATATATTGGCGCATGTTCTGCTTGCCACGCATCGATCGCTTCTTTGACTGCTGCTGGTTGGCGATAGCTCAAGAAAATCGGACTTGTATTGGCATCACATGCCAGAATATGATTGATCCGATCGATTTCTTTTTCTGGTCGGGTAAACTCGTGTTTCTTGATTTTCCCAGCGACGTAATCATCGATCGAGGTACAGGCGACAAGCCCCGTTTGGCTTCTACCAGCCATCGTCAATTCATACAAATAATATGCGGGCGCCGTTTCTTGAATCAACCAGCCTGCTTCTTGAAAAGATGCAAGATTTTCTGCCGCTTTTTGATACACCTGTGGATCATAAGGATCGATTCCTGGCAAGTCGATCTCCGAACGGTCGATGTGGAAATAGCTGTAAGGATTGCCTTGCGCAAACGCTGCGGCTTCTTGTGAATTGACCACGTCATAAGGCAGCTCGGCCACTTTTTCTGCCAATGAGGCTTCTGGACGAATGGCTTTAAACGGAAATACTTGAACCATTAATACCCAACCTCCTGATTCTTGATGACCCGCACACGAACGATATTTTCGTTCTCTCGCAGTTTATCGGCTAATTGATTCAACAAGGCTTCATCTTCAGAAGCGACATCTGCTAGGGTGTAAGCAAAGTCTTCTCGTCCACGATTCAGCATATTGTCGATATTGATCCCAGATTCCGCAATGATCGACGAAATCTGACCTAACATATTCGGTACATTGCGATTGATGATCGTCAGACGATAAGGCGAATGAAAGGCCATCTCAACGGTTGGAAAATTCACCGAGCGCTTGATGGTCCCGAATTCCAAGAATTTTTTCAATGTTCGGGCTGCCATCTTGGCACAGTTGACTTCAGCTTCTTCTGTTGATGCACCTAAATGCGGCAAGACGAGGACTTTTTCATTGTGTAGCAATTGTTCATCCGCAAAATCAGTCGTATAGCCCGCTAAACGGTCGGCTTTTAACGCACGTAAAACGGCATCTGTATCGACGATTTCTTTACGAGAAAAGTTGAATAGCTTCGTTGTTGGTTTCATTTTCGCAAGTTCGGCTTCCCCGACGAGATGATGCGTGTTTTCCATTAGCGGCACATGAACCGTAATAAAATCACAGGTTGAAAAGACTTCCGCAATATCATTGGCACGCTTGACCCGACGAGAGATCGTCCAAGCAGTATCCACTGATACGTAAGGATCATAACCGACTACTTCCATCCCTAGACGATAAGCATCGTTGGCGACCATCGCTCCAATAGAACCAAGGCCGATGATTCCTAACTTTTTGCCTTCTAACTCTGTTCCAGCAAATTGACTTTTTTGCGCTTCTGCTTGTTCTTCCACATTATCACCGCTCAAGGTTTGCACCCATTGGGCACCTCGTAAAATCGGACGGACGCTTAAGAGCAGACTAGCGATCACTAATTCTTTGACCGCATTGGCATTGGCACCTGGCGTATTAAAGACGACGATCCCTTTTTCAGTACATGCTTTGACGGGAATGTTGTTGGTTCCAGCCCCTGCACGGGCAACACCTAAGACACTTTCAGGAAAAGCGTAATCGTGCAATTTCTGGCTGCGCAGCAAAATCCCTTGCGGTTGGTCGCTTTCGTTGATGGCATACTTTTCTTTTTCTAAACGCTGTAATCCTTCTGGTGCGATCGCATTGAATGTTTTGATTTGGAACATTTATTTGACCTCCGCTTCAAATGATTTCATAAAGTCGACTAACGCTTGAACGCCAGCTAATGGAAAGGCATTGTACAAGCTTGCTCGCATTCCTCCAACGGAACGATGCCCTTTCAAGTTCTCAAAACCAGCTTTGACAGCTTCTTCATTGAAGCGCTGATCTAATGCTTTATCCCCTGTCACAAAAGGAATATTCGTTAATGAACGGCTGTCAACAGCCACAGGACTACTGTAAAGAGCCGAGGATTCGATCGTTTCGTATAAAAGCGCCGCTTTTTGGCGGTCTTGTTCTAAAATTGCAGGAATGCCGCCTAATTCTTCCAACCATTCAAACACCAATTTAGCAATATAGATAGCATACGTTGGTGGTGTATTGTACAATGAGTCATTTTTAGCCTGTAAACGATAATCCAGCATTGGAGCGAAAACAGCATCATCATTGAGTAAATCTTCTCGGATGATCACTACCGTCAACCCTGCAGGACCTATATTCTTTTGGGCCCCAGCATAAATCACACCAAAGTCTTCTACGCGATAGTCATTGGCTAAAATATTTGAGGACATATCCGCTACGATCGGCACATTGCCAGCCTGCGGAATCGTTTGAAAGGCCGTCCCTTCAATGGTATTGTTCGTGGTGATATGCAAATAAGCCGCTTCTTGATCGATCGCATCTTCTGAAATTTCTGGAATATAGGTAAAGTTTTGATCCTCACTAGAGGCAACAACTTCCACCGTCACGTTTCCAAGCGCTTTTGCTGCTTCAATAGCTTTCTTTGACCAAGAACCGGTATTTACGTATAAGGCTTTTTTGTTTTGTGCAAGATTTAAAGGGATCATACTGAATTGGAGACTCGCGCCGCCTTGTAAAAACAGTACCTGATAGTTTTCAGGAATTCCCATCAATTTTCGTAAAAGTGCTTCTGCATCTTTAATGATCGCTTCAAACAAGGAGGACCGATGACTCAGCTCCATAACGGACATCCCACTTCCGCGGTAATTCAAAAGTTCGGATTGTGCTTTCTCCAATACGGGACGGGGCAATACGGCAGGACCAGCTGAAAAGTTATAAACTGTCATACAAAAAATCTCTCCTTTATGTTAGATGTGAAAATCATTATAACAGATAGCCGAAAATGAAAAAAGCCTTAAAAGAGAAAATAATTTTGAATTTTCAGAAAAGACTACCAATTTCTTAACGTTCGTCATTTCGGCATTTTTTCAAACAGCCAGCGAGAAATTTCATTGTAAACGATCTCGCGATTACGCTCATTCAAAATCTCATGACGTCCCTGCTCAAGCAAATACATCGTCACGTCAGCATTTTGCTTCAGCTGCTGAGCCAATTGGCGGACGCTTTTGCCATAGTGACCAACAGGATCGTCTGCACCTGAAATCAAGAGCAGCGGCAATTCTGGGTCAATCCTGCGCAGTTGATCCGGATCACTGGCAGCTTGCGTCAATGTAAAGAGATCCTTGTAAGCCGCTAAGGAAAAATGAAATTGGGTGTAAGGGTCCTTCAAATAGCGATCCACTTGCTGCGGATCACTGGTCAACCAGTCCTTGGCGGTTCGATTGGGACCAAAACGCCGGTTGTGCTGACCAAAAACTAGCTGTTCCATTACTTGATAAGGCCATTGCTGAGCGGCAAACGGGCGCAACAAGTTCGTGACGAGTTTGCCTCCTTGCATCAGCACGGCTTTTTCCATCGTGGTGCCCATGATGATCGCTCCTGACAATGGATGGGGCTGACTAAACAAATAATTCCGCAAAACCAGCGACCCCATACTGTGCCCTAAGATAAAGTACGGTCGGTCTGGGTAGCAAGCAGCGGCGTACTGATGGACCACTCCCACATCTGCCACTAAATATTTGGCGCCCTCTTTTTCACCAAAATGCCCATAGGCCTGTGTGTCCTTAACGGATTGCCCATGCCCTAAGTGATCATGACCGACCACCGCATAGCCTTGCGTAGTCAAACATTCCGCAAACTCGTGGTAACGTTCAATGTGCTCGATCATTCCGTGGACGATTTGCACGACTGCTTTTGGCTGTTCTTCTGGCAGCCACGTTTTGACAAAAAGCTGATCCTTCCCATTTGATGAAGTCAGCTTTTCTTGATTCATCCTCATAGTTTGCACCTCTTTTGCTTTTTCTTTTCTCTCCGCCAAATAAAACGGTTGTTTTCTTTATTATACATGGAATTTTAGGCTATGGCGGTAGGAGTTGGGAATTTTCGAGGACGAAAAAATCCTGCCACATTGTCTAAAGACAAAGTAGCAGGAGTCAAACGATCATTACCCATCGCTTGGATTGGAAAACTTCCTCACTATTTTTTATTTGAATTTGACGAGTTCTAAACGATCAATACTTAGCGTATCCACCCCAATCTCAGACGAAAGGGTGATTTCCTGCGCCCCTTTCGGTAACTTCATGCGGACTTGTAGCGGTTGATAATATTCGGAAGGATAGACATCCACCACGTGGCTTGCTTGTTTCGTTTCAATCCTGACCTGAATTGGGTCATTTAAGGAGAGGTAATCAGTGGTTTTGACATAGGCAATCACCAGAAATTCTTCTGCTTCTTCAATCTGCGGGGTAAAGATAATTTTGTCAGTCGTTGATTCAAAGCCTTGGACGACTTTTTTCGAGAGTGCTGCCTCATCTTCGACAAGCACTAAATCGCCTTCCAGCAAAGCACGGCTAGCAGTTAATCGCAGTCGATTCGGCTCAGCTTTTGGCAACGCTTGAACATGCCACTCATCCAAAGGAGCTTCCAGTAGGACTTTATCCTCTTGATCCCAACCAAACTTTTGCAAGCGGATCGAACGGTCCCAGCCCGAATGATCCCACCGAGCAGCGTGATAAATCAGCCAGTCTTCAGAACCATCTTTTGATTTGGCAAATCCATTATGACCAGGTCCATAGACAGTGTTTGTCTGTTGGAAAATCGGCGCTGGTTCCTTTTGCCAATTCGCTCTTTCTAGCGGATCATCAGCTACATCTAAGGTCATAAGACCAAGAGCGTAATCATTGTCCCAGCTTCCACTGGCAGAGTATACCAAATTGACTGTTTCGTCTTTGATGATCACTTGAGGGGCTTCATTGATCAATGGTGTTTGCCGCATTTCCCATTCATATTCTGGTTCTGAGATCAGCCGTTTCTCCCCAATCACTTCCGTAGGGGAGGCCATTTCCGCTAAATAAAGATTTTGCGCAACATTTTCATATCCTTCCCAGCCTGACCAAAGGAAATAGCGTTTGTCATTGATCTCTAAGACTGTTCCATCAATCGCAAATTTATCATCCATCCCTTTGATCTCTTCCAATTCCCACTCACCCATGTAAGGATCTTTTTGATGATTGACTAATGCATACATACGATGCGTTTCTGAAGGACGATTAGCCGCGAAATACATCACCCATCGATCATCTAAGTAATGAAGCTCGGGTGCCCAGATACTTTCAAATTCTGCTGGCATTTCCCAGATGACCTTTTTTTCACCAGCAGCAACGTGAGAGAGGTTTTCAGCACGCCAAAGCGTTAAATTATTCCCAGTCGTTTTGGTATAATAAAAGAACGCTTCCGTTTGCAAGATCCAAGGATCTGCTCCATTATTATCGATAATTGAAGTAAAATCGGACACTTCTTCCCCTGGATCAGTTCCAGTGCTACAACCGGTTATCATAAGCGCAGCAATCAAGATACTTACTCCACTGAGCCAAGCTGCTGATTTCCCCATCGGACATCGCCCCTTTCCTTACCAATCATTTTATTCTATCTGTGGTGGATGAAACTGCTCATTGATCTCTTTAATCGCTGCCAAATCAACTTTTGGTTGGCGGTCATAGGTCAGTAATCCATTGATTTCTTGTTCAACATCTGTCAACTGAGTGTAGCAATAGCCCCAGAGTCCGACAGAATCATAAACAGCTGTCATGATTCGCTGATAATCCTTCAAGAAATCTTGTTGATTTTCCACTGAGGTATAGCCCCAACCGGGTTGCCCCGAAACATCGAAGCCAATACCGCCAAACTCGGTCAATAAAATAGGCTGATCCTGATAAGAAAATCCTCCAGCGAAAATCGGCCATGGGGTCGATACTCGATTCACCAATTTTTCTCTCGTGCTGAGACTGTCTTTGAAGTATAGATATTTTTGCCGTTCAGATTCTTGCCCATGCGCATAATTATGAATCGCACAAATATCTGTCTCCGTCATCGCCCAACCATCATTTGAAATAACCAACCGTTGCTGGTCTAGCGAATGGATAAAGTGATACATCGCTTGAGAAAAATGCTGTTGCTGACGATCAAATGATATTTTTGGCACCCCCAGCTCTCATTGATTGGAACCCAAGTAACGATCGAAGGGTGACTATAGTCCCGAGTGATGATCTCTGCCCACTCTTGCATTAAACGCGTCACAGAACGATCGGTATAGATTGCGGGCGCCGCACACTCTCCCCAAACAAGAAATCCTAATTTATCTGCCCAGTATAAAAAGCGTGGGTCTTCTGTTTTTTGGTGTTTTCGGCAACCATTAAATCCCATTTCTTTGGCCAATAAGATGTCTTGTTTAAAGTCCTCATCTGTTGGTGCAGTTAACAAGCCGCTCGGCCAATAGCCTTGATCGAGAACCAACTTCTGGTAGTAAGGCTTGTTATTTAAGTAAATCATACCGTTTTCTGTATGTATTTTACGCATACCAAAATAACTTTTTAGCTGATCGATGGCATTCCCTGCTTCTCTAAGCGTCAATTCAACATCAAATAATTGCGGCTTTTCAGGTGTCCAAGACCAGCCTTCGTGGTGAAAATTCGTCCGAAAAATTTCTTGCTGGAAAATATCAACTGCAAAACTCAACTCAGAAGTGATAAAGTCTGCCTTTCCGCTGGTAACTAAAGCACCTTTAAAATAGATTTGATATTCTAGGACTACTTGCGGCTGTAACTGGTTCAGTTCTACATCGATCTTCACGGCGCCAGCATCAAAATCACTCGTAAATTTCACCTGTTTCAGATGGGTTTCGGCAACTACTTCAAGCCAGACTGGCTGCCAGATCCCTGTTGAGTTTGTGTACCAGATTCCTGCTGATTCTTCTTCCCAAAATTGTTTCCCCCGTGGAATGCTTTCATCAAAATGCGGGTCAAATGCTCGCACACTTAGTATTTGCTCTTGTCCAGATACTAAAGCATCCGTGATGTCTATATCAAAAGAGGTATGCCCTCCGCAATGATTTTTCACATGATTGCCATTGACAAACACATCTGCTTCATAGTCCACCGCCCCAAAATGCAAAAGGACACGACTTTTTTCAGGGACTTGCACATTGAAGGTCCGATAATACCATACAACGTCGTGCACTTCTCGATGATCAATGCCGCTCAATGCACTTTGATAGACAAAGGGTACATTGATCTTGTACGGATAGTTTGCTTCGTTTGTGTACCACTTTTCTTTTAAACCAAGATTTTGGTCATCAAAGGCAAATTGCCATTCACCATTTAAGCTTAACCAATTCTCTCTCTCAAATTGCGGTCTCGGATATTCTTCTCTACTCATATTTCCTCCAAAAACAAATTATTTTATGCCACTTTGCAACGACATTGACGCCATAAAGCTTTTTTGCGCCACCAAATACAATAAAAAGGTAGGGATCAAAGCCAAGATTGCTCCGGCAGTTCCAATTCCCGGATAGGTCATGTATTGCCCTTGTAGCAACTGCAGCCCCGGTGTAATCGGTAATTTATCAATATCGTTTATCACGATCGATGGCCACAAGAAGTCATTCCATGAGCCAGTAAAACTAAATAACGCAACCACCGTCAATACAGGTTTGATCAGTGGTAAGATAATATGATAAAAGATTTGAAACTCGTTGGCCCCATCGATCACAGCCGATTCATCCAATTCTTTAGGAATCCCTAAAATGAACTGCCGAACGAGGAAAATGTTATAAACACCTGCAGCCCCAGGAACGATGACTGCCAGAAATGTATTGGTCCAACCTAACGTATCAACGATTTTAAAATTCGGGATCAAATTGACCACCCCCGGAAACATCATCGTTCCTAACAATAGGGCAAAAATCAAATCTCTCCCCTTAAAGGTGAGTCGTGTATAGCCATAGGCTGCAAACGAGACGATCACCATAACCAACAGCGTATGTGAAGTTGAAATAATCATTGAATTCACAAACCAGCGGAACACAGGAGAAGAATCATTGCCTTGTAACAAGCCCAAAAAGTTAGCCAGCGTCCAATCTTGTGGAATCAAACTGAACCCAACCTTTTGAATCTCTGCCTCCGATTTAAACGAGGTAAAAATTGCCCATATCAAAGGAAAGAGCCAAATCACACAGACGATTGCTAGCAAAATAAAGGCAATTCTTTTCCCTAGTTTGTTTTCTCGCATCTTCTTCCCTCCTATCTTTCCATTTTTTTGATGACCATAAATTGCACAATCGAAACTGCCATGATTACAAAACCTAGTAAAATAGCCATCGCTGAAGAAATTCCTGCAACCGAGGTACTACTACCAAAAGCATTTTCTTGGATGTACATCATCAACACGCGAGTAGAATTGTTGGGTCCGCCACCCGTCAACATTAGTGGCTGACCATAAATATTAAACTGAGCGATGGTCGTCATGACCGTGGTAAAAACAAGCTGGTTGCGAATACTCGGCAAAGAAATACGGAAAAATTTCGTGATACTATTCGCACCATCTAATTCTGCTGCTTCTAACTGCTCTTTGGAGACGCCATTTAATGCAGCAACATAAATAATTAGATTCCCACCTAATGTCCACCAAATCGTCACGATCAAAATAGCGATCCATGCCCATGGTTGCGTGCCTACAAAATTGATGTCGATACCGAATACTTCTTTGATCGGTCCAAAAGATTTGCTCAAAAGGAACCCCCAAATAATCATGACGGCAGAGATTGCAAATAATGTTGGCAGGTAGAGAATCGATTGAAAAAAACGCATCATTTTTGGTTTAGCAGATAATGCAACCGCTAGCAACAAGGGAATCACAATACATAACGGAACGGAGATTGCCGCAAAAAACAGCGTATTTTTCATTCCATTAAAAAATTGCGTATGATACAACGAGTCTTGATCAAACAAAATCGTTTGAAAATTATCAAACCCGACAAAAATCGGTGTACTGAACAGATCCCATTCAGTAAAAGAAACATAGATCCCAATCACTGCAGGAACTAAAAAGAATAAAAGAAAAAGGAGCATATGTGGACCAATAAAAACGATTGGCCAGCCATTTAACCTTTTTTTCATCAATACCCATCCTTCCTTGTATTTCTAGTGCAGCTCTCAACAAGAAACGACTGTGACAGCCCTTTAAGCCTATCAGAATTCCTCCCCTATCAAAAAATGGACTGAATTCTTTTTATGGTCACTCTTCCTTCTGCCACAGCCTCCACGTGAGCAGATTATTTCATCTTTTCTTCTACAACTTTTTGGATCTCACCAAAAGTCGTTTGAATATCTGCTTTTCCTGTGATCATGTCCCATGAACGATTATCATATTCTCCAAAAATATACGATAAGCCATCAACTGCGTTAACAGAAATTGCCGCTTGTCCTTTTTCTGTCTTCAATAAGAAGGATTGTGGCATCTCAACATATTCTTCATTGTCTAGCATTGCTAAGGAAGTAGGATTTGCACCTGATTTGACCCACTCTAATTGGTTTGCTTGTAACCAAGTCAGAAAGTCGACCATGCCACTTTTCTTTTCATCGGAACGTTCCTCGTTCGTTTTGAACATCGCAAACTGATCGACGCCTGAACCTTGAATGATATGTTCCGCATCCCATTGAGGAGTAAATGTTTGGCCCCAAGTGAAGTCACTGATTTCTTCCATATTACTTAGCATCCATGTTCCTTCTGGAAGAAAAATCAGTTTCTGGTTTGCAAAAAGTTTATTTGCATCTTCACCATCTGGGACCATGTAGCCGGCATCATATAAATCCTTAAACTCTTGAACGGCATTGTAAGAAAACTCGTTATCGATATTGATGTTTCCTTGTGCATCTTGCCATTCCCCACCCATTTGTTGGTAGAGATTCGAATAATTCTGCATGCCCCATGTATAGCCAAAACTATAGATACCATCTGCTTTTGCTTTTTCCCCAGCTTGTCTGATTTCTTCATACGTCACTACGCCATCATCCAACGCTCCTGGAACATATTTATCCACCAAATCTTGGTTGTAATACATCACCCACGAACCCATAGTTGCCGGAATCCCATATTGACTATCATCCACTACACCAGTGTCCCAAGCAGCTTCAACGTAGTTTTCCCGTGCCAATTCTGTCCCATCGATCATGTCATCCCAAGTTTCAAGCATGTCTTGGTGTTTGTACGTAGGCAAAGCTTCTGAGGCAATCAAAGCCAAATCAGGAACACCCTTCCCCGATTTCCCCGCAGTCGTCAACTTTGAAGTAAAGGTGTCACCTTGCATGCTTACTAACTTCACTTTAAAGTCTGGGTCTGTTTCATTGTATTGATCAATCGTTTTTTTGATTTTTTCACCGTCTGGTCCTGTCGTCGAAGACCAAAGCAAAATTTCTGAATTATTACTTGAGCCACCACTCCCGCCACAAGCAGCTAACAACACTGTACATAATAAGCTTGTCCCTACTAAAACAATAGATTTACTTACTTTCATTTTTTACACTCCTTTTAATTTAACTAAAAAGTAAAATGACATCCAGTTATCAATAAACATAATCGTTAGACTAACGTCGAACAATGTTTACACCGTAAAGTTACTACAAATATAAAGCGCTGTCAACATTATTTTATCAAGGAATAATCAAAACTTATATCATTTTACAATTTTGTAAATCCATAAGGTTGTGTTATAATTAAACTATCTTTTCATTAAACATTTTAGTATAACGAGGTGATCGTCATGGAATTGGATCTAACGAACGCATCTTTACCGATCTACGAAGCACTGGCAAATGAAACTCGCTTAGCGATTTTAAGAGAATTAGGCGATAAGAAGAAAAGCATCAGTGAAATCGGACAAAAATTAGCAATCAGCAATGCTTTAATGACCAAACATATCCGTAAACTCGAAGAAGCTCAGTTGATCAAATCCGAAAAAGGATCGGGGCAAGACTGGAAGAAAAAATATTTGTCCCTAAAAACTGATTTCATCAATATCAATTTCCCAGCAAAAGTGTTTCCAGAAATGAATCTAACCTCCCAATCTGTGAAAATCGGCCACTTCACCGATTTTAAAGCTGAGCCTTCTTGTGGAATGGCGACCAAAGACCGCTTGATTGGCGCCTTAGATGATCCAAAATCTTTTCTGGATCAAGAACGTGTTGATGCAAGTATCATCTGGCTAAATAACGGTTTTTTAGAATACAAAATCCCAAATCCTTTGAAAAATGGCGAAAAAATCGAATTACTGGAAATCAGTATGGAGATCGCTTCAGAGTTCCCAATTTCGAATAACTATTGGCCCAGTGATCTTTCCTTTTACTTAAACAATCACTGCATCGGTAGTTACACCGTACCAGGAAACTTTTCGGATGTCAGAGGTTCTCTGACTCCGCAATGGTGGATCGATGAGTTCAGTCAATATGGATTGCTTAAGCATTTACGCATCAATCGCTATGATACTTCCCTCGATGGAGAAAAATTAACAGATCACAACCTGAATGAAATCGACTTAGACCACAGTGACTTTTTCACCTTTAAAATTGCTGCACCTGCAACTGCCGAAAACGCTGGTGGTTTGACCATTTTCGGCGATCGATGGGGAAATTATCCTCAAGATTTATTGTTCAATTTTTACGTATCGGAATGACTGTTGTCGTTTCATTACACAAAAAAAGCACGTAGCGAAGAGAGATCACTCCCTCAGCTAGTGCTTTTTTCTATTCTCTTACGCTGTGGCAAAAATGCGTTCAATCAACTGCATCACTGCTCGGACTTCTTCGTTTTTAACGATAGGTTCGGCACCGTTGCGTACAACGTTGTAAAAATTCTTGTAGAAAGGTTCAAAATCCGCTTCGGCTTTCGGGAAAGGAATTTCTTTGGCTGCCAATTCCGATGGGGGTGCCATCGTTTTCGTCAAGCCGACGCCTGCTTGGACTGGTTTTGGTGCTGCCACATCTTCGCGACCTGTTGCTTGCACCATTTCCCCATTTAAATCCCAATCGGTGATGGTGCCTGTTCCTTCTGTTCCTTTGATGTACCAGCGAGGCAATTGCGTGTAATTGGAGGTTCCAACTTCCACGATTGCTTTGACCCCATTTTCAAAAGTAATCAAAGCGAAGAACCCATCATCGACTTCTTCCCCCAACACAAAGCTAAGATCCGCTTTGACGTCTTTCACTGGGCTGTCGATCAGCCATAGCATTTGATCCAACAAGTGAACGCCCCAGTCTAAAAGCATTCCCCCACCTTGTTTTTTCACATGGCGCCAGTCTCCTGGGATGCCGTTTGCCCCTTGGACCCGTGACTCTAATTGGAACAAATCACCGATCTGTCCATTACGGTACAGTTCGCGTACAAGTAGAAAATCAGGATCCCAACGGCGGTTTTGGTGAACCATAAAGGTATTGCCAGTTTCTTGGGCAACCGCCACGATCTCATCTAGTTCCGCAGTATTCAGCGCAACAGGCTTCTCGCAAACAACATGTTTGCCTGCTTTCAACGCAGCGATCGATAACTCTTTATGCAAGTCATTAGGTGTGGCGATCAATACTGCTTCGATCGTCTCATCGGCTAAGACTTCATCATAGCTTTTAAAGATCTTATGGCCTTTTTCTTGTGAGATCGCTTGACGTTCTTCATTGATATCGTAAGTTCCTACGATGTGGATTCGTTCGTTTTCATTTGGTAAGATATTGTGGACATGGTACGCACCCATGCCGCCATATCCGATTACTGCAAAATTGATTGCACTCATGTCTGACACTCCTCGGTTTTCTTCTTATGCCCACCACATGGATGAAGCTTCTTCACGGATCATAATCGTCTTCAAGTTACTGATGGCACGAGTCAGTCCTTCATCAATGGACATGATTGGATCTTCATGTTCAATACTCAAGACATAATCATACCCATAAATTCTAAGCGCAGAAATAATATCTGACCAGACTTGTAAGCTGTGGCCGCAACCGACTGAACGGAAGGTCCAAGCTCGGGTTTTGACATTGCTATATGGCTGCATGTCCGTCAAGCCATACATGTTGATATTGTCTTGGTCCAAATACGTATCTTTGGCATGGAAGTGATGGATCGCATCGGCTTCCCTAAGATTTTGACCGCTGCCACTGGGTCGATCCCTTGCCACCATAAATGACTTGGATCCAAGTTACAGCCGATGGCTTTCCCCGCAGCATCTCGCAGTTTCAACATCGTATAAGGAGTATGTGCCAAAAAGCCGCCATGAAGTTCGATCCCGATTTTAACACCAGCCGCTTCCGCTTCCGTGTTGATGCCTTTCCAATAAGGAATCAGTTTTTGTTCCCATTGATAATTATAATTGTCATCGTATTCCGTTGGCCATGGCAATACTGGCCAGTTGACTTGCGTATCTGTTGCATTTCCGCCTGAAACGCCTGAAAATCCGTTCACAACAGGTACATTCATTAAGCTGGCTAATTTGATGGTTTTGCGCAAAAGTTCATCGGCTTCTTGCGCTTCTGCTTTTAATGGAGAGATTGGGTTGTTGTGACAGCTCAAAGCTGAGATTTCCAATCCTTTATCAGCTAATTTCGCTAAGTATTCTTTTCGCTCTGCTTCACTTGCTAGTAAACGGTCAATGTCTAAGTGGGCATTGCCGGGAGAACCACCGGTACCGATCTCAACGGTTTGGAGCCCTTTTTTCGCTACTTCATCGATCATTTCTTCAAAGCTAAGTTGATTGAATAACGGGGTAAAAACACCTAATTTCATTTTCTTTCCTCCTCAATTGCTTGAAAATGCCCATACGTTGGGTAACGATTTTCTGTTGGTGCACACCAGCGAGCCGCATTTTGGATCACTTTTTGCACTTTGGGATTGTAATAGCTTGGGAATGTCTCATGACCAGGCTGGAAATAGAAGATTTTGCCATTCCCACGGCGGAATGTACAGCCGCTTCGGAAAACTTCACCACCAGGGAACCAGCTGACAAAGATCAATTCATCCGGCGCTGGAATATCAAAGTGCTCGCCATACATTTCCTCTTGCTCTAGTTCGATCCATTCGCCGACTCCTTCAGCGATTGGGTGGCTTGGATTAACATTCCAGATCCGCGCATGCTGATCGTCTACCCGCCATTTCAAATCGCACGACGTTCCCATCAACGTTTTAAAGATTTTCGAAAAGTGGCCAGAATGCAAGACGATCAGTCCCATTCCTTCCCATACACGCTGCTGCACACGAGCAACGATAGCATCATCGACTTCTTCATGCGCCATATGGCCCCACCAAACCAACACATCCGTGTCAGCCAATACTTGCTCCGTCAATCCGTGTTCTGGTTCATCAAGGGTCGCCGTTCGCACTTGGAAATCATCCTCTGCTAAAAACTTGGCAATTTGACCATGGATTCCTTCTGGATACATTTTTTGGACGGCCTCATTCGTTTTTTCATGACGAAACTCGTTCCATACCGTAACATGGATCATTGGTAGACCTCCTCTACGATGTTTTTTAATTGCAGATAATCAATCCCGCTGGCTTCTAAAGGAGCGAATTTTTGAAAAGCTTCCTGCTCGACGATCAGCCATGGTAGTGCTAATGCTTTAGCTGCTTCTACATACGACTTAATTGGTAAAATCCCATTGCCGATCTCGGTGCTTTCCTGCGGCTGCTCTTGCATATCTTTGATATGAACCAAGCCGATCTTCGTTTCGCGTTCCTTTAGCCAAGGTAAAACAGCCACATTTGCAAAGACTAACCAGTAAAGGTCGGCTTCCAAACGCAGTTGCGGATTGTCTTTGATCAGTTCATCGATCATAGATTCTCCAGCAACTTCAGTAAATTCATGGGCATGATTGTGGTAGTAGCAAGTCAGCCCTTCTGCTTGCAATTTTTGGATGATCTGGGTCAGCTCCGCAGCAAAGGCTTGCCATTTTTCCAAAGAATCAAAGCTGGCATACGGAATCACGATCCGTTGATTGCCAATCGTTTTTTCAAAAGCGACGGTTTCTTCAAAACGATCTTGCAATGCTTCAAACGGGATATGGGAAGCCGCGACCGCCAAATCCAACTGCTCCAGCATTTCTTTGATCTGTGCAGCACTATGTCCATGATAACCAGCAAATTCAACACCGTCATAGCCGTTTTGTTTTACTGTTTTCAACGCTTCAAAAAGGTCTGTCTTGCAGTCCTCTTGAATACTCCAAAGCTGTAAAGCGATTTTCGGTTTTGTCATTTATGCTCGCTCCTTTTCTTCCAGCAGTTCTTATAGGTAGACTGGCTCACCGGTTTGCGATGATTTGTAGATCGCTTCTAAAATCTCCGTCACGACCATTGCTTCTTCAGGTTTGACCACTGGTTCGGTATCGTTGATGATCGCATGGATCCACGATTGTGCTTCTAAAATTTCTGGCGTCTCCCCGTTTCCTTCATAAAAATCAACGCCGCCTGTTTCAAGTTCGATATTTTTTTCATACAGCAAGCTGTGGTCTTCCCCATTGATGGTCAAACCGTTGTTCATATCCGCACCGGCTTTGCTACCCATCAGTGTCGTTTTGGCTTCTTTCACATCCAAGCTGTTGAGCGCCCAGCTGGCTTCTAAGAAAATCGTTGCGCCATCTTCCATGACCACAAAACCAAAGGCCGAATCTTCTACTGAGAATTTCTCTGGGTCCCAAGGGCCCCAAGCATTTGCGGCATTTTTGGTTTGCGACAACTCATGATACGCTTTTCCGACAACAAATTTTGGTTTGTAATTGTTCATCATCCATAAGGTCAGATCCAATGCGTGGGTACCGATATCAATCAACGGACCGCCACCTTGCGCCTCTTCATCAAGGAAAACACCCCAAGTTGGCACAGCCCGACGACGGATCGCATGAGCTTTCCCAAAATAAATGTTTCCTAATTGTCCTTCGGCGCACACTTCATGAAGATAACGAGAATCTTTTCTAAAACGGTTTTGGTAGCCGATCGTGAGTTTTTTTCCTGTTCTATTGGCTGCTTCGATCATTGCTTTGGCTTCTGCCGCTGTTTTTGCCATTGGTTTTTCACACATGACATGACAATCTGCTTCTAGTGCAGCAATCGTCAACTCAGCATGTGAGGCGTTTGGTGTACACACATGGATCACATCTAGATCAGCTTGTGCCAACATTTCTTGATAATCGCTGAATACTTGGGCATCTTCGGTCCCAAATGCTGATTTCGCTTCAACTGCACGTTCAACCAGCAGATCACAAAAGGCAACCATTTCTACTTCTTCTACTTGAGACAAGGCAGGCATGTGCTTGCCGTTAGCGATCCCACCGCACCCCAATGATTCCAACTTTAACTGTCATATCTTTCCTCCTGAAAACGCTTATTATTTTCTACCTCCTCATTATAGCGAAACATCGAAAGCAGTTCTTCCCAGTTTCCATTGAAAAAATTCCCGAAAATTATCTTATGAAACTTTAACAAAAAGAACCACTCCACAATTTATGCAAAGCGATTAAAAAAACACTATCGAGAAAAAAATAGTGCCAAATTGACAAAAAAACAGTCGACAAGCAAAGGCTCATCGGCTGTTTCTATCAATTTTGATTCAGTTGTTTCTGGTACTGCAACGGTGATTGACCAACGGCTTCCTTAAAGACATGGTGAAATGTTTTGACACTAGCAAAGCCTGCTTTTTCGGCGACTTCTGCCATTGGGATCTTTTCGTTTGCCAAGATAAATTTGGCTTGATTGATGCGGTATTCCGTCAAAAATTGCATGAAGGTCTTGCCAGTATTGGTTTTAAAGAAACGCGTGAAATAATGGGGACTAAACCCTACATGTCTTGCGGTGTCCTCCATCGTCAAGACTTCTTGGTAATGAGATTCGATGTACTCAAAGACATCATTCAGACGCTGCAAGGTTTCTTTGTATTGTGCGGCCGTTCGTTTTAGCGGATTGACGGCTTGTTTGCGCTTTGGCAAACCTTGATAGCACTCCCCGATCAACTGGTAAAGCAGCCCGAGAGTCAAATAACGCTTCCCAACAACATTTTCTTCTTCCAACTGATACAACTCGATCAAGAGACCTGTTATTTTTTCCGTAAAACTCGTTGGCCAATTTTTACTGTGGGGCTCCCCTTCTTCAAAGAGTGTCATCAAGGATACTTCATTTTCTCGAAGCAACGGCTCTTCAAAAAGCTGCATATCAAATTGATAGACATAGCGTTCACTCTCAGGCGATGCTAGAAAATAGTGGGGTTGCCCGCTGGAAAAAAGATACAGATCCCCTTCCTCCAACTCAATGATCGTATCGTCAACACCAATATTCACCGTGCCGCGCTTAGCGTAAATGATCTCGATTTCTTTATGGACATGGGGGTAAACGATGGTCAACCCATCATTTAGAAACGTTCGAAAACGAAATTCACTTTCAAATTCAGGAATTTCAAGGTACATACTCATGGCTGACCGACTCCTTCGCTCTATTCTTATTTATTATAAGCGAAAAATTGTCCAAGAGAAAACCTTTTCTCAGCCAATCATAGTTTCTTCTGCTTTTTTGTGGTATCGTATTCAAGAAAAGGAGTCTTGTTTATGAATTATTATGATCAACATCTGCATACATTTTTGTCTTTTGATTCAGATGAACAGTTTGAGAATTATCTAGCTTACCAGCCTGCCTACTTCGTTGCGACAGATCATTTCGATTTGAAGAACCCCTATTCGGGATTCCGTGATGATATTCCTGACTACGAATTACTAGTAAATACCCACCAGAAGCTGCAAGAGACCACAGCGACGAAACTCTTAAAAGGCATCGAGATTGGTGTCGTGCCTGGTCAAGAACAAGAAATCTTGCGCTATCTTGAAAGCCATCCTTATGACTTGAAATTGATCAGTATCCATCAAAACGGTACCTTTGATTATATGGACGATGCCGTGTTGACGAAGGACAAATTTGCAGTTGCCAAACAATACTTTGACCAAATGGCCCACGTGTTGGACTCGTTTTCTGACGGACATATCGTGACCCACTTTGATTATGGCTTGCGACGTTTCCAATTTACAGCTGAGGAATTGGCCGCCCATTTTGAAACAGAGTTAACGACGATCTTCAAAAAAATCGTTGCCCGCGACTTAGCGATGGAAATCAACGCTAAGAGTTTTGGCCCCTATCAAAATGCCCACCTTTATCAATATGCTATCCCGCTGTATCAAAGTGTCGGTGGGAAATTGTTCACCCTCGGTTCTGATGCCCATAAAGCCAGTGACTATCGGTTAGATTTTGCAGCGATGAGCGATCTGCTGCGTTCCTTTGGTGTCAATCAATTAGCGGTCTTTCAAGGTAGCGAACGGTTTATGGCGGATCTGCCTGCACAATAGCGTCACCTTTGAATGCACTCTTCAACATATTTTCAATAAATGGACCAAAAACGGCGAACCCTAAAAGGATACGCCGTTTTTTCATTTTAAGACCATATTTACTTAGGTTATTCTGCTGCTAAAATATCTTCCTTAGCATGGATCATTTGAGTCAAAAAGTCGCAATAAGGCGTTGGGACTTGGTACTTGCGGCCTTTTCGTGAGATTGCGCCATTGATATAATCGATCTCGGTTTTGCGATGATTATTGATCAAATCTTGATACATGGATGGATAGTGCATTCCGATGCCTTCTGGATCATAGGTTTCCTCAATATGGTGGACTACTTCGGATACATCCAGTTCAACAGATTCATGGGCAGCAACTGCCGCAAATTCTTCCACAATCGTTTGGACCATCGCACGCGCCGTTGAGGTTTGTCCGAATTGGGCAATATTCACATTTAAAATCGAACACAAGCCATTTAGGGTGCCGTTGACACAGGCTTTGCGATAGATGGAGTAACGGATGTTCTCAGAATAAGACGCATTCAACCCAGCATCAGCCAAGACTGCCGCCAATTGACGGGCATCTTCTTCTTTCCCCGATTCGATATTTTGCAGTTCTACAGAACCATCCCCAAACAAGCGAACATTACCAGGACCAATCAAGTCCGCCGTCCAAATGGTATTTCCTAAAAAGATTTTATCCGTGCTGACATATTTTTCAATCGTGTCCTCATGACCGATCCCGTTTAATAAGCATAAGACTTTCGTTTTCTCGCCAATCATCGGTTTGATCGTTTGCATCATTTGATCCAGTTGCATCGCTTTAGTAAAGACCAGGATCAAGTCTGCTTGTACAGTCGTTGGGATCTCATTTTGCGAATAGATCGAAAAAGGGACTGCGATCTCTTCACCGTTTAAGTTCGCTCGTAATCCGTGTTCACGGATCGCTTCGATATGCGCCGGCCAGCCGTCGATCAACGTGACGTCATTTCCGCCTCTTTTTAACATAATAGCAAAACGGCTGCCCATAGCACCTGCACCAGCAATAACAATTTTCATCTGAATTCCTCTTTCCTCTTCCACAATTAGGTATAGTTTACTCTAAAATCGTGAAATATGCGAGAGCCTTGCGTTTTTTCTCGATAGGAAAGAAAAAAGAACAATTGGAATAGTTAGATTTTTCAGATAATTAAAAAACGGTCGTTTCCAACTTTGTTCATTCAAAAAAGTCGCACGGAAGATTGAAAACTTGACTGAGCTAAGCCAGTTTTCGGACTCACGTGCGACTCTTTTAATCATTCATTTTCTGTGAAACAGTTGTCGGTTTAGGCAGTGACTGTTTCGTTTTTTGTTGCAAAGTTTTTTAACCGTTCAGCTTTTTCCGCTTCTGTGATCCCATGTTGTTCCACGTAACGGTTGTGTTCGTGGATGGCACAATCATAGCCACAGGCACCTAAATGGGCAGCTTGATTTTCCTCAGAAGTTAAGAATTGGCGATTGCATTCTGGGTTGGCACAGTTTACATAGCGCTCGCAAGGTGTGCCATCAAACCAGTCGCGGCCGATGACTTTTTTATCTACATGATTGATTTCCACACTGATGCGTTCATCAAAGACGTACATTTTCCCATCCCAAAGCTCGCCTTGAACTTCTGGGTCATTCCCATAAGCAAAGATACCACCATGGAGTTGGGCCACATCTTCAAAACCTTCTCGCAGCAGCCAGCCTGAGAATTTTTCACAACGGATACCACCAGTACAATAAGTAACGACTTTTTTATCCATGAATTTTTCTTTATTATCGATGATCCATTGCGGCAACTCACGGAAGCTGCGGATATCGGGACGAACGGCTCCTCGGAAATGGCCTAAGTCATATTCATAATCGTTACGGGCATCGATCACCACGGTATCTTCATCTAACAACGCTTCTTTGAACGCTTTAGGATCTAAATATTTTCCAGTCATTTCTAATGGATCGATGTCGTCTTCAAGGTTCAATGAAACCAATTCTTTGCGCGGACGAACGAATAGCTTTTTAAACGCATGCTCTTCTACTTCGTCAATCTTATAAAAAATCCCTTTAAAACGGGGATCAGCTTCCATTTTTTCCATATAGCGATCCGTTGCTTCAACCGTTCCAGAAAGCGTGCCATTGATCCCTTCATTGGCTACTAAAATACGGCCTTTGATGCCAATTTCTTTTCCAAATGCTAAATGCTCCTTGGCGAAGCTTTCCGGATCTTCAATTGTTGTGTATTTATAAAATAATAAAACGCGGTATGTCAAACCAATTCCTCCTTTTTTTGCACCCTACAGTATAGGTTATCACGTGACAAAAAACGAGTTTTATGCTTGTACTTTTCCACACAATCTTTTTCCTTGAGCAAACCGTGTCATGGATTGGTTTTATTGAGCTCTGCCACGAAAAAAGCTGTGACTTGATCCATCGTTTCTCCACGAACCAGATGGCGTTCTTCTCGCGAGATAAACTGCAGATTTGCTTCTGGATTTTCTGCCACAAAGGCTTCCACATCACCATAAGGAATTTTCTCGTCTTGGGTACCATGCCAAAACAAAAGAGGACGCTGTCCTAATTTCTCTGGTTGAGAAGACAGGTCGTAAGCATCCATCCAGCTTAATAGCTGACCATAATCCTCGGGTACAAAGAACCCAGCAGCGCCAGCGTGCATTTGGATGCGGTCACGGTATTTCAACATGGAAGGAGAACCCATGATACAAGCTGCCGCTGTGATTTCTGGATGCTGGCACAATAAACCGCACGTGGTCATCCCTCCCATGGAGACTCCGCCAACTGCGATCTGACCGTTGACCAAACCAAGATTTTCAAAAAAATCGACTAAGTAAGAAAACTCAAATAGATTGGTTTGGATACTTTGCCAAAAAGTTAATGAAGGAATCTCCGATAGCTGGGTCTTGCGCTCCCCATGATTGGCTGCATCTGGCAATACCACCCGAAAACCTTCTCTAGCCAACTTTCTGCCTTGTGTCAACACTAATTCTTTACTCGTCTGCCAGCCATGATAGTAAATAATCAATGGCAGTGGCTCATAAATCATTTCTTCTGGTACGACTTCTAAGACCGGAATATTCCCGATTTTTCTTTTTCGAACAGCTAATTTCATTCTTTTCCACCTCAGCTTAAGTATACAAAAAGTCGCCAAAAGCGCCACTGATAAGCTGTAAAAAAAGATCATACCCGAAGAGTATGATCCGTTTTTTCGTTTATGAATGTAAGACCGCTTCTCGAGCCAATGCCAAACAACCGAGCGTTCCAGCGTTGTCTTCCAATGCTGGGGTCACGATATATTTGCTTAACTCAGGTGTTTCGACATACCCATTGACCAATTTTGCAAATGCGTCGTGGACGTTTTGCAGCATATGGCGCTGTTTCATCACACCACCACCAAAAATGATCACATCTGGAGAAAACATCAAGGTTGTATTGTAGGCGCATTGAGCAATATAGGAGGCTTCGATTTCCCAATAAGGATCATCTTCTGCAACCTCTTGCCCTTTTTTCCCTAAGCGTTTTTCGATGGCGGGTCCAGCAGCCATCCCTTCTAAACAGTTGCCATGAAATGGACAGCTGCCAGCAAAGTCATCTTTTGGATGAGGGACGACCAGCATATGCCCCATTTCTGGATGACTAAAGCCTTCGATAAAGCGCCCTTCTTGTAAGGCACCGCCGCCAACACCTGTACCGATCGTGTAATAAACGACACTACTCAATCCTTTGCCACTGCCGAAGACATACTCACCATAGGCAGCCGCATTGACATCTGTTGTCCAAGAAATCGGGATCGGAAATTCTTTTTTCATGGTACCGATGAAATCAAAATTTTGCCATGCCAATTTCGGGGTCGAGGTAATGTACCCATAAGTGGCAGAATCGCGATGGATATCGATGGGCCCAAATGAGCCAATCCCAATCCCTGCTAAATCTGCTTGGTATTGTTTGAAGAAACCAATGACTAAAGGCATTGTTTCCTCAGGTGTCGTTGTCGGAAAGCTCACTCTTTCCTTGATTGTCATTTCTTCATCGCCAATGGCACACACAAATTTTGTGCCGCCTGCTTCAATCGAACCGTATAACATGCACATCGCTCCTTTTTTCTAACTACTTGCTGAACTTGACGCTGCGGCATCATCTGCTTTGACGCGATCGATGGCTACCACTAATGCAATGATCAGGTCATCTAGATCTTCTTCATAGATCACAACTTCATAGGTATCGCCCCAAGAGATCCATTTTTTGTGGATCTCTGCGATTCGCTTACCGTTGCGGTTGACCACAAAATCCATATCCCACCAATTGCCGTCCACATCGATGCCTTCTGCACTGATGGAATAGCGGGCTTTAAAAAATGTGAAATGTTTTTCTAAAACGATCGCTTCTTGGCCGTGGACTTCCACAAAAAATTTCGGTAATAAACTGAACACTTTTTTGGTGATCTCCGCGATCGGTCGCTGCTGCTCATTGAAGATCGTAAAACTTTTCGGGATCTTAAAAAAACTGCCTTCGACATAATAGCGAGGGTTTTGTAAATCATCGGTGACGGTAAATTTTTCGCCGATGCTGAAAACCTTCTGTTTGATGTAAAGTTTCTTCAAATGCTACACTCCTTTCTCTTTGACATCGCCCGTATTGATCACCGGCTGCGTGCCTTTATCGGTAATGATCGACACCAATAAATTATTGATCAGTTGGACTTTGCGGTCATCTGTGAAATTGATGTCCTGTCCGTCTTCGATTTGTTCTAACGCCATTTGTGTCATGGAGACGGCCCCTTCAACAATGATTTGCCGTGCTGATAAAATTGCTTTAGCTTGTTGGCGCTGCAGCATCGCACTAGCGATCTCAGTCGCATACGCCAAATGGTTTAAGCGCGTCTCCAAGACTTCGACCCCAGCAACAGCCAATCGTTCTTGCAATTCTTTTGCCAGTTCTTCCGAAACTTCATTGGTATTGCCTCGCAACGTCAGATCATCGTCATTGAACGTGTCATACGGGTATTGCGTCGCAATATGACGAATCGCTGTTT
Organism: Enterococcus innesii; assembly: GCA_018982785.1. Classification (GTDB taxonomy): domain Bacteria; phylum Bacillota; class Bacilli; order Lactobacillales; family Enterococcaceae; genus Enterococcus_D; species Enterococcus_D innesii. Next base: position 262,444 of record JAHHEN010000002.1, on the reverse strand, counting down.
CACTTTGGATCTCAATGAAATCTTGGTAATAATCGACATCAAACAATGCTTTCGCCGTATCTACGACTTTAAAAACCACCACCGCCGAGATCTCGATCGGGTTTCCGTCTGAATCATTGACCTTCAACAGCGAACTGTTAAAGTTGCGGACTTTCAATGAAACATTGATTTTTTGGGTTAAGGGGTTGTCACGAATAAGCCGTTGTCTTTAATGGTCCCTAAATATTGCCCAAAAAAGAGGATCGCTTTGGCTTGGTTGGGCTGTACGATCGTTAACGAACTAAGGAAAAGAAACGAAACGATCCATAAAAGAATACTGAGAACGATTTCAAGAACGCTCTCATTTACGAACCCATGATAAAACAAATAACCGCCGCCAACTAATAACCCGATCAGCACAACTAGTGCTAAATACCCATTCACATGAAATGTCTGTTTTTCTGTCATTTTTATTCCTTCCCTTCTTGCTCTTATCTTACCTTGGTTAAAGCCACTGTGCAAATGTTCTTGCGCATATCAGGGACGATTCCCAATCAAGCTATTTTGTTTTCTGCAACTTTCCCGTTACAATTAAGGTAGGACAAAATTTTTCTCAAAAAAGGAGTAATTCTTATGGCACAAAAAATTGACTTAGAAACGAGTAAATGGTCGTTGGAATCGATCATTAAAACGGTCGGCACCGATCTTTCCTCTGTTGTAGAGGTACAAAACAAAGATGGCATTGACGTTGTAGTGATCTCGAAAGACGAGTGGCAACATCTTTTGGAATTACTCGATGCACGTCATGCAGAAGGCTATCGGGTGGAGCAAGAGCTTCCTGAAGAAATTTTAGTTGACGTTGCCGATACCGACAACCAATACACCGAAGAAGGCGAGTTAGAAATGGAGCTACCTGAGCGTGTGCATCCAGCACCAGATTTTGAACTCGATTCAGAAGAAATCGTTGAAAGTGATGACGTACTAGATTAAACAAAAAAGCAAAACGGCCACGGGCACGTTTTGCTTTTTTTATAGCTCTTTTTCCTGCTTTTTGGTCATGACTGCTTGCAATCGTTCGATGGCAGGCTGCAATTCTTGTAGCGCCTCTTCTTCGGGTTCTAACTCTGCGCACCGTTGCAGTCGCTCTAACCACATCTCTGGTTCTTTGACGCCCAACTGGCCAATTGCCCAATAAGCCGTTCCTCGAATCACTGGGCGCACGTCTTCTGTCGCACAGCGCCAAATCGCTGGCAAGGCACTGCGGTCTCCCACATTGGCTAAGGCGATGATGGCATTACGCTGCAGCGGTTTTTTCCCCGCCAAGAGCCAGATAGATGGCCAAATTGTTCTTTGAAGGCTTTGTTTGATAAAGACAGCATCGGTTGCAGTTTTGGATAAACGGTATCGACTTCAGGCTCCATCTCTTGATGAAAATGGAAGTCCTTCCCCCGATTATAAGGGCAGACCAGCTGACAAATATCGCAACCGTAAATCACGTTATGCATCTTTTTGCGGTACTCTTCTGGCATCATGCCCTTCGTCTGGGTTTGATAGGACAAACAGCGCTGGGCATTCATCCGACCATCGCCCAATAACGCTTTGGTGGGGCAAGCCGTCACACAACGCATGCAATCCCCACAACCAAACGGGACCTCTTCATCCGGTTCAAGAGAGATATTAGTGACGATCTCTCCGAGATAAACAAACGAACCAAATTCCTCTGTGATCAGCAAGCCATTACGACCGATAAAGCCAAGACCCGCCCGCTGCGCTGCCGCCACATCCACCAATTCCCCTGTATCGACTTGCGGTGCGAAACGCCATTCGACTTGTTCTTCCATCGTTTGTGCTTGTTCTTTGATAAAGGCGATCAAGCGATCCAACCGTTCTCGCAAAATATCATGGTAATCGATGCCCCAAGAAGCCCGGGCAAACATGCCACGCTTTTCATCCCGGGGGACTTTCTCTTTGATTTTTGTCGGATAAGCTAAAGCGATCGCAATGATCGTTTGCGGATTTTCAAATGTCCGTTCAGGATAGATCCGCTCTTCGATCACGGGATGCTCAAAACCAGAGGTATGGCCTTTGGCTTTTTGTTCCCGCAAGGAAGGCTCCAATGCCAAAAACGGCTCCGCTGAAGCAAACCCGATCTTGTCGATGCCAATTCGCTTGCTTTCTGCAATAATTTTTTCTTTTAAAGACATGCATGCTACCCTCTTTTGTCCGCTAAGCATCTGCTTCTCGGCTTTTTCTCTTCCCCTATTATACGTAAGCACCTGAAAAAAGTCGATGGTGCGGTTTGTCCCCCCGTTTTTTTCTTTCTTTAAAAGAACACGTGTTGATTGTTTAAGATTTTAATTAATTTTATCGTTATTTTCCTCGCAACGATTGCATTGCCTTTTTCGAATGCTAGACTAGATAAAGGAATTAGAAAGAAATGAACAAATGAAATGGAGATGCTTATGACTCAATTACCCACCGGCTTGACTGCAGCAGAAGTCGCCAAGAAAACCCAAGAGGGACTGCACAATGATTATGAAACAAAAACCAGTAAATCAACTGCTGCGATCATCAAAGACAATTTACTGACGTTATTCAATTTTCTCAATCTATTGATTGGCGTTTTTTTATTTGCTGTAGGCGCCTATTCCAACATGTTCTACTTAGCGATTATTTTTGTGAATATCACCATTGGGATCAGCCAAGAATTGCATGCGCGTAATTTAGTAAAAAAACTCTCACTTGTTTCACCGCAAACGGTACGAGTGATTCGAGATGCTCAAATCCATGAGATTTCAGCCAAAGAATTGGTCTTAGAGGACGTAGTTATTCTTGGTGCTGGGGACCAAATCCCCGCTGATATGACGGTGCTTTCTGGACTAGTCGAAGTCAATAAAGCGATGCTGACTGGTGAAGCCGATCTGGTTGTCAAAGAAGCAGGTGCTTCCTTACGCTCAGGGAGTTTCATCGTCAGCGGGGAAGTGACAGGAACAGTCCTTCATGTCGGTGCAGAAAACTACGCAGCGAAACTAAGCAATGAGGCGAAGGTCCACAAACCGATCCGCTCTGAGCTGCTTGCTTCGATCCGTAGTGTATCCAAATTCACTAGCTATGTAATCGTTCCTTTAGGGGTGATTTTGTTCTTCCAAGCCTTTATGATGCGAGATGCTGGGATCAAGGAATCCGTCGTCGTTTCTGCCGCTGCCTTATTAGGAATGTTACCAAAAGGACTTGTCCTGCTGATCAGTATCGCCTTGACGACAGGTGTCATTAAATTGGCCAAAAAACGGATTTTGGTCCAAGACATGTATGCCGTTGAAACCTTGGCGCATGTCGATACCCTTTGTCTGGATAAGACGGGGACGTTGACGGAAGGCCATATGGTTCTCGAGTCGATCGTTCCTCTCCAAACCGATAGCGACCCTAACATGCTCTTAGGGAATTATTTGGCAGCCAGCACAGATAACAATTTAACGATGCAAGCATTGCGTCAAGGCTGCCCTGAGCTAACGGATCATCAGCCGATCGAAGTCGCTGCCTTTTCTTCACAGCGCAAATGGGGTGCTGTGGCTTTTGAACATCTAGGAAATGTTTATCTTGGTGCACCTGAAAAAGTCGCCGGCTCTGCTGCCTTGCCACAAGTCAAAGAAGCGCAAGAAGCAGGTCTGCGGGTGTTGATTTTAGCCGTAGAGACCGATCCAAAAGCGCCAGCATCCTTTGACCCAACCAACGCACAAGCGGTGGCTGTCTTGATTTTATCCGATATCATCCGCCAAAACGCAGAAGAAACCTTGGCTTACTTAGCGGATCAAGGCATCGATCTAAAAGTGATCTCTGGCGATAATCCAATAGCTGTCGCAGCGATCGCCCATCGTGCAGGTCTTGCGAATGCCGATCAAGCCATCGATCTTTCTACCTTAACGACCGAAGCAGAAGTCCGAGAAGCTGCGACACGTTATACGGTCTTTGGTCGTGTGACCCCTGAACAAAAGAAACTACTTGTCCAAGAATTAAAAGCCAATCAACGGACCGTTGCCATGACGGGCGATGGCGTCAATGATGTGTTGGCGTTACGAGAAGCCGACGTCAGCATTGCAATGGCTGCTGGCGACAGTGCGGCTCGTCAAATCGCTAACTTTGTCTTATTGGATTCTGACTTTACTACGTTGCCAGATGTTTTATTTGAAGGACGCCGCGTCGTCAATAACGTCACCAAAGCGTCGGGAATCTTCTTTATCAAGACGATTTACAGCTTCTTGCTCTCTTTGGTTTGTATCCTGACATCCAGCGCCTTTCCGTTCTTGCCGATCCAAATCACATTGATCGACTTAGCAATTGAAGGTTATCCATCTTTCTTCCTTTCCTTTGAAGAAAACAAAGCACCAATCAAGGGGCGTTACTTGCCGACAGTCTTGCTCAATGCGTTGCCAAATGCCTTGTTGGTGTTAGTCAATTACTTTGCGATCCGCTTTTTACAAACCGACTACGGTTGGTCACAATTTGATACGACGACCTTGTTGTACTATTTGTTGATCGGGATCAGCTGTATCGCTGTGATTCGCGCTTGCTTGCCATTAAATCCATTGCGATTGTTCTTAGCGATTACCACTACCGTGGGGATCTATGTCGCAGCAATGCTCTTTCACGGGTTGCTGGAAGTCGGTTTCTTGACCGCCGTGACCTTGCCTTACTTCCTTGGCATGATGGCATTGAACATCTGCCTGTACGTTGGGCTTTCTTTCCTAACGAAGCGCTTTTCAGCCAAAGTGCTTGTTAAACAGTCTTAATTGATTTTGCAGCATCGCTCTTTCTTGCTTTGTCCAGAAAGACGATGCTGTTTTTTTGTCCTCTCCATAGGTGCAACCATACAAGAAGAAAGAAATTTGGTATACTGAACCTGTAGGCGGTTTCAACAAGGACGGTGTTTCTTTGGAAAAGGCAACCCCCTTGTCAAACAGCCAAATTTAATCAGAAAGTGTTGGTGAAATTGGATGAAAAAAGTATTTTACTCGTTTCTCACAGTCAGCAACTCACCGAAGGATTAAAACAGATGATCGAAGAAATGGCTGATGGCGAGTCAGTCACGATCTATTCTTTAGGCGGGACAGCAGAAGGAGAGCTGGGTTCTGACGCCACGAAAATCGTAGATGCCGTCAACGAATCCGCAGATGCTGAACTGATCTTAGTCTTTGCCGATTTAGGCAGTGCCGTTTTGAATGCCGAACTTGCTTACGACATGCTAGAACCTCAGCAACAAGAACGCTATCACCTGATCGACGCGCCGCTGGTGGAAGGTGCCTTTGCTGCAGCGATCACCGCTGGTTTTAGTGATGATTTGGCGCAAATCGTTGCAGAAGCAAAAAAAGCAGCCGAGAAAGGATGGCATGAAGCATGAAAAAAATCATTAATGATCCCTCAATGATCGTAGAAGAAATGTTGGCTGGTATCGTAGGCAGTTATCCTGAACTGGTCCATCAAGTCGCCGACTCACGGGTGATTGCTAAGAATAATCAAAAAGAACAAGTCGGTCTTGTTTCTGGCGGTGGGAGCGGACATGAGCCGGCCCATGCTGGCTTTGTCGGTGATGGGATGCTTAGCGCCGCCGTTTTAGGCGATGTCTTCACCTCCCCTACCCCCGACCAGATTTTGACGGCTATCCAAGATTCTGATCAAGGGCAAGGCGTCTTGTTGATCGTCAAAAACTATACTGGCGATATCTTGAACTTTGAGATGGCCAAAGATATGGCAGAAATGGAAGAGATCACAACTGAGATCGTGGTCGTTGATGATGATATCGCTGTTGAAAATAGCACCTATACTGCTGGCAAACGAGGAGTTGCCGGTACGGTCTTAGTCCACAAGATTTTAGGCGCAGCTGCTCGTAATGGTGCCAGCTTAAGTGAATTAAAAACACTGGGCGATGCCTTGGTTGCATCGATCAAAACCATTGGGGTCGCATTAAAAGCGGCAACAGTTCCTGAAGTTGGGAAACCAGGTTTTGACTTAGCCGATGATGAGATCGAGTATGGCGTGGGCATCCACGGCGAACCTGGTTACCGTCGAGAAAAACTGAAACCCTCACGTGAACTAGCACAAGAGTTGGTGGAAAAAATCTTAGCGGATTATGAAAAGACCCCAGAAAAAGTCGGTGTCTTGATCAACGGTATGGGTGGTACGCCGCAAATGGAGTTGTTCATTTTTGCCAATGATGTCGCGAAATTACTCGCAGAAAAAGACATCCCTGTCTCCTTCCATAAGGTCGGCAATTTCATGACTTCCATCGATATGCAGGGACTTTCACTGACCATGATCGATTTCAGCGAAACGGATCACACCGATGCGTTAAATGAAGACGTCACAACAATAGCCTGGTAAAGGAGCGAATAGAGATGCAATTGACAACAGAAACGGTGCAAGCATGGTTAGATACCTTCACGAAAGAAATCGAAGCAAACAAGGCCTATTTAAGCGATTTAGATACACCGATCGGCGACGGGGACCATGGCAACAATATGGCACGCGGCGTAGCTGCTTATCAAGAAGCTTATGCCAAACAACAGCCAACGACGATCAGTGATACCTTTAAAGTCTTCTCGATGGCAATGATCTCAAAAGTCGGCGGCGCTTCGGGTCCCCTTTATGGTTCGGCGTTTATGAATATGACCAAAGCAACGAAGGAACTAGAAACAATCGACTCCTTTGAACAATTAGGTACGATCGTTGAAGAAGGCTTGACCGGCATCAAAATGCGGGGAAAAGCTGAGTTTGAAGACAAAACGATGGTCGATGTCTGGCAACCTGTCGCAGAAGCCTTGAAAAAAGGGGAATTGACCAAGGACACGATCGAAGCAGCGAAAGAACATACCAAAGAACTTGTTGCTAAAAAAGGCCGTGCCTCTTATGTTGGTGAACGTGCCATCGGTCATATCGATCCCGGATCAGCTTCTAGTGCGATTTTGTTTGACTCACTGTTAACGGTGATAGAAAAAGATTAAAAAACGATGCTCTTTCAAAGCACCGTTTAAGACAAAAGACAAACCTTATGATTGCATAAGGTTTGTCTTTTTCTTGCCTATTCCTCTTGTAAAATCGTTTGGGCAACTAGCTTCACGTATTGATCCATGCCATCTGGATTTGGATGGACCCGATCTTCATAAAACCAGGACTCTTGGTCATTACTCAAATCATACCAATCGATCAAGGTCATATTGTCGTATTTTTCCGCCATGCGCTCCAACATCCGATTGACTTCATTTTGCCAACGCTGTGTCGGTACCCGCACATTGATCCAGTAGACTTTGCGATCACCGATCTCATTCATAAAGCTGTCAAATTGGGCTTCTGTAAAGGAACCATTCGTCCCTAGCCCCACAAGGACGGTATCCCGTAAAAGATTTTTTTCTTTCAAGTCTTTGATCAATTCAGGGCTCGCATACAGCTGGCGCCCAACATCCCCATCAACTACCGCTTGGGTAAAGACTTCTTTCAAGTCAGCCGTTGCATCCAGCATCACAGAATCACCAAAAGCCGTGATTTCAAGAGATTCTGCTTTTTTCACTTGGGCTGCTGTTAGATCATACTTTTCCATGATATTTTTTTCATCTTCACTCGTGTTCGCCTCATCGTCCGTTTCATTGCCTTCAGCGTTCGCATTCTTTTGCGATTGCTCAGCCGCTTTTTTATTGGCCGCAATGTTGTCTCTCAACTGCTGCTGCTGGGCATCGACATAATTCGTCGGTGCAGTCACGACGCCAAACAAAGCAACGAGGGTAATGATTAAGCTGGGCACTAACCACGGTTTTTTCCAACTAAAAATTGGTTTACTGAACCAACCGCGGACCGTTCTGAATGTATCTTTGTACTGGAATTTACGCATTGGGTTTTCGATAAACCGATAGGACAATTCACTGATAAACAAGATCAAGAATAGTTCCACTAACGTGTGCATCAGCACGTTCTCACCGATATTTCCCACTTTTGCTTCGTAAAATATCATCACTGGAAATTGATACAAATAGATCCCATAACTGCGCTTGCCGATATAACTGAAAATCGGATTACTCAATACCCGATTCAAACTGGCTCCGGGATGAGCGGTGACTGCCACAAGAATCGTACATAGGATACTGATCAAGAACATGCCGCCATAATAGACAAAGGTTAAATGATCATCTAAGAAAAAGAACGCTGCGATCAGACCAGCCAAGGAAGCAAAACCAGAGATATTTAAGACCCGTTTGGCTTTTTGCGGTATCTCTTTCTTCAAGTGGGTACTTGGCCAAATGAATGCTAAGGCACTCCCCATCCAGATCGAAAAGAGCCGCGTATCCGTTCCATAATAGACCCGTGTTGGATCAGCGCCTGGTGTGTAAAGGACCGCTAACAGAATTGCCGATAAAATCGTGACTGCGGCAGTAAATTTAAAGGCGCGATGCCTCTGCTTGCCGATTTTCATCAACAAAATAAACACTAAAGGCCAAATCAGATAGTTCTGTCCCTCCACAGCCAGTGACCACAGATGGGTAAAGGGGGATTCATTGCCGAACCGATCAAAATAGGATAACCCATGATTGATCTGCCACCAGTTGTTGTAATACAGCAACGAGCTAACAAAAACCCCGCGCAAATTATTCAGCAGGTTTCGCTGGAACAAAGTGATATACGCTGCTGAGATAAGCAGCATCACCACCATTCCTGGATAAAGCCGTTTCATCCGCCGTACATAAAAATCTTTGACTTTGATTTTGCCGTTTTGATCCCACTCTTGCCTCAGCAAGTCAGTGATTAAATAACCTGATACGACAAAGAATACTGGAACTCCTAAATACCCGCCTCGCATATGAGTAGGTAGTAAATGATATAAAATAACGCCGATGACTGCCAAGGTGCGAATGCCGTCGAACCCGGTAATATAGCGGCTTGTACTTAAACGTTTGTTCATTCTCCAACCACTTTTCTCTAATTGATCCAATTGTTTCATAAAAAAACAATTTCAGCATGAACGCTATTGATTCCATACTCTCATAATTTACCAGAAATCCCCCATATAAAGCTAGCAACATCTGCTATATTTCAAAAAAATTAATTTTTGGCGAAAAAAAGTACTTCTATAAAGAAATACTTTTTTCAACTCCTTTTTTACAGTTCTTCTTCATAAAACCGACCCAAAATCTGGACATTTTCCGCAATACTAACAAAGGCTTTTGGATCGGCTTCTTTCATAGCACTGCGCAGCATCGGCAGTTCAAAGCGTGTGACTACCGTCAGCAAAACCGTTTGTTTGTCATGTTTGTAGGCTCCTTCGGCTTCATTGATGATGGTAATGCCTCGCCGCATATGTTTTTGGATCGTCTGAATGACTTCTTCTGGGTTGCGAGTGATGATCGTCACCTGCATTTTCTTTTGTTTCGTAAAGACCGCATCCGTCACTTTTCCACTGACAAAAATCGCGATCGCACTATACAACGCATATTGCCAGCCAAACAAGATCCCAGCGGCGAACAAAATAACAATGTTAAAGAAAATCGATATCGAGCCGATCGTCTTCCCTGTCCGTTTGCGTATGGCAATGCTGACAAAATCCAGCCCTCCGGAAGAAAGACCATTCTTCAAGGCATAGCCGATCCCCACTCCATTGATGGCACCACCGAAAATCGCACAGATCATCGGGTCCGTCGTGACGGTTTCTTCTGGCAAAATTTGCACGAATAAGGATGTCAATAAAACAGTGATTCCAGTAAAGATCGTAAATTTGTGGCCGATCTTAAACCAGCCAAGAAAAAATAATGGCACATTCAACAATAATAGCGCAAGAGATAAGGGGATATAAAACCCGATCCATTCTCTTGAGATCGTAGTAATGATCTGAGCGACACCGGTAATGCCGCTGGAATAAATATTGCCCGGCTGATAGAAAAAATTGACCGCAATCGATGCCAGCAGTGCGTACACGATCGAGAATGAAAGTTTGTTGGCATATTCCGGATGAGGGAGCCATTTAAACAGAGGAGTCATTGCATTTCATAGCCTCACTTTTTTGATTTGCCTTTATTATACTTCAGCACATAAAAAAAGAAACGAGCAATGAAAGAAATGGGTGAATTCTCATGAACTTTTTTCATTCATTCACCAATTTCTATTTCATCACTCATTTCATCATGGGTTTAACGCTTATTCGTTTTCTTCAACCGTTGTTACATCAATGCTCAAGTCAAACAGTTGCATTGGTGAAACGGTACTTGGTGCTTGTGACATTGGATCAGCCGCTTTCCCATTTTTAGGGAAGGCAATGACTTCGCGAATGTTTTCTTCACCAGCCAATAGCATCACTAATCGGTCTAACCCAAGGGCGATGCCGCCATGTGGTGGGAAACCATAATCCAAAGCATCCAATAAGAAGCCAAATTGATTTTGCATCTCGCGACGTGAGAAGCCTAGCGCTTCAAACATTTGCTCTTGCACTTCCCGTGTATGGATACGCAATGATCCGCCACCTAGCTCGTAACCGTTTAGCACGATATCGTAGGCTTGCGCATAGACTTTTGAAGGGTCTGTCGTTAACAACGGCAGATCGCTTTCTTTTGGCAATGTGAACGGATGGTGAGCAGAAACATAGCGACCTGCTTCTTCATCGTATTCAAATTGCGGCCAGTCAGTAACCCATAGGAAGTTGAATTTGCTCTCGTCGATCAAGCCTAATTCTTTTCCTAATTTATTACGGATCGCACCTAACGTTGCTGAAACGATCTCAAAGGAATCGGCACCAAACATCAGAATATCGCCAACTTCCGCATTGGCTGCTGCAATAATCGCGTCGGTTGCTTCCGTTAAGAATTTAGCGATCGGTCCTTTCAATCCATCTTCTTCAACTTTGACCCATGCCAATCCTTTGGCACCAAATTGGCCAGCGTAATGACCTAGATTGTCCATGTCTTTTCTGGAGTATTTGTCTGCAGCCCCTTTGGCGTTTAAGACTTTCACAACGCCGCCTTTTTCAAGAGCCATTTGGAAGACTTTAAAATCAACGTCTTTCACAACTTCTGATAAGTCGATAAGCTCCATGTCAAACCGTGTATCTGGTTTGTCACTGCCGTAGCGTCCCATTGCCTCATCATAGGTCATCCGTGGGAATGGCAAGGTAACTTCGATGCCTTTGACTTCTCGCATCACTTTTGCCAATAGCTCTTCCGTATAGGTTTGAATTTCTTCTGCCGTCAAGAAAGAGGTTTCGATATCGACTTGGGTAAATTCAGGTTGACGGTCGCCCCGCAAATCTTCGTCACGGAAGCAACGTACGATTTGATAGTAGCGATCGAAGCCAGCACCCATCAATAACTGTTTAAAAATTTGTGGTGATTGTGGCAACGCATAGAAATGACCTGGATAGATCCGTGAAGGAACCAAATAATCCCGCGCGCCCTCTGGTGTTGATTTTCCTAGATAAGGTGTTTCGATATCTAAGAAGTCGTTCGTGTCTAAGAAATTGCGGATCGCTTGCGTCGTTTTCGCCCGCATCACGATGTTGTTCGTCATTTTTGGACGACGCAAGTCTAAATAACGGTATTTCATGCGAATCTCGTCGCCAACGGTTTGATCATCTTCAATCAAAAAGGCTGGTGTTTTTGCAGTGTTTAAAATCGTGATTTCGCTGATCATCACTTCATAGGCACCTGTCACCATTTTCGGATTGATGGCTTCTGGTGCACGATTGATGACTTGACCCGTTACTTCTAATACATATTCGCTGCGGCATTTGTCCGCGATTTCCCAGGCTTCTTTCGAAACCTCAGGATTGAAGACGATTTGCACGATCCCTACCCGGTCGCGTAAGTCAATAAAAATCACGCCACCTAAGTCACGGCGCTTTTGCACCCAGCCTTTTAGTGTCACTGTCTGGTTTAAATGGGTCTCATTTACTAACCCGCAATATACTGTACGTTTTGTCATTCTTTTTCTCCTCACTCAAACATTTTGGTTGTCATTTCATCGTAGATCTCATCGAAGCGGGCATAAAGATCCGCTAACGGAAATTGTTTTTCTTCACGGCTTGCCATGGATTTGATATTGATCACTTGTTCTGCTAATTCTGTTTCGCCTAGAGTCAGAACCAACCGTGCCCCTTGTTTATCAGCAGATTTGAACTGGGCTTTGGCTTTACGATCCATGAAATCACGATCGGCAGAAAAACCGAAATTACGAATCGCTTGCACGACTTTCAGCGCTTCTAAATTGGTTTCTTGTCCCAAACCAACCACATACGCATCTAACTCATTCAAAGCAGGAATCACAACTTCTTCGGCTTCCATAGTGATCAATAAACGTTCGATCCCTAAAGCAAAACCAAAACCAGGTGTTTCTGGTCCCCCTAGCTCTTCCACTAAATGATTGTAACGACCGCCGGCACAGATGGTGGCTTGCGCCCCCATTTTTGGTGCCTCACTCATGATCTCAAAAATCGTGTGGGTATAATAATCCAGACCACGCACCATATTCGAATCGATCTCATAAGGGATCTCCAACGCATCCAGCATACTCGTTACGGTTTCAAAATGTGCCTTGGCATCTGGCGTTAAGTAGTCTAGGATCGATGGCGCATCTGCCACAAATTTTTGGTCTCGCTTGTCTTTGCTGTCAAGGACTCGCAAAGGATTTTCATGCAAGCGGCGTTTTGAATCCTCACTAAGCTCTGCTTCATGGGGCGCTAGATAATCGATCAACGCTTGACGATAGTTTTGGCGTGTTTCTTTGTCGCCTAATGAATTGATGACCAAGCGCAATTGACTCAGTCCTAATTGACGATAAAAATCCATTGCCATCGCCATTGTCTCAACATCGGTCGCTGGATTTGCTGAACCGAAAACTTCGACACCGATTTGGTGGAATTGACGCAAACGGCCTTTTTGCGGACGTTCATAACGGAACATTGGTCCCATGTAAAACACTTTATACGGCTTCGTATGTTCTGGTCCGAATAGTTTGTTTTCGACATAAGAACGAGCGATCGGTGCAGTGCCTTCTGGACGCAACGTCACATGACGCTCTCCTTTATCGTAGAAATCATACATTTCTTTTGAAACGATATCCGTTGTGTCCCCGACACTGCGGGCGATCACTTCAAAGTGCTCAAAAATCGGTGTCCGAATCTCGTTGAATTGGTAATCGCGAAACACTAAACGTGCTGTTTCTTCCACAAATTGCCATTTTTCGGATTCTCCTGGCAAAATATCGTTGGTTCCTTTTGGACGTTGGTAACTCATCGTATGCATCCTCCTATTTGTTTCATGGTTGCCCATGTTCTTTGCTTTCATTACTTGTTTGCTTATTCACCTATTGTTTGTTGCTCGTTGATGGGGGTGGGTTGTTCTCGTGTTTGGCTTTTGGGTTATTGCGCTTTTAGTGGTTGGTTGCTGCTGGTCATCATCTATTCTGTCTTGCTCCAAAAGACAATCCCAGTGATTCCTAGTATGGTTACTACGCTCCCTGCACTCGCCTAGTACTGGTCATCATCTGCTCTGTTCCGCTTTGCGGACCAGTCATTGTGATTCCTAGTTCGGTTACTACGCTCCCTGTGGTCGCCTAGTACTGGTCATCATCTATTCTGTCTTGCTCAGCCAGTCGCTGTGATTCCTAGTATGGTTACTACGCTCCCTGCACTCGCCTAGTACTGGTCATCATCTGCTCTGTTCCGCTTTGCGGACCAGTCATTGTGATTCCTAGTATGGTTACTACGCTCCCTGTGGTCGCCTAGTACTGGTCATCATCTGCTCTGTTCCGCTATGCGGACCAGTCGCAGTGATTCACAGCAAAAAACTCGCCCTTGTTTTTTTATACAAGGGCGAGTTTTGATTACACGCGGTACCACCTAAATTCGAGAAATGTTCTTCTCCTCTCGATTAACGCTCGGTCACGGAACAGCTTTTCTTCTGTTCATCTCCAGATTGTCTTTCCTTTACACGTCCTAAACTGCTTTCAGCCGGGGCAGTTTTCTCTTCTAAGGAATAGAATAAAGTACTCGATCCTTCACTGATTTTTGATATTATCTATAAACTACAAGAAAGCTATGAAAAAGTCAAGGTGTTTCACTGTCTTTTTCACTCCTCTACTCTCTAGTAGCATTTTCTTTAGTCCTCAACACAAAGAAGCTCTCCTTCTGTTTGCTTTTCTTCCTTTTTGCGTTATGCTGAATAACGAAGGTTTTGTTTCTATGAAAGGAGCTGTTTTTATGTCTTTATATTCAGGCTATATCCGTCAACCACACTACTATGAGACCGATCAAATGGCGATCATCCATCACGCCAATTATATTCGCTGGTTTGAAGAGGCCCGCGTGGAGTTACTCGCGTTCTTGGATTTACCGTATCATACCATCGAAGAAGCGGGCTTGATCGTTCCCGTGCTGGAAGTCAGTGCGCAATACAAAACGATGATTCGTTACGAAGATGAGGTGCGAATCGATGTTTTGGTCGACAAATATACTGGCACGCGTTTGGATTTTCGCTATGAGATCTACAAAACTAGTGATGGTCAGTTGGCAACGACGGGGACTTCAAAGCATTGTTTTTTAGCAAAAGAGACCAATCGCATCGTGCAGCTGAAGCGTAGTTTTCCTGAAATCCATCAACGATTTGCTGATTATGCCGCCCTGTCAGGGGAATAATCAATTCTGATCACTCATTTAAGTCAAAATCCTTGCTTTTTGAAACGGCTTTCGTATAATCAAAAGTAATTTCAGGGAAGGATGATGGCGATGTACGTGATTAAAGTTTTGCATGGTTACATTGGCAAAGATGGTCGTCGCACTCGTGAAAAAATTCCAGACAAGTTATGGGTCTTTGAAGATCGGAAGCAGTCCGAAGCATTTGCAGATAAAATTGGTGGTCGCGTCAAACCGTTAACTGAAGTCAAACAGCATACGTAAAGAAATAAGCCGTTATCGTCTTTTGCGCATAGACGATAGCGGCTTATCTTTTTTACTGCGAAACAGGATTAGTCATCTAATTCGGTTTCTAGTACTTCACCTGTTTGGGCATTGATTTTCACATCTGTTTGTTTGTTGCCATCTTCTACTTTGACTTCCCAATAGGTTACATTCATTTCTTTGTCTAATGACCAATCTGTTGCTTGACCACCGCCAGCTTCTTTCACAGCGATATCAGAAATTTCTTCCAATGAAAGCAAGTTGGTTAGGTCCAATTGATCGGCATCTTTTTTGACACCGTTTTGTTCATCGGCATCCAATTTTTCCGTTCTTTCTTCAGAAGTTTCTTTGGTTTCTGCATCGATCTTTAATTCAAACTCATTCGTGTCATCCACGCCTTCTACTTGGTAGAAGTAATTGCCAAAAGAAGTATCCAAATCAATCGAAGTGATCGCTGCATCTGGGTATTTGTCTTGGAATACTTGGATCGCTTCTTCCACGGTCACCGTAGGTAAGCCGCCGTTGGCGATCGCTGCACTGCTTGAAGAGCTGTCTGTTGCTTGTGACGACGTTGTTTCACTTGATGAGGCAACTGCTGTGCTTGAGCTGCTGTTTTGCGCAGGTTCTGAATTTCCAGTGTTGTTTTGTGTACATCCTGCCAATAATCCCAATGCGGCAATTCCGAATAAAATAGTTGTTTTTTTCATGTTTCATTCCTCCAATTGTTTGTGTATTCCCTTTTTCTATATATTTAGAATAACAAGTTCCTCATGAAAAAGAATCAAAAATGCTTGAAGAAAATCTAAAAAAATCTTCATCTTTCTCTTTCATTTGGAAAGGCAAGTTTAAAGATACTGCCTTGCGGTTGATTGTCTGTCACGGTAATTTTGGCATGATACTTGTCTGCCAGCTGTTTTACCAATGAAAGCCCGATGCCTGAACCAGCAATCTGGCTGGAACGAGAATCTTCTACTCGATAGAACCGTTCGAAAATCAAGGCTTTCTTATCATCGGGAATCCCAATGCCAAAATCGGCGACGGTCAAAGACATCTGTCTCTGCTCTTGCGTCAAGGTCACATGAATCGGCTGATCGGCAGGTGAATACTTCGCGGCATTTTCTAACAGGTTTTGGATGATTTGCTGGAAGTCACGTTTATGCGCACGTTTCATACATTGGTTCTCCACAAAATATTCAATCGATTGCGGAACGATCGTCGCTTGTTTTTCACACTCTTCTCGGACGATCTGGGAAACATCAACAAGGGTCATTTCATCTTGGGATTGATTTTTTTCTAGGTCCAACAATTGATTGCTCAATGTTTCCAAACGCTTCGACTCTTTGTCGATAAACGCCATTGAGGAAGGAATGACTTCGGGATGTTTGGTTCCACGCCGCTGGATCAATTGGACATGTCCGCGAATCGCAGCTAAAGGTGTTCGCAGCTCATGGGAAGCATCGGCAACGAACCGTTTTTCCCGCTCGATCGTCTCTCGCTGTTCTTTCAATAATTTATTGAAAGCCAAGGCCACCGAACGAATCTCGATGGGCTCTTCAGAAACCGTCAGTTCTCCTGTTCGGCTTTGTTCAATGGCAGCAATTTCTTGCGCCATGCCGGTAAGTTTCTGACTCCATTTCCCGACACTCCAATAAATCAGCAGACTGCCCACGACAACAGCGATCAGATTCAAGAAACTGCTGATCATAAAGAGACCATAGGCTAATTCCACACTATCCTCCCCGTTGATAGCGATCGTCACCTGATCCCCATCGACTTCTTGGGTTTTCGTGTAATAGATGCCATCCTCTGTAAAAACGATGTCTTCGAGAAATGGCAGCACTCGTCCTTGATTGATATCGGCAAAAATCTCTTCCGCATCTTCTGATGAAACGACACTGCCATCGGCTAAGATCACTTGCAGGGCGTCTTCTTCATCTGCCGAGACATAGGCATTGACGAGAGTGTCCCAAGCATCCCCTGATGCCTCGCCTTTTTCGATGGCTTCAAGGATGTTGCTGGCACGATTTTCAATATGTTCAAACAAATAACCTACGGACAATAGAATAAACAGCAGATTGAAGAGAATCAACAGACCAAAGAGTATCAAGGAAAAGCGGCTCGTCAATTGAAACTGGGCTGTTTTTCTACGTTGGTTGGCTGACTTATTCTTCATGATCGGTCCTCAAGACATAGCCTAATCCACGTACGGTTGCGATCATTTTGCCTTTGCCGCAAACATCCAGCTTGTTCCGCAGTGTGCGGATATAGACATCTACAACATTCGTTTGGCCGTCGTATTCATAGCCCCAAATCTCATTCAATAGGTCATCTCTGGTTTTGACGACTTCCGGCTCTTTCATTAATTCATATAAAATCCCAAACTCTTTGGGCGTCAACTCAATGGTTTCACCGGCAACCTGAACCAAGTGCTTGGCGATGTCCATCATCAACTCCCCCGCCACTAATTGGTTTTGCTGGTTCTTTTGTTGTTGGGCTTCTCTTTGCAGCCGCCGCTCGATCACGCGAATTCTGGCAAACAGTTCTTCGATTTCAAAAGGTTTCGTTAAATAATCATCTAACCCAACATCAAGCCCCGTCACCACATCGGCGGTTTGATTTCTGGCGGTCATCATCAAAATCGGGATGTCGCTTTCTTTGCGTATCCGCCGCGCCACTGTGATGCCATCATAGATGGGCAGCATCCAATCCAATAAAATCAGATCAAAAGCATTTGCTTGCTGATTGAATAAGGTCAATGCCTCTTGCCCATCTTTGGCCCAGACCGTGTCATACCCCTCAAAAGTCAATTCGGTCTGGATAAAACTAGCTAAACTTTCTTCGTCTTCTACTAGCAAGATCTTCAAAGCCATATGCGTTCCTCCTCTGGTTTTGCTTCTATCATAACGGATTTTTTCGAAACTTCCTAACTGATTGAAAGAAAAAAAAACATGAAGATTTTTTCATGTTCGACCAAAAAAAGACGGCACGAACCAAGGTTCACTCCGTCTTTCGTTATTCCATATTTTTTGCTAACTGATACGTGCCAACAAGTTCTCCTTTTTCGAGTTGAATCACGTAAGGACATGTTTCAGCTAAAAACTCACGATCATGACTGATCACGGCTAATAAATCAACTTCTTTAGCGACTGTTCGCAACATTTTTGCGACTTCCTCCATTTGCTGCAAATCTAACCCACTCGTTGGTTCATCGAAAAACAACAGGCGTTTACCAGAAAGCAGGGCACTGCCGATGGCAACTCGTTGTTTTTCCCCACCCGACAAGCTTTGCGGATGTCGGGCAAGGAGTGGTGTTAAGTGCAACAATGAGACAATTTCTTCAAAACGAGCTGGGTTTTGGGCTTTGATCAGCAACTCTTTTTCCACCGTTTCAAAAAACAGCTGCAAGTTGACATCCTGCATCACAAGAAAACTTTCCTGCAGCAGCTGCTTTTGGGTCCGCTTTTGTCCATTGATGGCAAATACTGCTTCTGGGCATTTTTTCAATCCTGACAGGACTTGCACCAACGTACTTTTGCCAGCACCATTTGGTCCAACGATCCCCACAGCTTGCTTCATCGGCAGTTGTAGTTCAGACAAGTTGAGCGCCCAATTTCTGCTGTTTGCCGAGCGTTTTGATTGCTTGATCTGCAGATGCGTTGCCGTTAATCCAGATTTTTCTGGCAAAGATTCTCGGCAGTGCTGAGTTTCCAATGCCGCCTCACCTACTTTTCGCAATCCCAACTCGTGAATTGCCTCCTCTGATAGTGACAAAAGCTGAGCTGCTGGATAAGACGCCCGCAATCGTCCTGCTTCTAATAGACAGAAGCGATCTGCCAGTGGCGCCAAATACGCCAAGCGGTGTTCGGCGATCACAATGGTTTTCCCTTGTTGTTTTAAAGAAGCCAATCCTTGAGTCAACTTTTGGATCGCTTCTTGATCCAAATTACTGGAAGGCTCATCCAATAAGAACACATCATGGGGCAACATCGTGGCTGCAGCGAGAGCAATCAGCTGCTTCTCCCCACCAGATAGGTCAAAGACACTAGCATCAAGCAATGGGGTCAGGGAAAACTGCTGTGCTACTTCGGTGATTCGCTGCCGAATGTTTTCTGGTGCGACGCCCGCATTTTCCATCGAAAAAGCCAACTCCGAATAGACATCCGTGGTGAAAAATTGCGTCTTAGGGTTTTGAAAGACGACGCCAATCGTCTGGGCATAATGGGAGAAATCGGCAACTGGCAAGTCTGTTTCGCCTACACGGATCTTCCCTTGCACTTCGGCAGGATACAGCTCAGGGATCAAGCCATTCAAAACATTGAGCAGGGTCGATTTGCCGCTGCCACTAGCACCGCACAAAACGATGACTTCCCCAGCTGCGACCGTCAAAGAGAGCTCAGATAATACGGTTCGATTTTCTCGCTTCACTGACACTTGTTCTAATCTGATCATCCAAGCCACATCCTTTTCACGATAAAGCCTCCTAATGCTAAAAAGACTAAGCCATCCCCCAGCGCAGCTTCAGTTCGTGGACGGTGGTATGGGGAATTTCTGATGCTAACCCGCGAACCAGCGCCGTAGCGGACAGTTCGGTTGCGGTCTTTTCAGCCGACATCAGTAATGGGATCAAAAAATACTCCGCACTTTGCAGCGGATGAAGCAAGATCGATCCTGCGGACAGCGAGATGCCGCGAAAGCGCATCGCTTGGCGAATACTTTTGAAATCTTGTACCAGTGTGGGGAAAAAACGAAATAAGACTGCCAACGGGACTAATAATACGTTGGGCACGTGCATTTTTTGCAACGCCGCCATCCACTCACTGTTCTTCGTCCCGCTAATGGCAAAAGCCGCCGCCATGATCGTTGGCAATAAGCGGCGATAACCGACGGAAAAGAAATCCAGCAACACGATCAGTAGGTGGTTTCCTTGGCGAAACAAAAAACTATCTGCCAGTGTCAGCAAGACAAACACGCCATAGAACAGCAGGCCTTTTTTCAAAAAGCCGCTGACTATAAATAGCAGCAGTAAGAAAGTGACAAAAGCAAACTCATCGATCCAGCTGATGGTCACCATCATAGTAAAACTAGCAAAGAGAATCACCGCCAATTTGCTGCGGGGATCAAACCTTGTTTTCGACACATTCCTCACCCTTTATGCGATTGGATCGTTGGTTGAAAATGTTTTTCCATCAAGCGGCTACCAATACCTAAACCAGCCACCGCACCAATCAAAACCGCTAATGCACAAAGCCCCAACATCAAATTGGAGGTATGAGCAAACACGCCGGCAATGTAGGTTTCATCTTTTCCGCGAGCCACTAATGAATCGATGTAGGCATTTTTCATAAACCACAGAGGCAAGATCGGGCCCATCAAGCCAAAACTAAAGACGATATAACTCGCCAGTACGCGAACGTTCTCTTTGAGCTTTGTTTTGTATTGGATCAAATCAGCTGCTAAGGCACAAATCATATTGGGCAAAAAGGCCAATGGAAAATGTCCTGAAATCAAA
This sequence comes from Enterococcus innesii, assembly GCA_018982785.1. Classification (GTDB taxonomy): domain Bacteria; phylum Bacillota; class Bacilli; order Lactobacillales; family Enterococcaceae; genus Enterococcus_D; species Enterococcus_D innesii. The sequence continues at coordinate 242,039 of JAHHEN010000002.1, read as the reverse complement.
AAAAGAGCCCTACTACGGTACCCATAATGGTGATTGCGCCAAATTTCGGTACTTTATTCAATAAAATCAGATAGATAATGCCAGAAAACAAAGCGGTGACTGCTGGAATAAATAAATTATGAAAACCTGGGATCACAAAACGCAAAATCAATAGACAGACGCTCATTAAAAGAAAATAGATCGCTGTATAGATCCCCACTGCAATTAAATCTTGAACCTTTAGTTTTTTCACTGCGTATACGCTCCTTCTCGCAAGCACTCAATGAAAAAACCGTTGCTGCTTGCTTGTACAAACTTATTTTTACAAAGCCTCAGTATAGCACAAAGCAGACGTTTTTAGGGGGAGATATGCTTACTGGTAAACAAATATTGTTCATCAAAAAATCGCCTGCAGGTAATGCCCTGATAAAAGCGACTTTACTTGCAGACGATTCTGGTAAATTTTTTTATCAATTGCCTATTCTAATGATGTCCCCCACCGTCAACTTAGGGTAAGATCCCGGTTCTACTAGAATTGCTCCTGGTAAAATTTCATTTTCTCCATCACGAAAATAGATAGAGATATGTCCTAGCTCATTAAAGTTTTGGTTGGCTGCACTACCAACCTTCTTTATTGTATAAGTCGCCTCACCTAATTGAAGCTTCACTCCAGGTTGAAGAACATTTTCTTGTTGTTCAATTGTTTCATGAAGCACACAGATTGATTTCAACTCTTCCGTTGCTGCTGGACCAAACAAGATCAACAACATCTCCTCTTCAAAAGCTTCAACCAACTCACCAATTTCTTTCACCGTACTTTTATACAATCGAATGCCTCCTTCATGCTTTTTTCACTTATTCGTTATAGATGAATAGGTAGACCTAATGCCAATTCTGTTGTATCCATTATAACTTCCGAAAGTGTTGGATGTCCATGGATCGTCAGCGCAATATCTTCTAACGTGAGTCCTGATTCAATCGCCAACGTGATTTCAGCGATCAAATCACTAGCTCCAGGTCCCACGATTTGTCCACCAATGACTACTTCTGAGTCTTTATCAAAGACTAAGCGAACAAAGCCTTCGTAGGTGTTCAGTGACAAAGCACGACCATTTGCCTGAAATGGAAAGCTCGCAGTATCAGCTGCCAGTCCTTGAGTCTTCGCTTCTGCTAAAGTTTTGCCTACAGTAGCGATTTCTGGATCTGTAAAACAAATTGCAGGAATGGCTCGGTAATCTTTTGCTACGTTTTTCCCGCTGATGACTTCTGCAGCTATCTTCGCATCATAACTCGCTTTATGAGCAAGTGCTGGTCCTTCAATAACATCACCGATGGCATAAATGTGGGCTTGTGACGTTTGATATTTTTGATTGACATGTATCCAGCCGTTCGTTCCTGTCTCGATCTTCGCCTGAGCTAAACCAAGATTTTCTGTATTTGGTTTGCGTCCCACTGTGACCAGTACGTAATCAGCCGTTAGTATTGTTTCATTTTGATTGACACGAACCGTGACTTCCACACCTGTATCATGGCTTTTTACTGATTTTGCCATTGCACCTGTTACTATTTTAATCCCTTTTTTAGCAAAGGACGCTTCGACCACCGCCACTAAGTCTTTTTCGTAAGAAGGAAGCAGTTGCTCCGATCCTTCCAGTATCGTGACATCTGCGCCTAAATCTGCATAGGCACTTCCGAGTTCAGTGCCAATCACACCGCCACCAATAATCACCAACTTTTTTGGCACTTCTTTTAAAGACAATGCCCCGGTAGAGTCCAAAATTCTGCCGCCGAATGCAAAGCCGGGAATCTCGATTGGGCGACTTCCTGTGGCGATGATCGCCTGCTTGAACTGAATGATTTTTTCTCCCTTACCTTTGATTTCTACTTGATTTGGTGAAAGAAACCGGGCATAACCTTTAACGATTTGAACTTTATTTTTGAGTAGCAGTCCACGAATGCCCGAAGTGAGCTTTTGGACGACGGTTTCATCCTTCCATTTCTGGAGTGTCTGAAAATCTAACGTTGTCTGCTGATTGGTTATTCCAAGATAATGGCTATGTTTTGATTCTTGATAGACGTGTCCGGCATGGATCAGTGCCTTAGAAGGAATGCATCCCACATTTAAACAGACCCCACCGATAGCATTGCTTTCTACGATCGTGACTTGTTGACCTAATTGCGCCGCCCGAATCGCTGCCACATACCCGCCAGGACCTGATCCGATGACCAAGGTATCTGTGTTATATTCCATAAGTTCCCCCACTTTCTACAATAAGAAGCCTAGTGGATCTTCTAGTAACGTCACGATTTTTGTTAAAAATGCAGCTGCTGGTGCCCCATCTACGACACGATGATCAAATGAAAGATTCAGTTCAACAAAGGATTGGTTTTTCACTTCGACAGCAGCCTGATTGAAGATAGCTTTTTCATAAATCCCACCGATGCCCAAGATCGCTACTTCTGGTTTGTTGATAATCGGCGTAAACTGCTTGACCTTTGTTTTTCCTAATGAACTGATCGTAAACGTACCACCAGACATTTCGGCATTCGTCAATGTTCCTTCACGAGCTTTTCTCGTTTTCTCTTTGATTGCCGTGGTCAAATCAGCTAGACCGAGCTGATCAGCTGACGAAATGACCGGAACGACTAATCCCTCTGAAAGAGCAACGGCAATTCCAAGATGAATCGCTGAAAACCCTTTGATCCCTTCATCCGTGGCGTGGGCATTGAATATCGGAAAATCCTTCAAGGCAATCATGGTTGCTTTGGCAAAAATTTCCAGATAAGAAAGACGTTCACCTGTTCTTTGTTCGATCATCGGTAACAGCTGATTTCGTAGGTCAATAACTTTCGTCAAGTTGACTTCCGCTGTCATGGTGACATGGGGGATGGTCGTTTTGCTCGCTACCATTTTCTCTGCAATTGCTTTTCGTAACGGACTCCATGGAATGAGCGCACTCTCAGATATCACTTCCTCAATCTGTGGTTCGACAGTTGGTTGTTTATTGATGGCCTTAATATCCAAAGCTTGGATCCTGCCTTTCGGTCCACTTCCTTGAACCGTAGTCAAATCGATCCCACGCTCTCTTGCCAAACGTCTAGCCGAAGGAGTTGCCCGTATGGTACGCATCATATGATCATTGGTACGAGGTGCTGTCTTTTCAGTTTCTGTATTTGTTTGGTTCTGCTTAGCTTGGTCTGGTTGAGTTGCTTCACTTGAAGGCATCTGAGGTGGGACCGTTTCATTTGCTGCTCCTATATAAGCAATAATTGAATTAACGGGCGCACTCTCCCCATCAGCTAAGTATTTCTTTAAGAGAATCCCCTCTTCATAGGCTTCTACTTCAATGGCGATTTTATCTGTCATTACTTCAAAGATTGGATCACCGATCACAATGGTATCGCCTTCATTTTTTAGCCAAGTCGTAATGGTTCCCTCAGTCATCGTTGAGCTTAATTTAGGCATCAAAACCTCATGTGCCATACTTTCCCTCCTATTTATCCGCCATCAGTCTGCAACATGCTTCAACAATATCCTCAACTTGTGGTACTGCTTTTTCTCTAAGTCAGGATGATACGGCATCGGAATCTCTGCACCTGCTAAGCGAACGATCGGCGCATCTAAAAAGTCAAAAGACTCGCTTTCTGAGATCACACTTGCTAATTCAGCACTGAAACCACTGCGTTTGACTGCTTCGGTCACGACCACCGCACGCCCAGTCTTCATCACTGAATCGATGATGGTTTGTTTATCTAAAGGCACCAATGTTCGAGGGTCGACTATTTCAATACTGATATTTTTCTCGTGTAAAATATCCGCTGCAGCTAATGCTTTATGCACCATAATTCCTGTAGCAACGACGGTAATATCTGTTCCTACTTTTTTAATATCCGCAACCCCAATAGGGATCGTATATTTTTCCTGCGGCACATCCGACGAAGTGCGATAACATAGTTTGTGTTCATAGAACATTACTGGATTATCATCCTCAATCGCTGCATGCAGTAAGCCTTTGGCGTCATACGCCGTTGCTGGCTGGATCACCTTTAAGCCAGGGATATGAGCCGTCCAGTTTTCTAAGCTTTGGGAATGCTGCGCTGCTGCCCCAGTTCCTGAACCACCGGGGGTTCTCATTACAAGAGGAATTCGTGCTTTTCCACCATACATATAACGAATTTTTGCTGCTTGGTTTACAATTTGATCGAGGGCGATCGTAATGAAATCAGAAAATTGAATTTCAAAAATCGGTCTCATGCCCGTCATAGCTGAGCCAACTGCCGCACCTGCAATTGCTGATTCAGAAATTGGGGTGGATCGAATCCGCTCCTCGCCAAATTCTTCCACCATCCCACGGCTAACGCCGAAAGCGCCTCCATAAACCCCGATATCTTCCCCTAACATGAACACAGCTTCGTCTTCTCGCATTGCTTCCGAAAGAGCTTCTCTCACGGCTTCCGCATAAGTAATTTCTCTCATGATGTCCTCCTACTCTGCATATACATCTTCAAACATCGTTTCCACGGCAACGACGGGACTGTTTTCACCAAAGGTCACTGCATCATTGATGGCTTGTTTGGCTTTTTTTCGAATTTCCTCTGCCTCATCTTCAGTAAAAATTCCCGCTGAGATCAAGGTTGTTTTGGCTTGTTGGATTGGGTCTTTTTCTTTGCGCCACTGCTCTTCTTCTTGCTTGGTCCGGTATTTTTTCGCGTCTGATTTCGAATGTCCCTTCCAACGATAGGTCATAGCTTCGATCAATGTCGGTCCTTCGCCGCGCCGAGCTTTTTCAACTGCTTGATAGGTGGTCTCGATAACTTCTATCAGATTGTTTCCATCAATTGTGATCCCTTCAATTCCGTAGGCCTTTGCTCGCTCTGATAACTGTTGGATGTTCGTCATTTTTTCAACAGAACCGCTCATACCATATTTATTATTCTCAATAAAAAAGACTACCGGTAGATCCCAGATCGAAGCCAAATTGACTGCTTCGTGAAAACTTCCTTCATTGGTAGATCCATCGCCCCCGTATGACAAAGCGACTTGTTTCGTCTTTTTCATTTTCGAGGTCAGAGCTGCGCCGACGGCAATCGGAAACCCACCGCCAACAATACCGTTTGCACCCAAATTTCCAGTATCCAAATCAGCGATATGCATTGAGCCGCCTTTGCCTTTATTCGTCCCTGTGGTTCTCCCAAACAATTCCGCCATCATTTCATTGACATTGGTTCCTTTGGCAAGTGTATGTCCATGCCCGCGATGGGTCGAGGTAATCCAATCGGTCTTTTTTAAGACGGCACTGCTTCCTGCAGCAGTCGCTTCTTGCCCTACAGCCAAATGGGTCGTTCCATGGATTAAGCCTCGAGCAAACAGTTCATCTACTTTTTCATCAAAAAAGCGAATTTCCCACATTTTGTAAAAAATCTCTTTAAATGTTTCATTTGAGAGATTTGCACTATTCTCAATCGAAAGATGCTTCGTTTTTTCCATTTGTTTTCTCCTTTTGTTTTGCCTAAAAGTTCATCTAAGCAGCACGAGGACTCACTCTATCCATTCAACAGAGCCTTTGCGGTGTCTTCATCCGTAATCAGCACATCAACCCAGTCACCAGTTAAGGCTGCTTTAATGCCTTTCACTTTATCCTTTCCACCCGCTGCAGCAATCTTTAAAGGAATCCTTTTTAGATCCGCCACCTCCAGCGACAATACTCGTTTGTTCCATTCACAATCTACTAGTGCGCCCGCTTCGTCGATAAAGTTATAACAAATGTCGCCGACGATCGTCCCATTGGTAAACTCAAGCTTCATGCCCTCTTCTTTCGCAAGATAAGCTTTTGTCATGGTCGAATAGACGGGCGTCCCACCGATTCCCACCAAAGAAATATCGGCATTTCTTGCTTTTTTAAACACATTTTTTATAAAGGATTGATTCAAGAAGACCTCTCGAGCCTCTGCTGAATCCACCGTGATTGGCGCATGTAATTCCACTGCAACTGCACCACACTTACTTGCGAAAAGTTCACAAAGAACATTGGCTTGTAAAGTTGCGTGTTCTCTGCCTAGTCCACCTACTAAGGGGATAAAGCGCACATTTGGTAAATGGTTTTTTGCAGAAAAATTGACGGCTGCTTCATGGATCGTAGTTCCAGCAGAAATCGCAATCGTCGCATCTGCTTTAGTGATGCGCGTCAGGTATTTTGCTGCTGCAATGCCTAATCGTTTGTTTAAAGATTCTTCTCCGGTCGATGGAACACAAATGACCTCTTTTAGTCCATATTGTCGTTGAATGTTTTGTTCAAGTTGTTGAAATGGGTGCAGCAATTCATCATGGATGATGATTTCTACTAATCCTAAACTACGTGCTTTCGCTAAATACTTAGAGACCAGTGAGCGGCTGATACTAAACTTTTTGGCGATTTCTTCTTGTTTTGCTCCTTCGTTGTAATACATTGATGCCAATTCTACAAGTAATCGTTTATCATCCGAGTAGCCCATTTATTTTTCCTCCAATAGTATAAATACTTTATTACTATTGATTTTAACACGTTTTAAAACGGCGATTTTCAAAAAAGAATTACGCAAATGTGCTATCTTGTAATTTTCTAAGCTTCCAGACGGTTGTTGATTGGTCTAACTCCACATCGTCTTCCGTCAAAAATGTGCCTGCTTTGATGGTGCGTTTTGCTACTACTTCTCCTGAAATCAAACCAATCGGGATATGTCCTTCTGTTGTCATGTCGGTATGGGTTTCTAAAACTCCACGCACACAATAGCCGCCGATCCCATCTAAACGCTCTCCTGGTTTAATTGTCTTTTTCGCAACAGCTACTGTTTCAGAAATTGGTGCCCCTAATGGAACGATCGCATGATCCTTTTGCAAGACAGCTTTTGCAATGGTGATCGGTGTTTCTAAGCTTGCTAAGTGGAAGGGTCTATACAAGAGATGATGATCTCCTTCTTTTTGCATCAAATAATTCAGTTCATGTTTGACTCCTTCATTTTGACCTTTGACGATTACAAAAACACCTGGAGCCAAGCCGTCGACATATTCTACAACCCCAAATTTATTCAGTACGCCACCCTTTTCTTGCAGGTTCAAATCCTTCAAAACGGACTCTTGATCACCAGCAACGCCGTGCATCCCTACTTTATCTGGGACAAAGCCAATCGCATTTGACAGTAAATTCATTTCAGCCATCGTCTTCGTACCATCTTTAAAAGCAGCAAGCATATGAGAAGCCATTTTTTTCGTCTTTGCTTCTTCCTGACAAGTATCTGGATTAGCGGCAATGTTAAGTTTGTTATTTTTCCCTTTCCCTGCTACTAAAACTTCCATCCCCATAGACTTCGCAAATTCAAAAAGTTCGGTTGTCGCTGCCGGCTCGTCTCCATCTGATCCGGTATACACTAGACCGGCAGTCCGATAAAGCCGATGCATCAAAGGACCGATCGTAATATCAATTTCAACATTTAGTAGAACAAGGTGTTTTTTAGCCAAAAGCGTCTCCATCGCAATTTTTGCACCTACTTCAGGTACCCCAGTCGCATCGACGATCACTTCAACATCTTCTGAGTAGATCACCTCTTTGAAATCAGTAACTGTTAGAATTTCATGCTGGCTTGTGGAGGAAGCACGGTAAGCTTCCGCCGCACTTTGTGCAAAATCTAACCGAATATCACTGATCCCTGTCACAGCCATTCCCGGGATCGTCGCGATCTGTGCAATCATTCCAAAGCCCATTTGACCTGCACCAATCACGCCAATTTTGATTGGCATTCCGTGATCTTCTCTCTCCAATAATTGTTGATAAATAGTCATTCTCAGCTCTCCTTTAACAAAATATATTTAACGTAACATATGATACATCCTTATACTAGTAGGCCAAGATTCTCTTGTCAACGCTTCCAATAAAATTCAGCTGCGAACGATGCATCTTTACCTAACGTTCCCTTTTCTTCACAAACTTAACATATGTTCCAACATGAAGAATATGTGAATTTCATATTGACTTTCACAAATTCACAATTTAAGATTTTCTTATAAAGCGCTTTCAGAAAAATTGAGAAATGAGGGATTACTTGATGAAGGAATACAAGGAGCTTGTTTTATTGTTAGCCGGTTGTTGGTTCATTCAGATTTTCTTGTCCTACTTGCAGCACAAAAACTATGGGAAAGAAATAAACGAACTAAAAAAACGAAATACTGGTTTTTTGGGTGTAGGAATCTCAAAGGCAAAATTTAACTTAGGTCGTGGCATCGTCCTGCTAGTCGTTACAGATGAACAGGATTGTATCGTGACCTATAAAGAAATGGCTGGCATCACGATCTTTGCCCGTTTTAAAGAACATCAAGAATTTATCGGAAAGAAACCAACGGAAGCAATGCCACTACTTGCTAATAAAAGAAGGAAAGCTGCTTTTGAACAAGCAATTCAATTGATTCAATCTGAAAAAAATCGACTGGAGGTAGTGTAAATGGATTTCTTAGTAATGGTTGCTGAAAATTTTATTGGTATTTTTGATGCTGGTGGGGAAAATCTAGTGGGTTTGATCACTGGTATCTTACCAACTTTGATTGTTTTACTCACATTCGTCAATGCATTGATTGCACTGATTGGGGAGGAACGCGTTTCTAAGTTCGCTCAAATCTGTACCCGAAATATCATTTTACGCTATAGTGTTTTTCCGCTTCTCGCTGTTTTTTTTCTTACGAACCCAATGTGTTACTCCTTTGGTCGTTTTTTGAAAGAAAAGCAAAAACCGGCTTTCTACGATTCAGCCGTTTCTTTGGTCCATCCCATCACTGGCTTATTCCCCCATGCAAATGCCGGTGAATTATTTGTTTGGACTGGTATTGCTTCTGGCTTAACCACTTTAGGCTTATCCACCATGCCGTTAGCTGTCCGCTATTTTCTAGTCGGTCTTGTTGTTATCACTATTCGAGGCGTTGTCACAGAATTATTAACGAAACTGATGTGGAAAGAAACCACTGAATGATGTTCATTGGAAAGAGGAGGAAAAACAATGTCAAAAACGGTTATTGTCAAACATGGAACGAAGGGTTGGGGTGGTCCACTAACGCTAGAACCCACGACTGAAAAAACCGTCGTTGCTTCCATCACAGGCGGAGGTATCCATCCAGTGGCGAAAAAAATTGCTGAACAATTAGGTGTGGAAGCAATCGACGGATTTAAAGAAAAAGTAGAACCAAGTCAAATGATCTGTGCGGTTGTTGACTGTGGAGGGACTGCCCGTTGCGGTGTCTATCCTAAATTAAATGTCTTGACCGTCAATCTCCATCCTACTACTCCTTCAGGTCCGTTGATGAAATTTATCAATGAAAAGAATTTTGTCTCGGGCGTCACCATAGATGACGTTTACAGCTCTGATGAAGCAATGACAGAATCTTCGGTAACAAGCGAAAAAGTGAAAGAACCAACACCTACTAAAAAAGAACAAGTCACTGCTGCTAAAGAAAAAGTCACTGAATCACAAGGAGGGCTTCTAGGTTTCATCAACCGCCTTGGTCGTTCCGTCGGCAACATTGTGGGAATCTTTTACCAAGCGGGTCGTGATACGATCGAAATCGTAATCAAAAATATTCTTCCCTTCATGGCATTTGTCAGTATGTTAGTAGGGATCATCAATTATACAGGCATTGGCGACATCATCGCTAGCGGTGTCACTCCCTTATCTGGTAGTATCGTTGGTCTCGTGATCTTATCTCTTATTTGTTCAATTCCAGTTCTTTCACCCGTTCTAGGCCCAGGTGCCGTCATTGCTCAAGTCGTCGGCGTATTGTTAGGAGTAGAGATTGGCAAAGGCACGATTGCTCCCGCCATGGCACTACCCGCTCTTTTTGCAATCAATTCTCAAGCCGGTGCAGATTTTACCCCTGTCGGTCTCACATTAGCCGAAGCTGAGCCATACACCGTAGAAGTCGGTGTCCCTGCCGTTTTGTTCTCTCGCTTACTCACGGGTCCCTTAGCAGTGATTCTGGCTTGGTTAGCTAGTTTTGGGTTGTATTGAGGAAGCCGCCTATTCATTCGAGTATCTTGCTAAACTTACAAAAAGACCAATCTAGTGTGGTTACTAGATTGGTCTTTTCTTGTTAAAAAGTATTTTTCTTCCTTTATGTTAAAAATCGTGGTACAGAAGATAGGAAAATAAAAATTCTCTTTTCCTTTCTTTCCCCCTTCATTTGATGAATAATAGAGAAAGATTGAGTATATAAGATGATACTAGATAGTTCATATTCTCTTTTTACTAGAGAACGATCGATACAGATAAAAAACAAATTGAAGAAAAAAACCTTTGCTTACTATCTTAAATGTAAAAATAATACTGTTGTAAACACCCCAAACCCAACTGTAAAAACATTTTGACACTTGATTTCAAGGCATTGTCAAAGACATTTGATCGTTAGAATGCAGACATTGGCCTAAACTAATGGTAGAAGGAGCGGATAAAATGAACTTAAGCAAACAAATAAAAAAACATCGTGAACGATTAAGTCTCTCTCAGGAAGGGCTGGCAGAAAAACTCTATGTCTCCCGACAAACGATCTCCAATTGGGAGAATGAAAAAAGCTATCCTGATGTTCACAATTTATTATTGCTCAGTGTTCTATTTGATGTTTCTTTAGATGAATTAGTCAAAGGGGATGTTGAACAAATGAAAGAAACGATTGAGAAAACAGAAATGGATCGTTACACAAAAATGATGCTGCTTTTTATACTATTGACCGCACTCTCTGTTGGGCCTGCTCTTTATTTACCCGGATACTGGTGGATTGTCCCGCCTCTATGTTTTTGGCTCGTCTCCATGTATGCCGCATTGAAGATCGAAAAAATCAAGAAAACCCAAAATATCAAAACGTATAAAGAGATCGTTGCCTTCATGGAAAATCAAGACCTCGATGCCATTAGGAAAAAGCGGGACATCAAAAAAGATTTCCTCTCAAAAACCGTCATCGTCGTGGTCTTTGCCTTGATTGTTGGCATCATCGCATGGCTTAGTACACTGCCGCATTTACTGATGCGCTGACAAAAAACAGGTTGAAGCTGCTTTTATGATGAAGCCGCTACAACCTGTGTTTTTTTCAATTCAATGATCTCATCCGCATAAATCAAATTTTTCGGGCGATGGGTGATCATAATGACTAGTTTATTTTTCAATTGGTCTTTGATCGCTGCAAAAAGCTTTTCTTCTGTTGTTTCGTCTAAAGCAGATGTGGCTTCATCAAGAACAATGACTTCTGCGTCTGAGAAAAATAATCGGGCAAAAGCGATTCGCTGTTTTTCCCCACCAGAAAGGTTGGCTCCTTTTTCTCCAATTTCAGCAGACAGTCCTCCCATGAGTCCCTGATAGAATAAGCTTAATTGACATTTTTCTAATACCGCTATGATTTCCTCGTCTGCGATTTCCTTATCAAAAATAATATTCTCTTTCAACGTTCCTTGGAAGATTGGCGCATCTTGCAATAGATAAAAGACATGCTGATAGTAATCATTTAAGTTGTAAGCAGCCAAATTTTTGTGATTAATCAGAACTGCACCGGTCGTCGGCTGATACAAGCCTAAAATCGTTTTGACCAGCGTTGATTTTCCTGCGCCACTTTCTCCTACTAACCCATAAATCGCTCCCCGCTTCAGCTCCAGTGTGCTATCGGTTAAAATTTTCTTTTCTTGAAGTATGACGGATAGATCCTTAACTGTGATGTAGTTGATGGTCTCAGACAAAGCATCTCCTTGCGTTAAAGCTTTGTCCTCTGGCAGATAGAAAAATTCATTTAACCGTGCAAAGGCAACTTTATCTAAGCTGTATTGAACAAAAATCACGTTAAATATTGCAACAGGCGTGTAGATTCGATCCACATAAATAATCAATGCTGCTAACCCGCCCAAGCTGACCGTAATCTGATTTGTAAATACCAATACCACAATTGCGACTTTGATCAATGCGACTAAAACTGCAAAAAAACCAAAGAAAAACTCATGGATCATCGTCATTTTCGTCAAACGTTCTGTTGTGTCAGCAGACATATTTTTATATTGTGTGATCTCTTTTTCAAACCGTTTATTGATCCGAAACGTGACCATTTCCGTTAATCCGCGGATAAAGGTGCTGTTCATGGCTTCTTCTGAAACTAGCGCACGTTCTTTGAGAGAGCGTAAAACTTTCAAAAGCAAATTGGTCACAATAAACACCACTAGATAGCCTATAAGGATCGCTGGAATCAATTTTTTATCGATCATAGCAATAAAAGCTAAGTTAAACAGTGTTTCGGGAAGCAATTCTTTAAACAAGCGTCCATAAAAATTCAAATGGATATTTCTGCCTGCCGTTGCTCCCGCTTCGGTTTTCTGTAAGAGTGCTCCAGAGCCGATCTGTAAGTATTCGGAATAGGTAATCTTGCTGATTTTCACTAAAGCTTGTTCTTTGAGATAGAAATACATGCTGTTGTGCAATTTCGTTTTGGGTTTCTGCTCGAGATAGGACAAAAATGGTACCAGTACAAGCGTTAACCCATAGATAAAAACAATTGACCAATCAAATGTCTTGCCAAATGAATCGAGTAGTTTTTGAAAATAAAAGACATTCGCGGCACTCAAAAATGAGACCGCAATTCCAATCCCAATATATACCGTCAATCCTTTTTTAAAATGCCGCCATAAATCAATCGCCATCGTAAGCTCCTTTTGCTGCAGTGTTCGTGGAAAAATCGTAAGGTAAATAAAACAAACGCTTTCAAAAGTATAATCTATTTTTCGCTTAATGGAAAGAAACATATGAAAGATAGTGAGAAACCATTCCTCGGTCATCGAGAAAAAACAAAAAAACCCCGCTCAAAGAGCGGGGCTAACGTTGTTGCCAACGATTGATTATTTGTTTAAAGCGTCTTTTGCTTGGTCAGCTAATGCAGTAAATGCTGTTGCATCGTTTACAGCCAAGTCAGCTAACATTTTGCGGTTGATGTCGATTTCAGCTAAATTCAAGCCGTGCATCAATTTTGAGTAGCTTAAGCCATTCATACGAGCCGCTGCGTTGATACGAGCGATCCACAATTTGCGGAAGTCGCGTTTCTTTTGACGACGATCGCGGTATGCGTAGTTGTATGAATTCATTACTTGTTCTTTTGCTGTTTTAAATAGAGTGTGTTTAGAACCGTAGTAACCTTTTGCTAATTTAAGCACTTTTTTACGACGTTTACGAGTTACTGTTCCACCTTTAACACGTGCCATGTATAATTCCTCCTAATATGAAAATCGATAATTGTTTGTATACGTGAAGCTTGGGTTACGCAATTATTTCATGCGTGCTAGTTGTTGACGGATACGTTTGTAATCGCCAGCTGAAACCATTGAAGCTTTACGCAATTGACGACGTTGTTTTTTTGTTTTGCCGTGGAAACGGTGACTGGTAAAGGCACGGAAGCGTTTCAATCCGCCGCCGCCAGTGCGTTTTACGCGTTTTGCTAATCCGCGGTGTGTTTTTTGTTTTGGCATAACTAATTTCCTCCTCAAAATCTTTCGTTATCTGACTTTAAACTGAAACTCAGTGAGTCATTATTTATCGTTTTTTGGTGCTAATACTAAGAACATACTGCGGCCATCCATTTTTGGCTTTTGCTCAACAGTTGCCAAATCAGCAGTTTCTTCCGCCAAACGATCTAACACTTTCTGACCAATTTCTTTATGGGTAATGGCACGGCCTTTGAAACGGATCGAAGCTTTCACTTTGTCCCCTTTTTCAAGGAATTTACGTGCATTACGCAATTTTGTGTTGAAATCATTGACGTCGATCGTTGGACTTAAACGAACCTCTTTAATGTTGATTACTTTTTGTTTCTTACGAGCTTCACGGTCTTTTTTCTGTTGCTCAAAGCGGAATTTCCCGTAATCCATAATTCTTGCTACTGGCGGCTTAGCATTTGGTGCCACCAATACCACATCAAGGTTTGCTCGTTCTGCAATTTGCAATGCTTCAGCTTTACTCTTTACACCAAGTTGTTCGCCGTTTTGATCAATCAAACGCAATTCACGTGCACGAATGCCGTCGTTTACCATCATATCCTTTGCTATGGTCATTCACCTCCGAGTTTTTTGAGAGAAAGAAAAGCTTGTCGATTCGAAATCAGACAATAAAAAAACGAGTTCTTCACGAACCCGCACGTACTCCACACAAATAAATGGTAGGAATCCTATTCTGCCCAGCGATATCTTCACTCAGGCGAGAAGCGGGTGCTTCTGCTTTTATTTCTCAACTTTTATAGTATACTGCTTTCCCCTCTTATTGTCAACAGTTTTCATGATTGTTTCAAAAAAAAGCCGGAGTATACGCTCCGACTTTTGTGTTTCTTATTCTGCTTTCAACGCAGCCATCGTGATGTAGTTGTATGGTTGGTTGAAGTGAGGCAAGAAGAAGATATCTAATAGCTTCATCTTGTCGATCGTTACGCCTTCTTCGATCGCTAGTGAGAACATGTGGATGCCCATTGCGATTTCAGATGTACGTGACGCCATTTGTGCACCAACGATGCGGCGTGTTTCTTCTTCATAGACGATGCGGATCTTAACTGTCGCATTTTCTTTCATGAAGCCTGGTTTTTGGGTATCTTCGTAATCAGAGTATTTCACTTTCATGCCATTACGTTCGGCAGCTTCGACTGACAAGCCAGTTGAAACCATGTTGTAGCCGAAGATCGAAATCCCGTTTGATCCTTGAACACCCGTTGATTCTAGAGACGTTCCGCCGATATTATGGGCAGCGACGATCCCTGAACGTACGGCATTCGTTGCTAATGCGATATACGTTGTTTGTTGCAAAGCATTTGAGTACACAGTTGCACAGTCACCAACTGCGTATACATCTGCATCGCTTGTCCGTTGATGGCGGTCCACTAAGTACGCGCCGTTAGCAAACAATTCCAAATGATCTTTGCCTAGCTCGTTGTTTGGTAAGAAACCGATCGCGTTGATCACTAGATCAACTGGGTATTCGCCGTTGTCTGTTACAACTGCTTCTACTTTCTCTGTTCCTTTGTATTCACGTGCTAATTCACCGAAATGCAATTCAATACCATTGTCAGCTAAGTTTTTGTCCATATCTTCTGTGAACCATTTGTCGTAGTAGTTTGGCAATGCCCGTGTCGCTGCATCAAAAAGCAACACATTTTTGCCACGGCGTTTTGCTGCTTCAGCAATTTCAACACCGATGTAACCAGCACCGATAACGGCAACGTTTTTCACGTCTTCTGAGGCTAACTCTTTATCAACCGTTTGTCCGTCTTGGAATTTTTTCAAGAAATGGATGTTTTTCAAGTCACGTCCAGGTACTTTGGGTGAGATCGGAACAGAACCAGTTGCGATGACAACTTTGTCATAAGATTCAACGATCGTTTCACCCACACTGGTCACAGCGTGTACTTCTTTTTTCTCAAAATCGATATGGTCAACCACAGTTTCCATATGGATTTTTGCACCTTTTGCTTCAAAATCTTCACGTTTTGTATAGAACAAGCCTTCGTATGAATCGATTTGACGTCCAACCCATAAAGCAGTCCCACAACCTAAGTAGCTTAAGTTTGTATTACGGTCGATCATTACGACCTCTTGGTCTTTATAGTTATCTAATAGTGTATTGGCAGCAGCAATCCCCGCGTGGTTTGCACCGATAATAACTGTTTTTGTCATGGAAAATTTCCTCCTTTTGTTTACATTGTCATTATAGCTCGCTTGTGAATTTGAAAACTATCAACTTTTTCGCGATTTTAAAAATTTGTGACAGTTTTCCGTTGATATACGTCACTTTCTGCGGGTTAAGTTTCTATATCAAAATTATTTTCGTCTTGCAAGTAAAAAGTTTGTGAAAAAATACGTATTCAAAATCAAAGGTTTTCCTTGTTATAAAAGCATTCTGCAAACCGATTGAATAAATTTCACAATACCCCACCGCTTTTTCGTAACTATCGCGGCATCGATTCGCCGTGTTATACTGAGAGAAAAACATACAGGATGGGATCTTGATGAAGAAAAAAATCGTATTGCCACTACCGCCCTTATTGTCGGCATTAGAGCCACAGGATTTTTATTTAGAAGAAGAACTGCTTTTCGAAGGTGCTTTCTTCGAAGGCGGTGACTATAGCTATGATGCTTGCAAAAACCTCATCTTGAAGCAATGTCATTTCAAGAAAGTGACGATGCAAAAAACACGCTTGAGTCAATGGGAATGCCAAAATGTCCTCTTTGAGAACTGCGATTTTTCTAATCTGGAATGTTTTGGTGCCAGCTTTCATCGGGTTCACTTTAAACAGTGTAAATTGACTGGTACGAATTTTGCGGAAAGCTATTTCCGTGACTGTACCTTTGAAGATTGCGTGGCGAACTTTGCTTCTTTTAGCAATACCAATTTGCGGACGATGCTGTTTCGTCAGTGCCAACTAAACGACAGTGAGTTTTATGAGATGGATTGGAAGCACTTGACGCTACAAGAAAACCAGTTGAACAATAGCAACTGGTTTCACACAAAATTAGCAACTCTAGATTTTCGGACCAATCAATTTCAAAAGATCGCGTTGTCCTTTGAACAATTGCGGGGACTAACAGTCGATCAAGAACAAGCCTTGGTCATTGCCGCCGGTCTAGGTTTGGTGATCGACTAACGAATTCTGCGCCATAAAGCAATCAGCATCCAGACGGATAACACTAAACTAATCAGCAAGGCAATGCCCCAACCGAAAATACTATTAGTAAAAGGCAGCGGAACATTCATGCCAAAGAAACTGGTCACGATGGAAGGCACAGTCAATAAGAGGGACCAAACAGTCAAAAACTTCATGGTATCATTCAAGTTATTGTTTAACAGATTATTGTAGGTTCCAGATAATTGTTCCAAAATTTGGAAAGCCAATTGGGTCATTTCCACTGCCTGTTTGGCTTCGATCAAGGCATCATCCAGCTGTTCCCGCTCATCATCATCCATCAAGCGATAAATGGACAATGCTTTGATTTGCTCCAAGAGGACCGCATTTTGTTTCGTGGCAGACACTAAAAAAACCAGTCCAACTTCCAAATCGGACATTTGCAGCAGGTTTTTATTGGTGGTTTTTTCCCGTAGTCGCTGATTCAAGCGAATCCGCTCACTATTGACTTCTTCCACTAGCGGAAAAAACGTGCCAGAAATCAAGAATAAGCTTTGAAACAAAAAATGAATGGGCGTTTGCAGCGGGTTTTGCAGGATCAAGCGCTCCATCATTGGAATCACATAACGGGTATTGTGGGATGCAAAAGTAAAGAGTTGTTTCCTTTTTAAAATAAACGTCATCGGGCTGGTCTCAAAATGATTGTCACGCTTTTCTTGCTGAGGTACATTGAAAACCAGCAGCAATGCTTCCTCTTCGGCATCATATTCGACCCGTGCGCGTTCGTTTTTATCTAAAGAGTACGTAAGCATCTCGTCAGATAAATGATATTGTTTTTGCAGTGCCATCACGCTTTTTGCGTCTTGCTGGTCGACTTGAATCCATTCATAGTTTCCGTCATAAAAGACATGTTTGTTTTCCACAATCCATCCTCCACTCTTGCTTTCTTCTATTATAAAAGAAAACAGCCAGAAGCCCAATCAAAGGACTTTCCTGGCTGTATCAGCTATTGCTATTTACGGGCGTCTTTCAAGGCCTCTTCCACCATTGTTAAAACGGCCTGTGCCGCTTGCGGGTCTTCGACAAAATTGAATTGATCGCCATCGATCTGGATCTTTGGACTCTCATTGTATTCTTCGTACCACTGATCATAGCGTTTGTTCAACTCTTTGTAGTAGTCGTATAACGAAGGATCAAAGGTCAATTGTTCGTATTCCCGTCCGCGTTTTTCAATACGCTCCAGCATCGTTTCAAAAGAAACGCGAATATGCACCAAGAGATCTGGATGCTTTTTGTGGGCTGCATACGGCAGCTCTTCTAACATATTGGCTAACAATTCATCATAGACTTTGACTTCGGTATCGGTTGCTCGCCCAAGGTCCGCATTTAAATGGAACAACAGTGAATCCTCATAAATGGAACGGTCCAAGACGTTATTGTCATCTTTCATGGCTTGCTTGATACTTTCAAATCGTTTATTTAAGAAATAGATTTGCAGTAAAAACGCATATTTATTTGGATCTGCATAAAATAATGGTAACACTTCATTGTCATCGATCGATTCATAAAAGGCTTGACTGCCAAAATGATTGGCGATCAATGCGGTCAAACTTGATTTACCGGCACCAATCGTTCCTGCTAATACGATCACGCTCATATCCCCCAACTCACTCATCACTAAATATTGTATGTTGCCTTTGCGATATCAACTATACAATACTATATCTTGTGCCGTCAACTGAAACTTTCGAAGCACAGATCAAGATTTTTTTCAATAAAAGTTTAAAGATTTTTGCTTTTTTTTGAAATCTCATACGGAATGCTTAACGAAAGAGCCTTCTTCTAGTAAAATAGGAAAGGATCTTTAATTAAATTGTGTTTTCGTCAGGAGATAGTTACAATTGACTGACAAACGATAAATGAATCATGTGGGGTAAGCTCCCTAGAGAAATGAGGAAAATAATGTCAATTGGTACTGGCATAGCTACAGGAAAAATCATCTTAATGGGTGAACATTCAGTTGTTTACGGTGAACCAGCAATTGCTTTCCCTTTTGCGGGAGCAAAAGTACAAGTCGAGATCACAGCAAATGAAACAAACACCTTGATTTCAAGTTACTATCACGGTCTGCTTGAAGAAGTCCCCAGCCACTTAAAAATGTCAAAGACTTGCTGCATCGTCTGCAACAAGATTTCCACACGGGTCCTTTTGCAACCTCCATCGTCAGCACCATCCCTTCTGAACGGGGAATGGGTTCTAGCGCGGCGGTCGCTGTTGCACTGACTCGCGCTTTTTTTGATTGGATCAAAAAAGACTTTACAAAAGAAGAATTGATGACCTATGTCAACTTTTCTGAAAAAATCGCTCACGGCAATCCTAGCGGGATCGATGCTGCGGCAGCCAGTGGGACGGATGCCATTTACTTCATCAAAGGGCATCCCATCACTTCGTTTCCCCTCACGATCGACGGCTATTTGCTCGTCGCTGATACTGGCATCAAAGGGCAAACGAGAGAAGCAGTCAAAAGTGTCGCCCATCTTTTTGAAACCAGCAAGCAGCTGGCTAGTCAAGCAATCCAGCGTTTAGGGATCGAAACCAAAAAAGCTAAAGAGGCCATCATAGCCAATCAATTAGAAGTATTAGGCGAAAGCATGAACAACGCCCATCAGGCCCTGCAGCAGTTAGGGGTCAGCAATCAGCAACTGGATCAGTTGGTTTCCTTAGCATTGGCACACGGGGCTTACGGGGCAAAGCTGACCGGCGGGGGTCGGGGCGGCTGTATGATCGCACTAACCAAAACGAAGGAACAGGCTGAGAATATCAGCCGTATTTTATTGTCCGATGGCGCTCGTGCGGCATGGATACAAGGATTAGGAGTTTATGAACATGTATAAGGGAAAGGCTCGCGCCTACACGAATATCGCATTGATCAAGTATTGGGGAAAACAAGACGAAACCTTCATTTTACCGATGAACAATAGTTTGTCCCTGACCCTCGATGCCTTTTACACAGAAACAACGGTGGCTTTTTCACCCGATTTTACGCAGGATCGCTTTACGCTGGATGGCGTGGTGCAAACAGACGCTGCCACCAAAAAAGTTGCGGACTTTTTGGATCTGGTACGAAAAAAGCGGACTGCCCGTGGTATGCCACAGTGGAAAGTCAAAACTTCGTCCCAACCGCTGCTGGACTTGCCTCTTCTGCCAGTGGATTAGCGGCATTGGCGGGTGCCTGTAGTGAAGCATTGGACTTAAACTTGTCGGAGCAAGCGTTATCCCGTTTGGCCCGTCGCGGTTCTGGTTCGGCGTGTCGGAGTATCTACGGCGGCTTTGCTGAATGGCATCAAGGCACCGATGAGACTTCTTTTGCCACCCAAGTGCCGTCGAATGGCTGGGAAGAAGAATTGAGTATGATCTTTATTTTGATCAACGCACAAGCCAAAGAAGTCTCCAGTCGTGAGGGGATGCGCCGAACCGTTGAAACCTCGAGCTTTTATCCAGGCTGGCTTTCTGCCACTGCGAGCGATCTCGTGAAAATGAAACAAGCGATTGCCGAAAAAGACTTTACTGCTTTAGGTGAAACGACCGAGGCCAACGCCTTGAAAATGCATGGAACGACCTTAGCCGCCGAACCACCTTTTACTTATTGGTCTTCTGAATCTTTGCGAGCTATGGAATGTGTCCGAATGCTGCGAAAAAAAGGATTGGCTTGCTATTTCACGATGGATGCTGGTCCCAATGTCAAAGTTTTATGCCAAAAACAAGAAGAACAAACGATTTTACGTGAATTAAGTGCTCACTTTGCCTCAGAACAATTAGTAACTGCTCATGCGGGCAAAGGATTAGCCTTTTTACCGGTGGAAGAATCTTCCGCCATCAACTAAGAAGCCATTAAGAAGCCATTAAGAAGCCATCGATTAGGAGTGTCGAAATGATTGAACTATCCGTTCCTGGAAAACTATTTATTGCTGGTGAATACGCCGTTGTCGAACCTGGTCATCCTGCAATCATCGTTGCCGTTGACCAATTTATCACGGTCACTGTTGAAGAGGCCCGTAAAAACGGCAGCATCCAGTCTGCCCAATACAGCGACCTGCCGATTCGCTGGACGCGTCGCAAAGGCGAATTAGTCTTAGACCACCGGGATAACCCGTTCCACTATATTTTGGCAGCCATTCGTCTGACGGAAAAATATGCCCAAGAAAAAGGCATCCCCCTTTCCTTTTACGATTTAAAAGTGACCAGTGAACTGGATAACTCGAATGGTCGCAAATACGGCCTCGGTTCCAGCGGCGCCGTGACTGTTGCCACGGTCAAAGCATTGAATCTGTACTATCAAATGGAAATGGATCGGTTGACCCAATTCAAAATTGCGGCTCTTGCCCATCTCGCTGTTCAAGGCAATGGGTCTTGCGGTGATATTGCAGCCTCTTGTTATGGCGGCTGGATCGCTTTTTCAACCTTCGACCACGATTGGGTCTTAGCCAAACAAAAAGATCATACCTTAACAGAATTGATCGCTTTCGATTGGCCAGGATTATCGATCCGTCCCTTGACTGTTCCGAAATCGCTTCGACTGCTGATTGGTTGGACAGGCTCTCCTGCCTCTACTTCTGATTTAGTGGATCAAGTCTATCAATCCAAAGAAGAAAAAGAAAACGCCTATGCTGCCTTTTTAGCAGCCAGCAAAGACTGCGTCAATCGATTGATCGACGGCTTCTTAAATGAAGACAGTCGCACGATCAAAAAAATGATCACGGAAAATCGAAAGCTCCTGCGGGAGTTGTCTGCACTGACTGGTGTACCGATTGAAACCCCCGCACTTAAAAAGCTTTGTGATCTAGCAGAAAATTATTGTGGCGCAGCCAAATCTTCCGGTGCCGGCGGCGGCGATTGCGGCATCGTGATCGTTGACCAGAAAACCGGTATTTTACCATTGATGAGTGCGTGGGAAAAAGCCGAGATCACCCCCTTGCCGCTGCATGTTTACCATTACCGGGAGGACCTATCATGAATCGAAAAGATGAACATGTTTCCTTAGCAAAAGCGTTCCATAAAGAACACAGCAACGATTTTGATGCAGTTCGCTTGGTCCACCAATCATTTCCACAAATTGATGTGGTTGATGTGTCGATTGCGACAACTGTCTTTGATCGCTCATTTTCCAGCCCTTTTTTCATCAATGCCATGACGGGCGGCAGTGAAAAAACCTTAAAAATCAACCAAGAGTTAGCAGAGATCGCACAAGCCTGTGAGTTGATGATGGCAACCGGCTCCGTTTCGGCTGCCTTAAAAGACCCAAGTGTCGCCGACTCTTTCCGCATCGTCCGCAAAGCCAATCCTGACGGCTTCTTATTAGCCAATATTGGTGCGGGCAGTCCCGTTGAAAATGCACAACGGGCAGTAGAACTGTTTGGCGCCGACGCCTTGCAGATTCATCTTAATGCACCACAGGAATTAGTGATGCCCGAAGGCGATCGTCAATTTAGCCAATGGCTATCCTTATTGGAAAAAACGATTGCTTCCGTTGCCGTTCCGGTTGTCGTCAAAGAAGTCGGCTTTGGGATGTCTCGTGAAACGATTCAGCAGTTACTGGCGATTGGCGTACAAACCATTGATGTTGCTGGCAGCGGCGGCACAAGTTTTACTCAAATCGAAAATGCTCGCCGGAAAAAACGTGAATTGGCGTATTTAGATACCTTCGGCCAATCCACCGTGATTTCCTTGCTGGAAGCAAACGAGATCCAACAGCCCTTTACCCGCATCGCGTCAGGCGGGGTTCGGGATGCTTACGATATCTTCAAAGCGCTTTGCCTTGGTGCGGATAGCGTAGGACTATCCGCCACGATCCTCGTGCTGCTTTTGTCAAAAGGCAAAGAAGAGACCATCGCCACCTTACAATCATGGAAGGAACAGCTACAGCTGCTCTACACTATGGCAGGACAGACAAGTACCAAAGACCTCACCAAGGTCCAGCTGATTTTTTCTGGCGCTGTCAAAGAGTGGTGTGAAGCACGTCAGATTCCCTTAGCAAAGTATAGTTTGCGTTAAGCGATCCAGTCGCTGACGGCTTCATCGAACAAGCAAAAGCAGTACAATTCGTTTTTTATTGTACTGCTTTTTTTGTGTTTATTTTTCTATAATAACGGATTTTCTATTTGCAATCCGGACACAAATGTTATTTAATCGCTACTTGATAATCACTTTCATTATCAGGTACGTTGTTTTTTTACCATCTTGTTTTCGAATGTGCTATGCTCAAGTTGAGGGAGGAACAATCGATTGTTTCTTGAGAAAAGGATCGGTTTTTTCATTCCTAGACTACATTCAAAAGGAGGCGTTTCTTATGAGTAAATCCGAATCGTCGGCTGTTTTTTCAACGATCGCTTGTTTGCTATTGATGGCAACTGGCTTTCTTATGGCATCTTTTTCCATTCCTTATAGCTTTGTCCCCTACTTGTTAGCGATACTTGCCGGGGTTGGAAACAAACCTGGGAAGGCACGCAAGAATTGGTGCACGACAAACGGTTGAACGTCGATCTACTGATGGCGTTAGCCGCCATTGGTGCCTGTATCATTGGTCATTGGTTTGAAGGGGCGATGCTGACCTTTATCTTTTGTTTGAGCGGTGCCCTTGAGGAATATACGACCAACAAAAGTACGCGAGAAATTAGTTCATTAATGGCACTGCAACCAACGACTGCCTTAAAAATGATTGAATCTGGGGAGCTCGTCGAAGTACCAGTCGAAGCTCTTCAGTTAAAAGATACGATTATGGTGGCAAAAGGCAGTGCGATCCCAATCGACGGTATCGTGATCCAAGGAAACAGCAGCGTCGATGAGGCGGCTATCAGTGGCGAATCCATTCCTGTCGAGAAACGTTTAGGCAGTGAAGTCTTTGGGGGAACCATCAACCTCGGACAGCCATTGTACATTGAAGTTACTCAAACGAGTGAAAACACCCGCTTTGCAAAAATCATTCAATTGGTGGAAGAAGCACAGCAAATGCCAAGTCAAACGGCGACCCTGATTGAAAAAATCGAACGGATCTATGTGCCGATCGTCTTGATCGCCGTCCCACTAATGATCGTTTTGTGTACGTTTTTCACGAATTGGGGGTTCCAAGAAAGTTTTTATCGTGGCATGGTCTTACTAGTAGTGGCATCCCCTTGTGCCTTAGTCGCCTCTGCTACTCCTGCGACGTTAGCAGCCATTTCTCACGCTGCTCGTTTAGGCGTTTTATGCAAAGGCGGACAAGCCTTGGATGCCTTTGCCAATGTCAAAGCGATCGCTTTTGACAAAACCGGAACGCTGACTCGCGGCAAACCTGCTGTCACTGATGTTCATCTGTTGCTGGATGAACCCTTTATCCCCCAACTGATTGTTGGGATGGAAAAACAATCAAATCACCCATTGGCTGAAGCGATCTTGGCGTATTTCCACGATGAAAGACCATTGGAATTAGCAGTGGAAGAACAAGCGGGCGTCGGTCTAGCCACCACTTACCAAGCTGCCCATTGGACGATTGGAAAAGAAGTCGATCTAACCTCTGTTGCTGTCAGTGAGCAAACCCGCATTCAAGAATTGAAAGCAGCCGGTAAAACCTTGATTTATATCAATCGTGACCGTGTATTAGCAGGGTATTTAGCACTATTGGATCAGCCCCGTCCTGAAGCTCGTGAGAGTCTTGCCTACTTCAATAAGCAAGGAATTCACACGACGATGCTGACGGGTGATCATTTAGGTACTGCCAAAGTGATCGCCGCAGAAATCGGCTTGTCTGACTACGAAAGTGATTGTCTGCCTGATGAGAAAACCACTCGGATCAAAGTAATGAAAGAAACCTACCAAATCAATGCGATGGTCGGTGATGGGATCAATGATGCTCCAGCCTTGGCGACCGCAAGTGTAGGGATCGCGATGGGCGAAGGAACAGATGTCGCAATGGATGTGGCGGACATCGTCTTGATGAAAAATGATTTGCTGCGTTTGGTCGACAGTCACCGTTTGGCTAAGAAATTACAGCGGATTATCAAACAAAACATCGTCTTTTCTATCAGTGTCATCTTGTTGCTGATCGCTTCAAACTTCCTTGAATTTCTCACGCTACCTCTAGGGGTCGTGGGTCATGAAGGAAGCACGATCTTAGTTATCTTAAACGGGTTGCGTATGCTTTTGCCATTACACAAAGAAACACCCCAGCAAGCCAAACCAACCCACAAAGATTGCGATGATTGTGTCTTGTATCAACAGTCTTTGCATACGTGACCACTATTTGCACTAGCAAAGACGCCCATTGTTGGCACTTCACTAGAAGTCCAACAATGGGCGTTTTTACTGTATTTTTTCTACTTATACTTGATTGGCAAGTTGCTCCGTGTAGAGTTTGCCATCGTACATCTTAAAGAATGGATAATAGCAGAGAATGGAAACCCCTAAGTTAATCAAAGCGATCAGGATGGCTCGGAAATCACCGCCGGTTCCTAAAAACGCCCCAATTCCGACTGGTGAAATCCAGGGAATTCCCGTAATGACTTTATCGACAAAGCCAAACGAGCTAGCAAAGTAAGCAATCGTCACGTTGATCAAAGGGGTTACGACAAAGGGGATGATCAAATACGGATTGTAGACGATCGGTGCCCCGAAGATCACTGGTTCGTTGATGTTAAAAAGCCCCGGTAAGATCGCTGCTTTTCCTAAGACTTTGAGTTGTTGCGATTTTGCCACAAACAGCATCAATAAAACCAATCCAAGCGTACTTCCTGCGCCGCCCATAAAAATATACATGTTCACGAAATCCCCAGCAAAAATATTATTGGCACCATCGATATTTTCGGTTAGAGCCACCAACAGGATGGGATTGATGAAACTATTTTTAATAACTGCCGTCCCATGAACCCCCACTGCCCATAAGAGGTGGATAAGGAGCATAATCACGATGATTCCTAACCAAGAACCCGTCAACTCTTTCACGAATTCAAAGGGTTTGGATAGCAATCCGTGAAGATCCGTGTGGAAAGCCGCCAGTACTCCATTGATCACGACCATCAAAAAGGCAATCAAAATCGCTGGGATCAATGACGCAAATGCTTTGCTGACTCCATCAGGAACCCCTTCAGGCATCTGGATGGTGATCTTTCTTTTTACACAAAAACGATAGACTGACGTAGCAATTACTGCGGTGATAATCCCGATGAAGATCCCTACTCCACTGAAGCGAGTGATCCAACCGCCTAAAGCGACCCCATTGTAAACAATGGCGGTTTCGCTTTCTGATTGTAGCAATTGTGCAGTACCATCTGTGATATCGACTTGAATGATCGTCATTAAAAAGGCAAACAAACTTAATAACGCTCCTACAAAACTGCTCATAGTCAAATGCTCTTCTTTATGATAAATCTCAGTTAAATAATACCCTGTTGCTAAACAATAAAAAACAGCAATCGAACCGACAGACATGGTAGTTACGACACTATAAAGCGGCGAAAATCGTAAAATCGTTTGTTCGAAAAAGCTAGCCAGTGGCGGAATGATTTGTGGTAAATTATTAATGATCAAAAAAATCGATCCGACGATCGTAAAAGGGACCGTAATGATCCCTGCTTGCATGATTGCGCGAATAAAGCGTAAATTCGCCAACTTATTCAAAGGCGGCATCAAACGCGTTTCTAAAAAGGTAAAAACACTTGTCATCGTTACTCCTCCAACGAAGGGATCGCCCCTTCTTCAATCAGCTTTTGATACCAATAAAAGCTGTCTTTTCTCACTCGTTTTTGTTCTTTTTCCTCTGCATCATTGCGATCTACGTAAATAAAACCATACCGTTTTCGAATCCCTTCATGCACACTGATCAAATCAATGGCAGACCACGGGCTATATCCGATCAGATCCACCCCAGCATTGATCGCGGCTAAGCATTGATTGATATGCTGCGACAAATAATCGATACGGTACGGATCATGAACCGTGCCATCTGCTTCTAGATGGTCTTCGGCCCCTAAGCCGTTTTCAGTAATGATGATCGGCAAGTGGTAACGATCATAAAGTGTTTGCAACGTCGTTTTCAGTCCCAAGGGATCGATGGTCCAATTGAAGGCATTTTTCTTCAAGAACGTATTGGTGAACCCTTTGTAAAAACCACGCTCCATAATGTCTTCACTTTGCTGATCACTGATGCCGTTTTTCATGTCCCCAGCTTCCGTCGGCTGCTCCACTGTCACCGTGGTGTAGAAGTTCATTGCGACAAAGTCAGGCAGCGCCCGTTTCATCAACACCTCATCTTCCGGACCAATGTCAATCGTGAGGCCGTTTTGGTTCAAATAATCTTGAAAGACCGTATTGTAACGACCGAAGCAGGCGAAATCAAGGTACGCCCAGTTCCGGACACTGTTGAAATACAGCGCTGCTTGGTTGTCTTCTGGTCGACTAGTCGCCGCATAGACCAACGAAATATTCGGCACCGGTCCGATTTTGCCATTCGGTATGATTTCATGACACGCTTCGAAAGCATATTTTTCAGCGATCATCAGGTGATGAAATTGCTGGTATTTTTCTGATAATGGAATCTTTTTCCCTAATATTTTTTGATCCACCAACAGCATGATATTTGGTTCATTGATCGTCAGCCAGTGCGTCACTCGATCCCCATAGGCTGTAAACAGCGTTTTGGCGTATGCGGCAAATGCCTCAACGGTGCTGCGTTTTGTCCAGCCGCCTTCGTCTTCCAATGCTTGCGGCAAGTCAAAATGGTTCAACGTTACAAAGGGCTGAATGCCGTGTTTCAGCAATTCATCAATGACATCGCTGTAATGATCCAAGCCTTTTTGATTAATAGTACCGCGCCCTTCTGGAAAAATTCGCGACCAAGCGATCGAAAAACGGAAAATTTTGATCCCCATTTCTGCTAACAAGGCGATATCCTCTTTGTACTGGTGGTAATGGTCGACAGCCACAGTAAAATCCGCGATCTTGTGGTTGTCTCTTGGACGAGTATCTTGGACACTCAGCCCCTTGCCGTCGGTTTGATACGCCCCTTCGGTTTGGTGAGCGGAAATCGATGCTCCCCATAAAAAATTAGTTGGAAATGTTTGTTTCATATCGTACTCCTTATCCTAAATAAGATGTGTTTGACATCTTAGAATTATTGCTTGCATAGCAAAGACAATATTCTGAATTATCTCTTATTTTTCGCGGTAACGCAAAAAATAACTCCTGTCAAGTAAGACCCTCTTGAAGAGCTGCCACTTAGACACAAAAAAAGCAAAGTCCAGTTTCCTAGACTTTGCTTATGATTTAGAAGTAGCAGCTTATTTTTTCTCTGCTTTGTCTTCGTTCAATAGTGCTTTTCTTGAAAGGTTCACACGACCTTGTTTGTCGATTTCTGTAACCTTCACTAAGATTTCGTCGCCTTCTTTGACAACGTCTTCCACTTTGTTGACCCGTTCGTTCGCAAGTTGTGAAATATGAACTAAGCCGTCTTTGCCTTTGATCAAGTTGACAAACGCACCGAATTTTTCAATACGGACAACTTTCCCAAGGTACACTTCGCCAACTTTTACTTCTTTCGTCAATTCTTCAATGATCTTGATGGCTTTTTGGATCATTTCTGCATCAGCAGAAGCAATCGAAACTTTTCCGTCTTGATCGATATCGATTTTCACGCCAGTTTCATCAATGATGCCATTGATGGTGTCGCCGCCTTTACCGATTACATCTTTGATCTTCGCAGGATCGATTTGGATCATTTCGATCTTCGGTGCGTATTGGCTTAACTCTTCACGAGGAGCAGCCAATGTTGATGTCAATTCATTTAAGATTTCCATCCGCGCTTTTTTCGCTTGATCTAATGCTTCTGTCAAGATTTGTTCAGTGATCCCTTGAATCTTGATATCCATTTGTAACGCAGTGATCCCATCTTTGGTTCCAGCAACTTTAAAGTCCATATCGCCAAGGTGATCTTCTAAGCCTTGGATATCAGTTAAGATCGTGTAGTTTTCACCATCAGATACAAGTCCCATTGCGATACCTGCAACTGGTGCTTTGATTGGCACCCCTGCATCCATCAATGCTAAGGTTCCTGCACAAATACTTGCTTGAGAAGAAGAACCATTTGATTCTAATACTTCTGCAACGAGACGGATTGTGTAAGGGAAGTCTGTTTCATCAGGAATCACTTGTGCTAAGGCACGTTCGCCTAATGCACCATGACCGATTTCACGACGCCCTGGTGAGCCAGCACGACCAGTCGAACCAACAGAAAATTGAGGGAAGTTGTAATGGTGGATGAATCGTTTTGATTCTTCAACCCCTAATCCATCAATGATTTGGTGTTCACCTAAAGGTGCCAACGTACAAGCAGACAATGCTTGAGTTTGTCCCCGAGTAAATAGACCAGAACCATGAACACGTGGCAATAAGCCAACTTCTGATGCCAATGGACGGATTTCGTCTAATTGACGGCCATCCGGACGAATCTTGTCGATGGTGATCAATTCGCGAACCACATCTTTTTCAAGATCTTCTGCGATTTGTTTCACTTCTTTCAAGAATTGTGCTTCCTCTTCATGTCCAGCAAATTTTTCTGCATATACTTCTTTCACTGTGTCTTTGACTTTATCGATCTCGTCTTCACGAGCCAATTTTTCTTCCGTCATAACAGCAGTTTTCATTGTTTGGTAGTAGCCGTCGAAAATTTCTTTTTCAAGTCAGCATCTACTTGTAACAATTTGACTTCCATTTTTGGTTTGCCCACAGCTGCGACAACTTCTTCTTGGAAGGCAACCAATTCTTTGATAGCATCAAAACCGAATAATAACGCACCTAACATGTCTTCTTCAGAAACTTCCTTTGCTCCTGATTCAACCATGTTGATAGCTTTTTTCGTTCCAGCTACTGTCAATTCGATATCAGTTTGTTCTGCTTGTTCTACTGTTGGATTCAAGACATACTCGCCATTGACCCGACCAACATCAACACCAGCGATCGGTCCGTCAAACGGGATATCTGAAATAGACAATGCTAAAGAAGAACCTAACATTGCCGCCATTGCTGGCGTACAATCTTGTTCAACACTCATTACGATGTTTGTTACTTGTACTTCGTTACGGAAACCTTCCGCAAACATTGGACGGATCGGACGGTCGATCAAGCGGGCAGTCAAGGTTGCTTCCGTACTTGGGCGTCCTTCCCGTTTGATAAAGCCACCAGGTACTTTCCCTACGGCATACATTTTTTCTTCGTAATTGATTGTTAATGGGAAAAAGTCGGTATCTTTTGCTTCCTTAGATGCAACCGCTGCACTTAGGACAACCGTATCGCCATAACGAACCAATACAGCTCCGTTTGCTTGTTTGGCTAATTGGCCAACTTCTACTTCTAATGGGCGGCCGCCCCAAGTGGTTTTGAATACTTGTTTTTCTGTCATGTTCTGCTCCTTTTCATCGGATCCCAGCAAGTCACTACTAAACAAATGAAAAAATCGGAATGTCGTTCCGCTGCTTTCATTTGGTTAGTAGGATGCTGCTTACAAGGACCCAAAATTCTTTTTAGCTGCGCTTTTTGATTCACCAGTCAAAAGGCCGCTCTTTCGGTGTTTCATTTTTTAGATGGCTCGAGATCACCTGTCAGACTGCATCAGCTGTTTTAGCCGACAATGCAATCGCAGTGATTCCGCTGCTTGGTCACTACGCTCGTTTTCCTCGCCTAGTAGGTTTCATCATCTGCTCTGTGCGACTTACGCCGCCCAGTCGCAGTGATTCCGCTGCTTGGTCACTACGCTCGCTGCTCTCGCCTAGTAGGTTTCATCATCTGCTCTGTGCGACTTACGCCGCTCAGTCGCAGTGATTCCGCTGCTTGGTCACTACGCTCGCTGCTCTCGCCTAGTACTATTCATCATCTGCTCTGAGCGGCTTGCGCCGCCCAGTCGCAGTGATTCATAGCAAAAAAGTGAGATTCGGGTTGAACCTCACTTTTCTTTGTTTGATTAACGACGTAATCCTAAAGCTTGGATTAATTCGCGGTAACGTTGTACGTCTTTTTGACGTAGGTAAGCTAATAAGTTACGACGATGTCCAACTTTTTTCATCAACCCACGGTATGAATGGTGGTCTTTTTTGTGCATACGTGCATGTTCGTTCAAATGGTTGATTTCTTCTGTTAAAACAGCGATTTGAACTTCTGGAGAACCAGTATCTCCTTCATGACGTGCAAATTTGTTGATGATTTCGTTTTTGCGTTCTTTTGAAATTGCCATGTTTTTCACCTCTTTTTCTTTTTCCCCTGCGACTGAGTAAAACGTTGGTGATTCGTTAAACCAAGTAACAGGTACTGTGCTTTTCACACGTAATTACTTTACTTGATTCTAAGTAAAAAAGCAAGTTTATCTACCTATTCTTTTCGTTTCTTTTGAAAGCTCCTCCAAAACTTATGTTATACTTAGGATACTACTCTATCTAAAGGAAGTGTAAGGATGAGCGTTCTTTCCCGAATCGAGAGCATGAAAAATGAATTATCGCTTTCTGAGAAGAAACTCTTCGCATTCATGGAGGCCAATCCTGAAAAAGTGCCGTCGATGACTGCGAGTCAATTAGCAGAAGCCACTGGGATCAGTGCACCAACCGTTGTACGTTTTGCGAAAAAACCGGCTTTGCTAGTTTGACAGATTTAAAAATACAATTATCTGCCGAATCCGGCTTGCGCCACAATGCCAATGAGCATTTAGGTTATGCCGATGTTGAATTAAATGAGCCCTTTCATGCCATCACATCTAAATTAAGCCACAATGCACAGGTGACTATGAATGAGACGGCCCAATTGTTAGAAGAACAGCTGATGTTGGCTGCCGCTGAACTGATCGCGACTCGTGAGCGCATCTTTGTCTGCGGGATCGGCGCTTCCTCATTGATCGCACAAGATATCCAACAAAAATGGACCCGTTTAGGCAAGATCGTCGTGTTTGAAAATGACTACAATCTCTTGTTGCCGCAACTCGTCAAAAACGAGAAAAAAGTCTCCTCTGGGTCATTTCCAACAGTGGACACACGCCTGAGATGGTTCACTTAGCAGAAATCGTTAAAAATCTTGGCGTCCCGATTCTGTCACTCACCCGATTTGGCAGTAATCCGTTAACAAAGTTGGCGGATGTTCCCCTGCAAGTGTCCCGTTCCAAAGAAGCCAACCAACGTAGTGCTGCTACGAATTCGATTATCGCCCACCTATTGGCGGTCGATGTCCTTTTCTATGTCTTTTTAAGTAAGAATGAAAAGCTGGCACGCAATATCTATGCCTCACGCCAAGCCATCGCTGATTTTCGTGAGAAGTATTTATAAAATACTCATAGCCAAAGAAGTCCGCAGGTAAGTTTTCCTGCGGTATTTTTTCTTCTAAGGACACTTTGATCAATCAAGAGCATTCTTGGCAGCTACTTCTGCCAACCAAAAACTGGACGCTTTGGGATAACGCTTGAAGTCATTTTTCAAATCCACTCGATAAAACCCATAACGGTTTTTATATGCGTTCAACCAGCTCCAGCAATCCATAAAGGTCCACATATGGTAACCGAAACAAGGAGACCCGTCTTCGATTGCATGATGCAGCTGACGTAAATGGTCTTCAACAAAGGCGATCCGATACGTATCATTGACCTGCCCCATGGCGCCCATGAACCGTTCTTCCTCAGATACCCCCATGCCATTTTCGGAAACAAACCATGGCATGTTTTGATAGTCGTTCTTTAGACGCATCGCAATATCGTAAATCCCTTCTGGATAGATTTCCCAGCCGCGATGAGGATTGATTTTTTCTCTGGCCAATCGTACCCACGAAATAACTGACGCGGCTCAAAGGGACCGGATGCTGCCCTCTGCGGAAGTGGTGCTTGGATCCGCAACGGTTGATAATAATTGCAACCAATAAAATCTACGGTATTTTCACGAAAAATTTCCGCATCTGTTGCTTCATATTCAGGGGACAAGTGATGCTCCTTGAATAAGCTCGTTAGTTTTTCAGGAAATTGTCCATAAACGACACAGTCCAAAAAACTGCGAATATACAAGAGATCTGCCCATTCAGCAGCTTCTCGATCAGCTGCCTCTTGGCTTTTTGGGTAAACAGGTGACAGATTCAAGATGATGCTGATTTCTCCCTCAGGTAGTGCGATTTTACGAAACTCGGCAACTGCCTTCGCATGGGCTAACAAGGTATGATAACCCACTTGGATCGCCCGCTTGAAATCATGCACTTGCGGCCAATGAGCATCTCCATAATACCCACATTCAATATGCACCAACGGTTCATTAAAGGTCGCCCATTTTTTCACTAGATCGCCGAATTGTTCAAAAGCAGTTTTTGCATAAAATGCAAAATGGTCCACGGATTCCCGCGCCTCCCAGCCTCCTTTTTCCATCAGCCACCAAGGCATGTCAAAATGAAACAAATTAATGATCGGTTCGATGCCTTGGTCCAGCATTTCCTGAAAATATGCCCGATAAAACCGGACTGCTGTCTGATTCAATGTTTTTCCATCTGGTAATAAGCGGGTCCATGCAATAGATGTCCGATAGGAATTCAAGTTCATGGCCTTCATGTTTGCTACGTCTTCCCGGTATTGATAGTAGGTATTTGAGGTGTCGCTTGGTCCGACACCATCGTAAAAGCGTGACGGCTCCAACTCAAACCATTTGTCCCATGTAGAGGGACTTTTGCCGTCAACCGCCGCGGCCCCCTCGGTTTGCGGTGCTGACGCGGCCGCTCCCCATAAAAAGTTTTTTGGAAATTGAATCATTCTTTTGCTCCTTTCTGAATTACCTGCCACGTGCGGTCAGGGTTGGATCGTTGAAATGCAAACTGATACCGCTGCGCAGCTGCCTCGATTTCTAAACAAAATGATGTTGTTTCTTCCAGAGAAATTGCCAGCTGCTGCAATGATGCTTCACCGATCACGAGTTGAAAAGCTGCTTGTCCTTGTCTAGGCACCCATACTTTTTGAAAGCCGCATAGGACTTTTTTCCTCGGCACATATGCTTTTGTATACTCTTTTAGATAGCATTGGACCACTTCTTTACCAGACACAGTAGAATGATTTTCAAGTGTGCCACTGACGCGAATGGTTCCCCCTGCATATTCAGACGAAACCGAGCTGCAAATAAAAGAGGCATAACTAAGACCATAACCAAAAGCATATACTGGTGCGCCTTTTTGATCGAGGTAGTCTTTTTGAAACGCTGTGTTGCGATAATTATAACAGACAGGCAACTGTCCAACCGTATCAGGAATAGAAACTGCTAATTTTCCACTAGGTACCGTTTCACCAAAAAGGATCCGAGCAATCGCTTCCCCTCCATATTGTCCGGGATAGCCAGCGTAAAGCAACCCATCGAACAAGTCTTGCAAAGGTGCTAAGCAATGCGGTCGACCGGAAATCACGATCCCAATCAGCGGCTTTTTACTCTTCTTCAACGCAAACAGTAAATCCAACTGGCATTGCGGCAAATCGAGGGTAGCCAAGTCGATGTTTTCTCCACTGGTCATTTCCTGAGATCCCCTTAAGGCGGCACCGTTTTTGTCAAAATCCGTTGTGAAATCACGGGCACTGGAGCCGCCGATCGTCACTAAGATGACATCCGCTGTTTCTGCAATCTGACAGGCTTGCCTTCGTTGAGCCAGTGTGCCACTAGAGATTTCGCAGCCTTTCTCGTAGAAGAAGTCAGCTTGATGCGTACTTAAACTGGTCAAACCTTCCCAAAGGGTCGTACATGTTGTTTCTTCCTTGAATGGCGTATAATCCCCCAGCTGATGATAGAGCTGTTTAACGTGAGGACCGATGACGGCAATCTTTTGTCGCGTTTTCTTCAAAGGCAAAATGCCATTGTTCTCTAGTAAAACAATCGATTCCTCCGCCAATTTCAAGGCAACTTGTTGCGCCTTTTCTTTACGGGGCAATGAAACATGGGGCGTTGCTTCTTTAAACAAGCCAAGTTTTTCTTTCAAAAGAAGCACACGGCGGACTGCATCATCGATCGCCGTTTCCGCAATCAGCCCCTCAAGGACAGCTTCTTCTAACACTGGGAAAACTTCATCCCATAAACTAACATCCACACCGCTGGTCAAGGATTTGGCGGCCGCTTGCGGGCGGCTCCCCAGCCAGTCAGTAATCCGATCCAGCCCGCACCCATCGGCCATCACAATTCCCGTAAAGCCACTTTCTTCTCGTAAAACCTCTTGTAACAAATAAGCATTAGCATGGCAAGGAACACCATCTAGATCATTGTATGCAGCCATACACCCCAAGGCCCCAGCAGCAATCCCCGCTTTCATTGGTGGCAGATGGATCTCACGGAATTCCCGATCACCGATTGCCACTGGCCCTGCATTGTGTCCCCCCATTCCTGCACCTTGGGCAGCAAAGTGCTTTAACACCGCTAAAACGTTCTGTTTTTCAATCGTTGCTTTTGATCCTTGTAACCCTCTGACGGCTGCTTTGGTAAAGCTACTGGTCAAAAACGGATCTTCACTGAAACATTCTTCTGTTCGCCCCCAACGAGGATCTCTAGCAATGTCCAATGCGGAAACCAAGCCGACATGGGCCCCTTTTGCCCGAATCTCTTGAGCAGTGATGGTTTGGGCCGCTTGATACAGCTCTGGGTTCCAACTAGAACCAACACTAAAATTGACCGGAAACGTCGTCGCTTCCAAACCTTGGTGACCGTGAGGACACTCTTCACTGAGAAGGGCCGGAATCCCCAGCCGAGTGTGCTCCTGCAAATAAGTTTGAATCATAAGGGATAGCTCATAGGACTCCGTGGTCGTCAGGCCGGTTTGCTGATTTCTACCTGACCAAGGATCAGCCCGAAAGACGCCGTAGATCCAGCCAAGACTGCCAAAACGAGCTACTTCTTTTTTAAAGGTTTCAGTTAAAATAATTTTTCCATTGTTTTTTTCGTAAACTTCCCAACCATACAGACGCTGATTCAGCTGGCCGATTTTTTCTTTCAATGTCATTTGCCGTAAAAGTGTCTCAATCATATGCTTCTCCATTTCTATTTAGTCTTCTAAATAAAGCATGATGGTCTGGATCTCAAAAGGCTGGAAATGGATTGTGATGCTTTGGGCATCCAGCGGCTCCACCGGCAGTTCAGCGACGGTTTCTTCCAAAAGATTCGTCAAAACCGCTTTTTTGATTCTTTTCTGGCAGCGCATTTGACAGGCGCTGGTTTGATTGTGATATTCATACAACCGCACGATCAGTGCCTCTTCATCTTCGGCTTTTTTCACCGTATCCAGTAAGACATTCTTTTGGTCGACTGCTAGAAAAGCTTCTGCTGATAGTTGTGGCACACTTGGAACGGTTAGAACGGGAACATTCAATGCCAAAGCTTCTTCCATCGTTTGCGCGTCTTGCCAAGTTCCTTCGTGGGCGTACAAGGAATAGGTAAACTCATGAAGGCCTTGATCCGCTTCAGGATACGGATCGATCGGCGATTTAATCAAAGAAAGCCCGATTTTTTGATAATCCGTATTGAACCCATATTTCGAATCCGTCAAAATACTAACCCCATAATTCCCTTCTGAGAGATCTACCCATTTTTGTCCACAGCTCTCAAAACGCGCTTGGTCCCATGTCGTGTTTTGATGCACAGGCCGTTTTACCTGCCCGAATTGAATATCAAACGTTGCTTCCAATGTGTTAACATCAATCGGCATCAATGCCTTTAACAGCAGTTGATGCTGGTGCCAATCAACCGCTGTTTCAAAATCGATTCTTCCCGTGCCATGGTAAAAATGCAGCCATTGCGTAATAAAAGAATCTTCAAACTGACGTTTGATCTTCAAGGTATCGCGAATCTCCCCTTGCTCAACGACCTCGGCTGAGAGAACTTGCTTCACAGGATAAGGCTTCTTCTGGTAATAAATATCAATGTCCCACGCATCATAATCCATTGGCAGATCTTCGTAAGCCACTAACTGATTCAACCGCTCGCCTTTTGGCACGATTTCTCGCTGCTGCCGTTTGTCAAATAAAGAGATGATGTCAAAGTGTTTGTCAAAAATCACTTTAAAGTCAGCCGTTTCAAACGATTCCTCTAGTCGTATCGCTATTTGCTTTGATTGAGGCACAGCTGAGACAGGAGTCAATTTTTTGCTGCTCAACCCAGCCATGGCGGGAATTTTGACTAAGAGCCGGTCATCATAGGTCCGCTGAGTCAGGTAAGCTTCTTTGATCCCTGTCTGATCGTCTAAATAGACCAGACCCGTCCGCTCTTGTCCCAGCGGATTAAAGACATGCCATGACGTAGCTTCGGCTGCTTGCACCGCTGGAATCAAAGCTTCGATCAGCTTGCAGCCTTTATCAAAGAGCTGTTGATACTCTTGATCCGTCTGATCATAAACTTCTTTGATCGAGCTTCCCGGCAGAATGTCATGGAATTGATTAAATAGCAGCTGTTTCCAAAGTTGTTCTAATTCAGCTTGCGGATAACGATTGATTGCACAAATACTATAAAGTTTTTCAATCGTCTGTAAGAAAAATTCTCCTTGGCGATTGGCCTTCTTGTTTTTGCCAATCGAAGTCAGTGTTCCACGATGGTATTCAAAGTACAATTCGCCGTACCAGACTGGGCCAGATTTTTCCTTAAAAGAATCTGCCAGTCGATCAAAAAAGCCCCCACATGATTGCCAGTAATCGTCGGCATATCCGGCAATGTTTTTTGCAGCCGTTTCTGGACTTCTAGCATCTCTTTCGTCGGGCCTCCGCCACCGTCACCATACCCATAGGCAATCAAAATTTCGTCGTGCTGATCTTTTTGCTGATAACGTTCAAAACTGCCTTTGATCGTGTAAGGATCTAGCAATCCATTATACGTCGTATAATAATCTCTTGGACTGTATCCTTCACTGATGGTGGTAATAAAATGCGTCAAAACGCGGCTGCCATCAATTCCTTGCCAATAGAAGGAATCATAAGGAATTTGATTGAACTGGTTCCATGACAGCTTCGTCGTCATAAAGTAGGGCGTATTTGTTTTGCGTAAAATTTGCGGCAAGGCGGCTGAATAACCAAAGACATCCGGTAGCCATAAGATGCGGCTATCGACTTGAAATTCCTCTTTCATAAACCGTTTGCCATAAAGGATCTGACGAACCAGCGATTCCCCTGAAGTCAAATTGCAATCGGCTTCCACCCACATCGCCCCGTCAACTTCCCATCTTCCTTCTCGAACTTTTTCTTTGATTGCAGCGTAAAGTTCAGGATAATGTGTTTTCATGGAGAGATACAGTTGTGGTTGGCTTTGAAAAAACGTGTAATCTGGATACTCCTCCATCAATTTCAAGACCGTCTGGAAACTGCGCTCGCCTTTTTCAATTGCTTGCTGCGCCGTCCAAAGCCACGCCAGATCGATGTGGGTATGGCCGACAGCCGTCACTTTTTGTTTTGGTGTATGCGCTGGTAAGTAACATGACGCAAGCAGTTGCTTTGCTTTTGCGAGACTTTCATAAAATGCCGCTGAGTAGGGCGTACGAAAATCCAAGACATTGGCGACTTGGCCAAGGACTTGTTGATAAAATGCTTCGTCACCGCCAAACGCACGAATGGCACGCCAACTATCAAACAGCGTATAAAAATCAAACCAGAGTTCATTGACGACAGGATCCAATGCCAATAAGTTGATATGCAGTGGGAATGGTTTATCGGAACGGCCCGAGAACAGATCAATCTTCAGTTTGACTGCTTTTTGTTGATATCCTTCAGCCAAAGTGACCTCTCGATGATTGACATCGATAGCTTGGACATAGGTATCGTCCAAATAAATTTTGATTTGGGGATTGGTGGTGTTGTCCCACTCTGAGAGGCTTGAATAGACTTGTAAGACACAAGGATTCCCTACCCAGTCAGCGGGAACTTGAAAGCTGCCTTTCAGCTGATAATAGGTGTTTTTTTCTCCGAAATAACTCCCTTGCTCATACGGTACCCAATCCTCTTGCTTAAAAAAAAGCGGGTCTATTGGCTGTTGGTAGCGTACACGGTACTGTTTTAATTTGTAGAAAATTTTTCGGATGCGTTCAAACTCGTAAGGCTGCATAACTCTCATTTTTCTTTTGACTCCTCTATCTATTTTTTGAAAAAAACGGGTGGAGATTGATTGTCTCGACCCGTTTCCCTTATCGTATGATATTAGTTTGCTTTCCAGCGGTCATAGGCCGTTTGATAGACTTCGACATATTCGTCAATGCCCATTGCTTCGATCGTTTTCACATAATCGTCCCAATTGTCTAATGGCTCGACACCTGTGATAAACTTCGCTTCCATTTGTTCTACATAAGTTGTCAAATCAGTGGCAGTGGCTGCTACTTTGTCATTTTCTTCAATCGTTAAATACAGTAGCGGGAATGGTACTTCAGCGATATCTTCCATCTTTTCTGCCGTTTCTTGTGCAACCCAATCACTAAAACGAGTATCTGGTTCTTCATCAGCCGTTTTGCGGATATGGTATTCACCTGTTGTATCAATGACAATGTTTGGTGTAGTCAATCCATACGCCGGCGTGATTTTGCCGCGTTCGTCTTCCGTGTTGTCTGTATCAATGCCATCCACATAAACCCGGACTTTTTCGCCATCCGCATTTTCTTGGTACTCCCAAAGAACACCTTCTGGCCCTTGTTCAATATATTTTGTGCCTTCTTCCGAATAGAAGTAATCCACCCAACGCATGGAAGCTTCTGGGGAAGGATTGACATTGGTCAATGCAAAAGTTCCCCGGGAGATTCGTGGACTGCCAGGAATCTTGGCTTCTGGTGCCCATTCAGAGGTCAACGGTTGGAACATTGGATCGTTCATTGCCTCTGCCTCACTGCGGCCAGTAGTAAAGAAGCTGAAATAGTCGGCAAAAAGCCTAGTTGATTGTTTTCACCCTTCGCTTTTTTCTGCTCATCGGACTGTCCATAAACTTCTTTATCTAGTAATCCTTCATCGTACAGTGTATTCATGTATTCCAAGAATGCTTTGTAGTTTTCTGATGTCGGTGTGTAGGAGACCACATCATCGTCCACTTGAATCCCGCGAGTCCGTAAGCCAAAGGCGGCCATCAACCAAACACGTGTCGAGTTCATATCGACATCCGTCAATGGAATCTCGTCTGCTTGACCATTTCCGTTAGGATCTTCGTCTTTGAAACGCGTCAACAATTCTTGCAGTTCCTCTGTGGTTTTCGGCAGTTCTGATACGCCTAAATTATCTAGCCACGTGCCGTTGTACCACATCGGGCCTTGCCACCAGATTGAAGTCGCATTCCGCGAGATCATTGGTAAGGAGTAAATGTGCCCATCTGGCGTGGTGATCGATTTTAAAATAGAAGGATCTTCTTGCGTCAGTGCATAAAGATTTGGCATGATTTCTGGCGTGATATACTCCTCTAAGGGAAGTAAAATCCCTTGTGAACCGTAATCGATCTCCATCGAAGCCGTCAGTGCTTGCGAACCAGCACCGTAAACGATATCCGGCAAGTCGCCGGAAGCAAAGGCTAAGTTCAGTTTCGTACTAAAGTCAGCCGATGGCGGTGTCGTATAAGTCAGTTTGATACCGGTTTTTTCTTGGTAATCCTGTAACGTCGGCATGTCTTCCCACTCGGCCATTCCCACACCTGGTGCCATGATATTCAAAGTCAGCTCTTCGCCTTCTTTGATGATTGGAAATTGGCTGTCATGATTGATAGCAACCTCTTTCTTTTCCCCAGTTCCCTCATCTGAAGAATTGCCGCAGGCACCCAAGACGAGGATACTGCATAAAGCGACACCCGCCATTCCTAAAAGTTTCTTTTTTAATCCCATTTTCTTCCTCCTTTGATTTTTTTATCCTTTAATTGAACCGACCATCATGCCCTTGACAAAATACTTTTGTAAGAACGGATAGACGATGATTACCGGTAACGAAGAAACGATCATGACACCGTACTTGATGACTTGAGCGAGTTGCTGTTTGCTATATAGCATGTTCGCCATTTCTGAAGTCACATTGCTGACGGTATTTGAAGACATATCTTGAAGAATCAAAATTTCTCTTAAAATCATCTGCAGCGGGTACATCGATCGATCAGAAAGATAGATCAATGCGTTAAAGAAGCTGTTCCAATGTCCGACGCCATAGAACAAAGCCATTACCGCAATGATCGGCGTTGATAATGGTAAAACGATCTGCATGAATAGCCGAAAATCGGAACAACCATCCACAATCGCTGCTTCTTCCATCTCTCGCGGAATTGTGGATTGAAAAAACGTTCGTGTAACAACCACATTGTAAACTGAGACGGCCCCCGGAATCACCAATGCCCAAACGGTATTCAGCATGCCTAAGCTGCGAATCAGCAAATAGCTGGGAATCAAGCCACCAGACAGGAACATGGTGACCAGCATAAAATTGGTGAAGGCCCGTCGCCCATAAAAATCTTCTCGCGATAACGCATAGGCACAAGGCAAAGTTACCAATAGATTGATCGATGTTCCTAACACTGTATAGTAGATCGTGTTCAAATAGCCACGCCAGATACTGCTGTTGCCCAATAATGTTCGATAGCCTTCGAAGGTGATTCCTTTTGGCAAAAGCCACATTTCACCTGAGTTTACCAGATGCGGATTTGAGATCGAAGCGCTGACGATATAGATTAGCGGATACAAAACGATCAGCAATGAAATTGCTAAAAACACATAAACAAAGATCAAAAAGATTTTATCAGCACGGGTATCTTTTATTAAAGAAGTTGTTTTCAATTTTGGTCCTCCCTCCTACAATAGACTAGAATTGCTTAAACGTTTGGCAATATGATTGACTACGATCAACAATACGGAATTGATCAGTGAGTTAAACAGGCCGACTGCCGCAGCAAAACTGTACTGCGCATCTAACAGCCCTTGCTGGTATACAAAGGTCGCAATCACATTCGAGGATTGCATATTCAAAGGATTCTGCATCAAGATGATTTTTTCAAACCCAACTGACATCAAGCTACCGAAGCTCATGATCAATAAGATCACCATCGTGGGCATGATCGTTGGAATATTGATATACCAAACGCGTTGCAGACGAGAAGCGCCATCGATCGTTGCCGCTTCGTGCAGTTGCGTATCGACTCCAGATAGAGCTGCCAGATAAATCACCGACCCCCATCCCGTTCCTTGCCAAACCCCCGACAGGACATAAATCGTTTTAAACCAACGGGGATTGGTCATAAAGCTGATCCGCTCGAAACCCAAAAATTCTAATAGGTGATTGATGATCCCTGTTGAGGGAGATAAGAAAGCAATGACCATACCAACCATGACCACCACAGCAATAAAGTTTGGGGCATAGGTGACTGTTTGGGTAATCTTTTTGAACGGGCCGTCTTTGATCTCATTCAAAGCCAATGCCAGGATGATCGGTAGCGGAAAACCGACAACCAATGAATAGATACTGATTCCTAAAGTATTTTTGATGAGTTCCCAAAAATAATAGGAATCGAAGAAACGTTGAAAATGTTTAAATCCAACCCAAGGACTGCCCAAAATCCCTAATGATGGCATATAATCCTTGAATGCAATAATGATTCCATACATCGGTCCATAAGAGAAAATCAAAATAATCAAAAATGCTGGTAACACAAACAAGTACAATTGCCGATTTTTCTTGATCTTCATTTTTATATCTTGTTTCTTTGTTTTAGGTACTGAAACGGTTTGTCTGATTGGCGCTGTTTCCATTCTTCCTCCTCCTTGCTTGGTGTTAGCCTTATCATGAATTGTATTCGCTTTCAAATCAATGTGTATTTTTTTCCCTATGTGTCGAAACGCGAATCCCAACTGCCCCAACGTTCGGGTGGCTGATATCCGACCATAAGAGATACGGTTCATCAGCATTTTTATAGATTGGTAACGGTTTTTTTGTGGCGAGATCAATTAGCTCGTCTTCTTCAGTTGCGTCGATCTCTGTTAAAGGAATCTGTTCGCAAACCACTGCAGCGATACTGCGAAATGCAAAATGAGCCTTGCCGTCTTTTTGATAGGTCAAATGCCATTCATTTGGCCAAGCTGTTGGTCTCGCCCGCGTTTCATAGATGCCTTCACCATATAGCGCCAACCAATGGCCGATTTCTTCTAAGCGTTGGGTCTCTTCGAATGTAAATTCGCCCTCAGGTGTTGGGCCAACACCTAAAATCAAATTTCCCCCTTTGCTGACTACCTCAATCAAGGTTTCCAGCAGTTCTTGGCTGCTCTTAAAAGTATCATTCGGCACATAGCCCCAATCATTCCCAATCGGGATATTGCTTTCCCAAACTTTTTTAGGAATTTCCGCTAATGCAGGAATTTTGCGTTCCG
This sequence comes from Enterococcus innesii, assembly GCA_018982785.1. Lineage (GTDB taxonomy): Bacteria > Bacillota > Bacilli > Lactobacillales > Enterococcaceae > Enterococcus_D > Enterococcus_D innesii. The sequence goes on along the minus strand of JAHHEN010000002.1, from coordinate 199,081 downwards.
GTGTCACATAATTTTCATGACGGCCACCCATCATCCGATCAACGATGATCAATTCCGGCTGTTTCTCACGCGCAATCTCAGCTAAACGATCCATTTGTAGGTCTTCTTTGCCTTGTCCGCACCAACCGGCATCTAACCAAAGAAAATCGACTTTTCCGTAATTGGAAGTAATCTCTGCAATCTGGCGATGCACAAACGACACATAGCGCGCCCAAATTTCTGGATGAAGGTGGGTGTCGTAGCTGGCATGACGGCCTTTGACCGTATCATCATCCAACCAGTAAAAAGGAGAATACCAGTCAGCTTTAGAATAGTAGGCTCCTGTTGCAATCCCTGCTTCTCGAAATGCCGTAAACACTTCATGCAATATATCGCGTTTAAAGGGACTTAATTTCCCACCGATTTTAAACTCTGATTCCATAGTATTGAACATCGAAAACCCGTCATGATGCTTTGTCGTGAACAAACAGTACTTAAATCCTGCATCCTTACAGATCTTGGCCCATTTGCGGGTATCCAGCTTCTTCGGCTCAAATTGATTGATCAACTGCCAATAATCCAAACGTAGTGCTTCGATAGTTTCTCGATAGGGCTGGTTTTCTCTAGCCCATTCATCTTTTTCAGATAATTGCCATGATTCAACGATCCCCGCTTCGGCATACAGCCCATAATGGAAGATCACTCCGAATTTCAAGTCTTGAAACCATTCCAGACGCTGCTTGAGCATTTCTGTTTCTGGGACCCACGCTGCTTGCTCTCTCTCCTTGGCTTCTTCAATATCGCCGCGAATTTTTGTCATGCATTTGCACTCCTTTCTTTGTTCTAAATGTAAGCGAAAAAAAGACCATCTAACAATATGTAACTTTTTTCACTGTGTTAAACCAAGCAAGAGCGTTTGCAAAATTTGTAATGAAGAAAGCTTCCTTCCATAAAAACGTTAGGAGAAATAAAGCGGGTCAAACATATTTGCTGTGTTTTTCCTGTATGGGATGTGTGTTTTTTTTCATCCATGCCCACTATCCATGGATCAATGGTACGATAAGGGCAACAATTAAAGCGGATACAATATGGTTATCCGTAAGAAAGTGAGGATCTTATGAAACAATCCAATGGTCTTTATCATGTTTCCTATCAAGTCGGTGAATGGCTCCTCCATTGCCTAAAATTGCAGTTTCTTTGGTTCTATTGGGTTTTGCGATACGGGATATTTTTAGGGATTTTTCCTGCCACCGCTACGATCATCCAAGCTTTTTTCGACAGTTTCCAAAAAAGGGACGACCAGCGGCTTTGAAGCCTTGGTTCAGAACTGTCGTGAAAAAAAATTTCCGTCGCGCCAATCAATTAGGAGCCATGCAAGTGGGTTTGCTGCTTTTCTTATGGCTAGAATTGCGCATCTCTAGTACCTTTATCCAAAATAGCTTGCTTCACTTTTTTTTGCTGCTGTTGTTTATCAGTGCCCTTTTGATCAGCTTGTATCTGCTGCCAGTATATTTGCGTTATGACTTGCCCCTTCTTCACTATTTTAAGCAAGCAGTAATACTGATGGTTATCAGTGTTCCCCAAACGATTGCGATGATTTTGGGAATCTTAGTAACTACAATCATTTTGACTTTTTTACCGATTTTATTAGTCATCGGCTTTGTTCCTTTTTTCCTTTTTCCCAATAGTTGGTTCTCTTTTCAAGCGATCCAACGTTCAGAATCATTGCTGATAAAAGAAACTTAAGAAGGGACGTTCGTAATGAAAGACATTTTTATCCAAAGTAATGAAAATCTTGATGATTTTTTTAGTCACATACTACCGGAACTAGCGTTGCGAGAATCACCGCAAGGGCATCCATTACAGCTGATTCAACGGCCCGGTTCTCTGAAAATTTGCCACGGTCCGCTAGAAACAATCATTTACTATCAAGAAAAAGCCCATTTGTTTCGGGCGTTGACCTTGTGGTTGCATGAGGACCGCCCTGTCTATATCCTGGAGGAACACCCTCATTTTGAAGCAATTGGACCAATGATCGATTTGTCCCGCAATGCAGTAATGACCGTTGAAAAACTGCAACGCTTTATTCTATTGACAAGCAAGATGGGGCTTAATCACCTCATGCTTTATATGGAAGACACTTATGAAATTCCAGAGTATCCTTATTTTGGTCATTTACGAGGCCGTTATACACAAGTTGAGTTAAAGAAGCTTGATAGCTATGCGCAATCTATAGGTGTAACTTTGATTCCAGCGATTCAAACATTGGCACACTTAACGAATCCCTTAAAATGGGGATTTGCTAAAAACATTCGGGACACGGAAGATATTTTACTGGTGGGAGAAGAAGAAACGTATACCTTTTTGGAAGCAGCGATCCGTTCGATCCGTTCGTGTTTTACGACGGATCAGCTACACATTGGCATGGATGAAGCACACCAATTGGGGAAAGGAAGATATTTGGTATTGCACGGTTTAAAAGACCGTTTCTCGATTATGGCCGAACATCTGCAGCGGGTAGCTGTGCTTTGTCAAAACGTGGGTTTTAAGCCGATGATGTGGAGCGATATGTTTTTTAGGATCGGTGCACCTACTAGTGATTATTACGATCCAGACGTGTGCTTTCCAACAGAATTGTTTACTGACCTTCCTGCTGTCAAAATGGTTTACTGGGATTATTACCACCATGATCATGCCTCTTATCAGCGAATGTTTGCGAAACATCGGGAATTAAAACAGCCAATCGTCTTTGCTGGAGGTATCTGGACTTGGAACGGTTTGGCGCCGAACTATGGCAAAAGTTTCGCCACCATGCGTCATGCCTTGCAAGCCGCCAAAGAAAACGATGTTCAGGAAGTCTATGCCACACTTTGGGGCGACGACGGAGCTGAAACACCGTTGATTGCTGCGCTACTAGGTTTGCAATATTTCAGTGAAGCACAGTTTGGAAACGACCTTTCGTTAGAGAATTTAACTAAAAAATTTCAGCTCTTTCACCAATCAATAGCCAGCGATTTTTTACTGCTTGATCGCTTTGATCAAACTGCAGGTGTACCAGAAAATAATCCTCACGGAGAAAACCCCAGCAAGCTGCTGCTCTACCAAGACTTGCTGTATGGTTTGTATCAGGAAAACTTAACCGATCTTTCTTTAGCATCCCACTATCAAGCATTGGCTCAAGAGTTGGCCGCTGTGAAAGCAACACGGGACACACAAACGATGTTTGCCTTTTATCAGCAGCTGGCTGATGCTTTGGCACAAAAAGCCTGTATTACCAACCAAATCACCAGTGCCTATAAAAGCAAGGATCGCAGCGGACTGCGCCAAGCAGTCGATGCGCTCAGTGTCTATAAATCCGCCTTGCAATCCCTTTATGAAGCCCATCGTCAAGTCTGGTTTGACTGGAATCGACCTTTCGGTTTTGAGAGTATCGATCTGCGCTATGGCGCCTTGCTGATGCGCTGCGACACGACACTCTGGCGGCTTACTGCCTTCTTGGACGGGGAGCTCGATACTTTGGAAGAATTAACTCAACCGTCCTTACCAATGGTGACCCCTTTCAGCGGCAGTACTTCTGTGGGTCGCAATTTATTTCATGGAATCTATAGTGCGGGGAAAATTTCTGATGTTTAAAAGAAGGAGTGAGAAATTATGAAAACATCCTTGCTGCGCCGAACCATCCTCGTGAGTTTGCTGGCTGTTGTTAGCCTATTCTTTCTCTATTTTCTAACAACCGATTCTTCTGCTCCAGTTCATGCCCAACCTTCAGAAAAACTGGAGATGACAGGTAATATTACAAATCAAGCAGCGGCGGAGGCTTGTTTGGCAGTGCTGAAAGAAAATTTACAAGCAGCCTCTGACCAAGACGCGACAGCTTATGCCGCCACGCTCGTGTCAGCGGCGCGAGCAGAGACGACCCAAGAATTGGCTGCTTTTTTTGCAGAAGAACAGCTGCAGCACACGCTGCTTTCTTTTGAAGTCGTTAAACAAGAGACAGAATCCATGCTGGTCGCGGCGCAACAGAAAACGATCAGCCCAAAAGATTCTTCCTACCGTGATCACATCACAGAGGCTTACCATACTTTCGTTAAGGAAGCAGATGGCTGGAAAATTCAAGAAACAGTCATGACGAATACCGAATTTCTTTAAGTGAGTGAAAAAGGAGTGATTTTTAATGAGAACGTATAGGAATTGGCCTGCCATCTACCCTGACCCAAACTGGTTTCTCCATGATCGGTTTGGCTTATTCATCCATTTCGGCCTATTCAGTATTGGCGCTCGACACGAATGGTTTATGACGACAGAAAAAATTGAACCTACCACCTATCGCGGGAACTATTTTTCTCAGTTTGATCCTGATCTTTTCAACGCGGAGGAATGGGCTCAAACCGCAAAGAAGGCCGGTTTTAAATACATGGTCTTCACGACGAAACATCATGAAGGCTTTGCCCTTTGGGACACCGCGCTCAGCGACTACAAAGTAACCAACACCCCATTCAAGCGAGACCTCTTAGCAGAACTGCTGCCGGCATTTCGCAAGGTCGGCATTAAGGTCGGACTGTATCATTCGCTGATCGATTGGTATCATCCAGATTTCACGCTCGACGGCCTGCATCCGCAACGAGAGACTATTCAAGCCCGTCAAACTAATGACCAGCGGGACATGCGCCGTTATCAAGATTTTTTGGCTGGTCAAGTCACCGAACTATTGACCAATTATGGGACCATTGATTATATGTGGTTTGATTTTCCTTATAGCCATCGAGATTGGGGCTGGTCAAAAGGCAAAGGTGCCGCCGACTGGGATAGCGAACGGATCGAAAAAATTTGTCGAAACCTGCAACCGAACATGCTGCTGAATGACCGTTTGGATTTGGGCCGCGGGATTACCACCCCTGAGCAATTCCAACCAGACAAACCATTAGAAGCGGATGGATTGCCTTTAATATGGGAAGCGTGCCAAACGATGTACGAAACGTGGGGCTATGATCGTGATGCTCAGCACTGGAAATCCAGTGAAATGATGACCAAAATGCTGATTGACACAGTAGCAAAAGATGGGAACTTTCTCTTAAATATCGGCCCGACTGCTCGTGGAGAAATCAACTTACCAACTCGCAGCCATTTAGAAGCCATCGGTTCATGGATGCATTATCATCAGCAAGCGATTATCGGCTGTGGTGCCAGCTCTTTTCAATCGCCTATTGACAGTCGCTACACCCAAAACGGGAATAAACTTTACTTGCACCTCTTCTCCTATCCCTACAAATCCTTGCATCTTCCGGGACTTGCAGGATGCGTGAAGCATATCCGTTTCTTACATGATGGTTCCGAGTTGTTTTATCGAGGATTTGATCCCGAGGAAGTTCTCACTTCAACGGAAGCCATCATCAACAAAGAGGACCTTGTTCTCAGCTTACCCGTCTGCCCACCAGATGTGTTGGTACCAGTGGTCGAAATCACTTTAAGAGAAATGTAAGCACCCGTTGCACTGTCCTAAATGAAGAATTTATTTATACAAAAACATTGTCCTTACTTTCTTTACAAAAAAATGACTAGAAACTGATCGTTTCTAGTCATTTTTTATGGCTATTTTTTCAAGAACTCCCCAAATTCGCTTATACGAAAGTAGCAAACTAGCTTGTTGAACAGGTGATGAGAACATCCAGACGAGTTGCTTGCTTAATCCTTCCTTAAAGGTACTTACCACGGGAGGGTCAAAGTTTCTTGGACAAATAAAGAACAAGATCGTCATTGTTGCAACAAGGCGCATTCATCGCACAATTCTGATTATTGAACCAAACACCAGACCCATCTGGAATATAGCCTTGTTTTACATACAGTCTCTGGGCCGATCCATAACCAGTGTGTAAACCTACCCCCAAAGTCACCACGGCAGCTATTTCTCGTGCCTTTTCTTCGGCTGCTTTTAAAAGCTGACTGCCTACCCCTTGTTTTTGATAGGATTCAAAAACATTAAAATCCGCAATTTCTGGATACAAGCCTTTAAATGGCCCGTGCTTTGCTAGAGGGACCAAAGTCAAATACCCGGCAGTTTTGTTGTTTATTTTGGCAAGCAAAACGTATCTCTCCCCCGCTTCTTGCTCATTTAAATACTCCATCAAGAGCTGCTGGCGAGAAGGCCACCCTTGCTTTAAAAACATTTGATCCATTTCAAGAATATCTTTTCTCTTCAACGGTTGAATATCTATGATCACTTATTTGCTCCATTTCTCCCCTCACTCGGAGTTACGTTCATTTTATCAAAAATACTATTGGCTGTTGTTTCACTTGTCGCTATACTTATTCAGCATAAAGAAAGCAACAGGGATTGTTAGCGATGCGCCCTTTCACCCAATTCCTCTAACAATCAGCTGAATGTCGCTTCCCACCCATCATAAAGCTTTTGAAATGTCTCTTTTGGTCGGTTTGGCTCATTATAAACTTTTTGGCTAATGGCCGCTTGGAGCCAAAAAATCGCTTGGATCACTTCACGGCTAGTCTGAGCCTCAGGTACATCCGCCCAGACGGATAAAGCGATCGCCTGTGTTTGGGCAAGCTGTTCCTGTCCAACTTGTTGTCCATTGGCAAACGTCGTCAACTGGAATTCATTGCTGATTTTTTCGTAAGTTGGATAGGTATACCCTGCCGCTTCTCCTAAGACATAATAGAAAAAATTATCATTGTGATTGATCATGGTATAGCCCTTTTCAAAAAAGACTTCCGCCGGCGCCATATTTTGGTTCCAACGGGTCCAATAGGAGATTTGGCAATTCTCCGTCAACGTTGTCTGCTCTTGGCGATTCAAGCGGTAAAAACCATCATTCCAGACCCGCACAACAAAGCCGAGACTTTCAACAAAGACCGCCAGCTCATTGACATAATCAATAAAGACTTCGATTCCGCTGGCTTTTTCCCCATAGCGCTCGCGGGCTGCTTCGATCATTTGTGGAAAGTTTTCTAACTGGTCAAAATCAATAAACTCATCGGCCCCGATGTGAAAATAAGTGCTGTCTTCAAACAGTTGCGCATATTCCCGATAAACTTCCTGAATAAAGGCTACCGCTTCTGAATCCAAAATGTTTAGTGCTCGATCATCACGCGTGCCAGCTGCTGTCGGCAATTGCCACTGAGGTTTTTGAGCCAACACTTGTCGCAAATGACCAGGAGAATCAAAATCAGGGATGATGGCAATTTCATGGTTTTGGGCATACGCAATCAATTCACGAATCTCCTGCTTGGTCAAATATTCTTCCGAAACAATTTCTGGAAATTGCTGGGATTCAATCCGAAAGCCTTCGTTTTCCGAAAAATGAAGTTGCAGATGCGTGAATTGGAAGCAAGCCATGCTGCGGATGATTGCTTTCAAATCAGCTAGCGAATAGAATTTGCGCCCGATATCGATCATCAGACAGCGTTCTTTAAGCGCTGCTAGATAGCTTTTCTGTGCTAATTGATCCGTCGCCTGATCTCGGCCATATTTGGTTAACGCGTAAAAGGCATGTTCTGGCGAGGACACACTGATTGTTTGGTTTTCAAATCGAAAATCAGCATCCAGCTGCGGATCGACCACTATTTTCGGTAACGGATCTTTCGCCGACTGCCAACCTATTTCCTCAAAAAAGACGGCTGCTCGTTGCTGAGCTTCTGTCAAATCAACTTGTTTGTTCATCTCATTTTCCCTCATACTTTCAATAATTTCTCATTTTTTGGTTCATTTCACGGTATTGCCCTGGTGTCACACCCACTATTTTTCGGAACTTTCTCGTATAATTGGAAACATCATAATACCCATTGTTGCGAATAATTTCTTTGATCGGCAAATCTGTCTCAATCAGTTCCTCTTTGATTTTTTTCAGCCGTAGTTCTTGAATATATTTGGAGAAGGTTTTGCCGCTTTCTTTTTTTACAAAACGGCTGACATAAGAGACAGATACACCCACTTCTTCTGCCACCGATTCTAGCGATAGCTGAGAGGAATGGTAATTTTCTTGGATAAAACTGAAGATTTTCTCATTCATTTCCGACTCATCATCCAGCGGTTGTTTCTGCACTTTCGTGCAAATCTGCTGGGCAATCGTTAACAAGGCCGTTTGCAATTGATTCAAGCTGTTGAAATCAGCACTTTCAGAAGCGGTATGCAGTACTTCTGCCCCCACCAATTCACCGCCGACTTGTGCGATCGTATTCAACAAGTAGTAGCCATACATTTTTTGGACACGCGGCGAAGTCTGTTTACTCTCGCCTTCTTCGATCAACCGCTGGATCGTTTCACTGGCAATCTCAATATTTCCTTGATTCAAGGCTTGGATCAATTTTAATTTTTGATTGTCTGGATAATTGATTGGCAAATGATTGGTCTCTTGGGAAAGTTCCGCATAGTAGCTGATTTGCTTCCCTTGACTTCCTTGATTTTCCAGTGCCGCCAATCCTTCGATATACGATTCATTAATAGCCGTTAGTTGATCGACCGTCATCCCGACACCCATTGCGGGTGTTAGAGAGATCGCATGGGTAATTTTTTCCGCAATGGCATCCACAATTTCTTTTTGTTCTTTGCCATCAACAAACCCTACGGTCAACGCTAGCATTTCTTTGGACAAAATTTCCGTCGCATATGCCGTATAATCTGCCTCTTTGATTTCCTCGATATAATCGATCAGAAATTTTTTATCTCCTTGCTTGGCTTTGGAATCCACAGTTTTCGTATCAATGGCGATCACAAAGTAGTTTGACTTAGGAAAGCAGACATGAACTGCTTCCAAAAGCAGACCCAATTCTTGCTCGGACCGAAAACGTCCGCTCATTAATTTGCGCAACACTTGCTCTCTGGCATGAGGTGTTTGCAGGCGGACTTCCTGATGCAGTTCTTGGTGCTCAACCAAAAATGCCGCCAAGGTATTATGGACATCATCCATCGAATGAAGGGTCATTTTGGGGTCCCGATGAAACTCCTGAACTAGATTCTCTATTTTGCGAATCGGCCGATAACTTCGTAAACCAAGTATCACGACTGCGGTGATCCCCGTAAACAATATGGCGATAAACACTAGGACGAACTGCTCTTGTACACGGTTAACCGATGCCAGCGCTTGATTCGGATTAGCAACGGCTACCACTGAAATATTCAATTCTTTATTGGCAATTGCTTGAACAAAATACGTCGATTGTTCAAACCGCATTCGTCCTGTTTGAATGCCTTTTTTCATGCGATCGGGATGATTCAAAAAGCGCGCTAACTCATCATTGGTGGTACTGGCTAATAACTGGTACTCATCATTGATAATATAGGTGTTACTGATCCCATCGTTATTGCTGAGATCAAGAATTCTCTTCAAATTGTTCTCTTTGATTTCATAGATCGCTGAGCCATAGACAGTCATCTCTTCACTTTGAATGGGAACGATATAAAAGAAGCGGGAATAACGCTGCTCCTCACCGGCGCCTTCTAATGTCAACAATGTAGGCGCTGAGGAATCCAATTGTGCGGCTAACTGTTCCTGGCCCATTTCATTTTTCGGCAGTACTTTTTTCAAAAATGTGTCAAAAGAGAATGATCCGACGGTTGAATACAAGGTTGCTGGGGACTCTTTATAATATAAATAGACTTCTTCGACTAAGTCGTTGGTGATTTTGTATGTTTGCATGGCCTCTCTTGCTTCTTTGGTCAAGTAAGGATGCTGCAAATATGTCAATGAGACAACATGATCATTGGTCATTTTTTGGGTCAGATAATTCAATTGAATAAACGTATTTTCTAAAGAATATTTCAACTGAATCAATTGGTTTCTAGCGGTCAGCATCACCTGTTCATTGATACTTTTGACAGAGGTATCATACCAAATCCATGACACGGCTAAAAAAGGCACTAAAAACACGATTAAATAAGAGCTGATGGCACGAATGATTCCCCTAAATAGTTTTTGACGATTCAGTTCCGTGTACTTTCCCATTTGCATCACCTATTCTCTGTTATTTCGAAAGCTCAAAAACGCTTTCATTTATCGGTACTTATTTAGGAGAAAAGAATGTATGATACTCTAATAAAATACGCTTTATTTCAATAAAAAAAACAATGCTTTTTTACAAGTCAGCTATCAGGCTTGTATATTCTTAACCAGTTATAACAAGCCCCCAACAAATTAGATTCATTGCCGAAACGACAGGCACAAATTTTTGGCACGATAACCGTACTGGGAATCTGCTCAGCAATCATAGCTAATCGTGCGTTTACATGTGGGATCAAGAAACGGCTCGCACTGATTCCACCGCCAATCAAGATGATTTCCGGATCAATCATATATTGCAGGCTATAGCAAGCTGCCGCCAGCTTATCGACAAAATCAGCTACTACTGGCAGACATCGCGGATCTTGTTCTTGAACCAGTGTATCAATACGCTGACCATTGATTGTTGGGTCTCCGATGCGTTTTGCTGTTTTCTCTACTAAGGTTCTGGTTGACCCTGCGATGCTCCAAAGTTCCCAATCCTTCCTTTCGGTCGGAAAAAGCATATACCCAAACTCTCCTGCTAGTAAGTGTTTGCCGCGAACCAGTTGATGATCGATCATCAAGCCACCGCCAACGGATGTACCTAGAACAATTGTCGCAAAGGACGCACAATTTTGAGCGTGACCCAACCACTTTTCTGCCAATAACGCACAGTTGCCATCATTTTCGGCAGCCACTGGACATTGGTATGTACTGCGCAAATGCTTAACCAGTCTTTTACCAAATCCTTCATATAAAGGGGATGTCATGCCGATTTCTTGGCTTCGGGGATCAACAAGTCCCGTTGAGCTAATAGCAATGCCATCAAATGCTGCTGCATAACATGCATCGATCTGTCGACATATACGTTGCGTGACTGTGGAATATTCCTTGTTCATGGGAAATTGAGTCAATTGTTTACGTTCCCCCTGACTATTCACTAACCCACATTTAATAGCAGTACCGCCAATATCAATTGCTAAAATCCACATTTTGTTGACCTCACAAGGTTTTCTTTTGTCTTAGATTCAGTATACGCAACCGATGTTTTTCTCGACCATATGTATTTCTTGCAGCAATGTGTCAAATCCTTTAAAGCATTGAAAAAGCGCGAAATAGAAGATTTTTGGCATTTAAAAAGTGGACCATTAAGAAGCCAGCGATAGCTTTGTAACTTATTTTTCTAGCACTTGAAAGAGCTGATGTCCCCCTCAACTTCACAAAAATTTGCCTCATTCAAAGCAAAAAAACGACCTCATTGGATGTAGTTAACTGAGAAACTAAAAAAGGAAGCCGTTGCATCTCTTTTTCTAATGGGATAAGCGATGTGGGTAAAAACAAAAAAAGCGATCACACATAAGGCATCAGCCCATGCGTGATCGGTATTCAATTTAATCATTGATTTTTAGAAATAGATTGAAAACTTTCTAAGAATATATTGGCAAATTCTTGGTAGCAAACAGAACATAAATGCGTAGTAAGAACACTTCATTTTTTTCTCTGACTTATCATTGTTCCTTTGATTCATAAAACCTCAAAAAACATGTTTGCTCTTTCAAAACAGTTCCTGTTCCAAATAATTCACCAACGGAACCAAGTACTTTTTATCCGTCCAATCACAATCCTGTCCATTGGCTTCCATGAGCGCCTTCGTCTGTGGGTCATAGGTGTGTGGCTCTTTTTTAGCGGACGCTTTTCTTAACATTTTCACTAAGGTTCGATCAAAAAAGGTCATTTTGCTTTCCTGCCATTGCCCTCTTCCGTAAAAAAGGGGAATGTCCTTTAGCGGACCCGTGAGATTCTGTTCTCTGAGTTTTTTCACCACATCTTCTTCAGAAGCAGAGGCTCCCGCACAAAAGATAAGTATCTCTTTGTCTTTTAGCTGGTTGCTATTCTTTTTTAAAAAGGACAGTCCAGCAATGCCGGAAGCATAGATTCCCCCACAGAAGATAATTGTGTCATAATCCATTACTTCAGCTATTTTCGCTTTTGGAGTTTCTACGCTAGAAAAACCTGTTGCTTCTTGAAGCCAGTGAACATACTTTTTGACAGCGCCGTATTTCGATTGGTAAACAATAATGCCGTTTTTCATTGGGGAACTCCTCCCTGCAGTTAGGACTGCGACTTATTTTTCTGTGGAATCTATTGCCTGTTTCAAAAACATTTCGTACGCTTTTTCCTGTTGTGCATAGATTTCATCTAGTGGAATACCGGGTGTCGTTACTGAGAAAATCGTGCCGATTCCGATGGTGTAAATCAGCATATGCAAGTGTAGCTGTTTGGCGGTTTCTATGCTAATGTTCAAATCGGCGGCAATCCTTTTTGCTACTTGAGGATTCGTTTCCAACTGATACAGCTCTTCTAATGAAGAAACATTCGCTCTTTTTTGTAAGACAAAAATTCTCAAAATATGGGGTTCTTCTTTCGCCAGTTGCACATACGCATGTCCGGTACTACGAAACAAATCACGCTTGTCAATATGGGCTGCTAAATACTCTTGTAAAAATTGCCGTGCTCTCTGTTCTACCTCGGTCCGCAGCCCCTCCATATTGGTGCAGTAACTATAAATGGGTTGGACTGAACAGCCTAACGTCTCAGCAATGTTCTTGACAATCACTTGCTCCATACCGCCTTTTCGTGCAATCTCAAAAGCAGCATCAACCACCATTTCCTTTGTTATTCGTTGTTTTGGCATCCATCATACTCCTATACCTTAGTTATATAAACAATTTATATAACTCAATTATATTTATTTGATCCTTAGAAGTCAATCCGTTTCGAGACACCTTTCGATCCTCTTTCTGGAAATAAGTGGGCAGCGTTTCTGTCAGCCCCACCTCTCATAGTCTACTCAAATTTATACGCTATTCAGTTTATAACGATACTGGTTGTTTTATCCGCACAAAAAAGATACAGCCCACAGAAAAAGGCTGTACCGTTGATAATACGTATGGACTCTTTTACATTCGAAGTTGCTAGACTTCGGGTGTCTCCTCTGATGGTGCTTCGGGGATCGGTTCTTCGTCTTCATACAAGGAGGAAACCCGCGTATACCATTCAAATACATGGGTAATGATCACCTTGGCAGCTGCATAGACAGGAATCCCTAAAATGACCCCAACAAGGCCAAATAGTTTTCCTGAAGTCAAGAGGACTAAAAGAATCGTGACAGGATGGATCGACAATTCGTTTCCTAAAACTAACGGTGAGATCAAGCGTCCTTCAATGGTCTGCTCAATGACAAAGACGATCAGGACTTGGATCAGCAATACCGGCCCACCAACAATTCCTAAAAAGACCGCTGGAATCATGGCCAAAAAAGATCCTAAATAAGGGATCAAATTTAAAAAGCCAGCTGCAATGCCTAGTGTGATGGCATAATCTAAGCCAATAATACTAAAGCCGATCATAAACATCACTGCGACCGCAAACGCCACTGTCAGCTGTCCCCGAATATAGGAGGATACCTGGTCATTCATTTCTTTTAAAACGATCAGTGACGGCTGGCGCATTTTGGTTGGTAAAAATTTGACAAAATAAGGGGCTAGTTTGCGGCCATCTTTCAGTAGGTAGAACAAAATAAACGGCATGGTAATGACCGCTAAAACGATCGTCGCAACGGCCCCGAAGAAACTGCCTAGATTTTGAATCGTGCTGCGGGAAAGGTTTTGGACGATATCCGTCAGAGAAGAAATCAGCTTCTCATTGGAAGCTTCGATCTGCTCTTGGACTTGCGAGAAGATTGGATCAGACAAGATTTCATTTACCTTATTCTCAATAATCGTCAAGTAGCCTGGCAAATTATCCGCAAAACTCATGGATTGCTCTTGAATCTTAGGGATGATCACCACCACACCCCAGACGATCAGACCAACCACTAAAATAAAGAGACCGAAAATACTGTAGATTCGCTTGATCCCTTTGCGTTCTAAGTAGTCAACAGTTGGATTCATCAAGTAATATAAAATGCCCGCCAAAATGATTGGCAATCCGACGATAGCTAAAAATTGCCAGACAGGTTCAAACAAATACGACACTTTCGTAAAGAGCAGCAAAATCAAGAGAATCAATAAAATGACCAGCAAGCTGGTCACTGCTTGATTGTTTAAAAACCATTTCCAAAACCAGGAATGCGGCTTTTTCTGCGTTTCTTTCATGACATTCTTTGCCTCCTAGTTGTACGTCACTTGCATGCCGACTTCGAGGTTCGGCAAAACAGTTGGCGTTAAATAAATCGCACTTGAAAGCGGATCTTCCGCCGGCTCTTCGTCAAAGACAAAGGTCACATGCTGGATCGTTTGCAGGATTTGGTTAGCCACCGTTCCTACATATTGGACTTGATAGGTCTGATCACCAAAAGTGATCTGATCCCCTTTTTTGACGACTAACGCTTGCGAATCAGGAATCGTTTGAATGACTGAATATTCTCGCAGTGTGTCGGTCGCTTCTTCCCCAAAGAAGATGATCATTCTTTCTTGTGAATCGATCGCTTGTGGACCAATTTCTTTGATCGTCCCTTTTTTCATATGACAAACTCCCCTTTCTATCTTCTCGTTTATTATAACATAAAGAGTTTTTCTACCCGGCCCAAAACCGCATTCTATGGTAGAATTAAAGAGGAATGAAACTATTAGGAGGTTTTTTTATGTTGCAAACGATTTATTTAGGTACGTACACTCGTCGCGAAAGTAAAGGGATCTATTCGATCGCTTTAGATACGGAAAAAGGAACACTGACCGATTTGACCTTATGTGCGGAAGAAAAAAGTCCGACTTATCTTGCCCGCAGTAAAAAAGAAGCAGTTTACAGCGTCACAGAAGTAGCTGGCAACGGCGGCGCCGCTGCTTATACTCCAGACTTTACCTTGCTGAATACCGCAACGGAAGAAGGCGCACCCCTTTGCTATGTAGCAGTTGATGAAAAACGTCAGCTTTTATATGGTGCCAACTACCACAAAGGTGAAGTGAATGTTTATAAAATTCTAGAAGATGGCAGCATCGAAGCAACGGACAGCATCTACCATGATGAACCCGTCGGCTCTCATGAAAACCAAGACAAACCTCATGTCCATTATACTGACTTAACACCAGACCAACGTTTAGCAGTTTGTGACCTTGGAACGGACCGGGTCTATACTTATGATATTTCAGAAGATGGCAAACTGACAGAAGTTGCCGTTTATGTGGCAGAAGACGGAACTGGTCCACGTCACTTGGTCTTCCATCCAAATAACCAATACGCTTACTTAGTGGGCGAATTAGACAGCTCATTGACTGTTTTACGCTACAATCAAGCAGATGGCAGTTTTGAGAAAATCCAAAAAGTGCCAACGATCCCTGCGGACTTTACGGATTTCAACAGTGGCGCTGCGGTACGTATCTCGAACGATGGACGTTTTGTTTACAGCTCAAATCGCGGCCATAATTCAATCGCTGTTTTTGAAGTAACCGATGAAGGCGCTGGCCTGGCTTTTGTTCAATCAATCTCAACAGAAGGCGACTTCCCTCGCGACTTCGATTTGGACCCGACAAACGATTATCTGGTTTGTGCCAACCAAAATTCTGATAACCTAACGTTATACAAACGCTATGAAGCCACTGGCAAATTGACTGTCTTAGAAAAAGACATCTACGCACCAGAATGTGTCTGCGTCTTATTCAAAAAATAAAGTTTTGGAGGATTCCCCCATGTTTGATAAAACACCAAAGGAACTTGTGCTCAAAGATTTTTCTAATATCTACAATAAATGTCAGTCAACCTTTGAACTAGTGACGAGCCGCAAATACAATGAATCATTGGTCCTATTAACGACTGCGGAAACGTATGCGATCGCTGAAAAAGCCTATATTCGCTGCGATACTGCCAAAGAGCTGCAAACAGCGGAAGTCATTGCTTTCTTTGATGCTTTTGAGATCTATTATTTTGAATTAAAACAAGTCCTTTTTCATGATGACGATGACTTTGTTTCTTTAAAAAATCGTTTAGAAAAAATGAAAGACACTTACGAAGCATTGACAGCCTCATTTCATTTGTTATGATGAAATCAAATCAAAAGTGAAAAAGGTGACGTTATGAACCAAGAACAAGTGTTGGATCGTTTACGAGAAGAATTGGCGATGCCATTTTTCGAAGCAAAACTAGAAGACAAAGACTATTCCGAAGAAGACTATCAACAAGTCAAAGCGGATTTGGTAAAATACTTTGATGATTATGTACGTAATGTAGAAAATTAAGAAACAGCCTGCGATGAAGGAATCATCGCAGGCTGTTTTGCTATTATAACGTCACTAGAAAGTTTTGATTCGTCGTAGCTTCGATCTGAGGATGCTGTTTCAAATAGTCAGCAATCAGTTCCGTCATATCGACTTGAATCTCACGAACGATTTTTTCGGCAGAAAACATGGCGTAGTTGCCACCGCCCACGGCACGGTATTGGTTGATGACGATCTCTAATTCTTGGTCCATCGCAATGGCTTTTTCTTCAAAATCCAAGCGGGTGATTCGTTGACCGACGGGTTGGCTAAGATCGATCGTATACTCGATGCCTTCATACATATCGTAATTATAATATTGCGGTTTTGGCTCAATAAAAGCAGGATTGAACACGATCTGACCGTCAACAACGGCTAAATAATCCGCCGTTTGTTCTAAAGCGGCTTTTAATTCAGCACCTGTTACTTTGACTACAGCTAACGTATTTGGGTAAATATAATTGGTGATCACATCCCGCATCGTGATGGTTGAGCCAAAGCCCTTGCCTTCATTGTTGAAAAGAGCAGTGCCAGAAATTTTGGCGCCGCTGGCAGCCATCTGAACACGATTGATAAATTCAATATAAGGATGCTCTTTCAAGCGTGCCCCCATCGGATCGATGATTCGCATATCCCCACTGACTTTGCCTAACGGCTGATCTAGCCATGTTTGTAATTCTTCTTCGATAGGTGCTAACAAAGCCAACGTCTCTTGATCTGGGAGAGCATCCGCAACAGGGATCAACGCAGCCGTACTGTTTGTGACATGAACCCCTGTGTGATTTTTTTCAACCGTCAATTCGATGGCGCCGATAAAGCTTCCACGATAACCGGGCTGTACAACGGGAACACCATTGATTTTTGTGGCGATCTCACGATGCTGGTGTCCTGTGAAGAAGGCATCGATTCCTGAGACTTCCTGCAATAATTGATAGCCCTCATTTTCGCCGGTCAATAATTCAGTCGGTTCCCCAGTGACTAAATCACGCTCGAAGCCGCCATGATAACTGACAACAACAATATCGGCTTGTTCTCGTAAGTAAGGTACATAGTTTTTCGCTGTCTCAACGATGCTGACAAACTGCATCCCGCGAATCGTCGCAGGCTGTTCCCAGTGAGGAATATACGGCGTCACCATTCCTAAGATCGCGATCTTGACCCCTTCTTTTTCAATGATGGTGTAGGCTTGTCCAAAAAATGGTTCTCCCGCTTCATTTAAAATATTCGCTGCCAGTACTGGTGTTTGGTAGCTGGCGATCGCTTCTTGCAAATAAGGCAGACCGTAGTTGAACTCATGATTGCCTAAGACATGAACATCAACGTCTAGGTGGTTGACGACAGCGGTCAATGCGGCAACGGAATGCTGGCTCTTGGCGATGTAATAGCTTAAGGGCGAGCCTTGGATAAAGTCGCCATTTTCGATCGTTACGACCGGCCCGGAGGCTGCTTGACGTAGCTCTTTCATTTTGGTGGCAACTTTTGCCACGCCGAATCCTTGTTCCGTATCATCGGCAAAATTGGTTGGATAGACATAGCCATGCATATCGCTCGTTTCTAAAAACGTGATTTTCATTCAAAAGACTCCTTTTCCCCTCAATAGACCAAAAGGGCATGCGCATAAGTCGAAAACCCTCGAAAGCCAGCATTTTCTGCTTCCTTGTGTCTTCAAACCTTATGGCACAAACCCTTTGGTGTTTCATTCTCAGGTGTTTCCCTGATTATACCCTATTTTGACGAAGAAATTCAGAATTATTGGTTCCAAGCATCTTCTAATTGTGGTTTTGCATTTTCAATCAATTGATCGACATCTTGATCTGTATTAGACAAAATGTTTTCCATGATTGAACGCATTTCATTGTAAGCAGGATCAGCATTTTCAATCACTGGGATCGAGAACAATTCTTTGGTTGCGTCTTCTAATTTGGCAGCTACTTTTGTTTCAGGATTGTTTTTGTATTCATCGCTTTCCAAAACAGATTCAACAACTGGCATGTAGCCGGTATCGATTGCCCATATTTTTTGCGCTTCTGGAGAAGTCAAGAATTTCATGTATTCAAAAGCAGCAGTACGTTGCTCTGGTGTTGCGCTGTTGAACATGTACAAGTCAGTTCCTTGTTGCAAGTTGATGGCTTCTGGACGAGCTGCTACGTCATATTCGAATTTGCCTTCAGTATCTTTCTTAACAAAGCCTTCCCCTGCTATGGAGCCGACATACATTGCGACTTGCTTGTTAGCAAATGGTCCAGACAAGTATTGATCAGAACCAGCGATTCGGAAGTAGCCGTCTTTGACACCATCTAGGTAGTAGTTGATGACTTCTTTTGATTCGTCACTGTCTAGTTGCAAGTCTTTGTCAAAATCAACGCCTTGGTTTTTCATTGCGATGGCGTAGTAGTTGTTTAATGAGTCAAAACCAGCACCGACTACTTCACCGTTTGATTTTTCATAGATTTCTTGAGAAGCTTCTTTTAATTCTTCAAGGTTTGTTGGTACGTCAATACCATACTCGTCTAACATATCTGCATTGTAAAACAGCATTTCTGTTGATTTGTTGAATGGAATTCCGTATTGCACGCCGTCGATCTGCGCGCCTTCTAAAAGGGCACTGCGGATCTCTTCTTGGTCACCCCAACCGATAGTATCATCGTTGATGTATTCGCCAAGGTCAACCAACATGTCATCTTGGGCAGCATTCCATAACCAACCAGGATATGCTTGGGTGATAGTTGGTAGATCTTTTGGTGAAGGCAAGGTTGAATTCACCTTTGCTTGTAGATCAGAGTAGCTGGATTGGTTTTGCAATTCGATCTTGATGTTTGGATTTTCATCCATGAATTGCTCCGTCAATTTCGTCAATGATTCTTCTTGCGCACCATTCATTGCATGCCAAAAGGTGACAGTCGTATCTTCGCTTAGTTCTGTAACGATTTCATCACTTTCCGTAGAACCAGATGAATCGTTGTTGTTTCCACAAGCCCCTAATACCAATGTCGCGGCTGCAGCTGCTGCAAATGCAAGTTTCTTTGTTTTCATTTTTTCCTCTCCTCTATCACTCTAAAATAATTTTTTCACCGCGTTGCGGCAATATTCTTTCACCGTACGGATTCACCAGATTTTCTGGTTTCAGCGTATGGATTGGAACCAATCGTTGGGGCTCGATCCAGGCAATGATCTGATCTAAATCAGCTGGTTTTGCATGTCCCGAGTTTGGCAAACGGACAAATTCGATCTCCAGTGCTGCCAGTTGATCCAAAAAGACTTGATAAGCTGGATCAAAATCGCCTAACGGCTGTGCATCACTGTGGATATACAATCCACCTGTTTGCAAGTTTTCAAAATGCGCGACTGCTTGCCAAAGGTACTGGCTCGTGTCGTCACATAATGCCTGATATGAAATAGCAAAGGCTGGATCGAGGGTCGCTGGTACTTGATCATCGATCGTATAGAACGGTACATCTTTATCGAAAATTTCTTTCAGCAATGCGGCTTGGGTCGCCTCTAGAACAACCGTCCGTGGTGCGGCTTCGACAAGCGCCATAAAGCGCTCGACATTGGCTGGATAGCCATTGAAGGTAATTTGTCGTTGGGGATTTTCTTTGACCAAACGCACAAACGTCTCGATCAATTCTGTTTCACTTTCCACCGTGATCGCATTGGGATCCGGTTCTCTTTCTGGGAAGCTGATGCTGACCCCTTCCATCATCAATAGATCCGTGTGTTTGGCTAATTGACAGAATTCTTTGGTACGCTCTGGATGATAGCCATGCAAACGTAAATCACCGGTATAAGCAATAAAATGATCCGGCGTGCGAATTAACAAGGCCGCCGCACCGTACGCATCATGATCGACTGGAATGATCTCGACTTCGATTTCCCCGATCCGAATCACATCATGGGGTTCTAAGCCGATCAATTCACGGACAAAGCTTTTTTCCTCATGAGGAACGGGCAACAAGAAGTCCCCTTTTTGATTCAACACTTCGAGGATCGCTTTGGTTTCCTTCAAGGTATACATAGGAATGCTCGGGTCTAAAAAGTTGATCATTTTTGAGTGATCCAGATGGGCATGGGAAAGGAAGACTGCTGTTTCTTGGTATTCTTTCGTTTCACTGCCTTGATACGTGTAGTCTAAGCGTGGATCGTAGACATTTTTCAGTTCTGGTATCCAACGGTGGGAGACTAGAGTTTGTATTTCTTCATCTGGTAAAGGTGTTTCTGGGTGGTATTCCGAACCGAAGTCAAAAAAGATATGGGCATCTTTGTACGCAACTTCGATGACGGTCCCTCCAATCGTTAAGATCCCGCTATGGAAGGTGATCGTTGTTTTATCCTTTGATGCCATCTTTAGCCACTCCTTTGATAATTTCTTTTCTAAAGATCAAGTAAATGATCAGAATTGGAATGACGGTCAAGGTCGCTGCCGCCATTTGTAAATGAACGTCACTGCCGCTTTCTGTGGTAAAGGCAGCCAACCCATTATTTAAGAGGCGGTATTTTTTCTCATTGGTCACTAACAACGGCCATAAGAAGGAATTCCAGCTAGAGATGAACGTCAGAATCCCGACTGTCACTAAGGCTGGTTTTGACATGGGGATCAAAATCCGGCGGATATAAGCTAAGTCGCTGGCACCGTCAATTTTGGCTGCCTTATAAAAGGTATTAGAAATACTTTGTAAATAACCGTTTAAATAATAGATGTAAAAAATACTGGTCAAAAAGGGAATGATCAAGGCACTATACGTATTCAATAAGCCCATTCGCGCAATCGTATTGTAATTGGTGAAAATGATCGATTCATAAGGAACCATCAATAACGAGATCATCAAGCCAATCACGAGACGTTTGTATTTGAATTCAAGACTTGTTAATGCAAAGGCAGCTAGAATCGCCGTGATCAGCGTCGCGATAGTCGTCACCGCAGAAACGAAGACCGTATTAAAGAAGTAGCGTAAAAACGGTGCTCGGGTAAAGACTTCCCCGTAATTGCTCCATTGAAAGGACTCCGGCATGATCGTTGGGGGAATACTGGTTGCTTCACTGTAGGTCATTAGCCCAGCCAAGATCATATAGACAAAGGGAAACAGCGTGATCACTGCTAAAATTGCTAAAAACAACATCGAAACAATCGTCACAATTTTTTTCATTCGTTTATTCGCCCACTTTCTTCAAAAGTTTATTTTGGATAAAGGTGACGAGCAAAATAATGATGAACAAGATCACGGTTGCCGCCATTGCAATCCCCGGACGTCCGGCAATATGGAATTTGTCATAAATATAAAAGACTGCTGTCGTGGCACTACGAGCGATCCCTGGCTGGCCGCCAAACAAAGCATATACTTGAGTATAAACTTTAAAGGCACTGATCAGATTGACCGTCAACAAGAAAGCAAAGGTCGGGATCAACTGCGGAAAGGTGATTTTCCGAAAAATTTCGCCATCGGTAGCGCCAAACATTTTTGCGATTTTATAGTGTTCTTTGTCGATGTTGCGCATTCCTGCCAACAAGATAATAATGTTGAAGGCGAGGCTCGTCCAAACGCCGAAGATGATCAAAGTCGTCATACTCATGTTGACGTTATCTAGCCAGTTGACTGGCGCAATGCCGACAAGACCTAGCAGATAATTAATGATCCCGTAAGAGCCATTGAAAAAGTAACGAAACACGATCCCGATCGCAATCGTACTTGTGACATAGGGCATAAAGAAGATCGTTTCAAAAAAACTTTTGTATTTGACTTTTTCAAAAATGATCCAAGCAATCGCTAATGAGAGAATCAGCGAGATCGGCACGACCGCAAAAGCAAACAGTGCTGTGTTTTGCAGTGCTCGAAAGAATACGGGGTCCGTTAAAACCCTTTGATAGTTCTCAAGCCCAGCATACTGTTGGTTAATCAAGGTTCCTTTTTGGAAACTCATGATGAAGGAACGAAACAGCGGATACACACTGAATAAGAAAATAATGACCAATGAAGGCAGTAAAAACAGCCACGCCTTTGGTTGATTCTCAGGGTTATATTTTTTTTGAACATTAGTAGACCCGCTCTCCTTTTTCATCAAAGATAAAGGCTTTTTTGTAATGAAAATCAAATGACACTTGCGCGCCTTCTTCAATGATCTCTTCAATACTAACGATCGATTTCATATGTTTTTCAGCCAGATCAAAGTTCAAGATTCGTTCTCGTCCGATCAGCTCTACACTCTTGATTTCTGTTTGGAACAAACCTGCTTGTAAAGTGGTCAGCACATCTTCTGGACGAATACCTAACGTATATTGGCCGTCTGTCAATGGTTTTTTGAAGCGAATGTCGGTAAAGCGGTCAACTGGGATCGTAAACGCTGGATGGATCATTTGGCCATCTTTGACTTCTACTGGCAAGATGTTGATGATTGGATTACCAATAAATTTCGCTACGAAAAGATTGTTTGGTTCTAAGTAAAGGTTTTGCGGATCATCATTTTGCTGAATGATCCCTTCGTTCATCAAAATGATCTTATCACTGATAGAAAGAGCTTCTTCCTGGTCATGAGTCACGAAGATCGTGGTGATACCTACTTCTTTGACTAACCGACGGATCTCTTCACGGATCTTCAAGCGCAAACGGGCATCTAAGTTACTCAATGGTTCATCCAGCAGTAAGACTTCTGGACTTTGCACCAAAGCACGAGTAATAGCGACCCGTTGCTGCTGTCCACCGGAAAGGGTTCCAGGTTTTTTCTGACTTAATTCTTCAATATTGGTCAGTTTCATGAACTTCTCAGCAATTTTTTGTGCTTCATTTTTCTTGATTTTTTTCTCTCCGACTGTCAAGGGAAACATGACATTTTCTAACACAGTCATATGGGGATAAAGGGCATAATTCTGAAAAACAAACCCGATATTGCGGTCTTTCGGCTCTGTCTTAACAACGGAAGTACCATTAAAGCGGATATCTCCGTCGGTGGGACTTAACAACCCCGCGATCAAATTCAATATCGTCGATTTCCCGCAACCACTAGGTCCCAACAAACAAACCAAATCGCCTTTTTCTATTGTAAAATCTACTGCTTTCAAGGCTTCAAACTTATTATCGAAAACCTTCTTCAACCCGACTACTTCTATCAAAACTGCCCCTCCATTTTCTCTTTTTCCTCCGAATAGTTGACTGGCATTTCAAGTCACAAAAAAAACGAACTCTTGATGTTTCGGTCAAACGCTCAAAGAAATTCGATTTTAATCATAACAAACGAATGTTTTTATTCGATACTATTATTGTAAATGTTTTGTAAAAATCATTGGGAATTATGAAAGAATTTTTAATTAATTTACCTAATAATGAGAAAACGATGAGTAGTCCAAAGGGGATTGCACCCACTAAACACGAACATTTCGTCATTTTTCGAAAATTTTCATGAAAAAATGAATGAATTTTATCAAATATATGCAGCTGTGTATAATAACACTATTTTTACACTTCTTTTTTATCAAAAGCACCCTTAGTATTTATTTACTAAACCTGTCAGTAAATTCCCGTTTAAAATAACAAAAAAAGAACGATTTATTTAAGAAAACAATCGTCCTTTTTTCTCTTTATTCATTCTTTTTCATCGATCGTCAACGTCAGCAATTTCGTTGAGACTTGCTCAAGAAAATAACGGTCGTGTTCAATGATCAGCATAGAAGGCTCCACCAAATGGATCACTTCCTCTAATTGCTTCTGATTGAAGACGTCCAAATAATTCAGCGGTTCATCCCAGATAAACAATTCCGCTGGTGTTGCTAATGATTTGGCTAGCTCCACGCGTTTACGTTGCCCCATACTCATTTGCTGGATCGGGGTTTGAAAGACAGTTCTTTCCAAGCCAAGTTTTTTTAAATTATTTAGCAGATCTTGATAATTCAAGCCATGCTCTTGGGCAAACTCTGTCAGCATCCCACGGTTGTCCTCATAATTTTGCCGGACGTAACTAATAGTGATCCCGTGGGCTGTTTTGATTGTCCCTGTCTGCTGTCCATCGAAAGTACCTAGAATACTCGCAATCAAACTGGACTTGCCAGATCCGTTGGCCCCTTGAATCCCCAAGCGCTCTTTTTGACGGATCGCAAACGTCAGCGGTTTAAACAAAGGCTGCTCATAGCCGAGCTGAAAATGCTCTGCTTCCAGCAACACGTCATGATGGCTAACCAGTGGGGTCATTTTCAGAGGATCGATCCACTCAATGTCTTTTAACAACGCAGACTTGTCTTGAATTTGATCTTCCATCCGTTTAACGATCGCTTTCGAGCGCTTCATGGTCCGTGCCGCTCGGGCACCGATCGCCCCCGTATCATAGATTGCCCCGCTGCCTTTTTTGGTCGGCGACCCTAATTTGTCCCGTTCACGCCCCCTAGACCACTCCGCTTTTTCGGCTGCTGTCTGCTTCAAACGCCCGATTTCTTTTTTCAACTTGCTGTTTTGTTCTTGCTCATAGGCATCTTTTTGCTGCTTTTGCAGCTCATAGACTGAATAATTCCCTTTGTACAACACCAAGCGGCTTTTTTCGATCGCCAATACATGATCGACGACTTCATCGACAAACTGTCGATCATGGCTCACAACGATAAACCCGGTTTTTTGCTGCAAATAGCGGGCAACATGTTGGCGAGCGGTCACATCCAAATGGTTGGTCGGTTCATCGATCAAAGGAAAATTCTCTTCATCAACGAACAACCGCGCCAATAGGACTTTCGTTTGCTCGCCGCCAGATAAAGTCGCAAAGGGACGCAAAAGCACTTCTGGATCAAGTTGCAGCAGGTTCAATTCCCGCTCCAAACGCCACTGCTCAAATTCGCCAGATTCCTGTAAAACAAAAAGCGTCAATTGCTGATCATCAGCGACGGTTAAGGGAAAATAAACGAATTGTTGCTCATGGGTGATCGAGCCGCTATAAGGCAATTCATTGAGCAGCAGACGCAGCAAGGTCGTTTTGCCGCGACCATTTCTGCCAATCAACCCTAATTTCCATTGTGTATCAAGGTTCAAGTTGGCATCCTCAAAAAGCAACCGTTCCTGGCTATCAAAGCCAAAAGTTAAATGATTAATACTGATATTCGACATAAATATACCTCGTCTCTATTCACGGAATAGAGTAGACCTAAAGCTATTTTCAGAATCAGTTTTTAGAGGTACACAAAAAGATCCCCCATTGAAAAAGTCAACCAATCCTGAAAATCTGCAGACTATCCCCTTGGAGGAACAGTTTCATGCAGCTTTCAACAAATTGGTTAATTTTTCAATGGAGGATCCCTCATTTCGTTTAATAGTACCCTAAGTATAGCATTGATCGACAAAAAAGCGCAAGTTCGGTACTCACTGCTGCTTTATCTTTCTATTTTATTCACAAACTAAACCCGTTATCGCTGGAAACGTTTCATTAAAAAACACTTGAAAAACAAAAAAACCATCAGGTTGGTTAGTCCTGATGGCAAAAGGAGTAAAATGAAAAATAAAAAGGTTGTTGGTTGTGAATTCATTATACCTCCGATAAAAAAATTTTACATGTGAAAAACATAACAGTTAAATTAAATAACTCTTGTTTAACTGTTATGTTTATCATTTTTTTAACAATAAAGCGGTCATCCGTTGGATAGCAAAAGAAATTTCATCCGTTGCTTCATCTTGCTTAGCTTCTGCCGCATCAAAGGCTTCTTGGTCGATTTTGTTATCCAGACTCAAAATCATCTCATCACAGCCGGCAACATATTTCATATACGCCCGCTCGAATTTTTTATGGATCCCCATCACATTCGCTGGTGGACGCAATTTGCTGATTTTTTCCAGCATCAAGCGGTATTTGTCCGTGCCTTCTTTAAAAATTCTGGTAATCTCAGCTAGCCGCTCAGGTGTTACCTCGGCTTCTTTTTTCTCGTCAATCGCTTTGCGGATCTCTTCATAATTGGGATTCATTTTCTCCCCGATTGCTTCTGTTTCTTTGACAAGATCGTTGATTGTTTGTACATAAAAACCTAAGTTTGGTCGCACAGTGGGTTCCCTACTTTCTTTGTTATTATCTTCTATTTTACCGTTTCTTACTGCAAATGAAAAGGTCAAGAAACAGACACAGGGTTTATCGAAAATAAGCCAGCAAAAAAGGCCTGCTGCCCATGGAGAAGGACAGCAGACCATTGATTGTTTTTTCGTTTATTTTGGCTTATTTGCGTCCCATTGCTCGTTGGATCGCTTTGACGATCTCAACGACTGGAATAATCGCAAAGGAGGCGCCTAAAACGATGCCCCATTGATACAAGTCAAGGTGTGCAACACGGAAGATATCATTTAATCCTGGCACGATGAAGATCACTAGCATCAACGCAAAGGACAACAGGATCGCCCAGTTGAAGGCTTTGTTTCTAAATGCCCCTACTTTAAAGAGCGACTGATGGATCGATTTGACGTTGAAGGCATGGAACAACTGCATCAATCCTAACGTGGCAAAAGCCATCGTTAAGGCATCGGCATGGATCGCATCGTACGTATTGTGAACGGGCCATTGGATCGCTGACCAATAAACGAACAGCACGGTTGCCGCTTCTAAGATCCCTTGGTAGATGATACTACTCATCACACCACCAGAAAAGAAGTTGGAACTGCGTCCCCGCGGTGCATGTTTCATTAAATCTTTTTCAGCAGGCTCCATTCCTAGGGCAATTGCTGGGAAGGTATCCGTTACTAGGTTGATCCAAAGCAAGTGGATCGGCAATAGCGAGTCCCAACCCCACAAGGTTGCTAAGAACAAGGTCAAAACTTCCCCTAGGTTAGCGGCTAGCAAGTATTGAATCGCTTTTTGAATATTGGAGAAGACTTTTCGTCCTTCTTCCACTGCTACGACGATCGTAGCAAAGTTGTCATCGGCTAGGACCATATCAGAAGCACCTTTAGAAACTTCGGTACCTGTGATCCCCATGCCGACACCAATATCGGCTTGCTTCAGTGATGGTGCATCGTTGACCCCGTCACCGGTCATGGCAACGACTTTGCCTTCTTGTTGCCAAGCTTTGACGATGCGGACTTTATGTTCCGGTGATACCCGCGCATAGACTGAATAGTGGGCTACTTTTTGAGCGAACTCTTCATCGCTCATTTTATTGAGTTCAGCACCAGTCAAGACAGCATCATCATCGCCCGGTTTGATAATCCCTAAACGTCCCGCAATGGCTTCTGCCGTATCGCGGTGGTCTCCGGTGATCATGATTGGACGAATTCCAGCTTCTTTGGCTAAACGTACCGCATCGGCTGCTTCTGCCCGTTCTGGATCGATCATTCCGACTAAGCCAGCAAAGACGAGATCATTTTCGACAATTTCTGATTCTAAGTTTTCTGGTACTTGGTCTACGTATTTGTAGGCCATCCCCAATACCCGTAACGCTTGTTTTGCCAGATCGGTATTGTTAAATAAGATTTTTTCTTTTTCCTCATCGGTCATTGGCAGCTCTTGGCCATCCAATAGCACTTTTGAGGTTCTGCCTAACAAGACATCCGGTGCACCTTTGACAGCAACTAAATAGCGGCCGTCTTCTTGTTGGTGGATCGTACTCATTAGTTTTCGGTCAGAATCAAATGGCAGATCCGCTATCCGTGGTTCTTGATTGACTAAATCTCGAACATGGAACCCTTGATCCATCCCAAATTGTACCAAGGCAGTTTCGGTCGGATCACCGATCAAGTTGCCTTCTTCACCAAATTTTGTATCATTGGCAAAGTTCATGACTTTTAATGCCATGTTGTCTAACGGAATATCTTCTGAAGCAGCATGTTGTTTGTTGTTGACATACAATTTTTCCACGGTCATTTGATTCAACGTCAAAGTACCGGTTTTATCAGAAGCGATAATGTCCGTTGCCCCAAGGGTTTCAACCGCAGGCAATTTACGGATCACTGCATTTCGTTTCGCCATGACTTGCGTACCTAAGGCTAAGATGATCGTTACGATCGCTGGCAGCCCTTCTGGGATCGCCGCTACTGCTAATGAGATCGAAGTCAATAGCATGTCGACCCATGACGTATTGTTAAAGATCGTTCCAACAAAGAACATGATCACTGCAATGATAATGATGGCGATCGTCAGGAATTTTCCTAGTTCATTTAAGTTACGCTTCAACGGTGTTTCGGTTTCTTGGGCGCTAGCCAGCATGCCAGCGATTTTCCCAACTTCAGTTCCCATCCCTGTATTGACCACGACCCCTTTTCCGCGGCCATAGGTCACATTACTGTTTGAATAAGCCATATTGACGCGATCGCCGATCCCGACATCCGTCCCGTCGATGACAGTCAATTCTTTTTCGACTGGTACGGATTCACCGGTCAAAGCGGCTTCTTCAATTTTTAACGAACTTGCTTCTAAGAGGCGTAAATCCGCCGGTACGACATCGCCAGCTTCTAATAGGACAATATCCCCCGGAACCAATTCATCGCTCTTGATGGTGACGGTATGACCATTACGCAAGACGTTGGCATTTGGGGTGGACATTTCCCTTAGCGCTTCGATGGCCTGCTCTGCCTTTGCCTCTTGAACAACACCCATGATCGCGTTGATAATGACAACTGCTAAAATAATAATTGAGTCCACGACTTCATGGGAAACGACTGCTGAGATAATCGCCGCCGCTAGCAAAACGATGATCATCAAATCTTTGAATTGCTCAAAGAATTTTTGTGCCATCGATTTCTTTTTGCCTTCTTCTAATTCGTTGGGACCATACTCAGATAAGCGTTTTTGTGCTTCATCGTTCGTTAATCCATTGGCATCTGTTTGCATTTCTTCCAGAACATGCTGCGCTTCTTGCGCATAAAACGCCTGCGAAAGCTGTTCCTTTTTGTTTTCTTCTGACATGTTTCTCCTCCTTTTATAGTTACTCTTCCTTTATTGTACATGATATGAAAAAAAATAGACTTATGTATGCACTGTCTAAGCATACATAAGTCTCACTGTTTAAGACAGCACCAGAAATTTCTTTCAGGATGGTGATACTGCCGCAGATAAAATCCGCCAATTACTCCCTCATGTTCATATCAATAACCTACATTATACAAAAACTTTTCGGGTCTGGCAATTTTATTTTCGCTGAAATTCAACAAAGGATTTCTCCTAAAAATCAAGCGATGATCGAGCCGTTTGGCATGCCTTTTGGTGCTTCCACGATTTGCAGACGACCATCATTGTCTTCTGCCGAAAGGATCATTCCTTGGCTGACTTGCCCCCGCATTTTCCGTGGTTTTAAGTTGGCAACGATCACGACTTTTTTGCCAATCAAATCTTGTGGTTCTGGATAAAATTCAGCGATCCCCGATAAAATTTGACGATCTTGATCATCCCCAGCAGCTAAGCGGAATTGCAGCAGCTTGTCGGCGCCTTTGACTTTTTGACAGTCGACAACTTCTGCCACTTTTAATTCGATCTTATCGAAGTCTTCGTATTTGATTTCGGCTTTCTCTGATTGCAGTGTGGTTTCTTCTGGATCCCATTTCACCGTTTCTTCTGGACTTTGTGTCCCTTCAGCCATTTTCTTTTGGATGTAGGCTACTTCTGTTTCAAGTTCCAAACGAGGGAAAATCGGTGTGCCTTTGGCAACGACTTTCGTGCCACTTGGAAATTCACCAAAGCGTAAATCTTTCAGATCCATGGCAACAGAGGCTAACCCTAATTGTTGGAAAATGTTGGCTGGTGTTTCTGTCATCACCGGTTGCAATAAGATCGCGACGATGCGTAAGCTTTCCGCTAAATGAACCATCACACTATTTAATTCTGCGCGCTTTTCTTCTTCTTTGGCTAGCACCCATGGTTGGGTTTCGTCAATGTATTTATTGGCGCGAGAAATCAATGTCCAAACTTCGGATAATGCCGTACTGAATTCCATTTTGTCCATGGCTTCATGGTAACGACCGACCACATTGGCAGCAGTCGTTGACAACTCGCTATCAAAAGGTGTCACTTTTGAGGCATAGTCCGGCACTAAACCATCACAATATTTATTAATCATAGCGATCGTCCGATTCAGCAAGTTTCCTAAGTCGTTGGCTAGATCGTAGTTCAAACGAGAGACGAAATCTTCTGGTGTAAATACACCATCGCTCCCAAAAGGAACCGCTCGTAATAGATAGTAACGCAACGCATCTAAGCTATAGCGTTCCACTAACATTTCTGGATAAACGACATTGCCTTTTGATTTCGACATCTTGCCGTCTTTCATCATCAACCAGCCATGGCCAAAGATTTTTTTCGGTAATGGCAAGTCTAAGGCCATCAGCATGATTGGCCAATAGATCGTATGGAAACGCACGATTTCTTTCCCAACCATATGCACGTCAGCTGGCCAGTATTTTTGGAACAAGGAATCGTCGTCTGAGCCATAGCCTAATGCCGTAATATAGTTGGATAACGCATCGATCCACACATATACCACGTGTTCAGGACTAGCAGTGACTGGGATGCCCCATTTAAAGGTCGTTCTGGAAACAGCCAAGTCTTCTAAGCCGGGTTTGATAAAATTATTCAGCATTTCATTTTTACGTGATTCTGGTTGAATGAACTCTGGGTGTTCATCATAGTATTCAACCAAACGATCGGCATATTTGCTCATGCGGAAGAAATAAGAAGATTCCTTCACCAATTCTACCTCATGACCACTTGGCGCTTTACCGCCGATGACTTTGCCCTCTTCATCGCGGTAAACTTCTGCTAGTTGCGTTTCGGTAAAGTACTCTTCATCAGAAACGGAATACCAGCCTTCGTATTCCCCAAGATAGATATCGCCTTGATCAAGCAATTGCTGGAAGATTTTTTGAACGGCTGTTTTATGGTAGTCATCCGTTGTACGGATAAATTTGTCATAACTGATGTCTAGTGTGTTCCATAATTTCTTGACGTCAGCTGCCATTTTGTCGACATATTCTTGCGGATCTACGCCAAGTTCTTCTGCTTTTTTCTCGATTTTTTGACCGTGCTCATCGACACCCGTCAAATAAAAGACATCAAAGCCCATCAATCGTTTGTATCGTGCTACCGCATCACAAGCGATCGTCGTGTAAGAATTCCCGATATGCAGCTTGCCGCTTGGATAATAAATTGGCGTCGTAATATAGAATGTTTCTTTTTCAGCCATGGACGCAAGTCCTCCTTTTCACTAGTAAAGTGTATACTTAGGTAGTATACAGTTCGCAACCCAAAAATGCTATAAATTTAATCAAAAAAGCGGACAACCTAAGACCTTTCTTCATGCTCTAAAAGAAGCAAAGGAATCGTTTTGGTCCTTAAAACGCAGCAAATAAACCAGCAGATTTGAGTATTTCTTTTCTACTAGTTATCATAGCGCAGATAGCCGTTCACTTCAATGTTCTAAGGGAAGAATCTGATCCTGACAACAAATCTCATAGGAAATAAAGCTGTTTTATCTCTCTTTGATTAACAGGTACTTCTTTTGCTATAATGAGGAAGACTTCACTTATAGAAAGGAACGCTATGACCCGAAAAAACAAACAGCATTTTTTGCTTTTAACCGTGCTTTCTGTGGGGCACTTGCTCTTTTCAACCACAGGTTACCCCTTTTTGTTTGCTTACTTCAACAGCCATGATTACGCGGCGCTTTTTGCGACAGCGCTGGCAATCCTACGGGTAGCTTTTCTGCTCTGGATCGCTCTTTGGGGTTATTCAGCGCTCAAAGAACACCCTCGGTCTTCTTGGCTTTATCTCGCATTGTTTTTCATTAATTTGATCGTTCCTTATTTTTTCCGTTAAGGAAAACCATCGCGCTCAGTTACTTACTTTATCTAAGGCAGGAGAAACCAATGAAAGAATTTACCTCAAAATCAGCTGAAAAGCACTACTATGAAAAAGAAGCTTCTGAAGCAGACTTTCTTACGTGGTATCAGGCACAAGATCAGCCAAAATACGAGAAACCCTCCGTAACCGTCGATATGGTGTTGATGTGTTACAACAAAGAAGAAGAACAACTCAAAATTGCGCTGATCCAAAGAAAAGGGCATCCTTTCCGTAATTCTTGGGCATTGCCAGGGGGCTTCGTCAATCCCAATGAATCGACAGGCCAAAGTGTGATCCGTGAGACCCAAGAAGAGATTGGGGTCACCATCTCCAAACAAAACATCGAACAGCTGCATACCTTCAGCACCCCTGGTCGTGATCCACGTGGGTGGGTCATCACCGTCAGCTATTTGGCATTTATTGGTGAAGAGCCCTTGAGTGCTGGGGACGATGCGAATCAAGTGCGCTGGTTCTCTCTGGAAAGAAAAGCCAATCAAATCTATTTGACCAGCGGTGAGATCGAGATCATTCTTGACCTGGTGACTGGCGCCTCTGTTGGAAAAGATACGTTGGCTTTTGACCACAGCGCGATCATTCTCAAAGCCTTCAAACGGGTTGCCAATAAGATGGAGCACGAGCCGCAAGTGCTTCTTGTGTTAGGCAAAGACTTTACGATCACGGAAGCCCGTAAAGTATTCGCCAAGTTTTTAGGAATCGATTTTAAAATGATCGATCATTCCAACTTCAAAAAATCCATGCTCCAATATTTTACGGAAGTCGGCGAAAAGCCCGTCGGCATCGGGCGTCCCTCAAAGATCTATCGCTTAAATGACGCATTTTTAGGTGATAAAATGTAAAAAAATACAACCCCCTGTCAGACCTTAGTTTGACAGGGGGTTGCTGGTTAATCATAATTAGTGAACGTGGTTCCTAGAAACAAAAATCTTAAAGATTTTTTCTATACCCTAGGCGATCCCTGGCGTTCCTTCCAGTTCAAGTGGCTCAGCTACTCATTTCGCCTGAGAGCCGTTCTAGCTTCTGTTGGTCCTGCGTATCCAACGTGACAAAACGCAGTTCTTTACCGTACCACTGCGCTTTGTACTGGATTTTGCGAACGAATTGATGCCAATCACTGATGCTGTAATGACCAGCTTTTAAAACCGTATCTTCTGCGATTTGTTCCAAATAGATCGTATCATACTGTTTTACGAGATGGTAGCTGACTTGATCGATGAATTCCCGCTTTTGACAGCAGTGAAAACGATAAAGGCGAGCGACCTTTCCTTTTAGCTTCTGATAATTTCGTGCCTGAGTCAAAAGGATTTTTTCCGTTTGACCGCCGTAGCTTTCACCTGAAGTTTGCGTTCTGCTCGTGTCAGCTTTTGCTTCGTTTGGATGGCATGTTCACAGGTGATGGGTACCGGCTGGTTGGCTTTGACCAACTGCTGTGGATCATAAACAACCGCGATAGACGCTTGCTGTTTCGGGAGTGGCGTGATCTCTTCCAAACAAAGGATCGAGATGTAAAACTCTTCGTTATTTTTTGCTGAGATCGTTGCCGATTTGATTTTCCCTTTGATCTCCCGATGCTTTTTTACGGGAACCAGTGTTTTGAGCTTTGGCAGCTTGATTTGATCCTCTTCAAAATAAATGGTGTGCTGCTGATTATTGGTGGTATACGATTGCCAGATACTTTTTTTGGTTTTCATTTTTGGAAAGCCAGCCCGCTTTTGAAAGTAATTTCGAAACGCTCGGTCCAGATTCCGTTGTGCATTCGCCAATGCCAAACTATCGGTCTCCTTCAAAAAAGGATACTCCTTTTTTAGTTTGGCTGGCGTCAACCCTTGCTTTGCTTCATTGTTGGCCAGCTCTTCCATCTTCGCCTCCAGCAGTTGATTGTACGTAAACCGTACACAGCCGAAGGTTTCGATGAAAAACTGTTTTTGCTGTCCATTAGGATAGATCCGAAATTTGTATGCTTTTAAAACACCCAGTTTCATCTCCTCCTAACACTCCCTATACCTTTGACGCTAGTTCCCCTTTTTTGTGCTAACTTTTCTTGGTAGATCTTGGCTTCTTGTTTCGTGGCATAAACGAAATGTCCTGGTGCGATTTCTTCCATTGCTCGTTCTTGGTTATCGTTTGGTTCACTGACGTATTTGATCCGTTTGCGTTGACGCTCATGGTCAGGATCTGGCAGTGGAATCGCTGATAAAAGACTTTCAGTATACGGATGGACCCCGTAATGATAGATTTCATCACTAGTTCCCACTTCTAGCAGTTTGCCGTTGTGCATCACGCCGATCCGATCGCTGATGTGTTTGACCATCGATAAGTCATGAGCGATAAACAAGTAGGTCAATTTATGCTCTTCTTGCAGATCTTGCAACAAGTTAACGACTTGGGCTTGGATCGAAACATCCAATGCCGAGATCGGTTCATCACAGATAATGAATTTTGGATCGACGGCTAACGCGCGGGCGATCCCGATCCGTTGACGTTGTCCCCCTGAAAATTCATGGGGATAACGGGTCCCGTGACTTGGGTTGAGTCCGACCGTTCGCAAAAGTTCATCCACCCGATCATTGCGTTCTTTTTCATTTTTGGCTAATCCGTTGATATCGATCCCTTCAGCAATAATGTCCCGAACTTTCATCCGGGGATTCAAGGAGGCATAAGGATCTTGGAAGACCATTTGGACTTCCCGGCGAAAATCAGCCAGCGGTTTCTTGCCTTTGATTTTCATAACATCTTGTCCATCAAAAAGAACTTCGCCTCCGGTAGGGTTATTCAAACGAATCACCGTCCGTCCAGTGGTCGATTTTCCACTTCCGGATTCGCCTACTAGACCAAAGGTTTCTCCTTCATAGATTTGGAAGGAGATATCATCGACGGCTTTGACTTCGTCTTTGCGGCCAACGTTAAAATATTGTTTAAGATTCTTTACTTCAAGTAAAACTTTTTCCAACCGTTTCTCCTCCTTTAGACAGATGCCTGAGTATTTTTTTCTTGGAATTTTTTCCAGCGAATCAAGATCTCATCCGGCGGAGTTACCTTCGGTGCTTGCGGCGCTAACAGCCACGTTGCTGCTTTGTGAGTCGGTGAAACATCAAAGAACGGTGGTTGCTGTTCTGCATCGATCTGCAAAGCAAATTCGTTTCGTGGATAAAAAGCGTCCCCTGTTGGCGGGTCCAACAGATCCGGTGGTGAACCAGGAATCGCGTACAACCGATCGCCTGTCCCTTCTAACGTCGGCATCGAGCCTAACAAGCCCCAAGTATACGGATGTTGCGGGTTGTAGAAGATTTCTTCTGCGGTCCCCACTTCGACGATTTTCCCACCATACATCACGGCTACTCGGTCAGCCACATTGGCAACGACACCTAAGTCATGGGTAATAAAGACGATGGACGAATTGATTTTCTTCTGAATATCTTTTAATAACTCTAAGATCTGTGCTTGGATCGTTACATCCAATGCAGTCGTCGGTTCATCTGCAATCAAGATCTGTGGGTAGCAGATCAACGCGATCGCAATAACGATCCGCTGCCGCTGACCACCGGAAAATTGATGCGGATAATTTTTCAAGCGTTTCTCAGCATTCGGGATACCGACAAGGTTCAGTAATTCCAACGCTTGTCGCAAGCCTTCTTTTTTACTGATTTTGTTGTGCTTCATCAATGACTCTGCCACTTGCTTACCAATCGGCATCGTTGGGTCTAGTGAAGTCATTGGATCTTGGAAAATCATGGCGATTTCCTTGCCACGGATTTTTTGCAGTTCTTTTTCGGATTTTTTCAAAATGTCCGTCCCATTGAAGAGGATCTGGCCATTATCGACATTGGCATTGCTGGCTAACAACCCCATGATACTACGGGTTGTCACGGACTTGCCGCTCCCGGATTCGCCCACGATCGCCAAGGTTTCTCCTTTGTATAGATCGAAACTGACATCACGGATCGCTTGGACTTTCCCAGCAAAGGTGTCAAAAGAAATTTCTAAGTTTTTCACTTCTAAGACTTTTTTCATCGCGATCACTCTTTCATTTTCGGATCAAAGGCATCACGCAAACCGTCTGCCAGCAAGTTGAACCCAATCATAATCACAGACAAGGTCACAGCCGGCACCCACATTTGGTAAGGCAGGAACAAGAAGGTTTTGTAGCCATCGCTTAGTAACATCCCTAAAGATGCTGAAGGTGGTTTTAGTCCTAGCCCGATAAAGCTTAGGAAGGCCTCGAAGAAAATCGCCGAGGGAATACTGAACATCATTTGTACGATGATCACGCTGGAAATATTTGGTAATACGTGTTTCATCGCAATCTTGAGACGACTTTCCCCCAGTGTCGTTGCGGCTAAAACGAATTCCTGATCTTTTAGTTTCATTGTTTGGGCCCGTACGATCCGCGCCATTGGAATCCAGTTAGTGATCGCCATTGCTGCCACGATCGAGAAGATCCCTGGTTCGAAAACTACCAGCATCAAGATCATTACCACTAAGTTGGGAATACCAGATAAGATCTCTAAGAAACGTTGCATCACATTATCGATCCGTCCACCTAAAAGACCAGAGATCAAGCCATAGGTTACA
Source organism: Enterococcus innesii (assembly GCA_018982785.1). Lineage (GTDB taxonomy): Bacteria > Bacillota > Bacilli > Lactobacillales > Enterococcaceae > Enterococcus_D > Enterococcus_D innesii. Next base: position 162,501 of record JAHHEN010000002.1, on the reverse strand, counting down.
CCAAAGATGATATCTAGCATCGCTGCGATAAACGCAATCAATAAGGAGATACGTGTTCCTACAAATAAACGACTCAATAAGTCACGACCTAATCCATCCGTTCCTAAAAGGAAATACGTCCCGTCAGGAACATTGGCAGCTGCATACTTATCTACTAGCTCGCCCCCCACCATCGCATAGCCGTTTAAGCCATTGATGTTGATACCAGGAATTTTCGGCGGCAGATTTGTAAAGGTCACATTTTGCGCAGTTGGATCATGTGGCGAGACAAAAATCGTAATGATTGAGATCGCAATAATGATCAGCAACAAAATGATTGAGAAAACCGCGGCTTTGTTCTTTTTCAAACGACGCCATGAATCTTGGAAAAAGGTTAATGAAGGGGTTGCGATCGCTTCACGCTCTTCATTGGTATTTTTTTGTAACGGTTGAAATTTGGCTGCATCGATGGCAGCAACATCATTTGCTGTGTAAGGTTTCTCTGCCATTAGCCACGACTCCCTTCTGAAACTCGGATCCGCGGATCAACGATTCCATATAAAATATCAACAACAAGAATCACAAAGACCAACATCGCGGAATAAAGAATTGTTACCGCCATGATCGTTGGATAGTCATTGGTCATGATTGATTTTACGAACTGTTCACCGATACCCGGGATCGCAAAAATATTTTCTACGACAAGGGAACCAGTCATCAAACCGACAGCTAGCGGTCCTAACAACGTCAATAACGGAATCAAACTATTCCGCAAACCGTGCTTGAAGGCAATTTCCCAGCGGCTCAACCCTTTTGCTCGTGCCAACTCGACATAATCACTATGCAGCACTTCCACCATCTCGGTTCGAATAAACCTGGCGGAATCCGCTAACGGCGACATCGCTAAGGCGACGGTCGGTAGGATCGTGCTAGCAAAGGTCTCCCACTTAGCAATCGGCAAGATCCCTAGTTTGATGGCAAAAATGTATTGCAGCAAAACGGCAAAGACAAAGTTAGGGATCGAACGCCCTAAGATCGCCACTAAGGTAGACGTTGTATCGATCCAAGTATTTTGTTTCATCGCAGAGATCGTTCCTAAAATGATCCCAAAGAACGTACCAAAGATGATCGCTTGTAGCCCTAGTTGCAGTGAAGGTCCGATTCTTCCTGATAGTAAATTCGCTACCGGCTGGTTTTTAAATTGGAAAGAGATCCCAAAGTCACCTTTTAGTAAATTGGTCAAATAAAGCCAATATTGGGTAATGATCGGTTTGTCCAATCCTGCTTGCTCATTTAGCAAGGCAATTTGTTCTGGACTTAATTTTTCAGCATTCGTATATGGTGTTCCTGGCAAAAATTGCATCAAGAAAAAGGTGATCGTGGCAATCAGCCATAATGTTAAGACCATGTAGAACACTCGTTTCAATAAATATTTCAAAAAGCTGTTCACGCAGTTTCCCCTTAAGTATTTTGACTTCTATTCAATAATTATGTAAATTAACATAGTACGAATCATTAAAAAGGAGTCAGATCATGAAAATAAAAAAAAGTAGTGGGCTCATACCCCTCCTATGCCTCGCAATTTCTGGCGGATGGTTAGCCATAAAAAATGAATTTTCCATAGCAGCTCTTTCAGATGCCCTTTTCTTGTGGGCGCTGTTCTTTTTGATCATTGGCGGTTTTTTATGGGTATTTGCTTCTGGTTTCTTTGACCATTTTCAATATTCCATGAAGAAAGCTTTTTCCAAAAATAAAACAGATTATCTGAAATTATCCCAAGTTGGCAAACAGAGTTACGCCTTTTGGTTATGGCCTGGTGTCTTCTTGTTATTCCTTTCATTGCTCTTTTTAATGATTGCTACTAGTTAATTTCATTCTTATAGTTTTACTCGTTGTAATGAGAAGCAAAAGGCTGAGACAAGAAATTGTCCCAGCCTTTTCTTCGGCATTTCAAGTCAACTACTCGTGATTATTCGATTGATGTCCACTTGTAGTCGTATTGTGCGCCTGCTGCGTGAGCAACAACACCTTTGACTTTCGGTGCGCGTAAGTGTGCTTCCGCTTTTTGATAAACTGGAATGACACCTTGTTCATTCATAATGATTTTTTCTGCATTGACTAAATCTTCCCAACGTTTGTCAGGGTCATTGGCATTGGTCGTACCTGCTGCTTTTACAGCTGCATCGTATTCTTCGTTACTCCATTGACCGCGGTTGTAAGAGTTGCCTGTCGTAAACAAGTCAGTAAAGCTACTTGCATCGGCATAGTCAGCGCCCCAACCAGCCATAACAGCATCAAAATCACCCGCATTTGAACGATCCAATCGAACTGATAAAGGCACAGGACTTAAGGTTACTTTTACGCCGTCCAATGTTTTTTCGATCGTGTCTTGCAAGTACTCAATGATTTTCTTGGTTGAGTCTGTATCAGAAGCTAAGATATCAAATTCTAATGAATCGATTCCTAATTCTTCTTTGGCTTTTTCCCAATATTCTTTTGCTTTCTCTTGATCGTAGCTAATGACGCTGCCAGCTGCTTCTGTGAAGTCTGTATGATCGCCAGGGCTGAAGGTCATGCCTTCTGGCACCAAACCACTTGAAGCAATTGAACCATCACCTAAGATCGATGTTACTAAGGCATCACGGTCGATCGCATAAGAGATCGCTTTACGCAAGTTTTCGTTACGGAAAGGTGAATCTTCATCACGCTGATTCATTTCTAAATAGTACGTAGATGCTTCTGGTTGAGAAATAAATGCTTCGTCGTTAGCCATCTGTTGCGCCAGTTCACCTGTTAAGATGACATCATCTGCTTGACCATCTTGGAAAAGATTCAAGGCAGTTGAGGATTCTTTCACGACGCTTACGTTGATCGTTTGTAATTTAACAGTGTCTTTGTCCCAATACTGATCGTTCTTTTCATAAGCCCATTCTGTATCCGTTCCTGGTCCATCAAAACCAGTCAAGACAAATGGTCCATTATAAACGGCATTGTCGCTGGTTGATGCATATTGATCACCATTTTCTTCCACTACTTTTTGATTTTGTGGGAAGAAGGATGGAAATGCTAATAAGTAATCAAAGTAAGGTGTTGCTTTTTCTAGGGTGATTTCTAATTCGTAATCCCCCACTGCTTTGATGCCTAGCTCTGATGGATCGGTATCGCCAGCTGTGATGGCATCCGCATTTTTGACTGGTGAAAATAGATACGCATATTCTGATGCAGTTTCAGGTTTGACCGTCCGTTGCCAGCCATAGACATAATCCGCTGCTGTAACAGGGTCACCATTTGACCATTTCGCATCTTCACGCAATTTGATCTTGTAAGTTAGTCCATCCTCGCTGACTTCAGCTGCTTCAGCTGCACCAGCAGGTTGTGGTGTGCTGTCAGCATCCAAACGATACAGTCCTTCATATACATTGTTCAATGCACTGAAGCTGATCGTATCGGTTGCTAATGAGAGATCCGCACTTGGCATTTCTTGTGAAACCACTACGTTAAATACTTGTTCTGCGTTGCTATCGCCGCTAGTTGCTGTGTCATTGCTTGAACTATTTGTTCCGCCTGTTGTACAGCCGGCTAACACCACGCCACACACAGCTACTAAACCATAGGCCCATTTATTTTTCATCCTGTCCTACCCCTTAATTGAATTAATTTTCAGAATAATCATGCGATTTCTGAAGTTAGATAAGATTTTAATTAATAATTATTAAAAAAGCAATCCTTTTTTCGATAAAAAACACCTTTGGAAGAAAGTTTTCTTGGTATTTACTTACCTTACTCTCATCAAACACTCGTTAAATGCTATTTTTCCTTTCTTTATTTATAAGAAATAAAGAAAAAAATAATAATAAAAAAACATGGTTAAATGTAACTTACATTCGTTTTCTGTCTTTCTTTTTCATTTGATCCGTCAAAATGAGAAACCCCTGATAGAAGTGTAAATATACAGCAATCACCAATGAATTTTCTCAAAACAGTCCAAAAAAAAGACCTGATCCCATAGGATCAGGTCTTCTCGCTTCAAGGACACTTGTTGCCTCCCCGAAAGGATGCCCTTCAATGATTAATGGATCGCGCCGCCAATCGCTTTTAAATCTTCTTTGTCGGCATAATCAACGATGGCTTCCACTGCTGCGGTTAATCCTTTGGCAATGTCTTCGATGCTCATTGCAGGCTGTCCTGCTTTATCGACGACTTGCTGAGGAATAAACGGCACGTGGATAAAACCGCCTTTCATTTCCGGGTATTTTGTATCGATCATGTATTGTACTTGATACATGATGTGGTTGCAGACAAAGGTTCCAGCAGTATTAGAAACGGCTGCAGGTATTCCGGCTTTTTTCATATTTTCTACCATTGCTTTGATCGGCAGTTGTGTGAAGTAGGCAGGCTTTCCTTCTGTTTGGATCACTTCATCGACGGGTTGATTGCCTTCATTATCAGGAATCCGGGCATCATCCACATTGATTGCCACTCGTTCTGGTGAGATGGCAAAACGGCCGCCCGCTTGACCGATGTTTAAGACGACATCTGGGTGGATCTCTTCAATTTTCTCTTCGACGATCGCCGCTGATTTCCCAAATACAGTGGGGATCTCTGCTTTCACGATCTGTGCACCATGAATTGTATCTGGCAGTAATTTCACTGCTTCTAAGGCAGGATTGATTGCTTCTCCGCCAAATGGATCAAATCCGGTAATTAATAATTTCATTTCCATCATCCTTCCATCTCTGTTTTACCACTAAAATGCCCAAAAGTACATTAAAGCGATGTGAATCACTAACAATATTAAAGCAATTGGGGCTTGTGCTTTAATGACACCATTGGGGTCTTTCATCTCTAACAAGGCCACTGGCAATGCGTTGAAATTGGCTGCCATCGGAGTCAGCAATGTGCCACAAAAACCAGCGGTCATTGCCAACGCACCAGCAACGACGGGGTCGCCACCTTGCGCCATTACGAAAGGTACACCAATGCCGGCGGTAATAACAGTAAATGCCGCAAAGCCATTTCCCATGATCATAGTAAAGATCATCATTCCTAAACAGTAAGCCACGACACCGATAAAACGATTGCCTTCTGGCACGACACCAGAGATTCCTTGAGAAATCACATCACCGACACCAGCAGCGTTAAAAATGACACCTAGTGCTGCTAATAACTGCGGCAAGATACCGGCAGTTCCGACTTGACGAAGCATCCGATCAGAATCGTCCAGCACTGTTTTGGGTTTAGCGGAAGTCAACACGACTGCCAACAAGAGTGCTAAGATCGATGCGATCCCGATCCCCACTTGGCCCCCTAATGGCGTATAAGAAATCACCACAGCGATCAATGCCAAGCTGATACATGGTACGAAGATCGTACTACCGATCCGTTTTGCTGACGCTTCGGCTTTTTCATCATCAACGTCCACGATTTTACCAATCTGCACTTGTTTGAAGAAGGTCAAACAGCCCATCAAAACGATCAAAATCCCGTCCACAAGATACGGCAAGAAATTTCCGAAAGCAAAGACGATCCCTAGCAGTAACCAAAAGGCAGAGGTGCCTAATCGGGTGGGATGATCCGCTTCACGAAAAACCCGTACAGCCGTCATGATCGACAGCAATCCGATCAAGATATAAAAGAATTCCAATAATCCGTTAACGATTCCTTCCATCTATTTCTCCTCCTTCTTGCCATATTTTTTTGCTAATTTGCGATCAAAGAGCAAGTTCGATAACGTGGCAATAACTAAGACGATCAATGCGATCGGCAATGAGGCTTGCGCGATTGAACTAGCTGCCACATCATATCCAAGTGATTGCAACGTTCCTACGATCAACAGCACACCAGAAGCAGCCACGAAGGTATTTTGCGCAAAGAAATTCCCAAAGTTTTCGTTGGCGGCAGCTCGGGCTTTGATTTTTTCCTGATCTTTTTCATCTAGTTCCCCAAATTTATTTTCCCCAGCAGCTTGCGCCATCGGGTTGACGATTGGGCGAATAAATTGCGTATGTCCTTGGATCCGAATAGAGAAAAAGCCAGCAAGTTCTCGAATAAATAAGTACAAACTCAAAAACTTCCCTGGTGTCAAGCCTTTGATTTTTTCAATCAATATGACGGCCTGCTGTTTCAAGCCAAAACGTTCCGACAAGCCGACCATTGGTAGCGTCAGCAAGAACAGTGTCACGAGTCGATTATTGACAAACGCTTCTCCTAACATTGTTAAAAAATCAACAACAGAAATCCCCGACACAAGCGCGGTGACAAAACCAGCAACGATTACGACAGCAATAGTATCTAGCTTCAGCAAAAAGCCGACTAAAATAACTAGAATACCAATCAATTTAATCCATTCCATCAAATCATCCTTTCACGATAAATTATTTTTAATGAATACCAGCCTTTAGTATAATCTATTTTTTTCTTGTAAAACAATATTTTATGAATTTTCTTTGCGGGAATACGCTTTCTTCAAGGCGTTTTTTAAATGTTTAGATAATAAAAAACAAAAAGAAGAACTGCGCTTGTGCAGTCCTTCTTTTATTTTACGTGTTTAAGAAGCAGAGGCTTCTTTTTTCATTTGTTTGCTTCGCAGCTGTCCGCAAGCTGCGTCGATATCTGTCCCATGTTCTTTACGAATCACACAGTTGATGCCGTTTTTCTTTAAAATGTCATAAAAAGCTAACACATCGGCTTTTTTACTTCGAGCATATTGGTCATGCTCACTCACTGGGTTATAAGGAATCAAGTTGACGTAAGACAATTTCTTTTTATCCTTCAATAATGCTGCCAACTGACGGGCATGTTCCGGTCGGTCGTTGACATGATCCAGCATGATATACTCAAACGTGATGCGGCGATTGGTTTTTTCTAAATAATAATCGACCGCTGCCATCAGTTTTTCAATTGGGAAGCTCCGATTGATCCGCATCATAGAGGTTCTGACTTCGTTATTTGGGGCATGCAGCGAAATGGCCAAGTTCACTTGCAAGCCGTTCTCCGCAAACTCTCTGATTTTATGCGCTAAGCCGCTGGTTGACACGGTAATATGCCGCGCGCCGATCGCTAAGCCTTTCGGGTCGTTGATAATCTGTAAGAAATGCATCACATTGTCATAGTTATCAAAAGGTTCGCCGATCCCCATGACGACTACGTGAGAGACTCGTTCTCCCTCGTTGCGTTCATCAAAATAGTGTTGCACTAACATGATTTGAGCCACGATCTCGCCTGCCGTTAAGTCTCGTTGTTTCTTTAATAACCCACTAGCACAAAAGGTACAGCCGATGTTGCAGCCGACTTGGGTCGTCACACAAACGGACATGCCATATTCTTGACGCATCAAGACCGTTTCAATCATGTGATTGTCTGGCAATTGGAATAAATATTTGACGGTCCCGTCACTGGCTTCTTGTACCACCATCTGTTTCAGGGGATTGATCACAAAGGCTGCCGACAGTTTCTCAATCAAAGGCTTCGGTAGATTGGTCATTTCTTCAAAGGTAGTTACTCGTTTTTCATAGAGCCACTCCCACACTTGGTTGGCCCGGAATTTCTTTTCATTTTGTTCAATTATCCACAAAGATAAATCTGATTTGGTAAGTCCATAAATCGATGGGTTCACTTTTTCCCTCTTTTCAAACTAGTCGCTACATACTATAACTGAATTCTTTGTGAAAAGCAACCGTGCCTTGTCCCTTCCTCTCAGTCTTTCAGCAGCAATTTTTTGTTGCATTGCTCTTTTTTTAAAGGTCTCCTTTATTCCGTTTAACGGTTCATTTATCCATAGAAACACTCTCACAAAGACATGCACAAAAAAAAGCAGGAGTCGAACCTACTCCTATGAACAAAATAGAGCGGTTCTTTCCTACTTATTTCGGCTCTTTCCCCATGAGCGTTGCTTTATTGACAAGATCACCCTTCAAAAGAAAGGACTCGGCCTTCTTTTGCGGTCAACATCCCCCGTTGCGGTGGCTGTAGCTGTAAATAAAGCTGGAGTGACATTTCTAATATTAGTTCTTTGTCTCCTTGTTGAAAAACGCCATAATAATAGGTCTGTTCCCGTTTCTCTTCATATGTATGACTCACAAGGTAATACCCTTGTTCCATGGTTTCGTTGCGCTTTTTGGTTTCTGAAAGAAAACGGCGAATATGTTTATAAGTAAAGAGAATCAATAAAATGACAACTGCTATTAAAAATAAATACCCCATTGCTGTTTTACACCTCGATCGTTGATGTGGCAAAGGTCGGCTCCACACCAATACTGATCATCAAAGCAGTATCGACTTCACACATCACTTTATCGTCTAAATGACAAACCTTTTCTTTCAACCGACTTTTGTCGATCGTGCGGATCTGTTCCATCAAAATGACGGAGTCTTTGCCAATGCCTGTGCAAGAAGCGGAAATCCCAATGTGGGTTGGTAATTTCGGCTTCGCCATTTTTGCCGTGATCGCCGCAATGATCACGGTGGGACTGAAGTGATTGCCCAAGTCATTTTGAATGATCAAGACCGGCCGTATTCCGCCTTGCTCCGATCCAACGACTGGTGAAAGATCGGCAAAATAAATATCTCCCCTTTTTACCATAGGACCACCCTAACTTTTATATTCTCGCGGAACCCTTGCTGAGAGGGTGCACGCTACTTCATAGTGAATCGTTTCTAACTGGTCTGCAACATCCTGCATCGTAATTCGTTTCCCATGATTCTCACCAATCAACGTGACCGTTGTACCGACAGCAAAAGCTCGTGGCAAACGAATCATCAGTTGATCCATACACACCCGACCGACGATTTCACAAGGTTCGCCTTCTACTAAGATCGAGAATCCTTGCATTTTTCGTAACCAGCCATCCGCATAACCGATAGGCACGGTGCCGATCCATTCCTGACGGGGCGTGATATATGTCTCACCATAGCCAATCCCCGCTCCTTTTTCAAGTAATTTCACTTGGATCAGTTCAGAAACAAGTGAAAGGGCTGGTTTTAAGGAGAATGGTTCCTTCAATGTATGACCTGACGGATTCAATCCATACATCGCGATCCCAAAACGGACCATATTCCCAACAGCCTCTTTGTGCCACAAGGAGGTCGCACTATTGCCTGTATGTATATATGTCGGCAAATAAGGCAAAACAGTTAAGACTTCTTTAAATCGCTGGTGCTGGGTTTCCCAATAAGTCGTATCAGCTTGATCGGCTGTAGAGAAATGGGTAAAGATTCCTTCCCAATCAAAAGAGGGATGATCTTCCAACCAAAGAACGGCTTGACGCACTTCTTCTGGGGTCAAAAAGCCGATTCTCCCCATGCCGGTATCCACTTTGACATGTACTTTAAGGGATGTCTTTAAAGGATTTTCCTTTAAATAAGTATCAGCTTCTACCAACCAGTCCATCGAAGCGACTGGAAAAGAAAAATCGTATTCCGCAAGTAAGGGAATGTCATGCACGTTCACAACTCCTAAAATCAGTAGCGGCTCATTGATCCCTGCTTCTCGCAATTCGATCGCCTCATCGATCGTCGCAACGCAAAAACCGGCTGCACCGCCTTCTTTGGCTGCTTGAGCCGTTTGTACCGCTCCGTGCCCGTACCCATTGGCTTTGACTACCGCAAAAAGAAACGTCTCACTTGGTAAGTGAGCAATCTCGTTTTTGATGTTTTCGGTAATCGCTGTTGTATCAATAATCGCTTTCGTTGGTCTATGGTAAGCAACCACCATTTCCAGTTCCTTCTTTCTACTAGTGCTTGATCAGACAAACAAATTAAGTTGGTTTTATGTAGTCGTCTGTTCGTCCATAAAGTATCGTAAATTTCTTCACCAAGTGACGACTTCCACTCAGGTTACTCGCTATCCGATACTTCTAAGATAATTTGTGCAAAGGCAGTATCGTTTGTATGAGTGATACTGACAAAAATTTTTTCTAAAGGGTGCGGTGCTTTAGTGACGATCGGTGCACCGAATTCATTGGTCAAGACTTCAATATCGTGAAAAGAAACTTGCCGATCCCTGTCCCCCAAGCTTTCGAGAACGCTTCTTTGCAGGCATAGCGCCCCCGAGGAACTCAACTTGACGTTTCAGGGGCAAACGGGCAAATAATTTTGCTTCCTTCTCTGTTAAAATACGCGTTATAAACTGCGGTTTTTTTTCAATTAATTCTTTCATTCGAGGCAGCTCGACTGCATCGATCCCGATTCCTTTGATCATTCTTCTCGCTACCTTTACTTAAGATAGGGGTTTCCAAATTGGAATTGGCCCTTGTTTAGCTAGTTACCATTCTACCAAAAAAATGGCGAATTACCATTCAAATCTGACGAGTTTATACGGAGATTAAGATTTTCAATCACTGGCATTTGTTTTTTATATAAAAAAAGACCTTGCAAGTTTCCTTACAAGGTCCACAAACTTAATTAGTCTTGGTTATTTCTGATAACAAAACCGCGTTTTTTGTCGTTGCTGCGGCGGTTGTTTTTACGGGCACCATCTTTTGAATAGTTGCCGCGGGCTTTATTGCCGTTGCCGCCGCCACGGTTCCCACCGTTTTCTTTGCGGTTACGATTGCCGCCATTGCTGTTATTGCTGCGACGACCATTTTTGTTGAATGATTTTTTCCCTTGAGGCAATGGACGCTCTGGTGTGATCTTGACTGGTGCTAAATCAGCAGGATCTTTCGCCATGGTTTTTAGAAGCAATGCTGCTAAATCTTGTGCAGAATAACGTTCTAATAGATCGTCGGCTGCTTGCAAGTATTTATCCAAACCATTTTCATCCAATTTGGTTTCAACAGATTCGATTGCGGCACCTAGTTGACCTTTGAATGCTTCTTTTTCGGTCGGTGGGCGCATTGGTGTCATCCGTTTTTTCGTTAAGTTTTCAATGACGTGCAGATAGCTCATTTCGTTTGGTGTAACGAAAGTCACAGACATTCCGCCTTTTCCAGCACGGCCAGTACGTCCGATCCGGTGAACATAGCTTTCAGGATCTTGAGGAATATCGTAGTTATATACGTGTGTCACGCCAGAGATATCCAATCCACGAGCTGCAACGTCTGTGGCAACTAAGATATCTAGTTGACCACTCTTGAATGAACGCAAAACGCTCATCCGTTTTTGTTGAGAAAGGTCTCCATGAATGCCTTCTGCTTTATAGCCACGGGCTTCTAAGCCGCGCGCCAATTCATCGACACGACGTTTCGTACGACCAAAAACGATGGTCAATTCTGGCGTTTGCACATCCAATAAGCGAGTCATGATATCAAATTTTTCGTAGTCTTTTGAACGAACATAGTATTGATCGATCAAATCAGCGGTCATTTCTTTGGCTTTGATCTGTACATGTTCAGGCTCTTTCATGAATTTCACGCCGATATTTTTGATTGCTGGCGGCATTGTTGCTGAAAATAGCAACGTTTGACGAACATCTGGAACTTGGCTGATGATTTTTTCAATATCTTCCAAGAAGCCCATGTTCAACATTTCATCCGCTTCATCTAATACAAGCGTTTCAACGGTGCCTAATTTCAAGGTGTGGCGGTTGATATGGTCTAACATACGACCTGGTGTACCAACTACGATGTGGGGACGATCTTTTAGTTGACGGATTTGACGGCCGATATCGGCTCCACCGTAAACTGCTTGTACGCGAATTTTTTTGTCTTTACCAAGACGATACAATTCTTCTTGGGTTTGGATCGCTAATTCACGGGTTGGGGCAATCACTAATCCTTGTAGTTGATGGTTCGTTGGGTCAATTTTTTCTAACATTGGCAAACCAAATGCGGCGGTTTTACCAGTACCGGTCTGTGCTTGACCGATCACGTCTTTGCCTGCTAAGGCTAATGGAATCGTTGCTTCTTGGATGGGTGTTGCTTCTTCAAAGCCGGCACGCTCAACAGAAGTCAATAATTCGTTGGATAATTCTAGATCTTTAAATTTCAAATGGATCCTCCTAGGCTGGTCATCTTTTCGATGCCTGTTTTTCTATCATCGAAGCGTAGGTTAGTTCTTCAGAAACACAAGAGTAGTCCCATTTACTCTTATCTTTCTCTTGGTACCGAAAAACCGCTTCACGAAGGCATTATAAAAGGCTAAAACAAGAGTTGTTTGTCTCAGCCATCATTTTATCTCAAAACGTCAATGTTTTTTACAGTAATCATTCTGTGCTTCATCTTTCGGCGTTAGATAAGTATAACACGTTTTGAAAGTTTCAGCAAGATTTCAACTCCCCTTTACATTCCTTTTAGTGCATCAACGACTTCGCTCAAGCCCATGCCATTGCTCCCTTTGATTACCAAGCTGTCGGAAGGTTCTAAAGTTTCCTTTAAGGAGGCGATCAGTTGCGGTTTTTCATCGATCGCAAAATAGCGCACCTTGTCAGCAAGTGGTGACTGAGCTAGTCGTTTTTGCAATGCTTGCATTTCTTTGCCATAAAGAAAAACTAGTTGGAACGAGTCGTCTAAGTGTGCGGCCATCTGCTCGTGCATTTGTGCAGAATCTGGTCCTAATTCAAGCATATCTGCTAATACGGCGATCCGTCGTCCTGCTAATGGCAATTTGCGGAAACTATCCAATACGAGACCCATGGCTGTCGGATTGGCATTGTAAATATCACTCAAAATCGCTGCCCCATTATCGGCAGTCACCCATTGGGTCCGATTTTTCGTTAATTGAAAATGCGCCAAGCCTTCCTTGATGGCTTCATCTGCTACACCAAAATGACGTCCTAACCCAATCGCGATCAAGGCATTTTTGACATTATAGCCGCCTAATACCGGCAGGGTAAAGGTGGTACCTGCAACCGTAAAAATCGTATGGTCTTGCGATTCCTCTACGATGTCTCCTTGCAGGTCTCCCTCAGTTAAGCCAAAAGTTTCAATGGTTTGCGTCAAATTAGGAACAAAGGGCTCTAACAATGGTTCATCTGCCGGCATCATAAAGAAGCCGTCTTTTTTCAATCCTGCGGTGATCTCCATTTTGGCTTTGGCGATCCCTTCTCTGGATCCTAAATTTTCAATGTGGGCTTCCCCAATCAAAGTGATCGCTGCTGCATCAGGTTCTGCTAAGCGCGAAAGGACTTCGATTTCTCCTGCATGATCCATTCCCATTTCTAAAATCAACACTTGGGTATCTTCTGGTGCATGCAAGATAGTCAAAGGCACGCCTAATTCATTGTTGTGGTTGCCTTGGGTTTTATAGGTCTGGTACTTTTGGGCCATGACCGCTTCAACCATATCTTTGGTGGTCGTTTTCCCGTTACTTCCAGTAATACCGATGATTTTCGGTGCAAGCTTTTCTTTATACGCTCGTGCCAATTGTTGAAACGCTTTGACGGTATCCGTGACAGGAATCACAAGGATGTCTTGCGGTGGTTCGATCGCAGGGTGGCTCCACAGTGTGGCGATCGCACCATTGTCTTTGGCTTGCTGGGCAAATTCATGTCCATCACGGGTCCCCGCTAAGGGAACAAAAAGACTGTTTTCTTTGATCAGACGGCTGTCGAATTCCACAGAGGCAAGTGGCGTTTCATTTTCAATTTGCTGACCAAATACGGCAGCGGCTTCTTTTACAGTAAAATTCATCAGGTTCGCTCCTTTTTTACAAAAAAAGAAAGCACAAGATCGCTTCAAGTATTTTCCTTGAGTTGAGTTGGCTTTCTTCCTGCTATTTATTCTGCTTCGTTTTCGTTTTCTGCTTCCGTTTCGGTTGCTTCTACGTTGGTCAAGAACGAACGTCTTTGGTTGAAACGATTCATCCCTAATTGGATCAATTCTTCAATCAAATCCCCATAAGGCAAGCCGGTCTTCTCCCATAACAGTGGGTACATGCTAAATTCAGTGAACCCTGGCATCGTGTTCAGCTCATTTAAAAAGAGCTCATTTTTATTGGTCAAAAAGAAATCACAACGGCTCAATCCGCTGCCGCCTAGCATTGTATAGGCTTTTTTCGCAAACTCTTGGGCTTTGGCTTGTGTTTCTTCGGGAATTTGTGCAGGAATCTGCATCTCGATTCGGTTGTCAATGTATTTGGAATTGTAATCATAAAAGGCAACATCTTTCACGATTTCTCCCGGCATGGTGGTCCGCACGTCTTCGTTTCCAAGAACAGCGACTTCGATCTCACGAGCTTCGATTCCTTGTTCAACGATCGCTCGGGTATCGTAGCGATACGCTTCTTGCAACGCATTTTGCAGTTCTTCGCGGTTCTCGGCTTTCGAGATACCGACACTTGAGCCCATGTTGGCTGGTTTGACAAACATCGGATAAAGGAGACTGCCTTCGCATTGATCAAAAATCTTTTTCGGATTTTCTTTCCACGCATTTTTCAAGACTGGTACATACGGAACTTGCGGAATTCCCGCAGCTTGCAAGATGTACTTGGTCATGATTTTGTCCATCCCGCAGGCACTAGTCAAGACACCGGCTCCGACATAAGGCATTCCGATGGTTTCTAAAAACCCTTGGATCGTGCCGTCTTCGCCGTTTGGTCCATGGAGCAATGGAAAGACGATCGCGTCTTCTTCATAGATTTCCCCAGGTGAAATTTCTTCCCCTTTGGTCTCTTCGTTGGTCAATGCCAAAGTATCTGGTGACGTTGGCGCCTCAGACAATAATGGGCCTTTTAACCAGCGTCCTTCTTTGGTGATCATTACTAATTGAACTTGGTAGTAATTATAATATACAGCATTAACAACTGAAAAAGCGGATAACAGTGATACCTCATGCTCTGCACTGCGTCCCCCGTATAATAAAATGATTTTCAAAAGAATTTCCTCCTGTATTCATTGATTCTACCAAACTAAGTCTTCCACATTTTAGCACAAAATCGACCAACCGGCATTAAATCTTGCAGAAATTTCTTTAAGCTTACACAGTCGTTAGTTGAATGTTTTTCATTTTGTCAGTACTATGAATATATCACGGCACGTTTAAAGAGGTGGGACTTATGACAGAACAAACCGCTCCTTCTAGAAAAGGACGATTAAAACAAATCGTTCAAGTCTTTTTGAAATACAAAGTCGTTCAAAATATCAGCAAACAGCAGCACCCCGAAATGGTGCGTCAAGCGTTTGAAGAATTAGGACCAACATTTATCAAGATCGGGCAGATGCTTTCGGTCCGCAATGATCTGCTTTCCAACACCTTCGTTGATGCCTTCAAGCAGCTACAGGACAATGTCAAAAGTGATCCATTTCCCAAGGTCAAAGCACTGCTGGAAGCAGAACTGCAGCAGCCGCTAACGGAAGTTTTTTCCGCTTTTGATGAAATTCCAGTCGCCTCAGCTTCCATCGGACAAGCCCATCGAGCAAACTTGCTCAGCGGCAAAGAAGTGATCGTCAAAGTACAGCATCCGGGGATCATTGCGGCGATCCAAGTGGATCTCGATCTTTTTGAAAAAGCCCTGCCGTTGGTTCGCGCAATTCCAGAAGCCAATGTAGTGGATTTAAAAAGCGTGCTAAGCGAAGTCCGACGATCCCTTGCAAATGAAACGAATTTTTTGCAAGAGATGAAAAATGCACAGGAATTCTACCGCAACAATCACCAAGACCCGCAGTTGGCATTGCCTAAAGTTTATCCCGAATGGTGTACTCAAAAAGTATTAGTCATGGATTACATGGCCGGTGAAAGCTTGAATTGCTTGCTGACCCGCAACAATCAAGACATCGTTTATGACAATCAGTCCGTGAAAGCCGTGAAAAAACAAGTGGGCACGCTATTAGTCGAAAACTTTATGAAGCAAGTCTTTGAAGATGGCTTCTTTCACGCTGATCCGCATCCTGGCAATCTTTTTTTACATGTCTTCACAGATCAAGCCAATCGACCAAAACCATTTCAGGTCAAGCAGCGCGTCGGTGTCCTTGGTGGTGTCGATTATTCGTTGAAATGGCAAGAAGAAGCGGTCATGCCGCCTTACCAAGTGATTTTCTTGGACTTTGGGATGATGGGGCATTTGGATCAGTCTTTACGCAGCCGTTTAGCCGATGCGTTGATTGCTCTTTATACCCAAGACACCCAAGAAGTCGGTAAAGCTGTCTTGCGGTTGTGCAACAGCAGCGGCAGTTCCTTTGACGAAGTCGCCTTCTACCAAGACCTACAAAAATTTGTTGAAAATTACTATAATATGCCGCTAAAGGATATCGACTTGCAAAAAGTGATGGCGGAAGTCATCACAATCTGCCATGATAACCAACTGCAGATGCATCGAGACATCACCTTGCTGATCAAGGCTTTTGGCACCTTGGAAGGTGTAATCAAAGCTTTAGACCCCGAATTGTCAATGATGGAAGTCACTCAGCCCTTTGCACAAAAATATTTCCTACAGCAGCTGAGTATTGAAGATGAGGTGAAAAAAGCGCCTTGGCAACCGCAAAAAGCTTGCGGGCACTTAGCCATCTTCCTGATCGGACCTTGGCTGTCTTAGACACGTTTGCGACTGGTAAACACCGGTTGAATCTAGAAATCCGCGAACAAAAACAGCTATTGGACCGCTTTGATCAGATGGTCAATCGACTGGTGATCGGTATTATTCTAGCTGCGGTCATCCTTGGTTCTTCTTTATTGGTGGTGGCCAGTCCGCAACAAGGAGCTTTCGTCCATCAGATGGGGATCTTCGGATATACCTTGGCATTTTTCGCGATTGTGGCTTTAGTTGGTAAATACTTCTATGATCGTTTTCGTAAGAAATAAATAAGCACCTTCAATTCCCGTGTTTCATGCAGAAGCTGGGTCTTGAGGGTGCTTATTTTGCAAGGGTCTGTCGCAATTCGTTTTCAAAGATTCGTTTGAAGGCTTCCCGATCCTCTTTCGTAAAAGGCTTCGGTCCTTTTGTGCGCTTGCCTGCTTTACGCATCTGCGCACCTAAGTAGCGTTGTCCGAGTAAAAAATCGATCGTTTCTGGCAAATACTCTGTGCCATTATGGTGAAAAACCCGCGCTTTTTTCGGCAAGACCAACGAGGCTAAGCCATAATCTTGGGTGACGAGAAAATCGCCGGGTTCTATTTCCTTCACGATTTCATAATCCGCGCGATCCGAGCCTTTGTCGACATAGACAAAGTGAACGTGGGCAGGATAATCTTTGGTCGTATAATGATCGACACTGGTCACGATCACTACCGGCAGCTGATACTGCTGAGCCAGTTCAATCACTTCATTTTTCACTGGCGAACCGTCGCCGTCAATAAAAAGCCGCATCTGCTTGCTCCTCTCACAAATTTCTTCGTTTACAATTACTTCTATTGTAAGAGGAGCACCTAGAAGATGCAAGCAGACTTTGCGGTATTTTCATTTCAGTCTTGCTCAATGAGGGAACTAGAATGACGATCTTTCTTTCACTAACGAGCAGTTAAGCTCACCTATCAACTTTAGAAAAGGCTCGTTCCTTCAGCTCATAAACGACATCGCAAGCCTTTGCTACTTCTTGTTCATGGGTCACTAAGATAATACATTTTTTTTGCTCATGGGCAATTTCTTGAAACAGTTTAACGATTTCTTTGGAGGTCGTTTCATCCAAGTTTCCAGTCGGTTCATCGGCTACGATCAGCTCATGCTCACAGCACAACGCGCGAACGATAGCGACCCGCTGCTGTTGCCCACCCGATAATTGGGTCACTTTTTTCAGTGCCAGCTCTTCTGTGATGCCAACTTTGGCTAAGTTGGCTAAAGCATAGGCCTTTTTATCGGCTTGCTGTGACTTGGCGATCGCCATGGCTGTGATCACATTGTCCAGTGCCGACATATAAGGCAGTAGATTATAGGCTTGGAACACGATGGAAACATCTTTGCGACGATATTCCCGCAATCCGATTTTCGCTAACGTTTCTTCGTTGTAAAGGATCTTTCCTTCTTTCGGGGTATCTAGGCCCGTGATCAGCGACAAGAAGGTTGTTTTCCCCGATCCGCTGGAACCTAAGATCGCATACATCTTGCCAGGTTCAAAGGTCAAATCAACGCCACGAAACAGCGCTTCTGCTTCGCTTTGATACCAATAGCCTAATTGTTCTGTTCGTAATGTCATGTCGTTCCTCCTAAGAAACCAAGATTTTTTTCGGATTCAACCGCAAAATGCCCGCGGAAGAGAGTAAGATCGAGCCAAAACTGATCCCTAGACCGAGTAATGCCAATAGACCAATTTGTTGAGGGGAAACGGTGATTTCTAAGGACTCCACTTCTGCTGATTGGGTGAAGGATGGGAAAGAACCACCACGATTGCCGCCCATTTGCGGCATCTCCCCGCCTCCAGGACCAGCGTTTTCAGTGGCTGCTTGGTCAGTCGTCGTCTCCGTTTGTTGCGCCAATAATTGCTCTCCGACAGCATTACCGACAAGATTGCCGCTAGCGGCCGCAATCCCTAAAGCAAACACCATACAGACAAAAATCTCTGTGAAAAATTGTAGAATCACTTTGGCCCGTGACTCACCTAAAGAGAGCAATACGCCAATCTCATAGCGACGTTCCCGAATCGACATCATCACGATCAACGTCAAAATAATGATACCGGCAGCAGCAACTAAGACAATAATATTTTTTGCAAAGCTAGCGACATTATTCAACGGTGTCAGCATCGATTGATACATTTGATCGTTGGTTTGGATGCTGTAGGTTTCTGTATCGATCAACCCTTCTGCTTCTTCCACGAATGCTGTCATTTCAGACGGATCACTCAAGGTATAAGTTGCCGAATCAATGGTGTCCTCATTGCCGCTCAACGTATTGGCAAGGGTATAAGAAGCAAAGATCGTGTTGGCTGGGTTGAGAAAGTTAAACATTTGGCTCATGCTGTTGCCAACTTCACTCGTTTCATAGATCCCTTTGATAGTCACTTCTACTTCATTGTCCTCTGCATCAGTGATCGAAAACGTATCTCCGACCGCCAAATCATTCGCTTCAGCTAGTGAGGATTCGATCAGGACTTGGTTCGTACCTTCATCCTCAGAAGTAATGCCTTCCCCATCCGTGATCGTCGCTGTTCCTTCCGAAAAAGTCGTATACGCCGCACTGGTTGATACGCCAGTGATTTGGAAATCACCTGTACTCATACTCCCACCAGGCATACCTCCTGGCATACCGCCCATTTGCCCCGACTCGCTGCTATCGGTTGCTTCTGACTCTGTCGAGGAGTCACTGCTAGAGATCGGTTCGATCCCGCTGACGGCATCAGCGGAGGTGCTGACTTCAAAACTGTATGAGGCGACTCCGTCTAGATCGGCGATCGCTTGGGCATCAGTGATCGCTACGGGCGTCGATTGAAAACTCCCTGGATCTGGTCGGGTGCTTTGGTCATCGCTGTCAGAAGAAGAACTTCTTTGCTGAAAAGCCTGCTCGCGGTTTGCTTGCAACGTCACAGTTGCCCCAACACTTTTCTGGGCATTTTCAGTCGCTACCAATGCCGCACTGCGAATCGTCAAACCCGCTAATACAAAAATCAAGATTGCAGAAAATACAGCGATCAGCAACAGGCTCCGGCCTTTTTTCGCCCATAAACTTTGAAGACCTCGTTTCAAAAAATTCATCTTTGTTCCTCCTGAATAGCTATTTATTGTCTTTCGACTATAAGGATCCTAGCTTAAATTGAACTTAAACCATCTCCTGATTTTTTGAATCGTAGAAACAGACCGCAGCTGCTTCCTGCGATCTGTTGATTTTTTGGATAAACATTTGGTGATGATTGGCGAAACTTCAACTAACGACCAAAACCACCGCCCATCTGATTGGTTGTCGCCGTTGCACCTGATTGGGTCAAGTTAGCGATCGTATCCGTGACGGACAATGTTCCTAATTCTGTCCCATCACTAAGGGTTCCGCCAGCATAATAACCGGAGACTGCTTGTGCATCATTTGTTCCCCCACTGACCAATGTATAGCTGCTATCGGTCAAATCTGGGCTAGAAAGAACCACGTGTTGGTAGCTTTTGCTTGGTGCATAAGACAAGATCGTCTGTCCTTGACTATCCTTTAAGGTCACTAGGGTCTCTGCTGATTGAGTTTGATCGAAACTGATTCCGATCGACTGTTGACTACCACCGCTAACATTCATGGCCATATCGGTCGTGCCTGCTGCTAACAAGACGCCGCCGGTGAGTTCAAATGTGCCGTTATAGTCCAAAGCACCATTACCTCCGGTCGTTGGACCATTTACGATGACGACGCCATCACTCATGGTGACATTGCCATTACTATCCAGGCCATCCCCTTCGGCATCAATGACCAACGTTCCACCAGTGATCGTGATCTGTTTACTGTCATCCGCGGTATCGCCACCGCCAGGGCCGCCACCAAAACTGTCTTGACCAAATTGTCCCGTTGTTTCATCCGTATCACTGCCACCACCGGCATTGATCCCGTCATCGCTAGCCACGACGTGTGTCGTGCCACCAGCAATCGTGATTACACTTGCTTCTAGTCCTTCATAGGATTCTTCGATAGAAATCGTTCCGTCGGAGATCGTCAATTCATTGTCGGCGTGGATCCCATCATCGCCACTGCTGGCAGTGATCGTACCACCTGCAATGTTGATCGTATCATTGGCATGCAAGCTATCATCCGCACTATCGATCGCAAAGGTACCACTGGTGATGGTCATCACACCGCCAGCTTTCAATCCTTTGTAACTTTCATCCGTCACTAGCGACTGACTTTGTGCCCCATCAGCCGTTTTGATCGTAATATCAGCTGATTGTACGCTTAAATTTGTTTCTGCTTGAATCCCGTCACGACCACTTTGGATCGAAAAAGTACCACCATCGATCGCAACGTAGCCTTTTTCCGCATCTTCCGTATTATTCGCTTGGATACCATCTCCTTCAGTGGTGTTCAGTGTGTAGTTCCCCGCCAAGATCGATACGGAATCTTTTCCTTTGATGGCGTTGTTTTTCGCTGTGATTTCAATCGTACCACCTGCTAAAACCAAATCATCTTTGCTGCGCAGTCCGTTGCTGTAATTTCCTGTGATCACCAGCGTCCCATCGCCATTGATGGACAAATCTTCTTTACTATAAAAGGCAGCATCTGGTTCTGTCTCGCCTTCTGCCAAGGTGTAGCTGCTGCCATCCGTCAGAGTATTCGTCGTATCACTGGCTAAGGTCGTGATGACTTTTTCTGCTTGTTCGATGACGACGGCCGCCCCGTCTTCATTGGTGATCGTGACACCTGCAAAGATCAGATGGACTTTTTCTTCTTTGTTGACGTTGACAACCAGTTGCCCATTACTTAACGACCCGCTGACGACATAGGTGCCGGCTTGGGTGATCGTCACGGTTTGGTCTTCCACTGAAACGCCATCAACAGCCGTCGTGTCGCTGCCATTCAATTCAAGTTGTGTAGCAGTTGCCTCATCGTAGGAAGCATCAACATCTTCTTCTTCGTAACTACCGTAATAGTCCACAGAATCATCAAGGGTCGTTGAAACGTTGGTCACTGCGGCCGAACCAGAAACAGCTGCTGCGGAACTGGAACTGCTGCTCGTGCTAGTACTATCGGTTTGCCCGCAAGCGCCTAAGAGCAGTGATGAGAGCAAGAGTGGATAAATGAGTTTTTTCATAAAAGGTTCCTCCTTCTACAGCTCATCGCGGTTAGCGGTGAGCTTGCCTAAAACAACAGGTAAATTGCCATTACGAACCCGAACTTCATCAATGATTTGCTTTTCTTGCGCTTGGTCTTTTAACAGCAACTGATAGCGCAATTCATACAAGCTTCCCATCGTCGTCGTTCGAACCGATGTCAGTTTGGCAGAATGCGTATATTTTTCAAAGAGATCATCGAATAATTGCGGATAATCCAAATCTTCCGGAATCGTGACCTTCAGTTCCCGTTCACTCGTAGCTTGTCGATCGCCAAAGGGCACCGTATATAAAAGGGTCAAGAAAAGCGCCACGATAATGGAAAAAATGACCACATAGCCGACATACCCCATCCCAGTTGCCAGACCGATCCCCATCGACCAAAAGACGCTGGTGATCTCTCTAGAACCCCCGGGAACCGAGCGGAAACGAATCAAACTGAAAGCGCCTAAGATCGCCACCCCTGTGCCAAGATTGCCGTTGACTAGCATGATCACCGATTGAACGAGAATCGGTAAGACTGCCAAGGTAATGACGAAGTTTTTCGTATAGACATTGCGGATCATATGGATCGCTGCCACTAATAACCCTAAAAGCAATGAGGCGGCGATACAGATCAATAAGCTACTCCATTCAAGGGTGCTCGTATCGCCAGAAAATAGACTAGATAACATGTAACCGTTCCTCCTTCTTGAATAAATGCCGTTGATAGGTTTGGGCATACTTTGAAAAGCTGCCTTTGCGCACACTGTATTTGTTCAGTAGTTCCACAAACCATATTGGATAAGAGCCGAGGGCTTTGACTTCCATCAACACTCCGACTTCCGGTGCGACTAGCGCACCGTCACTGCCAGAACCTAACATGAGATCACAGGTGCGAAAGCGAATGTTTTGATCGAACGTCACGCGAAATTCACTATCATCATCAACAAACAGCGACAGGCGATCATAGGCAATCAAGACTTTCGGCAGTAGGTCCGGGTTTTTCTTAAATAACCAGTGGATCTCCGCGGCGATTTGCGGGGCTTCCTCCATTGACGGCAAGACCCCCGTTTGCATCCAACGGCAATAGTCAGCATAGGGCATCGGAACGCGGCGTTTGTAGACCACGCCACTGACTTTCTTTTTGATCTCTAAAAAAATCAACTGTTGTTCTGTCGGTACCCCATAGCTACGGACCCGAAATTTTTCTTTGTATTTCGGTTTGTCCATCGAATGACGAATAAAGCGGTAATCCTGGGTATCGTAATACAAGGACATAATCGTGTGTTGCCCATATTCATCGATCGCCATTTTTTGCTGCAACTCGCCAAGAAATGCTGGAAATTGCTCCTTAGTTAATAGATATTTCGTCTCTTTTCTTTGAAAGACTTTTTTTAATTTCATAAAATGTTCCTCCCTTGAAATCCATGCACTGAATTTACGGCAGCTATCTTAAATGCAGCTTAAGACAAAACAGTTTTTTTAAGCATTTTTTATGCTATTCGTGCTATTCTTATCCTTAAAGAGGTGGGAACATGATTAAATTATTAGTAATCGAAGATGACAAAACATTATCTGAAAATATGAAAGAAATCATCAGCGAAATCGGTGAAGTCACTCAAGCATATGATGGCAGCGAAGGCTTGTACGAGGCAGAAACGGGGATCTATGACTTGATTATTCTTGACTTGATGATGCCTGAGATGAACGGCTATGAGGTGCTTTCAGCATTGCGAAAAAAGGACTCCAAACACCCGTCCTGATTTTGACCGCTAAAGACGGCTTAGAAGACAAAGTAACCGGCTTTCAAAAAGGGGCTGATGATTATTTGACTAAGCCTTTTTATCGGGAAGAGTTATTGATGCGGATCAAAGCGTTACTAAAACGCTCCTTAGGTTTGTTCAATGAAAATACACTGGAATATAATGGATTGCTCTGTAACCTTGGCACCAACGAGGTCAGCTACCAAGGAGAGCTTTTACCGATTCAAGGGAAAGAATTTGAGCTACTGCTTTATTTTCTACAAAATAGAAACATTATTTTGACCAAGGAACAGATTTTTGATCGCATCTGGGGATTTGATTCAGAAACGACCCTAACTGTCGTCGAAGTCTACATGAGCAATCTGCGAAAACACTTGCGCCAGACAGGAATCGACAAAGAGATCCGCACGTTGCGAAATGTCGGCTATATCATGCAAGGAGCCTAGTCTATGAACAAAGAACGCACTAAGAGACAACGACTGCACTCTTTTCTCCTAAATGTCAGTGCCTTTGCCTTGGTTTTCTTACTTTTAGGAACCATCGTCCTCCAATTATTCAACCAATCGGCTTATCGACAAACCGACATTTCTTTGGAACAAGCAGTCAAAGATACCCGCTTGATCCAAGCAGAGATCAGCGCTTCGCAATCCAATCTAGAGGTATTGCCGCCGGATAGTGCCATGCCAAAGATCCCTGGGACCAATCGCTTCAATACCCAGTTGATCCTCTGGTCTGAGGACGGCGAGATTTTAAACAAACAGACCTTAGGCGGACGTTTTTCACAATTGGCAAGTCTATCTTTAGATACGAGCCACTTAGACAGTATCACGTCTTTTTCAGTGGTGGATCAGTCCTTGTCAGAGGAAGAAGAAACCCTTTTGTTTCGCTCAATCACCACTAAAGCCCCAACCAATGACGCCGGGGTCGGCTATATCCAAGTCTTAGCGAACACCAATCAAATCAAAAATGCCATGAACAATTTCCAAACCATCTTGATTTTATCGATGATTTTTTTCTGGATTCTCTCGATCGGGATCAGCTACTTGCTTTCCAGCTTGAACATGCGCCCGATTTTAGCCTCGTGGAAGAAACAACAAGAATTTGTCGAAAATGCTTCTCACGAGCTGCGCACACCATTGACGATCATTCAAAACAGTCTGGAGCGCCTGTTTACCAAGCCCAATCATACGATCATTGAAGAATCTGAAAGCATTGCCCAAGCGTTAGCGGAAACCCGGCGGCTGACTGGTTTAACGGCGGACCTGCTGACGATCGCCCGCAGTGATTCCAATCAACTGCTGTTAACGAAAGAAACCGTCGAATTAGCTCCGTTTATCGATGACTTAGTCAAACCTTTCAAAGAAATTGCCGAATTGGATCAAAAACATTTTATTGTCGAAAATTTTGCCAAAACGACCGCTTGCTTTGACCAAAAGAAAATTCATCAAGTCCTCGTGATTCTCCTAGATAATGCCTTAAAATATACCAGCAGCGGTGATAAAATTACGCTCTTATCGGAGATTTCTAACAAGCAATGGCTGCTCGAGGTCAAAAATACTGGCCCAACTATTTCCGATGAAGAGAAAGCTCGCATCTTTGACCGCTTCTACCGCGAGGATCGTTCCCGCTCCAAGGAGACCGGCGGCTATGGTTTAGGCTTAGCAATCGCCAAGCAAATCGTCGAAGAGCACAAAGGACAAATCCAGGTCAAAGATTTGCAGCCACGAGGGGTTATTTTTCAGATTCGCTTACCTAAAGAAGGATAAAGGAGAAAAACAAATGCAGGTCATCACCCTTAAAGAACAACCTGAATACTTAGCAGAAGCCATTCGTTACTTCCAAAATCAGTGGGCTAGCCCCAACTCCCTCATGGTTTATGAGGATAGCCTGACCCATAGTTTTTCAGCAAATCCTTTGCCGCAATGGCTGCTGCTGGTCAACGAAGAAATCGCAGCAGACGGACGTTATCAAATCATCGGCTGCGGCGGCTTGATCCCCAACGACTTCATCAGTCGGATGGATTTGACCCCTTGGCTTTGCGCCTTGTATGTGGACCCTTTGTGGCGTGGCCAAGGCGGTGCCCGCCTTTTGATCGAAACAGCCAAGCAACGTGCTGCTGGAGCTGGTTTTGATTCTCTGTATCTATGTACGGATCTTTCTACTTTTTATGAGAAGTTTGCTTTTGAACCGATTGGCACTGGTTACCATCCTTGGGGAGAATCTTCCACCATTTATCGCTGTTCCCTCACTTAAATAAACAAAAAAAGCTGTGAACAAAAATGTTCACAGCTTTCTTCACTCACAGTACTATTGCTAGTAGAATACCCTATCTCCACAAAAGGAATATTCCGACACCCTACAAATCCGGTAGGTTGCTTACGCGGTGTGCCTCTGCTATCAATCTGGTCAGCTAATGCTAGACCTTCTCGACTCGTCGCATGAGGATTACTTTACCATAAAATTAGTCGGAATACTACTGTTTTTTTATAAAATTAAAACTGCTGATACGCATTTCTCAAGAAAGAGTGCCTATCAGCAGTTTTTCATGAATCAATGGTTACTTTTCAATAGAAACATTCCCATCGACGGTTAAAAAAACTTAGGATAAGAAGGTCGCTACTTTGGTCGTAATCAAATCGATGGCTACGTGGTTTTCGCCGCCTTCTGGTACGATGACATCAGCATACCGTTTTGTCGGTTCGATGAATTGATGATACATTGGTTTTACGACCGTCAAGTATTGTTCGATCACAGAATCCAACGTCCGGCCACGTTCTTCCATATCACGTTTGATTCGGCGAATAATCCGAATATCATCGTCTGTATCAACATAAAGTTTAATATCCATTAAATTACGTAATCGCTCATCTTCTAAAATCAAGATCCCTTCCAAGATAATGACTTCTTTGGGTTCTTGAATGATCGTTGCTTCGCTGCGAGTATGAGCGACATAATCATAGACAGGTTTTTCGATCGTTTGATATGCAAGCAGCTGCTGCAAGTGATCGATCAACAAATCAGTATCAAATGCAAAAGGATGGTCATAGTTGGTGTTCAACCGTTCTTCAAAGCTCAGATCACTTTGGTCTTTATAGTAGGAGTCTTGTTCAAGCATCATAATAGAATGGTTGGGGAAATGATTAAAGATCGCCCGACTCACGCTTGTTTTTCCACTACCTGATCCACCTGTCACACCAATAATAATGGGCTTGCCATTCGTCATTCAATTAACCTCTTTCATCTTAAAAAATTCACACTGGTTCTATTATAGCGAAAATTCGGCAAATTACTACTGTTTCTGTAGAATCAGTGCTGTAATAAAGGAAGTAATTGCTGCAAACGTTCGATCTCATAAGTAGGCTGAATCTCACCACTGTTTTTTTCTTTGGATTGAACCAAATCGTGTCGATCCCTGCCAATTGTCCGCCTAAGATATCTGAAGTCAGTGAATCGCCAATGATAACTGTTTCTTGTTTTTTTACGTTTGGTATGCGAGCAAACACGTAGTCAAAATATTCTTTCATTGGTTTTTGATAACCCGTATCTTCTGAAACAAAGATATCACGGAAATAGGGCTTTAATTTGGCATCTTCCAAGCGGCGATATTGGGTTTCAGAAACCCCGTTCGTCACCACGTATAGGTCAAAATGTTGCGCTAACTCCGCTAAGACCTCATCACTGTTGTCTAACAGTTTATGTCCTTCATTTAGAAATTCCCGATAGGCCAATTCAACTGCTGGGCTATCGACCTGAATGCCTTGCGTTTCAAAAAACAAACCGAAACGCTCATTGATGACTTGGTCTCTCGTAATTTTTCCTTGCTCAAACTGCTGCCACAAATCATGATTGATGGTTTGATAGCTTTGTTTGCGCTCTGAAGTCATTTTCAAGCCATGAGCTTCAAACAGTGCTTTTAAGGCTTGATCTTCGGTATCTTGAAAGTCGAGGATCGTGTCATCGACATCAAATAATAATGTTTTGTACTTCATTTTCTCCCTCTTTCTCAGCGGAAATGCGCCGCCAGTCCTTTTAATTCTTCTTGCGTCAGCGAGCGATAACTGCCCACTGCTAAATCATCTGGTAGAACCAGCGAACCCATCGCTGTTCGTTTCAGCTGAATGACTTTTTTCCTTCGGGCTAAAAACATCTTTTTCACTTGATGGAACTTGCCTTCAGCAATTTCTAACGAAACAAAGGAATGATCCGCTCGGGCATCGATGATCGTTAAGTCAGCTGGTTTGCAGGTGACACCGCCATGAAAGGTGATCCCTGCGGCAAATGCCGCCACATCCTCAGGGGTCACCAAGTCATTGACCACCACTTCATACCGCTTGGTCACTTTTTTGGATGGATGCAGCAAGTCATAGCCTAACTGACCATTCGTTGTTACCAATACCAATCCTTCCGTGTCCCGATCCAGCCGCCCCACGGCATAAAGATCCGGATGTTGATCCTTTGGTGCAATCAAATCGATCACTGTCTGGTGCTGTTGATCCAGATTGGCTGTAACGACACCATTGGGCTTATTGACGATATAATAGCGTTCCTGTGTTTCCAGCTGCCGCCCCGCAACCATGACTTGATGCAAGGCACTGTCGACATTGCGCTCGGGTCTTCGCTCAATCCTTTGATCCACAAGGACCTTTCCTTGCTGGAACAACCGCTTCATCTCTTTCCGAGAAGTATTCAATTGTTGCTCGATCACTTTATCTAAACGCATAAGTTCTTCTCCATAGTGGCTATTATAGCTCAGGATCTAGCGAAAGGAAACTGCTGGGATTTCATATGATTTGACTTTCTTTGTCTTTTTGCGTAAGGTTAAAGAGTAAAGTAAATATAGTTTCTCATACACAGCGTTATGACCTGGTGGAGAAAAGTTGAACCAAAACTTTCTGGGGCAGTTGTGTACACAACTGCCCTTTTGCGTGTTTTCACTCACGTACCACTTAATGTGCAGAGTTAACAAAATTTGCTTAAAAAATCTCGTTATTAACGAGAAAATTTTAGGAGGAATTGAGTTATGTCAGTATCATTAGAAGTTACGAAAAGAGAAGTTCGCCCACGTTCTTTACGGAACAAGTTGCGTCACGAAGGAAAAGTACCTGCAATTGTCAATGGGTACAAAGTAGAAAGCACACCGATTGCTGTCAATGCAGCAGAATTAGAAAAGATCTTGCGTGAAAATGGATTGAATACCGTTATTACGATCAGTTTAGAAGGTAAAAAAGTCAATACACTGATCAAAGAGTATCAATCAGATACCTTCACACGCAATTTAACCCACGTTGAATTCCTATCTGTCGATATGAATGAAGAAACCGAAGTAGAAGCAGAAGTAACCTTGATTGGCGAATCTGCTGGTGTCAAAGCTGGTGGTGTTCTAGCACAAAACTTGTATACAGTCGTTGTATCAGCAACACCAGACAAATTGCCGGAACGTGTTGAGATCGATGTAACGTCATTAGAGATCGGTGATTCATTAACAGTGGCTGATCTGCCTAAGAACGACGAGTACACGATCGTGACCGATCCAGAAGAACAAATCGTTGCGGTTACTGAACCACAAGAAATCTCTGAAGATGAAGAAGCCGGCGAAGCTGCTGAGCCAGCAGTTATCGGTGAAGACGAAGAATAATCATAGACCGACATTCTTATAATCGCGTCTTCAATCAACAGACAGTTCTAAGAAATGTAAGACTCTTGAAGGGCTTTCCCTTTAAGAGTCTTTTTCATTCTTACGAAGGGCTAGTGCGCTGCAACTGGCTATTTTCCGCTGAAAGGCGTCATTGGAAAACTTTGTCCAACCATCCCAACAAATTTTTAAGAGAATATTTAAAATGCGTCGCTGACCAAAAAGAAAAGCAGAAGTAGTTGCATTTTTGACGGTTCTTCATTATGATAAATAGACAAATTTGATGTTAATGGCAAGCCTACTTGAAGGAGGGGTTTATTATGTTTGAAACATTTGATGATCACCGCAGTCGTTACGCTTCTGGCGGTATTGTTCAAACACTACCTAGCGAACTGATCGATAGTATATGGTTAATCATTGATCTTGATTTAAAAGGGTTTATTCCGTTGACAAATCTGCTCACCTTTGAAGTCCAAAACAATCATGGTCGTGTCACCCTGCTTTTTTCTCAAGCCCAAAGTCAAATCGAACTTGGTGTTGATCTACCGTACCGGTATTCCGACCTGTATCCCCAAAAAGTCTATGTATATGACGATGGGCAACGGCAAACGATTTTATTGCCTAGTGAGACCCGTTAACGTCCATTCATATTGATTTTTTATAACGATACCTATATAAAAAACCACCCTTTTTGTTTTAGAAGGTGGTTTTTTTTTGCATCCCTCCTCTCATTTAATTTTATCTAGCAGCAATTTCAAATAAATGCTCGACAAAAACCTCGTTTTTTATTACGTTTTATTGACTATTTTTTGTGCGTTAAAATAACGAATGAATTTCCCTTATAATAAGGACAGTTGTAAAATTCAGCTGAAAGAGGTGCATGATGTTGAAAAATATTCTTGAAAAAGATATTATGCAAATGCTGCGACTGTCCACAACACTCTTAACCGAAAATCCCCTTCCCTTGAGTAAAGCTGCTGCCGCCCAAAATCTCTCTGTCAAAACGATCCGTCGACTGTTATCAAGCTATTTAAACGAGGATCTTTCCTTCCACTATGATGTAGAACAAGGACATATTCGCGCAAACCATTGTTTGCAGCAGCCTTCAACCGGCCACTCCCTGTCCCATACAGAAATGATTGCTGCACTGTTCAACAAAAGCGTGAATTATCAGCTTCTCTTGCTCTTGTTAAAAATGCCGACTATTTCCTTTGCAGATCTCTACAAACGCTATTATCTTAGCCCATCCAGTTTGCATCGGCGCTTTTCAGCCTTTTCCAGCTTTTTAGCACCTTATCAACTAGCTATCGATCGCCGCAGCTATCCTTTGATTACTGGCAATGAACGACAACTGCGCTATTTGCTTTTTCGCCTTACCCTCTTAGCAAACCCAACGCTTTCCCCAAAACAAGCGTTTCAAGAACTGAAGAAGATCCATCAGTTACGAGCAAAGGCTTTTTATCCTAGCACCCCCGCCCCGTTTACTCAGCAAATTTATCCAACATGTTTTGTGCCACGTTTTTATTTAGTTGGTGAACGCAGCTACTTATTTTTATGGAAACAGCTGCTAACACTGGAACCTTTCTATGTGCCAACAGAAGAAGCCTTCCTTTTGCGACGAATCATCACGCCGATTTTGTTGGAGCATCCGCTCCAACAGCCGTTAGAGGTTCTTTTGCCGAAAATTTTTCAAACCCATCTGCTGGGGGCATTGTTGGAAGGCAATTTATTTGTCTATCCGCCACTAAACCCTCGCTTATCTGAACGTTCCCGACGTTTGGTCCAGGCTTTATTGACACAGCTTCCCCATTACGAAAAACTTTTAAAGAAGCACCCTGAGCTTCCCTTGCTTTATGAATGCATTTGGCAAGAGCTCTCTTTTTTCCAACCGATCATTGCCTTTCCCCAACAAAAAGAGCGCCCGCTTGAATAGCGGTACGCTCTTTTTAAAATCATTTTACTGTCAGTAAATTATTGTGCGTCAGCATCAACGATTTTCACTGAACCTTGCCATTGTTTTTCAACAAAGTCTTTGATTTCGTCTGAATGCAACACTTCGATCAATTTCTTGATTTTGTCGCTATCTTCATCACCACTGCGGACAGCGATCACGTTGACATAAGGAGAATTATCCGCTTCTAACAAAACAGAATCATCCGCTGGATTCAAATCGATTCCGAAGGCGAAGTTCGCATTGATGGCAATTAGGTCTGCTTCGTCGTTTTGATAAGCAGTCGCCAAAAGAGATGGATCGACGTCATGTTTAAATTCTAAGTTTTTCGGATTTTCAGCAATATCATCAAAGGTTGCCGTTTCTGTATCAACGCCGTCTTTTAAGGTGATCAAGTCAGCATCTTGTAAAATCGTTAGGATACGACCCCAGTCAGACTCAGAAGTGGAGGTAAGAACCGTTGCACCATCTTCTAGTTCCGAAATATCAGAGATTCGTTTTGAGTAAAGACCCATTGGCTCGATATGGATCGCACCGGCATTGACAAAGTCATAGCCATTGTCTGCGATTTGTTTGTTTAGATAAGGAATGTGTTGGAAGTAATTGGCATCGATATCACCATTTTCCAATGCTTTGTTTGGCAACACATAATCATCGAAGGTTTTGATTTCAAGGTCAATGCCTTCTTCTGCTAGTAAAGGTTTGGCTTGTTCTAAAATTTCCGCATGAGGGGTAACTGATGCACCGATCACTAATTTTGTTGATTCTCCCTCAGCCGCAGATGAGTCAGAGCTTCCTGAATTTGAGCCCGTTCCGCAAGCAGCTAAAGCGGCAGTTAATAATAACGTTGTTGCAATACCAAAAATCTTTTTCATATCCATTTCCTCCCATATTTTCCACTTTTTGTTCTTCGTTTCATTTACCGTTTGTCGGTGGCCTTCGCAAGGAAATCGCCGACCCCTTGGATAATGAAAACGATAATTAAAATAATCACTGTTGCGACAAGGGTAACAGTGTAATTTCCACGTTGAAATCCTTCTTGCCAAGCCAAAGCGCCTAGCCCACCGGCACCGATCGCGCCTGCCATGGCGGTATAACCAATCATTGAGATCGTTGTGACTGTCAGTCCTGAAATCAATGCCGGAACACTTTCTGGGATCACGATCTTATAAATGATCTCCCAGTAACTAGCGCCCATCGCTTCTGCTGCTTCAATCACACCGGGATTGACTTCACGAAAAGCAATTTCCACCATCCGAGCATAAAACGGTGCTGCCGATAATACTAATGCTGGGATCGCTGCTTTTGCCCCTAGGAACGAACCGACTAATAACGTTGTAAAGGGAATGATCAAAACCATTAAAATCATGAATGGTGTTGAGCGAAAGGCGTTACTGATGATGGAAACCACATTGTAGAAAATGTTGGCTCCCGCCGTTTGTTTACGCCCTAGTGAATAAAGCGCCAATCCTAGAAGCAAACCGATCACAACCACTAAAACCATGGAGAAGAAAGTCATAAACAAGGTGTCTAGGGTTGCTTGCTGCATGTTGGCCCAATCGACTTTTTCAAAATTAAAATAGGTTTCTACAAATGACTTATCCACGTTCAATCACCTCCACGCCTACTTGCTGCTCTTTGAAAAAGGTGATCGCTTTTTCGATCTCATTTGCTTCACCTGTCAATAAGACCGTCAAGCCGCCAAAGGATCCTTCATTGGTTTGTTGGATCTTTCCATAAACGACATTGACATCGATCTGGAAGCGGCGAATTGCTTGTGAAATGACTGGTTCATTGGCGTTATCTTGCGTGAATGTCAAGGTCACTAAATGCCCTTGCGGATTTTCTCGTAAGAAGGCTTGCCGTAGTTCTTCGACATCTTCTTCTGGTTCCAAATCTTGCTGAACAAAACGTTTGGTCACTTCTTGCTGTGGGTTACGGAAAACCGATTGTACTGATCCTTCTTCAACGATCTGCCCATGCTCCATCACCGCGACTTTGTTGCAGATTTTGCGAATGACGTTCATTTCATGGGTAATCAGCACGATCGTCAAATGCAATTTTTTATTGATGGAAAGCAAGAGATCCAACACTTCTTCTGTTGTTTGTGGATCTAACGCACTCGTTGCTTCATCACACAGCAAAATTTCTGGTTCATTCGCTAATGCACGAGCAATCCCGACTCTTTGCTTTTGTCCGCCAGACAATTGTGCCGGATAGGCAGTTTCCCGTCCTTCCAACCCAACTAACTTGATCAGCTCTTGCGCTCGTTGCCGGCGTTTTGCTTTTTCAACGCCAGCCAACTCCAATGGCAATTCGATGTTCTCCGCCACCGTTCGAGACCATAATAGATTAAAGTGCTGAAAAATCATGCCGATTTTTTTACGGAAGTTTCTCAATTCTTTGTTTTTCAATGCCAAAATATTTTGACCGTTAATGACTACATCTCCTGCTGTCGGCAATTCTAAGCCGTTCAACAAACGAACTAATGTACTTTTCCCAGCACCAGAGTAGCCAACGATTCCATAGATATCGCCTTTTTCCACTTGCAGTGAAACATCATTGACGGCGTGGACAGCCGTTTGCTTTTTGCCGAATGACTTTTTTACATGCGACAATTCGATTAATGCCATGCTATTCCCATCTTTCCTCTTTGGTTGGTTAAACACAAAAAAAGCTTTCATCCTCTGTACATTATACTGTTACAAAGGACGAAAGCACAACTTCCGCGTTACCACCTTGATTTACTGTCGATTCACATCAACAGCCTCGCTCAGTACTTGAATTGCTTCGCATACTGCTGCACTGTAACGGGTGCCTCCCGTGATAGGCTTGTTTCCACTCACCTATCATGCTCAAAGACCATCTTCCATCCTCTCTCCGTTGCCCATTTGCACCAAACAGGGCTCTCTGTGTACGTTAAGAACATGTACTCTTCTTTTCAAAGCATTCATTTATTGAGCAAATTATAGCAACGTCTTATCCGACTGTCAATTCTTTTTGAAAAAATAGTCGTTTTTACAGATTTGACTTACAAGGCTTCAAATTGACTTGGGTCAACCTCTTTGAAGCTGACCAGCCAAGCGTTCATTTCGTCTTCATCATTTAAGGTATCAATGGATTGATCGATTTTTCATTTACGGAAGAAATCACGCCCGTCAATGGACTTGGAAATTCACTGACTGCTTTTTCCGCTTCTAGCTCAACAAGGGTCTCTCCTTGTTTTAAAGCAGTTCCTGCTTTTTGAATCGAAGCAAACGTGACCGCACCAAGTTCTTCTTGCGCTTCTTTTGTTAAACCGACACAATATTCTTTCCCGTTAAACAAAACCCACAAATTATCTTTTTTCTTAAGCATTTCTTTTCCATGATTCTAGTAAGACTCCTTCATATTCATTTTCTTTAAATCCATTAATCAAAAAGCGGTCGCCGCTAACCAGCAGTGGGCGCTTGATCAACATACCATCGGTTGCCAGCACATCAGCTGCGTCTTGGGCAGTCATGGTCGGCACTTTTTCTTTTAATTGCAATTCACGGTATTTCATGCCGCTTGTGTTAAAGAAACGGGTTAACGGTGCTTCGCTTGATTGGATCCAAGCCAGCAATTGTTCCGGTTGAGGCGGTGTGTTCACCATATCGATCGCTTCAAAGGGAATCTCGTGCTCTTCTAACCAACGCTTCGCATTTCGGCATGTACTGCATTTTGGGTACCAATAAAATGTAATCATGTGAACTCCTTAAAGTGTTTTTGGTGCGGTCTCAGCTTGATAGCGCATCGATAAAATCAAACCGATCCCAATCATATTGCTTAATAGGGCAGATCCTCCTTGGCTAATAAACGGCAGTGGAATCCCCGTCAACGGTAAGAGACCGATGTTTGCGCCAATGTTTTCAAACACATGGAAGAGAATCATCATAATGATCCCAGTTGCCAAGTAAGCATAAAATTCATTGTTGGTATCGAAACATACGCGGATCATCCGGTAGATCAAAATAAAATACAATAAAATGACAAACGCGCTGCCAATAAACCCAAAATTCTCACCGATCACTGAAAAAATCATATCGGATTCTCGGACTGGTACATACACATCGCTGACATTAAATCCTTTCCCGAACATCTCGCCAGACGCGATCGCCATCAGAGCGTACGCCAATTGGAAGGATTGCCCTTGGGTATCATGAAAAGGATCTAGCCACGAATCGATACGGGCGAACTGGTACTCTTTAAAGATCCCTGTATTGTACAGCAACTCACGACCAACATCGGTAGTCACTAAGAAAATCGTTCCGCCGCCGAGAATCACGAATGCCGCAATCACTGGCAC
This sequence comes from Enterococcus innesii, assembly GCA_018982785.1. GTDB lineage: Bacteria > Bacillota > Bacilli > Lactobacillales > Enterococcaceae > Enterococcus_D > Enterococcus_D innesii. The sequence continues at coordinate 127,325 of JAHHEN010000002.1, read as the reverse complement.
AACGATTCGCCAAGAGATCCCCGACATCAAGAAGACCCCACCGAAAATCGCCAGAAAGACCAACATCGTACCAAAGTCGTTTTGCAAGGTGATCAGGATCAGTACTGGAATCGTGACGGCCAACATTTTCGCAATCAGCAACCCATCTGTTTTCAGATCTCGTTCCCGATGCTTGACATTGTGCTGTGTGACGACTAAGGCCAACATCATAATATAGGCGATCTTCATCAACTCTGACGGCTGGAGAGTAAAGGCCCCAAAACGGAACCAGTTTTTTGACCCTGTCGAGGCAGCCATTGTCCGGTCGTAAAATTTCAAAAGCGCCAACATGACGGCTAATCCGGCTCCATAAATATAGGGAGTCAATTTCCAAAGCCATTTTGATTTGATCTGCATGATAATAATCACCGCAATAATACCTAGCACATACCATAAAGCTTGAAACCCTAACGTTCGCAACATATTCGGGTTATTTGGATCGTGGGTCAACGCCACATACAAGGACGCCACACCAATCAGACATAATAAAAATACGGGTAGAATCACACCGTAGTCAATTCGATTATCGTTCGTTTTTATTCGTGAATTTTCCATGTCCACACTCTCTTCTGTAGAATCTTTATCCATTATAGTGATATTTGAGGAGAAAAGAAAGGATTGTCCACGAGCATTCACAAAAAATTTAGAAACTTTAATGATTTTCGGGAAAAGAGGGTTAAAAACAATCCGAAATTGTTTAGAATTACAATGAAAGAAGGGCTATATTCTGATTCATATCTGATCAATCAGAGTAAAACGATCGTATATGTACTAGATAGGAAGTTCAGCGACATACTTTTCAATGAAAACTCGCTGAATTCGTCTATTCTCCTTACTTAATAAAATATCTTATTCTTAGTATTCTTCTTTATTTTTGATAAATCTTTCCTCAATGTAACAGAATAAATCAACTTTAACTCCATGATAGATCGCCACCTAGTTTTCGTTTCAAATATATAGCAACAAATGACTACTCTTAACTACTTTTTCCAAAATATAAATTGATACATGACAAGCCTAATTTACCACATTAATGTGGTAATGAAATGTTATTTACGCCACCACATAATTTCACTAGAATACAATTAAGGAAGCGCTTCCGGAGGTGAACCAATGATTTTAAATAATCGAGAACAACTGCTGTTGCAACTACTATTAGAACAAACGGAGTTTCGCCCTGCCTCTTTTTTTCAAAAGCAGTTAAATGTATCCCAAAAAACGGTTTATAACAATTTAACGACTTTAGAAAAGAAACTAAAAGATTCGGGACTAGCTCTCAAAAAAGTACCAAGAAAAGGAATCTTTTTATCTGGTTCTGAATCAGCAAAACAGAATGGTTATCGATTGTTAGCAAAAAAAGAGACTAAACTCGAACTATTTTCACCTAATTATCGTAAAATCTTTATTTTCGCTAACTATCTGTTTTCAGTAAAACCAATGCATTATCAGGAATTCTCTGAATATTTTTATATTAGCAACCAGTCAATAAAGAAAGATGTTGATGAAATCGTTGCTTTCTGTCGATTCCATCAAGTATCAACAAAAATGACTACTAGCGGACTCAAGCTAACCTCAGTTGAATCTGCTGCTCAAAACGTATTCAAATCTTTTTTAGAGAAGTATACCGACGCCAAAGCCAGTGAAAATCTTTTGGTCAACAATCTCTTTGACTCTAAGGTTCTCGATTTAACGAAGAAATTTGTCTCAGACATGACTCAAACAATCGGCCATCCAGTCAATAATTATTCTATTGAATCTTTGAAGCTTTCATTGCGAATTTTTCTTTCAAGACTTCTTATAGATAAACACATTGAAAAACAAGAGCAGCTAGTATTTGACGAACTTAGACGAATGAAATTCTATATGATCGCGGTTGATTTTTCTGAAATGATCCAACAGCAACTACCTGTTCAATTTAGTGATACAGATATTCAATATGTATGTTCCTTGTTATTAGCACACGGCATCGAGCCTTTTGGTCAAATGGATGAGCCTCACGAATCTACTATCACAAATTGTACGAAACAAATTATTCAAAAAATGTCACATATGTTAAACGCAGATCTGACACAAGATAAATTATTGCTGCAAACATTATTGGCTCATATCGTTCCCATGATCCATCGATCAAAGACAGGAATTTTATTGAAAAACCCACTGATAAAAAGTATCAAAAAACAATACTCAACAATGTATACATTGACCAAATATGCAATTGGAGATTTAGAGGAGCGATTTCAAATCTTATTAACAGAAGACGAAGTTTCTTTTCTGACGATCCATTTTCAGCTAGCCTTTGAAAAGATAAAAATTACTAACCATATACTAATTGTTTGCCAATCTGGTTTTGCTACATCGGAGTTGATTTTTAACCGTATCAAACAAACGATCGCTGCTGATACCGTATTGGAGATCATTCCTTTGAGTAAACTGGTCAGTACATCTCTTGAAACTGTTGATCTGATCATATCAACTATTCCATTGGACATTACAGCACCGCCAGTTATTTATATTTCGCCGCTTCCTACTACCGAAGAAATAGGAAGAATCTCAGCAAAGATATCTAATCTTAATGAGAATGAGAAAAATTTTTACTCAAAAAAATACCAGAAAACGACTTTATTACAAAAATATTTAGATCCTACTTTCCTTTTTGTCAAAAAAAGTTTCGAACAAAAAAAGATGTACTGGATTTTTTAGCAGATGATTATCTGAAAAAAAAGCTTGTTACAACAAAATTTAAGCATTCTCTATTTGAACGAGAGGAACTAGGAAGCACTGGCTTAAAGACGGGAGTAGCCATTCCACATGCTGATCCACATACAGTGAAAGAAACAAAACTTGCTTTTCTCACCCTCGATGCGCCAATTACTTGGGGAGACACAAAAATCCAACTAATTGTTTTGCTTGCGATTGCTGAAGAAAACATGATCGAGGCAAAAGAGTTGATCGCTTCGATTTACGGATTGTTTAACTCAGCCGAAGAAATTCAATGGATCGTTAATAGTCAAACGCAAGAAGAACTGTATCAAAGATTGTTAAGAGGAGGAAATTGATCATGTTTTTTGATCACCAAATCGTGTTACTTGAAAAAGATTCTAAAACAAAAGAGGAAGCTTTTCGACTATTAGCAGACGAACTCATCAAAACTCATTGTGTAAATGATCAGTTCTATCAAAATATCGTACAGCGAGAAGAAACCTTTCCTACAGGTTTAAAAATTAACGGCATTGGGGTAGCGATCCCACATACGGACAGCAAATTTGTTTTACGATCCCAAGTCGCTTTTATGTCACTTGCCTCTCCCCTTTCATTTATTGAAATGGGTTCGCAAGAAAAGAAAATCGATGTATCTCTGTTGTTCATGCTTGCATTGAAGGAACCACATGAGCAATTGGGTATGCTACAAAATCTTATCTCTATGTTTCAAACACCAGGGGTTTTGGAAGCCCTATCCTCAGTAACGACTAAAGAAGCGTATCTTTCGATTATTGAAAAAAATGGCCTGCAATAAAAAGGAGGAACAATTATGTTAAATGCATTACAGTGGTTCGTTGATCTAGGTTCAATCGTTGTTTTGCCTATTTTAATTTTTATTTTTGGAATAATTTTGGGAACCAAGCCTGGCAAAGCCTTTACTTCAGCCTTAACTGTTGGTGTCGGGTTTGTTGGATTGAATTTGGTGATTGACCTTCTAAGCAGCAGCTTGGGTCCTGCCGCCCAGCATATGGTTGAACGTCTAGGATTAAATTTGACAACGATTGATGTCGGATGGCCTGCCGCAGCGGCAATTTCTTACGGGACGATTTTAGGAAGTCTTGCCATTCCGATTGGTGTGGTCCTAAATGTTCTACTCATCATTTTAGGGCTGACTAAAGTATTGAATGTAGATATTTGGAATATTTGGCACGCAGCCTTCATCTCTTCTCTGATTTATGCCCTCACTGGAGACTTTGCAATGGGGATCGCGGCCACCGTCATCTATTTGATGATGATTCTTTTAATGGGAGATATTTTAGGTCCGATCATTAATAAGTTCTACGGATTTCCTAATATCACTTTTCCTCATGGTACCGCCGCACCAGGATTCATCTTTGCACTTCCGATGAATTGGCTCTTTGATCGTATTCCAGGACTAAAAGATTGGAAAGCAGATCCAGAAACCATTCAGAAAAAATTTGGTGTCTTTGGTGACTCTACTGTTATGGGCTTTTTGATTGGTCTCATCATGGGAATACTTGCCGGATATGACACAGCAGGTGTCGGCCAATTAGCCGTCCAAACAGGCGCTGTGATGGTTTTGATGCCTAAAATGGTTGCTTTACTGATGGAAGGTCTAACGCCTATTTCTGAATCTGCAAATGAATTCGTCAAAAAACGGTTTCCTGGAAGAGAGCTTTACATCGGTATGGATGCAGCATTATCGGTTGGTCATCCAGCTGTCCTTTCTTCCTCATTGCTGCTAGTTCCGATCACTATTTTGTTAGCCGTAATTCTACCTGGCAATACGACCTTGCCTTTTGGTGATTTAGCAACCATTCCCTTTCTGATTTGCTTGATGGCTGCTGTTTTTGGAGGAAACATCATTCGAACAGTAATTGCTGGAACGATTTATATGGTAAGCATTCTCTATATTACTTCGTGGGCAGCACCGCTTGTCACTACTGCTGCTCGATCCGCAAACTTTGATCTACAAGGAAACTCTATGATCACTGCTATGGCTGAAGGTGGTTTATGGACCACATTCCTTTATGTCGGCTTAACCAAAATATTAAGCTGGGGCGGTTTAGCCATAATTGGCGTCTCTGTTTTGTTTGGATTGATTTATGTAAATAAAATTCGTCCCAAGAAACAAACATCGAAATTATATGAGGAAATGATAATGAAAAAACTATTGATTATGTGCGGTACAGGTGTTGCAACTTCAACAATTGTAACAAATAAGGTAAAAGAATGGCTGAAAGAAAAAGGGATAACTGATCAAGTGAAACTGTATCAATCCAAAGTGGCAGATGAGATGAATAAAATTGATAACTATGACATCGTGGTGAGTACAACGGTTGTTCCAGACTCAATCAAAGATCGCGTAATTATGGGGCTGCCACTCTTAACAGGGATTGGTACAGAAGAAATGTACGCGGAAATCGAAAAGAAAATCAAAGAATAAGGAGAATGCCCTATGTTGGTCACAACAAAAGAACTATTCGCACATGCAGAAAAACACAATTATGCATTACCTGCAGCAAATTTTTTCGACTTAACTAGTGCAAGGTCATACGCGGAGACTGCTGAACGTTTAAACAAGCCTTTGATATTGGCCTTCGCTCAGTCCCATATGAACATGTTGACTTTAGAAGAGGCTGCCATGATTGGAAAATTTTTAGCAAAGAAAAGCACTGTACCTATCGCTTTGCACTTAGATCATGGTACCGATGAAGAGGTCATCAAAAGAGCCATTCATTTAGGTTTTACTTCCGTAATGATCGATGCTTCTGAGGAGCCATTTGAAGAAAATGTCCGTCGGTCAAAGGAGATCGCCGATTACGCTCATAAAAATGGTGTCGTTGTTGAAGCCGAAATCGGGCACGTTGGGTCGGAAAACAGTCTGGAATCAGCCGTAAATAGTCAATCTATTTACACAGAACCTTCTGAGGCTGTTACATTTGCCAAATTAACCGGGGTTGATTCGTTGGCAGTTTCTATTGGCACCTCTCACGGACATTATCAAGGGATACCCAAAATAAATTTTGACGTTTTAAAGGAAATACACCATGCCGTCAATGTTCCTCTTGTTCTGCATGGCGGATCCTCTTCTGGCGATGAAAACCTTGAAAAATGTGCCTTAGAAGGTATCCGGAAAATAAATATTTTTACTGACTTTGTCACTGCTGCTATGAATGAAATTCACAAAAATCAACCAAATGACTATTTCGATTTACTTCATTCAGCAAGCAATGGAATGTCCAAGACACTCGAGCACTATTTTACAGTCTTTCATACCAAACCTTATCGTGAAGGAGAAAGCTAATGAAAAAAAGAACTTTAAGAACGCCATTCTTTGTCATCAATCCCAAAGCCTATCTTTATGGAAAACAAGCATTGGCATTGGCAAAAGCTGCTGATGAGTTGTCATCTTTGTATGACATCGACATTCTATTTACTGTTCAGCATGCAGACGTTTCTTTAATTAAACAGGCAACAACACATTTATTCGTCACTGTCCAACATTTAGACGGAATCGAAATCGGTCGTGGAATGGGCTATGTTTTACCCGAAGCAGTGGCAGAAGCCGGAGCTGAAGCTACCTTTTTAAACCATGCTGAACACCCCATGACATTGCAAGAACTGACTAAAGCGATTCAGCGCTCAAATGAATTGGGTCTCTTAACAATTGTCTGTGCGAATTCATTGAGTGAAGCGAGAGCCGCGGCTTCCCTAAAACCCGATGTGATGGTTTGCGAGCCAACCGAACTAATTGGGACAGGACAAACCAGTGATCTTCAATACATGACGGAAACAAATCGTGTTGTTCGGGAAATTGATCCAGAAATCCTGATTTTGCAGGCTGCTGGTATATCTAGTGCTGCCGATGTTGAAAAAGCTTTATCGTCAGGTGCTGATGGTACCGGAGGGACAAGCGGTATTGTGCAAGCAGATGATCCAGTTCAAACCCTTACAGAAATGATCAAACAAGCGGTGAAGCACAAAAAGGAGGATTAACACTGTGAAATTTTTAAAAGAGCAACTGACGTTAACTTCTAACGGGAATCGAGTGTCTTACCACAACATCACAGAAGAAGTGAAAGCAATGGTTGAAAAAAGCGGAATTTCAAATGGAATCTGTCTCGTACAGTCTCCCCATACGACTTGTTCTGTTATCTTTGAAGAATACATGCATGATACAGACTTTAACGGAGATGAATTTCTTCAAGTTGATTTAAACCGAATTCTCGATAAAATTATTCCTCGTGAACTATCAGAAAATACCGATTATCGTTATCCTGGACCAAAGCATTTAGAATTTTTGATGAGTCTGGACGATCCAAACTACCCAACAGATCCAGCAACGATTTTAAACGGCGATGCACATATTCGCTCGAGTTTTTTCGGTGCAAGCGAAAGCTTTATTTTAAGTAATGGCAAGCTAGAGATCGGCTCTGTAGGCTATATCTATTTTGTTGATTTCGATCAAAATCGTGTGCGAAATAGGACATGTCATGTAATGCTAATGGGCGAATAAGAACAGTTATCGGGTAAATCAGGAAAAAATTAGATTACTTATCGCCTGCAAAAGAAAAACCATGAATCCTCTAAAAGAAGATTCATGGTTTTTCATTTCTTATGCCAGCTGCAGGATTCGAACCTGTGACCTACGCGTTACGAGTGCGTTGCTCTACCAACTGAGCTAAGCTGGCGTTGTATGGCACAAAGAAAATTATATGCAAAAACGGTTGTTTTGTAAAGAGGTCTGCTGAAAAAAATCTACTTACTGAAATTTTCCGAAAATTATGATATAATAGAAGTATCAAGGAGGTTTTTACATGGCAACATTTGGTAAATTCGAAACAACAATTGTCCCGTCACAAGAAGGTTCAACGTTTGAGGTCGCTACTCCTGTCATGTTCACGTTCCATGGGAAGAAACAAACTGGTACCATCACAAAGCAGTTGAAAAACTCTGCGGTGGTCGAGCTGAACGAAACCCCAGAAAACCAGAAATTAGTTTCGCAAAGTAATGGTGTATTGATCATCAATTACAAACAATTAACCAAACTATAACCCGTTTAATGCAAGGAGAAAATCAGTTGATTTTCTCCTTTTTTCATTGTCTGTTTTTTTGAAAAACGTAAAAAAAGCCATGGATAACCGATCGAACCGTTTTGGCTGTCGATCTTTTCCCATGGCGTCATTGACAAGGCAAAACTTCAGTTGCCTTTGTCGTATTTGTATTGATTTATTTTGTACCGAATAGACGGTCACCGGCATCGCCCAAACCAGGAACGATATAGCCGTGTTCATTTAGGCGTTCATCAAGATTTGCAGTGTAGATGTCAACATCTGGATGGGCATCTTGCAATGCTTTCACGCCTTCTGGTGCAGCAACTAAGCAGACGAATTTCATGTTTGAAGCACCACGTTTTTTCAGTGCATCGATCGCCATGATCGCTGAACCACCCGTAGCTAACATTGGGTCAACGATAAATAATTGACGTTCATCGATATCTTCAGGTAATTTTACGAAGTATTCGTGTGGTTCTAGCGTTTCTTCATCACGGTACATCCCGATATGACCAACTTTTGCGGCTGGGATCAATTCAAGGATACCATCAACCATGCCTAGACCTGCGCGCAGGATGGGAATGATCGCTACCTTTTTACCAGATAGTGTTTTTTGTGTTGATTCTTCAATTGGTGTTTCAATCACTAGATCTTCAAGCGGCATGTCGCGAGACACTTCATACGCCATCAACATTGCGATTTCATTAACAACTTCACGGAAAACCTTTGTTCCACAGTTCTTGTCGCGGATCATTGTTAATTTGTGTTGGATCAGCGGGTGATCGATTACTTGAAATTTACCCATTTAAAAAAATCTCCTTTGGTTTTTCTCTTATTTTAAAGCAAATCGGCTCTTGTTACAACCATCTGCCCCAGGCAATGCTACTTTTCCTCAAAAAAAGGATTGTGTTAGAAGGAAGGAGACAAGACGGCATGTAACACGCCTCTACGTTCATTCTAGCCCCTTTTTCACTTTTGGTGATCAAAGAGCTGGAGCGCAGGAAAAACGCGTGAGACGTCTTGTCTGACCTTAACTTCTGTCACAGTCCCATTTTATTTGTTTTTGTAAAGTGGATAGTTGTCCGTCAATTCTTTGACTTGCGCCGCTACTTCTGCCAAGACGGCTTCATCATTTGGTTTTTCTAAAACTTTGACGATCAATTTCGCCACTTCGACACAATCTTCTTCTTTAAAGCCACGACTAGTGATCGCTGGTGTCCCCACGCGAATCCCACTCGTTTTGAAAGGACTTAATGATTCGAAAGGAATCGAGTTTTTATTGACGGTGATATTGACTTGATCCAGCAAGGCTTCTGCTTCTTTTCCGTTCAAATCAAAGCCACGCACATCGATCAATAATAGGTGATTGTCTGTTGCACCAGAGACCAAGCGGGCTTGTGGTGCTTGGTTGAAGACTTTCGCCATTGCTTGCGCATTGCGGATGACTTGTTCAGAGTACTCTTTGAACGACGCATCTTGTGCTTCTTTAAAAGCGACAGCTTTCGCTGCGATCACGTGCTCTAATGGTCCGCCTTGGATGCCAGGGAAAACGGCACTATTGATTTTTTTCGCTAAGTCTTCATCATTTGTTAAAATCAAACCGCCTCGAGGGCCGCGTAATGTTTTATGGGTCGTAGAAGTCGTGATGTCCGCATAAGGAACTGGATTTGGATGAAGACCAGCCGCTACTAAACCAGCGATATGCGCCATATCCACCATCAATTTTGCGCCAACTTCATCAGCGATTTCACGGAACTTCGCAAAATCGATCGTACGTGAGTAAGCACTGGCACCGGCAACGATCAGTTTCGGTTGATGCTTGCGCGCCAAAATACGAACGACATTGTAGTCAATGACTTCTGTTGCAGGATCAACACCATAACTAACAAAATTATAGGTCTTGCCGCTGAAATTCACTGGTGAGCCATGGGTCAAATGACCGCCTGCGGAAAGATCCATCCCTAATACTGTATCGCCTGTTTCGATCAACGCTAAATAAGCTGCTGTGTTGGCTTGAGAACCAGAATGCGGTTGAACATTGGCATATGCCGCACCGAAAATACTTTTCGCCCGTTCAATTGCTAAGTTTTCTACCACATCAACAAATTCACAACCGCCATAGTAACGACGATCTGGATAACCCTCAGCGTATTTATTTGTCAAAATACTACCTTGCGCAGCCATTACACCTTCTGAAACGATATTTTCAGACGCAATCAATTCCAAATTGTTTTGTTGACGATTCGTTTCTTTTTCGATCGCTTGCCACAATTCGGGATCAAACGTTTGATAATCCATGCTTACAACACCCCTTTACCTTAATGGTAGCATTGTATCACATTTCTTCATAAGCTACCTATAATGAATTCTGGTTTTTTGCTAATTTTCTTGAAAGAAACTTTGATTTGCAGCTTTTTTCAACCGATTCATATAAGCAGCCCCTAAGCCGCTTTCTGGAAACGTGGGTGCAAATAAGATATCTAGCTCAGCAATCGATTCATCTAACGCCCGTAACCCCGCAAACAGCCCTTTTGTCGCGGCTTCCACACTGTCATCAAAAAATAAATAAATGGCTGCCGCTTCAAAGCGGACTTGCTCGGCGATCGTGGGTCCAGCTAAAACACCTACCTTAAGCTGCTGTTCTTTTGCCCAAGCCATGGCTGCCGACCAATCTTGGTCATTGACCATCATGACGTTAGTATTCGGTGCATAGTGCTTGTATTTCATGCCCGGCGCTTTGGGTGCTTCACTTTCTGTTACTAAGTGCTGATCGACGAGGACTTTCGTTTGTAAGACTGCTTCAAGCTGTTCTTTAGAGATCGCACCAGGACGTAAGATGATCGGCGGCGCCTTTGGGTCACTCAAATCTAAGACTGTTGATTCGACACCGATCTGCGTCACCCCATCATCCAAGATGCCAGCGATTTTGCCTGCCAGATCATGCTGAACATGCGCAGCTGATGTTGGGCTTGGTTTACCAGATGTATTCGCGCTAGGACCAACCAATGGCTGTTGGGCTTGTTTGATCAACGCTAACGTCTTGGTGTTGTTGGGCATCCGAAACGCCGCTGTGGATAAGCCGCCAGTAACGATGCTAGGTAAACTGTCTTTTTTGATAGAAAAGATCAAGGTTAAGGGCCCCGGCCAGAAAGTTTCCATCAATTTATCTGCGAAGGGATGCTTGTTATCCACAAACGGTTCCAACTGCTCTGGCTCGGCAATATGAACGATCAAAGGGTTGTCACTAGGTCGTCCTTTGACTTGATATACTTGCGCAACAGCATTGGGCAAAAGCGCGCTAGCCCCTAGTCCATAGACGGTTTCCGTCGGGAACGCCACTAATCCCCCTCAGCTAAAATAGCTGCTGCTTCGTTTAACTGTGATTGATCAAAAATTTTTGTTTCCACAATTTATCCACATCCTTTTTTGAGAAGTTTCCACACTTATCAACATTTTCTGGTTTCTTTTCCACATTTTGTGGATAAGTCGTTTGTCAAGTGTGGATAACCCTGTTTATAACTCGGTTTATTTAGAAGTCGTTCATTTCATAAGGTTTTTGCAATTTTTCCTGTGTAAAAAAATTTATTTATCCACATCTTGTGGATGACTGACGAACACCATCCGGTCTTGACCCGCAAGATCTTTTACTACGGTGACTTCTTTGTTGGGAAAAGCGGCTGCAAACAGTTGTTGAACGGCGGGTCCTTGCTGAAAGCCGATTTCTAGCGCCATTTGCCCACTGGGCGCCAAACACTTCGGTGCTTGCTGTGCTAATTGCTTATAGATCGCTAACCCTTGTTCTTGAGCAAAAAGCGCCATTTTAGGCTCTTTTTCCCGTACGCTGATATCCATCAGCGGCCACTCTTCAGCACTGATATAAGGCGGGTTGGAAACGATCAGATCCCATTGCTGATCTGCCACAGGTTCTAAAGTATCTCCTTGGAAAAAGCGGATCTCTGCGCCTAAGGCTGTCGCATTTTCTTTAGCAACGGCTAATGCCTCTGCTGAAAGATCCACGGCACTTACGGCCCACTGGGGACGTGCCAATTTCAAGGCAATGGCGATCGCTCCAGTACCTGTGCCGATGTCTACGACTCGTAGTGGCTGATCTGCTGGTAATTTTGCCAAACACTTTTCCACCAGCTCTTCGGTTTCTGGACGCGGGATCAAGGTTGCAGGAGTCACTTTTAAGCGATGCCCATAAAATTCTTCATACCCCAGTAAATATTGCGGGGGTTCATGCTGTAGCAGCTGTTCAAGATCTGCTGCGATCTGTGCCTCATCTTCCCTTAGGATGGGTTGGTCCATCTGCAGCAGCCAATCGAGTTGCTGCCAGTTTTTTCGCTGTAAAAACAGGTATTGGATCGCATACCCGTCCAGCCCTTTCGTTTCTAAAAAAGAAGAAGCCCGTGAAAGGACTTCTCGATAGGTTTTAGCCATTTTGCATCTCATCTAATTTTGATGTTTGATCGTAAACGATCAGTGCATCAACAATTTCATCGAGTTTTCCAGCTAAAATTTGATCCAATTTTTGAATAGTCAACCCGATACGGTGATCTGTTACGCGGTTTTGTGGGAAGTTATAGGTCCGAATCCGTTCAGAACGATCGCCGGTACCCACTGCTGATTTACGGTTTGCATCGTATTCGCTTTGTGCTTCTTGCTGCATTTGGTCATAGACCCGTGCCCGCAAGACTTTCATTGCTTTCTCACGGTTTTTCAGCTGTGAACGCTCATCTTGCATCGCAACAGCGATCCCTGTTGGCAAGTGCGTCAAACGAACAGCAGAAGCTGTTTTGTTGACGTGCTGACCACCAGCACCAGAGGCATGGTAAATATCGGTTCGAATATCTTTGTCTGCGATATCGATTTCGACTTCTTCAGCTTCAGGCATAACCACGACCGTTGCCGTAGACGTATGGATTCGGCCTTGCGATTCGGTAGACGGTACCCTTTGTACTCGGTGGGCGCCGCTCTCATATTTCAATTTTGAAAAGACGTTGTCGCCAGTGATCATCATGATGACTTCTTTGTAGCCGCCGATTCCAGTGACATTGGCATCCATGACTTCGACTTTCCAACCTTGGTTTTCCGCATATTTTTGATACATATTGAAAAGATCGCCAGCAAATAAGGCTGCTTCGTCGCCGCCTGCTGCACCACGGATCTCCATGATGATGTTTTTGTCATCATTCGGATCTTTCGGCAATAACAAAATTTTGATGCGCTCTTCTAAAACGTCTTTTTCTTTTTTCAAGTCAGAGAGTTCTTCTTTGGCCATCTCTGCCATTTCCGCATCAAGGTTTTCCCCAAGCATTTCTTCGGTATCCTTGATTCCTTCAACGACTTCTTTGTAACGGCGGTAGACTTCCACCGTTTCCCGTGTATTGGCTTCTTCTTTTGAAAGCTGCATGAAGCGTTTGGTGTCAGAGATCACGGCTGGATCACTTAGTAATTCGCCTAATTCTTCGTAACGGTCTTCGATTGCTTGTAACTGATCGTACATTGATTATTCTCCTTCTTTTTTCATTCCCGGGTGAAAGTAATGCTTGCGGCAAACTGGATAATACGCTTCATTGCCGCCGATTTGTACTTGATCGCCCTCGTAAACGGGTTTTCCGTCGATATAGTGCAAGTTCATGGTTGCTTTTTTATGACAGAACCAGCAGATGGTTTTCATCTCTTCGATTTTATCTGCGTAAAGCAGCAAGTATTTTGAGCCTTCAAATAATTCATTGCGGAAATCATTTTTCAAACCAAAGGCCATCACAGGGATACCTAACTCGTCCACGATTTTGGTGAAAGCCAGCACGTGATGCTTCTTTAGGAACTGTGCTTCATCGATTAAAATACAGTAAGGTTTATAACCCAGGTCTTTGATCAAATGGAACAGATCCGTTTCATCAAAAATCGGGATCGCGTCTCGTTCTAAGCCGATGCGACTCGAAACATTTCCCACGCCACTTCTCGTGTCCAATCCGCTTGTCATGATCACGACTGGTTTATCTTGTTCTTCATAGTTGTGAGCAACTTTCAGTATCTCGATCGTTTTCCCACTATTCATTGCGCCATATTTAAAAAAAAGCTGTGCCATCTCGCCCATCCTTCCTCATACTCCTTTGGTATTATACTTGAAAAAGGAGAATTTTTACAGACTTAAATTCGACACATGCCGCCTTTTACGCAAGAGTTTTACGAAAAGTTAACGGATTTTTTTCCGCCAGCATCTCTTACTCGTTTCTGGCTTTTTGGGCCACTTCTGCCAATACTTGACAAGCCAGTGGGTATTCTGGATTTTCATTCCCATTGATATCTGTTGCAATGATCGCAAATCCAAGCTGCTGATAGAGCTTGATTGCTGCGTGGCTCCAAGTTTGCGTATGAAGATACATCGGTTCATTGGCTGCCTCCAAGACAGCAACGACTTGCGTGACCAAGCCGCGAGCGATCCCTTGGCGCTGGGCTTGCGGCATTACTGCTACCCAATGGACTAGTGGAACCAGTGTGCCGTCTTGCTTGGCTTTTTCCAAGCGGTAGCCGTACCGACCGGTGTACCTGATTGATCAAGGGCAAAAAACATTCGCTGTCCTAGCTGTGCTCGCTCGGGCATAAATTCCTTTTCAAAATACGCCAATGCCTCGGCCTCATTGTCAAACTCTCCGACGGATGTTTCGATCCGTGCCCAGTGCCTTTCGTCTCCTGCTTGGTAGCTGCGTAGCGAATAGTTATCGGATTGAAGGGGCTGGATCGGTGTGTTTTTGTGCGCTCGCTTCATCCAGATTTCTGCATATGGAATTGATTTATCTAACATTGGTTGTGCCTCTCTCTCATTGTTTTTTCCTTGTTCAAAGGTTTATTTGAGAATCAATTTGGAATCAATCATGTAATTTCTTTACTAGAAAAATTTCTGTTAGCTGATTTTGCGTATGGGCGATTCTCCCAATTTCGTCATAACCCATTCGCTGATAAAAATCTGGCGCTTGAAAATCAAAGGTCGCCGTCTGACAGTTTTCACAACCAAATGCTTTCAACTGCTGTTCAAGATCCGTAAGAATCTGCTTGCCATATCCTTTTCCCCGCTCGGATGCTTTGACCCACAGGGTGTCAAGATAGCCGATATGATACATTGAGGCGTAGGCAATGCCACCAGCAATCACCACACCCTCTTTTTTGATTACACTGCTAAAGTTCTGATAGGTCTCTGTTTGTGTAAATGGTTTTTGGTGCTTTGTGTATGCTGTTAATGCTGTTTCTAACGCAGCCAATTCTTGGTCTGTTCCTTGTTCAATGATTCGCGCCATATTCAATCACTCCTTCTTGTTTCTTGATAATCTGCGATGATCTGATCGACCGTTTCTGCTATCGTTAGGCCTTCTTTGATCAGTCTTTCCTCTGAAGATCCTTTTGGGAAAAGCAAGTCTCGCTCAAGCCACCATTTACGCATCGTTTCCTCGGAAAAATAGTCTCGCTGCATTCGGGTCTGATGTCTTTTGACCGTTTCCTCGAAAGAAAGATCAAAATAATAAACTAGCTTTTTTTGGGGAAAGAGTTTCATTAGAAAGTCGAGAAAGTCTTGGTATTTTTCACGAGAATAAATTCCTTCAACAAGTACCACCGGCACTTTCCCCTTCGCATATAGGACAGCTTCTTTCATCAAACCGCTGGCTAAATTATTAGGGGTATCTTTGACACAAAAAATTTCTCGCCGAAAAACATCTTGTGAAATCAGCACTGCCTCTTCCCCAAAAACGTGCTGAACAGCTTTGGCAATAGTGGTTTTGCCGCTGCCAGAATTACCTCGAAGTAAAATCAAAAAACTTTCCATGCAAACTTCCTTTCTTCATTGCCCTGTTTTCTAAGCATATCTCTTGTTTTTCTCTACTAGAAGCATACCATAGAAGCAAAGGAGGAATACCTATGAAAGATACGGCAATTTTTGCTGGCGGTTGTTTTTGGTGCATGGTGAAGCCTTTTGATTCGCTGCCAGGCATCCTCAAAGTGGTTTCTGGCTTTACTGGTGGCCATGTGCCTAACCCAACCTACCAACAAGTAACGACAGGTACCACCGGTCACACCGAAGCAGTTGAGATCACCTTTGATCCTGAAGTCATCTCTTATGAAGAATTGGTTGCCATCTATTGGCAACAGACAGACCCCACAGATGCGTTTGGTCAGTTTGCCGACCGTGGTGATTCCTATCGTCCAGTGATTTTTTACAATAGTGAAGAACAAAAAGCGATTGCGGAAAAATCAAAGGCGCAGTTGCAAGCTAGTGGCCGCTTTGACCGTCCGATCGTAACGAAGATCGAACCAGCAGAACCTTTTTATCCTGCAGAAGACTATCATCAAGATTTTTACAAAAAAAATGCAGCCCATTACAATGCTTATAGCGAAGGCTCCGGTCGAGCCGGCTTTATTCGCCAAAACTGGGCTTAACTTTTTGGGGAACGTTCATTACAATTCATCACTAACAGCCGATCTGCTCTCAAGGCAGATCGGCTGTTTTCTGTTTTTTCCCAAAAAGGAAATTGACAGTCAGGGCATTTTCGCGATACACTGATTAGAAAATTCTGACGATTATAAAGGAGTGTTTGTTTGATGTTAGCCAATGAAGTCCGTCCAGGTCCTAATCGGTATATTACTGGCGATGGGGTCTTAGCTGATTTGCCAGAGTATTTACGAGAGTTCCAAGAAGTTGCCGTGATCACTGGGGAGCAGTCATTCGATGTGTTTTCGAACTATTACCCTCATTCATTTGACTACCCGATCTACCGCTACGATGGATCATCGAGTTATGAAAATGCGCAAGCCTTAGCTGAAGCGATCCAGCAAGCGGATGCCGTGGTGGCAATCGGCGGCGGCAAGGTGGCTGATACAGCAAAAATCACCGCCCAAACCCTTGGTGCAGAATTGATCGTGATCCCTACATTGGTTTCTAACTGTGCACCCTTCACCCCGGTGATCGTCGCCTATTACCCCGATCATACGATTTGTAAAATCGACTATGCCAAAAAAGGTGCCTACATGACGATCGTCGACACCCGTTTTTTACTAGCCACACCCGTTGATTACTTTATCGCAGGGATCGCTGATACCTTAGCCAAATATTATGAAATGGAAGCCATCGTCCGCAACATGGCAGAAGACGACAAGACTGCCTTAGTACGGCTAGGTTTCCAAAGCGCTCTTTTGATCAAAAACTTGCTGATTGCCGATGCGATCCAAGCCGTCAAAGACTTAGAAACCGGGCAGCTGACCCCCGCCTTTGCCCGCATCACCGACGCGATCATTGCTTTGGCAGGCGAAGTTGGCGGTTTTGCAGTCGAATTTGGCCGCACGTCCGGTGCGCATGCGCTGCATGACGGCTTGTCTTATTTGAGTGAGACCCATAGCGTCTTGCACGGCAACAAAGTCGCCTACTGCATTTGGGTCCAGCTTGCCTATACCAATGATTTTGATGTGATTGAAGAATTACGGCCGTTTTACGAAGCTTTGCACTTGCCAATGAAGCTGAAGGATCTCCACGTGACGCGCCTTGATCGGGATTACTTCGCCTCGGTTCTGACCTATGCTGTCAAAGAAGAAGAAACCTTTATTTTGATTGATCCTGCGATCACACCCGAAAAAGTCTATCAGGCGATCGAAGCGGTGGAGGCGCTGTAAACCGTACACATTGCTAAACAACTTTATATCAAAAAAACTGTTTCCCTAATGCATTTCGGAAACAGTTTTTTTATTTGATGAAACAGACACCCAGTAGCGATCCTGGCGGCGCATGTTCTTAGTGGGCAACCACAACTGGCGCATTGCCCATCACTGCACGGCTTCACCCAGCAACCCATTTTCTAAGCAGTATTGATAAATGCCTTCCTCGGCTACGTGACCGATCACTTCGTCGGCGATTGCTTTTAACTCGTCCGAAGCATTGTCCATTGCGAGACCCCAGCCGACTGCCTCCAGCATCTCAATATCATTGTTGCCATCCCCAAAGGCAATGGCTTCGGATTTATCCAAGCCATAGTAAGCCAGCATTTTGGCAATGCCGCTTCCTTTTCCGCTGCTGGCTGGAATAATATCGACTGCCCGATCCCACCAAGCGGTGATTTTCGCCTCTGTGGTATTTGCCATCACTTTGGCGTAGTCTTCTTTTCCTGAGCCAAGCATCACTTGGAAAATGTCTTGCTGCTGGATCACCTCATCAAAATCTTCTGCCACGATCACTTCTTGGTGGGCAAAGGAAAAATACTCAACTAAATCAGCATCTTTGCCATTGGCAACGGTTCGATCCTTCGTAGCGATTGCTACTGGACGCTTGAGTGCCGTGGCATTTTCTATGATTTGCTGAACATCTTTTTTAGGAATGGGGTTTTGGTGGATCCCCTCGGCTTGATTAAAACAATACGATCCGTTAAAGGTCAAAAACGCATCGAAGGTCACGCCTTCAAATTGCGGCAACGCGATGGGACTTCTGCCAGTCGCAATGCACAACAGGATCCCTTGCTTCTTCAAGGCTTTTAATGTGGCTAACATTCTTTCAGAGATTTGCTTTTTGCTCATATCGATCAGTGTGCCATCAACATCGAAAAAAATAATTTTTACGTCTTTCATGATCTTCCCCATTTCCGTCTCGATTTTCAAAAAATTTGATACGCTTTTTTGTCCGCTTTCTCGCTATTGTTCCGTGCGGATCGTCGCTGTTATCTTTTACTTCTTTTATCTTCTCATAAATTGCTAGCGATTTCTTCTGAAATCGCGAAATCCTTACTGATTTGCTTCGAGTTTTTAAGTTTCTTAAACAATCAAGCTGCCGCAAGAACCACAGCCTGATCATTTCTTCTCAACGACACTTTCCAAAAGCTTTTCCTTGCACAATTTCTGCCGCTCATAAATTCTATCCTGCTTTCTTTCAAATCTACTTGGTTCTTTGGTATACTGGGGATAGTTTATTTAGTGAGGGGTTTTTTGTAATGAACTTTACCCGCTTTGCTCGCTTGACACAGCGTAGGAGCAAAACATTTATTTCCCAGAATGTGTCTTCGATCCAAGTGATCGTTTTTTATTATATCGTGATGACGGTGGTCTCTTTGGGGCTTTTTTCACTCCCCTTTTTTCGAGAACCCGGCTCTCATGTCGCGTTTATCGATCTGTTCTTTATGGCAGTCAGCACGGTCAGTGTCACAGGGTTGACCACCTTCCCGATCAATGACGTATTTAACGACCGCGGGGTCATTTTACTGGAAGTCCTCTTTCAAGTCGGTGGTTTAGGGATCATGATGATCTCGACCTTTTTTGCGATCGTTTCACGGCGCAAAATCAGTTTAAAGCAGCGCCAGTTGATCATGACGGATATGAACCAGCCGAAGCTTAGCGGGATCGTTCGGATGATTCGAACGACGTTTACCATCATTTTAGTTTGTCAGTTGGTAGCAGGTACGATCTTCGCTGTTTATTTTCATCTTTACGGGTATTATGACAATTGGCGTGACGCGATCTTTTATGGGTTTTATCAAGCGATCTCTGCTGTGACCAACTCAGGGTTTGATGTGACGGGCAATTCCATCTTGCCGTTTTCCCATGATTATTTCTTCCTGACGTGTATCATGATTTTGATTTTTATCGGGGGAATCGGATTTCCAGTGATCATGGACTTTCGGGAATGGGTCCTTTTTAAAATGAAAAAACAACGCCGCCGCTTGCCGTTTCGCTTTTCTTTATTCACAAAAATTGCTGTTTTGGCTTTTGTGATCCTCTTTGTCGGCGGCACATTGGCGATTTTTTTCCTTGAGAAAGATTATTTATTCAAAGATTACAGCTTTAGTGGTATGTGGATGAACAGCATGTTTTATTCTATGACAACGCGGAATGCTGGCTTGCAGATCCATGACTTAGGCAACTTCCAAACCACGACGTTGATCGTTTTCTCCTTGCTAATGTTTATTGGTTGTAGTCCCAGCTCTGTTGGTGGCGGGATTCGGACGACGACCATTGCCATCATTGGGCTGTACCTCTATGCCTTCTTAAAAAGTGAGGACAATATCAATATCTTTGGTCGCCGCATCGATCAAGATGACGTCCGCAAATCGGTGGTAGTCTTCATGCTTTCGATGGGCATGTGCTTCTTTTGTGTCTTATTCTTGACCGCCATCGAGGATATTCCTTTGATTGCCATCATTGTTGAAGTTTCCTCGGCCTTTGGAACCACAGGGCTTTCTTTAGGAATCACGGGCGATTTATCAACTATTGGCAAACTCGTGATTGCTCTTTTGATGTTTATTGGCCGTGTCGGTATGCTGTACACTTTGATGTTATTCGTACCAAAAGAAACACGTGACTTAGGTTACGAGTACCCAACGGAAAAAATCATTATCGGTTAAAGCAGCAGCAAACCTGACAGAAGGTTTGCTGTTTTGCTTTTCAAGCCTTTGATCAGCGCAAGTAAAAGAGCCATTTATCAGAATGGTCTTTGCAGAAATTTAAAGAATCGCAAAAGCAATTTAACCTTTTTCTTGGTATATGGTATGATAAATTGAATTTGCACAATGAAAGCATTCGCTCTAATGGAGGGTTACATTATGGGAATACGAAGTCATCTGGCTGTTTCAGTCGGTAAGACCTCTCAATGGGTATTAAAGAACTTTTTCAAAGGCGGCTCAAGCCTGCCTGGTAAATTAGCATTAAAAGTTGATCCACATATATTAGATCATTTGGCGAAAGATTACCAAGTCGTCGTGATCACAGGCACCAACGGCAAAACATTGACAACTGCCTTGACTGTCAATATTTTGCGCCAAGAATTTGATGAAGTATTGACGAACCCCACCGGCGCCAATATGGTCCAAGGGATCGTTTCAACCTTTCTATCGGCACGCCCTAAAAAAGGCAAAAAATTTGCGGTTTTAGAAATTGATGAAGCCAGTCTCAGCAAAGTAACGAAGTACATCAAACCGGAATTGTTCGTTTTCACCAATATTTTCCGTGATCAAATGGACCGTTATGGCGAGATTTATACGACCTATAAAATGATCGTTGAAGGTGCCGCAAACTCACCGGAAGCAACGATCCTCTGCAATGGGGATTCGCCACTGTTCAATTCGGTGGCAACTGTCAATCCGCGAAAATACTATGGATTTGATCATTTGCCAGATGAAGAGCAGATGGCCCATTACAATACGGATGGCGTGTTGTGTCCTGAGTGTCATCACATTTTGCATTATAAAATGATCACCTATGCCAATCTTGGAAAATACTACTGCCCAAATTGCGGCTTCCATCGACCAGAATTGGATTATAAACTGACGGAAATGACCGCAATGGACAACACCTCTGCTGATTTTGTGATCGATGGCAATGACTATCGCATCGAAGTCGGTGGGATGTACAATGTCTACAATGCGCTGGCGGCAACTGCGGTTGCGGAATATTATGGCGTAGCACCTGCAAAAATCAAAGCTGGTTTGGCCTATGACGAAAAAGTCTTTGGTCGCCAAGAAGTGATCCGCATTGGGGACAAAGAATGTACGTTAGTCTTAGTTAAAAACCCTGTTGGTTTGAACCAAGTCATTGATATGATCGGCCTGTCACCCTATCCTTTCTCGCTAGTCAGCTTGTTGAATGCCAACTACGCAGATGGGATCGACGTCAGCTGGATTTGGGATGGCGACCATGAAGCGTTTGCCGATATGGGGATTCCTCAAGTGATCGCTGGTGGTGATCGTCACAAAGATATGGCGTTGCGGCTAAAAGTTGCGGGGATCCCTGAAGAGAAAATCATTGAAACCCCTGAACTTGATGACGTCATCAAGCAAATCGCAGACTTACCTACAGAAAAAGTCTATATTTTAGCGACTTACACTGCAGTCTTGCAGCTACGCAAAAAGCTTGCGGAAAAAGGCTATATCAAAGGAGGAATGAGTCGTGACTAAGTATCAACTGAATGTTGCCCACTTGTATGGAAATCTTTTGAATACTTATGGCGACAACGGCAATCTCTTGATGCTGCGCTACGTGGCCGAAAAACTAGGCGTGACCTTCAACGCAGAGGTCGTCAGCATTCACGAGCCCTTCGATCCTGAAAGATATGATCTCGTCTTTTTCGGTGGGGGACAAGATTTTGAACAAGTGATTGTTTCACAAGATATCCAATCAAAAAAAGAAGCCTTGACCAGCTATATCGAAAATGATGGCGTCATGCTGGCGATCTGCGGCGGCTATCAATTGCTAGGTCATTACTACATCGGTGCCAACGGCGAGAAAATCAAGGGGATCGGCGCCTTGGATCATTACACCTTGAGCCAAGAAAACAACCGGTTCATCGGTGACATCGTGATCCACAATGAAGAATTCGATGAGACCTATTATGGCTTTGAAAACCATAATGGCCGTACTTTCTTAGGTAAAGGGGAAAAACCATTGGGGAAAGTCATCCAAGGACAAGGAAACAATGGCGAAGACCAAACCGAAGGCGTGGTTTACCGCAATGTGTTCGGCTCTTACTTCCACGGACCGCTTCTCGCAAGAAATGAGCATTTGGCAGAGCGCTTGATCCGCACCGCCCTTGCCAATCGTTATGGCAACGTCGAAATTTAAATACACGTACTTAGCAAACAAACCTGTGTTTCGCAGGTTTGTTTTTTTATGGGAAATTTCCCCACAGTTGCCACCTTTTCTCTTTATTTGCTTCTACGTTCCTATGCTGCCTCGTTTTATTGTAACCGCTATCTTTCTTTTCTATACTGAGGTTGTAGTAAAAATTGAAAGGAGATGTTAAGAAATTATGATGGAAAAAGTTCAGCGGTTTGGCGGTGCGATGTTTACCCCGGTCCTCTTGTTTTCCTTTTCAGGGATCATGGTCGCGCTGTGTATTATCTTTAAAAATCCGATGCTTGTGGGGAGCATCGCCACTGAAGGCTCTACTTGGTACAACATTTGGACGATCATTGAAAACGGAGCGTGGACGGTCTTCAACCAAATGGAATTATTATTTGTCATTGGATTACCGATCGGTCTCGCAAAAAAAGCCAATGCGCGAGCGGCAATGGAAGCCTTTGTCGTCTATATTACTTGTAATTATTTTATTTCTGGCATGATCGAGTACTTTGGTAACTTCTTCGGTGTCAACTTTGCAGCTGATCCCGGCGGTGAGAGTGGCTTGAAAATGATCGCTGACATCAAAACATTAGATACTGGTATTATCGGAGCAATTTTTATTTCGGCGATCGTCGTCTATCTTCACAACAAGTTTTTCGATACGAAGCTGCCTGATTTTCTCGGAATCTTCCAAGGCTCTTCCTTTGTCGTGATCCTCGGTTTCTTTTTGATGCTGCCAGTTGCTTTCTTGATCGCATTGATTTGGCCAAAAGTCCAAGCTGGCATTGGGTCCATGCAAGGGTTTCTAGCAAGTGCTGGGGTCTTTGGGGTCTGGCTCTATACTTTCTTAGAGCGAATATTGATCCCCACAGGTCTCCATCATTTCGTCTATACCCCCTTTGTTTTTGGTCCCGCTGTCGTCGAAGAAGGAATCTCCAAATACTGGATGGCACATTTACAAGAATTTGCCCAATCCACCAGACCATTGAAAGAGCTTTTCCCTGAAGGGGGCTTTGCTTTACATGGCAATTCTAAGATCTTTGCTGCTCCAGGGATCGCTGCTGCTTTTTATTTCACAGCCAAGCCTGAGAACAAAAAGAAGGTCTTAGCGATTTTGATCCCTGCCACTTTAACTGCCGTTTTAGCTGGTATCACCGAGCCATTGGAATTCACCTTTCTCTTTATCTCACCACCCCTCTTTGCGGTGCACGCTGTTTTAGCAGCGACCATGGCGGCAACGATGTTTGCCTTCGGGGTCGTTGGAGATATGGGGGGCGGCTTGATCGATCTGTTGGCGAAGGTCTGGATTCCGCTATTTCAAAATCATCGCAGTATGATCTTCACGCAGCTGGTGATCGGGTTAGCCTTTACTGCCCTTTATTTCCTTGTTTTCCGCTTCTTGATCCTCAAATTTAAGTTAGCCACACCAGGACGGGAAGAAAACAATAGCGAAGTCAAACTGTACACCAAAAAAGATTACAAAGAAAAACAAGCCAACACTGGAACTCCAGTGATTGCTGGTGCCAATCGCTACACCGAACAAGCCGCAGTCTACTTAGAAGGGTTTGGCGGTCGCGACAACATTGATAAAGTCACTAATTGTGCCACTCGCCTAAGAATCACCGTCAAAGATCAAGACCAAGTGCTGCCAGATGATATCTTTAAAGGCGCTGGTGCCCATGGTGTCGTTCGCAACGGCAACGCCTTCCAAGTGATCGTTGGCCTGGATGTGCCACAAGTGAGAGAACAATTCGAAAAATTATTAGCTGTATCAGACTAAGGAGGAAACAAAAATGAAAAAATTTTCAATCGTGATCGCCGGAGGCGGCAGTACTTTTACCCCAGGAATCGTCTTGATGCTTTTGGAACACTTGGATCGTTTTCCGATTCGCCAAATCAAGTTTTACGACAATTTGGAAGAACGACAAGAAAAAGTGGCACAAGCTTGTGAGATTTTATTGAAAGAACGTGCACCCGAAATCAGCTTTTTAGCAACCACTGATCCCGAAACCGCGTTTCAGGATGTCGATTTTGTGATGGCGCATATCCGAGTTGGCTTGTATGCAATGCGCGAAAAGGATGAAAAAATCCCTTTGAAATATGGTGTGGTCGGCCAAGAAACTTGTGGTCCTGGCGGGATCGCTTATGGGATGCGTTCTATCGGCGGTGTATTGGAGTTAGTCGATTATATGGAAAAATATTCTCCTGATGCGTGGATGTTGAATTATTCCAATCCTGCAGCGATCGTCGCAGAAGCTACTCGTAAATTACGCCCTGATGCTAAGATCATTAATATTTGTGATATGCCAGTGGGAATCGAAGAGCGGATGGCGCAAGCGATCGGCTTAGCTTCTCGTAAAGAATTGGTGGTTCGCTATTATGGCTTGAATCACTTTGGCTGGTGGACAGATATACGAGACAAAGCTGGCAATGATTTGCTGCCACAGATCCAGGCGCATGTGGCAAAATACGGCTATTCATTGCCAGAAGAAATCGAAGCGAGCCAACATGCTGATGCCAGCTGGATGCACACCTTTGCCAAAGCAAAAGAAGTGTACGAGGTTGATCCATCCACTTTGCCAAATACCTACTTGAAGTATTACTTTTTCCCTCAAGATGAAGTGGCGCACACCAACCCATCTTTTACACGGGCAAATGAAGTCATGGCTGGCCGCGAAAAACACGTCTTTGGTGAATGCCAACGCATCGTAGAAAACCAAACAGCGACTGACACCACGCTTGAAGTGGATGAACACGCCAGCTACATTGTTGACCTTGCACGAGCGATTGCTTATAACACGCAAGAACGGATGCTGTTGATCGTGCCTAACGAAGGAGCGATCGTCAACTTTGATGAGCAAGCAATGGTAGAAGTGCCTTGTATCGTCGGCAGTAACGGAGCAGAACCAATCACACAAGGCAAGATCCCTCGCTTCCAAAAAGGATTGATGGAACAACAAGTAGCCGTAGAAAAATTAGTCGTGGAAGCTTGGGCAGAGGGTTCTTATCAGAAGCTATGGCAAGCACTGATTCTTTCAAAAGTGGTCCCAAATGCCCGTGTAGCCAAAGAATTACTCGATGAATTGATTGAAGCAAATCAAGCCTTTTGGCCAGAATTACACTAGCCAGCGTTCTTCGCCTCCCCTCCTGGCTTTTCAGCTATACTTAATCCATAAGGAGGGGTTTTTGTGAAATTACAGTATTTGATTCAACAGCACCAATCGGAGTTAAGTGAACTTGATCGTGGCATTCTGAACTATATTCTTTCCAACGGCGATACCGTTTTATCTATGGGGATCGTCGAGCTATCCGAGCAGGTTCACGTCTCAAAGTCATCTATTTTACGGTTGACGAAAAAACTTGGTTTTTCTGGCTATTCCGAGTTCAAATATTTTTTACGGCATCAGCAAGAACAGATAACAACGATTTCGCAGCAAAAAACGATTTTTGAAAAACAACAAGAGGATATTTTCGCCACCCTCAACTATTTAAAAACGGTAGACTTAGCTGCCCTCAACCGCTTGTTTGACCGCAGCAAAACCATCTACTGCTACCCAACTGGGTTTTCCCAAAAGAAAGCACTGGAGGAGTTTTCCAAAATGATGCTTTCTATGGAAAAACGAGTGATCGTATTGCCGAACAAAACGGAATTTGATATGGTCATGCCGATGATCACTGCCGAAGATTGTGTGATCATCGCCTCACTCAGCGGCGAAACAGAAAACGTCAAAGAGAATCTGACGACTTTTGCGATTCGTCAGATTCCCGTTTTGACATTGAGTGCGCCAGGAGATAATTATTTTGCTCGCCATTCAACGTTCCATCTGACCTATTATTGCGATTTTTTTCAAATCGGCCGCAAGAAAATCCCTAGTCAGTCTTTGATCGGACTGAGCTGCTTGATTGATTATTTAATCCGTTCCTACGGACTATTCACTTTACAGGAGGGCAACTATGACTAAACGAAAATGGGCGTTTCCATTGATTTTACTGAGTTATTGGCTTTTGATCGCCGGTGCTTACTATCTTTATCTTTCCTTGACTGCCTTCAACCATGGGATGACCTTTGCCCAGTACCTCAACTCGCAACCGTTAGCCGCTTTAGGGGTCTTGTTAAGTAGTCTCCTTTTGCTGCAAGGGGCTTGCCTGTACTTTATTCAACGGTTTTCCATGAGTAAAAAAGGCCTTTTGGGACAGTATTTATTCCTGATCTTCTTCCAGCAGTTACTGACAGCGAATGTCATCGGCGCAGGACTCGTCTTTTTTACAAGAAGAAGTCTTTCGAGTCAGGAGGAAAACGCAACTTGGGGCGAAAAGAGTTTTACCTATGGGGCATTAGCATTCATTCTTTTATTGAGTTTATTATTTTTCCTCCTTGTTCGATCAGCGATTTAACTTCCCCAAAAGAAAAGCAGTGCCGGTTGGCACTGCTTTTTGCTGTCGTTTCTGCTAGTTTGGCTCTGTTTTTGAAGCAAAAACCACTTTGATTCCAAAGTGATCGCTGACGATCGGAGTACGCGTTCCGTCAAAAACGACTTCATATTCCGTTGCTTGCAGGTCATTTGAAGCAAAAACATAATCGATTCGCAACGCTTCTCGATTGTCTTGCCAACCATCAATGGCTTTAACGACAGAGGCTTCCCCGATCGTTTCAGCAGCCGTTAAAAAGCTGTCTTGCAGCTGTAAGGAGCTGTCAAGGACCAGTTGATGCCCAGAACTGGCGGCATCGTTGTTGAAATCACCTAGGATCAATAAGGTATCAGCCCGTTCTGCTAAAAATGCTTCTGTCTGTTGCCATTCGTAGGCAAATTTACCGTCTTGCCACCAAGAAAAATGACAGCTAATGACTTGTACGATCTGTCCATCGGCTTCAGTCACGCCGCTCAGGTTTTTGCGTGTGGTATGATCCCAGACATCCGTGGCTTGTGAAGCAAGGTATTCTTTGGCAATGATGGGCTGTTTGGACAATAAGGCATTGCCTTCGTGGTAAATGTCATAGCCTACATGACTGTAAGTCCATGACCAATAGTAATCACAGTCTAACAGTTGCAGTTCTTCCACTAGGCGTAAAGCAAAATTGTCCTCCTTGATTTCCACCAGCGTATCTGTTGGGCAATAAAGCCCATCAGGAACGATGGCTTGAGCAGCGATCGTTTGGTTGACTTCTTGCAAGGCGATGATGTCATAGTCGCCTGTTGCAATCTCTTGTGCGATCATTTTGCATTTTTCTAGCTGATTTTCTTCTAACCAGCTATGGGTGTTCAATGTTAATACCTTCATGAATAAGGCTCCTTCTCTCGGTTTGCTTGTACGATTCCATTTGAAAATAAAAGAGAGCGGGTCAACAAAAGAGTCGACCCGCTTGTCATTTTATTATAGTTTTACGATTCCAACAACTGCGGCTGCTTGTTGCTTGCCGATTTGGGTCAATTCAAAGGAATCGATTTGATCGCTGTTGGTCAACACTACAACGATGGTGGTATCTTTGCCAGCAGCACTTACTGCAGCGAGATCCATCTCCGCTAACTTGTCACCCACCGCCACTTGTTGTCCTTCAGTGACAGCTACCGTAAAGGGTGCACCGTTTAAGTCAACGGTATCTAATCCCATGTGAACCAATACTTCGATGCCTTCATCAGAAAGCAAGCCGATCGCATGTTTCGTAGGGAAGATGTTGGTGACTTTCCCGCTGATTGGTGCGACAACTGTCGTCTGCTCTGGACGTATACCATAACCGTCACCCATCATTTTTTCCGCAAACACTTGGTCTTTGACAGAGGTGATCGGCATCACTTCTCCAGTGGCAACAGCAGCTAGTTCAGCGGTCACGCCTTGGCTTTGATGGGTAGTCGTTTCTACTGGTGCTTGACTAGCAGTCGGTTCGGGAATCGTGACACCAGAATCTAAGATATCTTGAATGTCTGATTTTAAGACATCTGCTTTCGGTCCATAGACTGCTTGCACGCCATTGTCTTTTACGATCAAGCCTAACGCCCCTGCGGCTTTCCACGCTTTTTCATCGCCGACCGCTTCTCGATTTTTCACAGAGACCCGTAAACGAGTCATACATGCATCAACGTCGGCGATATTTTCACGTCCACCTAATAAATGAATGATTTTCACGACTTGCGAATCTGGGTTCAAATGGCCATCCGCCGAAGCAGTTGCTGGCGCATCGCTGGCCCCTTCTGTTTCATAGTTGCCGTTTCTACCTGGTGTTGCAAAGTTGAATTTTTTGATCAAGAAGTTTGCCAAGAAATACATGCCGACACCAAAGACGATGGTCACTAACACAAAGTTGATCAAATCTTGTCCTAAACCGGCATTGATCGCCATTGGGGTACGGGTCAACAACTCTATATTCCCAAAAGAATGGACCCGTAAGTTGACGATATCCGCCATCGCAAACGCCGCCCCTTGTACGACTGCATAAACGATGTAAAGCGGTACGGCAGCAAACATAAACATGAACTCCAACGGTTCCGTTACCCCTGTCAAGAAGACAGCGATGGCAGCTGATAAATACATAGAGGTATATTTGTGCCGTTTGTCCGCATCGACATTGCGATACATGGCATAAGACAAGCCCATCAAGATCCCAGAGGAACCAATCATTTGTCCAACTTTAAAGCGGGCAGGAACAAAGTTTTCCAATAAAAATTGGTATTGTGACGTATCGCCAGCATTGCGCATGTTCACTAGATCCGTTGCCCAAGCAAGCCATAAGGGGTCTTGTCCAAAGACTTGTGTGCCGGCTTGTGCCCCAGAAAGAATCGTGTAGGTTCCACCTAATTCGGTGTAATTGATCGGGATCGTCAGCATGTGATGCAGCCCGAATGGTAAGAGCAGCCGCTCCAAGGTTCCAAACAAGAACGGTGCTAAAACGGGCGCACTTTCTTGTGATTGCGCGATCCATAAACCGAAATTATTGATACCGGCTTGAATGTAAGGCCAAACGATCGATAATACTAATGCGACGACCACTGAACGGGCAATCACCACGAAAGGGACGAAGCGTTTGCCGTTAAAGAAGGAAAGCGCATCCGGTAATTTGCGGAAATTATAGTATTTGTTATAGGCTGTTGCCCCCACAAAACCGGCGATGATCCCGACAAAGACGCCCATGTTCAAAGCCGGTGCTTCTAGTACACTAGTAAAGAAGCCGTCGATCATGATCTTTGTCCCAAACAACGTATGGGTGAAGGCGCCTTCTTCGGTTAACATCGCGCTTGTCACGCCAAAGATCGAACCAGTGATCCGGTTGATCAAAATAAAGGCGATCCCAGCAGCAAATGCCCCACCAGCTCGCTCTTTTGCCCAACTACCACCAATAGCTAATGCAAATAATAAGTGCAGGTTACCAATAATTGCCCAACCAATGTTTTCAATGACGCCTCCTGTAGTGATCAAAAATGCCCAGTCGGCATTGATCATTGGGATCGTTTTCCCAATACTGATCATCAAACCAGCGGCTGGCATAACAGCGACAACCACCATTAGCGCTTTTCCGAATTTTTGCCAAAATTCGAAGCTCAATAATTTTTTCATCTTCCTTCTTCCTTCCCTGAATCGATTTACGCAATCGGTTTCTTAATGATTTCATTCTAACGGAGAAAAAAGATTTTGTAAACCCAGAAATATCAAAAGGTATTCTATTCGCTTTTTCGCCTTTATCTAACTGAATCTTTCCTTCTTTATGTTTCCCAACAGGAAAATCTACAAACGCAACAACTTTCACTTGACGATGCAATCGTTTGCGCTTATGATAGAGATATCAAAAAGATTCTGGAGGGACTTTCATGAAAAAAATCCAACGATTGTTCGAGATCGATCCATGGAAAATCGCGACATCTACCTTAGATAAAGAAAATCGTCGACTGCAAGAGTCGCTAACAAGCATCGGGAATGGCTACATGGGAATGCGCGGCAACTTTGAGGAACAATATAGCGGCGACCATCACTTAGGTACTTATATCGCAGGTGTCTGGTACCCAGACAAAACCCGTGTTGGCTGGTGGAAAAACGGCTATCCTGATTATTTTGGCAAAGTGATCAACGCGGTCAACTTTATTGCGATGGACCTATTTGTCAACGACCAGTTAGTCGACTTAGCAAAAATCAGCCCAAGTGATTTCTATTTAGAACTAGACATGGAAACTGGGATTTTGCGCCGTAACTACACTGTGTCTTTGGCAGGTGCAACGGTTAAATTCTCTTTTGAACGCTTCTTGAGCATCGTAAAACGTGAACTTGCCCTCATTAAGATGGATGCTGAGATCATTGAAGGCGACGCTGAGATCAAAGTCGTTTCTAAACTAGATAACAACGTCCATAACGAAGACAGCAACTACGACGAACGTTTCTGGGAAGAATTAGATCATGGCCAAACCGAAACCTTCCATTACTTGACCACTCGGACTGTAGAAAATAATTTTGACATTGAACGCTTCACTGTCACTTCTGCTATGCGTCATAGCCAAACACCGATTGATTCCGTGAAAAGCGAACTTTGCGTCGCTGATACCTTTGCCTTTTCTGGGGCAGCCGGTGACACCTTCTCATTGATCAAAGAAGTCTTGATCGTTACGAGTCGTGATGTTCCCGCTCATGATCATCCAGCAAAAGTCACCGAATTAGGCACTTTATACAAAGCAGATTATGATGCGTTGCGTGCAGAACAAGTCGCTGCTTGGAAAGCCCGCTGGGATTTAGCCGATGTGATCATTGAAGGCGACGCTGCGGCGCAACAAGGGATTCGTTTCAACCTGTTCCAATTGTTCTCAACCTATTATGGTGAAGACGAGCGTCTGAACATTGGACCGAAAGGCTTTACTGGTGAAAAATATGGCGGTGCGACTTACTGGGATACCGAAGCCTATGCAGTCCCATTGTATTTGGCATTAGCAAAACCAGAAGTGACCCGCAACTTGTTGAAATACCGTCACAACCAATTGCCGCAAGCCCATATCAATGCGCAAAAACAAGGCTTAGCAGGTGCCCTTTACCCAATGGTGACCTTCACTGGGATCGAATGCCACAATGAGTGGGAGATCACTTTCGAAGAAATCCACCGAAATGGTGCCATCGCTTATGCCATCTACAACTATACGAATTATACTGGCGATACAAGTTACCTGAAAAAAGAAGGATTAGAAGTGTTAAGCGCGATCTCACGTTTCTGGGCAGATCGTGTCCACTATTCAAAACGCCAGCAAAAATACATGATCCATGGCGTTACAGGACCAAACGAATACGAAAACAATATCAATAACAACTGGTACACCAATAAAATGGCTACTTGGGTCTTAGCTTATACCTTAGCCAGCTATGAAGCCTTCAAAGACGAAGCGACTGTCACGATCTCAGACGAAGAACAAGCCAAATGGCAAGACATCATCGACAATATGTACTTCCCAGAAGACCAAGAGCTTGGTGTGTTCGTCCAGCATGATACCTTCTTAGACAAAGACTTGATGCCCGTTTCCGATCTTGATCCAAAACACTTGCCGTTAAACCAAAATTGGTCGTGGGATCATATCTTGCGCTCTTGCTTTATCAAGCAAGCCGATGTTTTGCAAGGGATCTACTTCTTCGGCGATCAATTCAGCAAAGAAGAAAAACAACGAAACTTTGATTTTTATGAGCCGATGACGGTGCATGAATCTTCCCTTTCCCCAAGTATCCATGCGATTTTGGCAGCGGAATTAGGAATGGAAGAAAAAGCGTTGGAAATGTATGAACGGACTGCTCGTCTTGATTTGGACAATTACAACAATGATACCGATGATGGCTTGCACATCACTTCTATGACCGGCAGCTGGTTAGCGATCGTTCAAGGCTTTGCTCAAATGAAAACCGATCACGACCACTTAGGGTTTGCGCCATTCTTACCTAAAACGTGGAGCCGCTATGCCTTCCACATCAACTATCGTGGACGTCTGCTCTTTGTTTCCGTCAATGAGTCGACGGTGACTTTGAAAAAAATTAGCGGTGAGGCATTGCCAATCAAGGTGTATGGCAAAGACTATGTTTTAGAAGACGAAATCAGTACAGCGATCAACTAAACAAGCCTTCTGAAAGAAGAAATGTCTGCATTTCTTCTTTCTTTTGATTGGCTCTACCCTTGTGCCGACACTTTGTGATACTATAAGCTAAAAAAGGAGGGAAATCAGTGAGCATTACGGTCAAAGATGTCGCCAAAAAGGCTGGCGTCGCTACATCCACGGTTTCTCGTGTCGTAAACGATCATCCCAGCATTTCTGAAGATACCAAGAAGAAAGTGCGCAAAGTAATGGCAGAAATGGGCTATGTCCCCAATCTTGCAGCTCGAAATCTCGGCAAACAGATATCCAGTGCCATCGGCGTGATCTTGCCGCCTCTTGATTCGAAAGAACGACTAGGAAACCCCTTTTATTTAGAAACGATCGAAGCCATCAATGAAGAGGCCCGCCATCATCAAATGACGGTTGCCGTTGCCTCCGCCCGTGACTTTGCTACATTACTAAAAAACGTGGAACGGATGCACCTGCAAAAACAAGTAGATGGCTTTATTTTGGTCTATTCCGATGAAAAAGACCCCATCATCGATTATCTGGTCGAAAAAGAAGTCCCCTTTACCTTGATTGGTCAACCATACAGCAATGAAGACAAAATCGTTTTTGTCGATAATGACAACCAGTTGTTAGGCAAGCAAGCAACCGAGCATCTGATCGCCCAAGGGCATACGAAGATTTTATTTGCTACTAATACGACCCATGAAAATCTGTATTTCGAGCGTTTCTTCGGCTACCAAAAAGCCATGATGCTGGCAAATCTTCCCTTTTATCCAGCATTGACCTTTGAAAAAGCAGAGGATTACGTCACGTTTGAAGAAACGATCAAAGAATCCCAAGCAACGGCCATCGTCGTGATCGATGATCTGTTTGCTGTGCGGATTATTCAATTAGCGACGATGTATGGCTACAAAGTTCCCGACGATTTATCCATCATCAGTTTCAACAATTCGATCTTTGCTACTTTGACCCATCCGTATTTGACTAGTATCGATATCAACGTGTTGTCCTTAGGAAAAATCGCTACCGAACGGCTGATGGCGCAATTGAATCATGAAGATTCAAACGGCGTACAGCTGGTCGTACCACATAAGTTGATCAAACGAGAAACAGTTTTGAACCGCAACCAGTTGAACTGATCCGCTGGGTCTGGTCCACTTCCCCCACACGCAAAAGCACCCGCTGTCCCTAGGGATAGCGGGTGCTTTTCATATTTTTATTTATACTCTTTGCTTTCCAAGCGGAACAATGGACTCATTGGTGTATTTTCGTGAATGCGGCGAACGGCTTCCCCATCAATTCAGCACAAGAAATGTAGTGCAGTTTTTCTGGATGGCGTTCTTCGCTAGTCCAGCAAGAATCGGTGACACAAATCCTTTCAATCGCTGATTGATCCAAAATTTCTTTAGCTGGCGGTGAAAGCAAGGCGTGAGAGACACAAGCATACACTTCGCTGGCACCAGCTTCCTTCAACAAGTCTGCCGCTTTTGCCAATGTATGGCCGGTATTTAAAATGTCATCAACTAAGATACATTTTTTCCCAACGACATCACCAATCACATAGCCGCCATCGGCTTCATCTTGATCGACGATCGCGATCGCTGTATCTAGGTATTCTGCCAAACTACGGGTCCGTTGAACACCGCTGTTTTTTGGTGAAACCACGACATAGTCGTCACCAGTCATTTTTTGTTCGCGATAATAATGGGCAAACAATGGAATCGTAAAGAGATTATCCACTGGGATGTCGAAAAAGCCTTGAACTTGGACGGCATGCAGATCAAGCGTCAAGATCCGAGAAGCTCCTGCTTCCACCAGCATATTGGCAATCAATTTTGCAGTGATCGGCTCATGCGGGTTGGCAGTTCGGTCTTGCCTTGCATATGCGTAATAAGGCAAAACGACATTGATGGTCTTCGCACTAGCCCGTTTCATGGCATCGATCATGATCAGCAACTCTAAATAATGATCATTGACGGGTTCATTCGTCGATTGAATGATATAAATATGGTCGCCCCGCACACTTTCTTCAATATTGATGGCAATCTCTCCATCACTAAACTGTGTCACTTTTGACTTCCCTAGTTCTGTACCGAAAACTTTCGCAATGTTTTCTGCTAATGGTAAATTTCCATTTAAACTAAAAATTTTCAACGAACTATCTTTATAACTTTCGCCCATGATTGCCTCCAATGAATGTGGTTGTTTTCTTCTATTCTAGCACAAAGTGACTGTTTTTTTAACCGTCTCGTTTAAGGAAGTGTGACGGTACCGTTTACCCAACTGGCGGGAATCACTTTTTTGTAGTTGCCCCAGTTGTCATGAACTTTAAAATAGCGTTCTCCGCTGGCGGTTTCAGCGTAGGCGTAAGCCACGACCCAATGATTGCCATATGTGCTGCCTAAAGGCTTCAAAATACCGATGATCACCGGTTTGCCTTCGTCGATTCGTTTGCACGCTCGATGCCAACCGCCAACAACGGTCGCACGTCCGCGGTAAGGCAATTGGAATTGATCGAAAAACCGAGTCAATCCATGACTGACTTGCCAAGCGATCGTCGGCAACCCATGAGGCTGCATCAGCACCCGCAGCATTTCCGTCACTACTGTCAGATCCCGCTGTTTTTTTCTGCGAAACGCTTTCGGGATGATCGTTTCATCGATGTAATCTTGATAGTAGGCCAAAAAGACGGCTGCCGCATAGGTGCCGCATAAATACCCTGAAGGAGTGACCCACTGTTTATACGGACGAAACCGCTCTTCGGCGATCCCTTTCCACTCTAGTTGTTCCATCTCGTTCACCTGCCTTTTTTCTTATTATACCTTAGATTCTCCTCCTATTTGGATCAAAACCCTTTTTCGTCTAGAAAACTTTTCTTTGCGTCCTTACAGATTTTGTTTCATAATAGTAGAAAGCGAGAGGAGCGAAAGACATGACAACCTTGTTAAAAGATGATTTTTATGACTATGTAAATGGCGAGTGGCTGGAGACCGCTGTTATTCCAGCAGATAAACCCGCTACGGGTGGATTCCAAGATCTCGTTGACGGAATCGATTCCTTAATGATCGCAGAATTTGAAAATATGGCACACGATCCCCATGCTACGCCAAAAGGCCGCATGAAGGATGCTGTGGCTTTTTACCGCTTAGCCAGCGATTTTGCCCAACGAGAGGCAGCGGGCGCTACTGAAGCAAATGCACTATTAGCAAAAATCGAAGCGTTGCGTTCTTATGAGGAATTGAATCAGCAACTGGCAAGTTTCGTTTTAGAGGGCATTGCCTTGCCTTTTCAACTAGATGTCGATGCAGACATGAAAAATGCGCAAATGAATACTTTATCAGTCTATCCGCCTGCTACTATTTTGCCGGATAAAACCTATTACACAGAAAATCCCCAAGCAGGCGAAATGCTGCAAGTCTACTTTGAGATGGCCGTCAACGTTTTAGTTGCTTACGGAAAAGACCAAGCAGAAGCGGAATCGTTGGTAGAGCAAGCGATCGCATTTGATAAATTGATCGCCCCTCACGTCCGCAGTGCGGAAGAAAGTGCAGATTATAGCAAAAACTACAATCCTCAATCCTTGGAGGAATTTGCAAAGCAAGCTAGCAAGATCGATTTTAGACAACTCTTGACGGCCCTTTTACCAGGTACACCGGAAGAGCTGATCGTAACGGAACCCGCTTACTTTGAAGCCTTTGACATTATTGTTTCTGATAGCCATTTTGAACTCTTGAAAGGCTGGATGATCGTCAACCAAAGCTTGCGCTATACTAGCTATCTGAGTGAAGAATTGCGTCAGTTAGGCGGAACCTACAGTCGCTACTTATCAGGGATCGATGAAGCGGCTCCCCAACAAAAAGCGGCTTATTACTTAACGATGGGTCATTTCAGTCAAGTGATCGGTGATTATTATGGACGCAAGTACTTTGGGGAAACGGCGAAAAAAGACGTCAA
The DNA here is from genome assembly GCA_018982785.1 of Enterococcus innesii. Taxonomy (GTDB): domain Bacteria; phylum Bacillota; class Bacilli; order Lactobacillales; family Enterococcaceae; genus Enterococcus_D; species Enterococcus_D innesii. The sequence continues at coordinate 90,916 of JAHHEN010000002.1, read as the reverse complement.
ACACATGGTGGAAACAATGATTGCTGTCTACCAAGAGCGTTTGCGCAACAACACGTGGTTAAGTGAAGAAACCCGCCAAAAAGCGATCATCAAATTGAATCGTTTAGGCATCCATGTCGGGTACCCTGATCAAGTTCCTGTCATTTATGACCAGTTGCATACCGATGAAGAGAAAAGTCTGCTGGCAAATGCCCTGCATTTCAATCGTTTGTTCCGAGAAGATGCCTTCAAAAAATGGCAGCAGCCCGTGGATCGCGAGGAATGGGAAATGTCCGCCGCTACCGTGAATGCCTACTATCACCCATTTAAAAACGTGATCGTTTTCCCAGCGGCAATATTACAAGCACCCTTTTATAGTTTGGAGCAATCCACCAGCGCAAATTATGGGGGGATCGGCGCGGTCATTGCTCATGAGATCTCCCACGCCTTTGACAACAACGGGGCAAAATTTGATGAATATGGTAATTTAAACAATTGGTGGACAGAGGAAGATTTGGCCCACTTTGAACGCTTAGCTCAAGCGATGATCGACGAGTTTGATGGCCTGCCCTTTGCAGGCGGTACCGTAAATGGAACGTTGACTGTTTCTGAAAACATCGCCGATGCAGGCGGACTAAGCTGTGCGCTAGAAGCAGCGCAAAAAGAAAGCGATGTTTCTTTAGCAGACTTCTTCACCAATTGGGCAAAGATCTGGCGTACAAAAGCCAAAGAACAATACCAACAGCTCTTACTGTCGATCGATGTCCACGGACCAGCGAAACTACGGGCCAATATCCAAGTCCAAAACATCGATGAATTCTATACAACCTTTGATATCAAACCTGGTGACCCTATGTATCGTGCACCAGAAGATCGTGTGCAGATCTGGTAAACAAAAGCGCAAGCAGATTTTTCTGCTTGCGCTTTTTCTTCGCCAATTGTTTATTTCTGTAAAGCTTTTTTCATCATACTGATCACAGAATCAAATTGGGAATGCTCATTGACGACTTGATCGGCTTTTTGCCGATTGGGGCGGTCTTTTAGAAAGTCGAAGATCTGGTTTTCATTCTGGATGCCTAATTTAGCCATAAACTCATCCAAGTTCTGAAAATCCGTATACTTTTGTAAGAAGTCATTGTTCAACAACGCCTTTACATCAAGATCCCCTTTTTGATACGCTTGATAAAGGCTAGTCAGTTCACTGAAACTGAAATTTGCTTTTAATTGATCCATCCATCCCATTTATGCTTCCTCCTTCGCAGAAATGATTTTCGCGCCCAGGGTATTTTCAAAATGGCGTAGTGCCCATTCATGTCCGACCGCGTCAAAGCTGGCAACGGTATCTGCATCGATCACCAGTTGGTAGCCTAAATTATAGGCATCCACTGCTGTATGCAAGACACAGATGTCGGTACAAACGCCGGTCAGGTACAATTCCGTAATCCCTCTTTCCCGCAGACGGATGTCTAAGTCGGTACCGCTAAACGCGGAGTAATGACGCTTGTCGATCCAATAGACATTTGGCGCTTCCTGATAGTTTTCATAAAGCGGTGCTAGACGGCCGTAGAGATGTCGCCCCGTACTGCCCGCAAGATTGTGGGGTGGGAACAAGCGGTTTTCAGGATGATAGTTGTCCGTTTCCTCATGACGATCAATGGCAAAAACGACATACTCACCGGCTTCGATAAAGGCTTGCGTCCGAGCTACTAAGGCAGCTTCAATCGCTTGCCCAGCAGCACCCGTGGTCAATCGTCCCTCATCTGCAACAAAATCAAACGTATAATCAATGGATAGTAATGCTCTCATGCTTCCTTCCTCCTCTTACTGATCGGCTCTCCTGTTTTTTTAGTTACTTTAATGTTTCAACGAATGCCAAGACCATTTCAGCGGAACGCTTGCCAGCTTCTAAGATAAACTCATCAAAAGAGACGGTTGCTGCGTGGTCGGCGGTGTCGCTGATCGCGCGCACGATCAAGAAAGGAATATTGAATTGCTGCGCGGTCTGTGCGATCGCGGCGCCTTCCATCTCACAAGCCAAGGCATCTGGAAAATGTCCTAAAATCTCCTGTACTTTTTGCGGGTCATGAATGAAGCTGTCACCGGTAATGATCAGTCCCTTTTTCACGGTATGATGGGTCGCTTCTGCGGCTTTCGTCATCTCACTGATCAAATAGCGGCTGGCTTCATAATACAAAGGCATCCCGCCAGGCAACTGGCCATATTCATAACCAAAGCCCGTCACATCGACATCAAAATAGGCCACTTTATCTGAAATCACTAAATCCCCTACTTGTAAGCCGGCACCGATCCCACCAGCTGATCCAGTATTGATCACCATATTGACCCCGTATTGTTGGATCAATAAACTAGTGGTGATCGATGCCAGAACTTTGCCGATACCTGAACGAACGACGATCACTTCATGATTGCCGATACTTCCTGAAATAAATAGTGCACCGCCGCGTTCCCAAGAAAGCGGTGAAATCAACTGTTCCCGCAACGCCTTGATTTCTTCCTCCATTGCACCAATAATACCAATTTTCATGTGTTTGCCTCCTGCTTCTCGTTTATTTTTCACCCTTTAAAATGAAAAACAACAGAAATTCCCACGTATCTACTGACGTGTTTTTCTCCTTTCATGATAAACTAGTTTTGACGAAACGAACAGTTTTTTGTCATTATAAAAGGAGGCACTTATGTCTGAAATTTTCAACGCCATGGCAGCAAAATACGATACCCCTGAACGGATCGCGTTAGCACAATTAGTCACCCAAACCCTTGAACCTTATTTTAAAGACAACCAGCATCAAACTCTGATCGATATCGGCGGCGGTACCGGCCTAGTAAGTCTGCCCTTAGCAGCTTATATCCAGCACTTAGCCATCTGGGATACTGCCCCTAACATGATCGAGGTTTCTGAAAAAAAAAATCAACCAACTGCAGCTGGCCAATGCTTCTGCAACTGTCCACGATCTGCTGCAAGAATCCTTACAAGCAAAAGCAGACGCGGTGCTGCTATCCCTCGTCTTGCTGCATATTCCTGACACAGCCGCTATGCTGGAAAAACTATACGCCTTACTGCAGCCAGGAGGAACCCTTTACCTAGTGGATTTCCTCAAAAATCCCGCCGTGTCTCACCCGCTGGTTCATAATGGGTTTGACCCTGCTGCATTGACTCAACTGACAGAGGCGATTGGGTTTACCGACACTTCCTTTACCGTTTTTCATGAAGCGGATCATTTGTTCATGAATCAGCCAGCTGCCATGTTTTTAGCTATTTTGAAAAAGCCGACCGAATAACAAAAAAGCCGCACTTGCAGAAGATGCAGGGGCGGCTTTTTCTTAGTACTAGATGAATCACAACAAAAAGATCGCTAAACCGACGACGACTAACAATAAAGTGACGATCACGATGGTTCATTAAAAAGCGATTCAGATCCCGAGATTTTTGGTTCTCGCCCGCACGGGTCTTCGTGATTTCTTTGTTTTTCTTGCGCACTTTTCGGTAGTGGTTATCGATTTGTTTTTCTTTTTGTTTCCATTCTTTCTTGCTTTGTTTTTCTACGATTTGCTGATTGCGTTCAGCTGCCGCTTGTTCTTCTTCGCGTCGGCGTCGAAGCTCACTGCGGGTGATCAATGGTTCTTTAGGCAAGTCCGTTCCTCCGTTTCAATTCCAGCAACTCCCAAAATTGGATCGCAAACACGGTCTTCGCATCACAGATCGTTCCATCAGCGATAGCGGCTTGTGCCTGCTCTAAGTTCAATTCATAGACTTCCAGCACTTCGTCTTCGTCTTGCGGTAATGGATTTGTCACTTTTTCCAGCTCTTTCGCATAATAGACGTGCAAGATTTCATTCGCAAAGCCTGGTGAAAGGTACATAGAAGAAACGTGCTCCAGCGTTTTTGCACGATAGCCAGTCTCTTCTTCTAATTCCCGGGCGCCAGTCAAATCCGGACGAGCACCTTCTCCTGGATCGATTTTTCCTGCTGGTATCTCTAAAATCACTCGCTCTAATGGTTTTCTGAATTGGCGAACGAACAGCATCTTGTTCTCACTCGTCAAGGCGATCACGGCCACACCGCCTGGGTGAAAGACGAGTTCTCGTTTGCTGGTCCCGCCATTTGGCAAGGAGACATCATCAACCACTACATCAATGATTTTGCCATGGAAAATTTCATTTCGTTGGATCGTTTTTTCTTCAAAATCTTTAAATTCTAACATCTATCGACACCTAACTTTCCTCATACGTCTTATCTATCAAACACTTTAGCATAATTTAGAAAAAATATCTTCTTAAGAAATAGCAAGAAAGCTTATGAATTTACTAAATATCGGAAAATCCACCCCAAGTCTGATATTTTTCTTTTAGTGAACATGCTAAAATAAAGATGTCGAATAACCCAATCTACTTGTCCAAGAGATTTTTAGGAGGAGGAAAAATGAAAAAAAACATCTGGCTGATCGTTGGTGCGATCGTCCTCATCAGTATTATTTTTAACGTAGTAGGCGATTCATTTGCGAGCCTATTATTAATCGTCGGTGCGATTTTAGTCTACGTCGGTATCAGAGGACGTAAAGTTCCAGCAGCCGATCCACAAGTTTTGCCTTCTTTAACGAGAGAAAGAGAAGCCCATTACTTGAAAAGCGGGATGACTACTCGTGAGATCGAATTGTTCCGGGAAACGATGAATCAGACGAAACACCAAATCGATAAATACCAAAAAAATATCACTAGCAATAACAAGTTAAAAGCCATTGACTTGCGTCACGATGCTTTGCGTGCCTCAAAAGCTCTTTTCAAAGAACTCGTAAAAGAACCAACCAAACTGCCTTTGGCAAGTCATTTCCTTTATACCCACTTGCCCAATATGGTCGATTTGACCGATAAGTTCATTGAAATCAATAGCCATGAGATCAAAAGTCGTGAGACCTATGATAAAATCGAGGAAAGCACCCAAATCATCGAGCAAATGGCTTCCTTGATCGCCAAAGACTATTCCCAATTTGTAGCAGACGATCTTGATGACATGGATGTTGAGTTATCCATTGCCAAACAAAGCATAAAACGAGATAATGAATAGGGATAGATTCTGATTGGCAACAAGAAAAGAATCTAAAAAAAATCTAGCCCAGGCTAGATTTTTTTCGAAAGCAGACACTTATTAGGAGGAGTTATTATGAGTGAAACACCAAATCAAGCAAAACCCGTAACGGATACGCTTGACGATTTATTGAACAACCCATTTTCAACCCCTGTCGACACTTTGACCACCACTCAACAAGCGGAGATCAGTCAGCTGAAAGAACAGCAAACAGCACCGCGTTTGATTGACAAATTACCGCCAGAGCGTCAAGCACAGGCCCAAGAATTAGCAAGTAAAATCGATGCCACTGACCAACAAGCGGTCATCACCTATGGTGCAGCTGCCCAAACTAAACTTGGAGAGTTTTCCCAATCCATGTTGAACCATGTCCAAGCAGCTGATATCGGCCCTGTGGGCGACTCATTGACGGAGTTGATGTATCGCTTGCAAGAAGCCAATCCAGACGAACTGCGTGCAGGTGAAGGCAACTTATTCAAGCGGATGTTTGGTAAAGTCAAACAATCCATTTTTGAAATCACCGCTAAATACCAAAAAATCGGTGCCCAAATCGACAAGATCGCCGTCAAATTGGATAAAGAAAAAGACGGTTTGCTAAAAGACAACCTGATGTTGGAACAATTGTATCAAAAGAACAAAGATTACTTCGATGCATTGAACATCTACATTGCCGCTGGCGAGTTGAAGATGCAAGAATTGCAAACCAAAATCATTCCTGAAGCTATGAAAAAAGCAGAAGAAACGAATGATCAAATGGACGTACAGATCGCCAACGATTACACGCAATTCCTAGATCGTTTAGACAAACGGACCCATGACTTGCGCTTGGCACGCCAAATCACGATCCAGCAGGCACCGCAAATTCGCCTGATCCAAAACACGAACCAAGCGTTAGCAGAAAAAATCCAAGCTTCTGTCAATACAGCGATCCCACTATGGAAAAACCAAGTAGTGATTGCCTTGACTTTATTGCGTCAAAAAGATGCAGTTACGGCGCAGCGTCAAGTTTCTGAGACCACCAATGATCTATTAAAGAAAAACTCAGAAATGTTGAAAGTTTCTGCTATTGAAACAGCGAAAGAAAACGAGCGCGGCATCGTCGACATCGAAACATTGCAAAAAACACAAAACGACCTTGTGGAAACGATCCAAGAAACATTACGGATCCAAAAAGAAGGAAAAGAAAAACGTCGGGCTGCCGAAGTGGAATTGGGTCATCTAGAAGAAGACTTGAAAGACCGCTTATTGGATTTAACTAGCAACAAGTAAATTTCACCTATCAAAAGAGGACTTCCATTCATGGAGTCCTCTTTTTTGAAAAATTTTATTTAAGTGAAGGCAGCGATCCAATCTCAATGAAATGAAACTTCAAAGTGATTGACGCCTTCTTGGTCTACCGTCAAACTGATTTGTGCCTGCAACATTTCTGTGATGGCTTTGGCGATGGCTAAACCTAACCCATAGCCACCGTCTTGATGGTTGCGAGAAGGATCCCCGCGGTAGAAGCGGTCAAAGACATAGGGATTTGTTTCTTCTGGGATCGGACAACCACTGTTGGAGACTTGCAGCACCGTTTTTCGTTGGCGTTCAACGAGTGCCACTGTGACGGTTTCTCCAGCGGGCGTGTATTTCAAGGCATTGTCTACCAATATCATGGTCAATTGCCGCAAGGCTTGCTCATTGCTTTCAAGGCTAACCTGTTTAGCGATCTGTTCCTGATAGTGGATCCCTTTTTCCAGCGCAATGGCCTCCATGCTTTGATAAACACTTTGCACGACTTGAGTGGCATCAATCACCGAACGCACGACTTCTTGCTCGGCACTTTCGAATTTGGTCAATAGCAGTAAGCTATTCACTAGCTCATCCATCCGTTCGGAACCTAACTGAATGTTTTCCAGCCATTTCATTTGGCTTTCCAAGGTTTCTTCTGGACTGCCAGCTAATACTTCGGCATTAACTTGAATGATTGCCAGTGGTGTTTTCAACTCATGGGAAGCGTTAGAAACAAACTCTTTTTGTTTGCGCCAAGCCAGTTCAACTGGTCGCAAGGCTCGATTGGCGACGTAAAAACTAGCGATATAGATACTGGCTAAAGCTAAAACGCCGATGAGCAAAAGCGTGTTTCTTAAGTTGCTTAGACTGGTTTTGTAGTCGGTGACGTCAAAGAACAGCACTTGATAAAATGGCTCGTAATTATTGATACTGGTGGAATATTCCCCTATTGCATCGTGATTGATTGAGTATTGATTGAAAGAAGTCACTAAAAAGAGCGCATACCGCCAATTTCGGCCATTCACCTTCACTTCGTTAGGAATCTCCCCTTGTTTCGTCGCTGCATCGACCAATGCTTCATAAAGCTCGTTTTGATCGACGCTCTCATCAATACTTTGAATCACGACATCCATTTGATCCACGTCGACTAGAGCGATTTCTCTGAACTCACTGGTACTATTCGTGATGGTCAACATCATTGGATACTCAGGTTCTGTCAGTGATTGCCGTACTTCCTCCTCATCCATAGGTGCCGCACCTAAACTATTTGCTTCTTGCGAGATTAGTGATTGAATCTCATTTTCGATTTGCGTGGCATTCAAAATATAGATAAAGGTAAAGGCACCTAAGACAATAATCGAGGTCAATGCCATATTGAACCATAGCATTTTATTTCGCAATTTTTTTAACATGGCGGCTCCTTGCTCTGCAAAATGTACCCGGCATTGCGGATCGTACGAATGCCGATATCCGCTTCTAGCAGCGTCAGTTTTTTCGCAGCAAAGATACATAGATCTCAACACGGTTTTCTTCCACATCGGGATCAAAGCCCCAAATCTTATTGATGATGGTTTCTTTTGATAAAATCACTTTAGGTCTGGCTAAAAATAGCTCCATCAGTTTCATTTCTTTTGGTGACAGCACCACTTGATTGGTCTTCGTAGCCAACTGCAGCTCATTACGCGCCAAGACCACATTGCCAAAGGCTAACTGGTCTTCTTGGTAATCCAAGTCTTTTCTTCTACCTAGCGAACGGATCCGCGCCAGCAGCTCTTTCATTTGAAAAGGCTTCGTCAAATAATCATCGGCTCCTGCATCTAAGCCAAGCACCTTGTCATCGACTTCGCTTTTGGCCGTCAACATAATGATCGGCGTCCGGATGTTTTGCTTGCGTAACGTCTTTAGCAATGTGATTCCATCGATTTTAGGCAGCATGATATCCAAAACAAGAATGTCATATACACCACTCGTAGCATAATCTAATCCGGTTTCGCCGTCAAAGGCCAAATCAACGGAATAATGGTGTTTTTTCAATAAGCTGGCAACCGCTTCTGCGATCGATGGCTCATCTTCTACGAATAAGATCCGCATCGGTCAGTCCCCCTTTACACTCATCATTTCTTTTTTCAATCACTTTTCGGTAAGCACAATCATTCCTGTAGGATCATTCCAATTGTTCTCCAATAAAACGTTCTGTTGAAACGATCCGCATGTGTACACTTGATTGATGAATCCACATGTGTAGCAACAATGCTACCATACCGCTTAGTAAAAAGACAAACAGCTTTTTCCTAAGTTCTTGAAAATTCTCTTGATGACGCATGGGTTTCCTCCTTTTGCAGGTTGACTAAAAAAAGAAAGCGACTATTCAGGATCAGATGCCGCTGGGGCTGTCTGATTGCCTAAACTGATATCAAAGGTGATCGTATCTTCTAACGGCAGAAACTGATTGAACTTGCTCATCCCCACGATCGTTCCGTAGGGTTCTGCTGAGTTGACGTAACGGACTTGATAGCTGATGTTCGCCCCTTTTGAACGGAATTCATCAAAGAAAAGCTTTTGCAGATCTCCTTCAAGGTATTCTCCTCGACGATAATCTCTGATATACGGTTGACCTGCGGAGTAGACGACGTCAATCCCTTGGTCATCTTTGCTAGTCAGGACTGTCCCGGCGGACTCGCTTTGGGAAATCAGCTGTCCGTAAGCCAGACTCTGAGTAAACTGCATCCGCACCCGTACATTGACGCCCTCAACAGCGTCTTGGGCATCATCTGGTAAAATCGTTGAAAAGTCCGGTACGGTGACTCCTTTTCCTAGGGAAATCGTTACTTGAAACGCATCCCGTTTCGCGATTTTTTCTTTTGGTGCCACGCTTTGTTCAATGACTTTGCCTTCTTCCACAGTGTCTGAAGCCTGTTCTTTGACTTCTAGGTCCAGCTCATGGACTTTCCCCCATGTTTCTACCTCTGAACGGGTTTTATCCTTAAAGTCAGGTACCTCAATATCTTTTTCAAAGGTTTCTTCGCCTTTTGAATAAAAGACTCGTCCGACATCTCGACGATGATAGTTTTCTCGCGAAACTTCCTTATTGGTAAATTCTACTCGAATCGGTGCTTTTTCCTCGATCTCATCGTGGTATTCATCGACGATCGTCAAATTGCTGGCTTGATTTTTTTCGATCCACTCTGCTGCCTCGTCTCTGGTCATTTCCATAAAGTCTGGCAACGCCAATTTCTCTTCTGGATCTGGTCCTTGGCTAACCGTTAGATGCAACGTGCTTCTTTTTCTGACTCGGCTTCTGGCAGCTTCTTCTTGGGCAATCACTTGATTGGCTGGGGCTTCATTATAGGCTGGTGTGACAGCAACCGCAAGATCATGTTCCGCCGCCCATTCCCTGACCTCTGAGATCTCTTTGTCCACAAAGTTATCCAATCGGACATACGCCAATTGGAAAAATAAAAAGCCGCTGAGTATAAAGAGTCCAAGCAAGGCAGCTAACCCTAGAAGTCGTTTTTTCCGCCGCTTCTTTTTGAAGGAGGGATCGTGTTCGATCCCCTCTTCTCCAGCAGCTGCCGTCTTTTCTTTTCGTGACGAACGAGAAGAAGGTTCTACAACTGTTTCCGCATTCTTTTCCGACTCTTTTGCTTCTTCAAACTTTGATAAAAAATCACTCATAGGCTGTCAACGCACCTTTTTTTAAGTAAAATGTCTGATCTGACTGCTTGGCAATCTCAGTCGAATGGGTCACTACGATGATGCACTTGTTGTGGATCGCCGCTAGTTCTTTAAAAATATACACGATTTCTTGTTCCATGCCTTCATCTAAGTTCCCGGTAGGTTCATCGGCTAAAATGATATCAACATTGGTCGCTAAGGCACGAGCGATGGCGACCCGCTGCTGTTCCCCACCGGAAAGCTGATTGACGAAACGATCGGCTTTCGTGGAATTGATGCCGATATAGTCCAGCAAACGATACGCAATTTGATCGTGCTGATCCGGTAGTTTGTTGTCTGAAATCGCCATTGAAACAAGGACGTTTTCTAAAGCCGTCAAATAAGGGATCAAGTTGTAACTTTGAAAAATCAAACTGATCTTGTTGCGGCGATATTCTTCATAACCGATCGTTTTGATATTTTTTTCTTCAAAAAACACTTCCCCATCGGTTGGCTGATCCAATGCACTGATCAAGGAAAGAAAAGTGGTCTTTCCTGAGCCTGATTTTCCTAAGATCGTGTAAAATTTGCCTTTTTCAAAGGAGATATTGGTTTTATCTAAAATTTTCCGGCGATTCTCGCCATCTTGGTAGTAATACGTCATGTCTTTTGTTTCTAAAATTGCCATGTTCATCGCTCCTTACAGCATGATTTTTTTCGGATTCAACCGTAAAATATACAACAGCGGCACCACTGCCGAAAGCAAGATCGTCACGATCCCAGTCGCTAAAAAGGCGATCACATAAGATAAGGTATATTGAACGCGAAACGCCTCGTTGATCGTCGCTTGGTCGATTTTCGGTGCACCCACAAAGAATTGCTCCATCCCTGCTTGGTTTGCCTCTAGCATACTGCTGGCTAACAAAGATTCAGAAACCATCTTGCCCAGCATGTTGCCGGTGACTAAGGAAATCAACATCGCACTGATACCAATCAGCAGGAGTTCGATCACGATTTGTGCAAAAACATATTTCCGACGTTCTCCTAACGAAAGGTAGATGCCTAATTCATATTTACGATCTCGGGTAAACAACACAATAATCAAGGAGATAATAATCAAGGAAGCAATCACCGCAATCACTACGACATACGAGGAAATTTGTGATAAGCGATTCATACTGGTTCCCACACGGTCATACTCATCCGTAGAAGCATTGACCTTATAGCCATTTGGCAAGAGTGGTGTCACCTCTTGTTTGAATTGTTCTGCATCTTCTGGTTGATTCAAAATAAATTGCGGGGTAAAGAAATCCTTATCAGAACCAGGATCTGTCGCTGGAAATGCCGCTTGTTGCCCCGTACGTTCCTCTTCAACAATCGTTTTCACAGCATCATTTGGCATATAGATCCGATTGAAGGGACTATCATCAAAAAAGGACGAACTCGAATTATCATTTTTTTCATTCGCTTTTTCTAAATTTGTATTTTTAAAGATCCCGACGATTTCGATAGGATAATCATTGCCTTTTTGTTTCTCTGGCTCCTCACCAGACGAATAGTCGATAAACTGTCCATCTAAGACCATGGTGTCACCAACGGCTAAGCCGTTTTCCTGAGCCAACTCTTCAGAAATCAACCCCACACGTTTTCCGGTACGCTGTTCCTCTTCATTGAAGAAGCGTCCCTGTGTTAAATTCACCGTGCCTTCTTCAAAGTCTAGCGGCTTTAAGAGATTGGTTCCTGCTAAATGGATCAAGGAAAGCATGCCCCCAACGATCATGACATTGTCATCATCTTCTTGACGACTAAAACGATAAGGTTTGAAGTTTTCAACAGCAATCGATGCTTCTCGCAAATAGTCATACTGTTTGACTTCCGAGCGCTCGCCAATTTGTTTGATCAGCTCCTCCGGCAGCGGCTGAATCTCCTCCATACTTGCGCCGCCCTCACTATTTGCCATCAAGGCTTCATAGTCGATATCGATCGTTGCGAGGGAACCTAATTGGTTTTTGATCTGCTTTTCGACATTTTGAGTCGACTGATTGACCGCAATTGCGCCAGCAATCACATTTCCTAAAATCAGAATAACAGCAAACAATATTGCAGATTTCCCTCGCTTTCTCGTCACACTCAGCCATGCCCGTTTCATATAATTCAATTGCCAACATCCTCTCTTTTTTTCTCTAATAAAAGCATACTGGATGAACCTTTAGTGAATCTGTCATTTGGAAAATTTCTCAAAAAAAGCAGATTCATAGAGGACGTTTGATCAAGAAAGACTGTCGTTGCAATGATCAGCACCAGAATTGACCACTATTTGAGTAACAAAAAAAGCCTCCTAAAACGCTGCTTATAGGAAGCTCGGCTATATTTACATAAAAAAAGACAAAAACCGCATCCGGGTCTTTGCCTTTTCACAATCCTATTCGTCGATTTTCTCATTTAATTCGCTGTTACGATAGCCATATACAAAATAGATCGCGATTCCGATCACTAAGGAGATCCCAAAAACGATCCAAGTCGCCGTTTTCAGGCGTGTCATCAAGAAGAGACAGCTGGCAACGGACAACAAAGGCAATAACGGTACCAGTGGTACTTTGAATTCGCCTTTAGCAGGGGGGCCCATCATCTTCCGCAGCTTGATGATCCCTAAGGACATCAAGATCATATACGACAATGCCGCAATGTTGGTCAATTCTGCTAAGATATTCAATGGGAAAGCTGCTGCAAAGAAGAAAGCAAAAACACCGGCGATATAGGTCGCTTTCTTTGGTGTTTGATGTTTTGGATCGATGGCTTGCATGGCTTTTGGCAATAACCCATCTTTACTGATGGCATATAACAGACGCGCCAAGGAGTACATCATAGCGATCGTCACTGTTAATAAGGTCAAGATCGCCCCTACGGAAATGATTGATCCGACAACCCCATGACCGACATAACGCATAGCAAAAGCCACCGGATCATTGACTCCTAATTCAGCAAACGGCACGATCCCTGTCATGATCAGGGTAACAACGATGTACAGTACCGTTGCGATCGCAATCGAACCAATGATCCCCCGAGGGACATTTTTCTTGGCATCTTCGACTTCTTCCGCCGCCATTGCGACAGCATCGAAGCCAAGAAAAGCAAAGAAGACTAACGCTGCACCATTAAAGACGCCTGAAAACCCAAAGGGCATAAAAGGCTGCCAGTTGTCTGGTTCCACGAAAAAAGCACCAAAGACGATAAACAAGACGATCACGCCGAATTTCACCCATACCATGGCATTGTTCAAACGTAACGCTTTTTTCGCTTCTTGGCTAACCCATAAGGTTACAAAAATAATGACTAAACCAGCGATCAAATCAATGTAGGTCCCTTTGCTTGGGTCATAACCGCCAGTCAAAGCGGTTGGTAAATGGATATCCGCACTGGCCAAAAAGCCTTGCACATAGCCTGACCAGCCAGATGCCACCGAAGAAACGGCCAATAAGAACTCGCAAATCAAAAACCAGCCTGCCAGCCACGCGGTAAATTCACCAAAAACGACATATAAATACGAGTAGGCGCCCCCTAAAACAGGGATCCGTGAAGCAAATTCCGCAAAAGAAAGCCCTGATAACACAACAACGATACCAGCTACAACAAAGGAAAGAATCAATGCCGGTCCGGCATATTCAGCAGAAGCAGTCCCTGTAACAACAAAGATACCTGTGCCGATAATGGCGCCGATCCCCAACATAATCAAATCTTTTAACTTCAACTCTTTTTTTAAATTCGTCACACTTTCCCGTTGTATGACTTTTTTCGAAATAAATCCATAATTCCTCCTCAAACATATACGTTTATGTTGCTTTCATATACCCTAGCAAAACACCGCCGATAATCACCAGCAGACAACCAATCACCACATACCGCAGTTCTTTCTTGGTTTTCTTTTCGCCGAGAATAAAAATCCCGCCTAGCGTTGAAATGATGATCCCCATCTGTGACAATGAGAAGCCCACCGCTAATCCGACTTGCTGAACCGTGATCAGCATGCAGACATTGCCGATGCCCCATAACAACCCTGACAAAGTATTTTTTCCTACAAAACGATCGACCTTCGTCTTTCTTAAAGCAAACAGACTAGCTCCGATCAGCATTCCGATACTTTGCGGCAAAATGATCGCTAGCGGATCCAATCCTGCCCAAGTAATCAAAATCGTATAGGCGCCGTAACCGATCGTTGATGAGATCAAGGCCCGAAATCCTTTAGGAAAATCAAGCATCTTGCTGCCGGCTTCTACCGGACTTTCGCCATCTTGGCGAGCGGTCAGATAAGCCCCGATCACCAACAAGATCAATGCGCTAACACCTAATGCATAATCGCGGGTCTGGGTCCATTCCGCAAAAACAATGCACCGGCGACCGTATTTAAAATTAGCTGCATGCCGGTTGAAAGCGGCAGTCCAACAGACACACCTAAATATTTCATACCATGGAATTGACCATTTTGACCGACGGACCAAAAGAGACCAGACAAAAGACCGATCAAAATCACCTTTCCATCAATCACTGGCATCGTCACAAAAAATACGACCAGGGAAAAGAAAAAGGCACCAATCGTCATTCCTAGCGTTTGCTGGTTCGCATCCCCGCCAAGTTTGGCACTTACTAAACCAATGCTGCCCCACGCAAACATTGGTACTAATGCAACGAGTATCTCCATTTCATTCATCCTTACCATTCAATTTTAAACACAGGCTTTAGTGTATCAGTGAAAACGTTCTAGGGACAAGTGATTTTTGTCAAAAAACACAAAAAGATACTCGAAAAAAGCAGATTAGCGTTTTTCCTCATAATAACTCAACAACGGAAAGAACAGCGTCATGGTGGTTCCTTTTCCAACTGTCGACGAAGCCGTTAACTCGATGCCTAATTCCTTCGCCAAACTTTTCGCTAAAAAGAGCCCCAATCCCGTCGAGTGGGTGTCCGTTTGGCGCCCATTTTCGCCCGTAAAGCCTTTATCAAAGATGCGCCGCATGTCTTCTTTAGGAATGCCGATCCCACTATCTTGCAAGTGGAGATAGGTCCCTTGGGCATCTTTTTCGATCCGAATCGTCAGCTGTCCATTTTGTGGTGTGTACTTCACGGCATTGCTGACCAGCTGTCGAAAGATAAAGCCGAGCCATTTTTCATCGGTCAACACTTGCTGGTCCTCGCCTTCAACAGCATAATGCAAGTTCTTTTGGATAAAATAATTGGCCTGACTGCGCAAAACCGGCTGAACGACGGCTTTCAATGAAATTTCTTGGACCAGATAATCTTTTGAAAAGCTATCCAAACGGGCGACGTACAAGACTTGCTCGACGTATTCATTCATACGGTTCAATTCATTTTCTAGTAAGATAAATTTTTCATCAGGAATATCAAATTCGATCGAATGCAGCAGTAACCGCGAGGCGGCTAACGGGACTTTGATTTCATGGACCCACGAATCGATGTATTCCTTTTGCTCTTCTTGATTGCTGACCACTTGCTGCATCAATTCTTGGTGCTCTCGGATCAACTGATTGATGTAGGATTCGATCCGTTCTTCTTCTGCCGAGCGTGCTCCTTGCAAGTAGTTTTGCAGCAAGCTGTCTCCGGGTTTGGGGGTGATTTTTTGCCAAAAGCGCCGCTTAGATAAGTAGCTGATTGCTAAAAAGAACACCATCAAGACACTTTGCATCAAAAAGAGATACCCGACTGTGCCCCAATCCATTGGGGAATGAGGAGTCAGCCAAAAAACTAAGACCGTCAACACGAAAAAGACCAGCCAGCCAATAAACAGCAGCCAACGATCTTTCAAAAAACTGCGCAAAACCCGCCACTTTGTCATGGTACGATATACCCTTGACCAACCTTGGTTTCAATGTAGCCATTCATCCCCGCTTGTTCGATTTTTCGTCGCAAACGATTGATATTGACCGTCAAGGTATTGTCATCTACAAAACGCTCGTCATCCCATAAGGCCCGCAAGAGTTTTTCCCGACTTAAAATCTTGCCGTGATTTTTCATCAAAATATACAGCAGGCGGTATTCGTTTTTGCTAAGATCGATGCTTTCGCCATTGATATACATGCTGCTGTTGTCGATATTGAGGGTCAAACCGTTATGCACTAACGTCTCGCTGCTGCTTTCTACATAGTTGTAGGAACGGCGCAATAAGGCATTGATTTTTGCAATCAGAACGTCGATCTCAAAAGGTTTTGTCACAAAATCGTCCGCTCCCATATTCATGGCCATGATCATATCCATATTGGTGTTGCGGCTAGAAATAAAAATGATTGGTACTTTGGAAGCTTCGCGGATTTTTTGACACCAATAGTAGCCATCAAAAACCGGCAAGTTGATATCCAGTAAAATCAGTTGGGGCTCTTGTTCTTCAAAGTCAGTCAACACTTGATGGAAATCCGTGGTGCCAAAGGTCTCAAACTGCCATTTTTCTAGTTCTTCGATAATTAGTTGGCGAATCACCGCTTCATCTTCTACTACCATTATTTTTGCCATATCCGTGAATTCCCTCACTTTGCGTAATTTTCTCCTCTTTACTTTATCAAATATCAAAAACGAATGCGAACATTAATCGTCGTTTTTAGCAAACCCTAAAAAAACCTCTTCACTGTCCTGAGGAATCAGTGAAGAGGCAAACGCAAAAACGGTCGACTGGGTTACTCGATGATCTCAACAGTCTCAATCAGCAATTTCCCGATAAACAATAAGATCCCATCGAAAAAAGCACACTCATGTTGACACCTAATAACATCGATAACCGTTCAACGACATCGATTTTTGGTCGTTTGTTCAAATAACGAAACAAGAAAAAATTCACACCATATGTCACTGCCATGATCAGCAGCATCAAAATCACCATTTTAGTTCCCTGCTTTTCTTCAAATTTTTGGTTGCTGTGCTAAAAACTGTGTCAGCTTGCTTTGATCAATGGCTTCATACTGCGATAGAAAGCGACCGATCGCTTGAACGACTGCCGGTAGATGACCTGCTTCGTCATTTTCAATCTGCAGCACGAGCAATGGTTCGTGCAGGCTCATTCGTAGCAAGAACCAGCCTTGACCATAGGGACCCGTTAGATTGATACGAATGCCTTCCTCGTTTTCTGGATCGATCTGCCAGCCTGGAATCAAATGATTGGCTAAATCAGCGATCACTTGGCGACCATAGTCTTGATAGTCGGCTTGTTGGATCGCAAAGCGCAATTCTTGGGTCTCAGCGGGTTGTTGCAATGCTGCGATCAGCTCATCCAGTGTCGTGCCTTGCTGTTGTAATTGTGGCAGCATTATCAAGAGCTTGGCGATCACGTACGCCCCGTCATCTAAAAAGAAATTTTCTTTAAACGCGGCATGCCCGCTGGTTTCGATGGCTAACTGTGTGTCCAGTCCTGCTTCATTCAGTTCGATCGCTTTGTTGATCACATTACGATAGCCAGAAATATAGCGTACTTGCTGTCCCCCCAGTGCTTCGATAAAGGTTTTTAAATGATTGGAGGTTGGCGAATTGGTGACGATACGTGTGCCAGGGTGTTCCGCTAAGATGATCTTGCTTAATACAGCGATCATATTGTTGCGGTTCAATGGCTCACCGCTTTTGGTCACGACGGCTGAACGGTCGACATCGGTATCGAAAATAATGCCTAGATCGGCTTGTTCTCGTAAGACGGCTTCACGGATACTCGCCATCGCCTCTTTATTGTCTGGATTGGGAATATGGTTAGGAAAATGCCCATCTGGTTCTAAAAATTGCGAGCCATTCGTATCTGCCCCTAGTGGCAGCAACACCTTTTCAGCAAAAAAGCCGCCGGCACCATTGCCTGCATCAACAATGATCTTTAATCCAGCCAAAGGTTTTTCGGTATTGGTGCCCATCCCTTGGCGGATTTTTTGCAGCAGGTCTTGGGCATAAGGCGTTAGCAGGTCTTTTTGCTGATAGCTTCCTTTTTCCGCTGCTTCGTGGCCTGTGGTGTGGGTCAAAATATAGTGGATATCGGATTTTTCCGCACCGCCTTGGCGGCTGAAAATTTTTATTCCATTAAAGTAATAAGGCAAATGACTCGCTGTCAGCATCACACCGGCATCACAGTCAAAATCTTCAAATTGTGTACTCATAAACATGGCTGGTGTCGTTGCCAAGCCACAATCGATCACTACCACGCCTTCTTGCTGCAGCTGTGCCATCAACACTTCTTGCAGTGCTTCGCCACTCAAGCGACTGTCACGACCGACTGCCACGCGAAAAGGTCCGCTGCCCTTTGTTGCCAACCAGTTGCGCAAGCCTGAAGCAACTTGCCGGACCGCTTGCTCCGTCAGTGTCACCTGTTCTTTTTCAGTGGCGATCGCAATTCCCCGAATATCAGAACCATTTTGTAATTCAACGATGTTCATTTCCTCCACCCCTTCTTGTAACCGGAATCAATTTTATTATACCAGAGAAATAAGGAAATGAAATTGCTTTTTAGTATTTTTTACTATAAATAATTTGCTTCATCTATTCTTTAAAAGGAATCCCTTCCAGTTGCAGTAATCGGCGTTTGGTTGCTAACCCGCCCCGATACCCCGTCAAGCGGCCGTTTTTTCCTAACACACGATGACAAGGAACCACGATCATCATCGGGTTACGCCCCACTGCATTGGCGACAGCTCGAACAGCGGTCGGACGTTGGATGCGCAGCGCCAAGTCACTGTACGTAGTCGTTTGTCCATAAGGAATTTGGGTCAGTGCTTGCCAAACGGTTTGTTGAAACGGCGTCCCGACAAAATCAAACGCAAAAGTAAATGTCACTGGTTCCCCTGCAAAATAAGCTTGCAGCTGCGCTTCAATTACTGGATCAAGGTCAGCTGTATCACTGATTTCAGCCAGCGGAAAGAACTTGAGTAACTCATGATGATCCTGCTGTCGACCAAAATAAACCATTCCTTTTTCCGATTGGACCACCTCATACCATTCTTCTTCTAAAACGATCTTTGCCAATGCTAATTTCATGTTTTCACCTCATGGAATCCATTTTTCGCAGCACAACTGCTTACGTGCAGCCGCCGTTGTGCAGCTGTCTCAGTGACAGTATACCATTTTTTCGAGCTGCGCAAAAAAACCGATTGGCTTATTGCCAATCGGTCGTTGCAAATAGTGGGAAAATAGGTTACTCTCCAACTGCTCCAACTTTGAGCCATAGCACTGGCAGGATCAATCCAATTCGATTTTTCCAGTATATAGCTGATAATAGGTGCCTTTTTCAGCCAATAGTGTTTCATGGGTCCCCCGCTCAATGATGCGGCCATGATCCATTACCATGATGACATCGGAGTTTTGGATCGTAGACAATCGGTGGGCGATCACAAACACGGTCCGTCCAGACATCAAACGGTCCATCCCTGATTGGACGATCCGCTCTGTACGGGTGTCGATACTTGAGGTGGCCTCGTCTAAGATCATCACTGGTGGATCAGCAATCGCTGCGCGAGCAATGGCCAACAGCTGCCGTTGCCCTTGGGAAAGTCCTTCGCCATCTCCCGTGATCACGGTATCGTATTTTTCTGGCAAATGATTGATAAACATGTCGGCATTGGCTAGCTTCGCCGCTGCCAGCACTTCTTCATCACTAGCATCCAGTTTCCCGAAGCGAATATTCTCGCGAATCGTTCCAGTAAACAAATGGGTGTCTTGCAAAACGATCCCTAAGGAGCGGCGCAGGGATTCCAGATGGATTTTTTCTATATTGATACCATCATAGCGAATCTTCCCATCTTGGATATTGTAGAATCGATTGATCAGATTGGTGATCGTTGTCTTACCAGCACCTGTGGCACCGACAAAGGCAACTTTTTGTCCGGGTTCTGCATAAAGATTGATATCCTGTAAGACCAGTTGATTGTCGACATAACCAAAATCAACGTCTTCAAACCGCACGTCTCCCGTCACTTCCGTATAGGTAATGGTTCCATCCTCGTGGGGATGTTTCCACGCCCACGTGCCAGTTCGTTCTTTGGTTTCAACTAGCTGACCTTGGGACCATTTGGCATTGACCAGTGTGACGTAGCCATGATCGATTTCTGGCGTTTCATCTAATAGGTTGAAAATTCGCTCAGCACCGGCTAACGCCATGATCACAAAGTTGATTTGTTGTGACACTTGGCTGATGGGACCATTCAATGAACGGCTCAGTTGCAAGAAAGAAGCGATCATCCCGACCGTTAGTCCAGAAACACCATTGATGGCAAACAGGCCACCAATGATGGCGATCAAGACATATTGGACATTCAGTAAGTTCATCATGATCGGCATCAAGGTATTGGCATTGACATTGGCTTTAGTGGCACTTTCTTGTAGTTGGTCATTTAAGGCATCAAATTCTTCCATGACGATCTTTTCATGATTGAAGATCTTGACGACCTTTTGCCCGTGCATCATTTCTTCGATATACCCGTTGACAGCGCCTAAATCTCGTTGCTGGGCGCCAAAGAAGCGGCCGCTGCGGCGAGAAATGATGCGGATCACATTTAGCATCAAAATAACCGACAGCATCACGAACAGAGTCAATGGGACACTGATGGAGAACATGGCGATAAAGACGGAACAAAAGGTTACTGCCGCCATCATCAAGTTCGGAATACTTTGAGAGATCATTTGACGCAACGTATCCGTATCATTAGTAAAATGGCTCATGATGTCGCCATCTGAGCGGGCATCAAAGTAGCCGACGGGCAGAGACTGCATATGCGTGAACATTTGGTCCCGGATTTTTTTCTGTGTCCCTTCACTGATTTTGACCATCATAAAGTTATAGGTCAGTGCGGCCAAGATTCCAATCAGGTAGATGATCGCCATTTGAACGATCGCCCGAAACAAGCCGCCAAAATCAGGATTGGCTTGCCCTAAGAGGGGTGTGATATGATCGTCGATCACGACTTGTAAAAACAACGAACCGCGTACGTTGGCAAAGGCACTTAACAAGATCATGACCACGACGAACAGGAGTTGTCCTTTGTAGTCGCCAAACATCGTTCGCAATAAACGTTTCAATGTGCGCTTGGGATTTGCTGCTTGTCTATTCTTCACCTTCACCAAATCCTTTCTGCTGCGAATGGTACACTTCTTGATAGATGGCATTGTTTGCCAACAATTCTTCGTGGGTACCGATGCCGTTGATTTTTCCATCATCCATTACGATGATCCGGTCGGCGTCTTCGATCGAGTTGATCCGTTGAGAAATAATGATCGTCGTCGTTCCCGGAATTTCTCGTTTCAAGCCTTCGCGGATACTGCGATCGGTTTTGGTGTCGACGGCACTAGTAGAATCATCGAGAATCAAGATTTTCGGTTTCTTCAGCAAGGCGCGAGCAATCGTCAACCGTTGTTTTTGCCCACCGGAAACATTGTTTCCTCCTTGCGAAATCTGTGTTTCATACTTGTCAGGAAACTCTTGAATAAAAGGATCGGCTTGTGCGATCGTTGCCACGCGCTGGATCTCTTCATCCGATGCCTCTTCATTGCCCCAACGCAAATTGTCGTTGATAGTGCCGCTAAAGAGTACATTGTTTTGCAAGACCATACTTACTTGGTCCCGCAATGCTTCTAAATCATAGTCGCGAACATCATGACCGCCGACGATAACGCGCCCTTCAATCACATCATATAAGCGCGGGATTAGCTGGACGAGGGTGGATTTCCCACTCCCGGTTCCACCAATGATCCCAATGACTTCACCGGATTCGATGTGTAGATTCGCATCCGTCAGCGCCAACTTGTTTTTGTCATTGGCATAACTAAAGCCAACATTTTCAAAAACGATGGAGCCGTCTTTGATCTCTTTGACCGGATCAGCGGGATTTTTCAAGTCACTTTCTTCATCTAATACTTCCACGACCCGTTCTGCCGACGTTCGTGCGATCAAAATCTGCACGAAAGCCATCGACATCATCATCAAGCTCATCAAAATCTGCATCGTGTAGTTGAACATGCTGACTAATTCACCCGTCGTCAGGCTACTTTGTTCCACGATCAACTGGGCACCAAACCATGACAAGAGCAGCATACATGTATAGACTGCAAATTGCATCAATGGCATATTAAAGGAAACGATCCGTTGCGCCAGCGTGAAATTCCGATAAACATCGGTGGACACTTCGCCAAACAGTTCTTCTTGCTGTTCTTCCCGAACATACGATTTCACGACACGAACCCCTTGTAAATTCTCTTGCACCACATTATTCAAGCGGTCATAAATGCGGAATACTTTTAAAAACAGTGGGTGGGCAAAACGAATCACTAAGGCAAGGCCAATCGCTAAGATCGGTAAAACAACTAAGTAGATCGTCATAAGTTCTGGGCTGATGGTGCTAACCATTGCAAGTGAGAAAATCAGAACTAACGGGCTGCGGACCAGAATACGAATAATCATTTGATACGCATTTTGGACGTTGGTCACGTCAGTGGTCAAGCGGGTGATCAAACTGGAGGAAGAAAAGCGGTCAATGTTTGAAAAGGAAAAATCTTGGATTCGGCGAAACAGATTGTGCCGCAGGTTGCGGGCAAAACCAGCCGAAGCGATCGCTGCGGTTCGTCCGCCAAGCGTTCCTAAAAGTAATGCGATCAAGGAACATAAAAAAAGCAAGCCGCCATCTCTTAGAATCACACCGGCGTCTCCTTTTTCGATCCCTTGGTCGATCATCATGGCCATGATCAGGGGCATAATGACATCTAAGGCAACCTCTCCTGCTACATACACAGGGGTCAGCAAGCTGTCCTTCTTATAGCTGCCAACATTCGCGAGTAATTTTTTTATCATTTGTTTCGTCCCTTCTATAGATGGCACTGCGGAGCCATTTTTTATCGTTACCATCAAGTTTACTTTATCGATCCAGCGATTTCAAGCGGCTCGCTCGTGTTTTTTTTACAATTAGTAAGTAAAAACACCCTTCCAAGGAAGGGTGCTTACCTTTTGATGCGGTTTGAAAAAGCGCTTGGTAGGAATTATTCGGTAGCGTTTGAACCAGCGGTACTGATCGGTTCATCGGTATCGTCACCGCCATCATCTGCCGGCGGTGTTTGGGTACTGCCTTGCAGATTGCCACGACTGATCCCGATAGTGATCCACGTTTCTAAGGGAATAAACTCGCCGTAGCGGCTCATTTCAACGACGGTTCCTTTCGGTTCCGCCGAATCGACATAGTAGATTTCGTAATAGACATTGGCGCCTTTTGATTTGTATTCATCAAAGAATAGTTTTGGCAAGTCGCCTTCCGTTGCTTGGAAACGGATGTCTTTCAAATACGGTCTGCCTAATGAGTAGACGACTTTGACAGTTGGCAAAGTATCGCTTTCGCTGTATTCTTTGCCGGCTTCCTCCGACTGACTCAAGAAACTACCATACGCCACTTGATCGGAATAGACCGTGCTGACTTGCAGCGGGATCTTCGATTCTAGACCTTGGGCTTCTTCGATCGTGTATTGTGAAAAATCTGGAACGGTCAAAGCCTGGCCTTTTGAGACCTTCACCACAAATTCTTCTTTTTTCGCAAGTTTGCTGCCTTTGACTGGTTCTTGTGAAACCACCAGGTCTAGGGCGACACTGTCAGAAAAGACGGTTTCTTCTTTGTATTTCAAGTCATTCTTTTTCGCCCATTCGGAAGCTTCACTTTTGGCTTTGCCTGTAAAATCAGGTACTTCAATATTTTTTTCAAAAACTTCTTTGCCCTTTGAATAATAGACACTCAAACGGTCTTTGCGTTTGTATTCGGCTAAATCAAGCTCTTTGTTGGCTGCTTCTTGTTTAATAAAAGCTTCTGCTGCTACGTTGTCGTCAAATTGTTCGATCAAAGAGAGGTTCTCGGCTTTATTGCTGGCGATCCATTCTTTTGCTTCGGTCACTTGCATCGCTGAAAAATCTGGCAGCTCTAAGCGTTCTTCAGGATCAGGCCCGAGACTCGCCGTCAGTGTCAGTGTGGCACCTTTCTTGATCTTTTTGTCAGGGTCAACACTTTGGTCGATTACTTGGTTGACGTCTTTGTTAAAGTCATATTCTTGCTCCACTTTGATAGCGACGCCTTCTTCCATGCCCCACGTCCGCGCTTCTGACAGATCTTGGGCAGTGAAATCCGGCACCTTCACATGGGTCATCTGATAATAGACGATCCCGATCACGGTAACCGCCAAGGCGGTCAGTAAAGCAATCAGCAAGATTTTTTTCTGCCGACGCTTTTTGTAGGTCGGATCAAATTCCGTTTCTTCTTTCCCAAAACGGCTGACTGGTTCCTTTGACGCTATCTTCTCCGTCGAAGAACTCGCTGCTTTTGCTTCAGTCGTCTGTGTTTGTTGACGGGCTGCCGAGCGACTCATCGGCTCACTAGCTGTCGGCTCTTCTGATTGGTGAACCGTCGTTGGCTCCGCTGGTTTGCTCGCTTGCTCAGCGCCGCTTGCATTTTGATCTCCGACAGGTTCGCTAGTTTTTTCTCGCTATTGCCAGCAGGCTTCTTTTTGCCATCATAGTTGTCCGGGCTGAAATTTGATAAAAAATCACTCATGCTTACTCAACACACCTTTACGTAAATACAAGACTTCATCTGCTTGTTGGGCGATCTCATTGGCGTGGGTCACGACGATCACACATTTGTTGTGGACGTGAGCCAGCTCTTTAAAGATATCGATGATCTCTTGCTCCATTTCTTCATCCAAATTTCCGGTTGGTTCATCCGCTAAAATGATATCGACATTGGTGGCTAATGCCCGCGCGATCGCTACCCGTTGTTGTTCACCACCAGATAATTGATTGACGAGCCGATCAGCTTTTTCCTTGGTGATGCCAATATAATCCAGCAAATTGTACGCCACTTCTCGTTGATTGTCCGGCAACTGATTTTTCGTGATTGCCATCGGCACTAAGACATTCTCGACTGCACTCAAATAAGGAATCAGATTATAGCTTTGGAAAATAATACTGATGTCGTCGCGGCGGTAATTCTCATGCCCGATTTTTTCGATATCGGTGCCTTCATAAAGTACTTGTCCACTTTTCGGACTATCCAGTGCACTGATCAAGGACAAAAACGTCGTTTTTCCCGAACCAGATTGACCTAAGATGGCATAAAATCGGCCTTTTTCAAAAGAAACAGAAGTCTCTTTCAATATATAGCGACGCTGATCGCCGTCTTGGTAATAGTAATCGACTGCTTTGGTTTCTAATAAAGTCATCGTTGGTTCCTCCTACATCATGATTTTCTTTGGATTCAAGCGTAAAATATACAATAGCGGTAAAATCGCTGAGAGTAAGACAGTTCCTAGACCTAATAGCAGATACGTGATGATGTAGCCTGCTGAGAAGGACACTTGATAGGCATTCTTGATATCCATGTAATCAATATTAGCTGCCATCAAACCGCCAGAATAAACACCGCCCATATCATTTTGATTGCTCATCCAATCGTTTTGCATCAAGGTATTTGAAACGGCCCCACCTAATAAGTTCCCGGTCACTAAGGACAATAGCAGTGCGGCTAAACTAACCAGCAAGACTTCAATCACGATCTGACCAATGACTTTCCCACGGCTTTCCCCTAAGGAGAGATAGATGCCTAATTCTTGTTTCCGATCTCGTAAGAAAAGTAGGACCACTAAGGAAATGATAAAGATGGTTGCGATCGATGCAATGATCACGATGTAATTTGCGATCACTCCTAAACGAGTAAAACCACCGGCGATCTGCTCGTATTGATCCGTATTGGCAACGACGCGGTAATATTGGGGCAATAAGGCACCGGCTTCTTGTTTAAAGGCTTCGACGTCATCCGTTGAATTTAGGACAAAGATCGGCTGATAATAGGCGTCTGACTCTTCTTCGATCACTTCTTGACCCCAAAGCTTTTCAGACTGCAATTTGTTAAAATCCTGCACTAAATTATTGCTAGCATAAAAGGTGTTGATTTGATCCATCACTTGCCATATCTGATCACTATTTTGAGAATTGCTTTGCTCTGATGAATTGCCTTGATTGCTTTGATCCTTTTTAACGACAGAAAAGATCCCTGCAATGGTCACGGGATAATCAAAGGTTGCGACACGATTGCCACTTTCAGCTGTTTCGTCCGTCGCATCCTCACTATCGTCACTCACTGCTTCGCTTGAGCCTTCTTCCATCATGACTTCTGCCCGTGTATCCCACACCAATTGATCACCGACACTCAGGTTATTCAATTCTGCGATCTCTTTACTGATCAATACCGCGTTCGTCAACTCACTGACATCTTTTTCTGTCAATCCCTCGCCTTCCTCCAAGCGAATCAAGCCTTCTTGCATGTCTAATGGCTCAACCAAATTTCCACCCTTCAAGGTGAAATAGTTGCCACCCATGCCGACCGAGCCATCCTCTGGCGTATAGGCTTTCAATTTTGTTGTTTCTAACCACGCTTGATTTTGATAATCAAAGTATTTCACATAGCTTAACTGACCGATTTGCTCATAAACATCCAATGCTGGTGGTTTCGGATAAAAATCCTCTCGAGACCGCTCTTCATCCGAAACATCTGCGTTGTCTTTTTCAAAACCTTCCCAATCCATTTCCACCGTAGCTACGTTCCCCATTTTGCGTTTCGTCTCACGCTCCACGTTGGCAGTGGATTGTTGAATTGCTACAGCACCAGCGATCACATTGCCTAAAATAAACAGAACTAAAAATAAAATAAATGATTTCCCTTTTCTTCTGGTGATACTTTTTAATGCACGCTGCCAAAAGTTCATTGTTATTTCCTCCAGTGACATTATTTTTTAACAATTATTCCATACTTCTCCCTTAAGAACAATCGCAATAAAGGGTCGTTTTTCGAATTTAAAATATTAAAAAACGAACGCAAACGATATTTTCATTTAAAAACCCTTATAAAAGAACAAGAAAAAGATGTTAAATAACAAATAAAAGAATGGGATTTTTGCTAACAGTTTTGTAAGATTTCCCGATTTCAACTTAGATTTCCTTTGGATCCCATCAAAAACGCTTGGCGCTTTCGAGAGGATAAAAAAACGAAGGACTTCTCCCACTTTTTCCAGCGAGAAAATCCTTCGTTTTGTATCACTTATTTTTCTTTCGTATCGATCACGATCGTCACCGGGCCATCATTGACCAAGGCGACTTGCATATCTGCGCCAAATTTTCCGGTAGCAACAGTGATCCCTTCGGCTTTTAAGCCTTCATTAAAGGCTTCGTAAAGCGGGATCGCAATACTTGGCGGTGCCGCTTGAATGAAGCTGGGGCGATTGCCTTTCTTGGTCTCCCCATAGAGGGTAAACTGTGAAATACTCAAGACGGAACCGTTTATGCTTTCCAGTGACCGATTCATTTTGCCCTCTTCGTCTTCAAAAACCCGTAAATTCTTGATTTTTCTTACGAGATAAGCCACATCGTCACCTGTATCCTCATGGGTGATCCCCAACAAAACCATGAATCCCTGTTGGATCGCACCGACGACATTGTCCTCAATCGACACGCTTGCTTGACTGACTCGCTGGATCACTGCCCGCATTCTTTCTCATCCCTTCGTACGTCTGACGCTGTAAACATCTGGAATCTGTTTGATCTTATCAACGATCGATTTCAAATGAGTCAAATTCTGAATCGCCACCGTGATGCGGATCGTTGCCATTTTGTCTTTGTTGGTTTTGGCTTCGACACTTACCAAACGCTTGGTGACGCTATTGACTGTCTGTAAGACATCGTTGAGTAAACCAGAACGATCATAGCCATAGATCTCAAGATCGGCATCGTATTCCTTGTTGATGTCGGTGGCATCTTCCCACTCAACGTCGATCAAACGGTTCGCGGCGTCTTTGTTTTGAACATTGGGACAATCGCTGCGGTGGATCGAGATCCCCGGCCTTTGGTAATGTAGCCGACGATCGAATCCCCAGGAACCGGATTGCAGCAGCGGGAGATGCGGATCAACAAGTTATCGACCCCTTCAATGACAATGCCGCCTTCGTGACGAACCTTCATTTTTTCTGGTTCTTTTTTCGCCGGTTGATTGATCATCTCTTGGACTTGCTGCTTTTGCTTCTCGATTTGTTTCTCCCGCCGCTCTTCTTCGGTCAAACGGTTGGCTAAGGTCGTGGGACTGACTTCCCCATAGCCGACAGAGGCAAATAGATCATCTTCTGTTTGGTAGTTGAACCGTTCGCAAGCTTCCGCCATTTTGCTTTTCGTCAAAAATTCTTTCGGCACAAAGCCCATATCTTGTAAAGTACGAACCACTGCCTCATGCCCTTTGATGATATTCTCATCACGATCTTGGGCTTTAAAAAATCGTTTGATTTTGTTCTTCGCTTTGCTGGTAGCCACTAGTTTGACCCAGTCGCGGCTTGGCCCAAAGGAATTTGGTGAGGTCAAGATCTCGATGATGTCCCCATTTTTTAGCTTGTAGTCCAATTGGACCATCTTGCCATTGACCTTGGCGCCGGTGGTTTTGTTACCGATGTCGGTATGGATGCTATAGGCAAAATCCAGTGGACTGGAGCCTTGAGGCAACTCCGTCACATCACCTTTTGGCGTAAATACATAGACTTTGTCGCTGAAAATATCGCCTTTGACACCTTCCATAAATTCAGAAGCATCATAGCTTTCGTCTTGTAGTTCCAAGATTTCGCGGAACCAGCCAACTTGTTGGGTCATCTTGTCGGCTTTGACTTTTTCCGTCTTGCCTTCTTTATAGGCCCAGTGCGCAGCAACCCCAAATTCAGCGATCTCATGCATTTCATGGGTCCGAATTTGGATCTCGACAGGATTGCCTTTGGGACCAATAACCGTCGTATGCAGTGATTGGTACATGTTGGCTTTTGGCATCGCGATATAGTCCTTGAACCGCCCTGGCATTGGTTTCCATTTTGTATGGATCGTTCCCAAAACCGCGTAACAATCTTTGATGGAGTCAACGATCACTCGGATCGCCAACAAATCATAAATTTCATTGAACTGTTTCTTTTGGTCTTTCATTTTGCGATAGATCGAGTAAATATGCTTTGGTCGACCATAGATCTCAGCATAGATATCTAGTTCTTCCGTAGCGATCCGAATCTCTTCCACGGTTTCGGAAACGTAGGATTCCCGTTCCTCTCGTTTGGTCTGCATCAAATGCACGATTCGGTAATATTGCTGTGGATTCAAGTAACGCAAAGAAATATCTTCTAATTCCCATTTGATGCGGCTGATCCCTAAACGATGAGCCAATGGGGCATAGATTTCCATCGTTTCTTGGGCGATACGGCGTTGTTTGTCTTCCCGCAGATGTTTCAACGTACGCATATTATGTAAACGGTCAGCCAGTTTGACCATGATGACCCGTAAATCTTGCGCCATGGCGATCAACATTTTTCGATGATTTTCTGCTAATTGTTCTTCATGAGATTTGTACTTGATCTTACCCAGCTTGGTCACGCCATCCACTAGCATCGCTACATCGGCACCGAATTCTTCTTTCAGATCGGCTAGCGTCACATCAGTATCTTCGACGACATCATGCAAAAAACCTGTTGCAACGGTATGAGGATCCATCTGCAATTCTGCCAAGATCCCCGCAACTTGGATTGGATGAATAATGTAAGGCTCGCCGGATTTACGGAATTGTTCTTTGTGGGCTTCTGTCGCATAGTCTAATGCTTTTTGGACAAAGGCAACGTGTTCTTCACTCATATAATGAGCGACCAATTTGATGACATTGGGCCCGGTCAATATAACTTCTTTTGCCATTCATTCCGCCTCCTGCTCTTCTTTTTTGTGCTATCAAAAAGGCAGACAGAAGTCACTGTTAACGTCTCGTCACGCACCCAAAGCCTTGCGGACAAACGTTCTAAGCATGGGACTCCTGTCTAACCTGCAGTTCTTATTTAGTAGTATTATTATACAAATTTTTCAGCTATTTTTCAATCGCTGTTGTTCAAAGCATATCGGGTGCTGGCTGGTCCTTAAGCAATTCTTCAAAAATATGATACGAGAGCCCGATTTTCTCAGCGCCAGCAGCCTGTAATGTTTCCAGAGCTTGTTCATCGACCGTATCGGGATTGATCTGGATCGACAGTTGGCTGCCACCATCTAAGGAAAACAAGCTCACGTCATGCAATGCTTCTGCTAGTGGTTGTTTTTGCCCTAACACAATCTTTGGCCAAGCTTCTTCTTTCAAGCGTTGTGCTACTTGGATCTTCGTCAATTCATTCATGATCTCGGTTTGCACAGCTAAGCGGATCTCTCCTCCTGTCAAGGTCAAGGAGCGGATCGTTTCAGTCAGCTCCGCAAAGCCACGATCATTTTCCATGAAGGAAGAAGCTGGCAGCCAGACTTCCAAAAAATCGGCGCCTTCCATAAACGCCCGACCGATTTCAAACGCCACCTTTGCCAATGTTCCTTGGGCAAGGGGGTAATCGATCACTGCGCCGATTTGTAGGGAAGAGCCTTGTGCCAAGATTTTCGCCCGTCGAATGGCACTAGGCAAAACGACGACTTCCTTTAAGGTCGTCTTATATTGATTGATAAAATCCTTCAAGACCCAGTCGGTCAGATCGGCCGTCAACAAACGGACACTGATTGCTTCTTGGTTCTTATTCATCAACTCACATCCTCTTTAATTCCGTTAGCACACTGACAGCACTTAAAAAATAAAACGGTGCTGTTTCTGTTCGTAAAATCCGAGGGCCTAACCCGCATAATTTGGCGTTGTTTTCCTGGGCTTCTTCGATTTCGGAGGGGGTCAGACCGCCTTCTGGGCCAAAGATCGCTAAAACTTTGCTACCAACGGGCAATGCGGTGATCACTTGCAGCAGCATCGCTGCTTCTCCTTGCTTGGCTGATTCTTCATAAGCCACTAGGACCGCATCATACTGACTGAGGCTTTGCCAAAATGCTTTGGCGTTATCCAGCAGTGTGATGGCTGGTGCGATCTGCCGTTGGGATTGCTCCGCCGCTTCTTGGGCGATTTTTTGCAGCCGCTGCTGCTTTTTCTGTAACTTCTTTTGATCCCATTTCACGACCGAAGTTTGCGCAGGAAAACCGATAAAGGCTGCTGCCCCCAGTTCCGTGCCTTTTTGAACGATCAAGTCCAGCTTGTCGCCTTTCGGGTAGCCGCTAGCGATCGTGACCTGCAGCGGCAATTCCTTGTCCTGCTGTTCTTTTTCGACTTCCTCTAAGTAAACCGTTTCTTCATCCGCCTCTTTGATCTTGGCGATGATCGCCAAATGATCCTCAAAGACTAAACCGACTTTCGTGCCGGGCGTCATGCGCATCACTCGGATCATATGGTGGAAAGGTTCTCCCGAAACGGCAAACACCGCTTTTGCTTCATAAGGCTCCTGTAAAAAATATCGCTGCATCTTACTCTACCTCTGGTTTTTTAAAGGCGATCGCATACCAATCTTTTTGATTGAACAATTGATCGATCTCAAAGCCTTGTGCGATCATGGCATCGATCACTAATTGTTTTTTCGTCTCAATAATCCCAGAAACGATCAAGGTGCCTTCTTGCTTCAATAGACGCCACGCATCAGGGATCATCAATAAAATGATGTCCGCTAAAATATTGGCAACGATAAGATCAGCAGGGACTGTCACTCCTTGCAAAAGGTCATTGGCTTGGACAGTCACATCGTGAGCAATAGGGTTCATCGCCATATTTTCTTGGGCGGACCTCACAGCGACTTCATCTAGATCATAAGCGAACACGTCTTTGGCACCTAAATATTTACTGGCGATACTCAACACGCCTGAGCCCGTCCCGACATCTAAGACGGTTTCACCGCCTCGCAAGTAGACTTCTAGGGCTTGTAATGTCAACCGTGTTGTAGGATGTGTGCCGGTCCCAAAAGCCATTCCCGGATCAAGGGTGATGATCTTTTCCTCTTCTTGCAGCGGTTGATAGTTTTCCCAGCTCGGCACGATCGTCAGATAGCGGGAGATACGGACTGGATGGTAATATTTTTTCCAGGCCGTTGCCCATGCTTCTTCCACGACCTCGCTCGTTGTGATGATGTTTTTGCCGATCGCCAAACCATACTCTGGCAGACAGTCAATGGCTGCTTTGATCGTCGGCAGCACTTCTGGTAAAAAGATCGTCTCTGGGAAATAGGCACTGACTTGGGCGCCTTCTTCTAAGGTTGTATAGGTTTCTTTATCCAAAATTTCGCCATATGCATCGCTTTTAAAATTTTCGATATCTAAAACGTCCTCGATCGCTACCCCACTTGCTCCGTGTTCCATTAAAATATTGGCGACTGCTTCCACTGCTTCGCTAGCTGTCGCTACGGTTACTTCATTCCACTTCATGTTCGTTCTCCTTAGTAACTAGGGTACGGGATCATGGTTTCCCCAGCCCCGGCTTGATAGTTCGTCATTTTCTCCACAAATGCTTCTTCGTTGAATCGCAATTCAAAGATCGCTTCTTCACTGTCATCGTTCAAGAAATCAAGCAGATCGCTTTGGCCTTCCTCTAAAATTTCTTGAATGTAATCAACCAATCCGTCTAACAACGCTTTTTGAATCCCTTTTTTCCCTGCATAAGGGATCGTTGCTAAATAATCTTCTTCATCAAACGTTGATTTTTGTGGATCATACAGCAAAATCCCATCTTCAAATTCAATGATCGCTTCTTCTGATGCTACACCTTGTGCATCGTCGATCTGCACGTGGTGAGGATTTTCGGCAAACAAGCGCAGCACCAATTCGATGGTATGATTTTTGGCATCCCAATCGATCGCCACATCATAGTCGGTGATTTTTTTGTTAATCGCTGATCTAAGTAAGTCAATATCGTTTATTTCGCCATCACTATTCCTTCTTTCTTAACACCATCCATGGTCTTGCTGAACAGCGGTTTTTCGTATATTTGTCAAATAAGGATTGCCAGCCACTGCAAAACGAAGCGGCATCTGGGTCCATTCCCCTTTGTTCGGGATACCGATCCGAGGCAATGCCAAAATTTCTTTCGGGGTACGTCGGCGCTCAGGAACCAAATGCAGCGGACTCGTAAAAATCGATTCGCCGTAAAGCTCAGCTGGAATTTGTAGTGCCTGCACTAGTTTCCCGGGGCCATTGGCTACATCCGGTCCCGTTTTTTGTCGCTGTTGTTCCATCAAGTCAATCCCATCCACCGGTTCTAGCCCGCGAATCATGATTCCTTGTGGGATGCCTTTTGGTTGCGTAATAAAGTTGACGATTCGATGCGTATGCATCGTATATAAATAAATCGTGCCGGGTTCCTGATACATCGCCCGAACCCTTGGTGTGTTTCGCATGCCCACACTATGAGCCGCCAGATCATCGGGACCTAAATACGCTTCACAATCCACGATATACCCACCTACTGTTCCTACTGGGGTCTCATGTTCCAAATACATCCCTAATAAGGCACGTGCGATGGTCGTTGTCGGCTGTGTCGCAAAAAGTGCCATTAATTCATCCATTCTCATCACCCTCTTTATTCTACACAATTCTCGGCGAACTTACTATCTTTGACTACAGAGTTACGACGATCTCAACGATTTCTTTTCAACGAACCTGATTTTTGCTGACTGAGTGGAAAATAAGGGCCCTTTTGTTTCCGTAAGGGCGCAAATCAGCTTGTTTATGAGAATGTACGTTCTTATGTTATACTTACAGGAAAAGGAGAGGATCGTTTTATGCAGCAGCCACTTGCTTATCGAATGCGGCCACGGAACTTAGATGAAGTCGTCGGACAGCAGCATTTGGTTGGCCCGGGGAAAATCATTCGCCGAATGGTCGAAGCCAAAATGCTTTCTTCGATGATCCTATACGGACCGCCGGGAACCGGAAAAACCAGCATTGCCAGTGCGATCGCCGGCTCGACACGCTATGCGTTTCGCATGCTGAACGCCGCCACAGATACAAAAAAAGACCTGCAAATCGTGGCAGAGGAAGCCAAAATGAGCGGTACTGTCATTTTATTGCTGGATGAAGTCCATCGACTAGACAAGACAAAACAAGACTTTTTACTGCCCCATTTAGAAAGCGGCAAGATCATTATGATCGGTGCCACAACGGAAAATCCCTACATTACGATCAATCCAGCGATTCGCAGTCGGACACAGATTTTTGAAGTCAAACCGCTCCAAGAAGAAGATATTTTGACCGCCATTGATCAAGCCTTAGCAGATGAAACTCGCGGACTTGGATCAGAAACCATCGTATTGACCGATGATGCCCGCTTGCATCTCTCGCGAGCGACCAACGGTGATTTACGAAGTGCGCTAAATGGCTTAGAACTCGCTGCCCGTTCCACACCAAAAGGACCAGACGGCATTATTCATTTGACCTTAGAAATCATCGAAGAGTGCGTACAGCGTAAAGCATTGACCCACGATAAAGATGGGGATGCGCACTATGATGTGATCTCTGCTTTTCAAAAATCGATTCGTGGCAGTGATGTGGATGGTGCGCTGCATTACTTAGGTCGTTTAGTAGAGGCAGGCGATCTGGCGATCATTTGTCGGCGCTTGATGGTCATCGGCTATGAAGACATCGGTTTAGCTAACCCAGCAGCCGCTGCTCGAACCGTCAATGCTGTGTTAGCCGCTGAACGTTTGGGCTTACCGGAAGCTCGGATTCCGTTAGCCGATACAGTGGTCGATCTATGTCTGTCACCCAAATCCAACTCTGCCTACATGGCATTGGATGCAGCGATCGCAGATATTCGCAGCTGCAAAGCTGGCGATGTCCCGGATCATTTACGAGACAGTCATTACAAAGGTGCCGAAAGCTTGAATCGGGGTGTTGGCTATCAATACCCGCATAATTTTGATGATGCCTGGGTCGATCAGCAATACTTACCTGATAAGCTGAAAAATACTCATTATTACCAACCAAAAGCCACCGGTAAATATGAGCAAGCCTTAGGTCAACGGTACCAACAATTGCAGCAGCGAAAGAAAAAAACTAGGTACTTAAAAAAAATAGCGACTTTTTGGTATCGTTTTCAAACAACTTTATTGCACCTTCGTCATTCCTATGCTACTATAAGGGTGGGAATTCTGTGATGTACGAGTTGTCCCTTTTGTGTGTTGACCGAACATTTTTATTGATATCTTGGGATCCGTCTTGTGTCAATGCTGGTAACATGCCTTTTCCTTTGGTAGTTCGAAGCTTAGACCGTGGAACCCACCTGCTAGAATTTGCGGGATCAATACTATGGGAAAAAGAACGGCATCAACGGATATTACCCATTCTTTTTAGAATGTGCCATCTGTTTTTAACAGATGGCTTTTTTGCGTTTTCTAGCCGATAGAAATCAGGTAACGTCCTTCTCCGATATCAAAGTAAAGGTGGCTTTTGCTATTCTTTCTAGGGTTCGCTATACTAAACCTATCAACTTAGGACAGGATGGCGTATGTTTATGATTCTTCTATTATTTACGATCGTGGCACTGGTATTATTCGGCACCAGTTATTTGCTTTATGCCAAACAAGCGATTTTTTTCACTTTGATCCCTACTACTGAGGCGAATAAAGTCTTCTTAAAAACCTATAGCCTCATTCATTTCCTTTTAGGCGTAGTGGCATTGGTTGTGGGCTTTGTCGATAGAGAGCTGATTGCCTTGTTTTATTTGGCTTTGCTGCTGCTCTCTTCCGCATCTTTCAGCATCTTGCTGGCACAAAAAATGAAAAAAAAGGAAGATTAGGTTTTCTTTTTCCAGAAAAAAGCATTACAATAAAAGTAGAAGATAACAGATGGGAGTGTTTCTTATGTTACAACAATATCAACGAATCATGGTAGCCGTCGATGGGTCCAGCGAGTCCGAATTAGCCTTCAAAAAAGCCGTGAACGTGGCACAGCGGAATGATTCTGAATTAGTTTTAGCACATGTGATCGACACTCGGGCCTTTCAAACCGTTTCTTCTTTTGACGGCATGCTTGCTGAGCAAGCAACCGAAATGGCCAAACAAACCTTGAAAGACTATGAGGATTATGCTCGCAAACACCAAGTAACTGCTGTCAAAACAGTGATCGAATATGGCTCGCCAAAACCGATCATTGCCAAACAATTGCCCGAAGATCACGACATCGATTTGATTATGATCGGTGCCACTGGGTTAAATGCCGTGGAACGAATCTTTATCGGTTCTGTGTCTGAGTATGTCATTCGCCATGCTGGCTGTGATGTGTTAGTTGTACGGACAGATCTAGAAAACAAAATCCCAGAAAAAGACCACACCAAAGCTTGATAGTGAGACGACCTGCCGACGAACGGCAGGTTTTTTTGTGCAAAAAAAACCGTGACAAAAGCAAAAGAGGCAACGAGCACTTAGGTCTCATTGGTCTTTTTGCCTTTGGTCACAGCTCTTTGACAAGTCGGTTATCCAAACTTGTACAGCAAAAAATGAAAGCAAAGTAATAGGTACTCCTATCTAACCATGTTTCCTTTTGATTGTAAATAGTTTTTCTGAATTTTCTGAATAAATAGTCAATTTACCCGTCGTTTAATAAAAAAGCAAAGCGTCGTTTCCCTTAGGAAAAACGACGCCAAAATCTGTATTGATAATGGGCTATCCAGAGGCCGCTGGTCAAGAGGATCACGAAGAAAACCGGACCATTCAATAACCAAAAATCAACCGAAGTTGCAGCAAAGCCATAAAGGATAATAACAATGACGGAAAGAAACAGCGTTGCGATCGTTCCAATGGCTAACCCAAGACTCCCCGCCCCTCTCGTAAATAATTGACTGATATTGGTCCAATCCAAAAGCAGCAATCGATAATCACGAGCAAAATATTTCAAGCACAAAAGAAAACTGCTCCAAAGTGCCCCGATTAGAAAAGAGACAGCCAAAATCAGCGGCATTTTGAACAGAAGGACTGCTGCCAGCACGATGACTGCCGTTAAGCTCAGCTGCAAAACGACCCCAAAGCGGAATTTTTCCCGCAAGTAGCGCTTCATCGATAGCGGCAAGGAGCGGACAAACAAGAAATTCTCCTGATCCAGTGAGATCAAATTACTGATAAAAGAAGTCGGGTTGACCATCAATGCTGCCAAGGCGATCCCTGCCACAAAAACGACACCGATAAACCGCTCATCCAATTCACTTAACTGAATCGCTCCTGTAAACACAAAGGACACTAAGAAAATGATGGGCATCAGCAACGAAGAAGAAAAGACTTGCATAATCAAATTCGGATCTCGGATCAACTGCGAGTTGTAATTAAACAACAGCTGGCCCAAGCCTTGATTGGGTTTATGCTTTCGGCGAACACTTCCTTGGTTGGGCGCCGCAGCTGCCACTTGCTCATAAAACTTCGGCAAGATCAACCGATAGAGGGCAAAAAGCAACACGCCTGCTGTGGCGATGATCCCTAGCAAGCTAAGCAAACCAGTTGTTTGAAACGGCGCCACCATCACATAATAAAAGGGCAATAAAAAGCTGATCGCTCCTCGGTCTACCACGTCTGTCTCATAAGTATTCACCTGATTCATCATTAAAACCCCGATCACAACAACCAGCATCGTCACGACTAGCAATAAACTAGTGACCAACTTTTTATGCTTCAAGAAAATCTTGGTCCGCGTCAGGCTGAAGACGATCAAGCTGCAAATGCTGAAGATCAAGACTAAAAACAAGCCGAACAGCAAAAACGCCCATAAGATCGTCAGCAAGAAAAAGACGTTTGCCCGAATCCCTGTCAGGAGAAATAAGACCAACAGAGGAAAAATAAACGGCGCAACGGTGAGAAATACCACCACGATTTTTGCCAGAAAAATTTCACTCTGTCGAAAGGGCAGCGGCAAATACGCTGGCAGATCTTGACTCTCGAAAAAGACATTGTAAATGGACGAAATCCCTTGGGAAAAGCCTAAAATCCCGAACAAAGCGACATAAGCGGTAAAAAATCCCGGCATCTGACTAAAATCCAATGTGATCATCGTCAACCCATAGACGAGCAAAAACACTACCCCAGAAAGCGCATATTGAAACAACAAATAACTGGTCAAGGTCGAACCAGCCTTGCCTTTTTTGCGGGCTTTGTCTGTTAGTTGGGGATTGGCATACCGCAAATTAACGGAGGTCAGCGTCAGAAATTGTTGTTTTCGCATCTACGCTTCCTCCGCTTCTGCAAGAATCGCTTCTTCTTGACTTCTCCCAGTCATTTGCAGATAGATCGTTTCCAAAGAAAGCGACGGATGCTGTGCCAGCAAATCTGCCACTGAGCCATTGTACAGTAGCTCGCCTTTTTTCAAAATCGCCAATTGATCACACAACTGCTGGGCGGTGTCCAAGACATGGGTGGAAAAAATCACGGTCTTGCCCTTGGCAGCGTGCTGTTTCATCATTTCTTTTAAATCATACGCCGCTTGGGGATCTAAGCCTTGTAATGGTTCATCCAAGATCCAAATGTCTGGATCGGGGATCAATGCCCCAATCAGCAGTGTTTTTTGCCGCATTCCATGGGAAAAGCTGGCGATGGTCTCTTCTTCATGAGACAGCATATCAAACAAGCGCCCTAATTTTTGCAAACGCTCGGCCTTTTCCGCTGCTGGCACCTCATACGCTGCGGCAATCAAGTCCCAATACTCCCCTGCCGTTAGCTGTAAAAACAAATCTGGCGTGTCCGGCACATAAGCAATTTGTTTTTTTATCGCTTCCCGATGTTCCACGAGGGATTGACCATCAAAATAGATTTCTCCACTCGTTGGCTGCAAAATACTCACTAAGCTTTTGATCGTAGTCGACTTCCCTGCTCCGTTGTGTCCCAGAAAGCCAAAGATCTCCCCTTGACGGATCGTCAGGGAAAGATCAGACAACGCTTTTTTTGGTCCATATTGTTTCGTCAGATTCTTGATCTCAATCATTTTCCTGCCTCCTTATTCCATACCTATTGTTATCTTACGCTGAAAAGCAGGAAATGAAAAATGTTTATTGCCATTTTTAGCAAATAGATTGACAGGAGCTGCAAAAACAAAGATAATAAGAGCACTTTAGGGGAGTAGCACATGGATCGTTCCATGATCTTAGATCAACAGCAAGCGGGAATCCGCTGGTTTAAGATGTTTCTTGCAAGACCTAAGTGGCAAGGGGCCGCTTAGGTCTTTTTGCAGTTTAAAATGGAGGGAAAACAGTCAATGAGTTCAAGCAAAATGAAAAAAGTGACCGCCGGCGGACTTTTAGTCGCCATGGGGGTGGTCTACGGTGATATTGGTACGAGCCCACTTTACGTAATGAAAGCCTTGGTGGAGGACAATGGCGGACTACGCACCTTAACACCTGATTTTATCTTAGGCAGCGTCTCACTCGTCTTTTGGACGCTGACCTTGTTAACGACGATCAAGTACGTCTTGATCGCATTAAATGCGGATAACCATGGAGAAGGCGGGATTTTCTCCCTTTATACCCTAGTTCGTAAAAATAGCCGCTATTTGATTATTCCAGCAATCATCGGGGGCGCAGCCCTGCTAGCAGATGGCGTGTTGACGCCGGCCGTGACGGTGACCACTGCCATCGAAGGATTACGAGGGATTCCAGTCTTTTTTGATCGCTTCGGCAATGACCAATCGATCATCGTCGGCATCACCTTAGCGATCTTATTGGTCCTCTTTGCCCTGCAGCGTTTTGGGACTGAATTTGTCGGCAAAGCCTTCGGACCGATCATGCTAGGCTGGTTTACCTTCTTAGGCATCGTCGGGGTGATGAACTTTGCCGGTGACCTTTCGGTGATTCGCGCCCTTGATCCCCGGTATGCAATCAATCTGCTCTTTAGTCCCGATAACAGTTCCGGGCTCTTTATTCTCGGCAATATCTTTTTGGCAACGACTGGTGCAGAAGCCCTCTACTCAGACTTAGGTCACGTGGGTAAGAAAAACATTTATGCCAGCTGGCCCTATATCAAAATCTGCTTGATGCTGAATTACTTTGGTCAAGCGGCGTGGTTGCTGCAAGTCTATCAAAATCCGACTTATCAAGAAATCGAAAACTTGAATCCATTCTTCCAAGCGTTGCCGCAAGGGTGGACAGTCTTTGGTGTCAGCTTTGCCACCCTCGCTGCCATCATTGCTTCGCAAGCCCTGCTGTCTGGCTCCTTTACCTTGGTTTCTGAAGCCATCAAGTTGAAACTATTGCCACGGATGCAAATCATCTATCCGGGGGCGTCTATCGGGCAAATGTATATTCCTGCCTTGAACACCTTGTTGTGGATCGCCTGCTCCGGTGTGGTCTTATTCTTCAGGACTTCTACGCATATGGAAGCCGCTTATGGATTGGCCATTACGGTAACGATGTTGATGACCACTGTTTTGCTCTATTTCTACTTGCACCAAAACAAGAAGACCCGTTTCTTGGCACCGTTCATCACGCTCTTTTTTGCAGTGATCGAGGGCATTTTCTTTATCTCCAGTGCGACCAAATTTTTCCACGGCGGTTACGTTGCCATCTTACTAGCCTGCCTAATCATCGGCGTGATGCTGATTTGGGAATGGGGCAATCGTATTCAAGAAAATGCTGCCGAAGAAGTTGCACTTTCTACCTACATCCCTCAATTGAAACAGTTGCGGGAAGATGATTCTTTGCCATTATCTCAGACGAATGTCGTCTTCATGGTTCCTAAACTGCAAGACGATCAGATCGGTCAGCAGTTCATCTATTCCATTTTAGACAAACGGCCGAAGCGTGCCAAAGTGTATTGGTTCGTCAATGTGGAAGTCACCGATGAACCCTATACGAAAAAGTATGAAGTTTCGATGGCAGATACCGATTTTATCGTTAAACTAAAGCTTTATCTCGGCTTTCGGGTGCCGCAAGAAGTCAATCTCTACATTCGCCAAATCATTCAAGAATTAATGAAAGATGGTCGCTTGCCGCTGCAGCCGCAACGCTACTCCTTAACGCCTGGACGCAATGTGGGTGATTTCCAATTCGTGATGATCGAAGAAGAGCTGTCGAATGCAACGGCATTAAGCAAATGGCAGAAGCAAGTCATGCAGACGAAGCTTTTTATCAAACGCCATACCATTTCACCTGAACGCTGGTTCGGCTTAGAATATAGCGATGTGGTTCATGAGACCGTCCCATTGGTCATCGGTCAGATGAAAGAAAGCTCTCTGACAGAATTACGCATCGAGGAACGCTAAGAAACCGCCAGTCCTGGTTGAACTTTCTGATACTTTCAGGTACACTGAAAAGACAAAGACACAAAGGAGGGAAAACGACCATGATGCGCATGACTAAAATAACAAGTAATGAAAATTACCAACGATACCATATCGCATTTAGCCATGCAATTGGTTTTACAGTTGCTGTTGACGGGACTAGTCTGTCCAAAACAGTGAAATTTACGTAAAATCAATGGCCATCTCAAGGTATTTTTCTCGAAAGAATCTGAGTTTAAATAACACTGGCCATGGATATCCATGGCCTTTTTGAGTGGTCTCAAGGAGAGATCATGATCATACAAGCAATTGCTATTAAAAAAACCATCGGCGGAAATCCGTTATTTGAGGAGTTATCCTGCCAAATCGAAGCTGGAGAAAAAATAGCCCTAGTCGGCATCAACGGAACGGGCAAATCAACCTTTTTACAAATCTTGACTGGCGCTGAAGGCGTCGATAGCGGCGTTATCAGCCGCCAAAAAGGCTTAAGGATCGGGACGGTCGAGCAAGAGCTGACCGTTTCTGAAGCAACCGTTATCCACTACCTGCTCCATTCTGCTGCTAACATTCAAGAACTCAAACAACAAATGAGTCATTACGAAGCCTTGATGGCAGAACCCAATACTGATTTAGAGAAATGTCTGATCCGTTATGGCGAGTTGCAGCAGCGCTTTGAAGAGTTGGGCGGTTATGGATTAGAAGACCGAATTTCCGCGATCTTACAAGGCTTAGGAATTCCCCATCGACAGGACGCACGGCTAACAGAGCTTAGCGGTGGCGAACGGGTCAAAGTCGCTTTAGCCAAAGTGCTAGTTGCCGATGCTGACTTACTGTTACTGGATGAACCAACCAATCACTTGGATCTTTCCAGTATTCGCTGGTTGGAAAATTATTTACAGAATACGAAAAAAGCGATCCTAGTCGTTTCTCACGATCGGCACTTTCTTGATCAAGTCACCACCAAGACCTGGGAACTGGAAGAAGGCGCCTTGATTGAGTATCCCGGGAACTACAGCCGGTTTCGTGTCTTGAAAGAAGCTCGCTTGGCGGAGCTGACCAAAAACTACGAACTGCAGCAAAAAGAGGTCCAGCGACTGAAAGTCATGATTCGGCGATTTCGTCAGTGGGCCAATGAAGGAGACAATGAGGCCTTCTTCAAAAAAGCCAAAGAATTGGAGCGCCGCCTAGCGAAACTAACCCTGGTCAAACCGCCAGCGCCCCCGAAAAATCGGCTGCAAGGCTTGGCAAATGGCGGAAAATCGGGCAAAGAGGTGTTCATCGTTCGCGACTTGCACCAGCAATATGCCGATCAGCTCCTATTCAAAGACAGCAGTTTTGCGGTCTACCGTGGGGAGCATCTAGCGATCATCGGCGACAATGGTACCGGAAAATCAACCTTACTCAAGTTACTCCTCGGTGAGGAAATTCCCAGTGGCGGCACCATCAAGCGCGGCAGCAGCTTACAAATCGGCTATTTGCCCCAGCAACTGCAGTTTGCCGCCCCCGAGAGCCGTTTGTTGGCCTACGTACAGACGTTGACAGGAAACGAAGAAACGGCTCGCCGACAGTTAGCTAAAAGCGGTTTTTATCAAAGTGATGTGGCCAAACGAATCAAAGATTTATCTGGTGGTGAAAAAATCCGTTTGGCGTTACTGAAACTCTTTTTAGAAAAAATCAACGTCCTGATTTTGGATGAACCAACCAATCACCTCGACAGCTATGCCCGAGAAGAAATTGAAGAAATGTTGCAAGAATATCAAGGGACCCTGCTGGCAGTCAGCCATGACCGCTACTTTTTACAGCAGCACTTCCAAGAAGCCTTAGTTATTGAACAGCAGCAGATCACGCGCCAATCTCTGAGTCCCTTAATTGACTAAGACATTGATTTGCAACAAAAAAACTTGATTTTCCTACCGTATGCATGGGTTGTTCAATCCATGCATAGGCGGAAAATCAAGTTTTTATTTTTTGATCAATGAATGTTGCCGATCAAGTTGCGGATCGGTTTTCTAGCTAAATACAAGATGATGCCGACAACAACGGCTACTCCGCCGACGATGCCATAGTACATCCC
The DNA here is from genome assembly GCA_018982785.1 of Enterococcus innesii. Taxonomy (GTDB): domain Bacteria; phylum Bacillota; class Bacilli; order Lactobacillales; family Enterococcaceae; genus Enterococcus_D; species Enterococcus_D innesii. Next base: position 47,704 of record JAHHEN010000002.1, on the reverse strand, counting down.
TTCTGTTTGCGGTGTGTAGAACCGAGCGATTTGCGCATTGATGGCTTGTGAAGACGCGTCTGCTAACAACCAAATCGCCAAGGTTTGTGCTTCGAAGGCTTTCGGCGCAAGTTTGGTCGTCACCGACAAGCCCACCGGTGAAAGACACATTTCCCCAGCAATCATAATGAAGAAGCTCAATACTAACCATAATGGGCTGACCCGTTCTTCTACTCCAAACAAAAGGCTTGGCAGCATCAATAAGAGAAAAGACAAACCGGCTAAGACTAAACCGATGGCAAACTTCACTTCTGTCCGCGGTTGACGAGAACCTAGTTTGGTCCACAACCAAACAAAGACAGGTGTCAGTAAGACAACAAAAAGTGGATTTAAGGTTTGATACAAACTTGCTGGAATATTGATGCCGAATAACGTTGATTGCGTACGGTCAGCGGCAAACAATGCCAAGATCGATGAGCCTTGTTCTTCTAAGGACCAAAAGACGATCGCTGACAAAAACAGCGGAATGTAGGCCAATACTTTTTTCTTTTCATCTGGTGTGACATCTTTCGAACGCAACATTTTGGTAAAGTAGTAGATCGGTAAGAAAATACCTAGAACACTGATAAAGTTGATGAAGAAATCAACCGTCAGATGCCCCGTTGCAGCTGCTGCGCCAAACAACACTGCCAATGCGAGAAGAACCAGAACGACTGCTCGGAAGAAGGTTTTCTTTTCGGCTGCCGATAAAGGATTCGTTGGCGCGATCGCTACACTTTTCAACGTGGTTTTTCCTTGCACATAATACTGCACCAAACCGATAAACATCCCGATAGCAGCAACGGAAAAGCCTAAGTGGTAGTTAACTTCTTGTCCTAAGATCCCAACGATGATCGGTGCTAACAAGCCGCCGATATTGATCCCCATATAGAAAATCGAGAAACCAGCATCCCGACGGATATCGTCTTTGCTGTACAAATGCCCCACCATACCCGATACGTTGGATTTCAAGAGTCCGGTTCCGATGACGATCAGCATCATGGACACAAACAACGCTGGAATCCCTAAAGGTGTTGCCAAGACGATGTGTCCTAACATGATCAAGATCCCACCATAAAAAACGGATTTATTTGATCCTAAAAGACGGTCCGAGATCCAACCGCCAACAATGCTTGACATATACACTAAGGAACCGTAAATCGACATGATCGCCACAGCCGTTCCTTTTGGCAACCCTAAGCCGCCGTTGGCAACTGCATCGTACATGAAGTACACCAAAATCGCCCGCATACCATAGTAACTGAATCGTTCCCACATTTCCGTGAAGAATAACGTCGACAGCCCACGCGGCTGACCTAAAAATGTTTTTTCTTTTTCCATATGAATGGCCCCTTATAAAAATTAGTGAAAATAAAATAGCGGAATTTTTCTGAAAATTCACAAATGCCAGTTTATTCCCATTTGGCAACTTTTACAAGGGTATTTCCCTGAGAACATCCTGTAAAAAAGGAGGGAAATTTAAATTCAAATGAAAGTAAAATGAGAAGCCTTCTAAATAAGTCCAGTATGAACCACTTTTCATATGTATAATTATTAAATATTCTGTTTAAAAAATTAGAAACTGGTCTTCACCAATTTTTACCTCTGACACCATTTTTTTTGATTTTCCTACAAAAAAGCACATGCAAGTATTTTCTCTTGCATGTGCTTCCTCTTCTATTTAAGGATTGCTTTGGCTTAGCCGCGTAAACGTTCCACATCGCGAGCGATCATTAATTCTTCATCTGTTGGGATCAAAAGCACTTTGACTTTTGACTCTTCAGTTGAGATCACTAATTCTTCGCCGCGTTTTGCATTTTGATCGGCATCTAATTCGCAACCAAACCAAGTCATGCCTTTGATGACTTCGCTACGGACGTGGGCATCATTTTCACCGATACCAGCAGTAAAGACGATCGCGTCAACGCCATTCATGGTTGTGACATAGCCACCGATATATTTACGGATCCGGTCAGTAAAGACATCATAAGCAACTTTGACTTCTTCTTTGTCGTAGTTTGCTTCTAGATCGCGCATGTCACTTGAAATACCAGTTAAGCCTAATAGACCAGATTTTTTATTCAAAACATCCACCATTTCATCGATGTTCAAATCTAATTTTTCCATTAAATATGGTAAAACAGCAGGATCGATGTCACCTGAACGTGTGCCCATCGTTACACCAGCTAATGGCGTGAAGCCCATTGAGGTATCCACTGATTTTCCGCCGTCAACCGCAGTGATCGACGCACCGTTCCCTAGATGGCAAGTGATGATTTTTAATTCTTCGATTGGTTTGCCTAACATTTCTGCTGCACGCTCAGAAACATAACGGTGGCTTGTACCGTGGAAGCCGTATTTACGTACTTTAAACTCGTTATAGTACTCTAATGGCAAGCTGTATAGGTAATTGTGTTTTGGCATCGTTGCATGGAAAGAAGTATCAAAAACAGCGACACTAATGATTTCTGGCAAGATTTTTTTGAAAGCAGTGATCCCCATCAAGTTTGCTGGATTGTGTAATGGCGCAAATTCAGCCAATGCTTGGATGCGTTCCATCACTTCGTCTGTAATCACAACAGAATCAGGGAAATCTTCTCCGCCGTGAACGACACGATGGCCGACACCAGTGATTTCATCATAGGCACCTAAAATGTTTAATTCGATCAGTTGATCCAATAACATTTTTACCGCTACTTCGTGATCGTTGATGTCGATGATTTGTTCGAATTTTTGATCTTCCCCATATTTGATGGTAAAGATAGAATCTTTCAAACCGATTCGTTCAACGATTCCTTTAGCGACAACTGTTTCCTCTGGCATTTGATATAATTGCCATTTTAAACTTGAACTTCCAGCATTGATTGCGATTGTTTTTGACATGATGATCTCCTTATCCGAATTATATTACAGATTTGCTGCTTTCCAAGCCGCAAATTGTTCAAAAAGTTTTGTGATGTTCTTTGGTTCTTTCAGTGAGGCTAGCTTGACCAGCAAGACTTCGTCTGCTTGTTTGCTTGTCCCTCCATGGTTTTGTAAAAGCAAAATACTTTTACGTGAATGTTCATTTTTAAAGAGTTCTTCAGGAAGCTGAATCATTCCTTGCAAATAAACCTTTTCTTTCAGCCATTTTTTCAAAAATTCACTCTGTTCTGTTTCCAAGAAGTTGCTTGGTACTAAGAACAAACCGTACCCACCTGCTTTGACATAGTTCATCGCTTGTTCCATCAGCAAATGATGGGCGTAACTGTGTCCTTCAGGAGCCGCTGTAATGAAACTTTGGGCTTTTTCATCTTGTGGGTAATAGCCCACCGGTAGATCGCTGATTGCCAGATCCATTGGTTCGATCAATAACTCTTGTAAGCCATCTTGATGGAACAAATGCAAAGGCGCTTTGGTCCATTCCCCCGTTGCAGCTGCGATCGCCAACAAGGTTTCGTCAATATCCACACCGGTTCCTTCTACTGGCCGCTTGGCTAATTGTAGATTCAGCAAGACTGTCAATAAGAGATTCCCCATGCCTACCGATAAATCCAGAAGTTTCACTGGTTGATCGGCACTGCTTAGTTGCTCGATCAGATAAACGAATAAAAACCCAAGACTATCTGGTGTCAGTTGGTGATTGGCCTGCAAGCGCTCCGTTTGGCTGCCTTTGAGCAAAACCAACTGCGCAAGCTTGCGTTTTTCTTCTGCCGATAGTTCCATTGCTCGAATTTCTTGATAGATGGTTTCTAAACGAGCAGCAGTTGCTTCATCAGGTACCCCATCAATCACACGAACTTGGTATTGATCAACAAAATTTTCGATCGTCTCTACGTAAGCATCAAAAAAAGACGTTTCCAATGCGTTTTGAAGCAATTGGATCGCTTCAACGGTCAAATGAAAAGACGTTTCCATTTTTTCTGCGGACATCTTGCACCTCTTTTCAAAACTATAACAACATATATACCTGTTTAATTTTAGCCGATTCATCCAAAATAATCAATCGCTTTCGTTTAGAATAATTTGTGAAGCTGTAAACATTCTTTTTCTATTTCTGTATGAAAAAGGATGGTCGAAACAACCATCCTTTCCCTGTACTATTCCTCTTGGTCTTCTGTGTCTATTTCAGGCTGTTCTTCGGGTAACAAAAAGGTAAATGTAAAGCGGCGGCTTTTGACATGGCACTCGATCTGTAAGACCTGTCCTTGCCGTTCATAGGTCAACTTTCCCACATTATAAAGACGTGACCCTTGATCAGCCATTTCGTTTTGCAAGAATTCCGCATGGAACAGTTCACTCATGATGCGAGCTTCATAAGTTTCAATGGTTTTTGTATAAAAAAGTGCCGTTGTCCGACTATTTTCTAACACCAGTAATAGCATCAAACTCATCAGCTGTACAAACAATAGTGCTGTCAATAAAATACCGCCCTTATGCCGCCTCTTGTGTGTGTATTTTCCATTGCCCAATTTTTTGCTCTCCATTCTCAAAGGAAACGGTAAAGCGGATCGCTGCGCCAATTTTCTCAAAAGACACATCCGCTACTTCTGTCAATAGTGGTTGATAGCCATTGTTGTCCCGTTTCCGCAGCACGCGATTGATGCGATCGATCGTTACCGAATTGTTTTGACTGCTTCGCAAATATAGCGTCGTCTCGCTGACTGATAGATAGGTACAGGTACTTAATTCCCGTTCCAGCTGAAGCAAAAACACATGCCACTCTTGATCTTTGCGAGCCATGATCTGCTGATTGACCGGTGCCAGGTGCTTGACGATCCCACTGATCATCAATAAGCAGATCGCCAATACCCATAAAGACAACAGGCACTCCCACAAAGTAAAGCCTTTACTCATCATACACAATCTCCCAGAGCTGTTCGCCACTTTGGATGCGTGCCTGTTGATGCTGCGCTGCTTGCCAAAAGCGAACTTGATAGACCGCCTGACGCTGCGTCGTGTAGGTAATGGTTGACGCATCAAAGGAGTGGTTCTGGACTTCTTCATACAGCACCCTCATCATCTGGGCTTTTTCCTGCAATGCCGCACTTTGCGCAAGTACAGCAGCCTGCATCACTAAAAACAATAAGATACACGTTGCTAACACCCCAAACCCCATCAGGCTTTCGGCCAAGATATACCCGCTATTCAACGATTTTTTCATAACGGCCACTCCCAAATAAAAACTTATAGCTGATGGTTTGCTTTTTCTCCTGCCAATAAAAAACGATCTTTCGCAGACTGCTGTTGTTGCCAGATTGACTACTGAACAGGATGTCGGGAAACGCCTGCACCTCTAGCTGTGAAGGAACTTCAATCTTCGTTACCGGCTCAGCGGTAGCTCCGTGAAACGAAACAGTTGACGTTGGCGCTGCTTGATAGACGGCCCGGGTTTGTGTGTTGTCGATGATGGCCGTTTGCTGTAAAGTATAGAGCCCTTTTTCTAAGCGAGCACAAAAGCCTAAGACCTCGGCAGATTGCTGATAGTATTCAATGGCCACAACAGGAAAAAAGAGAAACATACTACTGACAAGAAGGACCAAAAGGCTTTCTATTAAGGTAAACCCAGCAAAAGAGCGCCATTGACAGTCCTCAGTTCCCCTGCTCATAAATCGCATATTGTTCCTCAGATACATACCCTTCAGCAATCAATTCTTCTCTCGAAGGCTCCCGATTTTCATTCAGACGGAAGAGTTCGATCTGGGTTTCCACTACTTTCACGATGGCCGCATTTCCTTTCTCATCAATGATTCCTCTTTGATTGGCAAGATTTGGGACAAACAACAAAACCAAAATACTGATCACTAATAAAACGACTAGCATTTCAACCAATGTAAAGCCTTTTTTGACACGCCAAATCCCCTGCTTGCGAGGAGATGCTACTTTCTTTTCTATCATTCGATCACTCCTTGGATATTTCCATAGATTGGTAAAAACATAGCGGCATAGATCCCAACGATCATTAAAGCAACTAGTAAAAAAATCAAGGGCTGAATCCAGTGGATGGCTTTTTCGATCCGCTGAAACAAGCGTTCCATCAATAATTGACTGTATAAAAAAAGTTCTTCTCCTAACTTCCCCTGCACCTCTCCTTGAAAGACGATCAAAGAAAATTCTGGTGTGAGAAACGAAAAACGCCGAAGTTTTTCTGGGAGTTGTCCACCCAACGTCAAGGTTACTCGCAGCTCCCGTGCTAATTCTTGGATCAAGGTAGCTTTATTGGTATGCTCCATACACTCAATGATCTGTTGGATATCTAACCCTTGCTGAAACAACTTGCCCCATTCCAATGCGAAAAAACTCGTGTGATAACTCGTGTACAATGCTCCGAACAATGGCAGGCGGCTGAAAAACACAGCTTTTTGCAAGGCAGTGCGGCGGGCAAACACCCAGCGGCTGGTCACAAAAAGCAGCCCACTTAACAACAAGAAGAGGATAAGTACTGCGGGTGCCCAAGTGATGGCGCGAATGCCCCAATGACCTTCGTCGATCATGCCAGAGGCTAACAATTGGGGCAATAAAAAGCGGTGCATCCCAAAAAGCGCAGCTAGTAAAAAGACCAGCAACAAAAGCGGATAGGCAGCTACTTTGTACAGCAGCTGTTTTTGCTTGTTGACCAATTTATGGTAGTCGACCATCCGCCGCAAGGTCGCCGTGAGATCCCCATGATTTTCTGCTAAATGAAGCTGACTTTTTTCAGTAGCTGATAACGACAACGGCGCTACCGCTGCTGCAAAGCTTTGCCCTTGGGCGAGATGGACAATTAGCTGTTCGATCACAGGTTCAGAAAACTGGCGGCTGCGCAGCAGCACTTGGAGGCTTTCTTGTAGGGAAAAGCCACTCTCCAATAACACCGTGAAGGTGACTAAGAGGGCTTCAGTTGCACGGCGTGGTAGCTGGGGCTTCTTTTTCATAAACTTCATCGGTGATCCACCCACTTTCTTTCACTCGGTTTAGTACGTGTTGCCACTGTTTTTCCACTTGCCCCTCATAAAAGTGATACGCCAGCAATCCATGAGGTTCATTCGCTTCATTTGGCAGCAATCGCTGATAAATGATCCCTTGCAGCGCATGTGCCAGACGATCGTCTGTCCCGAGCAATTCCAGCAGCCGCGTCTTGGTTTCTGCTACACCTCGGGCATGGATCGTGGCAAATACTCGGTGACCTGTCAGAGCGGCTCGAACAGCGGCTTGCGCCGTTTCTTTGTTACGGATCTCGCCGATCAAAAGCAGGTCCGGACGATGCCGCAAGGACAAGCGAATCAATTCATCATAATCTTGCCCGATCTTCAAATTAGTTTGTAGCTGCAAAAAGCGCGGCTCTTCGATCTCGACGGGATCTTCAATGGTAATGATTTGCCCCTTGGTTGCCCGAGCTAATTGATACATGAGGGTCGATTTTCCTGAGCCAGTGGGGCCAGAAAACAAATACAGCCCTCTTTGTTTGGTCCCCTGCTGGATCTGCTGGACGTCTTCTGCAAAGAAATAGCGCAGATGCTCCTGAGTCAAGGGATAAAGAAACCGCATCACGAGACTTTCACGCCCTTGGTAGTCACCGACTGTTGAGATGCGCAGCCGCTGCAGCTGATCGCCTAACGGATAACTGACTGCGCCTAACTGAGCTTTACGCCGCTCTCCCACCTCCATTCCTCCTAAAAATTTGAAGCGAGTGATCAGCTGCTGGGCTTCTTCATTCGTCAACACTTGATAGGTCTTTCTGAGATAGCTTTTACTGAAAGTCACCTCCATCTGTGAACCGCTAGGCAAAATGGCCAGATCCTGCATGCGTTCTTGTCTTCCATAAAGAATCAACTCGTCTGAGAATGCTTGAATATCCACGACTTATCCCTCCTAAAAAGAAATACGCAAACGCTTTGAGAATAGAAAAAAAGATGAAGCAAATTTGCTTCATCTTTCATCATTCGTTTATTTCTGTGGTTCTTTTGCCACAAATTGGGCTTCCACCCGATAGATTCGCTGACCGCGACTTGAGAATTTTTCTTCATATTCCGTCATGATATTGTTCTCAAAGGTACTGTTATGCAGGTCCAACCAAACTTGTTTGATGATCATGCCATATTGAGAAAAGCTCGCTAAGGAATACTCAAACAATCCTTGGTTGTCCGTTTTGAAATGGATCTCGCCATTAGGTCGTAAAATTTGCTCGTCCACCGCTAAAAAGGCTTTGGAAGTCAAACGGCGCTTCTCATGCTTCTTCTTAGGCCATGGATCAGAAAAATTCAAGTAGATCTGGTCTACTTCATTGTCCGCAAAATAGTTGGTCAAAGCCGAACCATCCACATGCAGCAGTTGCAAGTTTGGGATCTCCTGCTCGATCATTTTATCCAATGCGATCGAAACGACACTGATCTGCATCTCTACCCCAATATAATTGATCTCGGGATGAGCTTTCGCCATTTCCGTAATAAATTGGCCTTTGCCCATGCCGATTTCGATGTGTAGCGGATGATCATTGCCAAAGCGTTCATGCCAACGCCCTTTCCATTCGGTAGGCTCTGCAACGACGTATTGTGGATGAGCTTCAATCAGCTCTTTTGCACCTGCACGTTTTCTTACTCTCATGTTTCTTCCTTTCCGAAAAAACAAGATGGAACCAAATTGCCTCGCTCCATCTTCTCTTCATTCACTATAAATTCGTTTTAATTGTAAAATCTCTGCATTCATGGCTTTGTAATCGCCCCGCAGATAATATTTTTTGACCTCTTGCAGCATACTCAACAATGCATACCAATAAATCTTTTCGATCACTTCGCTGCTGCTATGGATACCATAGCGCACCAGCCAATGGGACCAGCTGGATAGCGGCACATAGTGACCTAAAATAGTCCCGATATCGATTGCTGGATCTGCAAACATCACGGAATCCCAATCGACTAAATATAAATAATTTTGACAAACTAGCCAATTTCGATAATTGACATCGCCATGGACGACCGCGGCTTTTTGCTCGTCAAAAGCTGGAATATTAGCTTTTAAATACTCGGTGACCAAATGAATAAAACCGTTTTGGGCGACCGCAGAAGGCAGCTGATCCTGATAATCCATCAGCATCTGTTCAGGCGATCTGACTTGTCCCCCTATTTTACTTAGCATCTGTGCCAGTGTTTTTGAATGATGCAAGTGATACAACACATCAATGACGTCATTTCTTTGGCCGATTTCATCGGGATCTAAGACCCGTCCATCCAGCCATTCTTGTGCGGAGAGCGTATCGCCATTTCCCGTCCGTTTCGTCCAGACGAGTTTGGGTGCAATGCCCTCTTTAGAGAGTGCCGCAAGCATCGGGGTCGTATTTCGTTTGATAAAGACTTTGTCGTTGTCCTTGAGCCCGATATAGGCTTTCCCGGTGTCGCCTTTGATCGGCCGCATACGCCAATCTTGATCCAAGCGAATATCCATCCTAGCTTCTCTCCTTATTTCGCAGTACCTCTTATTCTAGCTTCCTAAAGGGTCGCCGTCAAGCGCATATGCGTTCGCTTTTTGTAAGAGAAGCCACTTGTAGATCAAGCATGCATTTTCTTTAATCGCCCTGGTAAATAGATGCCTAAAAAGAGACCCGCAAACCCTAAGAAGCCAAGAAACGCGATACCTCCTTGCCAAACAAAAGGCAAGCGCAAGCAACAGATCACGCCGAAAAGAACTGCGGTCACCAGTAAGAGTGCCCAAAGAATTTTTGATCGCTGCGGCTTTTTGTTTTTCTGGCACGGGATACAGATGGGTCAAAACCATGTATTGAAATTCATTGATCAAAGGAATCAGTTGGAAACCGATCAGATAAAGAAACAAGCAGCCGATCAGCAGACTGATCCAAAGCTCATCGACAAAGAACAAGACGAACCCACCAATCAAGGATAAGCGGACATAAAGGCCGCCGTATTGCCCACCACGAATCACTCGGCGCAAGTAAAGATAGAGATACGTATTGCTGTGCACTGGCTTGATCTTTGCCAGCAACCAATCGAGGTATTTGCGCCGTTTGGCTTCCGTCGTGATTTGGGGAACATCTGTAAATAAGTTGATAAACCGATAGATCCGCATTAAGCGCGACTGTTCGGCTTGGATCATATAGTCCCAATCTAAAAGCTGACGATTAGATTTCACGCCAAAGAGGAACCAGATTGCTTGGAGGATGCTGATCACCAACCCTAGCCAAGGTACTAAATAAATACTAGCAAGTGCAGCAACTAGCGCACTGACCAACCAGATGCCTCGCTGCTGTTTGACTTGCTGCTGGGTTTCTTGATACAAACGGATCCGTTGTAGTGAAAGATCCCCCAGTTTTAAGAGCCACATCATCCCTAAAAAGTATGGGAATGAGGCAAAGGTGCTGTTTGCTGTGACCACGACCAAAGGCATTGTTGCCCCTACGGTTAAAAATAAAACCCCAAAGGGCAGCCAGAGGGAATAACGTAACGCTTGGCTGAGGTAACTTGTCATTTGTCCTTCCTTGGCTAAAAGAAAAATCAAGTCTGCCGGTTTTGTCAATGTCGCTAAGCGTCCTAACGGTAAAACAAATAACCAAACAGCCACCACGATGACGCCGCCTAAGGGAAACGGCCGCGGCAATGTTTTTAATAACTCCGAATAGTAAAGACCGAGGCCTCCGACTAAAAAGGTGCTGATCAAAGCAAAATGATCATTGAAGACATAGCGCAAATAGCGTGTCATCTGTTTTTGATGCCGCTGTAAGCGTTGCGAGAAAAACTGCTTCATGCTTGACTCTCCTTTGTCAGTGCGAGGTACAGATCATTAAGGGAGGCTTCCGGTGCTTGAAATTGGCTTCTTAGTTGCGCCAAGGTCCCTTGTGCGCGGATCTCACCGTTATGCAGTAGAATGAATTTATCACAATACTTCTCTGCGGTTGCTAAAATGTGGGTGGACATCAAAATCGATGCTCCAGTTTGTTTCATCTCATTCATCAGTTCCAATAATGCATTGATCGCTAAAGGATCCAATCCTAAGAAGGGTTCGTCGATGATGTAAACGCTTGGTTCAATCAAAAAGGCACAGAGCACCATGACTTTTTGTTTCATTCCTTTTGAAAAATTTGCTGGGAACCAATCGAGTTTGTTTTCTAAACGAAAGGTTTTTAACAAGCGTTCTGCTCGCTTCATGGCTTCTCCTTGCGGAAGATCGTAGGCCATCGCCGTCACTTCGATGTGCTCTCTTAAGGTCAATTCTTCATATAAAGAAGGGGTTTCAGGGATATACCCGATTTGTTTGCGGTATTGCTCTGGGTTTTCTTTCAGGGTCAGGCCATCGATCGTGATGGTGCCGCTGTGAGGTTGCAGTAACCCGATGATCTCTTTGATCGTCGTACTCTTTCCTGCCCCGTTCAAGCCGATCAAGCCGACGAGCTCCCCATCGCCGATCGTAAAATCAATATTTTTTAAGACTGGCAGTTGATTATAGCCGCCTGTCACGTTTGCTACTTGTAAAGTCATTTTTTCCTCCGATTTACCTAATTACGACACTTTTTCAACGTAGGCTCTTTTTGTTCAATTCAGTCAGCTGGCAAAACAGTTATTTATTTTTCTTTATTCGTAACTTGCAAGATAAATTCGTTTTCTCCCACTGTAATGGGTTCTTGCGGCAGTTCTTGGCTGCCAAAGCGCTCTTGCCACGTTTGTGCTTCGCTGGCTGGAAAGACGACCATTTGGATCGCACCAGCAGCAAGACGGGTGGTAAAGGCTTGGACAGCGGCTGGTTCGGCATAAGAAACCAGACTGATCCTCAGCTCTTCTTTTTGATACCCTTGGTCGATCGCCCATGCTTCAACGGCTGCTTCCAATTCACTTTGCACCGCAGGGTCCATTGCTGTTTCAGTGACAATGGCGGCATTGACTACTTCTTCTTGCGGACGTGTCAGAGAATAAGTGATTGAACCAGCAAACACCACAAACAGCGTGATCGCGATCAACCACTCTTTATAGGCATAGGCTAAGTAGCGAAGCTTCGCTGAAGTCGTTGTTTTTTTCTGTAAGGTTTCTCTAATGATCGGTTTCATAGGTTCCTTCTTTCCAAATGATTTCTGATATTAAGTCTAGGGTTGTTGGAATCTAAATGCAAGCGTTTCTCGCTCGCTTTTCGCATTTCTTTAAAAAAGCGCCTTTGTTGAAGGAACAGTTGCCTTGTTCCGACTTTTTCAAAGAGGAAACCAGACGAAAAAAAGCAAAATATGGTAAAGTAGAGGTACTAGATCAAGGAGGTTTTTTTACAATGGAAAATTGTATTTTTTGTAAAATCAACAATCGTGAGATTCCTAGCTACAAAGTCTACGAGGATGAGCAAGTCTATGCCTTTTTAGATATTTCCCAAGTCACCCCGGGTCATACATTGGTGATCCCCAAAACGCATGTGACGGATATTTTTGAGTACGATGAAACGTTGGCAGCAGCGGTTTTTGCCCGCATTCCTAAGATTGCTCGAGCGATCGAAAAAGCATTCCCTGAGATCGAAGGCTTAAATATCATCAACAACAATAAAGAATTGGCGTACCAATCGGTCTTTCATTCCCATGTCCATTTGATTCCTCGTTACAGCAAAGACGATGATTTCAAGATCCATTTTGGCAATCACGCAGACAACTACACGGGGAAGAACTAGCGGCAATCGCCGAAAAAATTGGAAAGCAGGTGGATTAAATGATCGGCAATTTTCTTAAAGGACTATTATTCGGTTCCATCGCCGGCGGCTTAGGTGGTTTGCTTTTTGCACCGAAAAGCGGCAATGAAACTCGTGAAGAATTGATTCGCTATTTAGATGACACGACAGAAGCGACCTTAGAATTCAATGACAGCGTTAAACAGCTAAAGGATGCTGTGATGGTGACCCGCAAAACGATCGACGAAACCATCCCCGTTGTGACCGAATCTTTTACGAAAGATCTGGAAGCCTTCAAATTCCAAGCGCAACCGCGCCTTGCTCGGATCAAAACCCAAATGGAGCAGTTGAATCAGCACATCACGACGATTCAAGCCCAAAGCGCAGAGGATACCAAACAAATTGAAAATTTGTAGTTTTTATGAATTTTGTTTGAAACATCCACTGTTTTCTTCCCAACCATTTCTAGAAGTGGTATAGTAGGTGCAGTGATTATTATGAATCTTTTTTAGAATTAGGAGTGCTTAAACGAATGAAGAAAAAATTAATTTTAGTAGCAGTCAGTGCAATGAGTCTTTTTGCATTAGCGGCTTGTGGTAATTCAAGTGAGGAAATCGCAACAATGAAGGGCGGTAAAATCACTGTTCAAGATTTTTATGACCAAGCAAAAACAAGTTCAGAAAACCAAAATGCGTTGCGTCAAATGATCGTCTTAAAAGTCTTTACTGAAAAATATGGTGATGATGTTACCGAAGACATGATCGATGAGCAATTCAACAATATGGCTGAACAATACGGTGGGAATGATTCCTTTGAATCAACCTTGACTGCCTCTGGTTATACGGTGAAGTCTTACCGGGCAGAATTGAAGCAACAACTTGCTTTACGTGAAGGCTTAAAAGCCAACATGGATATTACTGACGAAGAAATGAAAACAGCATGGGATTCTTTCCACCCAGAGGTAGAGGCACAAATCATCAAAGTAGCAAGTGAAGATGATGCCAAAGATGTCTTAGAAGAAGTGAAAAAAGATGATGCTGATTTTGGTGAAATTGCCAAAGAAAAATCAACTGATGCAGCCACAAAAGAAGATGGCGGAACGATCAAATTCGATTCTACTTCATCAGCTGTACCGAATGAAGTAAAAACAGCCGCTTTTGACTTAAAAGATGGTGAAATCTCTGAAGTGATCTCTGCCACCAACACATCAACTTACACGACAGAATACTACATCGTGAAAATGGTGAAAAACCAAGACAAAGGCAACGACATGGATAAATACAAAGATGATTTGACTGAGATCGCTCAAAACACCTTATTGAATGATCAAACATTCGTGGCAGCAACGATCGGTCAAGAATTGCAAGCAGCCAACGTGAAAATGAAAGACTCTGATTTAGCAGACTTGCTTTCTGATTATATCACAGCGGCCGAAACAGAAGATTCAACTGCTGACTCTTCTGCAACCGATGCAACGGACAGTTCTGCAGCAGATTCTTCTGCTACTGATGCAACCGATGACTCTACTGCAACGAGTGAAAGTGCTACAGATTCTTCTGCTGAATAATGAAAAAAGAAGTGCCGTCATAGCGGCGCTTCTTTTTTTGTACCGATTAGATTTCTATCTACGATTCAAATTTTTCCAGCAGCTAACAAAAACCACGCTAAGCAAGCCTAGCGTGGTTTTTGTTCTTTCCGTCATTCACTTTGGTTGATCGTGCTGCAACATCGCTGCTACACTTCTTTCGGTACATAAAAACTCCGGTTGTCCATGCCAAAAATACGATCCGTGTATTGACCAGGTTCCGTTAAACGGATTGACGTCAGCATCATTTGCATGGAAGCATCCAAGTTATCGATCTGATGGAGGATTTCTGCTTCCATTATGCGGGGCCGAACAGGTGACCCATATTCTAGCAACCCATGATGAGCTAAGACCATATGCCGCAAAACAACGATATCTTCTTCTTTATCATCAAATTTCAAAGCAATACAGGCTTGTGTGATTTCTTCATCCACTAAGACGAGATGCCCTACTAGATTCCCTGCTAAGGTATACTCTGTCGTCATGGGACCTGTCAACTCGATTACTTTTCCTAAATCATGCAAAATAATGCCCGCATACAGCAGTGACGCATTTAATTCAGGGTATTCTTTGACGATCGCTTTTCCTAACCGCAGCATAGTTGTCGTATGATACGCCAATCCACTGGCGAAGGCATGGTGATTGCGCTTCGCTGCTGGAAAGTCAAAGAATTCCTTTTTATACTTGTTCAACAAGAAACGGACGATGCGATTCCAGTGAGGATTTGTGATCTCAAACAAGGTTTGACTGATTTCTTCTTCCATCTCTTCTTTTCGCAAGGGCGCTTTTTCCATGTATTGGCTTGGTTCATGAGGTTCTTCCGGCTTCGCTAAGCGCAAATGCATGATTTTGACTTGGGGATTGCCTTGGTAGACTTCCCGTTTCCCATCTAGCAGTACTACTTTCCCGGGTTCAAAACGGGCGATTTCTTCATCTGATGCATCCCAGAACTTTCCGTCGATCGTGCCAGATGTATCTTGAAAGGTGAAGGCAATAAATTTTTTGCCGTTTTTCGCGATTCGTACATCGGCATTCTTAATCAGTAAGAAAAGTTGAAACGTTTCATCAACAGTTAATTCACGAATTTTTTTCATGGGCTTATTTGGCCGATCAGCCAAATCTTTCACTTCCTTTACTCAGATCCTGGATAGGCTGCTGGTACTTCTGATAATAGCTTACCATTTCTTGGTCAGAAGACAAACAAATTACTTGATAACTTTGTCCAAACTCTTTTAACAGCGCGGCGAAGCGTTCCTTACGAACACTGTCATAATGCAACCAACCATCATCAATAATGATCGGGCACAACGGATGATTTTTTTGCAGCGCTAGATAACCGAAGCGTAACGCCATGATCAACTGATCCTTCGTGCCTGTGGACAAGTCGATGATCGAAAAGGTCTCGCTGGCATTTGCCGCTACCAACAAGCCATTTTCCAAAAGAATCTTTTGATAACGTCCGTTTGAAAGCTGTTCAAAATAGGTTGAAGCAGCCGACAATAGCTGCGGCAATTGCTGTTCTGACAACTCGGTCGTGACATCCGTTAAAATCGAAGCCGCCAACTGACGACTCCCCCATGCCACAGCAAGTTCTTCAATGACCGCCTTTAGCTCACTTTCTTCTTGATAAAGCTGATTCAAGGTGCCATTTTTTTGACTAGCTGCTGCTTCTAATTCCAAGCGCTGTTTTTGCTCCGTCAACTGCTGTATTTGTGCCTGAAGCTGTGTTTGCTGCTGCTTGATCTGGTCTTTTTGCTGCAGCAATTCTGCTTGCGTCACTGGTTTAGGATAGATCGGTGTTAACATCACCGCCAATTCTTCTGCTCGCTGCTGCGTGCGCTGCGCCGCTTCCCATTGCTTCAACCAGAGGCTGATTTCTGCAGGGTGATCTAAGCCTTGTTGCTGCAAGAGCGCACTGGCTTGGGAAAGTAGTTGGTCGCGTTCATTGCGGGTGCGGTTCAATTGTTGAGCCAGCAGTGTGCTAGGTTGTTGCAGCCGTGAAAGCTTGATCGTTTGCATCTCTTCATGAAATTTCTGTAAGATCGCTGCTTTTTCTAACACTGTTTTGTTTTGCAGCGGCAGCCACTCCGCATACGGACGGAACTGCTCGTCAAAGGGGGCCAGTTCTTCTGCGACGGCTTGCCGTTCTTGATAGGCTTGTTTGCGTTGTTGTGAGTAGGCTTGATAGCTAGCAACATCTTCATCATAGGCCAATAGATACGCCTGCCAGCTTTCCACCGGCAAATCACCAAAAAAGGGTGTCAACGCTTGGTAGGCACGATCGATCTGCTGCTGCTTTTGCTGCTGTTCATTTTCCAGTTGTGCCAACTCTTCTCCCAGTAGATCCAGCTGCATGAGGATCGTCTGCCATTCTTGCTTGATGCCTTGCTGCTTGTTTGGCGCTGCTTTCATCAGCGGTAAAACACTGCCGATAATCGCTGCGATCCCCACACCTAATACAAGCCAGCGCCACGGACTCGGCAAAAAGATACCGATCACTGCTAGCAGCCCACCGACGATCCCTAGCGGCCATAGTGGGCGAGAAACCGACTTGCGGCCAATCAATTGAGGATGCTGCTGTTCTAAGCGGGCCGCGGTGGCTTGCAAAGGCTGCGCTTTTTCTTCTAAACGCATCATGCGCTTTTCGAGCTCTTCTAACTGCACACGTTCTTGTAGTAAACGTGTGGTTTGTTCATGGATCGAAGCCGTTACTAGCGGCGGCGATTCTCTGCTCCATTGGCGCTTTTCAATCAAGCGATTCAGCTCCGTGATGGCGACGGCTTCTTGTTGATTGGCCGCTGCTTCACGATCTGCCAAACGCGCCATCGTCACTTGCTGCTGCAGCAAGTGATGGATTTGGTGCTCATGATCAAGATAAAAGAAATACTTATCTGATTCTTTTCCTTGCTCCAACTGATCTAATTCAGCTTCTTTTTTGCGAATTTCTTCTGTCAGCTGCTGATACTGCTGATAAAACTGTTTGATGGCTTGGACTTGCTGAGGATCGGCTAACGTATCTGCTGGTGCCATTTGCTGCCACTCTTCATAAAGACCCCAATGACTCAGCTGCTGCTGATTTTCCTGATAGGCGTCATTCAATGCTTGATACTGGTGTCGCAAGTCTTGGATCTGTTCTTGCAGATGGGCGATCTGCTGATACTGCTGTTGGATACGGCTTTCTTCGCTTTCTTTTTCCGCAATCGTTTTTTGCAGTTTTTCTAATTGTTTTAACGCCTGGTTCAAAGGCAGCTTTTGCCCCCGCGGCTTGTATTGCTGCTGATTGGTGGTTTCATATTGCGCCACTTGCTGCAGCATTTTTTGACTGCCGCTGATCCCTAGAGAAATCAACGCTTGGTGCAGCTCATTTTCTTCTAGCTTATCGATCTGGGTCAATTGCTCTTGCTGAAAAGTAAAGACATCGAAGAACAACGCTCGATTGAGGGGCTGCAAGTGTTGTGCCAGCCATTGCTCATCAACCGTCTGACCAGCGACATGGACTTTGGCACGACCACGGTCCACTTGCCGATAGCGTTCGACGATCACTTCGCCGAAGGGTTCCAGCGCCAACCATAACTTGCCACCGTAAGCAGCACCGTTTTTGGGGGTATAGTCTTTTTCTTGGCTGTCTTTTTCGGAAAGCCAAACAAGATGGCGGCAATAAATTGATACAACGTCGATTTTCCGATCTCATTGTGCCCAAAGAGCAGCTGATTTTGCGGATGAAAGGCAAAGCTTTGTTCATGGTATTTCCCAAAACCGGTAATCTCTGCTTTTAAAATTCTCATGACTGCTCCTCCCATTGAAAGTCGTCTCTCAACAATTGCTTGGCTTGCTGCAAGACTTCTTCTTGAAATGATTCATGGGTGATCCCCGCTGGATCAGCGGATGCTGCAATAGATCCGACAGTCGGTCCGCAAACATCTCTGGTGACTCATACATCGCTAAAAACTGCAGCATATAATCTTCTGATACCGCCAATGCGATCTTGTCTTCATTGGCTTGCTCGACTTCAAGGGCATAGATCACTTGCAGTGGCTCTGTTTGCGCCAACCGTTCATTGAGGTAGGTTAGCCATTCATTTTTTTCCGCAGCTGGAAACCAATCTGGCGGCAGCTGCTGCACATCGGTCAACACCAGATGCAGCAAGCGCGAACGAGGACTTTTTAAACGCTCGATGATCGCTGGCAATACGGCATTCGAGGCGGTCACATCCGCTAAGGAGACCACTTGCTTTTGCCAAGCGATCTCAGCGACCTCCAAGCGCTCGATCGTTGATCCTTGCGGCGTTAAATCTGCCAAAATCACCCCAGTCGCCTGTTCTTTCTTGGTCTTTCCTTGAGGTGTACCGGGATAGAGGATCGGTGGCTGCTCTGAGAGTGTCTTAGGTACATGGATGTGCCCCAAGCCCCAATAATCATAGCCTTTTTGCTTCATTTCACTGATTGAAAAGGGGGCATACCGTTCACCGGCTTGATCCCCGTGGTAAAGCCCAATATGGTAATCCACCGCTGCTCTTGCGGGAAATTCTGTTACTTTATTTTCAGCGATCCAAGGATGTTGGTAGCTAAATCCACTGATTGCATAGGTTTCACCGTTTTTCGTTGTTCCTTGAACCGTTTGAACTTCTTCTGATGAAAAGAGAATGACATTTTCTGGAAAAGCAAACCAATACCGTTGCGGATCATAATAATCATGGTTGCCGAAAATCATATAGACTGGGATCTGTGCTTCCCCTAGTCGTTGCAGTTGGGCAAAAAAGTCATGCTGCACTTTTAGACTCGGCCGTGCTTGATGGAATGTATCCCCAGCCAGCAAAACAAAATCGACCGCTTTTTCTAAGGCAACATCCACCAAATTACGGATGATTTTTTGATTGATGGCAGGGAGTTGGGTCTTCACTTTTTCAGATAACAAATGAACCCCTTCAAATGACCGGTCGATATGCAGGTCTGCACTATGTAAAAATCGCATTTCTTTCTCCCTCCTTAATGCTTCTATCATAACATTTCTCAGGCATTTCGTCAGCAAAATACGAAAATTTGTTCGCCTTTTTCATAAAAAAAACCAAAGAAGCGCTTTTGAAACTTCTTTGGAAACGGCTCTTGCAGTTGCAGCCGATTTCTCTGAAGATTCACTAGCTTCTTTGGTCTTTGTCTGTTGGCGATTACGCTTCGTATAGATCTCTTACAGGACCCATGATGATGCGGCTCAAGTCATTGGCTACTAAGCTGAAGGCTTGCTCTTTTTGCATCAAGTCAGAAACGATGCCGTCTTGTTGAATTTTTTGCGATAATTCTTGGGCTTTTTGCGCTTCTTCTTCCGTCATTTCTTCGCCAGCCATCATTTTTTGTTGCAGGCTTTGTTGCAACTCTTGAAACTCTTTGAATAACGCATAGGCTTCTTCATTTGCTTTCAAGCGGTCGAAAGAACCTTTCAAATCTTGAAACTGTTCTGACTCCCGTAATTCACGTTCTAATTGGTTTGCTGTATCATAAATATTTGCCATTTTGACGCCTCCTCTTTTTTTCTAGTATACCATTCTTCTCAGGTTCTAGACTAGCAGTTGCGTAATTCCTTTAATTTCCGCTGATGGAATTCCACAAGCCACCAAACAGTTCTTTCGTTCCTTCTTTGATCTTGCTGCCGAATTCCTTCATGCCTTCTTTGGCGCTTTCGGCAAAGTCATCGATGGTTTGCTGCCAATCATTGCCATTTTGTGACGTACTGCTCTCAGGATCTGGTACTTCATCGGCTGCCATCAATTTTCCGCCTGTCCAATAAGCGTCTGCAACTTGGAATTGGGTGCCTTGACTATAAGGCAGTAAGCTTTCGGCCTCTGCTTTAAATATTTTCCCAACGACTTGTCCGCTAGTTCCCGTTAAGTAATGATCTTCACTCACATGTTCAAATCCTAGCCAGGTTGAAAGAACCATATCAGGGGTATAGCCGACGATCCATTGGTCATTGACCTTAGAAGCATCAAAGTTGGTCTCTGTCGTACCCGTCTTACCGGCGATCGTAAAGCCGTACGGACTGGCACTAACCCCCGTCCCGTTAGAGAAGGTGCCCAGCATCATGCTCGTCATTTTATCAGCGGTCTCTTTAGAAATCACGCGTTTGCCTTGCACAGACGTATTGTCAACGATCACGGCACCGGTAGAATCAACGATTTTGGTGATCAAATGCGGTTTGTAGTAATACCCACCATTTGCGAAAACGCCATACGCTGCTGCCATCGTCATTGGTGATTCCCCTTTTTCCAAACCACCTAATGCTAAGCCATAATATTTGTCGGATTCAGTCAAGGAAAGACCGAATTCTTGTGCTTTGCTGTACCCACGATCTAAGCCGATCTCATGCAGCAGCCAAACTGCTGGCAGATTCAAGCTTTGGGCGAGGGCTTGATACATGACTGCTTCGCCAGCATAGGTCCCATCAAAGTTTTGAGCATCATAAAAATCCAGGGGCTCGTCTTTCAGGATACTATCGGGTTCAAACCCAGCTTCTAGGGCAGGGGCGAAGACGCTGATCGGTTTGATCGTGGAGCCTGGTGAACGTTTCATTTGCGTGGCAAAATTAAAGCCTCTAAAGACGTGCTCGCCACGACGACCCACCACCGCTTGCACCCCACCGGTATTCGGATCAAGTGCGACAGAGCCAGATTGCACCATCGTGCCATCAGCGGCATTTTCAGGGAACAAGGCATCGTTTTTATAGGCAGCTTCCATTTGTGCTTGGTAGTTTTGATCCAGCGCTGTATAGATCTTGTAGCCGCGATTCATGACATCATCAGCATCCAACCCATAGGATTCGGCTTCATCGATGACCGCATCGAAATAATAAGGATACTTATAGCCAGATTCTGAATTGCCAAATCCATCATACAGTAAATTGGCTAAGGCAACTTGTGATTCTTGGTCAGCAACGGACTGGTCCAACTTGCCGTTATCCACCATCAAACTCAAGACGGTGTCGCGACGGTTCGTGGCGTTTTCCAGATTGTCGATCGGGTTATAGATCGAAGGACCTTTGAGCATCCCCACCAACGTCGCAGCTTCTCCCACGCTTAGTTCAGAAGCATTGACACCGAAATATTTTAGCGAGGCATCTTGAATGCCCCAAACCCCGTTACCGAAATAGGAACTGTTCAAATACATTTCCAAAATCTCATCTTTGGAATATTTCTTCTCGATCTCGATCGCTAAGAAAAGCTCCTTGGCTTTTCGACTAAAGGTTTGATCCAAGGACAAATAGGCATTTTTGGCAAGCTGTTGGGTGATGGTACTTCCCCCACCGCCTTCGGCACTGCGGTTGACCAGCATGCGTAGGGCTGCCCGAGCGATCCCCTTGATATCAAACCCGTGGTGATTATAGAAGTTGCGGTCTTCGGTTGAGATCAAGGCGTTGACTACATCACTGGAGATGGCATCAAGAGAAACGTACGTGCCTTTTTGCGAGTACAATTGCCCTGCTTCATCGCCATTGGCATCAAAAATCACCGTTGATTCTTTCAGACCTGACTCTAATTCACTAACTTTCGTATTTTTGGCGATATAAAACAAATACCCGCTCATGATTAAAATAGCAACTAAACTAAGTAAAATAAAAATTTTATTTACGTGGTATTTTTTCCAAACCCGTT
Organism: Enterococcus innesii; assembly: GCA_018982785.1. Classification (GTDB taxonomy): domain Bacteria; phylum Bacillota; class Bacilli; order Lactobacillales; family Enterococcaceae; genus Enterococcus_D; species Enterococcus_D innesii. The sequence continues at coordinate 25,856 of JAHHEN010000002.1, read as the reverse complement.
TGCGCCATTGATGAAATTGCTGCAAATATGGTTTTAACCAGCGCCAAAAGGTCAGCCAACCGGTTTTTATTTTGTGAAGGATGTGCTTCCAATCCATTACTTCACGCTCCTTTGGTTAAGTGTAGCATAAATGACTTTCTTTGTTATACGGCTCTAGACGTAATTTCATTCGAAAAGAATGCTTTATTATTCTAGCATTGAATACTCTGTTTTTTATTGTTTTTTTTATAAGAAAAGCTTAAAGATGCTATAATAGTCGGTAGCGAACAGCAAAGAAAGGACGTTTTTATGGAATACACCATGACTTTACCCGAAAATCACCCGCCCATGCCGCTTCGCGAGTTGTTGGAACAAGAGTGGCTCGTCCCACGAAAAGTGCGCCATTTTCTGCGCACACGGAAAAATGTGGCCGTCAATCAGCAGCCTGCGATGTTTCATCAAGAAGTTCGTGGCGGCGATCAAATCACTTTGATCATTGAAGACAGTGATTACAGCTACCAGCCGATCCAGTTAGGCCAAGCAGACAAAGTCGACGTACTTTTTGAAGATGAGCACTTATTGGTACTGAACAAGCCAGCCGGGGTCAAGACGCACCCCAATCAGCCATTAGAAGCAGATACCCTGTTGAATGATGCAGCTGCTTACCTTGCGCCGAAACAGCAGCAGCCTTATGTGGTCCATCGTCTAGACAAAGAAACCAGCGGTGTCGTTTTATTCGCAAAAAATCCCTTGGTGTTGCCGATCTTGGGCCGAATGTTGGAAAACAAACAGATTTTCCGCCGCTATCAAGCCACGGTTTGGGGCAAACTCACGCAAGATCAAACGATCGCCAAAAAAATCGGTCGTGACCGTCACGATAGGCGCAAGCGGATCATTGACCCCCGCAACGGTCAGTCAGCCGTCACCCATGTAACCATCGCCCACGCCCAACAAAAGACGACCGATGTGTATTGTGTGTTAGATACGGGGAGGACGCACCAGATTCGCGTCCACCTTGCCAGCATCGGTCATCCAGTCGTTGGTGACCCGCTTTACCAAAACAAACCAGCGCCGCGTTTGCTGCTGCATGGCTATGAATTGCATCTGGAGCATCCCTTTACCAAAGAACAGTTAGTGATCATCGCTCAACCGGGTTTGTGGTAAACGAAAAAAGCATGACGACTTGAGGAACCCCTCTTGTCAGTCATGCTTTTTGGTTTCAGATGATTGTTTTCAATGTTTCTACTCGGAGCTTTGGCTTATAGCGGCAAGTAAGCTGCTGGATCAACGAACTCTGACCACAACGTCTTACTTAGTCCAAAGTGCAGATGGACGCCTGTCGAATTTCCAGTCGTCCCCATCGTACCGACTTGGTCGCCGACTGCAACGGTCGCCCCCTTCGAGACACTGACAGCTGTTAAATGAAAATAATACGAGTAAAAGCCGTTATCGTGAGCCAAAATCACGTAATTTCCAGTGCTTGGACCATAGCCAGCATCTTCTACCTGTCCATCACGAGCGGCGACGATCTTCTCCCCCGCTTGACCTGTGAAGTCGATCCCGTCATGCTGCGTCCCTGAAAAACCAGTTGGGTCAGCTCGAGTACCAAAACCGCTGGAGATCGACACGGAGCCCGTGATTGGCAGTGAAAATTCACTGGCTGCCGCTTTCTCTGCTGCTTCTTTGGCTTTTTGTTTTGTTTCTTCAGCGGCTTTTGCTTCTTTGTCCACTTTTTCTTGCAAGTCTTGTACTTGCGCTTGCGTTTGCTGCAGCTGTTCTTGTTGGTTCTGCAATTCTTTTTGGGCTGTTGCTAGTTGTTCTTTACTATGTACTAATTGGGCTTGCGTCAAGGTTTGGTACGAAGTGATACGTTGTTGTTGGGCTTCTTTTTCCGCCAACTGTTGGTTTACTTCCCGTAAAGCTGCTTGTGTTTCACTAAACTTGCGTAGTTGCTGGATCGTGGCTTGCGGTCCATCGACTACCAGGCTGCTTTGCGCTTGGCTTCCTTGGTGCTGGGCTTTTTGGTCATTCAGAGCAGCGATCTGCGTTTGAACTTCCTTGCTTTCTTCTGCCAATTGGTTTAATTCTTCCTGATAATCTGCTAATTGACTTTCCAGCGCTGTGACTTTCTGTTGGCTAGTGGTGACTTCTTCTTCATAAGAGGCTAGTTCTGTGGTCAAAACCGTCAGTTCCTCGCTGCTCTTGGTTTCAGCAGCATAACTGACAGCTGGCTGGAAAAGGGGCAACGTAAGGGCGAGCAATAAAAAAATCTTTTTCTTCAATGAGGTAACTCCTTCTTTTTTTAGTAGCTTGGCTACTGTAACATGCTTATTTATGAAAAAAAAAGAGGGTTTTTCCAACAGTTTAAAGTCTATTGTTGCAAATTTTCATGTAAATCACCTATAAAACGGGCTTTTTTTACAAATATTGCAGCCGAATAACAACTTTTATAAGAATTTCTTTAGCTCGCCGATCGTCTTATCCTCGCTCTTGCAGCTTCGCCAATTCCTCAGGAGTTAATTCCCGATACTCGCCTAATGCCAAATCATCTGGCAGGGACAGGCCTCCCATGCGAATCCGTTTCAAATAAACGACTTCTTTTCCTACTGCCTGGACCATCCGTTTGACTTGATGAAACTTGCCTTCATGGAGAATCAGTTTGATTTCGCTGCGCGTTTCTTCTTCATCGACGTTGAGGATCTGCAGTTCAGCCGGCAAGGTCCACTCGCCGTCTAATTTGATGCCTTTGGCAAAGGTTTTTTGATCCTCCGCTGTCATGATTCCCTCGACTTGGGCATAATATTCTTTTTCCACATGCTTCTTAGGCGACAATAATTGATGCGCCAATCCGCCATCGTTCGTAATCAGCAAAAAGCCTTCGGTGTCTTTATCCAACCGTCCTACTGGAAACAAATCTTCGCGAAATGCTTCTTCAGAAAACAAATCTAAAACCGTCTCTTCATAGGAATCGACAGTTGCCGAAATCACTCCTGCGGGTTTATTCAGCAAATAATAAAACTGGCTTTGATAGACGATGGGTTCCCCCTCAAAACAAACGGTATCTTGTGTTTCTTGAACGTGCGTTTTGTCACTCTTGATGACTTGTCCATTGACGGTCACGAGGCCTTTTTTGATCAACTGCTTCACTTCTTTACGGGAGCCATAGCCCATATCCGCTAAAAACTTGTCTAAACGCATTGCTTTCTTCCTTTCATGGAAAACAGCCGCCAAGGTCTCGCAATGGAGGCTCAGCGACTGCTTCTGGTTTTATTTGATGTGTAATTTCTGGCGCAAACGAACCATTGATGAGCCGAGCAGTTTTTCAGCTAAACGTAATTTCAGCGCAATGTAGATGTACACACTGCCACCGACTCCTGCTACTAGCAAGCTCAAGATAAAGGCTTGAACTTTTCTTTCAGAACTGAGGACAAGCCCAAAGAGTTGGCGGGCAATCAACGCTGCGATTACCATAATGATCGTCATCGCGCCAATCAATAACGTCCGTCGCAACGTCAAGTTTACATTGAAATGGCCTTTGCGAATCATCTTGCGAATATTTAGCCAGCAGACGATCCCTAAAGCAATCGTGGTGGAAACCAATGGGCCGTAAACTTGGAACAACCGAATCGCTGGATACTGCAAGATCACTTTCACCAGTAATCCTACAAAGAAGAAAATAACGGCTTCTTTGTTGTGGTACATTCCTTGAAGCATACTGGAACTAAGCATAAACAAGCCTAAGACCAGTCCAGACAGACAGGCAGCGACTAGGACGCTCGCCCCTAACGCATCTGGGCGATAAAACAAGGTATATAAGGGATAAGACAGTACGATCATCCCAAAGGTCGCTGGGAACATTACAAAGGAATACAATTGCAAGTTGTTGCTGATCAATTTAGCTAAGTTCTTTTTGTCTTTTTTGGCGACTGCTTCACTGATCAAAGGCAAGCCTGTTGAAGCCATGGAAGTAGCTAATCCGATAACGACCATCGTCAACTTATCAGGATTGCTACCGAAAATCGCCATTAATTCTAAGAGCTGGTCATTTGAAAATTCAGTAAAACTACTCATGATCCGTACAAAGGTGTACTGATCCACCAATTTTAAAATCGTGATCCCAGAACCAACGATAATAAAAGGGATCGCTTCTTTGATGGTCGCTAAAACCAATTCTTTGGTTTGCAGCACGGTTTCTTCTTTGCTCATATCGACTAAGACATCCATCCGCACCCGTTGCTTTTGGAAGTAATAGCCTAAAACCAAAATACTTGCTAAGACACCAATAAAGGCGGCAAAAGTCGATTGCGTCACTGCTGCCGTGTATTCGCCTTCGATGACCCGCATAATGATGAAGGTCGCTAAAAGCATATAGCAGACGCGGGCGATTTGTTCCACCACTTGCGAGATCGCAAAAGGTTTCATGTCTTGATTCCCTTGGAAGTATCCTCGCATAACACTCATACAAGGAAAGACCAATAGTGCAATGCTCAATGAGCGCATTGCAGGAATCAATTCTTCCCCACCACCTGAAGCCGTTGCCAACCATGGGGCTGCCAAATACATGATGCCGGCGGTCACCACGCCAAAGCCTGCCATCAATTGGAAGGCTCTTAAAAAGAGTTTCTGGCTCGTGCGGTATTCTTGGCGAGAATTATAAAAAGAAATCTGTTTGGCAATTGCCGATGGGATCCCCGCAGTGGAGATCATTAAAAATAAGGCGTAAACATTATAGCCCATTCCAAATAACGCATTTGCTTTATCAGCATTTGCCCCCATCCAATAATACCAGGGTAAAATGTAAATGGCGCCAAGCAAACGTGAGCCGATATTTCCCATCGTCATCCAAGCAGATCCTTGAGCCATTTTTTCTTGTGTAGTTAATTCTTTTGACACTGAACGCATGTGATTATCCATCGCCATTATCTCCAACTTTCTACAAACATATCCCTTCCATTTTAATTCGAAAAAGGGTTGGTCGCAATCTATTTTTGCAACATCTTAAAGTTTCTTCAAAATAAGGAGAAAAAAAAGAAAACTTTTCTCTCCCAAACGGCGGTTTTTAGGAGTTATGCTATAATAAGAGAAATCTTTAGAGGAATGAAGGAGAACAACGATGCAAAAGGAACTCATTACCGTGCCCCAGATCCGCAAGCTCTTATTGCAGGAAAACCTATTGAAAGAAATCATCACCCCCACTGATTGGGTTTATACCGTGCCGCAAGAAATGACTGATCTTGCCTTTACCTCATTAAGCTACGACTCGCGAACAGCCGATGCGGCGACGCTTTTTTCTGTAAAGGGGCTTCTTTTAAAGAAAGCTACCTAGCCGCCGCCATTGATCAAGGCATTCAATGCTACATTTCAGAAACACCTTATGACAACTTCGCAACCTACGGGATCATTGTTACGGACATTCGAGAAACGATGGCAGTGATCGCCCAAGCGTTTTATGGCAACCCGCAAGAACAGCTGGTGACCATCGGCATCACTGGCACAAAAGGCAAAACCAGCTGCGCCTATTTTGCTCGGGCGATTTTAGCAGAATCGACGGGTCAAAAAGTAGCATTCTTTTCATCTGAGGAAAACTCAGTCGATGGAAAAACCTTTAATGAAGCAGTGTTGACGACCCCTGAAACGCTGGATCTTTATAAGATGATGGCCGAGGCTGTCGCAAACGGCCTGACCCATCTTGTGATGGAGGTTTCTTCCCAAGCCTATAAAACCAAACGGGTCGCCGGTATTACCTTTGATATTGGCGCGTTCTTGAATATTTCGCCTGATCACATCGGACCGGTGGAACACCCGACTTATGATGATTACCTTTACTGCAAACGGGAACTGATCCGCAACAGCAAACAAATGATTTTAAATCGGCAAAGTGATCACTACCACTTGCTGCGAGAAACTTGTGAAGTCCATCAAGTTCCTTATATCACCTACGGACGTTCAGACGCCGATTATGTCGTTCAAGAAGGAATGGACCTAAAGAGTTTTGCCCTGACAGCTACTTCTGATGTCTTGCAAGTCTCTGGTGAATATCAACTGGGGATCTTAGGTTCTTTCAACCATGAGAACGCCGCAGCGGCGATTTTGGCTGCCTGCTTAGCGGGTGCCTCTCGTGAGGACGCCCAGAAAGTCCTGCCGACAGTGATCATCCCTGGACGAATGATCGTTTTAGAAAAAGAAAATGGGGCAGTCATGATTGTTGATTATGCCCACAATTACCTTAGCTTCCAATCATTAAGTGAACTTGCCCGTCAATTGCGCCCAGATGGCCGCCTGCTTTTTGTCACTGGTAGTGCGGGTGGCAAAGCCCAATCTCGCCGAGCAGATATGGGACGAGCATTAGGAGAATATGCGGACAAAGTCTATCTGACTAGCGATGATCCTGATTTTGAAGAAGCAGCTGCGATCGCCCAAGAGATCGCCGACGCTATCACCAATCCTGAAGTTGCCGTCATTCTTGAGATGGATCGGGAACAAGCCGTCAAATCGGCGATCGCTGAAGCAGACAGTCGTGATATCGTGATTATTGCGGGCAAAGGTGCCGAACAATACTTGAAAGTTGCCGGAAAAAAAGTCCCTTACATTGGTGACTTGACCTTAGCGCAGCAGCAAGCCAAGCATTAATAGCAATGCCTCAACCAAAAAAGCTTTCAGATGATTTAACCGATCATCTGAAAGCTTTTTTCTGCGTGATTAAGGTTGTTCGTCTTCGTAAGTCTCATAGACATAGGGTGCGCCATCATAACGGAATTCTGTTGAAATGGCAGCGTCAAGGTCTTCGGTAAACATTCGCTTGCTGAAAGGAAATAGAAAGACTTGCCCTTCTTTGGCATCTTCGGCTGCTAAACGGTAAAACAGCTCTTCTTCTGTTAATTGTTGATTCAACTGTTCCAAGACATCGGCAGTGACTGCCTCTTCTTCATAGCCAGGTTTGGCAATCCGTGCATAATCTTCAAAAAAAGCCGTTTGGCCTTCAAATGATTGATACTCCATGTAATTCCCCTCTTTCTTTTCTCTTTCTTTATTATACGAGAGTCCGTGAGGATCAGCGAATAATATGATCGCTAACAAGTGGAATTTTGGCTTTTTTGGCGCTTAAATATGTCAGAAACATTTCAAGTGTATTACGAATCAATTATTTGACAAAATCAGATTGAACACGTATCCAAATTTTGTATAATGATACATAGAGACTATTAAAGGGGCAAATGTAATGAACAACGCAAAGAAAAAATTATTCGTCGGTACTGGTGCTGCAATTGGTTTTGTCGCAATCGTTGCTATGATGGCTCAGTTCATGATTTCCAATCATCTATTTGGCGGAAGTGATGCTTCATCAGAAATTTTCACTCGCGCTACGTATCCAAACGGCTTTCTATTAGTGATCTTGATTCCATTGGTCGCAACAGCCGCTTTGTTCTATGGGATCATTCGCAAAAAATAACAAAAAAGTGTTGCTGAGAACCACTCAGTAACACTTTTTTCTTTGTCGCTACCAAAAAGCTGCCTAACAGACTGTCGATCTGTTAGGCAGCTACGTTTTTAGCGTTTAGTTTGCAACGATATTGACCAATTTATTCGGTACGACGATCACTTTGCGGATCGTTTTTCCTTGGAGCTGTTCTTGGACAAGTTCGTTTTCTTGCGCCAATTGTTCAAGCACTGCTTTTTCGGCATCCGCTGGCACCATTGCTTTGGCACGAACTTTGCCATTGACTTGAAAGACGACTTCGATCTCATCTTCCACTAGGGCACTTTCGTCATAGGTTGGCCATGGCACATATGAGATCCCGTTGTCATTTCCGAGGATCGACCAGAGCTCTTCCCCGATATGCGGTGCGATCGGAGCCAATAGCTGCACAAATCCTTCGACATATTCGTAAGGCAAGGCATCGGCTTTGTACGCTTCATTGACAAAGACCATCAATTGGGAAATCGCCGTATTGAAGTGCAGCTGCTCAAAATCTTCCGTCACTTTCTTAACTGTTTGATGGTACACTTTCGACAATTTGCCATCGTTGAATGTCGTGATGCGGTCGCGCATTTTGCCATTTTCATCGACGATCAAGCGCCACACGCGATCCAAGAATTTGCGACTGCCTTCGAGGCCGTTCTCATTCCAAGCGATCGATGCATCCAGTGGGCCCATAAACATTTCATATAAACGCAAGGTGTCCGCACCGTATTGGTTGACGACATCATCTGGATTGACGACGTTGCCGCGGGATTTCGACATTTTTTCATTGTTTTCCCCAAGGATCATCCCTTGGTTAAACAATTTTTCAAATGGTTCTTTCGTTGGTACAACACCGATATCGTACAAGAATTTATGCCAGAAGCGAGCATAAAGCAAATGCAAGACAGCGTGCTCTGCGCCACCGATATAAATATCGACTGGCATCCAGCGTTTCAATTTATCGTAGTCAGCCAAAACAGACTTATTATGAGGATCGATAAAACGTAAGAAATACCAGGAACTTCCAGCCCATTGTGGCATCGTATTGGTTTCCCGACGTCCTTTTTCCCAGTTTCAGGGTCGGTGACATTGACCCAATCCGTGACATTGGCTAATGGCGATTCACCAGTACCGCTTGGTTTGATATTGTCGGTTTTTGGCAAACGCAACGGCAGCTGATCTTCAGGAAGCGTCGTAGTCGTCCCATCTTCCCAATGGATGATTGGGATTGGTTCCCCCAATACCGTTGACGAGAAAACAACCAATCGCGAAGACGATAGCTGACTTCTTTTTTCCAACATGGTTTTCTTCCAACCATGCGACCATTTTTTCGATGGCAGTCTCTTTGTCTAGCCCATCCAAAAAGTCTGAATTGATATGCAGGCCATCTTCGGTATAGGCAGATTCTTCCACGTTGCCCCCTGCCAATACAGGAATGATCTCTAAGCCAAATGTTTTGGCAAATTCGTGGTCACGTTCGTCATGGGCAGGAACCGCCATGATCGCACCTGTTCCATAAGAAGCCAAAACGTAATCGGCGATCCAGATCGGGATCTCTTTGCCATTCACGGGATTGATGGCATAGGCACCAGTGAAGACACCGGTTTTTTCTTTGGCCAAATCTGTTCGGTTCAAATCAGATTTTTTCGACGCTTCTTCTACATAGGCATCAATGGCTGCTTTTTGTTCAGGGGTAGTGATTTGGGCCACTAGCTCATGTTCTGGCGCCAATACGGCGTAGGTCGCACCAAACAAGGTATCTGGGCGAGTCGTAAAGACGGTAAGGTCTTTTTCCATCCCTGCCACTTTAAACGTTACGTTGGCTCCGACAGAACGTCCGATCCAATTGCGTTGCATTTCTTTGATGCTTTCTGGCCAGTCAACTTCTTCAAGATCGTCCAACAAACGATCAGCATATGCCGTGATTTTCAGCATCCATTGGCGCATCGGTTTGCGGATCACATCATAGCCGCCCCGTTCGCTCTTGCCGTCAATGACTTCTTCATTGGCAATCACAGTTCCAAGCTCTGGTACCCAGTTTACTGGAACTTCAGCTTCATAAGCTAACCCTTTTTCATAAAGCTTGGTAAAGATCCATTGGGTCCACTTATAGTATTCAGGGTCTGTCGTGTTGATTTCACGATTCCAATCATAACTGAACCCTAACGAATTGATTTGACGACGGAAGGTCTCAATGTTTTTCTTTGTGAATTCCGCTGGATCATTTCCTGTGTCTAGTGCATATTGTTCGGCAGGCAGACCAAAGGCATCCCAGCCCATTGGGTGCAGTACATTGTAGCCTTGACTGCGTTTGAAGCGGCTCAAGATATCCGTAGCCGTATAGCCTTCTGGATGTCCGACATGTAATCCTTGTCCAGATGGATATGGGAACATATCTAGCGCATAAAATTTTGGTTTGTCCGGCTCATCATGGGTGTTGAATTCATTTTTCTTCGCCCAATATTTTTGCCATTTTTTTTCGATTTCTTTGTGATTGTAATTCACGATGGACTCCTCCTAAAAATTGGTGTTTTGCTCGTCAAATCAACTAGCAAAACTTAAAAAAAGTCCTATAAAAATCGCTATGATTTTTATAGGACGTTATCAACGTGGTACCACCTAAGTTTATCTGCTCCTCAAAAAAGCAGACCTCGATGTTTTAACGGCCATCGCCGTATCTGCCTAGCCAATTCAGGTTCAGTCAGATATCACTCGAAGACGAGTTCGAAAGGTGTGCTGTGCATTTCCACCAACCATGCACTCTCTAAAAGTCCCACCGTACTTCTACTATTTCTTCTCAAACGTGAAAGTTTCTTTGCACTTATCCTAACAAAAATCATTAGGAATAGCAATCTATTTTACCCTAACTGTTTGTCCTGGGTAAATAAAGTTATTTTGAATATTGTTCCATTGGATAAATTGATCCGTCGTGATGCCGAACTTATCTGCGATTCCCCAAACGGAATCCCCCGATGCGACCTTGTAAGAACCATTTGTCGTGGAAGTACTGGTGGTAGCTGCCGTGCCGCCTTGCTTAACGACCACCTTTTGTCCTGGATAGATAAAATCATTTTTGATGTTGTTCCAGCTGCGGAATTGATCCATCGTAATCCCATGTTTATTGGCAACTGACCAGACTGAATCCCCAGCTGCCACCGTATAGGTATTGCCTGCAACACTACTGCTGGTTTGGTTGCTGACGGTCGTGCTTGTTGTAGTACTCGTTGCGGAACTACCGCTGACAACCACCTTTTGTCCTGGATAGACATAGTCGTTTTTAATGTTGTTCAAACTGCGGAATTGATCCATGGAAATCCCATGTTTGTTAGCAATCGACCAGACCGAATCGCCAGCTGCCACCGTGTAAGTGCCGCCGCTGCTTTGGCTAGCCGTTGATGCAGTGCTGACGGTCGTAGTACTGCTGGTATTCGTAGACGATCCACCGCTGACGACAACTTTTTGCCCTGGATAGACAAAATCATTTTTGATGTTGTTCCAGCTGCGGAATTGATCCATCGAAATGCCATGCTTATTGGCAATCGACCAAACCGAATCGCCAGAAACTACGGTATAGGTGTTGCCTGATGTAGTTGCTGAAGTATTACGATTAACGATCGATACTGTTGAAGTTGTCGAAGTACTTTGGGTGCTACCGTTGACATTCAACGTTTGCCCTGGATAAACAAAATCGTTTTTGATGTTGTTCAAACTGCGCAACTGATCCATGGAAATCCCATGTTTGTTAGCAATCGACCAGACCGAATCGCCTGAAGCGACTGTATAGGTTTGACTGCCGCTCGTGCTAACAGCTGCCGTTGTAGTCGTGGTATTGGTTGATGCGCTAGCTGTGGCACCACCACCGGCATTGCCAGAAGCTGGTGTGTCATATTGCGTCAAACCAAATTGTTGGATCACGGCATTCAGTGAAGAGGCATAGTTTGGTGCAGTCGCATAGCGACCTGCTAGCCATGCGGTTGCATCAAGATATGAAGTCGTATTGCTCTTCCAAGCGCCAGAATAATACGCGACACCGCTTTGTAAAGAGGTTGAGCGTAAAGTACGTGCATTATCTTCGAATGATTGCGTGTAAGATGGGTAGCGCTTAAAAGGTTCATTCATAGTCAACCATTGATTGTTCAAGTACTCCAAGGTACTCATATAAACGGTTTGACCGTTGTAGCTGCCTTTGATCCCGAATAAATTATAATTTGGTGCTTTTGATAAACTGCTTCGGCCCCAACCACTTTCTAAAATGGCTTGTGCGATCATCACAGAAGCATATAAATCGTTGGCTTGTGCCACGGGCTGAGCGTACGTAGCGATTTCAGCAATAAATGCGGAAGTATTCGGCGCGGCAAAATTGCTAGTAGAAACTTGGGCGATCGAGGTCTCTACGGCTTCTGCTTGAACCGATGACACCAATGGAGCTACAACAGAGCAAGCAGTCAGTGTCGTTCCTAAAACAACTGCACTTTTTTTGATCACTCGATACTTATCGCCCGATTGGTCTGCTTGACGATGTACTTTTCTTGATTGACTCGTGTTCATGTCCGTTATTCCTCCGTTTTTTCCTTATAGTGAACGTAGATTTAGTATACAATTTCTTAAGAATTTATAAAAGGTATTTGAGCCGATTTCAGAAACTGTAAACTCTTTGTAATCAAACAAACATTTATTGAAATGAAGAGTTTGTATTTAACCAAACGAAAGCTATTCTTTGAAAGTGGGAGAATCCTTGATTGGTCCCCTGCTTTTTCCGTCGTGCGATAAATGCTATAATACCTTCTAGATGTCTCTTTGCTTGTAGGGACAGAAATTCTCTAGAAACGAGGCTTTACCATGCATAAAAAACTATATTTTCAATTTGCCGGCAGCTGCTTTTTACTGCTGTTCGTTTTTCTCGGCTATCTCGTGAAATTTTATCCTACTTGGTTGGTCTCCTTTGACGAAACCTTGACTCGCATCATCCGCAGCGGCTACCCGTTTTGGACACCGTTTTTCTATGGGTCACAAAATTTGCGAACCCTACCACGATCATCTTGCTCTTTCTCGCCGTTTTAGCCGTCTTAGTGATCAACAAATATTATGCAGAAGCACTATGGCTAAGTATCGGCACCATTGGGATTGCTGGGCTCTTTAATCCATTGATCAAACTCGTCTTTTTACGGGAGCGACCAACCCTTGAACACTTAGTCACGGAATCAAGTTTCAGTTTCCCCAGCGGACACTCGACGGGCAGTATGGTTTTTTATGGGACATTGTTCTTCTTGGTCCCGGTCTTCTTCAAGCAGCCTTTTTGGCAATGGGGACTCCGCATTCTGTTAGGCCTATTGATCGGTTGCATCGGCATCAGCCGCATCTATGTTGGCGTGCATTTTCCCAGTGATGTGTTAGGTGGGTTTTGTGTTGGCCTTTCATGGCTGCTGTTGACCTACCCTTACTACTTGCAAAAACGCTTTGTCTGGCGCTTCACCCGTAAACAATTATAAAAGAAGGTAAAAAAATGAATCCATTTCCTTATGCAGAAGATAAAAACAAACGATACCATTCGTGGAACTTTGCTTTGCGGCAAGAATTTGGCGAAAAAATCTTTAAAGTCCCCATTGATGCCGGCTTCGACTGCCCCAATCGTGACGGCACCGTTGCCAAAGGCGGCTGTACATTTTGCAGTGTGTCCGGCTCTGGTGATATGATCGTAGCACCTGAAGCCCCGCTGCCAGAGCAGTTTGAAAAAGAGATCGCCATGATGCACAAAAAGTGGCCGCAAGTGGACAAATACATTGTCTATTTTCAAAACTTTACGAACACTCACGCACCGGTGGCAGTGATCCGCGAGCGCTTCGAGCAAGTGCTGACACTACCTGGTGTTGTCGGGATCTCCATTGGGACCCGACCAGACTGCTTACCAGCAGATGTCGTTGACTATCTGGCAGAACTCAATCAACGCTTTTATTTATGGGTCGAATTAGGACTGCAAACGACTTTTGAAACCACGAGCAACGCCATTAACCGCGCCCATGATTATCAAACTTACTTAGACGGCGTCGCCAGCCTGCGCAAACACAATATTCGTGTCTGTACCCATTTGATCAATGGCCTGCCAGGCGAGACGATCGAGATGATGCAAGAAAACGTCCGCCGTACCATTCAAGATTCTGATATTCAAGGCATCAAACTGCACCTGCTGCATTTGATGCGCAATACTCGGATGCTGCGGGATTATCATGAAGGACGTTTGCAATTGATGCGGCGCGATACCTATGTGTCATTGATCTGCGATCAGTTAGAAATGATCCCCCCAGAGATCATCATTCATCGCTTGACAGGCGATGCACCATGGGATTCTCTGGTAGGTCCAATGTGGAGTTTGAAAAAATGGGAAGTCTTGAATGAGATCGATCAAGAAATGCTACGCCGCAACTCCTATCAAGGAAAATTCAATGTGCGAAAGGAGCCAGTCGATGCTGCCGACCGCCATGCGCTATAGCCACACCCTTTTAAAAGAAGTTCTGCAACCGGGACAAACCGCCGTTGATGCCACGATGGGCAACGGCTTCGACACGGAATTACTGGCTTCCTTAGTTGGACCAACTGGTCAGGTGTTTGCTTTTGACATTCAAGAACAAGCCCTGCAAGCTACCAAAAAGCGGTTGGCTGAAAAAGAGCTGTTGGCGCAAGTCCAGCTGATCCATCAAGGCCATGAGACGTTGGCAGATGTTGTGAGTGGTCCGGTTCACGCCGCCATTTTCAATTTAGGCTACTTGCCTAAAGGGGACAAAGCGATCATCACGCTGCCGGATACAACGAAAACGGCTTTAGAAGCTTTACTGACACGTTTAGTCTCGAAAGGTAGAATCATCCTCGTCTGCTATTATGGACACGCTGGCGGCGAAGCAGAGCTGAAAGAAGTCCACTCCTTTTGTCAGCAACTGCCGCAAGAGGCATTCAATGTCCTTTCCTATCAATTTATCAATCAGCGGAACCAGCCGCCGATCTTATTTTGTATCGAACGAAAAAACCATCAGTCCTCGGCACGTTAATGTGTCGATCGACTGATGGTTTTTTTTATTCGCTAAAAAGCCATTGCAAGACTCGTTGGATCCATTGATCCCAGAAATTCCAATCATGATCCCCAGTTCCCGATTCAAACGTTACGGCTATTTTGCGTTTTTGCAGCTTATCCGCCGCATACTCACTTGCCGGGTACAGTTGATCTTCGGTTCCGCAGCTAATAAAAAAACGCGGCGCGGTGCTTGGATCGATGGTCTCAATCAGATGGATCAAATCATTTTCAGATCCTTTGAATTGCTCTAAAGGGCCAAAGATTCCTGCCCAATAAGCTTGGCTTCGCAGCTGCAGCAAGGAATCCATGCTTTCAGCCAGCGCTAATGCCCCAGACAAAGAGGCTACCGCCGCAAACTGGTCAGGCTTGCGCAGCCCAAGTTTTACAGCCCCATAGCCCCCCATCGAGAGACCTGCTGCAAAAGTTTTTTCTCGTTTTTGCGTCAGCTGAGGAAACAGCTCATGGCAAATCTGTGGTAATTCTTCGGCGATAAATGTCCAATACTTCATTTCATAGGTCGTATCAGTATACCAGCCTAGATCAGTAGACGGCATGATGACCGCTAGTTTATACTCTGCGGCATACCGCTCGATCGACGTCCGTCGCTGCCAGACACTATGATTTCCGTTCATCCCATGCAATAAATAAAGCACTGGGAGATCTGTGCCCGTCGATTGGCTTTGGGTGCCGATTTTTTTTGGTACTTTGAGGCAAGATCACATCGATCATTACCTCCATTTCAAGAACATTTGAATAGATATTTGCTTGTAAAAAAGCCATACAATCACCTGCGATCCTTTTTTTATATTGTACCAGATTCTCGCGAAATCGTGCGGGTCAAACCAATCGCTAGCACAATGAGTAAAACACCGATCCCAAAAACCCAGTGTAGACCGCTATAAAGAATCTCCCGTAATTGTCCTAATAATGCGGTTGGCAGCTGACGCGCGGCGGCTGGATCAACCAGCTGATTCATGACACTGCTGTCAGTGACTTGCGCCTGTGCTAAACCTACGCTATTACTGGTATTTAAAACGATACCGAAGACCGCCACCATGATGGTTTGCCCGATCGTGCGCAGCAGGGTATTGAAAGAAGTTGCCACGCCGACTTGGGTGGGGGCAACGCTGGTTTGGGCAGTAACGGTACAAACCACCATCGTTGCCCCTAAACCGACGCCCGTAATAGAAGAAATCACCAAGAACAACCAGAATGACGTCTGTGCCGGTGTCAAAAAGAGCCAT
Organism: Enterococcus innesii; assembly: GCA_018982785.1. Classification (GTDB taxonomy): domain Bacteria; phylum Bacillota; class Bacilli; order Lactobacillales; family Enterococcaceae; genus Enterococcus_D; species Enterococcus_D innesii. Next base: position 10,108 of record JAHHEN010000002.1, on the reverse strand, counting down.
AAAGCACCGGTAGCCGTGATCACTAAGCTAACCGTCAAGACCCAACTGACACTGTGTTGTGTCAACCAACGGCTGGCTAAGAAGGAACCAATCATCCATAAAATCGACAACGGTGCCAACACAAGCCCGCCAATCCCCGCACTCATGCCTAAGACCCCTTGCATCCACATTGGGATATAGACATCGATCCCCATCAAGAAGCCGCTCGCCAAAGCTGCTACGATATTGACCACCACAAACAATTTTGAGTGGAACAGCTTCAGATCAATAATCGGATCTGTTGCTTTTTTCTCCACTCGAATGAAGCCGATAAACGTAAGGACAGAAAAAACGAATAGCCCGATGACAGGCAGACTCATACCATAATCTCCTAGCAACTGGAAGCCTAGCAGGAGCCCTACTAGCGTCAACATCAACAAGAGACTGCCAGCATAATCAATGTTGACTGCAGCAAAGGCTTTTTTTCTTCATGAAAATAAAACCAAATCAAGGCGATCAACCCTAATCCGATGGGCACGTTGATAAAGAAGATCCAATGCCAGCCGATCGTATCTACGATCAAGCCACCGGCTAAGGGTCCGACGACGCTGGCAATCCCCCAAGCAGTACTATTGAGCCCTAAGACTTTCGCCCGCTTTTCAACAGGATACAGGTCCGCAATGATCGTTAGGGCAACGGGCATCATGGCCCCTGCGCCTAATCCTTGCAACGCTCTGGCAATGATCAACGTCAACATCGTATTGGCCATCCCACAAAACGCCGACCCGATAATAAACAGCAGCGTACCAAATAAAAAGACTGGTTTGCGGCCGATATTATCGGCAAACTTGCCGTAGATCGGGGTCAACATCGCACTGGTCAAAAGATAGATCGAGAAGACCCAGTTCATGATCTCGATTCCTTTCAATGAACTGACGATGGTAGGCATCGCTGTCGTAATGATCGTTCCTTCGATCGCGGTCATAAACGTTGCGACAAAGACCGCAATGGTGACTAATTTTACATTGGTTCGCATATAACTCCTCCTTTTACTCCAAAAAAAGAACCTCTATTGATAGTCATCAATAGAGGTCGCCTCTTTTAATCCTTCACACTTGCCAAAAGTGCCGCCACCTTGTCGGTGCGTTCCCATGGCAAATCGATATCTGTACGACCGAAATGTCCGTAAGCGGCAGTCTGACGATAAATCGGACGGCGCAAATCTAACATTTCAATAATTCCTGCTGGTCGCAAATCAAAGTTTTCCCGCACCGCTTGGATCAAGCGCTCGTTGCTGACGGTTCCGGTACCAAAAGTGTTGATGCTGATCGAAACGGGCTGTGCCACACCGATCGCATAGGCTAATTGTACTTCCACTTTTTTGGCTAGCTTTGCTGCTACGATGTTTTTGGCAATATAGCGAGCCGCATAGCTGGCTGAACGGTCAACTTTGGTTGCATCTTTTCCAGAAAACGCACCGCCGCCATGACGTGCATAGCCGCCATAAGTATCAACGATGATTTTTCTGCCAGTCAAACCGGCATCCCCTTGAGGACCGCCGATCACAAAACGACCAGTAGGATTGATATAATATTTTGTCTGCTCGTCTAAAAGATCGGCAGGGATCACTTCTTTGATCACTTTTTCGATGACATCACGGTGGATCGTTTCATTATCAGCCGCATCATCATGCTGGGTACTAATAACGACGGTGTCCACTCTTTGTGGTTGATCGTTATCATCATATTCAACGGTTACTTGTGATTTTGCATCTAGACGCAAGTAGCTTAGTTCGTTGTTTTTACGCAACTCTGCTAAGCGACGTACCAGCCGATGGCTCAATGCGATCGGTAAAGGCATCAATTCAGGTGTTTCATCAACGGCAAAACCAAACATCAAGCCTTGGTCGCCGGCACCGATATCTTCTTTATCCGTTTCTCCACGACTTTCTAAAGCATCGTCAACGCCTTGAGCGATATCTGGTGATTGCTCATCGATCGCTACCAAAACAGCAACCGTGTCGCCGTCAAAGCCGAATTTTGCTCGTGTATAGCCGATTTCTTTGATGGTTTCTCGGACGACTTTTTGGATATCTACATAAGCAGAAGTAGAAATTTCTCCAAAGACTAAAACCAGTCCGGTAGTAACTGACGTTTCGCAAGCGACCCGTGCCATTGGATCTTCGGCAAGTAACGCATCTAAGATGGCATCACTGATTTGGTCGGCTACTTTGTCTGGGTGTCCTTCTGAAACGGACTCTGATGTAAATAAGTGTTTCTCTGTCATTTTTGTATTCCCCCTAATATATGTTTCGGTTACAAGGCATCTTCGCAGCTGCGAATCCTTTCGGGAACTTGCAACGGACTGATTATAACAAATTTTGACTGCTCATGCTTGAGAAAATGATAAAAAGATCATTTTTGGGTAATAAAAAAACACTCTCAAGAGTGTTTGCATGATCCGTACGGGATTCGAACCCGTGTTACCGCCGTGAAAGGGCGGTGTCTTAACCGCTTGACCAACGGACCAGTTTAAAAATGTAATGGGCCTAAATGGACTCGAACCATCGACCTCACGCTTATCAGGCGTGCGCTCTAACCAGCTGAGCTATAGGCCCCAAATAAAAAATGCAAAGCGGGTGACGAGAATCGAACTCGCGACAACAGCTTGGAAGGCTGTAGTTTTACCACTAAACTACACCCGCATTCCTATGGCGCGGGACAGAATCGAACTGCCGACACATGGAGCTTCAATCCATTGCTCTACCAACTGAGCTACCGAGCCAAAAACAACGGTCTGGACGGGACTCGAACCCGCGACCTCCTGCGTGACAGGCAGGCATTCTAACCAACTGAACTACCAAACCAGAAGCTTTGTATTGCTGCTTTGCCGTTAAACAAAGCGATTGCGGGAGCAGGATTTGAACCTACGACCTTCGGGTTATGAGCCCGACGAGCTACCAGACTGCTCCATCCCGCGATAAGTAATTACTTTACAGTAATTAAAGGACTGTGATTCTTTTGCTCGCAACAAAAGAGACAGTTAAGGAGGATAAGGGATTCGAACCCTTGCACGGTTTTACCCGCCTGACGGTTTTCAAGACCGTTCCCTTCAGCCGGACTTGGGTAATCCTCCAAAAGTAAAAAATGATCCGTACGGGATTCGAACCCGTGTTACCGCCGTGAAAGGGCGGTGTCTTAACCACTTGACCAACGGACCAATAAAAAACGGAGAAGGAGGGATTTGAACCCTCGCGCCGGTTTCCCGACCTACACCCTTAGCAGGGGCGCCTCTTCAGCCACTTGAGTACTTCCCCAAATGTATGACTACATTTTGATGGGCCTAAATGGACTCGAACCATCGACCTCACGCTTATCAGGCGTGCGCTCTAACCAGCTGAGCTATAGGCCCCAAAAAATAAAAGCTAAAGCGGGTGACGAGAATCGAACTCGCGACAACAGCTTGGAAGGCTGTGGTTTTACCACTAAACTACACCCGCATGGCGGTCTGGACGGGACTCGAACCCGCGACCTCCTGCGTGACAGGCAGGCATTCTAACCAACTGAACTACCAAACCATATTTAGCTTTTATTGCGCTTTTGAAAGCAAAAGCAATTGCGGGAGCAGGATTTGAACCTACGACCTTCGGGTTATGAGCCCGACGAGCTACCAGACTGCTCCATCCCGCGATAAGTAATTACTTTACAGTAATTAAAAGACTGTGATTCTTTTGCTCGCAACAAAAGAGACAGTTAAGGAGGATAAGGGATTCGAACCCTTGCACGGTTTTACCCGCCTGACGGTTTTCAAGACCGTTCCCTTCAGCCGGACTTGGGTAATCCTCCATAATAAAACAGATACAATGCCACAATGGACCTTGTAGGACTCGAACCTACGACCGGACGGTTATGAGCCGTCTGCTCTAACCAACTGAGCTAAAGGTCCAGGCTCTTAAAAATCGCGGCGGAGGGGATCGAACCCCCGACCTCCCGGGTATGAACCGGACGCTCTAGCCAGCTGAGCTACACCGCGTAAAAAAGAATCATTTATTCAAATGATATGGAGCCTAGCGGGATCGAACCGCTGACCTCCTGCGTGCAAAGCAGGCGCTCTCCCAGCTGAGCTAAGGCCCCTTTTGAAAAAGTATCGGGAAGACAGGATTCGAACCTGCGACCCCTTGGTCCCAAACCAAGTGCTCTACCAAGCTGAGCTACTTCCCGTTATTAAAAAGCGCGCCCAAGAGGAGTCGAACCCCTAACCTTTTGATCCGTAGTCAAACACTCTATCCAATTGAGCTATGGGCGCATATTAAGAAATGCCGAGGACCGGAATCGAACCGGTACGGTGATCACTCACCGCAGGATTTTAAGTCCTGTGCGTCTGCCAGTTCCGCCACCCCGGCTGAAAATTGCTAAGGCAAAGCGGAAAACGGGGTTCGAACCCGCGACCCCCACCTTGGCAAGGTGGTGCTCTACCACTGAGCTATTTCCGCGTATTCCTGATGCCGGCTAAAGGACTTGAACCCTCGACCCTCTGATTACAAATCAGATGCTCTACCAACTGAGCTAAGCCGGCAATGAAGTGCGGGTGAAGGGACTTGAACCCCCACGCCCGAAGGCGCTAGATCCTAAATCTAGTGCGTCTGCCAATTCCGCCACACCCGCATAGGTTATTACTATGAGTCGTACAGGGCTCGAACCTGTGACCCTCTGATTAAAAGTCAGATGCTCTACCAACTGAGCTAACGACTCATATGGGGGTTAACGGGATCGAACCGCTGACCCTCTGCTTGTAAGGCAGATGCTCTCCCAGCTGAGCTAAACCCCCATAAGGTAAAAAAAACGCGTGGCGACGTCCTACTCTCACAAAGGGAAACCCTTCACTACAATCGGCGCTAAGAAGCTTAACTTCTGTGTTCGGCATGGTTACAGGTGTATCCTTCTTGCTATCGCCACCACACTATTCAATTGAGTAAGTCTTGCTCACTCAAAACTGGATCGAAGAAATCAAAACGCTACGAGTTTACGTGCTTTTTCTTTTTGGTTAAGTCCTCGATCGATTAGTATCAGTCCGCTCCAACCATCACTGGCCTTCCACTTCTGACCTATCTACCTGATCATCTCTCAGGG
>JAHHEN010000002.1:0-2500 GCA_018982785.1 Enterococcus innesii | reverse complement strand
AATAGACTACCATATCGGAGTCCTACAACCCCAACAAGCAAGCTTGTTGGTTTGGGCTTTTCCCGTTTCGCTCGCCGCTACTCAGGGAATCGAATTTTCTTTCTCTTCCTGCAGGTACTTAGATGTTTCAGTTCTCTGCGTCTACCTCGACTGCGCTATGTATTCACGCAGACGTAACATCCTATAAAAGATGCTGGGTTCCCCCATTCGGAAATCTCTGGATCACAGCTTACTTACAGCTCCCCAAAGCATATCGGTGTTAGTCCCGTCCTTCATCGGCTCCTAGTGCCAAGGCATCCACCGTGCGCCCTTATTCACTTAACCTTTGACCTTACGGTCGGTTTTGAGTACTTCTTCTAGCGATAGAAGGTTGCTCAAGAAAATAAGCGTTGAACTTATTAAAAAACTCTTTTAACATTTCAACTCGGTGTGTGTTACTTGTTTTGATTTTTTCTTCGATATCCAGTTTTCAATGAACAAAGTTTAACGACCATTGTCGTTAATGGAGCCTAGCGGGATCGAACCGCTGACCTCCTGCGTGCAAAGCAGGCGCTCTCCCAGCTGAGCTAAGGCCCCGGGTATTTACTTGAGTAGACCTCTCAAAACTGAACAAAGGCAAACGATGTGTAGTCTTCCGAAATATTCCTTAGAAAGGAGGTGATCCAGCCGCACCTTCCGATACGGCTACCTTGTTACGACTTCACCCCAATCATCTATCCCACCTTAGGCGGCTGGCTCCAAAAAGGTTACCTCACCGACTTCGGGTGTTACAAACTCTCGTGGTGTGACGGGCGGTGTGTACAAGGCCCGGGAACGTATTCACCGCGGCGTGCTGATCCGCGATTACTAGCGATTCCGGCTTCATGTAGGCGAGTTGCAGCCTGATCCGAACTGAGAGAAGCTTTAAGAGATTAGCTTAGCCTCGCGACTTCGCAACTCGTTGTACTTCCCATTGTAGCACGTGTGTAGCCCAGGTCATAAGGGGCATGATGATTTGACGTCATCCCCACCTTCCTCGGTTTGTCACCGGCAGTCTCGCTAAGTGCCCAACTAAATGATGGCAACTAACAATAAGGGTTGCGCTCGTTGCAGGACTTAACCCAACATCTCACGACACGAGCTGACGACAACCATGCACCACCTGTCACTTTGCCCCCGAAGGAGCTCTATCTCTAGAGTGGTCAAAGGATGTCAAGACCTGGTAAGGTTCTTCGCGTTGCTTCGAATTAAACCACATGCTCCACCGCTTGTGCAGGCCCCGTCAATTCCTTTGAGTTTCAACCTTGCGGTCGTACTCCCAGGCGGAGTGCTTAATGCGTTTGCTGCAGCACTGAAGGGCGAAACCTCAACACTTAGCACTCATCGTTTACGGCGTGGACTACCAGGGTATCTAATCCTGTTCGCTCCCCACGCTTTCGAGCCTCAGCGTCAGTTACAGACCAGAGAGCCGCCTTCGCCACTGGTGTTCCTCCATATATCTACGCATTTCACCGCTACACATGGAATTCCACTCTCCTCTTCTGCACTCAAGTCTCCCAGTTTCAATGACCCTCGGTTGAGCCGGGGGCTTTCACATCAGACTTAAGAAACCGCCTGCGCTCGCTTTACACCGTAAATCCGGACAGCGCTTGCCACCTACGTATTACCCGCGGCTGCTGGCGTAGTTAGCAATGGCTTTCTGGTTAGATACCGTCAAGGGATGAACATTTTACTCTCATCCTTGTTCTTCTCTAACAACAGTTTTACGATCCGAAAGCCTTCTTCACTCACGCGGCGTTGCTCGGTCAGACTTTCGTCCATTGCCGAAGATTCCCTACTGCTGCCTCCCGTAGGAGTCTGGAATGCTCTCTCAGTCGAAAGTGTGGCCGATCACCCTCAGGTCGGCTATGCATCGTTGCTTGGTGAGCCGTTACCTCACCAACTGGCTAATGCGCCGCGGGTCCATCCATCAGTGACGCAAAGCGCCTTTCGCTTTCTTCCATGCGGAAAATAGTGTATACGGTATTAGCACCTGTTTTCAAGTGTTGCTCCTTCTGATGGGCAGGTTACCCACATTACTCACCCGTTCGCCTCTTTTCCTTTCGGTGGAGCAAGCTCCGGTGAAAGAAAAAGCGTTCGACTTGCATGTATTAGGCACGCCGCCAGCATTCACGTCTGGGCAGGATCAGAACTCTTACTAATGATTTGTTTGAATGACCATACGGTCATTAAGCTCATAAAAATTAACTTTGCTAGCTATTGCTTGCATGTATTTGTTTCAATAGGAATTGAAACGTCCTACACCGATGGTTCGTTTGCTTGCTTTGTTCAAGTTTTCAAAGGTCTGCCGTGCTGTATTGTAACTTTTATATATCATATCAGAGCGACATTTAATTGTCAACTCTTTTAAAAGTTTTTTTCGCTCGTTGTTTTTCAGCTTCGTAGCAGCTGTCTCAGCGACTTAATTGGAAATAACAAATGATTTGTTATTTGTCAACAACTTTTTCCAATTAATTTTGTT
>JAHHEN010000014.1 GCA_018982785.1 Enterococcus innesii | reverse complement strand
CTACCAAACCGTAATGGGGGTTAACGGGATCGAACCGCTGACCCTCTGCTTGTAAGGCAGATGTTTCCTCCAGCTGAGCTAAACCCCCGAAGGTTGTTCATTAAATCGTAATGATCCGTACGGGATTCGAACCCGTGTTACCGCCGTGAAAGGGCGGTGTCTTAACCACTTGACCAACGGACCTAAGTTTAAAACGGAGAGTAAGGGATTCGAACCCTTGAGACAGCGATAGCCATCTACATGATTTCCAATCATGCTCCTTCGGCCACTCGGACAACTCTCCAGCCTAAAAGAAGCTCATTACTCTTGCTTGTTTTCTCTTATTAGAGAACTCCGGCAGTAGGACTCGAACCTACGACATCATGATTAACAGTCATGCGCTACTACCAACTGAGCTATGCCGGAAAAATTGAAATGCGTGGCGACGTCCTACTCTCACAAAGGGAAACCCTTCACTACAATCGGCGCTAAAACTTAACTTCTGTGTTCGGCGTGGTTACAGGTGTATCCTTCTTGCTATCGCCACCACACTATTCAATTGAGTAAGTGTTGCTCACTCAAAACTGGATCGAAGAAATCAAAACTCTTCCGAGTTTACGTGCTTTTTCTTTTTGGTTAAGTCCTCGATCGATTAGTATCAGTCCGCTCCAACCATCACTGGCCTTCCACTTCTGACCTATCTACCTGATCATCTCTCAGGGATCTTACTTTCTTAAAGAAATGGGAAATCTCATCTTGAGGTGGGCTTCACACTTAGATGCTTTCAGCGTTTATCCCTTCCCTACATAGCTACCTTCAGCGATGCCTCTGGCGAGACAACTGGTACACCAGCGGTAAGTCCATCCCGGTCCTCTCGTACTAAGGACAGCTCCTCTCAAATTTCCAACGCCCCGCGACGGATAGGGACCGAACTGTCTCAACGACGTTCTGAACCCAGCTCGCGTGCCGCTTTAATGGGCGAACAGCCCAACCCTTGGGACCGACTACAGCCCCAGGATGCGACGAGCCGACATCGAGGTGCCAAACCTCCCCGTCGATGTGGACTCTTGGGGGAGATAAGCCTGTTATCCCCAGGGTAGCTTTTATCCGTTGAGCGATGGCCCTTCCATGCGGAACCACCGGATCACCAAGCCCGACTTTCGTCCCTGCTCGAGTTGTAGCTCTCGCAGTCAAGCTCCTTCTGCCTTTACACTCTTCGAATGATTTCCAACCATTCTGAGGGAACCTTTGGGCGCTCCGTTACCTTTTAGGAGGCGACCGCCCCAGTCAAACTGCCCATCTGACACTGTCTCCCAGCCCGATAAGGGTTGCGGGTTAGAGGGCCATAACGCAAGGGTAGTATCCCACCATTGCCTCCATCGAAACTGGCGTCCCCGATTTCTACGGCTCCTACCTATCCTGTACATGCGGTACAGACACTCAATATCAAACTACAGTAAAGCTCCATGGGGTCTTTCCGTCCCGTCGCGGGTAACCTGCATCTTCACAGGTACTAAAATTTCACCGAGTCTCTCGTTGAGACAGTGCCCAAATCGTTACGCCTTTCGTGCGGGTCGGAACTACCCGGACAAGGAATTTCGCTACCTTAGGGACCGTTATAGTTACGGCTGCCGTTTACTGGGGTTCACCTGTACCTTCGCTTACGCTAAGCACTCCTCTTAACCTTCCAGCACCGGGCAGGCGTCAGCCCCTATACGTCATCTTTCGATTTTGCAGAGACCTGTGCTTTTTGATAAACAGTCGCTTGGGCCTATTCACTGCGGCTGCTCGTTAGAGCAGCACCCCTTCTCCCGAAGTTACGGGGTCATTTTGCCGAGTCTCTTAACGAGAGTTCTCTCGCTCACCTTAGGATTCTCTCCTCGACTACCCAGGTCGGCTTCAGGTACGGGCCGTTGTTTTCTCACTAGAGCTTTTCTTGGCAGTGTGACATCAGAAGCTTCGGTACTATTATTTCCCTCCTCATCACAGCTTGTCCGTAAAGGTAGAAGCATTTGACCTACCAAGACTTACTGCTTGAACAGACATATCCATCAGTCTGCACTTCTTAGCCTCCTGCGTCCCTCCAGCTGCTCAAACAAAACAACGGGTACCAGGAACATCAACCCAGTTGTCCATCGCCTGCTTCCTGTTTGCGGCTGGCTTAGGTCCCGATCAACTCTATGGACGAGCCTTCCCCAGGAAACCTTAGTCATTCGGTGGACAGGATTCTCACCTGTCTTTCGCTACTCATGTCGGGTACTTCACTTCTAAGCTTCCAGCAGTCCTCACGATCTGCCTTCCTCAACGTTCTTTAGAACGCTTCCCTACTCAATGCAACTTCATGGTGCACTACAGCTTCGGTAAACTATTTAGCCCTGGTACATTTTTGGCGCAGGGTCACTCGACTAGTGAGCTTATTACGCACTCTTAAATGGTGGCTGCTTCTAAGCCAACACTCTAGTTGTCTGCAACCCCACATCCTTTTCCACTTAATAGTTATTTGGGGACCTTAGCTGGTGATCTGGGCCGTTTCCCTTTCGACTATGGATCTTATCACTCACAGTCTGACTCCCGGATATGAATGAATGTACCTGGAGTTGACCTGAATTCGCAACCCGTGATGGGCCCCTAAACCAAAAATTGTAGTGCCTACCTCCATCATTCTCAATTCCGAGGCCAGCCCTGTAAGCTATTTCGGAGAGAAACCAGCCATCTCCAAGTTCGTTTGGAATTTCTCCGCTACCCACACCTCATCCCCGCACTTTTCAACGTACGTGGGTTCGGTCCTCCAGCGTTTCACCGCACCTTCAACCTGGACACGGGTAGATCACATGGTTTCGGGTCTACGACAACATACTCATTCGCCCTATTCAGACTCGCTTTCGCTACGGCTCCGTCTCTCTTCAACTTAACCTCGCATGCTATCGTAACTCGCCGGTTCATTCTACAAAAGGCACGCTATCACCCATTAACGGGCTCTAACTGTTGTGAAGCACAAGGTTTGTGGATCATTTCACTCCCTTCCGTGGGTGCTTTTCACCTTCCCTCACGGTACTGGTTCACTATCGGTCACTAGGAGTATTTAGCCTTGGGATGGTCCTCCCGGATCTTGACGGAATTCCTCGCGTTCTTCGTACTCAGGATCCTCCTAGGGTGTTATCCAAATTTCACTACGGGGTTTTACTCCTCTTGACATACTTTTCCAAGTATTTCGACTATCTGAATAGACACTACATTCGGAGTCTGATAAACCCCCAACAAGCAAGCTTGTTGGTTTGGGCTTTCCCGTTTGCTCGTCAGTTACTCAGGGAATCGAATTTTCTTTCTCTTCCCGCAGGTACTTAGATGTTTGAAGTTCTGCGTCTACCTCGACTGCGCTATGTATTCACGCAGACGTAACATCCTATAAAAGATGCTGGGTTCCCCATTCGGAAATCTTCTGGATCATAGCTTACTTACAGCTCCCCAAAGCATATCGGTGCAAATCCGTCCTTCATCGGCTATTCTGAAAATAAGCGCATCCACCGTGCGTCTTATTCGTCATAACTTTTAACTTTATGGTCGGTTTTGAGTACTTTTTGAAGGATAGAAGGTTGTTTGAAGAAAATAATGTTGAACTTATTAAAAACTCTTTTAACATTTCAATCGTGTGTGTTACTGTTTTACTTTTTTCTTCGATATCCAGTTTTCACGAACAAAGCTTAACGACCATTGTCGTTAATGGAGCCTAGAGGATCGAACCGCTGACCTCCTGCGTGCAAAGCAGGCGCTCTCCAGCTGAGCTAAGGCCCTGTATTTACTGAGTAGACCTCTCAAAACTGAACAAAGGCAAACGATGTGTAGTCTTCCGAAATATTCCTTAGAAAGGAGGTGATCCAGCCGCATCGATACGGCTACCCTGTTACGACTTCACCCCAATCGACTGGTCCAACTTAGGCGTTTGCTCCAAAGGTTACTTCACCGACTTCGAGTGTTACAAACTCGTGGTGTGACGGGTGTGGCATGTAGCGCTCAACGGCTCACTGTGGCGGCGCGCTGATCCGCGATTAGCGATTCCGGCTTCATGTAGGCGAGCTGCAGCCTACAATCCGAATCCAGAGAAGCTGGCGAGATTAGCCGAAACCGCGACTGCAACTCGTTGTACTTCCCATTGTAGCACGTGTGTAGCTCAGGGTCATAAGGGGCAGGCTGATGATTTGACGTCATCCCTGTTCCTTCTCCGGTTTGTCACCGCAGTTCCTCGGCTTAGAGTCTCAACTCAACGATGGCAACTAACAATAAGGGTTGCGCTCGTTGCGGGACTTAACCCAACATCTCACGACACGAGCTGACGACAACCATGCACCACCTTGTTTCACTTGTTCTCGAAGGAAGCCTCTATCTCTAGAGTGGTCAAAGGATGTCAAGACCTGGCGGGTGGCCTTCGCGTTGCTTCGAATTAAACCATGCTCCAATCGCTTGTGCGGGCCCCCGTCAATTTTCAACCTTGCGGTCGTACTCCCCAGGCGGAGTGCTTATGCGTTGCTGCATGCTGAAGGGCGAAGCCCTCCAACGCTTAGCACTCATCGTTTACGGCGTGGACTACCAGGGTATCTAATCCTGTTCGCTCCCCACGCTTTCGAGCCTCAGCGTCAGTTACAGACCAGAGAGCCGCCTTCGCCGCTGGTGTTCCCCCATATATCTGCATTTCACCGCTACACATGGAATTCCACTCTCCCTCTTCTGCACTCAAGTCTCCCAGTTTCCAATGACCCTCCCCGGTTGAGCCGGGGCTTTCACATCAGACTTAAGAAAC
>JAHHEN010000013.1 GCA_018982785.1 Enterococcus innesii | reverse complement strand
CTCATCCTGAATTTTAGTAGTATGAGCATAGGCATACTTTACAGCAGTATTATAAAGAGCGTGCCAGTTGCTAACATAGCCACAAGTTTTACATTTCCATTGGAACCCCATTCTTGGAGCAATCTCCTCATAACCTTCAGATACTGGGGCTAACGGGATTGCGGTATCTAATAGGGAAGAATCGATAAGATCTTCTTTGTGAACATGAGTCTCAATATGTTCGTGATCATCGACTACTTCAGAAGCTTGAACGGGAAGTGCTAAACTTCCTGCCAAAAATAAAGATAATATGCCTAATGAAACTTTTTTTAACATGATAAAAATTCCTCCTTGCTTGTGATATAGTTAAAAATATCACAATTCGTAAAAGAAAAAAGTAAAATAGACAAAAAAAGGGTGACAGAAAACGTATCGTTGATTTAACAAGGATTGCTACAATTCCAAGCTTGAGTAAAATAGAAAAAAAAAAGATAATGAAGGAGAACTACAATGTCTGTTGGTGAAAAAATAAAAAACAAACGAAACGAAAAAAATTATACGCAGGAAGATTTAGCGAATTTACTGCATGTCTCACGATCGACCATCTCCAGTTGGGAGGTCGGAAGAACATATCCTGATTTAGATACAGTTGTAAAGATAAGCGATCTTTTAGGTATAACTTTAGACGAACTTTTGAAGGAGGATAAAGTAATGACACGAAGTATTTCAAATAAGATCCGAAATAATAAGTACTACAAAGTGACGATTATTGTGTTACTTGTGGCTCTTGTCGCTAGTATTATCGGAATGTATATGTACAACAGATCCCTAGATCCTTATAGGGAATGGTATCAAGATCACGTAACGAGTGAATCACGATCATCCAATAGAATAGAACCCAGAGGTTAATGCACGTGTTATTTCTTCCCCAAGTTAACATAATCTCGATTAACACAAGACGCCCGTCAATCAAGCGATTGACGGGCGTTCTTTGTGATTTTACATTGGTATAGCTATTTTGGGAGCCTAAAACGTCGGTAAATCAAGCTTCTTCTCTTTGGGGCTTTTGTGAAGAAACCGGGGGGCGAGTTGGAACGGTGTTATGTTCCACGTTGGACTTGTCGCAAGAAAAGCAAAATGTTGCTTTTCTAACAAGCGTAAAATGCAGCGCACTTGATCTGCTGTTTTGTTGGACGCAATGGCTAGGCATTCCACAAAGTCAGCTGGCAAGGAGAAAACGGAACGATTCGTTGTCTGCCAACCAGTGACGATCGTGGGATCAAATTCATACTGTCGACAAAAATCCCCCACCGATAAGCCTAAGTGACCGACAATATAGGCATGAATTGGGTAGCTGGCAACATAGGGAGAAAATGACATATTGTACGGATCCTTTCACTTCGGAATATGGGGCATTCAAATAAGGGGGCAACGTTCGGAAAAATCACACGGTTCCGGGCGAAATCCGGCGCCTGCAGGCGCATCGATCCTACGATAAACCGAAAATTCCTTGACCAGGAAGGCGACGTTTGTTCGTATTACGATTCTTTGCGAAAAAAATGCCACCACTTCTTGTTCTTACGGGCACGATCGTCCATATATTTCTTGACTCCCTCAGAATCATAGAAAACACCTGTCTCCTTGACCACTTCCTCCGGTGTCTTGTGCGCCGTTTGGTTCGTCGGGGGCTCTTGCTCTGTCTGTTCTTCTGAAAAAGCTGTCAGGCGCTTCTGTGCCTCCATACGTTCGATCTGTTTGTTTGCCTGCAGGGTGAGTTGTTGTTGCTGATCAATTAGTTTTTGTTGCTGCGCAAGCAACGCTTGTAATTGTTCGATTTGAGCATCTTTTTGTTTCAACTGTGCAAGCAACTCGGTTGTCAGTGTCAAATCACTTTGTATATCAGGACTTTCTTGTTGTTGGGTTGTCTCTTGAAACAACTCAGGTTGTCCGAGCTTGTCAGCAAGTTGCAACACGCCTGACCATAGTACTGTCTTGTATCCGTGGCTATTTTTGGCAAGGTAGGTTGTCTCAAGGTTGTCAACATGTTTCCTCATAGCTTGTCTGCTTATGCCGAATAACTCAGATAATTCCTTTATTGTCAGCATTTCTTTGGGTTGTCTATCTGTTGTCACTAGGGTTGTCACCACCTTGTTTTTGTCTTTAGTATACACGAGTTAAGCTGTATTTAAACGCTTCAGAAAAACTCCTTGCGTAAAAGTGCCGTCAGTTAGTGGCAAATGTGTGGCAGACTGACGGCAATGTGGTGTCAAAAATGATTTTAGCAGTCCCAGACGAATCGCCCAGCACTGCTGGGATCTCATGGATATGGGACCAGATTTCCCTTATGCTCTTCCAAGTAATACCGCTTGGAACGTACGTATGATCGTGGGTAGATTTACTCAAACATGGTAGACAGATCTCCTAGCAATGCTTGTTGATTTAATTGCTCTTGCTGGTGGCGGAGTTCGGCTGCTAAGTGGGCTTTGGCATCTGCTTCATGGGTACCTAAACGCAGACCTAATGCGCGATCCTTGGCACGCCATTTTTCTTCTTGGGTAAGTTCTCCGTTATGCTCAATATTAAAAAGTTTGGTGCGGAGTTCGGCTTGTTTTCCTTTTGAGAAATGGTCTTCATCGTTCTTTTCAGCTTTCCAAGTAAAACGATAGCCTATGACAGGTTTTCCACGTCCTTTCCCATATTTCTTTCGGATAGTAAGGCCTTTAAACAAAGGAGTGAGTTCTTCTTTGATTGGTTTAAGTACGGTACGATCAATTTCACCTAAATTCTTTTGATAACTCTTGGGAATGTCCATTAGTTCAAAAAAATCTTCTCTCGTAAATTCTGCCCATCCTTGAGTACGAAATTGTTTTAACAAGCGAAATGCAGTTTTTGCATATCCACTTTTTAATTCACGAAATTCTGTCAAAGAGTAGCGAACCCAGGTATCTAAATTATTCAACAAGGGTAATGCCATTTCATGTACTTGTACATCTACATAAGGAATATCATCTTCGCCGTTAATGTCGAACTGAGTAAACATGACAAACATTTGTCTTCGTTTACCAGACTTTGACACCTTACTAAAAGCTAGACCCAATAGTTTTTGATAAGTATCCTGTATATCGTCTAAAAACCGTTTATTAGCAGTAGGTTTG
Organism: Enterococcus innesii; assembly: GCA_018982785.1. GTDB lineage: Bacteria > Bacillota > Bacilli > Lactobacillales > Enterococcaceae > Enterococcus_D > Enterococcus_D innesii. Next base: position 6,151 of record JAHHEN010000013.1, on the reverse strand, counting down.
TAATTACTTAGCTCTTTAAGTTGATCAAATGAAAAGCGAACCACTTGATCTTCTTTATCTCTCATTCTAGAAACAATAGAAAAAAATAGATTCATTTCTACAGGGGAAAAATGTTTAAGTGGGATTGTATTCAATTCAGCATCGTATTTAATCAATTCATTAGCCATAAAATCACCTCAATAATAATGATAAATTATCTAATGGATTAATTCAATGGAGTACATAAAATAAAATCCATATATAAGCAGACAATCATCCATATATAAACAGACAATTCTCCATATATAAACAGACAATTCTCCATATATAAACAGACAATTCTCCATACATAAAACGCTACATTGATTGGGGCAGTAAGGATAGAGCCGACTTAAAAGAGGTTTAAAAGAGGTTTAAAAAGAGATATAAAAAAGGTCGCTGACCATTTTAGTCAAGTCCATAATCCTGTGTAAAATACTATACAATGTTTTACCGGTCTCTCATTGATCAAACTTAATATATTTTCTTGTAGAACTGAGCCATTCGTCATGAAGGTCCATAAGGACAGCTCCAATTAATCGATTGGCAGACGTTCGGTTGGGAAAAATCCGAATAATCTTTTCTCTTCTGCGGACTTCCTGGTTCAGTCGTTCAAGAAGGTTGGTGCTGCTTAGCCGATTATGACTATTTCCGATAACCGTGTATTGAAAGGCATCTTCGAAGCCATTATCCAATATTTCGCAGGCTTTTGTATATTTAGGCTGGTCGATATATTCACCGACTAAGGCATTCTTAGCTGTTCGAGCGAGTTCAATATCCGTAAACTTAAAGATCGCTTTTACTGCTTCTCTAAACGGTTTTGAATTCTTTTTTGGAATGGAACTGAAGATGTTTCTTAAAAAATGGACCTGGCATCTCTGCCAACTTGCGTTGGTAAATGACTTACGAATCGCAGACACTAGGCCTTTATGGGCATCAGAAATGATGAGTTCTGTCCCCTTTAGGCCGCGTTCTTTTAAGTATTCAAAGAAGATGGACCATGTGTCATCACTTTCTTCATTTTGAATCATGAAGCCAATGATTTCACGGTCGCCACCTTCTGTTATCCCGATCGCAATATGGCAGCTTTTAGAAAGCACTCGATGGTCCTCACGGACTTTTATGTAGAGAACATCAGTCATCAGATAAGGATAATTCGTACCTGAGAGTGAACGGTTCTGCCATTCGTTGACCATCGGGTCTAACTGCTCAGTCAGGCTAGAAACAAAAGATTTCGATACAGATTTTCCACATAGCTCTTCAACAATCTTTGAAACTTTACGTGTCGAAACGCCCGAAACATACATCTCAAGCATTGAAGCGAGCAGTGCCTTTTCATTTCGCTGATAACGCTCAAACACCGTCGGTGAAAATTCACCATCACGTGTTCTAGGCACTTTTAATTCGAGTGTACCCACACGAGTCGTAAAGTCTCGCTCATAATAGCCATTTCTTTGACTCTGACGACTTTCTGAACGTTCATAGTCATCGGCTTGAATATATTCTGTTCGTTGATTTTCCATCAATTGGTTGAAAACAGTGGTTAAAATATTTTTAGAAACATCATCTTTTACCGAATGTTCAATAATACTTTGAACCTCTTCGTTGTTCAGTGTAAAATGTACTTGGGTCATGTAACGTCCTCCTGGGTATGTTTTTGTGGTTAAAAACATTGTACCGTAAAAGGGCTGTTACATGGCCTTTTATCTTTTACACAATTATATGGACTTTATCGACATTTTCCCGCCTAAATATACAATGTTTTTTTGAGTATCCAGGTTCGCGAATCATATAAAGTAATTTAAGATCTAAAACAAAAAAGGAGTGATCGCTACGCTCTCACATTAAACTTGCAGCGTTCACTTTGTTCACTCGCTAAAATCAAAACAGAAAATCAGGAAGACTTTTGGCAGGCTCTGGCTGCTCGTATAAGCCCACCTAAGACATTTTAAGCTGTTACAGATAATCTTTGTTAAAAAGCGCCTTACAGGCGGTCAGGGCAAGCCCTAACAACCCCTAAACAACACGTGGGACAAGATTTTTATTCTGAGGGGCACATTTTTAGAGGTAGGCTGCTATATTACAAAATACAATGATCAAAATAATCGATAGGGCGGTTATGCTATACTCATTTATGGCAACTGCCCCGAGAGGGGGTGTAAATATGTTTGAGACCTTGATATCGCTGATTATCGCACCACTTCTTGTGGGGATAGTATTACTACTATTTGATCGCTGGCTAGACGATTAGCCGATAATCGAAGCAGTTGCCTTCTGGCACCAACGCTGAGTCGCAACAGCGCAAAAAAAAGCCCTCCTATTCGCAGTAGGAGGGCTTTTTGGTGTAAATATGCTTTGTCCTTGATATCACTTCGCACGTTTATTTTAGCATAAATAGGATTTTAAGTCACCTTTTGCTCTTTCTAATAAGATTGATTTTAACCAAAAACTTTACACTAGCAGCCGTTGTCCAATTTGGGATCAGGGTACGCCCGAAAGTTGATTCAAATCAAAAAGAAGTTGACGCAAAAAACAAATTCTGTGCCGACTTCTTTTTTGATTTTTTTAGCGAGTGTCTATACACTCGCTATGCTTGCCAGAGGCAAGATATCTAACTTATTCCGTACACAAAACGTCTCAGAAACGTTCTGATAGCGCCTGAGGATCGTTCAACTATTATTTATCATTCACGATTCAAAGCGTCTCAGAAACGTTCTGAGGACGTCTGAACGCCATCGAATTTCATGACCAACTCATGCAATCGATCGACTGAAAACAAATTTTTTATCACAAATTTTGGGAATAGGGTGGGAATAAGTTGGGAACAAGGCGGGAATAGAGTGGGAACCGTCCATGCTTTAAAATTACATTTTTTTGTCAAAAGGGTGTCAATGACCCGTCAATCAGATGTCAACAAATTGTCAATCCATCACAAAAATAAACAACAATTTTTGGAATAGATTTGGAACGACCTCGTTTTTTTATAACTATTTTTGTTACTAGGGTGCGAATAGGGTGTTAATAGCCTGCAAATAGGGTGAGAATGCTACGCAAAAATAAACAACTAATTTTGATAATCCACGGATATTCCTACGAGAAACCAGCGATAATCCGGCGAGAATAACTAAAAGGAAGACAACCTCTAAAAACCCGAGTGGGGCGGGGCAAAAATAACACTTTTTCTGGCGAAAATTGTTGACCATTTACGGATAACATAGTGAAATCACTAGTTTTCCGTAAATGGTCAACAATCCAGTAACATTTTTGCCCCGCCCCACTCGAAGAACTTGCAGAAATTAAAATAAAAAAATCACCTACAAAAAATCTGCAGGCGAAATCATAACGGTGTGCAATGTCCAAATCTATGCTAATAAATTTTTGATCAACAACACAACCAGCGATCGATAAATAAAAAATGATCACTGCCGAAAATCCGACAGTGACCGATACAAAGATTTCTAAAAATATTTCCAGTAGGTACTCCCAGATTATCAAGCTTGAAAAATGAATGCAACGATTTTTTGAAATGTCTTACAGTGTCTTTTTTTCTTTTGCGAGCATAGTAACATATCCCCATGTTATAGATTTTTGGGCGTAGCCCAATCCCATGTTTCAAAAAAATTCCTCGAGCGAAGCGAAAAGGTATTTTTCTTGAAAGAGCATAAGGGAAATCTGTGTCCACATTCGTGTTCAGCCCAGTAGTACTGGGCGATTTGCTTGGGTACAGATAACAAGCGTTTGACGCCACATTTGCGTCAACTTGCCACACCTCGGCCACCTGTTTGCCACCACATTGCCACACGTTTCCGTCGGGTTGCCGTCACGAAACCGTCGCTTTGACGGTAAATAAAAATAGGTTATAACTTCCTGATTTTATACAATTCTTACCAAAAAGTGGGTACCCATCATTCTGTCTGTGGCAAGCATAGCAAGTGGGTACCCACTTGTCAAAAAAAGAGAAAAAGCCAGGCAATAAGTTTGCCCGACTTTTTCTCTTTTCTATTGGGGTAAGCCCCAAACCCCTATGTTTTAATTCAAAGTTTAATAAACTGTGAATTATTTAACATAACCTTCGAAAACGTAATCTTTTGTACTGTAAAATTCAAAATAAAATTTTGAATTTTTATCTGTCATTTTGGGGTCACTGGAACATCCGTACAGAAAATAGCGGTAGAAAACCGAACAACTACTGGACAATTAAGTCAGTTGTTCGGTTCTTTTGTTTAGCTTTCTCAATTTTAGTCGATTGATTTCACGGTAAAAGGTTCCTGTAGATATTTGATTGGTCTCAATGATTTCTTTGACAGAATAATCGCCACTTTTGTACATTCGAACTGCAATATCTAGTTTCTCCTGTGGGACTTTAGGACGGCCAATCGCTACACCTCGTTTTTTGCTAGCTTCGATTCCTTCACGAACTCGATCAGCTAATAAGTTACGTTCTAGTTGGGGTCACTGGAACATCCGTACAGAAAATAGCGGTAGAAAACCGAACAACTACTGGACAATTAAGTCAGTTGTTCGGTTCTTTTGTTTAGCTTTCTCAATTTTAGTCGATTGATTTCACGGTAAAAGGTTCCTGTAGATATTTGATTGGTCTCAATGATTTCTTTGACAGAATAATCGCCACTTTTGTACATTCGAACTGCAATATCTAGTTTCTCCTGTGGGACTTTAGGACGGCCAATCGCTACACCTCGTTTTTTGCTAGCTTCGATTCCTTCACGAACTCGATCAGCTAATAAGTTACGTTCTAGTTCTGCAATCACACTCATCATTTGTAACATGGCCTTACCTGTAGGTGTTGAAGTATTCATATTCTCTTTCAGAGAAACAAATTGAATTTGCTTTTGGTCTAATTCCTGAATCAAGTTCAAAATATCTAAAGTATTTCGTCCGAGTCTAGAAATGCTTTCTACTACAACAATATCGCCTTTTCGTATCGTCTGGAGAAGCTGCTCAATACCAGGACGATTTCTTTTTGTTCCCGTATATTTCTCTTGAATAATTTTCTCTGCGCCGAAGTTCTTTAACTGATCGATTTGACGATTTAAATTTTGGTCGTCTTTCGATACCCTAGCGTAACCAATAATCATATAACTTCCCTCCAAATTATATTCTTGCTTATTATGAAGAATTCCCTTCTTTTTGGCAATGGTTTATTATAAACTTTTTTATAATGAGTTTTTGAAAACTTAAAACGTTGATAGACAAAGGACTCAAAAACTAGAAATAAGATTCTAAAAAACTATAGTTTTTGGAAAGTTTGGAGGCATGAATGGTAAAAGAAAAAATTTTTGGTATGTTTGTGGGTGTTCCTTCGGAAGAACAATTGCAGTTATACTTCCAGTTAACTGATTTTGATAGGGAAATTATTAATGAAATGAGATTATCTTCCACTAAACTCGGTTTTGCTGTACAGCTTGGTACAGTGCGATTTTTAGGAACTTTTTTTACTGACTTTTCAAAAATTCCGTTAGAAGTGATAGTGTATCTGGCTAATCAATTATCTATTGATCCACGTGAATTTGATTCTTATTCTAGGAAAATGACAATCAGTCAACATACACAATTGATCAAAGATCGCTACTCGTATAGAAACTTTCATGACTCTGATTGCCAGAAATTTCTTTATGATTGGCTTTTATCTCGTGCTTCACATACGACTGAAACAACTGAAATGCTCTCAGATATGCTATTGAAAAAATGTTTAGAAGAAAAAATATTGCTTCCAGGTGTATCCATATTTCAACGCTTTATTTCCAAAACTGTTGAACAGGCAGAAGAGCAATTAATGAATCAACTCTCTCTTATACCTTCTGAAGAAGAGTCAGAGAAGTTATTAAATTTACTTAGTCTTATGGGTACGCCTATTCAAGGGGCATTAACTAAAATGGATATTTTACGAGCCTCTTTAATTGATGAAAGTAGGAAAGAAATCACTCGTGGTTTTCATCGATTAAAGGAATTCCAACAGTTCCATACGAGTGAATGGGAATTCTCAACTATCCCTGAAGGGAAAATAAAACATTTAGCTGCCTACGCTTTTAAAGCCAAATCAAGCCTTATTCAAAGAATGAGTATTCAGAAAAAATTAGCTCTTTTGGTTGCTTTTGTGTATGAGTATGAAAAA
>JAHHEN010000012.1 GCA_018982785.1 Enterococcus innesii | reverse complement strand
TTATGGACTTGACTGGACTAAAGAAAAAGATGCTACTTATGCCTACCAAGAATATTATTTTTTTCATGATTTCTCTCCTAAAAAACTTAAAAGTATAATTCAAGAAAAAAAATAGTTATTTCATTAGAAAAAACCTTCTTTAAATCCACTTATGTATACTTTTAGTATTGTTTTATTTAACTTATCATGATTTACCGAAAAAAAGTCAAGTCCATAATCCTGTGTAAAATACTATACAATGTTTTACCGGTCTCTCATTGATCAAACTTAATATATTTTCTTGTAGAACTGAGCCATTCGTCATGAAGGTCCATAAGGACAGCTCCAATTAATCGATTGGCAGACGTTCGGTTGGGAAAAATCCGAATAATCTTTTCTCTTCTGCGGACTTCCTGGTTCAGTCGTTCAAGAAGGTTGGTGCTTTTTAGCCGATTATGACTATTTCCGATAACCGTGTATTGAAAGGCATCTTCGAAGCCATTATCCAATATTTCGCAGGCTTTTGTATATTTAGGCTGGTCGATATATTCACCGACTAAGGCATTCTTAGCTGTTCGAGCGAGTTCAATATCCGTAAACTTAAAGATCGCTTTTACTGCTTCTCTAAACGGTTTTGAATTCTTTTTTGAATGGAACTGAAGATGTTTCTTAAAAAATGGACCTGGCATCTCTGCCAACTTGCGTTGGTAAATGACTTACGAATCGCAGACACTAGGCCTTTATGGGCATCAGAAATGATGAGTTCTGTCCCCTTTAGGCCGCGTTCTTTTAAGTATTCAAAGAAGATGGACCATGTGTCATCACTTTCTTCATTTTGAATCATGAAGCCAATGATTTCACGGTCGCCACCTTCTGTTATCCCGATCGCAATATGGCAGCTTTTAGAAAGCACTCGATGGTCCTCACGGACTTTTATGTAGAGAACATCAGTCATCAGATAAGGATAATTCGTACCTGAGAGTGAACGGTTCTGCCATTCGTTGACCATCGGGTCTAACTGCTCAGTCAGGCTAGAAACAAAAGATTTCGATACAGATTTTCCACATAGCTCTTCAACAATCTTTGAAACTTTACGTGTCGAAACGCCCGAAACATACATCTCAAGCATTGAAGCGAGCAGTGCCTTTTCATTTCGCTGATAACGCTCAAACACCGTCGGTGAAAATTCACCATCACGTGTTCTAGGCACTTTTAATTCGAGTGTACCCACACGAGTCGTAAAGTCTCGCTCATAATAGCCATTTCTTTGACTCTGACGACTTTCTGAACGTTCATAGTCATCGGCTTGAATATATTCTGTTCGTTGATTTTCCATCAATTGGTTGAAAACAGTGGTTAAAATATTTTTAGAAACATCATCTTTTACCGAATGTTCAATAATACTTTGAACCTCTTCGTTGTTCAGTGTAAAATGTACTTGGGTCATGTAACGTCCTCCTGGGTATGTTTTTGTGGTTAAAAACATTGTACCGTAAAAGGGCTGTTACATGGCCTTTTATCTTTTACACAATTATATGGACTTTATCTATTTTTACTATAGGTAAAAAAAATATATATTTGACCGAAGAAATGAAACAAGAATACTATCTTGATTTATTTGTTAAACTTAGAAAAACCTATTTTATTGAATCTCCTTATTATCAATTACTAATATATATGTTTAAAAAAAGAAGAGCTAGAGTTGTTGAAATTTCTAATAGTTTAGTATTTAGCACATCGTATTGCTATAAGTTATTAAGATATTTAAGAAAGATGTTAACTATTCAAAACATGCCGATAACGCTTGATAAAAATAAAGATACCATCGAATTGAATGGAGAAGAAATGTGTATTCGAATGTACTTTTATTTAATCGAGATTTTAGCTAATAATGTTTATATAGAAGTAAATATTCGTTCCGCAATTGATTTGCTTGCTAAAGAATATGAACCGTTACGAACGACTAAGATTAAACATGATTTGATGTTCTCCATTATTGAAAACTCAGTAACTCAAGGATATTTTATTAATAGTGACTATTCATCAAGCATAGAAATCTTTGGACATTTATCTGAATTGTACGATGAAACACCAGTAAGGAAGGCATTTCCTATTAGAACAGAAAAAGAAATTAGAACAGAGCTTATTTACTATTATTTCTGGGCAATGCTCTTTATTCCTGAGACGGTTACAGACGATGAAAAAATAATTTTGGGTGGAAAATTTATTAGGATTGAAAATAACCAAATCATAGATTTCTCTAACTCTATAATTGATGAATTGTCTGAAAAATATGAATTGGATGATAACACTATTCATAAACTTGTATATGAAATTGTTGTTAATACTTGGGGTTATGAGAATTTGTACTTAGATAAGTTTATGTCCAAAGAAAACTTATCTCTTTATTTAGATAGTGGAAAAGAAGTAGAGGCTGTAGTAGAGGCTTCCTTGCAAAAGTCGTCACTAAATATCAAAAATAAAGGATTATTTACTCAAAAAATGGGGCAAATAATTGCCTCTTATGTTCCTTTGCAAAAGAATGAGGTTCTATCAATAGGTATCTCAACGTTAAATCATCCAGAGTATATTTCGGTCATTAAGAATATTCTTCTAAAAATCTATAATGGAACTGTTTTACATTTTACTGAACACTTGGAACAAGCAGATATTTTAGTATCAGATGGTGTTTTGATTCATTCGGAAAATCAGGAATTTGTCTTTCTAGGGAATATTCATAATACAAACGATTGGGAACATTTGAATACATTAATTCAGACATCGATAGTCAATAGATGTATATAAAAAAAGAGAGAACTATTTCTCTCTTTTTTTATTTGACTTTATTATATAAATTATCGTTCCTACTAAAGCTATTGATAACACTGAAATGACAATTATTAACAAAGTGTTTGAATTAGTTTTAATAACTACAGAACTTTTATCTTCATTGTCTTTTTTGAATTCTTTCAAATTTTCTTTAGTGTAATTGAAAGAAGTGGTTATAGCTTTTCTTGATGTTTCAATAGTCAAATTATAGTCACCTTCAAAAAGTTCTGTTCCGTCAATTAATGGTATAGATAGTGGAACAATAGACATTGCTGTAATAGGAACGTTATCTGAAAAAGTCCCTGAAGCAATTACTTCTTCTGAAGGATTTGTTAAGACGTAAGAAGCATTGTTTAAATTGCCTAAAAAGCTGTTATAGTTATAAGCGTTGAATGTTAAATTGGCACCATTTTGATTTGCAGAGAACGAAAAATCTTCATAGGATAAATCTTTTACACTTCTGTCATCGTCTAATTCTAGATTTACAGATATAACGCGTTCGAAAAGTGTTTCAATTCCTACAGAATTTTCATTTGTCTCAAAATCAATTTGTTGACTGAAATTAACTCCGCCTAGTATTGAACCTGAAATATTAGTCTCTTTAGGTATGTTAATAGTAAATTGTACAAGTTTTGATTCATTGGGAGCTAGCTTAATTTGATTTTCTTCATTCAAATAATCTGATTGGATAGTAACGTAATTCGAAAAGTCGAAATCGTTGTTTAAAAGTTTATCAGTTACTTTCGAATAAACGATTGCCGAGCCATTACTTATAGCTGTTGAAGGAAATACATTTACTAGAATTGTCGAATCTCCATCGCCTATATTTGAGACGGTTACATCAAATGTATAATCTTTTCCTTTTTCTGGTGAAAAAGTCAAACTGTTTTTATCTGATTCATAATTCGTATTGGAAATTGAAATATTTAATGTATTATTTGTTTCGCTAGCTAGTCCAGTCACTGTTCGATAATGAATGATAGATATTAATATTAGGAAGAACACAGAAACTCTAAAAATAGAGTCCCTGTGTTTGCAAGAGATATTCATAGATACACCTTTTAACATTCTAATTAGAATGCTGGGCCATCCTCATTGTCACCAGCATCTTGGGCTATTACAGTAATAACACGAGCTTCATCAGAAGCTAGTGCAGCGGCACGGTTAATAGTAAAATCAACAGGAACTGATTCTGAGGCGGTGCTAATCTCCGCAGCCGTAACAGTTGTTCCTCCAGTTACTACTAATCCTGGTAGTGCAGATGTAGCAGAAACAGTAACTGATTCACTAGCCAAATTTCTGTTGTTAAGAATTCCGCCTACGTTTAATAATTGTCCTTGTTGTGTTCCTTCCTGTGCAAGCAATGCATTATCTACTGTGATTGAAGCAGCCATATCAGTATTAAACGTAAAGTCTGCTCCACCAGCTAGTACATCTACAGGGATAGGTAAGCTTTCAGGTGTTTGTACATCTGCAGAAACACTTAATCCTCCTGCTAGTAATAGAGTTGCTAATGCAGTGCTAGTTAGTAATACTTTTTTCATAATAAAAAACCTCACTTTTTTTTGCAGTTCATCTTACTGCTTAATTAAAGTATATATTTTCAAATGGAATAAAATTATCTTTAATTAAGTGATAGTTATCACAATTGGATAATATTCTTTTGTTTAATAAGGTAAAGGGATAAATTAATTATTGGAATATTTAGATTTTTATGATATATATTAAGAAAAGATATTGATTTTAACCTAACCAAAATAATTTAGTATCCTTCTTTTTATATCAATACCTTTTCAGTAGTGTTAACCCAGACACTACTGTTTTTTTATACCCGTTCTCAGGAAAATTGCATATGAAAAACCTTTACTTATTTCTTAAAAATAGCTTTAATACTTAGTTAGCGATTTTTGAACTTACTACTATATTTAAAAACAAGTATCTTTTTGTTCAACAATTTATACATCTACATTTGAATAGTGAAGAGGGGCATTGTTCTCTAAAAAATGAATAAAGTTAGATTGCTTTACTAAAGATTAAAAGTTTTAAATAAAAAAATAACGATGCCTAGTAGCATCGCTATTGATTATGTATCAATCATTAGAACCATCATACCACGAGCCATTAGCCAATTTAATAGCCTGTGGATGAATACCTGAATTATTAGCAGTAGTTGAACCATCACTCATTTCAACATCACCACGAATTACTTTATTAATTTTTGAACTATTAAAAGCACCTGCTCTAATAACTGTTACATTTGAAACATCTAACGTTCCGCTGAATTCTGAACTATAAAATGCTTGCAAACCAATATAATTTAATACATTAGGTAAGTTCAGTTCACCATTAAATTTTGACCTAGAAAAAGCTGAATCACCAATACTAGACAGTCCACTAGGTAATTTTAATTCACCACTAAATATTGAATTTTTAAAAGCCCCTGAACCAATAATAGTAACACCTTTAGGAATAATCAATTCTCCATTAAATTTTGAATTAGCAAATACTCCATCGTGTATACATGTCAAATATGTAGGCAGTTTTAATTCCCCATCAAACTTCGCATTAAAAAAAACATTATGGGTAGACCAACCATTTTGTATAGATATCTCATCCCTATTCCTAATACCAATACCTATAATTTTCATACCATTAATTGAATCTGGCATAATCAAACTTCCTGTCATTTCTGTAGAACCCGTTGCTGTGTAATTATCATCACTAATGCTTGACCTATCTATTTTTAAAGTCCCATTATCTAGTTTTTCGGCACGCACCCATATTTCAGTTTCTCCTTTAGATTCATCGGCTTCTCTAATTTTCGCATACAGAGATGTTGCATCTTCTCTAGCAGCTACAATATCAATTGGACATTCTGAAAGCAAGTTACATGTTGCCTGTTTTAAACCGTCTGTAAATATGTTTGCTAGTGTTGGTTTTAAATTATCTCTGAAAAGTAAGTAACTAATCAAAACAAAAATACCGAATATAATAATTGCTACGACTACGAAGAGTCCTTGACTCGTTCCATTCGTCATAAAATGACCTCCTTTATTTGTTATTTATACTCATCTAAAATTATACCAATTACAGACGGTTTTACAAATTTCTAGCATGTTATATTGATTGTAAAACATTGTTGAAACAGCATTTTCTATTATTTTTAAAGGTGAATAATAGAAAAGTAAAGGCACAATTGATTTTCTGGACAATCGTTATTATTTATGTGATAATGAAACTACCTTGACGAGAACCATTTTAATGACCTCTATACATTTAAATGTTTTTCAATTGCCCTGACTATTCCCCAGTTAGTCAGGGTATTTTTGTATTTAAAATTATTTATTTAAACTAAACTAAGAAGAAGGAAAGGAGGAAACCATTTATGACAAGAACTATTGGCTATATACGCACAAGTAAAAATACCCAAGACTTAGGATTGGAAGTCCAACGTAAAGCATTAGAACGATTTGAGCCAGATGAATTATTTTCTGAACAAATAAGTGGAAGGAAAGAGAAGCGGACAGAACTCGACAAAGCATTGAAACGATTAGAAAAGGGAGACACTTTACTTATTTACAATTTAGCTAGATTAAGTAGGTCAAGCAGGCAATTAGTAAATCTTATGTCTGAACTTAATGAGAAAGAAATATATCTGAAAAGTATACAAGAATCTATTGATACCAGAACAGCAAGTGGACGATTATTTTTCACCGTTCTAGCAGGTATAGCAGAATTTGAAGCAGAAAGTATTAGTTTACGAACAAAGGAAGCCTTAGCTAATACTGACAAGACATTGGGTAGACCACCAATAAAACAAAGTAAGCGTAAGAAAATCATTGTTTTATATAAGGGTAATCATCTATCTTTAAAAGAAATTGCAAACAAATGTGGTGTATCTGAGAAAACGGTTTACAACATTGCTAAAAGAGAAGGATTATCTCGAAAATGAGACTTGATATTTCAATGGACAAACGATAAGATTTAGTAGTATAAGTTGGAAATTAACCGGTAATAAATCAACGTTTTTTACCGATACTAAATAAAAAAATAATTTACATAAAAAAGACGATTGTATCAACATTTCAGAAGTTGATTCGATGGTCTTATTTTTGTGCAGAAAAAACGTTGAATTTTTACATCGAATAATAGTTAGAAAGGATTGAAATAATGGCGTTAAAGGGCGGAAGAATTTTCCAAGAAATGGTGGAAGTACCTGATAAAGATGAAGGAGGGTGTCTAGGTGGGTGTATAAGTTGGTTGATTGGATTTGGGATTATTATTGGGGTTTTGATTTTAGGTTTCAATTTTTTAATGAACCATCCAATTTTCCTATTTATTTTTGTCGCAATAGCCTTATTTATTGGAGTAAAGGCAAGTAAATAATAAGATAGGTAGTGAATAAAATGAAAAATTGGATAAAGATGGGCGTAGCTTTAGTCGGGATTGTTATAATAAGTGGCGGAGCGGGAGCTTATTTATATTCACAAGTAAAAGAACCAGTAAAAGCCAAAGCATTAAATAGCAGTGTTTCCACAGCAACAGAAGAATCAACTAATGAAAGTAGTTCTAACAGTAATATATCTACAGATTCAACTGAAAAAGTTGAAGAACTAAGTGTAATAGATGAATTTAAACAGCTGAAAAATGATGAAAGTAATTCTCAAGTATTATTAGATAATAAGATAAAAACTGAGGATGCTAGGTTCAATACGAATATTGTTGTAAATCAACAAGATATTTATGAAGCTTTTGAGATGGATGGATTAAATGTAGGCACTTTATTTTATAATGGGAGTCCTAGTGCTTCAAACCCATTTTTTTATATAGGTAACTCTAAAGCCGAAGTAGTAGAGGCAACAGAAATTGGTTCAAATCTACAAATTGATAGTAGTAAATATGATAAATTTGTGACTCTGCTTTTAAATCAAGGTTCTGGTGAAACAAATTATTATTTAGTAACTCAAAAAGCTGATGAAATAATAATAAGTTTACACACTGTAAAAGACTTGGTAACAGAAGAAAATCGTGTAGAAAAAGCATTACTGGTAGTAAAACCCATCCATTCAAAGCAAGCAACGGATACAAGAGATATAAGTAAAATGTTAAGTAGTCTAGAAAATGAAGAAGCTCCATCGCTTGCGGTTTTGAACAATCAAGTGAGTATAAATGGAAAAAATACTTCTCATTTGGATAACGTATATGTCTCACTAACCGATAATAATGAACCTATTTATTTATATAAACAAGCGTTCGATGGAGTGTTAGATGAATTTGAACAATATTTTTTCACTATTGCAATGTTTGACCACTTTTTCATGTAAGGAGAATAGATGAATACTAATCAATTAGCCCAAAAGAAATATGTTCAAAATAAAGTGAAGAAAGTATTTGTTCAAGCGAATGTAACTATTCCTAAAGTAGTAATCAATGGAGTAGCTACTGTTTTATATAAGGAATTTACAAATTTATCTATTGAAGAACAAGAGAGAGTATTATTCAGTGAAGAATTAGTAGCTTGTCTTTGGGAGAAACATGTAGTAACAAAAGAAAAAGAATTATTAAAAGAGATATGAGTAAAATCATGTCTCTTTTTTTGTAAAAAATTTATCTTAAAATTTTCGTAAAAAGTCACTTAAAAATGACCCTTTAAAAACCGAGTAAAATCAAGGGTTTTATACTTGTTGACAAAGTTAACAGATTATTGTTATATCAACGTTTTAAATCATTATTTTTCAAAAAGTGTCTTAAATTGAACGTGAAAAAATTTTTGTGGGGAATTATCCACTTCATGTTCAATTTAAGGTGTTTTACATATGATTTTTATGAAATATAAGTTGAACGTTGATATATCAATGTTTTTAATAGTTTTGATAAATCTAAAAAAGGAATGAAAAAATAAGAGTATCTTTTTAATAAAAATACACCAATTATTTTTTGTTGTCCGGATATGATATTCATTCTTGACTTCAGTTTAGGAATGATGATATAGTCCGGCAGCAATGATTAATAAAATAATTAAATGGAGGATAATGAAATGAATTCAAAAAAATTAACAGAAGAGGAATTGACGGATAAACAAGAAAAAGTCAAAGCATGGTTACATATTTTAGATAAAATCTACGGAGTGAAAATGACTGTTTTTTCTAGAGCAATCAATATTCATAACCAAAACTTGCATAATTTTAGAAAAGGAAAAAGGGGGTTAACAGAAGAAAAAACGGTGCTTTTAGAGAAAGTAATTGTTAGAAAATACGGAAGATTATTGATGTTGGGGGATAGTGAGTATGAAATTCTATCTAAGTAATATTTCAAATAAAGAGAAACCAGACCAATACAAAGTAAAGAAGATAGCTAATACTATTTTAAATAATCTAAGAGAAATGACTATACAAGAATTTGCAGAAGAATTGTCTGTAAATGGAAAAACCGTGGTGTTAGCAGAATTATCAGAGAATAAGTTATCAAAAATGACACCAATAGTAGGACAAGAACTCGTGATGTTGGATTTTGATAACAAGGATGAGAATAATTTATATACAATTGAAGATTTAGAAGCAGATTCTTTTATGCAGGAAAATGCTAGTTTTATATATAAAACATTCAGTGACTTGTTCTCTGAAGTTGATAAATTTAGAGTAGTTTTTCATTTAGAGAAATTAGTGACCGATAATCAAGAGATAGAACAGATTTATCAAGCATTATTTAAAAAATACCCACAAGCAGATAGTAGTGTAGGGCAAACAAGTAGACTATTTTTCGGAAGCAATTCTGGCTATGAAGTGATTGATTGGGATAATCGGTTAGATACTAAGAGTCTACTTATTGATGAAGATGTTGTAGATTCAAATAGTTTAGAAGTAGTGAGTGGGGAAATGATTGATGATTCTATACCGACTTATGAATTATTAAAATTAGGTAGACTTGATATTGTGAAAGAGAAGTTAGGGGAGAATTATAAACAAGAATTTCCTGATGATTATAATGCAATGAATTACTTTAAATCGTTAGATATGAGAGAATTTCTTGAATTACCCGATGAAAATCCGTTTTATGATATTTTTCATGAAGAGACAGAACCTAGTGCATCAGTATTTTATGCTGAAAAATATGGGATATTCTTATAAATGTTTTAAGTGAAAGTCATCATATTGTGGGAATATTATTTCTTTACTGGAAAGATATTTAAAAATATCTTCAATTGAAATAGTTAACTTACTAGTAGAAATTAGTAGTTCAAAAGTAACAAATACATCGAAATTAGGACAAAGTAAATTTAACGCCCAAAAATTTAAAAAAGAATTACAATCA
>JAHHEN010000011.1 GCA_018982785.1 Enterococcus innesii | reverse complement strand
TTAAATAATTATATTTTGGAAATGGTCTTGGCAGGTCGTGTGGTGCATATCGATTTTGACGGTTTAAAAGAATCGCTAGAACCCATTGGTTCCTATGCGCAGGAATTAAATAAAATTGGTGGGAACATGAATCAAATTGCAAAGCACATGAACGAAGCAGGAATCAACCAGCAACAGGTGAATTTTTTTGTTGAGGAATTTGCAAAGATGAGACAAAATTATGATCAGGCGCAAGGTGAATTGATAAAAGAATTGCATAAAATCAGGAAGTTATAACCTGTTTTTATTTGCCGTCAAAGCGACGGTTTCGTGACGGCAATGTGGTGGCAAACAGGTGGCAGAGGTGTGGCAAGTTGACGCAAATGTGGCGTCAAACGCTTGTTATCTGTACCCAAGCAAATCGCCCAGTACTACTGGGCTGAACACGAATGTGGGCACAGATTTCCCTTATGCTCTTTCAAGAAAAATGCCTTTTCGCTTCGCTTAAGGAATTTTTTTCTTGAAACGTTACTCTTCGATAATCAGTGTTTGAGTTTTTTTTTTTTATGATTTGGATAATTTCATGAATGCTAGTAGCGATCGATAGTAAAATTATCCCTCCAAAAAATCGAATGAGAAATAGTAAATTAAAAAAAAGACCATAAACCATAAGCAGAACAGCTAGTAGGCAAAGGTATTTTTCTAGTGTTTCGATTTTCCTTTTTCTTAACCATTCCTTATCTGTCATTTTATCCCTCTTAACAATCATTTTATAAAAATAAAAAAACTGAAGATGAGGTTCTTCAGTTTTTTTATTTTTACCAAGTCCAAGAATGAGAAGGACGATCTGATGTTGCTCCGTTGAATAATGTGATTAAAAATTCCATCATAGCACCCCCTTAGAAGTTATGGTTTCCAAAATAACATAGGAATATACTCCAGGTTTTTTTGGACTAAAATATCGTCTTAAATTTTTTGAGGGATTGGGTTTCGCCCAAAAATCTGTAACCGAGGGAACAGTTACTATCCTCGCAAAATAAAAAAGACACACTACAAGACACAACAAAGAATTTTTCTATCAATCGCTGGTTGCGTTGTTGATCAAAAATTTGTTAGCATAGATTTGGACATTGCACACTGTTTTGATTTCGCCTGCAGATTTTTTGTAGGTGATTTTTTTATTTGCTGATACTCAACGAGCCTGTAATTAATTTCATGTATCGGTGCAAAAGTTGATTAGGATTGATTCCAAAATCTTGTTATGATGATTTTGTAGCATGATACTTGGGGGAGTTCGTGCAACAATGATACCATTTGTACGTTAAATAATTTTTTGTGGGGTCGTCTTCAGTTGCTGAAGGCGATTTTTTTATTTTAATTTCTGCAAGTTCTTCGAGTGGGGCGGGGCAAAAATGTTACTGGATTGTTGACCATTTACGGAAAACTAGTGATTTCACTATGTTATCCGTAAATGGTCAACAATTTTCGCCAGAAAAAGTGTTATTTTTGCCCCGCCCCACTCGGGTTTTTAGAGGTTGTCTTCCTTTTAGTTATTCTCGCCGGATTATCGCTGGTTTCTCGTAGGAATCTCGGTGGATTATCAAATTTAGTTATTTATTTTTGCGTAGCATTCTCACCCTATTTGCAGGCTATTAACACCCTATTCGCACTCTAGTAACAAAAATAGTTATAAAAAAAGCGAGGTCGTTCCTAATCTATTACAAGGTTATTCCAAACTGATTCCAAACCTATTCCAAAAAATGTTGTTTATTTTTGTGATGGATTGACAATTTGTTGACGCCTGATTGACGGGTCATTGACACCCTTTTGACAAAAAAATGTAATTTTAAAGCATGGGCGGTTCCCACCCTATTCCCAAAATTCGCGATTAAAAATTTGTTTTCCTCTTGTTTTCTGTCGGTCAATTTCATGAGTTGGTCATGAAATTCGATGACGTTCAGACGTTCTCAGAACGCTTCTGAGACGTTTTGAATCACGAATGATAAATAATATCTGTGCGAAAGTCGAACGACTCTCAGACGCACACAGAACGTTTCTGAGGCGTTTTGTGTGCGGAATAAATCAGATGCTTTGACAGTGGCAAGCATAGCAAGTGTATATACACTTGCGTAAAAAACAAAAAAGAAGTCGGCACAAAATTTATATTTTGCGTCAACTTCTTTTTGTTTTGAATCAACTTTGGGGCGTCCCCCAAACCCCAAAATGAAATTTTTTGATGATGGCTGCTAGCGTTAAGTTCTGCATTTAGTTATTCTAGTGATCCATCATTAAAAAAAGAGGGCAGATAAATCAGCTAGAAGTATGGAGCAGGTGCAGGGAAAACCTTGTATAGTCAGGAAGACAGAGCGAACTAGATAAAAATGTAAAACGTGACTGAGAGGTTCATTTATGCTATACTAGTGGTACAAGTAAGTACTTCAAGCAATATCCAAAAAGAGCCAGGCGGGGGCAACCGACTGGCTCTTTTCTTTTTCGTCAAATGACGTGAGGCTAGCTGTCTTTCTTGTCCTTGGCGTCACTGGAACATCCATACAGAAAATAGCGGTAGTAAGACATGAAAAAAACAAGAAATGCTGTTAAATCAACGTTTCTTGTTTTTTCCTTTTTCTCTTCAGAAATATTCTTCTGGAACATTCGTACAGAAAATAGCGGTAGGAACTAAAACACGAACATTTTAGTTTTATTGTGAACTTAAGGGACGTAAATGTCCATTTTTCAAGGAAGGATCATATCGAAAAGAGTATTTACCAACAAAATTAATATGCTCAAAGAGAAGTGGTGACAATTTATTGATTTTCTCTTCTGAACAATCAAATCCCTCTGCACGCATTTGGTCAATTACTCTTTCTAAATAGAGCGTATTCCAATAAATAATTGCATTTGTCACAATACTAAGAGCAGTCAATTGCTCTTCCATTCCGTTAATATAGGTTTGATAGAGTTTGCCCTTTTTTCCATAAAATATATGGCGACATAATGTATGCCTTGCTTCTCCTTTATTCAACTGTTCTAAAATCTGTCTTGCGTAAATCTCATCAGAGATATAGCGCAATTGGTGCTTGGTTTTGTATACTTTTCCGTATTCAATAATGGCTTTCCCTAGCTCTGTTGGTTGACCATTTCGTTGAAGTGCTTTGGTTAACTCTGTCGCATTCACTTTTCCTGATTTTAAGGAACCTGCTACTCGAAGTATCTCACTCCAGTTTTTTTCTATTCGAGCAGTGTTGATTTTGTTTTGAGAAACTTCATTTAGCATTTTATAGTCTGCAGTTAAGTCTATTCGCCAAAGTTTTGTTCCGTGATTGTTGGCAATCCGTGGGCTAAATTGGAAGCCTAATAATCCAAAAAGTCCAAATACTAAATCACTATACCCGGCTGTATCTGTCATGATTTGTTTTGGTTCTAAGCCACTTGTTTGATTTAAAAAACCATCCAATAAGTACAAAGAATCACGCAATGTTCCTGGAACAACCATTCCATGAAAGCCAATATATTGATCAGAAACAAAGTTGTAAAATGTGATCCCACGACCACGGCCAAAATATTTTGGATTACTTCTAGAATATAGGGAACGTTGTGGTGTGGTATAACGAATACCGTCTGCCGAAGCCATTTGATTATTTCCCCATACAAGAGAAGTAGGAAGTTTTTTGTATGCAGAAATAAGTTTTTTATTTGTTGCTGACAGTGTGTCCAATCGAACATATTGGTGATTGACGTACATTAGCCGATCATATTTTAAACTCTCGATTCCTTCTTTAGATACTGGAGAAAAACCAATATTACAGGCTTCTGCTAAAAGTACTGCCAGAACACTAATATCAATATGATCCATACGCGTATTCGATTCATTAATATGGTGGAAACAGGAAGTTAAATCAAGTTGTTGATTGACTTCTAATAATAAATCCGGAAGATCAATTTTGGGCATTAATGCTTTTACGCGATTTTTGAACTTCTTATCTTCCTTATGTTCACGTACTTTTCTGAGCTTAGACACGATAATTTTATCTTTGTTATCCTGTTTTTCAATTCTAGCCATTTCAGAATGAGGCCATTTTTTTATTGTTTCGTTATAAGACAGACTTAGTTCTTCTTCTAATTGCTTTATTGCTTCAACAGAAGAGCTAGGTAATTCCATTTGAGAGAGTAAACTTTCTTTTTGCTGTTCCCATGTATCTTCACTTATTAAACAACTCATTGGATCAATGAACTTTTCGCTTTTAGGTACAAATATATCATGTTTATTCAAACTTTGAATCAGCAACTCAATACCTAGAATAAGCATGCTTTGATTGACTTCATTAGGATTAGAGTGAATATAATAAACCCATTTCTTTGGTATGTGACTTTCAATAGATTCAAATTGTCTAAAGGTGAGAGGTTTTGGAAATCTACTTTGAATTAAGCACCACACTGCCATACAATCTTCGCCATAGTGGCCATTTTCTATTGTTAATGTTTCAATAATCAAAGGAATAAATTTTCGAATTTTACGATAAGATTGAATTAATTCTGCGATTGCAATAGGCTCTTGTTCATTTTTAACAAGTTTCTTTACTTGAAACACTGCATTCGCAATATCTTCTGCTGGATATTGGTCAAACACTCGGCTTCGCAGACAATCAATTTCAATAGAATCGTCTAAAAGTAATTCAACTATTTCAGATAGAGTAAATGCTGCACGATCCAAATCTTTTAACGTTCGTAGGCGCTCTCTTGATTCTTTATTTTTTGCTCGTCTAAAAATTGACTCATAATATTTTATTAAAGCTGTAAGCAATTCGTCTGTAGCAATCTTTTCATACTCATACACAAAAGCAACCAAAAGAGCTAATTTTTTCTGAATACTCATTCTTTGAATAAGGCTTGATTTGGCTTTAAAAGCGTAGGCAGCTAAATGTTTTATTTTCCCTTCAGGGATAGTTGAGAATTCCCATTCACTCGTATGGAACTGTTGGAATTCCTTTAATCGATGAAAACCACGAGTGATTTCTTTCCTACTTTCATCAATTAAAGAGGCTCGTAAAATATCCATTTTAGTTAATGCCCCTTGAATAGGCGTACCCATAAGACTAAGTAAATTTAATAACTTCTCTGACTCTTCTTCAGAAGGTATAAGAGAGAGTTGATTCATTAATTGCTCTTCTGCCTGTTCAACAGTTTTGGAAATAAAGCGTTGAAATATGGATACACCTGGAAGCAATATTTTTTCTTCTAAACATTTTTTCAATAGCATATCTGAGAGCATTTCAGTTGTTTCAGTCGTATGTGAAGCACGAGATAAAAGCCAATCATAAAGAAATTTCTGGCAATCAGAGTCATGAAAGTTTCTATACGAGTAGCGATCTTTGATCAATTGTGTATGTTGACTGATTGTCATTTTCCTAGAATAAGAATCAAATTCACGTGGATCAATAGATAATTGATTAGCCAGATACACTATCACTTCTAACGGAATTTTTGAAAAGTCAGTAAAAAAAGTTCCTAAAAATCGCACTGTACCAAGCTGTACAGCAAAACCGAGTTTAGTGGAAGATAATCTCATTTCATTAATAATTTCCCTATCAAAATCAGTTAACTGGAAGTATAACTGCAATTGTTCTTCCGAAGGAACACCCACAAACATACCAAAAATTTTTTCTTTTACCATTCATGCCTCCAAACTTTCCAAAAACTATAGTTTTTTAGAATCTTATTTCTAGTTTTTGAGTCCTTTGTCTATCAACGTTTTAAGTTTTCAAAAACTCATTATAAAAAAGTTTATAATAAACCATTGCCAAAAAGAAGGGAATTCTTCATAATAAGCAAGAATATAATTTGGAGGGAAGTTATATGATTATTGGTTACGCTAGGGTATCGAAAGACGACCAAAATTTAAATCGTCAAATCGATCAGTTAAAGAACTTCGGCGCAGAGAAAATTATTCAAGAGAAATATACGGGAACAAAAAGAAATCGTCCTGGTATTGAGCAGCTTCTCCAGACGATACGAAAAGGCGATATTGTTGTAGTAGAAAGCATTTCTAGACTCGGACGAAATACTTTAGATATTTTGAACTTGATTCAGGAATTAGACCAAAAGCAAATTCAATTTGTTTCTCTGAAAGAGAATATGAATACTTCAACACCTACAGGTAAGGCCATGTTACAAATGATGAGTGTGATTGCAGAACTAGAACGTAACTTATTAGCTGATCGAGTTCGTGAAGGAATCGAAGCTAGCAAAAAACGAGGTGTAGCGATTGGCCGTCCTAAAGTCCCACAGGAGAAACTAGATATTGCAGTTCGAATGTACAAAAGTGGCGATTATTCTGTCAAAGAAATCATTGAGACCAATCAAATATCTACAGGAACCTTTTACCGTGAAAT
The DNA here is from genome assembly GCA_018982785.1 of Enterococcus innesii. Classification (GTDB taxonomy): domain Bacteria; phylum Bacillota; class Bacilli; order Lactobacillales; family Enterococcaceae; genus Enterococcus_D; species Enterococcus_D innesii. The sequence goes on along the minus strand of JAHHEN010000011.1, from coordinate 7,038 downwards.
CAATCGACTAAAATTGAGAAAGCTAAACAAAAGAACCGAACAACTGACTTAATTGTCCAGTAGTTGTTCGGTTTTCTACCGCTATTTTCTGTACGGATGTTCCAGTGACTCGGTAGAACTATCATTAAATGATCTTTTAGGAACAATATTTCCTTCTTTTCTTTCCAAAGTATTTTGTTTATTGAGTAATCCGATTTTTTTTTCAGCCATCTTATTTCCCTCTCTATTGATTGTTGAATTGTTCAAGTCTTTTTAGTAACTCAGAAGCAACTTCTTCATAAACATTCAATACTTTTCTATCATGCCTATCTTGATCTGTAATACCATTAACTGCAAATCGTTTAATTCTTTCCATTTGTGGTATATAAGTCTCAAAAAGATTTTCTTCACCAAATGATGTTTTGGCACTATCTAAAATATACTCGTCTACCTTACCATTATTTTTCATGAGTACAGGTAATATACCTACAACATCCAGATTAAGATTGTACATACTTGTAAGTTTTCCTAACTCTTCAACATAACTCTCGGCACCAGTTAAGCTATATTCTTGTGTTTGCAATGAAATTAAAACATAGTCACTAGACGTCACTGCATTTTTTGTGATTTCAATACTCATTGGAGGTACATCTAAAATTATTAAGTCGTATTTTTCTTTTAAAGGTTCAAAATACTTAGACAAGAAGAAATCTTCCTCGACGTCACTAGAAGTATGCTTATATAGATACTTTGCAAAACCTTCAAAATCTATGAATGATGGAATAAGTTCTAAATTAGATTTTATATGAACTGGTAAATCCATTAGAGATCCGTCCTCAATACCAGCCATTAGTGTTTTATTGATTGTAGTATCTTCTTCAGGAGAATTAATAAATTTAGTTAACATCAATTCTTTTGTAGCATTTGATTGTGGATCCAAATCAACAACCAAAGTATTGATTCCCATATTCGATAGAGTATAACTAAGAAGAGTAGCATTTGTTGTCTTTCCTGCTCCACCCTTATAATTACCAATAGTAATAGTTGTTGCTTTATCATTATATTTTTTCCAATTCATATATAACCCTCACTTTCAAAATTAATTATATCATAAATAGGGAAATAGGGAAATGGGGAAATAGGGAAATAGGGAAAATAATATATTTATATATTGATTATTATCTGAGAAACTCTTTATTATCAAGCTTTTTACATTTAATAAAAACAGATAAAATATTTTTTAAAATTATATAATATAGAAATAGGGATAATTCTAAATATAGAAATATCCCTATTTCTATACCTAGATAAAAGTATTTACATATGACTAAAAATCCTATATGCTAAAGGAGTAAACGTTCCCAGATTAAGATGAAATAAATATATATTTAGAGAGGTAAAACTCATGTCAGATTTTAATTTTTATAAATCAAAAGAGCTATATAGAGAAAAATATTACCAAATGCCTAAAGTATTTTTTACAAATAAAAAATACTTTCAACTATCGAACGATGCCAAGATTGCATATATGCTCTTGAAAGATCGGTTTGACTATTCAGTGAAAAATAATTGGGTCGATCAAGACGACAACATTTATTTTATTTTTACTGTTGATGAATTAATGACTTTGCTACATTGTCGGGAGGGTAAGATTTCTAAGATCAAAAAAGAGTTAGAAAAAGCTGGCTTATTGAAACAGAAAAAAGGGCGTGTAAATAATGTTGATGGAACGATTAAAACGACGCCTAATTTACTCTATCTTGGGAAACCAGAAGTCACAACAGAAGATATTTTTAGTATCAATCAGGAAGAAATTTCTTCCACCGTACCTGCGAAAAACGCAAATACGGCAAAAGACCTTGAAATCAACGATTATACCGTAAATGCGGAAAACGCAAATACGGAAAAACATAGCAATACCAATGGTTCAACCGTAAATGCGAAAATCGCAGACAATCTATTCTATTCTTCTAGTACCTTAGACACTAATAGACACTCTATAGACACTAGAGAAGCAGATCAAAATTCTATTTTGCTTGAAAATTTCGTGTATCTAATGCAAGACAGCAGCGTTGCTACTTTCGTACCAGAGAATGTGCTAAACTTAATTAAAGCTTTTTCTTGCACATTCGAAGAAGCTCAACAAACAGTAAAAACCATTCATAATGCAAAATTTAAAGCAGAACAAGAAGCCGATCAAAAATTTGTGTTTGAAGAACTTGAAAATTATGGCGTTGATACGAATGAACTTTATCGAACGATGTTGAAGGCTTATCAAAAAGGTAAAACAGAAGAAGTGAATAATCTATCGAATTTAATTTTTATTTACGTTAAAAATTGGTTTAAGGAAAAAGCTGCACCAGCTGTAAAAGCATATTATGATCGCGATTTTCCTGGTCAATCAAGAATCCCTATGCATGATTGGTCACTGTCTGACTGTGATTTATAAGTTAAAATAACGGAATTTAAAACTAGAAAATTAGAAATTTCACAAGTGAAAAATCGTATTTTCAGGTAGACCAATTTTTATTCACAAAGTTGTTCTTGAAAAGCCTTGATAATACTAGAAGTTGGGATAGTCGAGATTATGTTAACTCGCTATTTAAATAACATTGATTCAAAGATACTCGACTTTTATTTGATGTAAACTATGCGTTTCTCTAATGTAAACTATTTGCTTCTTTAACTTATTACGTCGCAGTGTATAGTTGATATATAAGCTTTTTATAACTATAAATTATTGAAAGGAGAGCTTATCATTATGAAAAAAACACTATTATTTACAAGTATACTTTTGGGAATGACCTTGTCCTCAATTGCTGTCTCTGCAGATTCAATCGAGGAAACTTATGATCCTTATAATCCAGAAGTCATTGATCCTCATACCTATCTTGAAGGCGGGACTCCTGCAAACATTGAAGAAAGTCTTCCTCCTGCACCTATGCCAAGAGCCTCACAAGGAAAAAGCTATAAAATTCCTGGAAATCAAGGAACATTAACTGCGAATGTTTGGCGATCAACCTCTGGATCAGTTTCTGGCAATACCATACAATGGAGTTACCAAGTATCTGCGGTATATAGCGGTTCAAAAAAAGTAGAATCAATCAGAACAACTTGGAAAGCCTCTGCTTCAATGCGTAATTCTGCTAGTATCTCTCTTGGTGTTTCTAACAGTGGTTCAAATGCATCTGCCAGCTCTTCTTGGTCAACTACCTCTACTAAAACAAAATATTGGGAAAATACTAACGGTGCAAAAGAAGCTTCATACAGATCGAATGTAGTCATATCACCAAAAAAAGATTACAGAACAGGAACGATTTCAGTTGTGAATACAGCGAAAGTAAAACTCGCGGGAGACAAAAAAACTTATGAAATTTCTGCAGGAGTATAAAAGAAAATTTTTGTTTTTGGGATTGCTAGGAACTATTGCTTTCATAGGCTTTATTATTTTTAGTTATAACACTAAAGATCCCATTATTTTCAATGAGTATTTATATAACTATAAAGAGCAAAAATTTCAAACCTTCAAATCTGATAAAAATGGTAATCAACGTAGCTATATTGATTATTGGGATACTACAGACAATCAGTTTCAATACTATTTCAAAGAATATGATAATGTTTTTACTAATGGTAATAGTATTTCTAATAATTTTTCAATAATTGATACGTCTAAAGACAATATTAGTGATTTGTTGACACTAAACAATAAAAACCAAGCTATATTTCCTCTAACGAAAGACAAGAGTGAAAATTTGTATTTTTCACTAATTACTTACAAAAATGACGGTACTGATTCAAGAGAGATTTTTAAATATGATAAACAAGACAATCAATTAATTGATTTAAATTTATCCATAGATCATTTAATGGACGCTTGTATAATCGGATCAATTTTGTACTTCACTTGTTACAACGAAAAAGCAGAAAACTATGATTTATATCAAACTCCACTGGACGGAGATAAAAAAATTTCTTTGGTAAAAGAAGGATTAGACACTTATGAAATTTACAATTTGAACAATGAATTATTCTTTAAAACACCCAAAAATGAGTTAGAATCTTATAAATCAAACAAAGTATATCCAGCTGGGGATATAACAATAAATTATAAAGAGTATTTGATCAATTTAGTCGTTGGAGAAGATAGTACTCAAGATTTAAACTTATACTCAATTTCTAAAGAGGAGAATGTATACAAAAAATCGTCTATAATAAGTTTTTCAATACAAGACGATCAGCTTTTAATTTATACTTTTGACTCTGTCTCCAAATTTAATTTAAATTAAAAAAGTTTTATTGACAAAAAAATCCAATGTATTAAGAGCATGTGATTAATCAGAAGATCAAAAATTAAAATATAGGGGTTTGGGGATTTTCCCCAACAACGAAAAAAAAGAGAGTCAGGCAAAATTATTGCCTGACTCTTCTTTTTTTTTTCTCGACAAGTGGGTGCCCACTTGCTAATGATCACTGTCTTGTGTTGAAAACGGCGTATTCATTAAATATCGGAGATACAGTGGTTTTTAAAGACACTCAGAGTGATAAGTTTTTAATCAAACGTGTTATCGCAATGGAATGATTGACGGGCTTCTTATGTCGAGATTATGTTAACTTGGGGAAGAAATAACAACATGGGAAGTTTTTTTAGAAACAGTCGCTATTCATAACTGATTTTTATATTCTTAACTTTCGAGTATTCTTTTAAATCAATTCTTATTACACCGTCAAATGGAATTCCTTTCTCTTCGCTTGTATCTTTTTGCTTATACAAGTTAACAGAAAGTTCGTTATCGGACATTTCTACATAGTAGCCAACAATTTGTGTTGGTGTGTCCAAAACAATCAATAAGGTTTGATCTTCGATATACGCATTTTTGATTTCACCTTTTCGGAACGGCACTATTTCTGTATCTGACGAGATAGTTTCTTTAACATATTCAATCGATGGATCACGGGTGAGCCACAAATAACCTGCAAACAGACTAGCGAACAAAAGTAATAATGATAAGTAGATTGTCGCTAACTTAAATTGCTTTTTTTCTTTATATCTAAATCCAGGGATTTGGCAATCTCTAAATCTTCATTCAGCAGATAATCTAAAGATACATCAAAGGTCTTAGCAAGAGATATCAATGTTTGAATATCAGGGTAGTTTCTTCCAATTTCCCAATTTGATATTGCTGATCGACTTACTTGTAATTTTTCTGCCAACTCTTCTTGTGTTAAATCAAACTCTTTTCTTTTTTGTTTTAAAACTCGATGAAATTCCATAATACCCTCCAATCTATTGCTATTAAATCATAGAAAAAAAGAAAATGTTGCGTGAAGAATAGACAATTGATCATTCCCCAGTGCCACACGTTGTGACATTTGATTTTTCTGATTATCCGATTATTTATTAAAGACAATCTATAAAATATTTGTTAGTTTTATTTTGAGTTTTACAGTACTAAAGACTTCGTTTCAAGATTATATTAACTCGCTATTAAAATAACGTTTATTTAATTTTTGATGTTATTTAATTAATGTAAACAACCCGTTTCTATAACGTAAACTGATTGATTCTTTATTTTATGTACTTGCTCACTTATATTTGACTTGTAAGCTTACTTTTTACTTTCTATTTGCAATAGTCCTTCACTTTTTGTCCGTTTCTTAATTATATTAATTGTACGTCAAAATTCGTTTGATTGGAGTGATTCTGTATGAATATATTGACATGGCTTTTGTTGCCAAGGACTATTTTCTTTTTCATGATTGTCTTTTCTTTGCTTTATTTAGTTCCTGAATCGATGGTTCCGAAAAAGAAAATGCAACGTTGGGCATTTGCAATTTCTCTAGCATATATAGCTTTAGACGGGGTAATTTCAATTCTTCTATTCAATCTATAGACAACTTAAGGAGGAGCAAAAACAATGGTAAAAAGTTCTGTATTATTTAAAGTGGGATTGGTAAGTTTGGTTAGCTTAGGAATAGCTTTTTCTCCGTCAGTATCAGCTGACGAAACAGATGGAACGTTCCTGGAATTTAGTGTGGCAGACAGTATGGATCCTATAGATAATAAGCTTAGTTTAGTTAACGAGGAAGTTCGATCACCAGATGAATTTGTTCAAACATACAAGCATGATGATGGTTATCTTATTGAATACTCTATCGATACTTCTGAAGCGCAGTTTTTTGATGAGAATGGAAACGAGCTGGAAGAAAAGCCAGAATTTACAGAAGCTCCTGCTAACAATTCTCGGAGCCTGTCTGGTGGTTCATGGCAAACCGGGAGTGGATACTCTGTGTGTACTGGAATGAAGGTTTCGTCATCTATATTCAATGCTTACGCCTCTTCATTCAAAGTAAATTTTGAACTAAATCAATCTTCCCGCCACGGAAAAATCAACTCCGTATATGGTACTGAAATGAAAACGTATGGTTATTATTCCTACTCTTGGACAGCCTACACTCAGATATTCAGGGCTCAATCTACTGCTAATGCACGAGCTTACGCTGGCCACAGAATTAATCTAAGTAACAGTGGTCAGGGTGGCGGATCTAGACAGGTTAATAACTATTTCCAAATCAAAGGACTTAACTATAGTCAGACCGGAAGTTAAATCAAAAGAAAAAACATTGAACATTGTTCGTAGGGCAAGTGACAAGTGATTGATTAAAAAATCAAAATTTGTAAATAGGGGTTTGGGGATTTCCCCAACAAGAAAAAAAGAAAAGTCGGGCAAAATTATTGCCAGGCTTTTTCTTTTTTTTTCTCGACAAGTGGGTACCCACTTGCTATGCTTGCCACAGACAGAATGATGGGTGCCCACTTTTGCTTTTTTGGTAATACAAGATTGTTTTGATTGATTGAATTTTAAACAAAGGAGAATGGACATGCAGCCAACTGAATTAGAAAGACTGGTTGAACGAAAATTAAAAAGAGAAAAAGAGCTGAACCCCTTAAGGAAAAAAGAGCCAAATCGTGTGCGAAACAAAACGATCAAATTGCGAGCGACCGAAGAGGAAAAAGAAAAAATTCTAGCAGGTATGCGCTCAGCTGGTCATGGTACG
>JAHHEN010000010.1 GCA_018982785.1 Enterococcus innesii | reverse complement strand
TCTAATCATATTGTAATTTATACGATAATATTAAAAAAGATATTATTTCATCACATAATATCTTTTTTAATATTATTTTACACATTTAAATATTATTTTTAATATCTTGTTGCTGTTTTGAAACTTGGTTATAAAAAAAGAAGCAGCTTATGCTACTTCTCTTTGTTTCATGATCCGATTTTTGATTGCCCTACCCACGTATTCGATTTTCTGATTCTTGATGTTCCTTGATTGGCTACTCCTTGCTGATTAAATCCCATTTTTGGTACCTCTTGCCAAGTTCCGGATTTTCTTATATTGAAAAAGCCGCTGTCTTGATCTAAAGTCCGAAATATATTGCTTTTCCTGATGCCCCAAGGTCTAAAAGATATAGGATTGGGATTGAATAACGAGAAGCCTGTCGTCACTGTTGAGTTGTTAAACTCTCCGTTGGGATATTGTACTTCTAGCGTTAAAGCTGTGCCTGTGTACGTCTGCTGCGGATCTACGGTAACTGTAAATCTTTGTGTAGCAGCGTTACCATTCGTAAATTCCGCATTAGTTAATCCATTGAACGTGTACACTACAACGTTATTCACTCGTATAGTCCACCTTACGCTTACGCCTGTTGCAGCTGCGAAAGCAGTCGATCGACTAGCAAAGAAATTAGGAGTAACACTCACTGTTGCTGTAATGCTGCCATTAGCATTTTCTGTCTCGCTCTCTATGACAACTGTTTGTCCAAAAAACTTACTTGTTGCCCACAAGCTTATATTTTGCCCATATTGGAGGAATAAAGAGTTATTGTTAATGGAATAGAAGTAATCGGTGGCAGTCAAGCCATCATGCCACCAGTTGGATCTCGTATAGTTTCCTGACCATGCCGGAACAACATTGCCCATGTTTCTTACAACTGCGCTAGAACTTGAGATATAGAATCTTTTTTCGATAGGCATTTCTAAACACCTCCGACAAGGTCATTCTCATTTCGTCTGTTGTTCGTCTTGATCCAAGTCGATCCATCGGCTGTGCCGCTAAATAAGTTAATATTACCGCCCGCAATGCCCATTCCGGAAACAAAGTCGCCTTCTTGCCCACCTCGCCAAACACCTTTTTCTTCAAGGTTTGCAATCAGCTTGTTAATGAATTTCTCCATTTTTTCGTTTCCGTTCAATATGTTAGTGATATCTTTCTTGATATTGTTAATATCATTTTTAATATCATTTATTTCTTTGTAGATGTTTTCGATATCTTGCTTTATATTATTGATCTCGTTGTAGATATTGTTGATTATATCAATGAATTTCTGATCGATTCCTTGATTAGGATTGTTCTCGTAGTCGTCTGGTGCAGAATCATCCCTAACAGTATAGTAGACATACGCCCACGGGCTTATATAGCTAGCTCGGTTCCTTCCGCCTACTTTGCTATTGAAATCGTTATACGAATAACGCATCACTCTTCGAAACTGAATTTCCGCATAATCATCCTGAAAAGTCAGTTTGATAACAATCTCGTACTCATTCGAACTATTTTCATATACTGTGCCTTTAGTAACTTCCACAATGGCGTTCTTGTCTTTCATATTTTGGAATAAGGGATGCTCTGAATCTAAAGGCAATCCATAATAGACATACGTTTTTAAAGGCGTATCAGTCATTTTACTTTCAAATTCATCGGCATTATAGATTTTCCGGCTTCCAGCTAAAGAAAGATAGTCAAACTTGCCTGTTTGGAAACTGATTGGCTCGCTGTTTGTAGGTAATGAACTATCATACCAACGCCCGACGTTCGATAGCGTAACACCGTTAGGCAGTACTCTTTGATTGATAATACGATCGTAAATTCGTAAATACCTTTCATTTTTTTCCATCAAACTAATCACTTTCAATTTTTGCCAAAAAGTCCGATTATTACCATCCTGAATAAATTCCGAATTTTCCAAAACGAACTTAACGCCATCGCCTGAAAATTCGGCATCTTGTAATAATAGTGATGGCGTATCATTAAAATTTTTGATTCGTTTAGTCAAATCATAGCTGAAATACCCTTGGTAATCTGCTAAAGATTTATGATCGTAAAGATTTTCCATGAGAGCATCTCTAAAATACCTGTCTAAGTTATCGGAAATAATGCTATTATCGAATTTTCTTGGACTAAGTTCATAGACATCTAAGACGTATTCCGGATCACTGACTTTTGAAGATAATATAAAGCTGCTAAGTAAGCTTTTATCTCCTACGTTCTCATTCTGATCTGCGTAATCTTGGTACATATTTGCTGGCGTGATGCCCAATAAGTCAGATTTTGTAAAATCAATTTGTTTCGGTGTGTCCCAAGTGTCATACATTTCGACTTTATCGAAACATGGTTCGAAACAAAGCCCTTGCATGTAGTGAAGCTGTCTTGTCACTGTGCCTTTATAGGTAATAGCCCAAATAGTGCTTTTACCCTCTACTACGTCATTTATAGGGTCAAATATATCTTGATTAGCTGGTGGGATCGTATATAGTAAAATTTCGTGTCCAGTTTCAAGATCATACTCATAAACTTTGTAATCAAGTGTCATATAGTGCAAATAGTTCTTTTTATTCGGTACACGTTTTAACACGTTAACAATCCAATAAGCACTATAGTTTACATTCAATGTATCAAATCTCAACGTGCCTTCTGATCCATTCCCGATTGTACTCTTATCAAAGACTGCTTTTTTAATCTCTCCATCGAAAACGTAATAGATTTCTTTTGTTGAATCCATTACTCCGGAATTACTATTTATAATCCATAACCGGTTAACCTTGCTAGGAATATTAGTAACAGAAAAAGCATACTCTAAAATAGCCCCTCTTTCGCTCTCTGAGACGTTTATAGTCCAAGTCGTTAAATTACCTTCACATCCCGCATCTGAGCTTGTACGCTTCGTCTTGCTCGCTTCTATGAACCCAAATTCTGTTTTGAACGCATAACAGAATACCGTGTCATTTTTTGCTACTGTACTAGACAAAGAATTCACACGCGAAATTCTTTCGTTGTTTCCTGTTACGATTACGTTAAAAAGATCATATTCTTGTATGATCGCTGGCAGCTGTTCTGCCATTTCTTCCTGAATGATTTTTTCAAGATCGTTTAGATCTCTTTCAAGCTTCCTTAGCTCTTCATCCATTAAGCTAATCCAGTCCGATAAATGTCTCAAAATGTGATTGATCCACGTGATCGATTCGGCATAAGTTAGCCCCGCCCCTGTTGGTTCTATCGGTGTATTTCCATACCAGTTTAATTGCGGAAATCGTATTTTGAATCTACTCAACGTTTTGTTTATCTTTTTTTGAGTACTAGGTCTTGGGTATTGAGAACCCGCTAATTCTACTACTTTTTCATGTTTTCATCTGATACTGACATGTGCTACCTACCTCCCTTTACTGCCATGTCACGGAACATAGATGCTACTGTACTATTCCATCTGACTTTAATATCGTACCCAAAGGCATTGTTTAAGAGATCTACCGCGTGCCTACGAGCATTAAAATAAATATCCCCCATGCCTTCGATAATGTGATTGTTGGCGCTAGCTTCCTGACTAATCATTCTTTCTTTCTTTGCATCCGGATTATTATATACACCGAATAGCGTTAACATTTCGCTAAACGTACTCTTATAAGATTGTTGACATGTTCCTGTTCGATCAGGTACTGTCAGACCTGCAATTTCAAGCTTTTCCAACATATCGGAACTTTCATCAAGAGCTATAAAAATATCTCCTGATAAATAACGAGCAGCGAAATCATTTGCTACAACACCGTTTTTCTTACCTTTGATAAAGTAAGGTATTCGCATCTGTATTAAGTTCATACGTTCTGTTGCTTTGATTGTTGCAAGCAATTTGCAGTAGTGGTTTACAATCTCAAAGTCTGTTGAATAAAAGTCCGTATAACTTTGCTTGTTATAAAACACAACGTAATCACCTTTCAAATTCCTGTTCGTTATTACTTTTTTATCTTGAAGTAAATTATTGCTGCCATCGAATAGACTTGGTATAACATTCCCATAGAGGTTATAGCCTAATTCATCTGCTCGACCTAAGATCACTAAGTCACCTAACGCATCTTTCCCTACACAAACGCCACCGCCAAACTGTCGCAACATTGTTTCTAATTGGGCAGTGTTTAACGTTGCTGGCATGTTCTCATATGTGATGAGATTGATTAGCATATCTCGAATCTGCCTTTCAAGTATCGTTGTCTGCATTGCTTCAAATTGAATAAAGTCATTCCCAGAATTTCCGGCACTTGTCGTGCTGCTAGTTGAACTTAGTACATCACGTCTGGAACCGAACACTCTTTCATAGGCGGAAGCTAGTCCTGTATTATTTGCCCAAGTATCTTCAAATTGCATAGCTTCTTCTCCTTTAAAAATTATCCCGCCCAATAAGAGCGGGATTATCTATTTTAAACAACTGCTGCATAGCGTCGAATTCCTGAACCGCCGATCCAGCTTAACCATACATAGCCGCCCGCCGTAACTTTAGAATCATAGTTCACTGTTTGTCCTTTAGCATACGAGCCAACAATAGCCGATGATGTCGATGCTGCTGCTCGAATATTCGTATTTGCAGTAAATTTGTACGTGCCTTTATTAGGCAAGTTTGATCCTTTTAAGGCATTTGTAGTATTGTTTGAAGATGATCCACCGCTTGCTGCACTAACGGCTGCAACATAACGGCGAGCGCCGCTGTGTGCGATATAGGTGTACCAGCGATACCCTTCTGCATCAATGTACCCATCATAATTAAATGATTGACCTTTTTTGTAGGTACCGACAATCGTGCTTTTTGTTGATGCTCCAGATCGAATATTTGTATCTACTTGCACTGTATAACTGCCACTCGCTGCTTTTACACCACTTGGTAGTGAGGTATTGGAATTGTTGTTAGAATTCGTGTTTGAACTGCCATTATTGCTATCATTCGTTGTAGAATTGCCCTTCAAACGTTCGCGTACAGAATTCATGTTAATGCCTGGGCATGTATTTGAGCTGTGACCGCTAAATTCATTATGTCCTAGCACATCAGTGTACTTTAATCCAAAACGCTTCATAGCATCCTTAGCACGTTCTTCGAAAGCTTTTTCTTGTTCTGCGGTAAATGATCCATTACCAACCACACAAATATGGTACGTGTTTGTGTTGTGGTTTCCTACTCCGTTCGTTGTTACAACGTCATTGTAGATTCGTTGTACTGTACCATCACGCAAGATGATTTCATGATAGCCGCCTGTTCCCCATCCAAGTGTGCCGCGCCAATGGTTTTGAAATGCCCATACGTCACCTGTTTCAGTCGCCGAATGATGTCGAGCGATCTTTGTGATCGCTGATACTGCTCTATTTGGATTTGTCGGGCCGAGGATTCTTGAATCCCCTCGTAAATCTTGAATTTTTGTCATAATATTTCCCTCCGAAATTATTTCTCTTTATTCCAAATGCTTTCTGTTCCTTCTTGTCCATCGCTATAATCTACTGCTGGCATGTTTTTCTCTTTCAACTTTTCAAGATGATCTTTAATGTACTGCGGCATTGGTAAGCCTAGTTGTGTCCAATTTTCCGCAAGAGAGATCAAATACATTGCAATAAACGATAAGACAAACCCTGTTGCGATTGTGTCGAATCCTAAAATTGATAAATACGGATATGCAACTAAAACCAAGCAAACAACTAACATATGCTTCACAATACCCATAAGCCCTTTTGTGCTATCGCTTGTTTTGCCAAACCAGCTCTTTGCTAATCCTGTTACAATGTCAAAAATAACTACCCAAACAAAAACGTGCATATACGCATTGCTCAATAGTTTTTGAAACTCGTTTGCTAACACTAAATAATCGATTACCATTTTTTTCTTTCCTTCTTCCTTAAAAGTAAAAGCCGCTATTACTCATAGCGGCTTTTTAATTAGCTATTCACGCTACTTACTTCTTATTCTTTTTTGCAACACTAGCTTTCTTCGGTGGTTCTTCTGCATCAGTATTTGATGGCGCTTCTTCTTTTGTTTCAGTTTCAGGCTCTTCACCATCAGGATCATCCGCATTTTCTTCTTTCCCTTTGTCATTTGCCATCATTTCAAGAGCTAACTTAACAAATTGATCCGTTGTAAGCTCGTCACCGAAAACTTCTGCTACTGCTTTTGCTGTATCTTCGGAATAAGGGATTTTAGCAACCCCTCGCTCGTTTACAACACTTTCATTATCAATTTCTACGTCTGTAATAAAGTTTGTTTCTACTGGCTCGTCTGCCATAATAACGACCGCTGGCATGAATGGGCTGTAAGAGAACATTTCTTTATCCTGTAAGATAATATTCACGTATCTTCCCAACGCAATCCCTTGCTGCACCGATTGTGAAGATTCTGGGCTTCTTATGATACAAATTGCCTTACCGTTTAGATCGCTCGTGTTTCCTGTTTCATTTTTTATAACAGCTACATTAGTTGATAGTTTTTGAGGTGTCGCTTCGGTATGTTCTTCGGTAGTTTCCCAAGTTTTAGTATCAGGATTAAACCACGCTATAGTCATACCTCGATCTGTTCCCGCATATCCCGCTGCGTTAACAATAATTTTTTGGTTTTTAACAAACTTTTCAATGACCTGAATTACATCTTCAAATGACTGTGCTTCAAGAAATTCAAGCAACTTAGGATAAGTTTTTTTGAAATTTTCCACTACATCAAAAACAAATGTTGCGCCGTACGATGCTTGAAATGTGATCGCTGACTGAGCGGTAAAAGTTTTACCATCGTTTTCTGATAAAACATCGTACTGTGCTTGTGTCATTTCACCTATTCCTACAGATTGCGATAAACTTGGATCTGGTCTAAGCGCTCCACGCCGTCCCACATTGGGATTTAACTCGATGCTGCCACTAACCTTGTTTTTGTAGTCTAGGTTATGAGATTGGCTGCTTAACTCCCCTAAAAGCAACGCTTCTAATTTGCTATCGATCTCTGCAGATGTTTCTTCTCTAATGTTTTCGAGATCTGCTAACACTTCAAAAATCAAATTAATGTTTTCTGTATTTTCTTTAGTATCGAGTTCTAACTTTTCAACAAGAGAATTAATTTCAGTAACGGATTGATTTAATTTGCTAATCTGTTCGCTATTAAGCGTTGTGTTATCATGTAACACTTTGAATTCTTCTTTAACTTCCTTGATCAACTCATCTAGTAGATCCTCAATCGCTTCGATTCTTAAATTCTGCCCTTCGATTTTTTTATCTACATTTTCACTAATGAGATTGATATTTGTTGCGTTTTGCATGACATCCTTATTGGTTTCAAGGATTGATTTTTTCAGATCAAGAACTGCACTTTCGATCGCCCGCTCTGCTTTTTCTGCATTAGCAGCAATTTGATTTTTGTTTTCAGTAATACGATTATCATGCTCGCCTAGCTGCTCTTGTAATTCTTCACGAGTTTGTTTAATATTCTGAGTGTTGGTATCTACCTTTTGGGATAGATCATCAAACTTCGCTGCTGATTCTTCTTTGTGCGCTTCAAGGTCTTGGTGGGCTTTATCAGCGTTTTCTAAGATGTCAGCAGTGTTTTTTTCGATTGCTTCCGAATGTTGTTTTAACGTTTCGTCTTGTTGATCGTTGCGTTCTTTTTCTGCTACGATCGCCGAATCTAAGCTTTTGTTGATTTCTGCTTGATCCTCTTTAAAGAAATTCAATTCTTGTTGCGTTAAATGAATTTTCCTTTCGTGATCCTCAATCTTTTCATCTTGAACATCATTTCGTGCAGCTTCTCGATCAATAGCCTGTTTCAAATTGCTATTGACTTCTTCTTGCTCGTTCTTAGCATCTTCAATAATGCCTAGTAGCTTTTCTTTAACTCCGGAAGCGGCTTTTTCAATTTCTTCTTTGACTTTCCGTAGCATTTCTGTTGATCCAGTAAAAATTGACATTGCTATCCTCCTAAATAAATTTTGACATTAAGCGCTGATATGTTTCTTGATTCATCAACACGTTTCCGCTCTCTGTATAGATGAACTCGTATAACCCTAGTTCTCTATCAAGTGTCTTTTCTTGTTCTTGATCCTCTTCTGTTTCTGGATCTTTTTCTTTCTCTTCCTCTGGATTTTCCGGATCTTTTTTCTCGTCAATCACAACGCGATCACCCAAAAAATCAGCAAACACTTTTTCTTTTTCGTCATCCATTTCGTTCCCTCCCTTTCATTATTTTTTCAAAATCATCTGTAGTATCTTCTGTAGGCTGTTCCTCTTTTTCTTCAATCAACTTGAAACAATAGCCTTCTGGATCGCTAACAAATTCATATTTTGATCTTTCTTCTTCGTTTAGCCGCCGCCAATCATTGACGGAAATTCTTGTCCAACGAACTTCACTCAATAGTGTTACCCCTTTCTCTCGTGGCACTACATAGTGTTACCCTTTATGACGTATCATCGGCGGAATCAAGTATTAAAAAAATCATCTAAATCTAACCAAACATCATCGATCAAATTTCCGATCTTAGTAATGGTTCTGCCTAGTCCGTTTGTTTCAACTCGTACATATTTCCCCTTCAATTCTTCCCACTTTCTGACCCCGACAACATTCAAGATTTCTGGAATGATTCTCATAGCTGCTTGATCAGGTGTGCGTTTGTCTTCTTTTTTATCAAAGCCATCTAACGCTCTATTACCATAGTTAACGCCCCAACCTTTCCCTTTCAATCCGATACTAAAAGTTAATATGCCCTGATCTGCATAGCCTAGCAGCGTTTCTGTAATTTCTGCGTTCTCGATTGTACTCATTTCCCTTCTCCTATTCGTTGTTTGTGATGGTGAAAGGAACAATGCTTTCCGGCATGTAATTCACTTCATATTTGAAATTGTTGACATCGGCGCCCTCTAAGTCCTCTACGACATACATGTTGAACTGTGTCATATTGATAAGGTGTTTTTTGTACACGCCTTTTTCTGATTCGACGATAATTTCCAATTTGTCTGAATTACTGGTATTAACAGAAATGTTCCCAATAACTTCAAACTCGACTTTGCTTGAAAGAGTGTTGATCACTGCTACACGCCTAACAACATTGAAATTATCTGCTGCTTGGCTGACATTATGCGATACTCGGCTTGCTTGCCGACACCCTGACAAAATAAACAATGCTGCTACTACTAATAAAATTCCTGAAATTTTCTTCATGCCTGATACTTTTTTCATAATTGATCCTCCAGTTTTTAGATGCTACCCCTATTTACAATCTCTCTATCTTCACAACAAAGGATGAAAAATCTGCTCTTTCATACAGTCCTGAAAAAGTGGCGTGAACAGATCATAACCACTTTCTATCCACTGACTGTAGATGTCGAAAACGTCTTTCCACGTCCAAACGAATTCGTTTGGCTGTCTGTCGTAGAATTACCGACTGCATTACCTACGTTGCGTGTGTGGTCTTCTGTTTCAGTTACAGTGTGAGACGTGCCGTCTGTTTTTGAATCGCTGTTGCTATCGCTTCTTGTCACTTGTGAAGCATACTTAAGATTATTCAAATCAATTTCAAGCTCATTTTGTGGTGTGTCTACAATTCCGGATCGTTGGTCTCCTACTGTGTTGCTGCTTCCTTCGGTTTCCGTATCTGTTACCGATTTGCCCCACGAATCAATATTTCGAACATCATCATTTACTGTATTTCCTACAACGTTTCCTTTAACGTCTCCGGTATTAGTTACATACATTTCAGAAAGTACGTAACGCCAATGATTGCAATAGATTGGCATCTTTCTCCTTAGAAAGTTTCCTAATTCAAGATAAAAAGCCGATGGCGTTTGGAATCCGATTTCTTTCATATAGAAAAATTCTAAAAATGATCGCTCAAATTCATCTTTAAACATCGAATCGCGATCGTCTCCCCATACATTAAAGGGATAACGCCCGATCGCTTTAAAGAAATTTTCTCGTGAATTTTCAATGATGGATGCTGGTGAGGCATACATTAAAGGATTCTCGTTGATCTCTGAAAACCCTCGTAGCAAGAAAGATAGTTCTATTGTGTGACTTGCCATTTTCAACCGCCCTCCTTTCTGTAGTAAATAGGCGTATTAGAGAGCTTTAGAACAATATCCGATACATGGTTATAGTCCGCTGCTCTTTTGAGTGCGGTTAAGCGATAGCCATATGGCGTAACAAGATCGAACGCTCTGTTAAGATCGATCGTAAAGATTGGCTGCCGCATGTAATTTGTATCTCGATCAAATCCCTTATCTAAAAAGTCATAAAAGATCTGCAGCTTATTAGCCATGTACTCAAAAGAGAAGTTCGGATATTTAGCAATTTCTTTTTCGAAATCCGCATAAGTAAAAAAATCATGTCGCATAATTTTCCGTTATGTCTCCTTTCTCCATCTTGTCCGTATCACGCCAAAACGTGATCCCTGAATCAAAAATCATATTTAAATTGTTTCGCCATTTGTTGGACACTTTCCCTTTAACGTTTGCTCCCTGTGTCTTTACGTAATTAAACGAGCGCCGAACTTTCATATATTTTGAAATGTCGTCATAACGTTTAATTGAATAGCCGTACATAGCATAAAAAGTGGCTAACGTGTGCAGCGCTTGCGGGTTAGTCGTATAGATCACGCAATGAATGTCGTCATTGTCATAAGCCATTTCAAAGTTATAATCTGCTCCACTGATTGCACTAATGTCTGGCTGATTCTTCAAATCAGCTAAACCAGCGTTGATATTTGCGATTGTATTTTCATAGTTGTTAGTAGCGATCAGTTGAGAAGTAGCAAGACTATTCATAAAGATCTGCTCTCCCGCTCCTTGGCTCGCTGCTAACGCCTGATTAGCTGTAGCATGACTATTAGCTAGCGCTTGGTTTTGAGTGTTTTGTGCTGCGTTCAATCCCATAGCATCCATTCCAACATTGAAACCTATAGAAGCTGCCCCAAGTCCGGCACCCAAGATATTACCGCTTAACAAATTGGCGCCTACGCCGATCGCTCCGCCGATATTCCTTTGTACCTGACTAATTCCGAACTGTTGCCATGCTCCGCCTTGTGTGATGTCTAAGCCTTTTCTGGCTCCGGTCTGTGCTATTTGGTTAAGCTGCGTTTGCTTGTCTTGTTCTAGTTTGAAATTCCTTTCAGCGTTCGCTGCTTGTAATTGGTTCTGGCTCAAAGTAAAAGAAGCATTATCCATGCTTTGCTTAATTGTGTTGTAGTTCAAATATTCATAGGATTTTTCAGTATCGATATATAAATCGAAATTTTTCGGCGTTTGATCCATAAGCGCATCTTTCCGGATAATTGCTTCTGGCAAAGCCGAGCTGCTACCATGCAGCGGAAACTCAGTAAGATTTAAATAATCGCCGAAATAAAATTCGACCTGATTTGATTTGCCTAAAAATCCTTTTACATATACTGGAAATTCTTCTTCCTGATTCTTAAAATCTGCTAGGTTGAAATTTTTCTGTATTCCTTTTCCGTTTGTTAAAGTAACCGTTGTGATAGGAGAACAGCATAATTTTTCAAGTCCGTAATCACCTTGTAAAGAATTGATATATTTGATTAAATCAGGATGGCTTTTCTCCAACTGCCGATTAAAAACGGTTCGAATCAAGTGATATTTAGGGTATGAATCATCGATTGATTCGGCGCTTAACTGTACAAATTTTCTCGATGGTTCAGGGTACATAAATCTGTTTACCTTCAACAAATCAACCGTTGGCTTTCCTGATCCACCGCCGCCATTGTCTCCGCCACCTCCGTTATCTCCACCGCCACCGCTTCCGCCGTCCGCATTCCCTGTTTTCCATGGATATGAAGAAACTCCCGCTTGCGGTGTGACCGTGTAATTTTTTCCTGACGGATCGGTTAATGGATAAACATTGTAGTTATGAACTTGATTCCGGATCATAAATGTACCTTGAGAATTAGTTAAACCACCCGCGTATTTCCCTTTAGCAGTTTCAAGATGCAAATGGTCTCCCGCTGGTCCGGGCGGTATGACATTGCCACCCCAACCGGTATGCCCTATCAGTCCGCCTTTACTCACTTTCATCCCTGCAAATATTGATTTATCGAAATCAGTATTTCCGTGAATACAGAAAAAAGATATGAAATCAACTGTTCCATCAATCCATTTCACTTCGCTTTGTGATTGCCAAGCATATAAAGCATGCTCATGTTGCGCTAGAACACACTCAACATCACATGGCGCGTATACTGGAATATTTGTAATTGAAGGAATTGAAAAATCCATTGCTAACGACCCTCGATGACTTGCAGAACCGTTCTCACCTTGTCCCATTTGCATATCACGTCTAAAAATCCATGAGACTGTTTGGGTCATTTCTTTACTCTCCTTTACTCGCTATCTAATTGCTAGATGCCAACCTATCTAATTCTTCTAGCTTCCCTGAATTCTGATTTTTTATTGCTGTATATGTTGGCGCCATTAATCCTAAATAGTGGTCAAATCCTGACGCTGCATAATCAGCATTCGCTCCGCCAACTCTGAATAATCCGCGCACATAATCTTCAAGAGTTGTTTTGCCTTCAACGTTGTAAAGACCGTTCTCTTTCGATAGAACAAAACAATATGAATTAAAGAAGTCGTCCATCGATGCAAATCTCACATAATAACCGCCTTCATTCGATGGTCTTGGTGTTCCTTGTGTAACAGTCACTCCCGCTGGTGGTCTAAACGGCATGCTGATACCCGCCCAATTATTATCTTGAACCCCTGTCAGCGACGTATTAGGATCTCCCCATCGACTTTCGATAAAAAGTTGAGTGATTAGGAAACTAGGCATCATATTCCTACGCCTAGCGTATTTGAGTAACAAATTGATATTGGCGTTAGAGATTGTAAAACCCACGTTCACGATGTCTCCGTTTGTGAATGAAGATCCATTGTCTTCTCCCCCGCCATTACCACCATCACCACCGCCGTTATCTCCACCACCACCCGAATCTTCGCCGCCACTTTCTCCGGCTTTGTAGATTTCTAGGTTTGATCTTGATCCTAACGGCGGTTCCCACTCGCTGCGCGCCATTGCGGCGGTAATTTTTACGTCAGTTGTTCCCTCTGTTGCATCTACTTCAAAATCTAATCCGATATGATTCTGTATGTAACCGCCTAAAATCGCTTTGCCGCCTTTAGTCAAATCCATATCTTTCGAGATTTGATCTAGTGCATACAAAATGCTCCAATCGCCGTTACTTTCAGATTTGATAGTTGTATAACCTTGCCCTCCACGAACGTCTGAAATTTCAAAGTTTATTAGTCGTCCTCTTTTCCGATCGTAAGGCAAAACGTAATACTCAATTTGGCTAGGAATCCCAACAAATGATTTATTTTCTGAATCGCCGATCAAAAGAATCAAGAAAACAATGTCGCTCTCGTAATTACTGTGTGCTTTCATAACGTTGTCATGAAATAAATAGTGTGCTAAACCATCTACACCTATTGCTTCATCGTTCGATAAAATAGCAGCGTTTTGATTGTCTAAGTATCTGTATTTATTTTCATCTTGTTTAACAATGTCTAGCATTCCTCTTTCGATAAATGCCTTGTTGAGATCCCAACGAAACATAAACGTTTGAACTGGATCTACTACCCAATCAACAGTAACCAGCCCATCATTGATATAATGAATATCAATAACAAAGCCCCACCATTCCGATTCTTCTTCTGGCGCTCCTTCAAAGCTTGGATTTATCACGTGTACATAATTTATGTTTACAAGCTGCTCGTATTTAAATGCTGTTTTTATTTGTTCTTCAACACGCTGATAACTGCCTTCGAAAGTTAGGCTGCTTTTCTTGTACTTGTTGAAAAAATTTACTTGGTCTGCTTTAGAATCAAATAATGGCTCATGTTTGAAATCTGTAGAAATTGGTACCCCTTCATAAAATTCGATTTTCGACTTACTTCTACTCAAATCACTCACCCTCCATGTATCTGTTCTTTTCTAAAAAATAGCAAATTTATCCAAAAAAATATCGAATAGTACCTAAAACGCACAAACATGTACCTAAATGACACAAAAAAAGAAGTCGATAAAATCGACTTCAAAATTTTTCCCATGTATTACTACTTTTACGATGATAAACGTATCTTCTTAAATGCTTTTCACTTTTTAGCCTTAACTCTGGCGAATCAAAATGCAATGTTTTATGTGCGACTTTATCGGCTAAGATCACATACGGCTGTATGTCTTGATGTTCATTATTTATAGGCATACGATCAACAAAAGTTGGCTTATCATCATCGGTTATTCTACTAATAAGAATCTTTTGATCACCAGTTTTCCATATCCCCATAGGTAGATCGCCGATCACCACATTATATAAACATTTTCGTGGCGGAATGGCATCTTTCAAGCGAAGAACATTAAACATCTGATTGTCAGCATAATCATTATCAAGTGAATATTTTCCATAAGCAGATCCCTTGAATAGGTTTTTTGATTTTTCACTTCGCTTTGCCTTATTGGGCAAATGATAGAAAATTGCTTCTCCGCCTTTTTTGATCGTTTTTAGTTCCGTGAATTCATCATAATCGTAGTAATCAAAATAAGGATTTAAGATCGTACCGGAATTCCCTAATAAGACGACTTTTATATCCCCTGTACCACATCGAATCCGTCCTATTGATTCGTAAATATCTTCAAGCTCTGCGGGTTCGTTGGGTAAATAATCCCAATTTTTTTGGCTTGAAACTCGTCAACAATTATTATTTTAATTTCTGGAATCCCTGGCCCTCGAATTTTTTCTGCCATACTAAGCGCTGCAATCCTTCCTAGGAGGATGGATTTTCTAATTCTTTTTTTCTTCTCCTCTTTTTCTCTAAAAACCAAGTATATTTTCCTTGGACCTTTTTTGCTTCCTGTATATTCTATGTAATAGTCGTACTTTTCAAGGATTTCTTCATTAAGACTATTTACAAAATCTATATAAAAATCTTCAAGCATTAGATCCTCTGCAGCTGCTTCTGCTTGCGTGCCTGTTCTTCTTAGATAATAGAATTGAAAATCTAATTTCATTTCTTCTGGTAGTTTTTCAAACTCTTCTAGTGTTTCAAAATCATATTTATCACGGATTGTATCAAAACCCCTATCTAAAGAAAAATCCATCCATCCATAGGTTTTCCCTACACCACGCGCGCCTACAATGACACCAAACTGTTCTATTTCATCCCATAACAGTTCCGTATTTAACCATCCTTCTTCTGTCTCGTATGGATTTACCGTAATAATAGCACTCAAAGAATCACCACCTAAAAATATTAACTTTAATATTTAAATAAATATCATTGTTTGTAATTTTATTATAACAAGTCAAACTTATATTTTGGCGGAACGTACCTAAATGACACAAAAAAACCGCCTTGATAGGCGGCTTGTCTTTTATCTTTGAGGATCACTTACTAACTCATAATCTTTTTTGCTGAAAAAGTAATAGTCTTGCACCTTGTACAATCCATTGTCCTGAAATACTGCCGCCTTTTCTGGATCATCTGTCAGAATCGACCAAGAATCTGTCACATATCGCCATGGCTGCCATGGTTTGAGCAAGGGTTTCACTAATACTCTAACTTTTGGCGTACCCATCACTGCGCACCCTCCAAGTTTGTAATTTTGGTGGATTACTGACCAAATCATCGTATAGCTCTAATACTTTCTTCTCATTAGAAATTATCCACCATCTCACATCGGATCCTTTTCCTTCATGAAAATAGGCGTCTACACTAAAATATCTAAAAAAAAGAATCATTACTATGATATTTTCGCGTTTGTCTTTATCGTGATTATAGTGTGGATAGTATTTACCACCTTTTATCTGATTTTCGAGCAATTCTTTAGTCTTAGCAATCATTTTTCTTTCATATCTAGCTGAATGGAACTTCTTAATCTTCTTGATCATCGGCGTACCACTCCTTTATTTCTGTCACTTTCGTACTTAATCATGACCTTCTGAAACATCACGTCCACACATAGGACAAAAATTAATTAAAACCATATCATCATCATTGTTTCCTCTAATATCTAGACAACCGTTTAGACCATCAATTCTGGTATCAATTTGACTGAAATCAGTTTTAAATGATTCACCATAACAAGTGCCTTCTTTTGGTGTGCAGTACTTACATTCTTTCAAGTTAGCTTCCTCCATTCCTTAATTTCTTCCGCTTCCAAATTTTTTACATAGTCTACACGGTCATTCATTGCTGCTTTGATTGCCAATGCTACTTCTTCGTCAGAATTCGCATTATTTAACAAGGCTGATGTTTCTTCCGATATAACATCAGCTTTTTTTTCATTTTCTTTTCTTAGCTCAATACCATAAGATTCTAGAAAAGCATTGGCATAGATTTCTTTCATATCGTTTATAAGCTCATTCCTATCCATTCATTCCCTCCATTCCGCTATCTTCCGTTAATTAACTCTGCTCTAATTCATAACCTAAAATACATGCTTTTTCAAAAGCATATCTATGACAAGGACTATCAAAATAAGCTTTTAATCTTCTTAAATCTAGAAAAACCGGCAAATCGGCAAGAAACAAAGGTATGAAAAATTCCCTCAAAACATCTGCAGGGACTCTGTTTTTTCCTTTTGTATAATTCACTAAATCACTTACAAACAGCGGTATTTTTACTTTTTCCTGAATAACAAACTCATCAAAAGAATTCCCTTCTGCAAGTATTGATTTCTCAATATAGAAATGACCTTCTCCATAAATACCACTTTCAAAACATTCCTTGACGAATTCTTTCGCATCTTCTTCATCAACAAAGGCTTTCATGACTGCCGTGTTTTCGTAATCCCATCTTTTTAGAACCACATAAATATCATGCACCATAATTTCAGCCCTCCACTTCTTCAAATAAAATTGCGTAATCATCAATTTCTAGCATGTTAGCAATATTTTCAATCCGTTCTAGCATAATGTTCGCTGTCTTGTTATTTGCTGCTGCGGTTTTCCCAGACATTAGCTCCGAAATTGGTATATTTTTATTTTTTGCATGCCATAGGACGTTAGTCCAAAACACTTCTTTTATTCCTTTTTTTCATACGTAATCAAAACGGCAAATCTCCTTCAAAGTTAGTACTGTGATTGTCTTGCATCATTGGTGGTACATTATAAAGATCATTCATAAATTGCTGATCTTCTGTTTTCGGTGTGCTTTGTTGTTCATTTTGATTGTTAGCGCTTCGATTTGTTCCTGATAGAAATTGGAAGCTTTCTACTACTAGCTCTGTAACATATACTCTAACGCCTTGCTGATTATCATAAGATCTTGACTGCAGCCGTCCGACTACTCCAACAAGTGACCCTTTCTCTGTGTAGTTTACAAACGTTTCAGCTGGTTTCTGCCATACTACGCAATTAATAAAATCCGCTTCTCGTTCTCCGCTTTTATTTGTAAAATTCCGATTTACTGCCAAGGTAAAACTTGCTACCGCTGTTCCATTTTGGGTATATTTGAGATCAGCCGCTTTTGTTAAGCGACCGACCAAAACAACATTATTTATCATTTTTTTTCCTCGTCTTTTTCTTTTTCTTGTTTTTTTCCATATCATGTCCAAACGCCATGTAGTACTGATCAATCCACATATTTATGAGCTGTGTCTTGCTCTTGTCCTCATATTCTGCAATCCGTTCTAATCTCTTTCCATAATACGGTGTAGCTGTATAAGATAGGCGCTTATTTTCTTTTTTTACTGGCAAAAGTGTTACCCCTTTCGAGATAAAAATATATAGGTGTTACCCCTCTATCTGTGAACATCATCATCTGTTATGACATGCTCTTTCTTTTTGACGATACCCCTTTGAGCTAATGCTTCAAATTCCGGAACTTCTTTTTTGAAATACAATCCATCTGTTTTTATCAAAACTAGACCATACTCGCTATTTACATATTTTTGTTCATACCGTGCAATACGATCGCGAAAGACACCAGCAACCATACTAGAAAACGCCCTGTTATACATTGGGAAATTGAAGATTTGTTTTTCATAATCATTAAGTTCTCTCTTACCGATGGTTCCATAAATCTTGTTGCGCAACATTTTATAAAACGGCAATGTTTCTTCATCATCTTTTAGCTGATCGATGATCTTAAAGTAATCATCTAGCATCCCTTTTCTGCATCGGAATGTATATGTTTCGAGGATTTCTAAGTGTTTTACATCGTAAAAGTCCATGATGAGCTTTAGCTCTATTTCAGATATAGTAAGGGTTCGGCTCAATGTTCGGCGGTACTGCTGAAAGTGAGATCCAAAAGCTGTATAAGTATCGTCTTTTGCGATCGCTTCGATATAGACATTGACGAAAACTAGCGTGGATAGCTCACGGTACGGCTGCGGTTTATCGTATGATTTCATCCGATCTATAATCTTATCAGCATCAAATTTTGCATTTTCTAAATACACGTTAGATGGTAAAGAGTAGGTTCTCATGATATTCGTATAAGCTTCTGTAAAATCATATTCAATCATTTTTTCGTTAGGGATAAGCAGTTCTTTGTTGTACTTACTTCCGCTTGTAGCCCCTCGATAACTGTCTGCATCAGGATAGTAAGGGATCTTGCTTGGATCATCCCAACCCAAATAATGAAATTGTGACGTTGACTTAGTCGTATTTTTCCAAATATGTTTGAGTATATACAAGTTTCCATTAAATCCGTCTAGCTTCGCTCTTGTAAGATAGTTAAGACCCAACATAAACTTTATTTTGTGTTGAAATTCATCAGATTTTATCAAATCTTTATCCATAGCAGATCCTCCAAAAGATTAATACTTAAATTTTATTTTTTGTTCGCTCATTTCATCGATCAAATGACCAAGTTCTTCTACAAAGGTGTCATGATATGTTTCCATCATTGACGATTCTTCTGATCGTCTGCGTCCTGTTTTGTTTCTAAATAAATATGGTTCGATATTCATTGCCGCACTGGCATGATCTATCAGCCCATCCAGCGAATCAACTCTGTTTACGTCCGAAGGCTTAAAACTCATATCTCTACCATTTCCATATTTAGCTGCAAGATCCCAAAAATCATTTATATCGTATATATCACGTATTAATTCTCTGTATATACTTAAAAGGTTGTCTAAACGCTGCTCTTTAATATCAGCGTATGATGTGGATTCAAAATAATCCACATCAACGCCGTAAGCTTCCTTATAGGCATTTTTAGTCCAGATACCTTTATGATACTGACCCTTATTTTCAGCTGCTACCTCTGCAATAAAGTCTTGCCACGCTGCATTACCTCCGCCCGGCGGAACAAAACCGCGTGCTTTAAAATCACGATAACGCCTTTTAGCTTCTTCAAATACATTGCTAAATTTAGCCATTACTGCACTTCCTCCTCAGAACCGAAAACTTTATCAATAGGTTCATCTAATCCTCTTGCAATTAATTTAGCTAATGGCAAGGAAGGATTTCTCTTTCCTGATTCAACTCTTGATATGGTAGCTCTTGTACATGTTGCTCGCTTCGCTAATTCTTCCTGTGTCATTCGTTTTTCTATTCTTAAAGCTCTAATGTTATTGCTAACTTGGACAATAATATTTCCCATGTGAAAACTCCTAACTATAAAATTTAGGAAGCACCCTTTTTCCTCATGTTTATTTATTGCCTGACATTGCTGTTAGCTGTAGCTATGCCTATTTCTTTGGTATTTGTATTCATCAAGATATTTTTTATCTTTAGATTGTTTAGCACATGTAATAAGGTAGCCTATTACATCGTTTACATCAGTTTTAGCTAATTCGATACGGCGCTGTATCATGTCCAAATGAACTTTCAAAAGTTCTTCACCTTGTTCCGATACCAGCAAATCATAAAGAGGATATAGATCATCGTTCAGCCTTGCTAAAAGCTTAGTATCCTTCTTATATCCTTTTTTCAAAAACATACGATCAGAAAGCATATCTGTATAATCACTAATGATCGCTTTATATGCTGATGCCTGAAGATCTGCTTCTCTCTCCTCTTTTGTTTTGTGTGGTTTTAATGTTTCTGCTTTTACAGGTTTATTTTGTGGATTATCAGAAACAAAAAATTGAATAGCAACTATATTCCTACCTTTTTTGATTTTTCTATATTCAAATTGGATAGTGGAATATTGATTTATCTCTTTTTGAGGAACTTGTAACACCCTATATTCGAAATTATTAAAACGATCATATAGATCTGTTGTATCTGTAATCATGCGAAGATTATCAATACTAATTTCTATCTTACTTCCAAACTTTTTAGATTCTTGGTATTTCATTCGCAACCATCTATATAAAATAACGCTGTATTTGCTTTCGAAATTGCTCATTCCGATTAAATCATAAGTAGTAAATTGTTTACCGTTGTTTTCACCATGAATATCTTTACCCAAATAGGATAGGAAAAATAAAATTCTTTCGCTAATCTCAAAGGCTATAAATGGCTTTCTAGGTTCCCAGTAAACTTCATTTGCAGCACTCACAATATGCTCTTTATGAAGCAATACGAGATTAGGGTTATCACGAGTGATTATCTCGTTAACGGCATCTCTTTCTTTATCAGTCAAAATAGAGAAATCAAACCATAGTTGACTACAAAACTTTTTAATATGGCTTCTTAATTTAACAGATTTCTGTTTGCCATCAAGTCCCAAAAATTTATAAAACAATTCTTTATCAATGTAAACAGTACGATTTTCAGGTGGATTGTATGGATCAATAGCACTGACAATCAATTCAAATATTTTAATTGTCGCAGAATTACATTTTGGTATTGCTTTTAGTAATGCGTTCGCAACTTTATTCTCTAATCTGTCTAAATCTTGCATTTGTAAAACCACCGCCTTTTGTGGTAATATACTGATAGGTGAGCGTACCTCAGAGGTACATTCTTTGTTCCTTTGTAACACCTCACTATCATTATCACAAATAGCGGCATGTAGTGTACCATCGCTCGATGGCACACTGCACCCAATACTTGACATAGGACACCCTCCCTTCTATTTATTTTTCATTAATGGACTCGCCAAAGTTATTAATGAGTAGGACAGTGGTGCTTCCTATGTTTTTTATTTTACACAATAAATATAGCTATGTCAATCTATTTTACGTAGCTATATATTTACCTTTTAAGTAGGCATATCAGGCTTTTTATTACCTTTTACGTAGCACTAACTTACCTTTTACGTAGCTATAAAATCTCTATAACCCTTGATAATAAAGGGATTAAAAGCTTTACTAAGGTTTTTAATTCTTATAATTGATTTACAGATTAATATAAAGAGCGGTAGGCGCTAAGGCGCCCCGCTATCCACACACTGTGGATAATTCAAAATATAAAAATCAAAAACATCATAAATACTAATTTTATTTATAGATTGTGCAAATAAGGGGGGCTTCCACTTACATTATACAAACACACGTTCGTATTTAGCAAGCGAACATTTCTTAAATTTCGCATTTTTTTTAATTCACATCATAATCCTGAGCAGTACGAACTGTTTTCCAATCGCTTAAATAAGCAAAATCTGTAGTTTCTTGTAAATTCCCCTCTTTATCTATGCGTAATAAAGCAAACAGTTGAAATCTTGTGCGAGCAGTAATGTATAGCAAATTGTCTTCTTTAAGATCTGTTTCAAATACTAACCCAGAAATATCATCTTGTGATAGTTTACCAGATTCATAAAGATATTTTTTCCCCCATTCGATCGCTTCCGATTCACTAAGATTCGTAGTTAAAGTCTCTTTTTTAGTTGCTGTATAAGGGGTATAATTAACGCTGACAGTCTGCCAATTACTTCCATTTATTACATCAGTTGTCCTTTGTAGTTCTCCATTTCCATTTATCCGTAGCCATGCAGCCAAAACATTTCCTCTTGCAAAAATATTTATTAAATTATCTTCTCCTATCGTAGTTTCCCACAAAAGACGGTCTATTGTGTCTTGTGTAAATTCACCTGATCCATAAAGATAACTTTTAGCCCAATCAATCGCTTCTGTTTCAGATAGATTTGTAGATGCTGGATTCATGGTGTTGTGTTTGCTATTTTCTTTTCTTGTTGTTTTATCTGCAAGATTACTTTCGCTAGAAAATGAAGTTCCTTCTGTCGTACTTGTTACTGTACTAACTGTATTAGATGATGCAGCATTTGTTTTAATTTCGTTGTTTGGATAGAATATCCATTTCATAAAAAATAAAATAAAAGCCACGAACAAAACAGCAAAGAAAATTCCCGCAATAAATTTATTTCTTCGTTCTTGTGATTCTTGTTCTTCAAGTAATAGTTGCAGCTGTTCTTTCACTAATGGATCTGTTGCTTTTGCAATCTCCATTTTTAATAATAACTTTCGATCTTTCCCTTTTTCATGAGCTATCGTTGTAAGTAGATTCACATAATCGTTGTTATTCATAACCCCTCCTGTGTTTTAAGTCAATATCATTTAAATTAAAAAGTTATTTTGACTATTTATAAATAAAGTATACCAAAAATTAAGAAAATGTTTTTTGAAATGTGAATATATGATACAATTTACATATCAAGTAGACTTCAAAGCAAATACTAACCAAAAAAAGCCAGTCGGGGGCAACCGTCTGGCTTTTTATTATTAATTATAGCGCCGTGAAACTGATTCTATAATTGACAGTGTTCCTTTGTTAATCATAATTAAATTAGCAATAATTTCTGTCATATACTCAATCTTTTTTTCGTTCTCAATTTCGTTCTCAAGTTTATACAGATCATTAGTATTAGAACATAACACCTCTAATTGTTTTTTTAGAAATGATGCATATTCTGAAGCTGCGAGCGGGTCGTTCATCAAATATTCCCCCATTCGAGTTGACTAGCGAGATTTTGTAAAAGAGCCGATAAATTCCCATCATACTCATCTTTACCACGTACTTTACGAGAATATCCGTTTGTAGCAGCAAATTCTTTTAACTTCTCATGCTCCTCATCTGTCAGATATACAGGTACAAGCTTGCGCTTGCCTATCTCTTTGGGTTTAATCATCGATGCTAAAGAGATATTTTCTTCGCTAGTAGTTTCCTTTTCAGGTATTTGTTCTTCGGTTGCCGATTGCTTTTCTCCGCTCATAGCGGATAGGAAAGCCTGACTTAAATCTTTTTTTGCCATCTTCTTACACTCCTCGCTAGATATTATCTGCTGTTTCAAAAATTTTATCGTAGATCGCCCAGGTATCGACAAAGAATTTTTGCAGCCCTTTGTCATTTTTAGATGCTTCTCGCTCAATCTCTACCAGCGGCTTATTTTGCGATTTTGCAGCCTTGAAAGCAGTTCTTCGGTAGAAACACCCCAGATAAGACGGATCACTCTTAGAAAGCTCCTCAAAGGCTTTCTTAAACGAATGGGAATCGCTAGTATTATAATCAAGCATGTTCCCGATTTTTACACTTGCAGCATTTACATATGATTTTTTGCTGATCGGCTCAACCATAATTTTCTTTAAACGTTCTATGTGACTATCAACTTCTGATAAGCGATTCATAGAATCAAGATCCACATCGATCGGGATCACTACAAGATCGGAAATAGCGATCGTATTATCAACGAATATACTTAAATCATTATGATTATCGATCCAGATATAATCATACTTTTTTTCTAATTCATCGAGATTAGCATAAAACCATCGCAACAAATACATACGTTGCATACCTTCTTCAACGTCTTTTTTCAGTTCAGATAGTTGAGGATAGCCAGCAATCAAATCGATGTTAGGTTTAACATTGATCGGAACAGGATCACTCCCGCCATCTTCAAAAAATTTTGCAACAGTATGCTCACGCTTTAAGGTACCGTCATTGTAATATGATTCATCAATATCATAGCGTGCCGTCAGGCTAGGTTTTTTATCCATATCTACGAGCAGTACTCGCTTATTTAATGATGCTAGGCGTTCGCCGCCGTTGTATGTGACCGTTGTTTTTCCAACGCCGCCTTTTTCTATGACAGTCGAAAACACTTTTACCACAAGAAACACCTCACTTAATATTATTTTAAACATCTTAATTAATATTATAAAACAATATCTAAATAAGGTCAATAATATTTAAATTAATATTTATTTGAAGAAAATACTTGAAACCTGTACAGGAATACTGTACAATAGAGATATAAAGAAGGAGGGAAATATATGACAACAACAACATACACAAATTTTAGACAAAATCTAAAAGGGTTCATGCGAGAAGTAAATGACGATGCAGATGTAATCACAGTAACAAGTAATGACGGAAACAACATAGTTGTTCTATCTGAAAAAGATTATGCGTCCATCATGGAAACAGTTCACCTGTTATCCAGTGATGCAAACAGCAAGCATTTAGAAGAATCGAAAGAGCAACTAGAATCTGGCAAAACAATATCTACAAGCTTAGAGGATCTATAAAATGGAGATTGTTTGGACGGAAAACGCGTGGAAAGATTTTCAGCATTGGAAAAAAGTGATGCAAAGAAAGTTGATAGAATAAAGAAGTTGCTAGAAAACATACAAGAAACACCACATAATGGTTTAGGCAAACCGGAAGCACTGAAATTTAATTTAAGCGGCTGGTGGTCAAGAAGAATAGATAGCCAAAACAGATTAGTATATCGAGTAACAGATAATAAGATAGAAATATTAGCTTGTAGATACCACTACTACAAATAAAAAAAGGAATGCTAGTGATAGCATTCCTTTTTAATATTAATAATAATATTAAAAATACGAAATAATATCTTTTATAATATCTAATCTCAATAATAAATATTATAAAAGATATTAAAAACGAAAATAAATATTAAGAATAATATTAAATTAAAAATAATAATTTGATTAAAAAACGTAAAACACAAAATACGAA
>JAHHEN010000001.1 GCA_018982785.1 Enterococcus innesii | reverse complement strand
GTGCCAAACCTCCCGTCGATGTGGACTCTGGGGGAGATAAGCCTGTTATCCCCAGGGTAGCTTTTATCCGTTGAGCGATGGCCCTTCCATGCGGAACCACCGGATCACTAAGCCCGACTTTCGTCCCTGCTCGAGTTGTAGCTCTCGCAGTCAAGCTCCCTTCTGCCTTTACACTCTTCGAATGATTTCCAACCATTCTGAGGGAACCTTTGGGCGCCTCCGTTACCTTTTAGGAGGCGACCGCCCCAGTGCCAAACCTCCCCGTCGATGTGGACACTTGGGGAAATAAGCCTGTTATCCCCAGGGTTCAATATCAAACTACAGTAAAGCTCCATGGGGTCTTTCCGTCCTGTCGCGGGTAACCTGCATCTTCACAGGTACTAAAATTTCACCGAGTCTCTCGTTGAGACAGTGCCCAAATCGTTACGCCTTTCGTGCGGGTCGGAACTTACCCGACAAGGAATTTCGCTACCTTAGGACCGTTATAGTTACGGCCGCCGTTTACTGGGGCTTCAATTCGTACCTTCGCTTACGCTAAGCACTCCTCTTAACCTTCCAGCACCGGGCAGGATTTTGCAGAGACCTGTGTTTTTGATAAACAGTCGCTTGGGCCTATTCACTGCGGCTGCTCGTTAGAGCAGCACCCCTTCTCCCGAAGTTACGGGGTCATTTTGCCGAGTTCCTTAACGAGAGTTCTCTCGCTCACCTTAGGATTCTCTCCTCGACTACCTGTGTCGGTTTGCGGTACGGGCCGTTGTTTTCTCACTAGAAGCTTTTCTTGGCAGTGTGACATCAGAAGCTTCGGTACTATTATTTCCCTCCTCATCACAGCTTGTCCGTATAGGTAGAAGCATTTGACTCCTACCAAGACTTACTGCTTGAACAGACATATCCATCAGTCTGCACTTCTTAGCCTCCTGCGTCCCTCCATTGCTCAAACAAAAACAACGGGTACAGGAATATCAACCTGTTGTCCATCGCCTACGCCTGTCGGCCTCGGCTTAGGTCCCGACTAACCCTGGGCGGACGAGCCTTCCCCAGGAAACCTTAGTCATTCGGTGGACAGGATTCTCACCTGTCTTTCGCTACTCATACCGGCATTCTCACTTCTAAGCGCTCCAGTAGTCCTCACGATCTGCCTTCAACGCCCTTAGAACGCTCTCCTACCAATGCACCTGATGGTGCACTCCACAGCTTCGGTAAACTATTTAGCCCCGGTACATTTTCGGCGCAGGGTCACTCGACTAGTGAGCTATTACGCACTCTTTAAATGGTGGCTGCTTCTAAGCCAACATCCTAGTTGTCTGTGCAACCCCACATCCTTTTCCACTTAATAGTTATTTGGGGACCTTAGCTGGTGGTCTGGGCTGTTTCCCTTTCGACTATGGATCTTATCACTCACAGTCTGACTCCCGGATATGAATGAATGGCATTCGGAGTTTATCTGAATTCGGTAACCCGAGATGGGCCCCTAGTCCAAACAGTGCTCTACCTCCATCATTCTCAATTCCGAGGCTAGCCCTAAAGCTATTTCGGAGAGAACCAGCTATCTCCAAGTTCGTTTGGAATTTCTCCGCTACCCACACCTCATCCCCGCACTTTTCAACGTACGTGGGTTCGGTCCTCCAGTGCGTTTTACCGCACCTTCAACCTGGACATGGGTAGATCACATGGTTTCGGGTCTACGACAACATACTCATTCGCCCTATTCAGACTCGCTTTCGCTGCGGCTCCGTCTCTTCAACTTAACCTCGCATGCTATCGTAACTCGCCGGTTCATTCTACAAAAGGCACGCTATCACCCATTAACGGGCTCTAACTTGTTGTAGGCACACGGTTTCAGGATCTATTTCACTCCCCTTCCGGGGTGCTTTTCACCTTTCCCTCACGGTACTGGTTCACTATCGGTCACTAGGGAGTATTTAGCCTTGGGAGATGGTCCTCCCGGATTCCGACGGAATTCCTCGTGTTCCGCCGTACTCAGGATCCTCCTAGGTGTTATCCAAATTTCGCCTACGGGGTTTTTACCCTCTTTGACATACTTTTCCAAGTATTTCGACTATCTGAATAGACTACCATATCGGAGTCCTACAACCCCAACAAGCAAGCTTGTTGGTTTGGGCTTTTCCCGTTTCGCTCGCCGCTACTCAGGGAATCGAATTTTCTTTCTCTTCCTGCAGGTACTTAGATGTTTCAGTTCTCTGCGTCTACCTCGACTGCGCTATGTATTCACGCAGACGTAACATCCTATAAAAGATGCTGGGTTCCCCCATTCGGAAATCTCTGGATCATAGCTTACTTACAGCTCCCCAAAGCATATCGGTGTTAGTCCCGTCCTTCATCGGCTCCTAGTGCCAAGGCATCCACCGTGCGCCCTTATTCACTTAACCTTTGACCTTACGGTCGGTTTTGAGTACTTCTTCTAGCGATAGAAGGTTGCTCAAGAAAATAAGCGTTGAACTTATTAAAAAACTCTTTTAACATTTCAACTCGGTGTGTGTTACTTGTTTTGTTTTTTCTTCGATATCCAGTTTTCAATGAACAAATTTGTTTGAGAGTAAACCTCTCAAAACTGAACAAAGGCAAACGATGTGTAGTCTTCCGAAATATTCCTTAGAAAGGAGGTGATCCAGCCGCACCTTCCGATACGGCTACCTTGTTACGACTTCACCCCAATCATCTATCCCACCTTAGGCGGCTGGCTCCAAAAGGTTACCTCACCGACTTCGGGTGTTACAAACTCTCGTGGTGTGACGGGCGGTGTGTACAAGGCCCGGGAACGTATTCACCGCGGCGTGCTGATCCGCGATTACTAGCGATTCCGGCTTCATGTAGGCGAGTTGCAGCCTACAATCCGAACTGAGAGAAGCTTTAAGAGATTAGCTTAGCCTCGCGACTTCGCAACTCGTTGTACTTCCCATTGTAGCACGTGTGTAGCCCAGGTCATAAGGGGCATGATGATTTGACGTCATCCCCACCTTCCTCCGGTTTGTCACCGGCAGTCTCGCTAGAGTGCCCAACTAAATGATGGCAACTAACAATAAGGGTTGCGCTCGTTGCGGGACTTAACCCAACATCTCACGACACGAGCTGACGACAACCATGCACCACCTGTCACTTTGCCCCCGAAGGGGAAGCTCTATCTCTAGAGTGGTCAAAGGATGTCAAGACCTGGTAAGGTTCTTCGCGTTGCTTCGAATTAAACCACATGCTCCACCGCTTGTGCGGGCCCCCGTCAATTCCTTTGAGTTTCAACCTTGCGGTCGTACTCCCCAGGCGGAGTGCTTAATGCGTTTGCTGCAGCACTGAAGGGCGGAAACCCTCCAACACTTAGCACTCATCGTTTACGGCGTGGACTACCAGGGTATCTAATCCTGTTCGCTCCCCACGCTTTCGAGCCTCAGCGTCAGTTACAGACCAGAGAGCCGCCTTCGCCACTGGTGTTCCTCCATATATCTACGCATTTCACCGCTACACATGGAATTCCACTCTCCTCTTCTGCACTCAAGTCTCCCAGTTTCCAATGACCCTCCCCGGTTGAGCCGGGGGCTTTCACATCAGACTTAAGAAACCGCCTGCGCTCGCTTTACGCCCAATAAATCCGGACAACGCTTGCCACCTACGTATTACCGCGGCTGCTGGCACGTAGTTAGCCGTGGCTTTCTGGTTAGATACCGTCAAGGGATGAACATTTTACTCTCATCCTTGTTCTTCTCTAACAACAGAGTTTTACGATCCGAAAACCTTCTTCACTCACGCGGCGTTGCTCGGTCAGACTTTCGTCCATTGCCGAAGATTCCCTACTGCTGCCTCCCGTAGGAGTCTGGGCCGTGTCTCAGTCCCAGTGTGGCCGATCACCCTCTCAGGTCGGCTATGCATCGTTGCCTTGGTGAGCCGTTACCTCACCAACTAGCTAATGCACCGCGGGTCCATCCATCAGTGACGCAAAAGCGCCTTTCAACTTTCTTCCATGCGGAAAATAGTGTTATACGGTATTAGCACCTGTTTCCAAGTGTTATCCCCTTCTGATGGGCAGGTTACCCACGTGTTACTCACCCGTTCGCCACTCTTTTTCTTTCGGTGGAGCAAGCTCCGGTGAAAGAAAAAGCGTTCGACTTGCATGTATTAGGCACGCCGCCAGCGTTCGTCCTGAGCCAGGATCAAACTCTCATAATGATTTGTTTGAATGACCAGATGGTCATTAAGCTCATAAAAATTAACTTTGCTAGCTATTGCTTGCATGTATTTGTTTCAATAAATTGAAACGTCCTACACATTGGTTCGTTTGCTTGCTTTGTTCAGTTTTCAAAGGTCTACCGTGCTGTGTTAGCAACTTTTATATCATATCAGAGCGACGCTTGATTGTCAACTCTTTTTTAAAAAGTTTTTTTCGCTCGTTGTTTTTCAACTTCGTAGCGGCTGTCTCAGCGACTTTATTAGAATAACAAATGATTTGTTATTTGTCAACAATTTTTTTAATTAATTTTGTTGATGTATCAACATCAATTAACTTTTTTAAAATTGCGACTTCGTTATAATATCATCTGTCGAGCTGTGCGTCAACTACTTTTTTCAATTCTTTTTAGGAATTCATTTAGTCATTTGGCACATGTAATAATATACCAAGACTTGTGCTATTCGTCAACCATAAAATGATTGATAGACCAACGTTTCTAGTTACTCCGTTTCCAAAGATGATTCGTGATTTTTAGTCCGTGATTTCCGCCTTTTTTAAGGACTTTTCCCGTTATTATTTGCCTATCGTTCGTCTTTTTCCTTTTTGTGTTTTCTTAATTCCTATCATTCTTATAAATTTAAGTATGATTTTATCTATTTTGTGGAATATTTGCTAAAATGGAGAAAAGAATATTGTTCCTAGGAGGACCCAGTATGAAAATACTTGTAGCAGATGATGACAAAGAGATCGTAGAACTATTAAGCATTTATTTACACAATGAAGGTTATGAATCGGTCAAAGCATATGATGGAAAAGAAGCACTGACCAAGATCCGCACCACTTCTGATATCGAACTATTGATCTTAGATATCATGATGCCAGAAATGGATGGCATGCAAGTCGTGAAAGAATTGAGAAAAGAATCCCAAATCCCTATTATTATGCTGACCGCTAAAACAACCGATATGGATAAGATTCGTGGATTGGTCGCCGGTGCGGATGATTATGTCACAAAACCTTTCAACCCATTAGAAGTTATGGCCCGGGTAAAATCGTTATTGAGAAGAACCAAGATGCAGGCTGCTTCAAATCAACCAGAGATTCTGGAAGTAAGCTCCCTTATCATCAACCGCGATTCCCATGAAGTAAAAACCGTCGATGGCAACGAAATTCAATTGACTGCATTAGAATTCGGTATCCTCTACTTGCTAGCATCGCATCCCAACCGTGTCTTTAGCGCCGATGAGATTTTTGAACGAGTTTGGAAACAAGAAAGTGTCGTTTCTGCCAAAACAGTTATGGTCCATGTCAGTCACTTACGAGATAAGATTGAAGAAGCCACGGATGGTGAAAAAGTCATCCAAACAGTATGGGGGGTCGGCTACAAAATAGATGCGAAGTAAACCAACTGAAAAAAGCGCAACACACCAATCGAAAAAAGAAACGGATCACGTTGACCTCAAAGGAAATCAGTGAGTTATTTGCCGAAGGAATTGTAACGATTGTTCTTTTACTTCTATTAAATGTCGCTATTTTGGTAATCTTGACCTCAATACGAGAAAACTCACCGGTTTTAGTCGAAGCGATCTATGAATCGAAGAATGCGTTCACGGCTGCCTTCAACACAGATATCTTCCGCAGTGGGCGTAACTTCATTCTACCGATGTTCTTCCTATTAGATGTGATCGTCTTATATTGGCGTTTGATTCGCCGCTACCATCAAATGCAGCTACGCCACATTATCAGTGAGCTTCATTTTATTGCGGAAGGCAATTACGATCATCGCATCCCCTTCGAGTTACGGGGCGATTTAAGTCGGATCGTTTCTAATATCAACGGCTTAGTCGACAGTACGGTGGCGGCGATTGAAGATGAACGCCGGATCGAGCAATCCAAAGATGAGCTGATTACCAATGTTAGCCATGACATTCGGACACCATTGACTTCGATCATCGGCTATTTAGGTCTAATCGAAGACCGGCAATACCATTCAGAAGAAGAGTTGCTGAAATATACCCATACGGCGTATGTCAAAGCCAAACAAATGAAATCCCTCGTGGATGATTTGTTTGAATACACGAAAGTGCGGCAGCCTAGCGTGCCCATTAATGTGATGGAATTTGATATGGCCCAGCTAGTTGAACAATTGGCGGCAGACTTTGAATTAGAAGCTAGTCGAAAAGGCATCAAGATCGAAACGTACACCCGTCCAGAGCATATCGAAATGGATGGCGATACCGAAAAACTGGTGCGGGTCTTCAATAACTTGCTGTCAAATGCCTTGAAATACGGCAAAGGCGCCGATAAGATCCGCATGGAAGTCGAGAAAGTCGGGACCGAAGCGATCTTAACAGTCAAAAACAATGGGCAAATGATCCCTAAGCAAGCCCTTGATTCTCTATTCGACCGTTTCTACCGAGTGGAAGAATCCCGCTCTCAAGAAACAGGAGGAACTGGCTTAGGTCTAGCGATCGCTCAAAGCATCGTCGCCTTACATGGCGGCTATATCTATGCCAAGTCAACGCCGGAATGGACGTCCTTTATTATCCATCTCCCGTTGAAACGCAACAACTTATCCAACACACAAACCTATGGTTGACGACCCAACATTTTTTGGGTATGCTAGAGAAAATAATCAAGGCACAGAACCTAGTATATTTTTTTCATCTGTATAGAGAGCTGATGGTTGGTGAAAATCAGTGTTGGAAAAAATAGAATCCAGTTCTTTAACGTGTATTTTTCGAAAGAAAAATCGTTGGCTCACGATACGAGCAGCAAGGGCAGCGCAAGCTGAACTTGGGTGGCACCGCGAATGGTCATTTCGTCCCAAGCAATACGGGATCGGAATGGCCTTTTTTCTATGGAAAAATCAAAGGAGGATGTATCACTATGTTAGATGTAAAAATGATTCGCCAAAATTTTGCTGAAGTACAAAGCAAACTCGCAACACGCGGCGTGCAAAAAGAAGTGTTGGACCGCTTTTTAACGCTTGACGAACGTCGCCGAGAACTCTTAGTCCAAACGGAAGAACGCAAGAAATTGCGCAACGATGTTTCTGGTGAGATCGCTGCCTTGAAACGGGCGAAAGAAGACGCGGCAGATAAAATTGCCCAAATGAAAGAAGTCGGTAGCCAAATCAAGCAATTGGATGAAGAAATCGCCCAAATCGATGAAGACATCAAAGAGATCGCCACGACATTGCCGAACTTGCCGAATGATTCTGTTCCGGTGGGCAAAGATGAAGACGACAATGTAGAAGTCCGCCGCTGGGCAGAACCAAAAACCTTTGACTTTGAACCAAAACCCCATTGGGAGATCGCAGAAGACTTGGGGATCCTCGACTTTGAGCGGGGTGCCAAAGTTTCTGGTAGCCGTTTTGTTTACTACAAAGGCTTAGGTGCTCGTTTGGAACGTGCCTTATACAACTTCATGTTGGATCAGCATGTTTATGAGCATGGATATACAGAGATGATCACCCCGTATATCGTCAACAGCCAAGCAATGTTCGGTACTGGGCAATTTCCGAAGTTCAAAGAAGATGTTTTCCAATTGGCAGACACTGATTTGACTTTGATCCCGACTGCGGAAGTACCTTTGACCAACTACTATCAAGGGGAGATCTTAGAACAAGAGCAGCTCCCTGCCTACTTCACTGCCTTGAGCCCATCATTTCGTTCGGAAGCCGGCAGCGCTGGCCGTGACACTCGCGGCTTGATTCGCTTGCACCAATTCAATAAAGTCGAAATGGTGAAATTCAGTGATGCAGAA
Source organism: Enterococcus innesii (assembly GCA_018982785.1). Taxonomy (GTDB): domain Bacteria; phylum Bacillota; class Bacilli; order Lactobacillales; family Enterococcaceae; genus Enterococcus_D; species Enterococcus_D innesii. Next base: position 678,021 of record JAHHEN010000001.1, on the reverse strand, counting down.
CATTCTTATGAAGAATTAGAAAAAATGACGGCTAATGCCGAAGACATTTTGCAAAAACTCCATTTGCCTTACCGTGTGCTTAGCTTGTGTACAGGAGATATGGGCTTTTCTGCAGCGAAGACCTATGATTTAGAAGTATGGATCCCTGCCCAAGAGATGTATCGTGAGATCAGCTCTTGCTCAAACTGTGAAGACTTCCAAGCACGCCGTGCTATGATCCGTTACCGCGATCAAGAGGGTAAGATTCACTACATGCATACACTAAACGGCTCTGGTCTGGCTGTCGGTCGGACGGTGGCTGCAGTGCTTGAAAATTATCAAAACGAAGACGGCAGTGTAACGGTACCGGAAGTTCTGATTCCTTACATGGGCGGACTGACAAAAATTGAAAAAGCCTAAGCCTTAGTAACCTCAGTAGCAACCCCTAGGGAACAGTCACACCGCGTGAACTGTTGCCTAGGGGTTTTCTTGTTCACGTCGCTTATAGTGGTTTCAATCCCCCTAGCCACTTTGATCGCTTCTTGCAAGAGAAACAACGCAACAAGGTTGTAATTTTTAAGCGAATAATTAGAAAAATCCCTTTGTCTTTTTAATCCTCTATCAGAAACCGGGCATGATCGTTGAAAGTGCCTGTGACTTATGGTAACGTGGGCATAATTTAGGATGGAATGAAGGGAGCTTCACCAATGCCCGAACGAAAGACCTATGCCCGTCGGAGTGACTTACACAAGAAACCAAACAATAATCAAAAACGAACAGCATCCGCTGAAGAAAGACCGAAAGGACCACCCTCGAAAAAGAAGCCGTATCGAAAAGCAATTTTTTCCTTATTCGCCTTATTATTGATCGTTTTGATCGCAACGGCTGGCTCAGTCCTTTACACGTTGCACCAACAAGAAGTTGCCGCCAAAGCAAAATATGAGGCAGCTGCGGAGAAATTATTGGCATCAATCCAAGCAGAACAAAGCCAAAATGGGTTAAAAACAACGCCTGAAGTGCTCTCAGAAGGAGCAAACAAAGAACTGATCTACCGCCCGCAAGACCTCGATACGTTTCCCATCAAAGATATCAAAGATCGGTTGACGAAAGCCGCTGAGTCATTGCGCAAAAAACAAACGGAAAAAGAAGTCGTCACCGTTGCCCGTATCCAAGCACAAACGGTAGCTGCAAAAGTCTCTACCTATTCATTAAAAGCCGACAGCTATGTATGGAATCGAGAAACCGGTCGTTTTGAAGATGCTGATCGTTTAACGGATGCACCGATCTTTGTTTCAGAGAAGACACAAACCGAATTGTCTTTGAAAGAGCTTGTTCCTGATGAAGGCAGCTTATTAGGCATTCAACAAGTCATTCAACAGAAACTGCTGGATCAAGCCAAGGAACCCGCAAAAATCATCGACGCCGTCTTGGCCATGGAGCGGATCACCTTCGATTCGAAATTTACTTATGATCCAGAGAAGCTGACCATCGAATTGCCAAAAAATCAGACGGGAGCGACGGAAATCACCCTGTCTTACAGCGAGATCGCCCCATTCATTGATCCTGATCTCGTTGCTGCTGACCAACTCGACAATGCCTTGCCAAGTCTTGACCCCAATAAAAAATACGTGGCATTGACCTTTGATGATGGACCCAACAACACCTCCACCATGGATCTGTTGAACATCTTACAAGAAAATGATGTCAAAGCGACCTTCTTTATGCTAGGACAAATGGTTGAGCAATATCCGCAAGCTGCCAAAAAAGTCCAAGAAGCTGGACACGAGATCGCCAGTCATTCTTACTCTCATCCGCAGCTGAATACTCTTTCAGTGGAAGATTTGCAGGCAGAAGTCACGAAAACCAATAAAGCCATTTACAATGCGACGGGTTTACTACCTAGGAATTTACGGCCCCCCTATGGCGCTATCGACAAACAAAGCGCAGAAACCATCGGCATGCCGATCATTCAATGGGACATCGATTCTCAAGACTGGAAATTGAAGGATCCGAAGAAGATCAATGCCTTGGTGCAACAAAATGTCTTTAATGGTGCCATGATCTTGATCCATGATATTCACCCGAAATCTGTGAAAGCCGTACCGGGAGTCATTAAAATGCTCAAAAACGAAGGCTACGAATTCGTGACTGTCGATCAATTATTAGAAGCACGGCAAAAACCATTGCATCAATACTTTGGGATGAACGACGAGCGCCTCGTTGACTAAATAAAAAAAGGAACGCAGCAAATTGTCTCTTGCTGCGTTCCTTTTTGGTTATTGGATCGTTCCCTCTTTTTTTAGCCCTTCTTATCCTCATATACATTAGTCACAAAAATTTGGATCAACAGTTCAGCGACAGCTTTTGGCGGCATCGTTGAGAAATCTTTGAGCCAGCGTTCGATCAACCCGATAGACCCGCAGACAAAAAAGCTAAGACACAGTTCCAATTCTTCCTCGGAAGCATCTTGAAAGTATTGGGCAAACCGTTTCAAGGTCTCCGGTTTGATCTCTGACAATAAAAGATTCAGCAAATGGCTGTTGTTCAACAAAATCAAATGGGTCGTACTAGGATTCTCATACAAAATCGTCAACAGCTTTTCCAACCAAAGATCCAATGACAAATTTTCCTGCTGCAAGTTCGATGCGATCTGCTCAACAAGCTCCCCTTCGATTTCCTCCAACAACGCGGCCGTATCCTTATAATATTTATAAAATGTTCCTCGGTTGATATCGGCTCGTTCCGCAATCTCTTTGATCGTGATTTTGCGGTACTCTTTTTCCAACAATAACTCCTGAAAGGCGCGTCGGATCACTTTTTTCGAGTAGATCGTTCGACGATTCCCCACAGTCCCCACCATATCGTTTCCCCTTTTCTCTGTACATTTGATCAATATTTGTCTATTTAATGACAAATACGTAAGCATTGAGGATTGCTCTTACTTTTCTTTCTTAGTATACTAACACCATGTGATTAAATCAACACGTGTTTAAAAAATGGAGGCTTTATTAATGAGTTATGTTGAAGTAAAGAATGAATATAAACGCTATCAGATGGGCGAAACCACCATCACTGCCAACAACGATCTTTCCTTTGCCATTGAAGAAGGCGAATTAGTGGTGATCCTTGGCCCCAGTGGTGCAGGAAAATCGACCGTTTTGAATATTTTAGGTGGGATGGATTCGCCAGATGAAGGACAAATCATTATCGACAATGTCGATATCGCGAAGTTTAACGACAAACAGCTGACGGAATACCGCCGCAAAGACGTCGGGTTCGTCTTCCAATTTTATAATTTGGTGCCGAACCTGACAGCGAAAGAAAACATTGAATTGGCAACAGAAGTCTCACCGAATGCACTCGATCCTGATGAAGTCTTAGCACAAGTCGGGTTAGAAAACCGTAAAAACAACTTTCCTTCGCAGCTCTCTGGTGGGGAACAGCAGCGGGTATCGATCGCTCGGGCGTTAGCCAAAAACCCGAAATTGCTATTATGCGATGAACCAACCGGTGCGCTGGATTTTGAAACAGGCAAACAAGTGTTGAAGCTTTTGCAAAACGCCAGTCGGAAAAACGGCAATACGGTGTTGATCATTACCCATAACAGCGCCATTGCCCCGATCGCCGATCGGGTGATCCATATCAACGATGCCACTGTCCGTTCCATTGAAGAGAATCCTCATCCAATCTCGATCGATGAAATCGTTTGGTAGGAGGATCTGATGAAAAATAAAACCTATCTTAAAGCAAGTTTGCGGGAGATTCGCCAATCAAAAGGCCGCTTTATCGCAATCACCTTGATCATTTTTTTAGGAACGTTTCTCTTTGTCGGTGTCAAAGCGACGGGACCGATCCTGAACCATTCCGCGAGTGAATATGTCAACGGTCAGCATTTAGCGGATCTGCAAGTCACTTCAACCCTGGGATTGACGGAGGACGACATTGATGCGGCGAAAAAAGTGGTGCTCACACAGAAGCCGCCTATCAATTTTATTACGCTGCCAACTCAGATGAGGTCGTGCAAGTGACCTCCTATGACCCCTCACAGGAACTCAACCAGTTACTGGTGAAGGACGGCCGACTGCCAGAAAAAGCCGATGAAATCGTGCTGGACACCGAAGCAAAAAATTATGGCTGGCAAATAGGTGATACTTTTACGATCGATGATGCCGATAATCTGTCGGACAAAGAGTATACGATCGTTGGGTTTGCCACTTCTCCCATTTATATTAGTGCTGCCGAACGGGGCTATGCGAATGTCGGCAGCGGTGTCGTGACGTATTTTGCTTATGTACCGGAAGAACAGTTCACGATGGAGGTCAAATCGATCCTCTATCTCGCCTTTGATGATGTCGCCGGGCTTGAAACATACTCCGATGCGTACACCGACAAGCTGGCAGCCCATCAAGAAACGATTGAGGAACTGTTTGCGGATCGCCCTAAAGAACGCTTAGCAGAAATTCAGCAAGACGCTTTTGATGAATTAGCCCCTGCAGAAAAAGAAGTCCGCGATGGACAAAAACAGTTAACTGATGGACAAACCCAACTGGATCAGGCCAAAGCGGAACTAGAACAACAGCAAGCCGCCTTAGCACAGCTGCCGCCCGTACAACAAGCAGCCCTCGAAGGCCAATTGGCAGCTGGGGAAGCAGAATTGACACAGCAGCAAGCCCAATTAGATGAACAGCAACAAGAACTAACTGATGCCCAACAAACACTGGCAGAAAAACGGGCAGAGATCGAAGACTTGGCAGAGCCCACGTATCTTTACAACCAGCGCAAAGACAATCCCGGTTTCCAAGAATATGGCGGGCTGTCTGATCGTATCGCCGCGATTGCCAATGTATTCCCAGTCTTCTTCTTCTTTATCGCTGCGTTGATCACCTTTACGACACTGACGCGGATGGTAGAAGAAAACCGTAAAGAGATCGGTACCTTAAAAGCGATGGGCTATGGCAAAGTCGAGATCTCCCTTAAATATTTGATTTATGCCCTCCTTTCTTCGGCCATTGGCATTATTAGTGGGGCCGTATTAGGAACCGAACTGTTGCCGCGTTTGATCTATTTCCTATCCAGCGAACGGTATCTTTTAGACGGGATTCGCGTCTATTATGTCTGGTCGCCAATTATTTTGGCCGCAATCGCCTTTTTACTGGCGACGCTTGGTGCCTGTCTGTTTGTTCTGATCAAAGAATTGCGGGAAAAACCCGCTCAGCTGCTGCAAGTTCGCGCACCAAAGCCCGGGAAACGGATTTTATTAGAAGCAATTACCCCCTTATGGTCCCGTTTAAGCTTCAATCAAAAAGTCAGCTTCCGTAACATCTTCCGCTACAAATCGCGAATGATCATGGCAATCATTGGCATCGCCGGTTGTACGGGACTGATGGTGGCAGGCGTTGGGTTGAAAGATTCTCTAAGTGCCGTGACTGCAAAACAATTTGGGCCCATTACGGATTATCAAGCCGTCGTGACCTTAAATGATGCGAAGGAAGAAACCGTTGCTGCCGCTGAAACGGTTTTAACAGACGAGCCTCTTGTGACCCATTCGATGCTAGTCTACAATGAAACGATCGAGATTCGACCGGCTAACCAAGGAAAACAAAGTTTGACCTTGATGGTTCCGGCAAATCAGGATGCTTTTGCAGACTATGTCCATTTGAAAACGACGGCAGGACAGAAGCTGTCATTAACAGAGGGCGCCGTACTGACTATGAAGTACGCAGAATTGTATAATCTGCAGGTTGGCGATACATTGACCTTCTATACCAGCGATCAAGAAGCTTTTGAAGTACCTATTAGTGGCATCGCAGAAAATTATTTAGGCAATTCTCTTTATCTGTCACCGACCGTTTATGAAGAAATCACCAATAGTACCTTTGAACCAAATGCGTTCTTAGTCAAAAGCAAGACGATGACGAAAAAGCAAGAGGAAGCTTTATCAACAGCCTTGTTAGATACCGACAAAGTCAAAAACACGACGTTCCTTTCCACTCAGATTAAAATGCAGGATGATTCGATGGGCAACTTGAACTCCATTGTCTTGATCTTAGTTGTATTATCAGGGGCATTAGCCTTTGTCGTCTTGTATAACTTGACCAACATCAATGTTTCCGAGCGGATTCGCGAACTTTCTACCATTAAAGTATTAGGGTTTTACAATAAGGAAGTCACCATGTACATCGTACGGGAAAATATCGTCTTTACGTTATTTGGGATTCTCGCAGGCTACGTGGTAGGTTACTTCTTGACTGACTTTATTTTGATCCAAGCTTCGATGGAAAACATGGTCTTTCCATTAGTGATCAATTGGCCGGCCTATGCTTTAGCCGGTGGCATGACGATTCTCTTTACGATCATCGTGATGTACGTCACCCATGTGAAACTGACTCATGTCAACATGATCGATGCATTGAAATCAAACGAATAAGCTGTTGCTAAAGCGATTTGCTGATCATCCAGCAGTGATTTTAAAGAAAAGGACGCCACTCTTGCCTAGATAGCTGAGAGTGACGTCCTATTTTTGAACAAATAATCCCCTCTGTCCGCTTTTGAACAGAGGGGATCGTTTGTTTTCACGTGAAACATTTTATGATTTTACAGAGTAGTTCGGTGCTTCTTTCGTGATTTGAACATCGTGGGGATGTGATTCTTTTAGTCCGTTGCCGCTCATTTGGATGAATTGTGCTTCATCACGTAATTGCTGTAGATTGCCAGCACCAACATAACCCATCCCTGATTTCAACCCGCCGATCATTTGGAAGATGATATCAGAAACGCTGCCTTTATAAGCGACACGCCCTTCAATGCCTTCTGGAACCAATTTGTTGGCTTCGTTTACGCCCCCTTGGAAGTAACGGTCGCTGGAGCCTTTTTCCATTGCCCCCAATGAGCCCATTCCGCGGTACGTTTTGAAGCGACGGCCTTGATAGATTTCGAATTCACCTGGTGATTCATCGGTTCCTGCCAACATGCTGCCTAGCATTACGGCATGACCGCCAGCTGCTAAAGCTTTGACGATATCGCCAGAGTACTTGATCCCACCATCAGCAATGATTGCTTTTCCGTATTGACGTGCCACAGAGGCTGCATCATAGATCGCGGTCAATTGAGGAACTCCGACACCGGCTACCACCCGAGTAGTACAGATCGATCCTGGACCGATCCCGACTTTTACGACATCGACACCAGCATCATACAATGCTTTCGTGCCTTCGGCAGTGGCAACATTTCCAGCAATCAATGTCGCTTCTGGGAAATGCGCGCGAATTTCAGAGATTTTGCGTAAAACACCGGCACTGTGTCCGTGGGCAGTATCAATAACGATTGCGTCCACGCCTGCATCCAATAATGCTTGTGCTCGTTCAAAGGTATCGCTGGTAACACCGACTGCCGCTGCCACTAATAGACGTCCATGCGTGTCTTTGGCTGCATTCGGGAATTCGATCACTTTTTCAATATCTTTGATAGTGATCAACCCGCTTAAGATCCCTGCTTCATCAACGATCGGTAATTTTTCGATCTTGTGTTGTTGTAAGATTTTTTCCGCGTCTTTCAACGAAGTACCGACAGGTGCTGTGATCAATTGGTCTTTGGTCATCACATCATTGATCGGCATCGTATAATCCGTGACAAAACGCATGTCGCGGTTCGTGATGATACCGACTAATTTGCGGTTTTCCATCGTTTCTACGATCGGTACCCCACTGATGCGGTACTTGCTCATCAAATGTTCTGCATCAGCAACTAAGTGGGTTGGTGTTAAGAAAAACGGATCGATGATCACGCCGCTTTCAGAACGTTTTACTTTGCGCACTTCATCTGCTTGCGCTGCGATACTCATGTTTTTGTGAATCACGCCAAGTCCGCCTTGACGCGCCATTGAGATCGCCATTTTACTATCAGTTACGGTATCCATACTGGCACTTATGATTGGAATATTTAGTGTAATATTCGGGGCAAGCTGCACTTTCATATCCACGTCATTTGGCAAGACGTGACTTTCTGCCGGAATCAATAAGACATCATCAAACGTTAACCCTTTTTTTACAAATTTGGTTTCCCAGTTGGACATTTTTGTAACCACTCCTTAAAGTTTTTAGGTATTTTAAAAAAAATAGCAAAGATTTTTTCATAAGTCAACCATTCGGAAAGCTTTCTTAATAATCCTCTTCAAACCTTTGGTCAAATCTCATAATTCGCCATTTTTTCTAAAAAAACACGCTGATCGTGCGGTCTTTTTTAACAAAAGAAGGCGCACGATCAACGTGTAGCCATCAGCCTCTAGGAACAGACAGACTGCTGATGATATTGTATTTGCGTTTCAAGTAGTACTTCGCTGCTAATGCCACTGCCCCGATCAAGGCTTCAATCACAGGATCCACTTGTGGATTCAGTGGTGGTTGGATCATCGCAGAAAGCGAGATCACAACGATCCATAGCATGAAGGCTGCGACTAAAATCAAAATGATCTTCCACATCTTCGGCCGTTTGCTCTTATCGGCACCTGGGCGTTCATATTGATACATGTATTTGTACATCAAGTAGAAGACCCAACCAGCAAGCATCGCCATCAAGAAGAGGGTCAATAAGCCATAAGGTTGTGCTTGTCCTCTAGTAAAGATTCCCATAACCCCTAACATCAACCCAAAAATCCCTAAAATCAGCAAGGTGTTATCCAACCACATCAAGAAGGGGCCGGATTCTTTTTGCTCAACGGGTTTGTTGATGATGGATTCGGTACGTTCAGACACTGTACCAAATAATTGGCGGGCCGTTTTGCCGCCTTTTTGTTCTTTGACTAAGACCGGCAGCATCTCATGCAAGGCAATCGTTTTTTCTTCTTCAGAAAGGTTGGCTGCCTCTAGCGATTTTTTTAAATCAAATATATATTGTTGGTTTCGTTTTGTTAATTGTTGTTCTAATTCACGATTTTCGGAAACATAATTTCGCAGAGTTTCTGGTTCCATGAATTGATTCTCCCTTCTGCGTTTTCTTCACAATGGACATTTTACCACAAATTCACTGGGAAGAAAGCCCTTTATACGTTAAAACGGAACAACATCACGTCGCCATCTTGCACGACATAATCTTTTCCTTCCAAACGTACCCGACCGGCTTCTTTGGCCGCTTGCATCGTGCCGTATTGGTTCAGATCCTCAAAGGAAACAGTTTCCGCACGAATAAAGCCGCGCTCAAAGTCCGTATGGATGATCCCCGCTGCTTGCGGTGCTTTGATGCCTTTACGGAACGTCCACGCACGCACTTCTTGTTCACCAGCGGTAAAGTACGTTGCTAGACCCAGCAAATCATAGGCGGCACGAATCAATTGATCCAACCCTGATTCTTCAATTCCTAATGCTTCTAAAAACTCTGCTTTGTCTTCTTCTTCCAGCTCAGCGATCTCTTCTTCAGCACGAGCACTGATGACGATCACTTCCGCATTTTCGCTTGCTGCAAATTCTTTCACTTTGTTGACATAGGCATTGGTTTCATAGTCTGCCACGTCTTCTTCTGCTACGTTGGCAACGTATAAGACTGGTTTGGTCGTTAGTAAAAACAAACTTTTGACGATGCGCTGTTCTTCATCTGTAAATTCGATCGAACGAGCAGAGATCCCTTCTTCTAAGACCGGTTTGATCTTATCAAGAACGGCCAGTTCCGCAACTGCATCTTTGTCTTTGGTTTTGGCAATTTTTGCGACCCGAGTATAGCGCTTGTTGACGGATTCTAAATCTGCTAAAACCAACTCCAAATTGATGGTGTCGATATCAGCTAATGGGTCCACGCGGCCTTCTACGTGGGTGATGTTGTCATCGTCGAAACAACGAACGACATGACAGATCGCATCCACTTGGCGGATATGGCTCAAAAATTGGTTTCCTAATCCTTCCCCTTTGCTGGCACCGCGGACGATTCCGGCAATATCCGTAAATTCAAAGGTGGTTGGGACCGTCTTTTTCGGACGGACTAATTCTGTTAAACGCTGTAAGCGCCAATCTGGCACTTCCACCATTCCTACATTCGGATCGATCGTCGCAAACGGGTAGTTTGCGGCTTCTGCTCCTGCTTTGGTTATTGCATTAAATAAAGTAGATTTGCCCACATTTGGCAATCCAACGATTCCGGCAGTTAACGCCATGCTTCACTTCACTCTTTCTCTTTTTTTCTAGGATTTTCTTCATCTTTTTATCAAATTCTCGGCGCGTCATCATGACGATGTGGCCGCAATTCGTACACTTTATTTTGATGTCTGCCCCCATGCGGATGATTTCCCAACGATTGGCTTTGCAGGCATGCGGTTTTTTCATTTCGACAATATCCCCAAGATCATACATCTTTATCACCTCAAGCTTCATCAAATTGAATGTTCAATAAATCTAAAATACGGGTTAAATCTTTTTGTGACAGGTATTCGATCTCGATTTTTCCTTTGCCTTCTTTTTCGCGGATCTCGACATTCGTGCCGAATTTATCCATTAACCGTTCTTCGCTTTCTCGTAAATAGTACGGTTTTTCCCGAATCAGACGCGGCACTTTTTTCTTTTCGTTTTTCGTGTCATTCATCTCAGCGACCATTTGTTCTAATTGGCGGACTGTCAGATTTTCTTTGACACAACGATTGGCTAATTTTAAGATCTGTTCTTTGTTTTTCAAGCCTAGTAATGTCCGGGCTTGCCCCATAGATAAACGGTCATCTTGAACCATTTCTTTGACGAGTTTCGGCAAGGACAGCAACCGCAAATAATTAGCGATATACGGACGGCTTTTCCCTAAACGTTCAGCGACTTGTGCTTGGGTCAATTTCAAGTTCTTCATCAGCATGTCATAGGCTTCTGCTTCTTCTAAAGGATTTAAATCTTCCCGCTGCAAGTTTTCTAAAACGGCGACTTGCATCATCGCTTCTTCATCAAAATTGCGGATGATGGCTGGGATCGTTTCCTTGCCAGCTAATTTGGACGCTCGAAACCGGCGTTCACCAGCAATGATCTCATAGCCTTTGACGGATGATTGCCGCACGATGATCGGTTGAAAGACCCCCGAATGCTGGATCGAATTGGCCAGTTCTTGTAATGAAAGCTCATCAAAGGTTTTTCGCGGTTGATAAGGGTTGGGTCTTAATTCGTTTAAAGGCAGTTCAACGACTTTTTCTGTCTTGATATCGACTTCTTCTAACCCTTGCAGGTCTTGAAACAACGCATCGATCCCACGCCCTAATCCTTTCCCTTTATTCTTCACGGGCTAACACTTCCTTTGCTAACGTCTGATAGACTTCGGCTCCTTTTGAGCGTGGATCATAATCAATGATCGACAATCCATGACTAGGTGCTTCAGACAAACGGATATTCCGCGGAATAATGGTTTCATATACTTTTTCTTGGAAATAGCGACGGACTTCCTCCACGACTTCCGCGCCTAAGTTCGTACGGGCATCATACATCGTCAGTAAGACCCCTTCGATCTCTAACTCAGGGTTAAAATGTTTTTGTACTAAACGCACGGTATTCAATAGTTGGCTCAGCCCTTCTAATGCATAGTACTCACATTGGACTGGGATCAAAATCGAATCACTGGCGGTAAAGGCATTGATCGTCAAATGACCTAAAGATGGCGGGCAATCGATAAAGATATAATCGTATTGTTCTTTGATTTCATTCAAAGCCGATTTCAATCGAGATTCCCGTGCCATCATGGAGGTCAATTCAATTTCCGCACCAGCTAATTGGATCGTCGCTGGAACGATATCCAAGTTTTCTCGGCTGCTAGGTAAAATCGCTTCAACGATCGGTGTTTCATTAACTAATACATCATAGATGTCTTGTTCCACATCTGGTTTGCGAATGCCGACACCGCTTGTGGCGTTGCCTTGGGCATCAATATCTACGAGTAACACTTTTTTGCCGACAAATGCTAAGGACGCACCTAGGTTCACCGTTGTGGTGGTTTTGCCTACGCCGCCTTTTTGGTTTGCAACAGAAATAATACGGGCCATTGATTTTCCTCCTATTTAATTGGTTGTTTCGCTGGCATTCCCGGTTTGCGGGGGTATTTCTTTGGCGTTTCTTTTTTCTTTTGAATGATCAAAAGATGGCGTTCATCGCCGCTGACCGGTAAGGTAAAGCTTTTTTCTTCAATAAATTTGCCGCCTAAGAGTGAGATCGCTGGTTTGGCTTCAACCAGTTCTTCCTCGCTTTTGGCAGCTTTGAGCGCATAAAAATAGCCTGCTTTTTTCACCAATGGCACACAGAGTTCCGTTAACACATTCAAACGGGCAACCGCACGAGCGGTCACATAATCGAATTGCCCACGAAATTGCGGGTTTTGACCAAATGTTTCTGCACGGTCATGGTACAAGTGGACATTTTCCAATTGTAGATCCGTCACAAGGGTTTGTAAAAAGGTGATGCGCTTATTTAAAGAGTCGACGATCGTCACTTCTAATTCAGGAAACACGATTTTTAGTGGAATACTTGGAAAGCCAGCACCTGAACCGACATCGCACAAATGACTTTGCGGATCAAAGGCGGTTTCAAAAGCTAAGGAAACAGAATCGTAGAAATGCTTCAAATACACTTCTGATTTTTCCGTGATTGCGGTTAGATTCATCTTCTGATTCCATTCGACTAAACGCTCGAAATAGACAGCGAATTTTTCCATTTGTTCTTCGGTTAAAACGATCCCGTTTTTGCGTAATTCTTCATGAAATTCTTCAGGTAGCATAACGAATCCTTTCTATTTTGTGAAACAGAAAAATGTTTCACAGACTAGTTCCTACTTTAACGCAAAAAGCAATGTGATGCAATAGCCAGAGATTGCTTTCTAGGAGAATTTACCATTTTTTAACTGGGGCTTTAAGGTTGGTTTAAGGCATGGGAATTATACTCATTTCAATCCAAAAAACTTTTTTCATTTTTCCTTGACCAGCGAGACTGCCAACCTTGCTGGTCAGCTTTTCTTCGCAAAGAAACAAGCATTGATCTCAGGATCAATGCTTGTTTTTGTTTCATATGAAACTTTTTTATTTCACGCGAGGTTCGTTGTATTCTTCGATACGATCAGACGCACGGGAAGCCGCATGTTTGGCTTTGTTGGTTTGACGTGAAGCAAAGTCGCCGGTTTTAGAAGCAGCTGACGTTACTTTGTCTTGAACCGTTTCTTGTTCCTCTTCGTATTCAGCGATCGTTTTTACATCCACAACGTTGATGTTGACTTCGATCACTTCTAATTGGGTCATCGTCGTTACTTCTTTTTGAATGACTTCTTTGACTTGTTCAGCGATTTCTGGGATGTTGCGGTCGTATTCAACCACGATATCTAAATCAACGGCTACTTGTTTTTTCCCAACTTCAGTATTGATACCGGCAGTCACATTGTCTGTATTCACTAATTTTTCCGCAATGTTAGAGAAGAAACCACCATCGACCGTCAACAGACCATCTACATTTTCTAATGCGATCCCGATGATTTTTTGGATCACTTTGTCATCATAGGTCAATGAACCATGAACGGGTGCATCCCCGGTTGGTCCTTCAAAATCGTTGTGTCCAGGTTTTGGCGGTGCTGGATGATGTCCAGCTGGATTTGGATTTCCTGGAGCTGGATGATCCCCTGGTTTTGGTCCATTTTGTTGTCCTGCTACTGCTTTTTCAGCATTTGGCACGACTGGATCAGGTGATTCAGTCATTGGAATTGCATTTTCATTGGCTTGATGATTGGTATTGGGAACCACTGGATCTGGATGTGCGCTGACATTTTTTTCATTGTTTAATTCGTTTTTATCGTTATTCATTAAAAATTCCTCCTATAAAATACGTTATTGTTGGTTAAAAAATTCGTCGATGATACCGGTACGTTGGAGATACAATCCTAGCGCAAAACCCAAACCTGTTAGGAGTAGAATCAGCAATGTTTTGAAAAAACCGATCGTTACAAACAACACAGCCAGAACAAGGCCGATTGCTCCAAAAATCAATGGGATTTTGTATTGTTGTAGTTCGTTCATCATAGCCCTCCTATTCTACTCGCGGGTTTTCCGGAGTCTCATTTTGTTCAAAATTCGCGTAATTGACTTCGACTTTGACTTTTTCACTTGAGCCAAGCACTCGTTGGACATCTTGTTGGATTTCCGCCATTAAGTTTTCGGTTTTGCCAACTAAGGCAGACGTCCGTTTCAAGCGGCCTTTGATTTTGATCAAAATTCGATTTTTGGTCGCCTTGACATGCACTTTTGGTCCTTCAACAAATTCTTTTTCATTTACTTTCGTACGTACAAGTCCTTCGATCGCTTTCTTATCGATCGTCAATGCGCCCTTATCCTCTTTCAAAACAAAGGTTGTTTTAGTTTTTGGATAAAACAGCACGACTAAGATCACGATCAAGAATACGGCGATTAAAACAACGGCTACCCAAAACATATATTGACGCATAAACAAGTTGTCAAAGAAATACGTGACGACATTGCCTCTGCTGTCCAAACCAAATGGCAGCTGCATGTAAGGATTACTCATTAAAACGATTGGTAATAAGACAGTGATAAAGATCAACGAAACGATGATTGATACGATTTTCCACCCTTTACTCATAGGACACCTCCTCCTTTTTCTCCGATTTTTTGATAAGCTTACAAGTTGATGGCTTCTCCGCCGGTAACACCATAAATCTGTGCTGTCACATAGCTAGCTTTATTGGAAGCTAAAAAGACATAGACGGGTGCCAGCTCAGCTGGTTGTCCTGCCCGCTCCAGTAATGCTTGCTGACCAAATTCAGGCAACTTGTCTTGCGGTTGGCCATGATCTAACTGTAATGGTGTCCAGATTGGTCCTGGGGCTACCCCATTGACCCGAATCCCTTTTTCAGCAAATTGTTTCGCCAAGCTGACTGTAAAACTGGCGATCGCCGATTTGGTTGCCGCATAATCCATTAAATGGGCGCTTGGACTAAAGGCTTGGACAGAAGTCGTTGTCACGATCGCTCCCCCAGCCGGTAAGTGTGGCTCAGCTGCTTTCACTAATGCAAACATTGAGATAATGTTTACCATAAAGGTGTCTTTCACTTGTTCAATCGGTAATTCTGCAATCGATGGCCGCGTGATTTGCTGTGCTGCGTTCAATACTAATGTATCTAACCCACCCAATGCTGCTACCGCTTTGTCAACGATCTCTTGTGGTGCCGCTTCGTCTCGCAGGTCATAGGGTAGCAAGATCACTTTACGTCCGGCTTCTTTGATGTACCCTGCAACTTCTTCGGCATCTTCTTCTTCACCTGGGAAAAAGTGTAGAGCAATGTCTGCTCCTTCTCGGGCGAAGGCAATGGCTGCTGCTCGTCCGATCCCAGAATCCCCACCGGTAATTAGTACCCGCCGGTTTTCTAACTGCTGACTTCCCTCATAAGAGTCTTCGCCACAATCAGGTTTTGGTCGCATTTCTTCTTGTAAAGCAGGCGTATCTTGTTCCTGTTTGCTGTATTTACCCGTGTGATAAAGTTCCCGTGGATCAGTCAAAATAGGTTCACTCATTCTTACGTCCTCCTTTTCTCTATAATAAAATTCTAAACCATTCATTTTTTTTTGGGAAATATAACGCTTTGTTAACAAAAATAAATCCTCGTTTATTAGAAAATGAAAAAAGAAAGTGCCCTCATTTTTGACCAAAAGCAAATGATTTCCCTTTTTTATAGAAGGGCGTAAACTAATGAGTAGTAACTGGTGGTACCTGTAAAAGGGAACCCCTAAGAAAATGACCTTGGATCAACAAAAAGGAGGAAACAAACAATGCCTTGGAATGTCCGTGATTATCCTGCGTCAATGAAGAATTTAGACCCCTTAGTTCGTAAAAAAGCGATCGATATCGCCAATGCCTTGCTAGCCGATGGCTATTCCGATGATCGGGCGATCCCGATCGCCACGAGTCAAGCAGAAAAATGGTATGAAAATGCAGACGAAGAGGAGAAGAAAGCTTTTCAGAAAGAGAAAAATCCGCAAAAAGATGATGCCCATCAAACCAATAAGAATGCGAAAAAATTAATGGATGCGGATGTAGAAGTTGTGTATGAAGAGGACCAATGGCAAGTCCGTTCCAAAGGGGCAAAACGTGCCAGTGACCATTTCGACAAGAAAGCAGATGCCATCGCCCGTGCCAAAGAAATCGCCGAAAACAAAGAATCCGTGGTGAACGTTTATAAGAAAGACGGCGACCATCAAAAGGATATTGATTTGAGAGAATAAAATTGGCTGCAAAAAAGCGGAAGGAGGCCTTACGTTTGTCGTTTTAACGGCGTGAAACGTTGCCTACTCTTTCGCTTTTTTGTTTCCTTTCACAGCTAGGTTTAGTGAAAACTAAAGCAACGGCTTCTTTAACGTTTCTCTTTAAAAGCAGCGGTTCGTTGTCAGAAACCTAAAAAACGAAGACCTTTTGAATGAACTATCACTTTTAAAATTTCTCGACATCCTAAAAAATAAGCCTATGAAATGCTGATCTAGCAACAACTGTAAACCATCCGTTACCCCTGTAAACTAGCTTGTGCTTTCTTTAACTAAATAAACCTTGTATACTTGAATTATCAAAAGTACAAGGAGTGGTATTTGTGAAAAAATTATTTTTTGTGCCGTTTATTTTTATTTTTTTCCTCTTTGCTCTCCCAGCTGCCGCCCAGACAGTGGAAGAACCAGAACTCGTTTATGACCTAGCATCAGATAGTCCCTATGAGCAGCTGATCACGGTAGATGAAGAAGGCAATGAGGTGATTTTGACCATTGAAAAATTGCCGTCATTCCGAGCAAATCTGGCAGCGGGAACGTATCGTGTGTCAAAAACATCCGCCGGTAATTGGACCGCTAGTTATAATGTAACGGTCAATAGCCGCAATCAATTTACAGGCACTTCGAATTTAAGTTTAGTTGCTCACAGAGGAAGTATCACTTCTAGTTCATTAACTCACACGTCCACCAAAGCCACCTGTACGTTTAAGCAAAAAGCAGGTATAATCACTACCAATGGGAGTGTCGTAACCACGATCTCAAATGGGAAGCTAGTTGTTAAATAGCAGATAGGAGCATACATTGGCTTTAGCAGAACAATTAAAAAGCTGTCGCGAGTCTTCGGGATTGTCGCAAACAGCAGTCGCAGAAAAACTACAGATTTCACGCCAGTCGATTTCGAAATGGGAAAATGGGCGCGGCTATCCAGATATTGAGAATTTGATTTTGTTGAGCGATCTCTATCAAGTCTCGATTGATGAGCTTTTACGTGAGAACGAAGCCTTAAAAGAGCGGATCGAAACCAACAATCAAGAAATCAACGACAAGAAAGAAAAATTGTCGTTACTCCAAAGAACGATGGCAGCAGATAAAGATGAAAGTCTGCTCTTGCTACTGTTAGCTGGAATCGGCTCATTTCTCTTTCCATTAGGTTTGATTTTAGATGGCTTTGTCTTATGGCGTAACAAAAAGGCCAATAATTTTTATGTATTGATCTATATCGTCTGTGCCTTCTCGATTTTCTTGAATTTGTACGATGGCTATGTCCATCTCAGCAACATCATGAATTGGGGAACCACTACGATTGAAAAAGTTGAATAATTCAATTGCTAACACAAAAAGCCCGCTGCGAATTGTTTTCGCAGCGGGCTTTTGACACTCTATTTACCATTTATAAATTGGTTTTTCAAAGAATATTAACCGTCTTTAAACCTTTGCAATCTTCCCTTGTTCGATATACACCATCAAAATACTAATATCAGCTGGGTTTACTCCGCTGATACGGCTCGCTTGGGCGATGGTTTCGGGTTGGATTTTTTGCAGTTTTTGTTTGGCTTCTGTTGCCAAGCCATTGATAGCGGCATAGTCGATGTTTTCAGGAATACGTTTGGCTTCCATCCGTTTGAGTTTCTCCACTTTTTCGAGGGCTTTTTTAATATAACCTTCGTATTTGATTTGGATTTCGACTTGTTCGATTTCTTTGGGTTTCAATGCTTCATTGGCTTCGATAAATTGCAGCATTTCGGCATACGTCACTTCAGGCCGACGCAAGAATTCATTTGCTAAAACGCCATCTTTCAAGGTGGCCGTCCCTTTGGCAGTCAAATACGCTTGTACTTCTGGCGTTGGTTTGATGCGGATTTTGGATAAACGTTTGATTTCTGCTTCAACAGCTTCTTTTTTCGCTACATATGCTTCGTATTGCGCTCCTGGTACAAGCCCAATTTGATGTCCCACTTCGGTCAAACGCAGATCGGCATTATCATGACGCAGCAATAAGCGGTATTCGGCACGAGAGGTCAATAAACGGTATGGTTCATTGGTTCCTTTAGTCACCAAATCATCGATCATTACACCGATATAACCGTCGCTGCGTTTCATAATGAAGGGTTCTTTGCCTTGAATTTTCAAAGCGGCATTAATGCCGGCGATCAAGCCTTGACCGGCCGCTTCTTCATAGCCGCTGGTTCCGTTGGTTTGTCCTGCCGTAAAGAGGTTTTCGATGACTTTGGTTTCTAATGTTGGACGCAATTGATGAGGTACCACGACATCATATTCAATGGCGTAGCCCGTCCGCATCATTTCCGCTTTTTCTAAACCTGCGATGGAATGCAGCATTTGGACTTGGACGTCTTCTGGCATAGAAGTAGAAAGCCCTTGAACATACACTTCTTCGGTGTTCAACCCTTCTGGTTCCAAGAATAGTTGGTGACGAGATTTGTCTGCAAAACGCACGATTTTGTCTTCGATGGATGGGCAATAACGGGCACCTACTCCTTCGACGATCCCTGTAAACATCGGCGCCCGGTGTAAATTCTGGTTGATGATTTGGTGGGTCCCTTCGTTCGTATAGGTCAACCAGCAAGGTTCTTGGTTTTGATTGTAGGCTTCATCGGGTGTGCTATAACTAAAGTGATTCGGTTGTTCATCGCCAGGCTGGATCTCCGTTACCTCATAGTTGATGGTGCTGGATTTCACCCGCGGTGGTGTACCGGTTTTAAAACGAGCGATCTCTAGGCCAAGCTCTTTCAAATGATCGGCTAGTCCAATCGATGGCTGGGAGTTGTTTGGTCCAGAAGAATACTTCAACTCTCCAATGATGATCTCTCCTCGCAACGCTGTTCCCGCAGTGATCACTACAGCTTGGGCTTGATAACGAGCGCCTGTAGAGGTCACGACGCCACGGCATTCGCCTTCTTCAACGATCAGCTTTTCAACGATTCCTTGGCGCAGTGTCAGATTGGTTTCTTTTTCGATCGTTCGTTTCATTTCAGCCGCATAGGCATGTTTATCGGCTTGCGCCCGCAAGGCCCGCACAGCGGGACCTTTTCCTGTATTGAGCATCCGCATTTGGATGTAGGTTTTGTCGATATTTTTGCCCATTTCTCCGCCTAAAGCATCGATTTCGCGCACCACGACACCTTTCGCGGGTCCGCCGACGGAGGGATTGCAAGGCATGAATGCGACCATGTCTAAGTTGATAGTCAGCAAGAGGGTTTTTGCCCCCATGCGGCTAGCTGCCAAGGCCGCTTCTGATCCGGCATGGCCGGCCCCAACAACGATCACGTCATAACTTTCTGCTTGATATTCTTGCATGGTGTTCTCCTTTTTACGCCAGTGGCGCATTCTTTATTTTCCTAAACAAAACTGACTAAATAATTGGGTGATCAACTCATCTTGGACACTATCGCCGACAACTTCTCCTAGATAGTCCCAGCAGCGTGTCATATCGATTTGAACCAAGTCAACAGGCATTCCTGCTTCAATCCCTTGGATGACCTCAGACAACGACTGAACGGCATTTTCTAATAAGGCAATGTGGCGGGTGTTAGAAAGATAGGAAGCATCCTTATCAGTGGTCTTGCCCCCAAAGAATAGATCGGCAATGGCTTGTTCCAGTTGATCCAAGCCTTCACTCGTCAACACAGAGACAGAAAAAATCGGTTCATCTGCTGCGTACTGCGCTAACTCAGCGGGTGCTAATTTTGGCTCAAGGTCGGTCTTATTCAATAAGATGATCCGACGGCTGCCAGCAGTTAGCTCCAGCAATTGTTTGTCTTCCTGGGTCAATCCTTCGCTTTGGTTGAGAACCAGCAAAATCAACTCCGCTTCTGCCAGTGCTTTGCGGCTGCGTTCGACCCCGATTTTCTCAACGACATCTTCTGTTTCGCGGATACCAGCCGTATCAATCAGTTTCAACGGTACCCCGCGAACATTGACATACTCTTCAATGACATCTCGAGTCGTACCAGCAATGTCTGTCACAATGGCTTTTTCTTCCCTTAATAAATGGTTCAATAAGCTGGATTTACCGACATTCGGCCGACCGATGATCGCAGTACTCAGGCCTTCTCGCAAAATTTTTCCTTGCTGGGCAGTCGCTAATAAGGCTTGGATCTGCCCCTTGACCATCGTGGCTTTTTCTAGCAATAAGCGGGTCGTCAATTCTTCCACATCATCGTATTCAGGGTAATCGATATTCACTTCAACTTGCGCCAGCGTCTCTAAAATCTCTTGGCGTAAGGTCCGAATCAAGTGGGAAAGATTGCCATCCAACTGATTGACAGCGAGATTCATCGCTTTATCGGTCTTGGCACGAATCAGATCCATCACCGCCTCGGCTTGAGAAAGGTCGACACGTCCATTCAAAAAGGCCCGCTTCGTGAATTCCCCCGGCTCAGCCAGCCGTGCCCCTTGGCGTAAAACCAGCTGCAAGAGTTGATTGACGACCACGATCCCGCCATGACAGTTGATCTCAACGACATCTTCTCGGGTAAAGGTCCGTGGCTTTTTCATCACTGAAAGCATCACTTCATCCATCAAACGACTTTCCTCTGGATCCACGATATGACCATAATGGATCGTATGACTTGGGACTTGGGCGAGGGTTTTAGTGCCTGCTTGAAAAATCCGATCCGCAATTGCGATCGCTTCTTCCCCGCTTAATCGCACAATACTGATGGCCCCTTCGCCGGGCGGGGTGGAAATTGCGGCAATCGTATCAAATTCTTGCGTAATATTCGCCATGTTGCATACTCCTCCTATTTTTTCACATAAAAAAAGTGCCCACTCCACCCGTCAAATTGATTGAAAATCAATAAAAACGAGTAGACTTAGCACTTTGACTGCTTGTCAATTAAATTCTGGAAATAGATTAGCACATTTTTGCGTGAGTCGCAAGCTTCCTTCAAAAACTTTTAAATTTTGCATCTGTCCGCAAAAACCTTTAAAATAAAAGCAAAGAATAAGAAAAGAGTGATCTATTATGGAAACCATCAAATCATCAAACAGTGCTGCCCGCATTAAGGAAATCATTTTATCGACAGGAAACGTGAATCGGCCTTATGTCGTGCGGGATATCGTCTTTGCGGCAGACAAAATCGAAGTAGATCTATTTGATACATCTGTGAACTTGAACGACCTTTTGGCAGATGTGACTTATCGCTTAAAAGAAACCGCCCACAGCTATGGCGCGAACGCGGTGATCAACTGTCATTTCGAACACGATCGCATCGTCGAAGGCGACAAAACCTATCTTGAGATCTTTGCCTATGGTACGGTGGTTCAATTTACTCAATCAACCATCGGCGGCTAATTCCCTCTATCATCAAAAAAACAAAAAAGAGTCCGCGGCATACGGACTCTTTTTTGATACCAAAGGCTGACCTACGTAACGTATGTTGACTTTGATAAGAATGATTTCTAGTCAAGGATACTTGGTTTTAAATTTGTTGTCAATCGCTTTTTCCCATCAAAAAAGGGAAAGGCTTGTCAGAGCGCCTTTCCCTTTTTTCATTAAATTCGTTTGTCCGCAGGTTCCACTACTAAGTAGCGATACGGTTCATCCCCTTCAGAATGAGTTTGAACATACGCATCTTTACTCAATACGGAATGAATCTGCTTTCTTTCAAACGCCGGCATCGGCTCTAAAAAGACCGGGCGACCAGTTCGTTTGACTTTTTCAGCAGTACGACTGGCCAAACGTTCTAAGATCGCTTGACGTTTTTCACGGTAATCCCCGACATTCACAACGATCGATAATTTGTTTTTCGCGATGCGGTGAATGTAAACTTGCGCCAAATATTGAAGTGCATTCAAGGTTTTGCCGTGCTTCCCAATTAAAATACCTTGTTTTTGCGTTTCTAAATGAAAGACGATCACGCCGTCTTGACGAGCGGTTTTTACTAAGGCAGGTGCATTCAATGCTTTTGAAATATTTGTCAGATAGAGTCCCAACTGAGCTAGTGCTTCCTCATCGGAAAGATCCGTCAGCAAAACAGGTTCGCTCGCGGCCGCCTCCATCACACTGCTTGCATCCTCTGTCGTCACAGGATCTGGTTCTACCAGCGGTTTTGCTGGTACTTCTTCAACGGGTGCCGGTTCTTCAACGATTCTTTTTTCAATGGAGACCCGTGCTTGTTTTTTTCCTAGCCCCAAGAAGCCTTTTTTTCCTTCATCCAGGACTTCGATTACTGCTTGATCTTTGGTAATACCAAGGACTTGCAATCCCTCTTGAATTGCTTCAGCTACTGTCAGATTTTCATAAATCGGCATTGCAGTGCAACCTCCTCTTATTTTTTCCGTTTCTTTTTAGGACTCATTGCTTTTTTCAGCGCACGTTCACGCTCGCGTTCTTTGCGGGCGGCTTCTTCTCTTTCTTGGCGAATCTTGAATGGGTTATTTAGAATCAACGTTTGCACAACTTGGAATGCATTGGAAACGACCCAGTACAAGGAAAGTCCGCTGGCAATGTTGATCCCCATCAGCAAGATCATCATCGGCATAGCGAAATTCATAATTTTCAGACTCGCATTTGATTCCACTTGGCTCATACTTGATAAATAGGTACTTGCAAAAGTAAAGAGTGCCGCTAAAATCGGCAAGATGAAGTATGGGTCACGATCCCCCAGCTGCAGCCATAAGAATTTTCCTTCTTGCAAAGCAGGAACCCGTGAGATCGATTGCCACAAGGCCATCAAAATCGGCATTTGTACCAATAATGGTAGACAGCCGGCATAGGGATTGACATTGTTTTCCGCATACAAACGTTGTGTCTCTTCTTTTAACTTGCTTTGTGTTTCTGTATCTTTTGATGCATATTGCTGCTGCAGCGCTTTTAGCTTCGGTTGTAATTCTTGCGTTTTGCGCATGCTTTTGGTTTGAAAGTGCATCAACGGCATCAAAATGACCCGAATGATCAATGTAAAGAGGATGATCCCGATCCCGGCATTGCCGAAGGAGAGGGCTTTGATCGCCTCTGCAAAATAATAAACGATGTAACGATCCCACAGACCAGTACTTTGTGCATTTACTTCACCTGTTGCACCGCAGGCAGATAAGACAACTACTAATGAGAGAACTCCCAAAAATAGTAAGACGCGTTTCCCTTTTTTCACGTAACTAATTCCTTTCCATTAATGAATAATTTTGGCAAGCTTTAAGACATGCTCTAAATTCGAGTAGATTTCCTTTGAGGAACAAGTGGCGATACTTGGACGGGCGATCACGATGAAATCGACCGCTGGTTCGATCCGCGGCTTCATTTCCGTTAAACTCGCACGAATCTTGCGCTTGATCTCATTTCGCTTCACTGCATTACCGACTTTTTCCCTACAGATAAACCAACTCGAAAATGTGATTGCTCTTTAGGTAAGACATACACCACGAACTTCCGATTTGCAAAAGAATTTCCTGCCTGAAAAATTTTTTGAAAATCTTGCTCTGTTTTTACTCGATAGGATTTTCTCATCTTCGGTTCCTTCACTTCTTTCAATTAAGCTTCGCGAAACGGATTGAATCCGTAACCACTCACCTGTCAATAATACCATATTTGCCAAAAGTCAGACACTATATTCCGCAAAAACGGCATAAAAAAAAAAACACTGGCATTCAGTGGCTTACGCAGAAATAACCTTTCTGCCTTTACGACGACGGCTAGCTAAAACACGACGTCCATTTTTTGTACTCATACGTTTACGGAATCCGTGAACTTTTTGACGTTTACGTTTATTTGGTTGATACGTTCTTTTCATTTATTTCCACCTCCATCAGGATAATGCTTATGCGCACAGACATACTTTGATAGTATAACGAGTCAAGTACTAGTTTGTCAATAAGAAGTTTGCTCAAAATCGGGCATTCTTTATCCACAATCCCTTTGATTTGTGTGGGTTTGCTGTTTATAGCCAATTTTTGTGGATAACTTTTTCCCCAGAGTTATTTTGGCTTTTTCCACAAACAAACAGCCTGTAGAAAAGTTTTCCACAATCGTTTTTTAAGCTGTTGATAACTACCCTAAAACCTAGTATTATCAAGGCGTGATCTTCACATTGATCTGTGGATAAAGGAGATTTTTTTACAGTTATTCACATTCTTTTTCTGCCTGTGGATAGTCGATTTTCGAACATGTGCATTTCCTTTTTTCATTTATCCCGTTTTGTGGAAAAGTATTTTTTCTAACCTTTTTTATCGTAATCTGTGGAAAACTTTTTCAATCCGTGCTATTTTAGTTATATCTATTCTTAGTTATAGGAGGACAATTTATGCCATCTGCTGATTCTATTTGGCAAGATCTTCAACGATCCTTTAAAGAAGAGCTGAATCCGGCCAGTTATAGCGCTTGGATCGAGACTGCCAATGTCTTGTCGTTTGAAAAAATCAGCTGCTGATCGAAGTACCCAGCGATCTTCATAAATCTTATTGGGAAAAAAATCTAGCTGCCAAAATTGTTGAAATGGGATTTATGAAAACTGGTGAAGAATTGATTCCTAGTTTTGTGACTGTCGAAGAAGCAGAAGCTTTAAAAACAGCCCCATCTACTATTAAAACAACTGCAGAAGAAAACGAGCAGCCGCCGAAATCGATTTTAAATGAAAAATACACATTTGATACCTTTGTCATCGGGAAAGGCAATCAAATGGCCCATGCTGCTGCTTTAGTTGTTGCTGAAGATCCTGGGTCTATTTATAATCCGCTGTTCTTCTATGGTGGCGTTGGTTTAGGGAAAACCCACTTGATGCATGCGATCGGTCATCAAATGTTGCTGAAACGTCCCAATGCCAAAATCAAGTATGTTAGTAGTGAAAATTTCACCAATGATTTCATTACTTCTATTCAAAAGAACAAAATGGAAGATTTTCGAAACGAATACCGCAATGTTGATCTTTTGTTAGTGGATGATATTCAATTCTTAGTCAATAAAGAAGGAACCCAAGAAGAATTCTTTAATACCTTCGAGGAGCTGTATCGCAATAATAAACAGATCGTCTTGACAAGTGATCGTTTGCCAAATGAGATCCCAACTTTGCCGGAACGTTTGGTTTCTCGTTTTGCTTGGGGCTTGTCCGTTGACATCACCCCGCCGGATCTAGAGACGCGGACCGCGATTTTACGGAAAAAAGCCGAAGCCGAACGCTTGGAGATCCCCGACGATACCTTAAGTTATATTGCTGGACAGATCGATTCGAATATCCGGGAACTTGAAGGAGCACTCGTCCGGGTACAAGCTTTTGCTACGATGCAAAACTCAGACATTACAACCAGCTTGGCAGCTGAAGCCATCAAAGCCTTGAAATCAAGCCATGGCTCGACCCAAGTTTCGATTTTGCAGATCCAAGAAGAAGTCGCAAAATACTATCATATTCATGTCAATGATCTAAAAGGGAAAAAACGGGTCAAAGGCATCGTCGTGCCACGGCAGATCGCGATGTATCTCTCTCGAGAATTGACCGATAGTTCTTTACCAAAAATCGGCGGCGAATTTGGCGGCAAAGACCATACCACGGTCATTCATGCCCATGAAAAAATTCAGCATTTAGTCGAAACAGATCCTACGATCAAAAATGAGATCGCTGAAATCAAACAAATCCTCTTCAGCTGATCTGTGGATAATAAATAAAAAACCAAAAAAGTTGTCCACAAGTTATTCACAGGCGTTTTCGTTAGTCTAATCACTCTTTTCTCGAGTTATCCACATTACTAACAAGCCTATTACTACTATTACTTTTATTTAATAACTATAAATTAAAGGAGTATCGCTATGAAGCTAACTTTAAACCGAACAGAGTTCATGCAAGAATTACAAACTGTCCAACGGGCAATTTCAACCAAAACCACCATCCCGATCTTAACTGGGGTAAAATTGTCCCTTTCAGAAAAAGGATTGACCATGACTGGGAGCAATGCCGATATTTCCATTGAAACTTTTTTAAGTGTGGAAAACGAAAAAGCGCAAATGCAAATCGAAAAAACAGGAGCGATCGTTTTACAAGCACGTTTCTTTAGTGAAATCGTTCGTCGTTTGCCTGAAAGTACCTTAACGTTAGAAGTTTTAGACAATAATCAAGTAGCGATCACTTCTGGAAAAGCCAACTTTACCGTCAACGGCTTGGATGCCGATAGTTATCCACATTTACCAGTTGTCGAAAGTCAAAA
The DNA here is from genome assembly GCA_018982785.1 of Enterococcus innesii. Classification (GTDB taxonomy): domain Bacteria; phylum Bacillota; class Bacilli; order Lactobacillales; family Enterococcaceae; genus Enterococcus_D; species Enterococcus_D innesii. The sequence continues at coordinate 651,638 of JAHHEN010000001.1, read as the reverse complement.
CTCGATCGAGATTCCAGCGCACGTATTGAATAAGGTCGTTAGTGAAACAGTCTTTGCGGTTTCGCAACACGAAAGCCGTCCGATCTTGACTGGGGTCCACTTTGTCTTAGAAAATCAAAAATTATTAGCTGTTGCGACGGACTCGCACCGTCTGAGCCAACGGGTGATTCCCTTGGAAAGCGGGGAAACAGCCTTCAATATCGTGATTCCCGGCAAAAGCTTAACGGAACTTTCTCGTTCCTTAACGGATGAGGAAGAAGCGATCCAAATCAGCATTATGGATAACCAAGTGTTGTTCCAAACGAAAACTATGAAATTCTATTCTCGTTTATTGGAAGGAACTTACCCAGATACCAATCGTCTGATCCCTTCAAGCTTCAATACTGAAATTGAATTTTCTGTGCCAGAATTGTTACAAGCTATCGAACGGGCGTCATTGCTTTCCCATGAAGGCCGTAACAACATCGTTCGTTTGGCGATCTCCGAGGAAGCTGTTGTCTTATATGGAAACTCACCAGAAATCGGGAAAGTGGAAGAAGACCTTTCATTTGAAAAAGTGACCGGCGACCCATTAGAGATCTCTTTCAATCCTGACTATATGAAAGCTGCACTACGAGCATTTGGTGACACTAGCATCGTGATCCGCTTTATCTCAGCGATCCGGCCCTTTACGTTGGAGCCAACAGAGAGCAAAGGCAGCTTTATTCAGCTGATCACACCGGTGCGCACCAACTAGTTTTTCATGTCTTTTGAAAAAAGTTGAAACAATCATCTGAAAATGAATAAATGAGTTAAAAGGGCTTAAAATCGTTTTTAAGCCCTTTTTTCTATTTTGGCTTCTTTTTTATCTAAAAGCAGTAAGTCTTCTGAGAATGAAAAATATGCCGATGAATTTGTTTTCTTGGCAAAAAAAGAGTATAATAGAGCTAAACGCTCTTTGATAGAATTGAGGGGAATTATGAAAATGCAAATACCGTTAGAAACGGAATATATGACACTTGGACAAATGCTCAAAGAAGTCAGTGTGATCAGCAGCGGCGGCCAAGCGAAATGGTACCTTGCAGAGCACACCGTTTTTGTCGACGGCGAGCCAGAAAATCGACGAGGGCGCAAATTGTATGCGGGAATGCGTATTGAGCTACCTGATGAAGGTACTTTTTTTATGGTGAAGAAGGAAGACGCCGATGCGGCTGAATGAGTTGCATTTAAGCAATTATCGGAACTATGATTCGCTGACACTGACTTTTGAGAAAGGTCTGGTCATTTTTTTAGGCGAAAACGCGCAAGGAAAAACCAATATTTTAGAAAGCATCTATGTATTGGCGATGACCAAAAGCCACCGCACCTCCAGCGAGCAAGAACTTATCCGCTGGGACACAGAAGGTGCGCGGATCTCTGGCAGTGTCAGTCGGGGACGCTCAACGATCCCGTTAGAACTGTTTTTGTCAAAAAAAGGACGAAAAACGAAAGTAAACCACATTGAGCAAAAAAAGCTCAGTAGTTACATAGGGCAGTTGAATGTCATTTTATTTGCTCCAGAAGACCTCTCCCTTGTAAAAGGAAGTCCCCAAGTCCGCCGCAAATTTCTCGATATGGAAATTGGGCAGATCGATCCAATCTATCTCTATGATCTCGTTCAATACCAATCCGTTTTGAAACAGCGCAATCAATACTTAAAACAGCTGAATGAAAAAAAACAGACCGATGAGATCTATTTAGATGTTTTGACGGAACAGCTGGTGGCTTTCGGCAGTAAAATCATTTTAGCCAGACAACGGTTTGTTCAGCGCTTGGCGTATTGGGCAAATCAGCTGCACCAAAAGATCAGCCAAGGAAAAGAAACCTTGCAGATCGACTACTTATCAAATGTGCCCGGTGAGGCGACCACGCTGGAGGAGATCCAACAGCAATTTGTCAAAGCCTTGGCACAAGTCAAAGACCGTGAACGATTTCGGCAAGTCACGTTGGCAGGCCCCCATCGAGACGATCTGGATTTTTTGATCAATGAGAAAAATGTTCAGACCTTTGGTTCGCAAGGACAGCAGCGAACAACGGCCCTAAGTGTCAAATTGGCAGAAATTGATTTGATGAAAGAAGAAACGGGAGAATATCCCGTCCTTTTATTAGATGACGTCATGAGTGAGCTGGATGATTCCCGACAACTGCATTTATTGGAAACCATTGAAGGAAAAGTTCAGACCTTTCTGACAACGACGACATTAGAACATGTGAAAGACAAAATGTCTGTGGAAGCAGAGATTTTTTATGTAGAGCAAGGACATATTAAAGGAGAATAGACTGAATGACAGAAGAAGAAAAAAGCTTAGTTGAACGTGCGAAAGCCTATGATGCCAGTCAGATCCAAGTGCTGGAAGGGCTAGAAGCCGTCCGCAAACGACCTGGGATGTACATTGGTTCTACCAGTTCAGAAGGTTTGCACCACTTAGTATGGGAAATCGTCGATAACTCGATCGATGAAGCACTAGCAGGCTTTGCCTCAAGTATTCAAGTGATCATTGAACCAGATAATAGCATTACGGTCGTCGATGACGGTCGGGGGATCCCCGTTGATATCCAAGCCAAGACAGGCCGCCCAGCGGTAGAAACCGTCTTTACGATCCTGCATGCCGGCGGGAAATTCGGCGGCGGCGGCTACAAAGTATCTGGTGGACTGCACGGGGTAGGTTCCTCCGTCGTTAATGCGCTATCCACGACTTTAGATGTAAAAGTCTACAAGGAAGGTAAAGTGTATTATCAAGAATACCATCGTGGGGCAGTCGTTGATGACTTAAAAGTGATCGATGAAACCGACCGCCACGGAACGACCGTCCACTTTGTTCCAGATCCAGAGATCTTTACGGAAACAACTGTATTCAATTTTGACAAATTAGCGACGCGGGTTCGGGAATTAGCCTTCTTGAACCGAGGTTTAAAAATCTCGATCGAAGACAAACGGGAAGAAAAACCCGTCTTGAAAGAATATCATTACGACGGCGGGATCAAGAGCTATGTGGAGCATTTGAATGCGAGTAAAACAGTGATTTTCCCAGATCCGATCTATTTAGAAGGAGAGCAACAAGGAATCACGGTTGAAGTTTCCATGCAATATACCGATAGCTACCACAGCAATCTGCTAAGTTTTGCCAACAATATCCATACCTATGAAGGCGGAACCCATGAATTCGGGTTTAAGACTGCCTTGACCCGGGTGATCAATGATTACGCCCGCAAGTCAAAATTGATGAAAGAAAACGACGAAAACCTAACCGGAGAAGATGTTCGGGAAGGGTTGACGGCGGTTATCTCCATCAAGCATCCAGATCCTCAGTTTGAGGGACAAACGAAAACCAAATTAGGAAACTCCGAAGTGCGGACAGTCACCGATCGTCTCTTTTCGGAACATTTCACGAAATTCTTGATGGAAAACCCGAATGTGGGTCGTCAAGTCGTGGAAAAAGGACTTTTGGCATCAAAAGCCCGTCAAGCAGCCAAACGTGCTCGGGAAATGACTCGCCGAAAAGGTGCGTTAGAAATCAGTAACTTACCTGGGAAATTAGCCGACTGTTCCAGTAATGATCCAGAAAAATGCGAATTGTTTATCGTCGAAGGAGATTCTGCCGGCGGTTCAGCAAAACAAGGCCGCAGTCGCGAATTCCAAGCGATCTTACCGATCCGCGGGAAGATTTTAAATGTTGAAAAAGCCAGCATGGACAAAATCTTAGCAAACGAAGAGATCCGTTCGCTGTTTACGGCAATGGGTACTGGGTTTGGTGCTGATTTTGATGTAGCAAAAGCCCGTTACCACAAGCTAGTTATCATGACCGATGCCGATGTCGATGGTGCCCATATCCGGACCCTACTTTTGACGCTGTTCTATCGTTATATGCGTCCAATCGTTGAAGCTGGTTATGTCTATATCGCACAACCGCCATTGTACGGTGTCAAACAAGGGAAAAATATCCACTATATCCAACCTGGCAAGAATGCCGAACAAGATTTGAAAAATACGATTGAATCACTACCTGCGACACCAAAACCAACGGTTCAACGCTACAAAGGTCTAGGGGAAATGGATGACCACCAGTTATGGGAAACCACGATGGATCCTGAAAACCGGATGATGCTGCGGGTCAGCGTAGATGATGCCATAGAAGCCGATCAAATTTTTGAAATGCTGATGGGGGATCGCGTCGAACCAAGACGGGCCTTTATCGAAGAAAACGCGCACTACGTGAAAAATCTTGACATCTAGCCAATCGTAGAGGAGGAAACAGCTTGAGTGAAGAAGCAAAACAAAATATTCATGACGTCAATCTGACCAGTGAAATGCGCGAGTCCTTTATCGATTATGCAATGAGTGTAATTGTTGCTAGGGCTTTACCAGATGTGCGGGATGGCTTAAAGCCGGTTCACCGCCGAATTTTATATGGAATGAATGAATTAGGGGTCACACCAGACAAGCCCCATAAAAAATCAGCCCGGATCGTCGGCGATGTCATGGGGAAATACCATCCCCATGGTGACAGTGCGATCTATGAATCAATGGTGCGGATGGCACAGCCCTTTAGCTATCGCTACATGCTAGTCGATGGCCACGGAAACTTTGGTTCAGTCGATGGTGACGGTGCCGCTGCGATGCGGTATACCGAAGCCCGCATGAGCAAACTGGCGATGGAGATGCTGCGGGACATCAACAAAGATACTGTTGATTTCCAAAGCAATTATGATGATACAGAACGAGAACCAGCGGTATTACCAGCACGCTTCCCGAACCTTTTGGTCAACGGGACGACGGGAATCGCTGTTGGGATGGCGACCAATATCCCGCCTCATAACTTGAATGAAGTTATTGCAGCCATCGATCTATTGATGGAAAATCCAGAAGTCACAACGAGTGAATTGATGGAAGTCCTACCAGGACCAGATTTCCCAACTGGTGGGATCGTGATGGGAAAATCCGGTATTCGCCGTGCTTATGAAACAGGGAAAGGTTCGATCACTGTTCGCGGGAAAGTCGAAGTGACTGAAATGCCCAACGGCAAAGAACGGATCTTAGTGACTGAATTGCCATATATGGTCAATAAAGCCAAATTGATCGAACGGATCTCTGAGCTGCACCGTGACAAACGGATCGAAGGAATCACCGATCTGCGAGATGAATCATCTCGTGAAGGCATGCGGATCGTGATCGACGTTCGTCGCGACGTCAGTGCATCGGTGATCTTAAACAATCTCTACAAAATGACTGCACTGCAATCTTCTTTTGGCTTTAATATGTTAGCCATTGAAAAAGGCGTGCCGAAGATTTTGAGCTTGAAACGAATTTTAGAAAACTACATCGAGCACCAACAAGAAGTGGTGACTCGACGAACACAGTTTGATAAAAACAAAGCAGAAGCTCGTGCCCACATCTTGGAAGGATTACGGATCGCATTGGATCATATCGATGAGATCATTGCTTTGATCCGAGCATCAAATTCTGATGATGAAGCAAAAAATAGCATGATGGAGCGCTTCAAATTGTCCGATCGCCAAGCGCAAGCGATTTTAGATATGCGTTTGCGTCGCTTGACCGGTTTGGAACGCGACAAGATCGAAAACGAGTACCAAGGCTTGTTAGAATTTATCGCTGATTTGACAGACATTCTAGCAAATCCACAACGGGTCCTAGAGATCATCCAAACAGAGTTGCAGGAATTAGGGCAACGCTTTGGCGATGATCGGCGGACTGAATTATTGGTTGGGGAAGTCTTAAGTCTTGAAGATGAAGATTTGATCGAAGAAGAAGAAATCGTCATTACCTTGACGAACAATGGGTACATCAAACGAGTAGCTAAATCTGAATTCCGTGCACAACGCCGCGGCGGACGTGGCGTTCAAGGAATGGGGATTCACGATGAAGACTTCGTGAAGACGTTGGTTTCTTGTTCGACTCATGACACATTACTGTTCTTCACCAATAAAGGGAAAGTTTACAAAGCCAAAGGCTATGAAATTCCTGAGTATGGTCGGGCAGCCAAAGGGATCCCTGTGATCAATCTGCTCGGGATCGATTCTAGCGAACGGATCGAAGCGATCATTTCGGCTTCTGGTGGGCCTCAAGAAGGACGCTACTTGTTCTTCACGACGCGTCTAGGTGTGGTTAAACGGACCTCAGTGACGGCCTTTTCAAATATCCGTGCCAATGGTCTGATTGCGATCGGTCTTCGGGAAAATGATGAGTTGGTCAACGTGATCGAAACCCATGGCGAAGATGTCGTGATCATCGGAACCCACGATGGTTACTCGGTGACCTTCAAAGAAGCCCTTGTGCGGGATATGGGCCGGACAGCTGCTGGTGTGCGAGGCATTCGTCTAAGAGACGGAGACTACGTGGTAGGCGCTGCAGTGATCACAGAAGACAGTGAAGTCTTGGTCATCACTGAGAACGGCTATGGCAAGCGTACCAAAGGCTCTGAATACCCAATCAAAGGTCGGGGCGGAAAAGGGATCAAAACAGCCAACATTACGGCGAAAAACGGTCCATTAGCCGGCTTGACGACGGTCAGCGGTGAGGAAGACATCATGGTGATCACCGATAAAGGCGTCTTGATTCGTTTCAATGTAGCGACTGTTTCCCAAACTGGTCGGGCAACCTTAGGGGTTCGTTTGATGAAGATGGAAAACAATGCCAAAGTAGTGACGATGGCAACGGTTGAACCGGAAGTCGAAGAACTAGCGACTGCTGAAGAAACAGCGGGACAAGACGTGCCAGTTGTGGAAGAAACAACGGAAGACACCACGGATACACAAGAATAAGCAATACGTTTTCTAGGAAGACAGCAACCTGCGAACCTGCAGCTTGCTGTCTTTTTACTCTTTTTCAAAAAATCGGCAGCAGCTGACGTATTTATCAGTGTAAGCGATTGTTTGCAGTGATGGGGAGATGCAGGGACGCAAAAAAATAGCTTGCAGTAGGGACGAAAAAAGTGTATAATAATTATTTGTGAGTAGTCTAATTAGACCACTCTCTCTGCTCCTAGAAAACTAGGGGCCAAAGTCCACAGGGAGGTGAAAAATCAATGGAAAACACGAAATATGAGATCTTATATATCATTCGTCCAAACATTGATGAAGAAGCAAAAGCCGCATTGATCGCTCGTTTTGACTCAATCTTAACTGATAACGGCGCTGAAGTTATCGAATCAAAAGATTGGCAAAAACGCCGTCTAGCGTATGAAATGGATGGATTCCGTGAGGGTATCTATCACATCGTTAAAGTTTCTTCTTCAACAACTGCAAGTGCAATCAACGAGTTTGACCGTCTTGCGAAAATCAATGATGACATTATCCGTCACATGATTGTCAAAGAAGAAGCATAATATTGTTTCACATGAAACAAAAGCGATGAGGAGATGATGAACTTTGATTAATAATGTTGTACTAGTAGGAAGACTAACCAAAGATCCTGATTTACGTTACACTTCTAATGGCACTGGTGTCGCAACCTTTACCTTGGCGGTAAACCGCAATTTTACCAACCAAAGTGGAGAGCGCGAAGCTGATTTCATCAACTGTGTTATTTGGAGAAAACCAGCGGAAACATTAGCAAACTATGCACGCAAAGGAACTTTATTAGGAGTTACTGGACGTATTCAAACCCGTTCATACGACAACCAACAAGGCCAACGTGTTTATGTAACAGAAGTCGTTGCTGACAACTTCCAATTATTAGAGTCGCGGAATGCTTCCGAGCAAAGACGCACAACTGATAGCGGATCTGGCAGCAGCAATACGTATAACTCAAACAGTTCTTCTGGATTTGGTAACAATAACTCAAATCAAACTCAATCCTCTCAACCATCAGGAATGCCTAATTTTGATCGAGACAACTCCGATCCATTCGGAAACTCATCAATCGACATTTCAGACGATGATTTACCATTCTAAGAAATTGATAGGAGGGAAATAGGATGGCACAACAAAGAAGAGGCGGACGCAAACGTCGTAAAGTAGACTACATTGCTGCAAACCATATTGAACATATCGATTATAAAGATATTGAATTACTAAAACGTTTCATTTCAGAACGCGGTAAAATCTTACCACGTCGTGTAACTGGTACTGGTGCGAAAAACCAACGCAAACTTACCATTGCAATCAAACGTGCGCGTATCATGGGATTACTTCCATTCGTAGGCGAAGAATAAATCGAATGATTTTCATTGACAAGTTTCTTTTGAAGCTTGTCAATTTTTTTATCCTTCGAAGAGAAACTTGTTATTTTATATGTAGATAGAATAACGAATGACAGAAATTTTTTCCTGGTTGTTTCACCAAAAAAGTTTCACGTGGAACTTTTTTGCATCAATCGCCTATTTGATTGTTTTGTGGTAAAATAAGGAACAAAGCTTCAAAAAAATGGGATGATACATTGAGGGGTAAAAAAGATGGCAGCAATTGGGTTGATTTCAATTGATAATTACGATGATTTGATTGAGAAAAAAGACGACAAACAAGTTTCTTATTTGAACTCGCTGATCACGACATTGATTTCTGATTGGGCAAGTGAGAATCATGTTTTTTACAAACGAATCAATTCCGAGCGGTTTCTTTTCGTCGCGAAGTATTCAGATATTGAGCGGATGAAGGAAGAAAAATTCCAATTTTTGACTAGAGTACGGCAAGTTGCGGAAAAAATGATCTGGCATTAACGATCAGTATGGGAATCTCCTATGGGGAAGAGTCTTTTGAAGAGATCGGGGAAGTGGCACAAAACAATCTCGACATTGCGTTAGTTCGCGGCGGCGATCAAGTCGTTTTAAAAGAAGCCAAAGAAGAAGCGAAACCGCAATTCTTTGGTGGCAATACAGACGGCACACCAAAGAGAACGCGTGTTCGTTCTCGTGCCATGAGTACGGCGTTGAGAAAGATTTTTGCTGAAAACCAGCGGATCTTTATCATGGGTCATCGTTACCCGGACATGGATGCTTTAGGTTCGGCTTTTGGGGTGGCTTACATGGCGATGATGAGCGACAAAGAATGCTATATCATTTTAAATCCAAAAGAGATCACCGCCGACATTCAGCGGGCATTGGAAGAATTGAAAAAATACCCCGAGCTGGAACGATTTGTGATCACTGGGGAAGAAGCAGTCAATTTATCAAATGAAGAAAGTGTCTTAGTGATGGTAGATTACCATAAGCCGTCGATGTCGATCTCGCAAGCGGTCTATGATGAATTTGACAAAATCGCAGTGATCGATCACCATCGTCGCGGGGATGAGTTTCCCGATAAGCCATTATTGACGTATATTGAATCTTCCGCATCTTCGGCATCGGAACTGGTAGCAGAATTGATCCAGTATCGCGCTTCTCGCAGATCACAAGTCCCGAAATTTATTACGACTTCTTTATTAGCGGGCATCTACGTGGATACGAAGAACTTCACGGTGCGAACCACTGGTCGGACCTTTGATATTGCTGGCTATTTGAAAAACCAAGGCGCAGATACCTCATTGGTTCAATACATGTTGAGTACGGATTTAGATTCCTATTTAATGATCAGTGAACTGGTTTCTCGCAGCCAGCATTTCCGAGAAGATATCGTGATTGCTGCAGCGGATGAAGATCGGGTCTACGATAGTGTCACCGTTGCAAAAGCGGCTGATACTCTGCTATCGATCAATGGGATCTGCGGCGTTTGTCATTACGAAACAGCCAGGAGATTTGATCGGTATCAGTGCTAGAAGTACCGGAAAAGTCAATGTGCAAACCTTGATGGAGGCATTAGGCGGCGGCGGACATTTTACCAACGCAGCCACGCAAATAAAAAACAGTAGCATTGGTGATGTAGAAAACCAGCTGCGAGCGGAATTAACGAAAAATGAACAATAACAAGGAGTGACCAAGATGAAAGTTATTTTCTTACAAGATGTCAAAGGCAAAGGCAAAAAAGGCGATATCAAGGAAGTCCCTAATGGCTACGCACAAAACTTCCTGATCAAAAACAACTTAGCCAAACCTGCCAACAATGAAAGCATGGCAGAATTAAAAGGCAAACAAAAAGCCAAAGAAAAGCAAGATGCGGAAGTCTTAGCTGAAGCGAAAGAGTTAAAAGCACTTCTTGAAAAAGAAGAAACTGTTGTGAAGATCAATGCTAAAGCAGGGGAAGATGGCCGCTTGTTTGGTTCGATCCCATCAAAACAAATTGCCGATGCCTTGAACAAGCAATACAAAATCAAGATCGACAAACGCAAAATCGAATTGGATCAGCCGATTCGTGCATTAGGCTTCACGCAAGTACCTGTAAAATTGCACCCACAAGTAACAGCAACGATCAATGTTCATACCATTCAAGAATAAGCATTACTCCCAACAGTCATATGTTGGGTTTTTTTCGGCAAACGTCCAAGCAATCTTGTACTTTGGATGGGAATCTTGTAGAATGAATGGACGAAGGAGCGAATGGCATGAATGAAGTTTGGCAAAATCAAGTTCCCCCACAAGATATTGAAGCGGAACAAGCGGTCCTAGGGGCAGTCTTTTTAGATGCCGATGCGATCATCGATGCAATGGAAGTAATCGCCCCAGAAGATTTTTATCGCCGCAGCCATCAAATAATTTTTCAAGCAATGATCCAGTTGAACGACCGTAGTGAATCGATCGACTTGATCACGTTGAAAGCAGAAATTGAAAAAAGCAATAGTCTTGAAGATGTTGGCGGCCTGACGTATCTGACTGAATTGAGTCAAGCTTCACCATCAGCAGCAAGTATTGCTTATTATGCGAAGATCGTTGACGACAAAGCCACGTTACGCAATCTGATCCAAACAGCGAGCCGCATCGTAACCAAAGGCTTTGAACAAGATGAAGATGTGCAGTCGATCATTGATCAAGCAGAAAAAAGTATTTTAGAAGTATCCGAAAAGCGCAATAGCAATGGCTTCCAATCGATAGCGGAAGTCTTGAATCGGACGATCGAAACGATCGATCAGTTGGCGCAAAATAACGAAGAAATCACCGGATTACCTACGGGTTATGCGGCTTTAGACAAAATGACGGCGGGGCTGCAAAAAGAAGAGCTGATTATTCTGGCTGCCCGCCCCGCGGTAGGGAAAACCGCATTTGCCTTGAATATCGCACAAAATGTCGGAACGAAAACCGATCGTTCCGTGGCGATCTTTAGTCTGGAAATGGGGGCTGAATCATTGGTCAACCGGATGCTTTGTGCGGAAGGCTCGATTGAGGCCAGTCACTTGCGGACGGGGCAGCTCTCAGAAGAAGAGTGGCGGAATTTGATCGTTGCCATGGGCAGTCTTTCTAACGCTAATATCTATATCGATGATACCCCCGGGATCAAGATCTCTGAGATTCGGGCACGTTGTCGGAAACTCGCGCAAGAAAAAGGCAATCTCGGCTTGATATTGATCGACTATTTGCAGTTGATTGAAGGAACGGGTCGCGAAAACCGCCAACAAGAAGTCTCTGAGATCTCTCGCCAATTAAAGAAACTGGCGAAGGAATTGAAAGTGCCGGTGATTGCACTGTCTCAGCTTTCTCGGGGTGTGGAACAGCGACAAGACAAACGGCCTGTTTTAAGTGATATCCGGGAATCAGGGTCGATCGAGCAGGATGCCGATATCGTTGCTTTCTTGTATCGGGATGACTACTACCGCAGTGAAGGCGACGATGACGATGAACCAGAAGAACAACAAAACAACAATGTGATCGAAGTCATTATCGAGAAAAACCGGAGTGGTGCCCGAGGGACCGTCGAACTTCTATTCATCAAAGAATACAATAAGTTCTCCTCGGTCTCGCCACGAGAAGAGTTCGGGTAAGGCACCAATGATTTGAGAAACCAAGGCTCCTGCTGCCGTCTGCATCGCGCTGATGGTAGTAGGGCTTTTTTTATGTGCCGACTTTATTCGTTTTTACGTGTATAAATAATTATTCCAAAGAAAATAGTTCGTTTTTTACCCCTGAAAAATGAGAATTTAAAACGATTATTCGATTTTAGATTGAAAGAGCTTGCGAATCTTGTTACAATACTTAAGGAATGCACTAATTAAAGAAAGAGGTCATTATATGTCATCTGTAGTAGTAGTAGGTACACAATGGGGCGATGAAGGTAAAGGAAAGATTACGGACTTTTTGAGTGAAAACGCGGAAGTCATTGCACGTTATCAAGGTGGAGACAATGCCGGCCATACGATTAAATTTGACGGTGTGACCTATAAACTGCATTTGATTCCTTCTGGGATCTTTTATGCAGATAAAATCAGTGTTATTGGAAACGGGGTCGTTGTGAACCCGAAATCATTAGTTAAAGAATTAGCATACTTGAAAGAAAACAATATAATAACAGAAAACTTAAAGATTTCTGATCGTGCACATGTTATTTTACCTTACCATATCCATTTGGATCAACTGCAAGAAGATGCCAAAGGTGACAACAAAATCGGTACGACGATCAAAGGGATCGGACCAGCCTACATGGATAAAGCGGCCAGAGTCGGCATTCGGATCGCTGATCTTTTAGACAAGGAAATTTTTGAAGAACGTCTACGCATCAACTTAGAAGAAAAAAATCGTCAATTCGTGAAAATGTTTGATGCAGAACCAATTGCCTTTGAAGACATTTTTGAAGAGTATTACGAATATGGCCAACAAATCAAAAAATATGTGACGGATACTTCGGTGATCCTTAACGATGCCTTAGATGAAGGCAAACGGGTTTTATTTGAAGGGGCACAAGGCGTGATGCTGGATATCGACCAAGGAACCTATCCTTTCGTAACGTCATCCAACCCTGTTGCTGGGGGAGTCACTATTGGTAGTGGTGTGGGTCCTTCAAAAATCAACAAAGTCGTTGGTGTCTGCAAAGCTTACACCTCTCGGGTAGGCGATGGTCCTTTCCCAACGGAACTGTTTGATGAAACAGGTGAACAAATTCGTAAGATCGGTCGTGAATACGGAACAACGACAGGACGTCCTCGCCGTGTGGGCTGGTTTGATACCGTCGTGATGCGCCATTCAAAACGGGTCTCAGGGATTACGAACCTATCCCTTAACTCGATCGATGTCTTGAGCGGTTTAGAAACCGTGAAAATCTGTACCGCTTATGAACTAGACGGCGAATTGATCTATCATTACCCAGCAAGCTTGAAAGAGTTGAACCGCTGCAAACCGGTCTACGAAGAACTTCCTGGCTGGTCTGAAGACATTACTGGCTGTAAAACATTGGCAGATCTGCCAGAAAATGCACGCAATTACGTTCACCGCATCTCTGAATTAGTCGGTGTCCGCATTTCGACCTTCTCGGTAGGACCAGACCGCAGCCAAACCAACATCTTAGAAAGTGTTTGGGCGCAAATCTAACCTGACGCAAAAGCATCAGAACAAGACAAAGAACTCCTACGTCAAAAGCAGTCAACGATAAGTTTGGCTGCTTTTGATGAGAATTTCTTCTGTCTTGTTCTTTTTTTGCTATAATAGGGGGTAACGAGAGGGGTGAAACCATGTTTCAAATCATGACAGATTCCTGCTGTGATTTACCAGCAGCAAGATTAGCGGAGCTAGATGTCGCCTATATTCCAATGCTGATTGAATTAGACGGCAAAGAATATATCGATGATATGGGCAAAGAATTTGATACGGAATGGTTTTTAGGAAAACTAAAAGAGCATGCGCAACCGACGACTTCTCAAATCAATGTCGGACGTTATATGGAATATTTTCGGCCATATGTCGAAGCGGGCACACCGGTCCTTTATTTAGGTTTTTCTTCAGGAATGAGCGGCTCATTCCAAAGTGCCGTCCAAGCCGTAGCCTTACTAAAAGAAGAATACAAAGAAGTCGCGATCACCTTGATCGATACGCGCTCTGCGAGTTTAGGGGAAGGCTTCTTAGTGGCTGAAGCAGCCCAACAAAAAGCCCAAGGACGTTCGTTGCTGGAAGTCAGCCAATGGGTAGAAGAAAACAAACTACGTTTAGATTCATGGGTCACCGTCGATGATTTAAAACAGTTGGAACGCGGCGGCAGAATCTCTAAAACGGCCGCAGCAATCGGCGGATTGTTGAATGTGAAACCAATCATTACCGTCGATACCGCGGGAAAATTACGCAGCGTTGATCGAGTACGGGGACGCAACAAAGCAATCCAAAAAATCGTGGATCAAACCATTGCCAATCTTCACGAATCAAAAACCAATACGGTTTATTTTGCCAATGCCGGCGATGCCGAAGCAGCGGAGAAAGTCATCAAACGTTTGACCGAAAAAGTTCCTGACATTATTATTCATCATTATCCATTAGGTCCAACGATCTCCAGTCATACCGGCTATGGCTGCTTGGCGCTGTTTTCATTCGGCAAAGCCCGGTTAGAACAAGCCTAATCTGCACAAAATGCCGGAAACACCTAGGCAAAATAAAAGAAACGCTCCAGTTGCAGCCTTGGTGGCGGGCAACTGGAGCGTTCTTTTTTTAAAAAGCAGCTTATTGATTCAATTCTGCTACGCGCTTTTGGACATCTTTGTTTTCTAAGAATTCATCGTAGGTCGTTTCGGCACGATCCACCACGCCTTTGCTAGAGACCGCAATGATACGGTTCGCAAGGGTTTGAATAAATTGGTGGTCATGAGAAGCAAACAACAATGAGCCGGTGAAGGCCATCAAACCATCGTTTAATGCGGTGATCGATTCTAAGTCCAAGTGATTGGTTGGATCATCCAACACCAATACGTTGGCTTTTGAAAGCATCATTTTCGACAACATACAGCGAACTTTTTCGCCCCCGGAAAGGACGTTGACGGGTTTTAATACTTCATCACCAGAGAATAACATGCGACCGAGGAAGCTGCGCAAGAAGGTATTGTCGTCTTCTTCTTTGCTTGCGTATTGACGCAGCCAATCAACGATCGGGGTATCCGTATCGAATTCGCTGGTCGTATCTTTTGGCAAGTAGGCATGCTGCGTGGTGACGCCCCAACGAACACTACCTGTATCAGGAGTGATTTCCCCCATGATGACTTTGAATAGCGTTGTGGTGGTGATATCGCTATTGGCAACAAAAGCGACTTTGTCGTCTTTATTCAAGGTGAAAGAGATATTGTCTAAAATCTTTTTGCCGTCGATCGTCACACTGACATTGTCGACTTGTAGCAAGTCATTCCCGATTTCACGTTCTGGTTTAAATCCGACAAACGGATAGCGGCGGGACGATGGTTGAATATCATCAAGGGTGATTTTATCCAACATTTTTTTCCGAGATGTTGCTTGTTTGGATTTTGATGCATTGGCACTAAAGCGTGCGATAAAGTCTTGCAGTTCTTTGATCTGCTCTTCTTTTTTGGCATTTGACTGGGATTGTAATTTCGCAGCTAATTGGCTTGATTCCAACCAGAAATCATAGTTGCCGACAAACAATTTGATTTTGCCGAAGTCTAGATCGGCCATATGAGTACAAACTTTATTTAAGAAGTGGCGGTCATGGGAAACAACGATGACGGTGTTGTCAAAGTTGATCAGAAACTCTTCTAACCAGTTGATAGATTGGATATCCAATCCGTTGGTAGGCTCATCTAGGAGCAAGACGTCTGGCTTGCCGAAAAGGGCTTGTGCCAGTAAGACTTTCACCCGTTGACCAGCAGTTAGATCTTTCATCAAGACATGATGCAATTCATCGGGAATGTTCAAGCCTTGCAAAAGAACCGCTGCTTCGGGCTCTGCTTCCCAGCCATCAAGTTCCGCAAATTCGCCTTCTAGTTCGGCGGCACGAATCCCATCTTCATCAGAAAAGTCTTCCTTCATGTAGATCGCGTCTTTTTCTTTCATCACTTCGTAGAGACGTTTATGGCCCATGATAACCGTTTCGATCACGGGAAACTCTTCGTAATCATAGTGGTTCTGTTTCAAGACAGCCATCCGTTCATCAGGACCTAAAGAAACATTCCCGGTCGAAGGTTGGATCTCACCAGATAAAATTTTTAAAAAAGTTGATTTACCAGCACCATTTGCACCAATCAAACCATAACAATTACCAGGCGTAAACTTAATATTAACATCATCAAACAGTTTGCGGTCTGAAAAATGCAAACTTACATCACTTACTGTAATCAATTCTTTTCCTCACTTTATATAAATTGACATGGAGTCTCCTAGCATTATAGCGATGAATGTTGAAACTTTCAAGTAAAGCCGAGGATTTACTTGAAAGGCATAAGGAGTCGGAAAGAAAAATTTTGGTTGCTGTTGCCTTCCTAGTAGAACCTGACGGCTTCCTATGCTAGAGTATTGGTAGAATAGTTAGACAAAGGAGCAGACGAATGGTGGATTGGTTGGTTGGATTGTCGCCATGGCAGCAAGCGTTGGCGGGGACGATCTTTACGTATGGTATGACGGCGTTTGGGGCAGCGCTAGTCTTTTTCTTCAAAGAAATCAATAAAAATGTCTTGAATACGATGCTGGGGTTTGCCTCTGGCGTGATGATTGCTGCTAGTTTCTGGTCGTTATTAGATCCTGCGATCGCACGAGCCGAAGAAAATGGCGACATTCCGTGGCTCGTGGTCAGCATCGGGTTTGGTTTGGGCGGTTTGTTTCTATATGCAGCAGATAAGACGCTCCCGCATATGCATTTTGGTCCAAATCATGAAACAGAAGGTTTGCCCAGTCATTTGAAGCGAACGATCTTGCTGGTCTTTTCCATCACGCTACATAATATCCCAGAAGGCTTGGCGGTAGGGGTAGCGTTTGGGGCGGCGGCTAGTGCCGATGATCCGCGAGCAGCGATCTTAGCGGCGCTTTCGGTAGCGATCGGGATCGGGATTCAGAATTTTCCAGAAGGCGCAGCCGTTTCGATCCCCTTGCGTCAAGAAGGGTTAAGCCGAACCAAAGCCTTTATGTATGGGCAAGCGTCCGGGATCGTAGAACCGATCGCCGGTGTGATCGGGGCTTTGTTGGTAACGAGTATGTCCGCTGTCTTGCCGTATGCGTTGGCTTTTGCAGCGGGTGCTATGATCTATGTAGTGGTGGAAGAATTGATTCCAGAAGCGCAGCAAACCTTGACGAGTCGCCGCCATTTTGCGGTCTTTGGCGTCATGTTAGGCTTTATCTTAATGATGGTTTTAGATGTCGCATTAGGCTGATCGATAAAAAAACACCTGACTGTTGGAAAGTCAGGTGTTTTTGGTTTTCCTGCAATTAACGATAATATTTTCTTGGCTTTTGGCGAATCGAGGTTAACCAGCGAACGATCAAAACGGCTAGCAACAAAGGAATCCCGAAACGGAAGATCAATCCGATCAACCCACCAACAATGCCTAATACGACGGATAAAACAAGAGATGCTGCGATTAAAACTGCCACGACAGTAACGATTCTTCCTAATAAACTTTCTGTATTCATAGTGACTCCTCCTAGACTTTTTTTCTTATCCTTAGCATAGCAAGAAAGAAAAAGAAACACATCCAACTTAAGGCGGAATAATTGCTCCGCCGTGGGCCATAGGTTTGTGATAAACTAAACATGAATCATTCATGAAAGGAGTCAAAAAGAATGAACGTAGAGATCCTCACGAGCCAAGTCATCACAGAAGGAGGATGCAATGCCTGTTTGCCTTATGAACTCAATACCTTCACGCTGCAGCTGCCAGATGGTCGTTGTTTTTCGCTAGAAAACTTGGATGCTGCTTCCTTGGTGATGCCCATTGCCCAGATCAATCAGTGGCAGACTCGCTTATTATTAGAAGAAGACGAAGGACTGATCTATCAAAAAGGAACGCAAGAAGTAATTTTCGTAGAGGGCAGCCGTCAGGATGCGTTTTCCAGCAAAGGACAGACGATTGCTTGTCCGAAAAAGAGTTGCGAAGCTGACGTTTTTGCCACAACCAATCGAGTGCTGACAGAATTGTTCGGCATCGAACCGCTTTCCTTCGTTCTGCGGGCTGCACAAGCATAAGAGGACGAAAAAAAGCCGCTTGCGCATGTAGCGACCTCCTGGAGTTAGCTTTTAGTCTAACTATTGGGGGGCATTACAGCAAGTGGCTGTTTTTGCGTATCGTTACTTACGGATCTGGCCTTCGCCATAAACAATGTATTTGGTGGAAGTCAGTGCTTCTAACCCCATTGGCCCACGGGCATGGAGTTTTTGCGTTGAGATGCCGATCTCGGCTCCAAAGCCAAACATAAAGCCATCGGTGAAACGGGTCGAGGCATTGACGTAAACCGCTGCCGCATCAACTTCTTTCAAGAAGCGTTGGGAAGCGAAATAATCATCAGTGATGATCGCTTCAGAGTGCTTCGTATTGTAGCGATTGATGTGGGCAATGGCTTCTTCTAGCGAAGCCACCACTTTGATCGCTAAGATATAGTCTAAAAACTCGGTTGCCCAGTCCTCTTCAGTGGCAAGCTGCGCGTTGTTTAAAAACGCCAACGCTTTTTCATCTCCTCGCAATTCGACTTGATCGGAAAATTGCTGTTCTACCATAGGCAAAAATTCTGCCGCCACTGCTTCATGGACGAGGATCGTTTCGATGGCATTGCAGACAGAAGGGCGTTGCGTCTTTGCATTCGTGACGATCGCCAGAGCCATCGGCAGCTGGGCTGCTTGGTCGATGTAGATATGGTTGTTGCCGGTGCCGGTTTCGATCACTGGTACTGTGGCGGTCTCTTTGACACGACGAATCAAGCCGGCGCCCCCGGGATCAAAACATCCAAGTAATCTGTCAGCCGCATCAGCTCAGCCGCTGTTTCGTGGCTCGTGTCTTCGATAAACTGGATCGCATGGCGGGAGTGTCCGTTGGCAGCTAATGCCTCTTGTAAAATAGTCACGAGGACTTGATTGGAGTGGAAGGCTTCTTTTCCACCACGCAAAATCACGGCATTTCCTGATTTGAAACACAGACTAGCCGCGTCAGTAGTGACATTAGGGCGGGCTTCGTATATGATGCCGATGACCCCTAAAGGCACCCGCTGTTGACCAATCAAAAGATCGTCAGCATTGCGCCACATTTTATCCACGGCACCGATTGGATCGGGCAATTGGGCGACTTCTCGGATGCCGTTAGCCATCTCGGTGATCCGTTGTTCTGTCAGCAACAGACGATCTAGCATCGTTTGGCTGGTTCCTTTGGCTTTTGCGGCGGTTAGATCTTGTTGATTAGCAGCTAAAATCTTCTCGGTAGCTTTTTCTAAAGCATCGGCCATCGCTGCCAGTAGGTGGTTTTTTCACTGGCACTCAGTAAGCTTAATGCCTGGGCGCTTGCTTGTGCTTGTTGACCGATCGTTTGTAAATTGCTCATTGCTCATCCTCCGTTCGTTGATAAAAGTGGGTGCCGACAGGTTCCCCTGCGAGCAAGTCAAAAATAATTTTCGGCTGCTTGCCGTTAGCCAGCAGCATGTGACTGTTCAAGTCTAAGATACGTTGAGCGGCTTTTAATTTGCTGGTCATACCGCCGGTTCCATAAGGACTGCCTTTTCCCGTAGCTTGTTCTAAAAGTTCCGGGGTGATTTCATTGATCTCGGAATACAAAACAGCCTCAGGATCATTCAGCGGATTGGCGGAATAAAAGCCGTCGATATCAGAAAGCATGATCAAAAGCTCGGCTTTCGTCAACTGAGCGACGATCGCTGACAGCTGGTCATTGTCGCCAAATTTGGTGAGATGGTCTAATTCATCCACTGCCACTGTGTCGTTTTCATTAATGATCGGGATGATCCCCATCGCAAGTAACTGTTCTAAGGTGTTGCTAACGTTTTGACGGCTTTGGGGAAATTCGATGATGTCTCTGGTCAGCAGAATCTGTGCAGTCTGCTGGCTATAGCTTTGAAAACGCTGGTTGTAGATCGTCATCAGTTCCGATTGGCCAACGGCGGCCACAGCTTGCTGCTGCGGGATCTCCACGGGTCGTTCTTTCAAATTCAACTTGTTCATGCCAACACCGATCGCACCAGAGGAAACTAAGATGATTTCTTTGCCTTGGTTTTGTAAAGCTGCTAAGACAAAGGCTAATTCATCGATACCAGCTAGATTGATGGCACCATTGGGATAAATCAACGAGCTGGTGCCGATTTTTACAACGATTCGGTTTTTGTTTGAAAGATCTGCGCGCATATGCCACCGCCTATTTTTTGATATTTTTTCTATTGTACTCGCAAATGGGCGTTTCGTCATGCTCTTTTTTCTTTTTGAGCTA
Organism: Enterococcus innesii; assembly: GCA_018982785.1. Lineage (GTDB taxonomy): Bacteria > Bacillota > Bacilli > Lactobacillales > Enterococcaceae > Enterococcus_D > Enterococcus_D innesii. The sequence goes on along the minus strand of JAHHEN010000001.1, from coordinate 631,466 downwards.
TTTTTAAACGAAGAAATTGTAAAGACTTTTCGATAATTGTGTTTTCCATGAAGAAAATAGTTCTTCCTATGCTAAAATAGCTATATGTTTTATTATTGGAGGAACCCATGAAATTACGAGGATTTGAAATTATTACATCATATAAAGAAAAAAGCATCACCTTGCCTCAACGTGCCACCCATCATGCGGCTGGTTACGACTTTGAAGCAGCGGAAGAAATCGTGGTGCCAAGCATTTGGAAAGCGGGCGTGATCGACGGGGTCAAAGCGCTTTTTGCGAAAGAGACCGCAAAACAGTTGAAGCCAACCTTGATTCCCACGGGGATCAAAGCCTATATGGGGGAAGACGAGTATTTGCAGCTGACAAATCGTTCCAGCAATCCTTTGAAACGTTTCTTAGTCTTGACGAATGGTGTCGGCGTCATCGACAGCGATTACTATGACAATCCAGATAATGAAGGGCATATCATGTTTCAGTTTACCAATTTCGGCCCCACAGATGTCGTCATTAAAAAAGGCGAGCGGATCGGTCAAGGAATTTTCTTGCCGTTCTTAAAAGCTGATCAAGATACAACCACTGCCAGCCGAACCGGCGGCTTTGGCTCCTCGAATCAGTAAATCCTGCCTGGGGGTCTGTTTGATAGAAGTAGTGGAGGAGATCAATGGCAAAAAAAGCAAAAAGTCAATTTGTCTGTCAAAACTGCGGGTATAGTTCCCCTAAGTATTTAGGAAAATGCCCCAATTGCGGCAGCTGGAATTCAATGGTAGAAGAAGTGATCCAAGAAACTGCTGATCGTCGTGTACGAACAACATTGACCGGTCAAAAGATGCAGCCGACGAAAATCGCCGATGTCGTACCGAAAAAAGAACCGCGGGTCCAAACGAAACTCGCTGAATTGAATCGCGTCTTAGGCGGCGGCGTGGTCCCAGGTTCCTTGATTTTGATCGGTGGGGATCCCGGGATCGGAAAATCGACGCTGCTCTTGCAAGTTTCCCAGCAATTAGCAGCGATCGGTGGAACGGTCTTGTATGTGTCAGGAGAAGAAAGTGCCGAGCAGATCAAAATGCGGGCGCAGCGCTTAGGCGCCATCGACACGGAATTTTATCTCTATGGGGAAACGGACATGTCAGAGATCAGTAAAGCGATCGAAAACATCCGTCCAGATTATGTGATCATCGATTCGATCCAAACCATGACCCAACCGGATATCACCAGCGTGGCAGGCAGTGTCAGCCAAGTGCGAGAAACGACCGCAGAATTGCTGAAAATCGCTAAAACCAATGGCATCGCTATCTTTATCGTTGGCCACGTGACGAAGGAAGGCTCGATCGCAGGACCGCGGATGCTGGAGCATATGGTAGATACCGTCTTGTATTTCGAAGGCGAAAAGCACCACAGCTTTCGGATTTTGCGGGCCGTCAAAAACCGCTTTGGGTCCACCAATGAGATCGGGATTTTTGAAATGGAAGAAGGCGGGTTGAAAGAAGTCGCCAATCCGTCACAAGTCTTTTGGAAGAACGCTTAGAAGGCGCAACCGGATCGGCGATCGTAGTGGCAATGGAAGGCAGTCGGCCAATCTTGGTGGAGATCCAAGCACTGGTCACGCCAACGATGTTCGGCAATGCCAAACGCACGACGACGGGGCTAGACTTCAACCGCGTCTCGCTGATCATGGCGGTTTTAGAAAAACGGGCAGGCTTGCTGCTGCAAAATCAAGATGCCTACTTAAAAGCAGCCGGCGGGGTCAAATTAAATGAACCCGCGATCGATCTAGCGATCGCTGTTAGTATCGCATCTAGCTATAAAGAAAAAGGCACCAGCCCGACGGAGTGTTTTATCGGTGAAATCGGCTTGACGGGTGAGATTCGCCGAGTCAACGCGATCGAGCAACGGGTCAAAGAGGTGCAAAAACTAGGTTTTACGAAAGTTTATTTGCCGAAAAACAATCTGACTGGCTGGCAGCCGCCTAAAGGCATCGAAGTCGAAGGCGTGTCTACCTTAGCCGAAACCTTACGGAAAGTCTTCCGTTAAAGTGGAGTCAACGCAAGAGCAAGGGGCAGTCGCCCCTCCTCTTGCCCTGATGCTGCTGATTCATTTGGTTGAACCAACCGACCGACAGCCGCTGACAGGCGGAAGGAGCCTGTCTGGCAGCACGGATTTTTGAACAAAAGAAACCTACTGGAGTATGGAGGAACATGTATGCAGAAACGAGTCATTACCGCACTAATGGTACTTGCCGGAGCAAGTCTGGGGATCTCACTGATGCCTATCGCATGGCAAGCCATTGGGCAAACCCAAAATGAATGGCTGAATAATAACATCACTAATAGTTTGCTTGGAGCCCTTATTTTCTTTTTATTATCTTTACTATTAGCGAAATATATTGCAGCCGGTATTCGCAAAATTGAAGAAAAACTAAGTGAATTGAGCTTAACCTATCTCTTGTTTGGCGCAATTGGTTCGATCATCGGTCTGATGATCGGTGTGATCGTGTCGATTCCTTTTTACAATTGGGATATTCCTTTTATCAACGGGATCGCCCCAATCTTAGTGATGGTCCTGTTAGGGTATCTCGGTTTTCAGATCGGGACGACACGGATCGATGAATGGAAAAAAGTCTTTGCCCCGAAAAACAAAAAGGCAGAGCCCCAAGAGCAAGATGAACAGCAGATGCTGGAAAGAAAAATCGCGGATCACTTCCACAAATACAAAATTTTGGATACCAGCGTGATCATTGATGGTCGGATCTATGACATTGCTAAAACAGGCTTTTTAGAAGGCGTCTTGCTGATCCCGAATTTTGTCTTGTACGAATTGCAGTACATCGCAGATTCTGGCGATAGTTTGAAACGGGTTCGAGGCCGCCGCGGCTTGGATATTTTGAATGCTTTGCAAAAAGAAGAAGGCATCGCTGTTGAGATGTACGAAGGCGATTTTGAAGACATTTCCGAAGTCGACAGCAAGCTGATCAAGTTAGCGAAGATGCTGGATGGTGTCGTCGTGACCAATGATTACAATTTAAACAAAGTTTCTGAATTTCAAAATGTGCCGGTCTTGAATATCAATGCGTTGGCCAATGCGGTCAAACCAGTGGTGATTCCAGGAGAAAGCATGCACGTCTTAGTAGTGAAAGCTGGCACGGAGCGCCAGCAAGGGGTCGCTTATCTAGATGACGGGACGATGGTCGTGGTGGAAGATGGCCAGCATTACATGAATGAACACATCGAAGTGATCGTCACCAGCGCCTTGCAAACGGCAGCTGGGCGGATGATTTTTGCTAAACCAGCCCATTCTGGTCGCGGCATCGACAACAAAGAAGGATCGAAATCAGAGAAATAATCCTCGGCAGCTGGCGTAAAATATGCCAGCTGCCTTTACTAATTGGGTTATTGATTGTACAATTCAACTTGAGGGTTCTGTTTTTTACGCGGGTCTTTCCCACTAAACTGAACAATAAGCCCCAAGCAGCTTGGCTGGCTTGGAAATCAGATGAAGGAAGAGGAAAACAATGACAAAAGTACGTGTACGTTACGCGCCAAGTCCAACAGGACATTTACACATCGGGAATGCTCGGACGGCTTTATTCAATTATTTGTTTGCTCGTCATAATGACGGTGAATTTATTATCCGAATCGAAGACACCGATCAAAAAAGAAACATTGAAGATGGTGAAAAAAGCCAGCTTGAAAACTTGCAATGGTTAGGAATGGATTGGGACGAATCACCTGAAAATCCAGGAGAATACGGTCCGTATCGTCAATCAGAACGCGGCGATATCTACCAACCACTGATCGATCAATTGCTCGCAAGCAATCGTGCGTATAAGTGTTATTGTACGGAAGAAGAGTTGGAAGCCGAACGTGAAGGCCAAAGAGCTCGTGGCGAAATGCCTCATTATGCAGGGAAATGTGCCAACTTAACACCGGAAGAGCAAGCCGAAAAAGAAGCACAAGGCTTGAAACCAGTGATTCGTTTCCGTGTCTCTCGCAATACTGAATACAAATTCCACGACATGGTCAAAGGCGAGATCGTTTTTGAATCAGATAATGTCGGTGGCGATTTTGTCATCCAAAAACGTGATGGCATGCCGACCTACAACTTTGCAGTAGCAGTCGATGACCATCATATGAAAATCACCCATGTGTTGCGTGGAGATGACCACATCGCCAACACACCAAAACAGTTGATGATCTATGAAGCATTTGGCTGGCAAGCACCGGAATTCGGTCACATGACGTTGATCATCAATAGCGAAACTGGGAAAAAATTAAGCAAACGGGACGAATCGATTCTGCAATTCATCGAGCAATACCGTGAATTGGGCTATTTGCCAGATGCTATGTTCAACTTTATTGCACTTTTAGGCTGGTCACCAGTTGGGGAGGAAGAAATTTTCTCTCAAGAAGAATTGATCAAAATCTTTGATCCTGAACGGTTGAGCAAATCACCAGCTGCCTTCGATGCCAAGAAATTGGAATGGGTCAATAACCAATACATGAAACAAATGGATTTGGATGAATTGACGGCAATGTGCGTTCCTTACTTGGTAAAAGCTGGCCGCATCGAAGAAACATTGACCGAAGAAAAAGCTGCTTGGTTGAAAAAAATCGTGTCCTTGTATCAACCACAAATGAGTTTTGCGGCTCAAATCGTCGATCTTTCGGAGTTGTTCTTCGAAGAACATCCTGAATTAGATGATGCAGCCAAAGAAGTCTTAGCAGGAGAAACCGTACCGACGGTTTTAACAGCCTTTAAAGAAAAATTACAGGCGATGCCAGTCGTTGAGGCTGCAGCAGTCAAAGCAGCCATCAAAGAGATCCAAAAAGAAACAGGCGTCAAAGGCAAGAATTTATTCATGCCGATCCGCGTGGCGGTCTCAGGCCAAACCCACGGACCAGAACTACCGGATACCGTTGAATTATTAGGGAAAGAAAAAGCCCTTGATCATTTGAATAACGTGTTATAAACACAGCGAATAGACGAAGTACTAGCCGATTTTTTTCAGAGAGGCCACGGAAGGTGAGAGTGGTCAAAAAAGGCTAGGAAATGCACCTAGGAGTGGCTTTGGCGCAAGTCAAAGACGAAGCAGCGGACGTTACCCGCTTGAAGGCAGTGCCGAACTGCGAACAAAAGTGGGACCACGCAAAAAAGCGTCTTTTGAATAAGGAAACTTATTTGAAAGACGCTTTTTTCGTATCAAGAAGTTTGGATAAAGTAGGTGAGAAGATGACTTGGTTCAAAAAAGCAATTGCGGCAACAAAAAAACATGATCCATCGGTACGATCAACGTTGGAGATCATCATCACATACCCAGGATTTCATGCCTTGTTTTGGCATCGTTGGTCGCATTTTTTGTTTCAGCATCGCTGGTATTTTTTGGCAAAACTGACAGCCCAGTTTTGGCGTTTCTTGACTGGGATCGAGATTCATCCTGGTGCGCAGATCGGCCAAGGGGTCTTTATCGATCATGGGATGGGGGTCGTGATTGGGGAAACGGCGATCATTGAAGATGATGTCGTCTTGTTTCACGGAGTCACCCTGGGGGGAACCGGCAAAGAGCGAGGCAAGCGTCATCCCACGGTCAAAACCGGTGCGTTTCTCTCAGCCCATGCGCAGATCTTAGGCCCTGTCACGATCGGTGAGCGTGCAAAGATCGGCGCCAATGCAGTGGTTTTGAAGGATATCCCCGCAGAAGCAACTGCTGTTGGCATCCCGGCAAAGATCGTTCGAATCAAAGGAAAGAAGGTTACCCACGATGATTAAAATCTATAATACGCTGACACGGGAAAAAGAAGTGTTTCAGCCATTGGAAGAAAAGAAAGTAAAAATGTATGTTTGCGGACCCACGGTCTATAACTATATCCATATCGGGAATGGCCGTAGTACTGTGTCGTTTGATACCGTACGCCGTTATTTTGAATACCGCGGCTATACAGTGGACTATTTGATGAATTTTACCGATGTCGATGATAAAATCATTCGTGCGGCAAAAGAATTAGGCACGACGGCCCCAGAAGTGGCAGAGCGTTTTATCAACGCCTTCAATGAAGATACCGCAGCGCTGAACGTCAAACCTGCTACGATGAATCCTCGTGTGATGGATCATATCGAAGACATCATTGCCTTTATTGCTGCTCTTGTAGAAAAAGGCTATGCCTATCCAGTCAATGGCGATGTTTATTACCGTACCCGTAAATTTGCTCACTATGGGCAGTTAAGCGACCAATCCATCGATGAGCTGGAAGTCGGCGCAAGCCAGCGGACCGGTGAAGAACAAAAAATCAAGGAAGATCCGTTGGATTTTGCTTTGTGGAAAGCGGCAAAAGGCGATGAGATCGCTTGGGAATCTCCTTGGGGAGCCGGACGTCCCGGCTGGCATATCGAATGCTCGGTGATGGCGACCAAACACCTAGGCGAGACCATCGATATTCATGGAGGCGGACAAGACTTGACCTTCCCGCATCATGAAAATGAGATCGCCCAAAGCGAGGCAAAAACCGGCAAGACCTTTGCCAACTATTGGATGCATAACGGCTATGTGACGATCGGTGAAGACGAAGAAAAAATGAGTAAGTCGCTAGGCAACTTCGTCACGGTGCATGAGATGGTCAAAAAAATTGATCCGCAGGTGCTGCGTTTCTTTTTGGCAACGACTCAGTACCGCCGACCAATCAAATACAGCGAGACTACCTTGCATGAAGCACAAACCAATCTGCAAAAATTGCGGACGACTTATGAAAATGCCAAATTCCGCTTGAATAGCAGTCATTATCAAGCCAGCGATGAGGAAATCCATGCAGCGGTTCTGGAAGAATTTGAAGAACGTTTCGTCAAAGAAATGGACGACGATTTCAACGCGGCTAACGGGATCACTGTGGTCTATGAATTGGCGAAGTGGCTGAACTTAGCTAGCGAAGACCCAGAAACAGACTTGGCTTTATTAGCCGCTGGATTAGCCAAATTCAGCGAATGGCTGACGATTTTCGGGATTTATTTTGTATCAGAAGAATTGCTGGATGAAGAAATCGAACAGCTGATCAATGAACGGATTGCCGCCCGCAAAGCCAAAGATTTTGCCCGCAGCGACCAAATCCGTGATGAGTTGAAAGAACAAGGGATCATCTTAGAAGATACCCCGCAAGGAACCCGATGGAGACGAGAAACATGAGAGATTATAAACAATTGAATGGTTTGGCATTGGCCTATGTGGGGGATGCGGTCTATGAAGTCTATATTCGCGATTATTTAGTCGCCCAAGGCCAAACTCGACCGAACCAACTGCACCATATGGCGACCCACTATGTGTCAGCCAAAGCCCAAGCGGCGTTGATCCAAAAGATGTTGGATGAAGAGATCCTGACCGAAGAAGAACATGATTTTTACCGCCGCGGCCGTAATAGTAAAAGCCATACGGGTGCCAAAAATGCCGATGTCACGACGTATCGTATCGCTACTGGCTTTGAATCGCTGATCGGGTATTTGCACCTCACGCAGCAAAAAGAACGCTTAGACGAGCTAATAGACTGGTGTATAAAGAAAGTAGGAGAAGAAGATGCGAGAAAAACCGCAAAGAAAGCGTCCAAATAAAAAAACAGCTGGCCGATCAGAAGCCAGACAAGAAAATAGACCGGATCGCCGCAAAGAAGCCGCTGGAGAAGCCATCGAAGATAATTTTGTCTTTGGCTATCATGCGGTTGCTGAAGCCTTGAAAGAAGGGCGAGGCAACAAGCTGTTTCTTTCCGAAGAAGCACGGGGAGAAAAAATCGATCGTTTGAAAGAAATGGCGCGGGAACAGGCAGTTCCGGTCAAATGGGTGCCAAAACAAAAGCTGGATACGATGAGTGACCAAGGGGTCCATCAAGGCATGATCTTGGCGATCACCCCTTACCAGTATTTGACCTTGGATGAATTGTTGGCCCAAACGAAAGAACAGCCGCTGTATCTGATTTTGGATAATCTAGAAGATCCCCATAATTTCGGCTCCATCATGCGAACCGCTGATGCCAGCGGCGTAGACGGGATCATCATTCCGAAACACCGTGCGGTGGGGATCACGCCGATCGTGGTGAAAACATCGACTGGCGCAGTGGAACATATTCCTGTGGCCCGCGTGACTAATTTGACCCAAGCAGTCCAGCAGCTGAAAAAAGCTGGTTTTTGGATCTTTGGTACTGATATGAGCGGCAGTGATTACCGCACATGGAATGCTCAAGGGGCGGTCGGTTTGATCATCGGTAACGAAGGTCGCGGCATGGGAGAAGGCTTGAAAAAAGAAGTGGACCAAATGCTGACGATCCCAATGACCGGTCACGTGCAGAGCTTGAATGCCAGTGTAGCGGCGGGCTTGTTAATGTACCAGGCCTTTACTAGCCGGAATGGGGCGTCCCAATGAAAACCCCTTTGCTGATCGTGGATGGCTACAATATGATTGGCGCTTGGCCGGAGCTGGTTCTTTTGAAAAATCAGGACCGTTTAGAAGATGCCCGAGAAGCCTTACTGAACCGGCTGTCAAATTATGCAAAATATGAAGGGTTGAAAATCATCGTTGTTTTTGATGCCCAACTGGTGCCTGGTGTGACACAAAGTTACACCAAATATCAGCTGGAAGTTATTTTTACCGAAGAAGGAGAGACCGCCGACAGCTACATCGAACGAATCGCTGGTGAATTAAACAATCGATTGACGCAAGTCACCGTCGCTACCAGCGATTTAGCCGAACAGTGGGTGATCTTCTCTCAAGGTGCCTTGCGGACTTCGGCACGGGAATTGTACAAAAGCGTGGAAAAAACGGAAAAAGACATCCACGAGCATCAAACCGACTTGCGGTTTGAAAATTTCCGGCGCAATTCCCCCTGGTCACCGGAACAATTAGCCGAACTTGAAAAGAAATTGCGGGACCTTAGTTAGGGACAAAGTTGGTCTGGTAAATTAGAAGATGACCGAGCCATTTATGATACGCTCCTTTTGTAGCAAATGAAGCAAAACAAAAGGAGTGATCTCGATGCGCACAAAGGAAAGACAAGTATCGCACCGTTCAGATAGATTTGAAGAGTTGTTCAGAAAATATCGACCGATCGTTGAGATTTTGCATAAAAAATATTATCTGCGGGATTATGACTTAGATGATTGGCTGCAAGAAGGTCGGATCGTTTTTAATAAGTGTCTAAAGACTTACGATCAGGACAAGGGAACGACGCTGGGTATCTTGTTTAAGCGATCCTTTGAAAACCGTATCTGCAGCTTGTTGCGGGCGCAGCATGCCCAAAAACGCAAAGCCCAAGTCGATGCCTGCTCGCTGGAAGAAAAGCTTTCACAAGAAGGCAATCGGTTTTTGACCGATCATAATCGCTGTGCGGAAACTGCAGAGACCTATTTGTTCGTTAATGAATCGTTAGCAGAGTATCCGAAAAATTTATCGTCTTTAGAACGAATGGTTATAATGAATTATTTAAAAGGATTAGAACTTGATCAGATTGCCGCGCAAGAAAAGCTGCCTCACGAAAAAATAAAAGCGCTTTCAGTCGCGGTCGGACAAAGTTGATAGCGCTTATCAAGGGTGTTTAACAAAAATCTTATTGAAAGTAGAATTATTTTATGGTAAACTTGAAATTTTCTGCTTTTCGTGGTATGATGATGCTCGAGGTGAATGCGATGCCAACAACTTTAGCTACGATCAAGAAAGATTTAGAAGGCCGTATCGGTAGTGAGATTATGCTAGTTGCTCAGACTGGACGTAAGCGTCAAACTGAACGTCGCGGCGTTTTGACAGAAACTTATCCTTCAGTTTTTGTTGTAGATTTGGATCCAAATGAGAATTCATTCGAGCGGGTTTCTTATAGTTATTCAGATATTTTAACCAGAACTGTTGAGATTGAATTTTTATCAGAAGCTGTTTGAAACAAGAAGAGTTGACACTTTGTTGACTCTTTTTTGGTTCAATAAGATAAGGAGTGATGGGATGGCGTTTTTTCTAAAAGAGTTAGGGGAAATGACTGGGGTGGAGTTTTATCAACTTGCCCGTTTGCGTACAGCGGTTTTTGTGGTGGAACAAGCGTGTGCGTATCAAGAGATCGATGCGATCGATGAACAGGCCAAACATTTATGGGCCCTCGATGAGGACGGGCAGATCGTATCCTACGCCCGTATTTTCCAGCAGGAACAAACGGTGCATTTTGGTCGGGTCATTGTGGCACCAGCATACCGGGGGCAAAACGAAGGTCATCGTCTGATCAAAGAAGTTTTGCAACGCATTGAGCAGTGTTATCCGGCTTTGCCTATTGAGATCGAAGCGCAAGCCCACTTAGAAAAATTCTACGGCCAGTATGGCTTTAAAACCATTACACCGCCTTTTTATGAAGACGGGATCCTGCATGTCGGGATGAAAAAGAAGCAAGCACAGCGACTCTCTAGAAAGGTTCGCGTGCTTGCTTCTTTTAGCGCTAAGATTGATGAATCTGATGAATCGGAATGGTTTCTTTTGTCCTTATTGACAAAGAGCCGTCTTTTTATCTGATCGTATCGTCCAATGATGTTGGGCGTGGATCAACGGTGTTGGCAGTAGGTGTTTGTGCTTTTAAAAGATCACGAATTTCTTCTAAATAATCCTCTGCAGTGACTTCTGGTACTTCTTCTTCCTCAGGTTGTTGTTTCAGATTGCGTAGTTTGTTGACTGCTTTGACAATCAAGAACAAGACAAATGCGGTAATCAAGAACGTAATAATGGCAGTGATTACGCGGCCAAAATCAAAGACCACATTTTTGGCGGGTTCAAAGACCAAGCCAGAAAAGGCATCGGCGTTACCGAAGAGTGATAAGATCCATGAAACCAATGGTGTCAGCAATCCTTCAACTAAACTCGTGACGATTGCGGTGAAGGCACTCCCGATTACGACCCCGATCGCCAAGTCAATGACGTTTCCTCGTAAAATAAATTCTTTAAATTCTTTAATCATCCTGTATCCTCCCTTCTAAATCTTACTGACAGTATAGCGAAAAATGCAAGATTTATAAAAAAAAACGCTCGCTGCAGCAGGTTTAATCAATGAGCCAAGGAGAAAGTTTGTCAGCTATGCTATAATTGAAGAGATAATTTTGCTTCTAGAAGGGGTGTCACATGTCTATTGAATTAAAAAAAGGTGTTCGGTTAACGGTGCTGCCGACCAAAAAGTATAAAACGATCCGTTTTTTCGTTCGGTTCACTGCACCATTGCAGGCTGAAATGACCGCCAAACGGACTTTATTAACCAGTTTATTAGAAACGACTAGTTTGGCTTATCCGACACAGACCGCATTTAGCAGTCAACTGGCGGAGCTTTACGGTGCCAGCTTTGGTATGAATGTCAACAAACGGGGCAATCTGCATCAAATCAATGCAGCGATGTCCTTTGTCAACGGGAAGTATGTGTCAGATGAAGCCGTCTTGCCGCAAGCAGCCGCTTTTTTAGCAGAAGTTTTGTTCCATCCGAATGTTCACGAGGAGCAATTTGAAGAAAAGAACTTCACCATCAAAGCACAACTTGATCGCCTATATGAACAGCGTGGCCGAAGACAAGCAAGCATTGGCTTCTTTAGGGCTGCAAGAGTTGTATTTCGAAAACGATCAGAATCAGAAGTATCCAAGCTTTGGTCGTCCCCAAGACTTAGAAGCTGTGACCGCAAAAGAGCTTTACCAAACCTATCGCTCAATGATGGACAATGACCAAATCGATCTTTTCGTGATCGGCGATGTGGTTGAAGCAGAAGTCGCGGAGATTTTCCAGAACATGGCCTTTACCGATCGGCCAGACCAAGCAATGCCGGTCTTTTATCAGCAAGCGGCGGAAAACATCATTCGCGAGAAAATCTTGCGGGAACCAATCATTCAAGCCAAATTGAACTTAGGCTATCATACTGGCGTGTATTATGACCAAGCTGAACGAATCGCCTTTATGGTCTTCAACGGGTTGTTTGGCGGTTTCCCCCATTCCAAATTGTTTATGAATGTCCGTGAGAAAGAAAGTTTGGCTTATTATGCGTCCAGCAGTATCGATACGTTTCGCGGGTACTTGTCGGTCCAAACAGGGATCGACGGCAAAAACCGGGACAAGGTCTTCAAATTGATCGAACAACAGCTGCAAAGCTTGCAGCGTGGCGAAGTCACAGCGGAAGAACTGGCACAAACAAAAGCGATGTTGAAAAACCAGTACTTGCTTTCGTTGGATAACCCACAAGCACTGATCGAAACAGCCTATCTGAATCAGTGGGTACCGAATACGAAAATGACGGAAGATGAATTTATGCAGAAATTGGCACAAGTGACCGTGGCAGATGTCCAAGCATTGGCCAAAAACGTGTCCTTGCAAGCTGTATTCTTCCTGGATAAGGAGACGACCCATGAATAAAAAAGTCTATCAGCAAATCAATGAGACCCTTTATGAAGAAGTATTGCCAAACGGCTTGAAAGTTTATTTGCTGCCAAAAGCCGATTTCCATAAAACTTACGGACTTTTCAGTACGAACTATGGCTCTGTCGACAACCATTTCGGGTTTTCGCCCGAAGCATTGCATCAAGTTCCAGATGGCATTGCCCATTTTCTTGAGCACAAACTGTTTGAAAAAGAAGACGGCGATGTCTTTCAAACCTTTGGTCAGCAGGGGGCTTCTGCCAATGCCTTTACCAGTTTCACGAAAACCAGCTACCTTTTTTCGGCAACCGATCAAATCAAGCTGAATCTTGAAACGTTGATCGATTTCGTTCAAGCCCCGTATTTTACAGAAGAAACCGTCGAAAAAGAAAAAGGGATCATTGGTCAAGAAATCCAAATGTATGATGACGATCCGAACTGGCAGCAGTTTTTCGGTATTATCAAAAATCTGTATCCAAAGCACCCCTTGCATATCGATATCGCTGGTACGGTGGAAAGTATTGCGCAGATCACCGCAGAAGACTTGTATCTTTGCTACAATACCTTCTATCACCCAAGCAATATGACGCTTTTTGTGGTAGGCAATATCGATCCGGAAGAAACGATGGCGTGGATTCGGACCAATCAAGCGGCCAAGACCTTTCCAGAAACGCAGACGATCATTCGCCAGTTTCCTGAAGAAACCTTTGCCGATATTCAAGCAGAATCAAGTCTTACCATGCCAGTGACACGTGCCAAAGGCGTGTTAGGGATCAAAGGGGACTTGAACAAACTGCCGGAATCAGGAAGAGAGCTTTTACGCTTCAAAAATGCGTTGAATCTTTTCTGCCAATTGGTTTTAGGCAATACGTCCGCCAATTATTTGCGTCTGTATGATCAAGGCATCATCGATGACACGTTTGGGTTTGAAGTGAACTTGGATCGCGGCTTTTACTTTGCCGATTTCTCGGGGGATTCTGAAGAGCCCAAAGAAATGTTGGCGGAGATCGAAGCGATCTTAATGAATTTCCAGCACGACCCAGAAATTAATGAAGAAAACTTGACGTTATTGAAGAAGAAAATGCTAGGGAAATATTTCCAATCACTGAACTCATTGGAGTTTATTGCAAACCAGTTTACCCAAAGCTTATTCGGAGAAACGACGCTCTTTGATCTACCGGAGGTGATCCAATCCATCACTTTGGAAGATGTTCAGCAAGCGGCTCGTTCCTTTATCGATCCTAAAGCGTTTAGCCGTTTTTACATGTATCCAACGGAAAAAGCCTAAACGAAGATGCATTTTGTTAACTAACTGTCATCTAAGCAACACTGAATGATTCAAGGAGGAAAGCCCAACAGATCAAGGGCTGGCCAACTCTTTGGTCATTCAGTGTTTTCTTTTTTGCGTCAAAGGACGGTTTTTCCTTGCATTTTGATGCCAATTTGGCGAAAAGTATTAAAATTTGTTTGCGAGTTGTCGTTAGGCTATCCTCAGACTTTTTCTTTTATGGTATTCTTTAATTATTGGAGCAAAATCTTTTTTTGTTTTTTTGCAAAAAATCACGGAAAAAATGTTATATTTAGTAGACGGCGTGTCCAAGTGGAAATCGGCGCGACGGAACTTTTTTATTGACGTATACAGGGAACCCCTGTTTTAAAATGATAGAGCAGCTTTGCTGACCTTACGACAAGCAGCGCAGCGATTTTAGGGCTTTTTTTAAAGATGAATAAAAGACTGGAGTAGATGATCGAGTGGCCAACGAAACAACGATTGGAGCAAAATTACGGCAAGCCCGTTTAGATAAAAACATTTCATTGATTGAATTACAACAAATGACAAAGATCCAAAAACGCTATTTAGAAGCAATTGAAGCGGAGCGTTTTGATCAGTTGCCAGGCACTTTTTATGTCCGCGCGTTTATTCGCCAATATGCAGCAGCAGTTGGAGAAGACGGCGACAAGCTGGTAGCCGTTTTTGATGGCAAAGATACGTTAGATGCCCCCTTACCAAAAAGACCGCAGCCTGAAACCGTCAGTGGCTCGCGAAAAGCACAGCACGTAGAAGAAAAAAGCGGCTCCTTTGTTGTCCGCTATTTGCCGATGATTTTATTAGGTCTGGTTGCCATTACGATCGTGAGTATCGTAGGCTACATGGCTTGGCAAGATCGGAACACGACGCCGATGATCCAAGGGAGTTCTTCTCTCGTGGTAGAAAATTCAGCGTCTACAGCTTCCACTACGTCAAGTACGGAAGAAACCAGTACTTCGAGTGAAGCGACAGAGTCCTCAAGTACGACGGAATCCAGCGAAGCGAAAATGACGATGACTGCCAGTGATTCGACGCAATCGTCGATCACGATCACGATGAAAGATGCAGAAAATCCTATTGAATTAGCATTTACTGGGCTAGATGCTTCTTGTTGGGTCGGTGTACAAGTCGACAACGCTTATGTGTACCAATACACTGTTCAAGCGGGGGAAACGCAATCGATGACGCTGCCAGAAGGCGCCACGAATGCGACTTTGACCCTGGGCGCGAGCCAAAATATCTCCATCAAGGCCAATGGACAGGAAGTGGACTTTTCTGATCCACAATTTGAATTGTTACAAAAGACGGTCCGTCTCGTGATTGAATACCAAGACGATGCGGCATAAATCTGACAAATGCGCCTTATTGAGGTATCATTAGCTAAAAAGTTATTTGTTGCATCCGACCATTGAAAAGCAGAAGTAGTGGCATGATTTGCCGTTATTTCGTACAATAGTCGGCAGAGAGGAGTCTATTTCGTGAATTTACCCAATCAATTAACTGTATTACGGATCATTATGATCCCCATCTTTATTTTGGTCTTGGTTTTGCCGATCGATCTTGGCACGCTGACCGTTGGTACGACACAATTAGAAAACACCCATCTTATTGCAGCGATCCTTTTTGCGGCAGCCAGCATTACGGACTGGCTAGATGGCAAGATCGCTCGTTCCAGAGGCCTTGTTACCAACTTCGGGAAGTTTGCTGACCCGTTAGCAGATAAAATGCTCGTCATGACGGCTTTTATCATGCTGGTCGAATTAGACAAAGCCCCAGGCTGGGTAGTTTCGATCATCGTTTGCCGTGAGTTGGCAGTGACAGGTTTACGCTTGTTGTTAGTGGAACAAAGCGGCGAAGTCATGGCTGCTGCGTGGCCGGGGAAAATCAAAACCGCGACACAAATGGTTGCGATCATTTTCTTGTTCTTGAACAACATTCCCTTTTCAATGATCGGTTTACCTGTCGATCAAATCATGTTGTATCTATGCTTGATCTTCACGATCTATTCCGGGGTCGATTATTTCATAAAAAATACGAATGTTTTTAAAGATTCTATGTAAAATTTCTAAATCTAGATAAAGAAGCGATAAAAACAAGGATACAAGTCACGAAAGTTCAGAAGTTTTCTGGACTTTTTTTGTCAATATGAACGACTTTTACGTATCTGATAAATGAAGGAGTAAAAGAATGAAAGCAGAAATTATTGCAGTCGGGACCGAATTACTTTTAGGACAGGTGGTGAATACGAACGCGACCTTCTTGTCAGAAGAACTGGCAAGTCTAGGGATCGATGTTTTTTATCATAGTGTTGTCGGGGACAACCCCAATCGCTTAGAGGAATTGCTGACGATCGCCGACAAACGCAGCGACTTGATCGTGCTGTGCGGCGGCTTAGGGCCCACCGACGATGACTTGACGAAACAAGTCACTGCCCGCCATGTGGGACAGGAATTAGTGCGAGATGAACCAGGTTATCACCAATTGAAAGCCTTCTTTGAAAACAGTCAACGGAGGATGACGGAAAACAATTTGCGGCAGACCTTAGTCTTCAAAGACGGTGTGTCTTTGCCAAATCCCAATGGACTAGCGATCGGGATCTTTTATCAGACAGCCGCTACCAGTTATTTGCTGCTGCCAGGACCACCAAGTGAACTGCAGGCGATGTTTCTTACCCACGCAAAACCACTTCTGTTAGAGCAGTTTCCCCAAGAAGAAGTCTTGCTTTCTCGCGTTTTGCGCTATTACGGGATCGGGGAATCGGCGTTGGTCACAGAATTGGCCGATTTGATCGAGAATCAAGTCAATCCCACCATTGCTCCTTATGCCAAACCCAATGAGGTCACGTTGCGTCTGACGGTCAAAACCGCAGACGAGGCGCAAGGGATCAAACAATTGGATGCATTAGAAGAAACCGTCCAAGCACGGGTCGGTGCGTATTTCTATGGATATGGGGAACAAAATTCGCTGGCAGAAACAGTCGTCGAGCTACTGATCGAGAAAAAGAAAACCGTCACCGCAGCGGAAAGTTTGACCGCTGGTTTGTTCCAAGCGACCCTAGGAGGGATTCCTGGCGTCTCTGAGGTGTTTCCCGGTGGGTTCGTGACATATTCTGCTGGAACAAAAAGCAAGCTCTTAGGCATCGATCCAGCGCTTTTAGAAAGCTATGGGACTGTTAGTCAGGAATGTGCGGAAGCAATGGCCGTCTATGCCCGCAAACAAGCAGAGACCGATTATGCGGTGGCCTTCACTGGTGTTGCTGGTCCAGACGAACTAGAAGGCCAGCCCAAAGGCACTGTTTGGATCGCCTTAGCTTCTGACAAAGGCGTCTCGAGCCAGCTGTATCACTTCAACCGCGACCGCGCCTATATTCGGCATAGTGCTGTCATGGCAGGCTTAAATCAAATACGTAAGGAATTATTAAATTAATGCGAATGTTTGTTCGTTTTTTCTTGCAATTTCCCTTCAGAAGGACTATTATTATCTTATGAACGACACACGAAAGTGATGAATATAAGGAGGATTATCCGTTTGGCAGATGATCGTAAAGCAGCCTTAGATGCTGCACTAAAGAAGATTGAAAAGAACTATGGTAAAGGTGCCATCATGAAGCTTGGCGAAAAAGTTGATCAACAAATTTCAACGATCCCAAGTGGTTCATTGGCCTTGGATGTTGCATTAGGTGTAGGTGGTTACCCACGAGGACGGATCGTAGAAGTTTACGGCCCAGAAAGTTCTGGTAAAACGACAGTTGCTTTACATGCCATTGCGGAAGTCCAAAAAAATGGCGGAACAGCAGCATTTATCGATGCCGAACATGCGTTAGATCCTCAGTATGCGCAAAAATTAGGCGTAAATATCGATGATCTTTTGTTATCACAACCAGATACAGGGGAACAAGGATTAGAGATCGCTGACGCCTTAGTTTCAAGTGGTGCGGTTGATATCGTAGTTATTGACTCGGTAGCAGCTTTAGTCCCACGGGCGGAGATCGATGGTGAAATGGGTGATACCCACGTTGGTTTGCAAGCTCGTTTGATGTCACAAGCATTACGGAAACTTTCTGGTTCCATCAACAAAACGAAAACGATCGCGATCTTTATCAACCAAATTCGCGAAAAAGTTGGGATCATGTTTGGGAATCCAGAAACGACACCTGGTGGACGTGCGTTGAAATTCTATTCAACCATCCGTTTGGAAGTACGTCGTGCTGAGCAATTGAAATCCGGTACAGATATTATCGGGAACCGCACGAAGATCAAAGTAGTCAAAAACAAAGTAGCGCCACCATTTAAAGTAGCAGAAGTCGACATGATGTATGGTCAAGGGATTTCCCAAGAAGGCGAACTGCTGGATATGGCCGTGGAACAAGATATCGTCGATAAAAGCGGTGCGTGGTATGCCTATAAAGGGGATCGTATCGGTCAAGGTCGTGAAAACGCCAAAAACTACATGCGTGAACACCAAGAAATGATGCTAGAAGTTTCTGCTCGCGTCCGCGATGCTTACGGGATTGGAACAGGAGAGACCGTAACTCTTGAGGAAGCGCAAGAAGAATTACCATTAGATGAATAAGTCGTGAAAAAGCCAAACAACGAGGTTGTTTGGCTTTTTTGTGGCTTTTTGCTAGATTCATCTATTGTTGAAAAAACATCCGTAAAAAGGAAGGGTTGCGAAAGTTTACTTTATTATTTAAAGTTGACACTCTTGTGTTCAAACATTAGAATAAACGTATGTGGATTTCCACATAAGAAGTAGCGAATTGATAATTTTGTTATCCTTTGTTAATCAAAATTACAAAATATTTAAAAAGATAGTATGGAGGTGGATTCATTGGAACTACTTTACATTCTCCTCGCTATCATCGGTTTAATTGTCGGTCTTGGATTAGGAGTTTATGTGACGAAATCTCGTCATGAGAAAGAAATCAACGGCGCCCAAAATTCTGCAGCTGGAATTATCGAAAGCGCTAAGAAAGAAGCAGAAACTCTTAAAAAAGAAGCATTGTTAGAAGCTAAGGAAGAAAATCAGAAGTATCGGTCAGAGATTGAAAGTGAGTTGAAAGAAAGCAAACTTGATTTAAAATCACAAGAAAATCGTTTACTCCAAAGAGAGCAAGTACTTGATCGTAAGGACGATTCTTTGGAAAAACGAGAACGCTCACTTGAAGATAAAGAAGGCAGACTTAGTGAGAAACAACAATTAATTGACGAGCGAGAAAAAGAAGTAGAAAACTTAATCGATGGACAACAGAAAGAATTAGAGCGCATCGCCGCGCTGTCTAGAGATGAAGCAAAAGAGTTGATCATGAAATCAACGGAAGAGGAATTGAACCATGAATTAACGATCATGGTCAAAGAATCTGAGCAGCGTGCGAAGGAAGAAGCAGATCGAAAAGCAAAAAATCTCTTGTCCCTAGCAATCCAACGTTGTGCCGCAGACCAAGTGTCTGAAACCACGGTATCGGTCGTATCATTACCAAATGATGAGATGAAAGGTCGAATCATCGGAAGAGAAGGTCGGAACATTCGCACCCTTGAAACCTTGACAGGGATCGATTTGATCATCGATGACACGCCAGAAGCAGTCGTCTTATCAGGATTTGATCCGATTCGCCGTGAAATTGCTCGTATGACCCTTGAAAAACTGATTCAAGACGGCCGGATCCATCCAGCTCGAATTGAAGAAATGGTCGAAAAATCTCGGAAAGAAATGGATGAGCATATTCGTGAATATGGGGAACAAGCAGCCTTTGAAGTCGGTGCCCACACCCTTCATCCAGACTTGATCAAGATTTTAGGTCGTTTGCGTTTCCGTACCAGCTACGGACAAAACGTCTTGAACCACTCGATCGAAGTCGCAAAACTAACCGGTGTTCTTGCCGCAGAATTAGGCGAAGATATCCAGTTAGCCAAACGTGCCGGACTCTTGCATGATATCGGGAAAGCCCTTGATCATGAAATCGAAGGCTCTCACGTTGAGATCGGGGCTGAGTTAGCTGCCAAATACAAAGAAAATGGTGTGGTGATCAATGCGATCGCTTCTCACCATGGAGATGTTGAAGCAACATCGGTTATCTCTGTTTTAGTTGCAGCCGCAGATGCCTTGTCAGCAGCCCGTCCAGGTGCCCGCAGCGAATCATTGGAAAATTATATTCGCCGCTTGCAAAACCTAGAAAATATCGCCAACGGCTTCAAAGGGGTCGATTCCAGTTTTGCAGTCCAAGCCGGACGTGAAGTCCGTGTAATGGTCAAACCAGAAGAGATTTCTGATTTGGATGCTGTACGATTGGTTCGCGACATCCGCAAGAAGATCGAAGATGATTTGGATTACCCAGGTCATATCAAAGTAACCGTTATTCGCGAGACCCGCGCAACGGATTACGCCAAATAGCAAGCAAAAGCAGTATCCTCTCAGAGGGTACTGCTTTTTTTGTGTGGCTGACTGTTAATAAGGACGACTGAGTTGTTCAAAATCAACACTATTTCATCAGTCCCATAAATGATCGCGCCTTTTTTGTTCCTTGGCAGCCAAACGCCGGGAAAGCAAAAGGATGAATCGTTAGCGACAGAGGCGAAAAGAGGAGGAGTGATCCAGCATCATCGAGTGGGGGCTATTGAAAGACAAAACAGACCCAGACTTCTCGGTGAAGTCTGGGTCTGTTTCATCTTTTTCACGTCTATACGTCCATCAAATCTTGCGCCGACGGGCGAAGTCCACAAAGCGGAATTTATCCAGTCGGTGGATCGATTCGGTGTATTCAAAACAGCGCGTGTCTTCTAAATACACGAGGCTGCGAACCGTAACGACATGCTGATCTTCAGGACGCAGATCCATTAGATCCCGCAATTCTTTGTTGACGGGGTCAACAGTGATTTCTTTTTGTGCATAAGCGATCTCAAGGCCAAGATCATTTTCAAAGTAATCAAAAATCGATACTTTCGCTCGGTTTTCTGGCAACTCTTCGATGATAGAAGCATCAAGGTAGTCTTTGTCCAAAATCACCACTTCTCCATCGATTCTCCGCTGACGGATCAGTTTCCATGCCTCAGAAGCGACAGGCCAACCAGTGGTCTCGTGCAGCTTTGGCGACACGGCGATCTTACGGATCTCGACAACCTTTGTTTCACTAGGAATGCGTTGGGTATCTTGCAGCTCACGAAAACTCGTCAAGCCGGAAATCGGGAAATCAAAGCGATTCAAGTCTAAAACGATCGAACCTTTCCCTTGTTTCTTTTGGATATAACCAGCATCCCGCAATAAATTCAATGCCTTACGGACAGTCTCGCGGGAGACACCATAAGTTTTGATCAATTGGTTTTCGCTAGGCAGCAAAGAATGCGGAGGGTATTCGTTTGCTAGAATTTTTTGTTCTAAATCTAAAAATATCTCTTTGAACTTGTTCATCGGATTGCCCCCTCTTTGGCTATTATAGCGAGGCCAAATTGGAAATGCAATCGACTATTTCGCCAAAAGTTCGTCAATGTTTAGGTCCGTCAATTTTTCAACGATCACATCTGCACCGTGTAGTTCTTCTCCTGAATAAACGCCTACCGCATACATACCAGCAGCTTTGATGCCGTCGATCCCTGCTTGAGCATCTTCAAAGCCAACTGCTTCTGCCGGTTCAATGCCTAGTGCCAGCGCTGCTTGGATAAAGATTTCTGGATCTGGTTTGCCTTTTTTCAAGGTTGCTGGGTCAACGATCGTATCAAAGTCTTGCATGACACCTAGTTTGTCCAAAATAAACGGCGCATTCTTGGATGCCGAAGCGATGGCACAAGGAATATTTTTTGCTTTGGCTTCATCAAGGAACGTCTTTACCCCCGGCAATAGATCATCAGGAGTCAAGCTTTGTAATAATTGTACATAGTGGGTATTTTTCTTTGTCGCTAAGGCTTCTTTTTCGACCTCTGTGTAGGCATCATTTTTGTTGCCTAGTGTTAAGATTCGCTCTAAAGAATCCATGCGGCTAATGCCTTTTAACTGCTCATTGAATTTCAAATCGATCTCGATCCCAATCTCCGCAGCTAATTCTTTCCATGCAATGTAGTGGTATTTAGCTGTATCTGTGATAACGCCGTCTAAATCAAAAACAAATCCTTTTTTCATGTGGAACACTCCTTTTAGTAAGTAATCGTTGCTTCTTTGTTTGCTTCTAACGAAACTTGCTGCCCATTCACTAAGATCGTGACTGGCTGATCAGCGGTGATCGTCAATGTTTCATGTGTAACATTCAATGCAAAGCGGGTGCCGCGAACTTCTAGCTGAAAAGCTAAGCTGTCCCAAGCTTTTGGCAAGTTTGGTGTGATCTGCAACTGCTCTTCTCGAATATCGATCCCAGCAAAAGTGGTTAACGGAATAAACAACGTAGCGGCCATGACACCGGCGTGAATGCCTTCTGCTGTAGTACCGCCTTGGATATCACGGTAATCAGAAGAGAGGGCTTCTTGGTATAACGACCAAGCCAATTCCTGATCATCCACCATTGCCGCTAACTGAGCATGAACGATCCGCGACAAAGTCGAGCCGTGGGAGGTGCGAGCCAAATAATAATGGAGATTTTTTTCAATATAGTCTGTTGGCAGTTGGTAAGAAAGATCCGCTAAAATTTGATTGACTTGCTCTTTTGAGAAATTGTAGAAAATCATCAGACTATCGGCTTGTTTCGCGACTTTGTAGCTGTCAGCACTCTTGCCTTCAGCGTTCAAGATGCGATCCATCCGATAGATGTTGCCATATTTCTCTTTATAATGGGCCCAATCCAGATCTTCCAACTGGAAGTACCCTTCAAACTGTGCGATGATACCTTCTTGATCGATCTCTAAGCCTAATTTGGTACGAATATCTGCCATAGCAGCAATATCCGCTGGGGTTAAAGCCGTTTTCTCCAATACTGCTTGGAAGCTCTCTGCTGATAGTTGTTGTTGGAGGTTCTCGATCTCTTCAAACAACCATACTACCATCATATTGGTATAGGCGTTGTTTTTCAAGCCACCTTGTTCACTATTTGGGTAGCTTTCATGAAATTCATCTGGTCCCATGACTTTATCGATAAAGTAACGTTGAGTAGCATCATCCCAGGTGGCAGCACTTTGCCAGAAATGGGCGACTTCTAGCATCAATTCTAACCCATATTGTTCCATGAAGACCCGATCTTGCGTGTTGTGCCAGTATTGCCAAATGTTATAAGCGATCGCTAAGGAGACGTGGCGCTGCAAGCGACTGTGGTCTTCTTTCCATTCGCCGCTGATAGGGTTCAAATGCAGTTCTTGGGATTGCTCACTGCCATCCAATCCAGATTGCCATGGGAACATGGCGCCTTGGTAGCCGGCTTTTTGGGCGTCTTTTTTGGCAGCAGCTAAGCGGCGGTAGCGATACAGCAAAATTTCTTTGGCGGTGTCAGGAAAATGTAGAATGTAAAACGGTAAGATAAACAGTTCATCCCAGAAAATATGACCGCGATAGGCTTCGCCATGTAGGCCACGGGCAGTGATACTGGCATCTAAGGACTCCTGATAAGCATTCGGTGCTGCGGAGACTAGCAGATGATACGTATGCAGATTCAGCATTTTTTGTGACATCAAGTCACCAGTGACTTCGATGGCCGCTTTCGCCCATAATTCATCCCAGGCTTGTTTTGAGGCGGTATACATCGTCGCAAAATCAGGTAATGCTAAGGAAGAAAACGTAAATGCCGGTTGCGGCTCTTCTTGGCGATAAGCGGCAACAGTGACTGATTTTTCGACCCGATAAGTTTGGCCTTCCGTCACCTCAAGGGCTACTTGCTGACGGACGAGCTGGTCGTTTGTTTCAGCGTGCAGCTCAGCCAATGGCAGGTCCTGTGAAAACAGTTCAGAGGATTGGACAACGGTAATCTGTGATTGGTTAGTGGTGACCACTAAATGCGCTTTGTTTTGTTCAGCTGCTGCCTCTTTCACGGTCAAATGCTGGTTGGTTAAGCTACGGTAACGAGCGACGTTATAGTTATAAACCGATCCGTCGGCTTCACTGACGAAAGTAACGGTGCCGGAAAAGTTCAGTGGGGTAAACTGATAGACCAAGCTGTATTGGTGAACGTCTTGCATATTGGCGATTTTCTTCGTTTCGATTCGCAGACGCTTTTGTTTTTTGGTTTCAATTTCTGCCACTGATTGGAACAAGCCGGTCTTCAAGTCCAATGTCCGTTTAAAGGAAAGGAGCTGATTGTTGGCGATATCGATCACTTCATCATCGATCTTTACGTACATTTTTTGCAGATTCGGTGCATTGACGAAGTCTTCATTGCTGATGGTATGACCAGAAACATCCGATTCCACCGTATTGTAAAGACTTGCTAAATACAGTCCTGGATAGTTCGCTTCACAAATGGTCATCTCAGGCGTTGTGCCTCGCAGCCCTAAATAGCCGTTACCGACGGTTAAAAGTGACTCCACCGAGTATTCATCTTTACCAGGGGTGTAGCCATAGTATTCGAGGCTCCAAGGAATTTCAGCACTTTTTTCTTCATACTGTTCTTTCGTAGTGCAAACAAAGGGACGATTCAATTTTTCTGTCAACCATTGGTCCAATGAAAAAGTCCCTTCTTCATTCGTAAACACCAGCGATTCAGAGACGATCCCGCCACCTTCCATTTGCTGAAGCTGCGCGGTCAGTGCGGCAACGCGTTCACTGTCAGTCCCAGAAAACGGATAGGTCGTACCGGTTTGATCCGTTAATAGCCATTCTTCCTTAGACAATATAATCGTATTCACAGTAGTTGTCCTCCTTTAAACTTGTCTATACATGCAAGATGATTATAACGTAAGTTGTAAGCTATTTCAATTTATCTCACCTGTTTTTTTATTCTTTTTTGTCAAATAAACAGTAAATAAAGTTATTGGCAATATTATTTTATATTAATCAAATATTTTAAAAAACGTTTATTTATCAAGGTTTTAATACGGTTCCTTTTTTTATTACTTGTATTGTTTATAGAAAAAGTGAAAAAATTGGTTTGAAACGCTTGCAATATCAAAACTATCAAGTTATGATTAGTGCGTAATTAAAACATATATATACAAGTGGATATGAAAGGGGTTTATTAATTATGGGAAAGTATCGTGATGATGCTGAGAAGCTGCTGGAATATGTTGGCGGCAAAGAAAATATCGCCGCAGTAACACATTGCGCGACACGGATGCGTTTTGTTTTGAACGATCAGTCAAAAGCAAACGAAAAGGCAATTGAAGAAATTCCAAGTGTTAAAGGAATGTTTACCAATGCGGGACAATTCCAAGTCATTATCGGCAATGATGTCTCAACGTTTTACAATGATTTTACCGATGTATCAGGAATAGAAGGTGTTTCTAAAGAACAAAGTAAAGCGATTGCAAAAAACAATCAAAATATCGTGCAACGAGCGATCGCTACGTTAGCTGAGATCTTTACCCCGTTATTACCAGCGATTATTGTCGGTGGTTTGATGCTAGGGCTGAGAAATTTCTTAGAAGGTGTACCGCTAGAAGCTCTAGGTGGACAAACCATTACGCAAGCTTCTACTTTTTGGAACGGTGTCAACGGCTTTTTATGGCTGCCCTGTGAAGCGATCTTTCACTTTCTACCAGTAGGGATTACTTGGAGTATTACACGTAAGATGGGAACCACGCAAATATTAGGGATTGTTTTAGGGATTACATTGGTTTCACCGCAATTATTAAATGCTTATTCAGTAAGTTCAACTTCTGCTGCAGAAATTGCTCAAAATTATACGTGGGACTTCGGGTTCTTCACTATTGATAAAATTGGGTATCAAGCACAAGTGATCCCAGCAATGCTGGCAGGTTTCTTATTGGTTTATCTTGAAAGATTCTTCCGGAAATGGATTCCAGAAGCGGTTTCAATGATCTTCGTTCCATTGTTCTCATTGCTGCCAACTATTTTAGCAGCTCACATGGTATTAGGTCCAATCGGTTGGCAAATCGGATCAGGCATTTCTTGGGTCGTAAATGCTGGCTTGACCTCACCATTAAACTGGTTATTTGGTTTCATTTTCGGTGGCCTGTATGCGCCTTTGGTTATTACCGGATTGCATCATACAACGCTAGCGATCGACTCTCAATTAGTAGCGGATTTTGGGACAACCAACCTTTGGCCAATGATCATGCTGTCAAATATTGCGCAAGGTACGGCAGTATTGGCGATTTGGTTCCTTCACCGTGGCAATAAAAAAGAAGAACAAGTCTCTGTTCCAGCAACGATTTCTGCTTACATGGGGGTTACTGAACCAGCGATGTTCGGGATCAATTTGAAATATGTTTACCCATTTGTCGCAGCAATGTAGGTTCTGCCTTTGGTGGTATGCTGATCACTGCAACGAATACCCGTGCATTAGGTATTGGTGTAGGGGGACTACCTGGCTTCTTATCATTTAAAATTGAAAACTATCCAATGGTCTTCATCTCAATGGCGGTGACGATTGCCATCACGTTTGTTTGCACCATCATCTTTAGAAAAGTTACCTTCTTAAATAAATTAGAACCGCAATTGGCTGCTGATACAGCTGCAGCAGCGGCTGTTGCACCAACGAATGCTGCACCGACAACTGCAGCCCCAGAAGCAGCACAAGTTTCAGAAGAAACCCTTTATGCTCCAGCTGATGGGAAAGTAGTTGCCATCACTGAAGTTTCTGATCCTGTCTTTTCTCAAAAAATGATGGGTGACGGCTTTGCTGTTCAGCCAACGAATGGAACGATTTATGCTCCTGTTGCAGGTACGATCTCTAGCATTTTTGAAACGAAACATGCAATCGGGATTTTAACGCCTGGTGGCGCGGAAGTTCTCGTCCACATGGGCTTGGATACTGTAGAACTAAAAGGTGCGCCATTTGAGGTCCTTGTTTCTGAAGGTGATACGGTCACACCAGAAACGAAGCTTGCAGTGATGGATCTAGATGCCGTTACCGCAGCTGGCAAACAGACCGATGTCTTGACGGTCATCACGAATGCCGAAAAAGTGCGTCAGCTTTCATTGACGACTACAGGCACAGTGACAGCCAAAACAGCGGTTGGTTCAGCTGAATTAAACTAAAAAAATAATCCGTTTCCGAGAGCGCCCTTTGACTAAGAAGGGGGATCGGAAGCGGATTTTTTTATGGACCGTCCTCGAGAGAAGGCGGCTTTTTTTCGTTGTTTTTCAATGGGCAAAGCTACAGTTAGCTGACAGCTTTTTTGTCGGTGTTTTTGCGGAAGTAGTTGATCGTTAATAGGAAAGTCAGTAAGACCAGGGCCCACAAAAAGAATAAGGCGATTTGAGAGCCGATGACCGTCCCTTGGGTGTAATCAGTCGCCGCATTTTGTGCCAAATTGATAATGGTCGCCACCACAGCCGTCGCCACTGCACCAGAAAATTGCTGTAGCGTATTAAAGATCGCATTACCGTCCGCGTACAATGCAGGAGTCAGCTTGTTTAAGCCGGTGGTCATCATATTGCTGTAGGCTAAGCCGATCCCGATCATGTAAAAGACATGTCCGGCAACTAGGCTCCAAATGAAAGGCGAACGCAAAACGAGGGCTAAGGCAAGCCAACCGATGGCAATCAACGTCAAACCAGACAGGATTGGTTTTTTCGGTCCAACTTTATCCAGCAACCGACCAGAGATCGGTGCAAGGACCGCCCCGATGGCCGCCCCAGGAAGCATAACTAATCCTGCAGTAAAGGCATCTTTTCCCAAGACGAGTTGGACAAAGTTCGGCAAGACAAAGGAAATGCCCAGTAAAAGGAATTGACAAACAAGAAAGCCAAACAGAAACAAACTGAAGCTGCGGTTTTTCAAAACAGCCAAACGAATCAATGGGTTCGAGCCTTTTGAGCGTTGATAAAACAAGCCAGCACCAATGCAACCGAAAATCAGCGGCAGTAGACTCGCTAAGGTGCCTACTTGATTCAAGAACAATAAGAAGCCGCTGAACATCAAGACGATTCCTAATACACTCAGTAAATCAAGGGAAGTGTCTTTTGCCCCAGCCGTCTTAGGGATCGAGTAAAGGCCGAGTACTAGGGAGATCAGTAAGACTGGGATCAAGAAAAGAAAGATCGCATTCCAAGACCAATGGGCGGTCAATAAGCCCCCATATGTCGGTCCGATCGCTGGAGCGATGGAAGTGGTCAAATTCCCTAAGCCGATTGCCGCTCCCCGTTTTTCAAAGGGGGAGTAAGTCAAAATGATGTGGAACATCAAAGGCAGTGCGATCCCTGTGCTGGCACCTTGGAAAAAGCGGCCAATCAGCAAAATGGCAAACGTCGGCGATAAAAAGTCGATCACCAAGCCAACAAGGAAGAAGGCGTTGGCAGCTAGAAACAAGGTTCTCAATGAAAATCGTTTCAAAAGGTAGGTCGATATTGGGACAATGATGGAGATGACCAGTAAGTAGATGGTCGTCACCCATTGCACATCGGATGTTGAAAGCGTAAATTGATCGATCAATGTCGGAAACGTTACATTCATAGCTGTTTCAATCAGCACGCCTGCAAATGACATCAATCCGGTTGCGAGGATCGCCCCCACGAGTTTTTTGTTGTTTTCCATATTCTCACCTCTAAAAATTCGCAAAAAAAGACCGTTTCTATTCTCATAGAAACCGCCTCTCTCTCGACAAGCGAACCCGCTTGTTATCTGTACGATTTAATCTATCGCTATTCTACTGACTTCATAAGAAAGTGTCAAGAGAAGTGGATAAAAAAATAGCAAAAAACTTTTTTGAAAGTTTTCAAACTTTTACTTACACGAAAAATTTTCTTCTGCTAGAATAGTCGAGTACGAAAAAGAGAAAAAGAAGTTGTTACATGCCCATCAACAAAAAAGAAAGTTTGATCTATACGACACTTATGTGTATTTTCATGGTGTATTTTATGAGTGTTTATAACCTCATGTTTCAAGTCGGTGTTTCGGCATTGGCATTCCAATTGGCGTGGAATGAATTGCCATTAGCCCTTTGTGTCGCCTTTATTTTGGATTGGTTCATTGTTTCTGGTCCGGCAAAAGGTTTGGCGTTTCGATTTTTGGACCATCAATCAGCTACTTGGAAAAAAATCGGTTTGATTTCTTCATTGATGATCGCCGGCATGGTGATCTGTATGTCACTTTTTGGTGCGTTGATGCACCCAAACCCTGATCACTCGGTGTTCGTCAATTGGCTAAGCAACATTGGGAAAAATGTGATCGTCGCATTGCCGTTGCAATTGTTCATTGCAGGTCCAATCGTTCGCCGAGTGTTTCGCGCCTTGTTTCCTATTGGCACTGTGCAAGAACAGCCAGTACTAGGGGAATAATCGATCATTAGAAAAAACGTACTGCAGACAGGTTCTGCCAAGGTTAGCTAAAACAGCTGGCTTGGCGATACCTGGACTTGCGGCACGTTTTTTTGCTTTTATAGACAGCAAAAAAACCCATAGGATGGTATGGTTTTTTCTGGTTACCCTATGAAATAGGATACAGGATGTACCTATATAGTAATATGGTAAGATCAAAAAGGAAAGTTCAATTTTTTCATCAAAACATGAAATTGTTGAAAATCGATTGTTTTTATGACGAAAAAATCAACTTATAATTATTTTCCGTCTGTTATTCCGTATAGAAACCAACGAGTTGATACCAGCGACGATGCTCAATATGGTAGGCATCAGGTGAGTACCCTGACATTGAAAAACCGATAAAGGTGATGACCAGTCCGAGAATAATAAACAACAGACTGAGAAAAACGAAAAAGCGCTTATTGATTTTGATCATAGGACTGCCTTCTTTCGATAGTTTTGAACAAATGATTTCGGCCAAACGACAAGGGAATGGGTAAGGCGTGAAAAAGGTCGGCTCATACTATAAGTGGCGATCAGGCAAAGCAGCCCTAAACCAAATAAGAAAATCCCCACACCTAACTGACTTAAAAAGAGATAGAAACCATCCGCCATCAGCATGGGACTTAAGACAACGCTGGTGATCCCACCGATAAACGTAGTGACACCAATCATGCCAGTGGTGAAAGGCACACACCAGATGATTATTAAAAAGCTTAGGATCAGCAATGCGGCACTTAACAATAAGCTGCCCCACAATGGGAAGCCTAGTACTAAAATCAAAAGCAAAAAGGGATGAAAGCGGCGAGGAATCTCTACTACGACCTCTTCCGTTTCGGTGACTGCTTGGATCAGTTCTTTTGGGGAGCCAAGGCGTGCCACGGCTTCTTCTTCGGTGTATCCTTCTTCCATCAAATCTTCGATCATCTCGTCATAATAGTTGATCAGCTGATGAATCTCGCTAGGTCTGACTTTTTCAGATAATTCTGCAGCCAATGCCTTGATAAAATCAACTCTGTTCATCTAATGTTCCTCCTTTAATAAATCGCTGGATCAATGTCAATTGGGGCCAGTCGTTGGTTAAAAAATCATCGATCCGCTGTTTGCCAAGTCTGGTCAAGCGGTAATATTTTCGGGTCCGTCCTTGATGGCTTTTATTATAAGTCTCAACCGCTCGGCTGGCCTCTAAGCGCTTCAAGATAGGATAGAGCGTTGATTCTGAGATTGGCAGTAAAGGAGATATGTTTTTGACTAATTCATAGCCATAAGAGTCACCATGCTGCAAATAGGCTAAAACACAAATTTCCAATAATCCTTTTTTTAATTGGGCATCCAAAGGCTCTCCTCCTGTTCATACTCATACTATACATTACATAGTATCATTCCACAAGCAGCACCAGTCAAAATCAGCCTTAAGTCTGAGCACCATATGACAACAAGAGCTCATTCGACAAAATGGTCAAAAATAAAAAATAAAATTAAGAAAATCGGCAGAAAGTATAGGTTAACGTGCTCTTTTTTGTTAAAGTAGAAGTATATAGATTACTTTCAGTAAGAAAATGGGCGTTGGTTGTGTTTCTAAAAGCTGCAAGTAGTCAAAATGAATGAGACGAACGTCAGCAAGAATTGGTGACGTCCAGAAAGGAAGGGGTATTATGAGAAAAGCAACGATTACGAAAAAATATTTGATCAATTGCTTAAAAAAATATCTGGTGGAGTATCTTTATCGACCACTCACTGTCCGCGACATTGCTAATTACGCACGAACATCGACTCAACCAATCTATTTGAATTTTTCAAACATGCAGAATTTCAAGCAGGCGATGGTCGAGGATGTGTTTCGCGATATTCATGAAGCAAAAAAAGAGTCAGTGGCGACACTAGATCCTTTATACAGTTTTTGGCATGACTATTACGTGTTCGCCAGTCGCAATCGGGCCCTCTTTTTTGCATTATTTTTAAATGATATTGGTTGTGGTCCTTACATAAAAGAGCGTTCTTTTGCATATTTTCAAGAAGCAATTGCTGAATCAGCTGTTTTTCAATGTGCGCAAGAAAACGATCTGAGGAAGTACCATGAAGAAGCCTTGATTTTTTTTAGTGGGTTGGTATTGCTGTTTATTCGTGAAGGGTGTACTGACGGCAACAAGGATTTTATAAAAGATACCATGGAGTATTGGGAACGAATGTTAAAGAAAGCAAAAGGCGTGACGCGAGACCAGGGTCGGCAAGGATTATTAGAGGTTGGTGCGTTTGCTGTAGAGGAATAGGTACTTGAATCAAGCATTAAAATAAATATCTGAATATTTTGACACCAAAAAACCGTTAGTGATTAAACATTCTTCACTGACGGTTTTTTTTGAGGAGGTAAGTCTTGCGGTATGAGTAGAACAATGGTGGTGTTTTCACCTTTTACTGATTGAATCGATAAGGAAGCTTGCTTGCCATAGTACAATGCTAGCCGTTGGCGTACATTGTTGATACCATAATGTTGTTCAGAAGGTTCCTCCAGTTGTTTTAGCTGTTCAGGATCAATCCCGGGACCATTGTCTTGAATCTCAAACCGTAGCCACTGTCCTTCTTTGAGGCAGCGGATCGTCAATACCCCTCTGCGGTCATCTTCAATATGATCAAGCCCATGAAAGACGGCATTTTCGACAAACGGCTGCAAGAGTAGATTGATCATCGGATATTCATCGATATTTGAGTCAATTTCGAGGACTAAATCAAAGGAATGGTGATGCATTTTTTGCTGAATTTTCGCATAGGTGATCGTCAGATCGAGTTCTTTGCTGACGGATAGCCGGTTGGATCCTTGGTTTAGGCTGAGACGGTAGAATCGAGACAGCAGCTGAGCCATCTCACGGATCTCGTGATTGCCGTTTAGTGTGGCAGTATTGCTGATCAGTGCTAAGGAATTATAAAAGAAATGCGGATTGATCTGGGCTTGCAGAGCCCGCAATTCGTATTCTTTTTGTTTCAATTCGGCTTCATATACTTCATTGATCAGCTCAGCGATTTTATCTAGCATTTTTTGAAAATTGGTGTATAACTGCCCGACTTCATCTTTTGAAGAATATGTGTGCTCGATTTTGAATTGATCCATTGATAAAGAGGCCATTTGCTGGGTCAAAGAGTTGATCGGCTGTACCACGGTTTTAGCCAACCACCAGCTGGATAAAACCAATATCATTAATACAAAACCAAAGATAATAAATGCCGCACCAACTAGATACAGTAAACTGCTGAAAAATGACTGTGCGGTTTTAACAAAAACGATTTGCCAATGATTATCCAGCAGTACAGGGGCTTCTTCAATAACTGCGTTTCCAACCAGCCACTGTTTTTGAGTACGTTGCTGCTTCGTCAAATAATCAATGCGGTAAAGCGTCTGCCCGGTCTCTGACTGAATCGTCAAATCATAAGGCTCCTCAGTGACTGCATCAAGATTCGTGAACAATGCTGCTCGATCGATGGTTAAAACGATGTAGTTTAAGGAATCTGCGGTATGGCCTTTTAAAAAAAGGTTGGTATAAAAAGAAAGCTCCTCCCGTTCTTTGTCAAAATACGTTCGAATCTCGGTCGAAGGTTTTTCTTGTAGAAAAGGCAGTGCTGTATCAGCCGTGATTTTTTTGACGTATTGCCCATGATCATAAAGATCGATCGTGGTGTATAGCGTGATGCCTTTAATATCTGCTTGCGGAAAACGAACACTGTGAAACAAAGGCACGATCGTATTTTGAAAGAGATTGTATTGATCAAAGTTTGAGAAGCGTTGACTAGAAAGCTCTTGCGTCAAGGCGGTATTGTTGGCTAAAAAGAGCAGGCTGTCCCGATAGGTATGGATTTTGCTTTCTAACTGATAGCTGATACTTTTGAGATTATCGGAGTAAGCACTTTTTTCCTGTTGTTGGATAAAGGCTCGGATGATAGATACCCCGACAAAGGTCAAAACGATCAGAGGAACAATGCTTGAAAGAATTGAAATAAGGGCGATCTTTTTTTGAAAACGAAAATTTTTAAAACAATCGTGGACTTTTCTTAACAAGAGGGACCTCTCTTTCTATACGCATCCGGCGTCATTCCGACAATTTCCCGGAACGTTTTGCAAAAATAGGAATAATGATTAAAGCCAACTTGTTTGGAGATAGTTCGAATGCTGCAGTTCGAGTTCTTTAAACGCTTCTGAGCCTGTTTGATACGGTAAGACTTGATGTATTTGGTGATACCCATGCCTTCAGAAGTGCTGAATAATTCGCTTAGGTAGTTAGGATTGATATTGACTTCCTTTGCTAAGCGCTCCAAGCTCAACTCTTGGTGAAAATGAGCGAATATATAGGATTTTACTTGGCGCACATAGTCATTTGACTGGCTCCCGTTGATTTGAAGCAATGCATCATGGATATAACGAAAGAGGGCATCAAAAATATCCGCAATTAGTTGCAGACTTGGCGCTTCCAGTATTTTTCCAATCTGATTAGCGCCATGCTCTGCATCAAAGGCGATCGAGCACTGATCGATGATGGTTTGATAAAAGGTCGCAAAATAAAATTTGGCATTGGTTGGTTCTTCACGTCCATTTGTTTCAAAGCAGTCGAAGACTGTTTTCACAAGCGCGTGTGCTTTTTTACTTTCGTATTGATTCACATACGAAACGGTTTTTTCAAAAAGCGCTTTCTTGACGATGTAGTGATCTCCCGGAAGCAGCTGGCAGATTTTCCCTTTGTTTTGCTGATAAAAAGACCGCTGACTGGTTCTCAGTAAGTCATGATAGGTGCCATACACCCCTGAATGGTGGGGAACTGGTCCGCTGTCAAAAAGTGTTATTTTTTGCTGAAACTGTTCGGAAAAATAGGTAGTTAAGTTGTTTTTTCGCTCTTCGATTTCCCTTTTTGGCAAAGGTTCGTTGAAAAAGAGCAGTTGTGCTGGAGCTAAAAACAAATTGAACATTTCAGGAAATGCAGCAGACAGTGAAGGGACGAAATCCGGCGCATTCCAAGAATCCAGCGGCCAAGTAACGAGAAAAAAAGAGGGATGAGTCTTAAAAAATCTTGTGCAATCGATTGCTCTTCCTTCGGCAGTGAATGCCAAGGATAGCCATAAAAAAGTTTACTCAAAATCTCTTTCAAGTAATGAGTTTGTGCGATTGTTTTTGTGTAAGCACGTTGCTTTTGTTGATCAATAAAAAGAATGATTTTATTTATTTGTTCATAAAAATCATCAGGGTCGATTGGTTTTAAGAGGTAGTCAACCGCTTGTAACTGTATGGCTTTTTTTACATAATGAAAATCTTCAAAGCCGCTGATAAACATCACAGGAATTTCAGGAGCTGCTTCTTTGATTCTCGCTACGAGGGCATGTCCATCCATAAAGGGCATCTTTACGTCGGTAATTATCAAGTCAAAGGGCTGTTTCTGAAAAAGTTGCCAGGCTTCGCGGCCATTTTTGGCTTCTTCGATCAGCCATTCTTTTTCATGCTGACCCAAGAAGTATTTGATCACTTCTCTTTGATCGTAGCTGTCATCAGCAAGCAGCAGTCGGTACATGGTTTTCGCCGTCCTTTCGTATAGAGAATATTACGCAGTCGCTTCTTCTTTCTATAGTAAGCGATAAACAAAAAAAGCAACAGAGCGAATTTGTAAACGTTTTATTTTTCTGGAAATCGTGCTATGAATCTGAAAAAAGTGCTATATTTTCTATGGAAGCGATTGCGTATAATAAGGATATCAAAAAAGTTTGAGGAGGAAAACAATGAAATTTAGGCGGGGGACAGCAATGTTAACAGCAGTTGCTTCAGTACTTATTATGACAGGATGCAGTTCAGAAGAAGCAAAGACCAATGAAAATGGGGATACCGTGATTACGATCGGACGCCAGACCGCACCGAACTCGAAACTACCTGAGGGGGATTCTTACAGCAATAACGCATATACTCGATTGATTCAAGAACGCTTGGGCATCGAGCTGGAGAGTGCCTTTGAAGCCCATGGGGAAGACTATGATCGTCAAGTATCGCTAGCGATCGCTTCAGGGGAACTACCGGATACGATGATTGTCGGATCAAGAGATGAATTGGAAGAATTAGTTAACAATGATTTAGTGGAAGACTTGACCGAAGTATTTGAGGAGCATGCCGACGATTTTCTAAAAGACATCTATGATTCGTTTGATGGGATTCAGTTAGAAGCAGCCACGTTTGATGATCGCTTGATGGCGATTCCATCTACTAGCGATGACTTCGGGCCCAATCTTGTCTGGTTGCGCCAAGACTGGCTAGATGAGTTGGGTATTGAACTGGATAAAGATGGCAATCGCTCAATCACTTTGGATGAGTTGAAGGAAACAGCGATTGCTTTTCAAGAAAATGATTTAGCCAATACCGGAAAAGCGGTTGGTTTGCCATTGGCCTTCTGGTTGTCTTCGCCAAATCATGGGGGCACGGCATATACCGGAACAGCCATCATGAATGCGTTTGGGGCCTACCCAAAATCGTATCTTCAAGATGAGAACGGGCAGATGTTTTATGGCTCCAATACGCCAGAAATGAAAGAAGCACTAACGCTGCTGAAGGACTGGCAAGATGAAGGATTCATGGATCCGCAATTTGGTACCCGGACGTATGACGATATCCATGCCATGATGGTTAATGGAGAGACGGGGATCGCTTTTGGTCCTTGGCACATGCCTGACTGGGGCTTAGTACAAGCTAAACAAAATGATCCAAATGCTGAATTTGTTCCTTATGCCCTTGAAAATGCTAACGGCGATGGAGGGGTCAATGCCGTGGCTAACCGCGGCACTGGGCAATACATCGTGGTGCGCAAAGGTTTTTCTGAGCCGGAAAAAATCATGGAGATGATCAATCTGATTTATGGTGAAGTTGCCAACTCGGAGGATATTGAAACCGAGTTTCCGGAAATTTATGACTATGCGAAAGTGGATGTCGATGGGACGGTTCGTCCATGGAATGTTGTTTTCTTAAAAGCCTATAGTGAGATTGATGATGCAGTAGAAGCTTCCAAGGCGGCGGTTGGCGAAACATCTATCGATGATATCTCTAACTTCTTCATCAAAGAAAATGCCGAAAAAATCAAGCAATATCTGGATAGCCCTGAAGAAACTGATCCGGTGGACTGGACCCGCTATGCCTCTCGCTATTTAGCCGTCAATAATGTGATGGGCGGTATCAGAGAGCAAGGACGCTTGAATGAAGTGAAACCACCGCGTTTTGATTCGATCAAAGCCAATGAACGAAACGGCGCACAAGTAGGGAAACTGGAGGAAGAGACCTTCATTAAGTTTATCACTGGAGAAGAACCCCTGGAGAATTTCGACACCTACGTGGAAACCTGGAATAGCCAAGGTGGGACAGCCATACTTGAAGAAATGCAAGAAGTAGTAGATCAGCGAGCAGATAATTAAGCGGCCACTCCAGCGGTTCTGACACTCGACTTTCGAACAAAGAAAAGCAAGGTTGTATGCAGGAAAATCGACTGCAGGTGCCTTTTCTTTGTTCGAATTTTTTCATCAAGCGGCTGGTGAGGCAAAAACTTTATGGAGGAGTAAGTAAATGGAACTTTCTGTTGAAAAAGAAAGCAAAAAAGAAAAGAAAAAGTGGTTTTCTCGAGACCAGCTTTTCTTTTTAGGGATGATTTTACCAGGCATCATTTTTATTTTGATTTTTTCTTATGGTCCTATGTTTGGGTTGTTGATGGCATTTCAAGATTATGTGCCAGCGAAAGGTGTATTGGGTTCTGAATTTGTAGGATTCGAGCACTTTCGCTACCTGTTCAGTTTACCGGATATTTTCTTAGTAACTAAAAACACGATTTTTATCGCTTTTTGGAAAATTATCTTTAATACGATCGTACCGATTCTTTTTGCGATTCTATTAAATGAAGTGCGTGTAAAGTGGATGAAACGCTCCATTCAGACCATCGTATATTTGCCCCATTTTCTTTCATGGGTCATATTGGCTTCAGTAGTGGTCAATTTATTCAGTCTTGATGGAACGGTGAATCAGATTTTACAAAACTTTGGTGTAGAACCATTAAACTTTTTGGGTAGTAATCAGCTGTTTCCTCGTTTGCTGATCGGGACCGATGTTTGGAAAAGTTTTGGTTACAGTTCAATCGTGTACCTTGCTGCCATTACCTCGATTGATCCGGGATTATATGAAGCAGCAACGATGGATGGTGCTTCTTGGTCAAAAAAAGTCTGGCACGTAACCCTGCCGGGGATGATGCCTTTTATTTTGCTGATGACGATTTTGTCGCTGCCTAATATCTTGAATGCCGGCTTCGACCAAATTTATAACCTGTATTCTCCGGTTGTGTATCAAAGCGGTGATATTATCGATACCTATGTCTACCGAATCGGTCTGATCGGTAGAGACTACAGCTTAGGGACTGCCGTTGGTCTGGTCAAATCGGTGATCGGTCTATTCTTGATTTGGTCTTCCAACAAAATTGCGGAGAAGAAGACTGACAGAGTGATGTTTTAAGGAAAGGAAAAAAGAGATGAAAGAAAAATTTAGTATACGGCATGCAGTAATTTATTTGATCGTCATTGTTTTGGCTCTTTCTTGTTTAGTACCGATGTTGAATGTCGTGGCACTTTCTTTAAGCAGCAGCAGTGCGGTCGCGGCAAATGCTGTGGGGCTATGGCCAGTGGATCTGACCTTAGCGGCTTATGAGCGCATCATGAGCGATCAGCAGTTTTGGCGTTCTTTTGGGATCTCGGTCATTCGTGTGATCGTTTCGTTGCTGTTGAACCTCTTGATGATCGTAACGATGGCTTACCCGCTGTCTAAATCAAAAAAGTATTTCGAACGAGAAAATTATTCATGGGCGTGATGGTTTTTGCTATGCTATTCAGCGGCGGCATGATCCCAACGTATTTAGTCGTTCGCAATCTAGGGTTATTGAATACGATTTGGTCCCTGATTTTACCTAGTGCGGTCCCTATCGGCAGTGTGATCTTGGTGATGAATTTCTTTCGGGGAATCCCCAAATCATTGGAAGAATCTGCTCGGATCGATGGGGCCAACCCACTGCAGATTTTGGGACGAATCTATATCCCAATGTCATTGCCGTGTTTGGCAACCGTTTCTCTATTCAGTATTGTCGGCAGTTGGAATGATTTTTTCAGTGGACTAATCTATATGACCAAGACTGAAAACTATCCTTTAATGACCTATATCCAAACACTATCAGTCAACATTGCTGAAACAATGCAACAAGCCGGAAATTTGACTTCCGAGCAGCTACAAAGTCTACTAGCGGTCTCTGATCGAAACTTGAATGCAGCGAAGATCGTGGTGGCAGTGGTGCCGTTATTGATTATTTATCCGCTTCTACAAAAATACTTCGTTCAAGGAATCGTTGTCGGATCAGTAAAGGAGTAAACCCACATGATACACTTTTTTCATTCAGAAAACTTCTTCGCACGAATCGCTTGGAAATTCAGCCAGTTGCTCTTATTGAATGTACTACTCTTGTTTTTTAGTTTGCCGCTCTTCACGATCGGCGCAGCCATCACTGCGGGCTCAAAAGTGGCGACTGACCTGATAGAAGAAAAAGCACCGGCTGTTGTTCAGCAGTTTTGGTCGACCTTTTGTCAAAGCTTTCGAAAAAGCACTCTTATCTGGCTTAGTCTACTTTTTTCTTTGTGGCTCTTGACTGCTGATTGGTTGTATTATTTCCAACTAAAAGGGACGCCTGATCTTTTTACCGTAGGCTTAGTAATTTGTACGTTCATGTGGCTTCAGTTTTTCCAAGTTTCGTTTTTCTTACTCGCACGTTACGATAGCGGAATCAAAACGATCCTTTTGAACAGCATCAAAGTCGCCGCAAAGCACCCTTTTAAAATACTTAGTCTTCATCTTCTGACTGCAGCCCCTATTGTCATCATGCTTCTTTCACCCTATGCGCTGGTTTTCAGTATGTACATTGCCTGCTTTTTTGGTCTTAGCTGTTTTTTGTATGTACGCTGTCAGTTATTGTTGGCAATTTTCAAGAAATATGAGAAGGTAGAAATAGCAGAAAAGTAACTGGGTTTTATAGTTAGCAACGTTGAATGGAGGAATTTTGATGGGACAAAACACGCAGTATGGAGAAAAAAGATTGCGATCGATCGCAGGATCGGTTTTTTAGAAGAACATACGTATCACGGGACTGATCTTGGTGTGACTTTTCAAGGACAGCAAACCACGTTCAAATGCTGGTCACCAGAGGCAGAGGCCGTTTCAGTATTGCTTTATCAAAGCGGTGTCGCTGGGTCTGACGATCGTCTGCTGACACTGCCAATGGTTCAAGAAGACAACTGTTGGCAAATCACGACGGAAGAAAACGTCAAGGAGCTGTTTTATACCTTTGAGTTTCAACGAGATGGGCAGAAAATCGAAGCGGTGGATCTTTATGCCAAGGCAGTAGGGATCAACGGAAACCGCGGTGCGATCATTGATTTAAAGGAAACAGATCCTGAAGGTTGGCAGGAAAGTCACGGCGTCGGTCAGCAGTCGATCACAGATGCCTATATTTGGGAATTACATGTCGAAGATTTCAGTGGCGCCGAAAACAGCGGGATTTCACCAGAAAATCGCGGAAAATATTTAGCCTTCACTGAAAAAAAGACCCATCTGGTGGGAGATGAAAGTCAACCAACTGGCATAGCCTATTTAAAAGAGCTGGGGATCAATTATGTTCATCTGCTGCCGATCTTCGATTTTGACAATGATGAAACTTCGTCTGCCTACAACTGGGGCTATGATCCGAAAAATTACAATGTACCTGAAGGACGATACGCTTCTGATCCTAGTGATCCCAAGGCGCGGATTCGTGAATGCAAGCAAATGATCCAATCGCTGCACGAAGAAGCCATCGGCGTTGTGATGGATGTGGTCTTTAATCACACTGCGATCACGGAAGAATCATGGTTTAATTTGACGGTGCCTGATTATTACTACCGTCAAGATGATGCAGGGAATTTTGCGGACGGTTCTGCTTGCGGCAATGAAGTGGCTTCTGAACGGAAAATGATGCGTAAATTTATCATTGATTCAGTTTTATATTGGGCGCAAGAATACAAAATCGACGGCTTTCGTTTTGATTTGATGGGCTTGATCGATGTGGAAACCATGAACCAGTTGCGGCAACGCCTAGATGATGCCGGCTTCAGTCATGTGATCTTATACGGCGAGCCATGGGATGCCGGTAGTAATCAAATCATTCAGCCGAATATCCCAGCCAATAAAAGCAATGTTTGGGCCCTGTCAGAAGGCGTTGCGGTTTTTAGCAATGATTTAAGAGACAGTATCAAAGGCGATGTCTTTGAAGAAACAGACGGCGCGTTTATTCAAGGAATGAATGGTCAACCGCAAGTCAAGCAAACCTTTTATGCGGCAAATTTGGCAACGGCGATTCAAGGAAATACAAAAGTTGCTGGGCAAGAAGGCGCCGAGCGCTGGGCAAAATCGCCCCGCCAAGTGATCGCCTATGCGTCAGTCCATGATAATTTGACCTTATGGGACAAACTGGTGGCAACCATGCAGGCTTCAGCGAAGGAAAGAAATTATGAGTTTGATCCTGAGCTTTTAGCCCGCAACAAACTAGCAGCAGCCATTTTGTTTACTAGCCAAGGAGCAGTGCTGACCCAAGCAGGGGAAGAATTTGGCCGTACCAAAGAAGGCGATGAAAATTCCTTCCGTTCGCCACTGGCAGTCAATCAGCTGGATTGGGCACGTGCCAAAACCTTCAAAGAATTGCGCGAGCTGTATCGGGGCTTGTGGGCATTGCGGCAGTCCTATGCACCATTGAGAGATGCCACGACCCAAACGGCTGAAAGCATGGTCTTTTATGAGACAAAGGATGAAAATCGCTTGGCGTATCAAGTACCCAATCGTGACAAACAGCATCCATGGCGTTCTTTGTTCGTTATACTCAACAGCACGGAAGAAAGCTGGTCCTTTGACTTACCGACGACAACAGAAAATGCTTCTTGGCACATCGTTGCTGACCCCAAAGGAGCTGGGATCACTTCTCGTGGCGTAGCAGCGTCAGGGATAACCCTCGATCCATTGTCTTTCTGCATTTTGGCGGAACAAAGTAACTAATCAAAGTAGAAGCTAAAACAAACTAAAATTTTTAGTTTGTTTTAGCTTTTTTGGTAGTAAAAAAACAATTCTTTTGCTATACTTTTAACAGAATGAGAAGCAGAAAGCGGTGAGCAAATGAAAGTTGTGATCTCTGATATTGCCCGAAAAGCTGGCGTTTCCAGCGGAACAGTCTCTAATGCGATCAACAATCGTAAGGGGATCAGTGAACAAAAACGGCAAGCGATCTTGAAGATCGCTCGTGAGATGGGGTATTTTGATCAGCGAGAAATTAAAAAAACGGAAAGTCAAAAAATCAAATTTGTCATAATGAACAAACAAGGAAATGTCGTAGGGGATACGCCTTTCTTTTCTGAATTGATCCGAGGAATCGAAATGGAGTGCAGTGCGTTAGGCTATGAACTGGTCATTTCCCATATCACATTGGCGCCAGAGGAAGATCCGATCGAAAAGATCCGCCCAGAATTAGTAGATGGTTTGCTATTGTTAGGAACGGAATTGGAAAAACAAGATTTAGCAGTCTTTCGCCATTTGGAAGTACCGTTAGTGATTTTAGATACGGTATTTAATTCG
This sequence comes from Enterococcus innesii, assembly GCA_018982785.1. GTDB lineage: Bacteria > Bacillota > Bacilli > Lactobacillales > Enterococcaceae > Enterococcus_D > Enterococcus_D innesii. The sequence goes on along the minus strand of JAHHEN010000001.1, from coordinate 589,762 downwards.
CAGGACTTTGATTTTGTCGCCATTAATAATCGTGACAGTGCCTATGAGATCGTTGAAAAGATGATCGAAAAAGGCCACCGTGACATCGGTATCATCAATTCTACCTTTCAAATCAACAACTTCCGTGAACGTAAGCAAGGGTTCGTCCAAGCGATCCAAGAGCATGATCTGATCCATTATGAAGAGACGGAAGCCTTAGTAGAACCTACCCTGGAGGGTTCCTATCAAGATATGAAGGTCTATTTGGAATCCTTGCGTGACGATCAGCGACCGTTACCAAGCGCCTTTTTTGCGGTCAATGACAATATCGCCATCGGTGCCATGAAAGCCATTCGCGAAGTGTTTCCCGATCATCCGTTGACCATCGTTGGGTTCGATGATATTCCTTTGGCGGAATTTTGCAACCCACCACTGACCACCGTCAAAGTAGATAAAGTGTACCTTGGTCGCCAAGCTGTGCGACGCTTGATCGAGAAAATCACCAATGAAGATGAAAACCATCTGAAAATGCTGGTCGCCACGACGATCGTCGAACGTGAAAGCATCAATTAAGATAAAAATAAGAAAAAGGACAAAACGTTTAGCAAGCGTTTTGTCCTTTTTTAGTTATTAAACAAAAATATTTATCTAAAACTATTGCAAAATATTTAGCTTGTGCTATATTTAAGGTGTAAAAAGTAAGGGATTACATTTTGAGGAAGTGAATAGATGACACAGATCGGTCTCTTTTGTGCCACTGGGCTCTCCAGCGCACTGCTCGTCAAAGCGCTCAAAGAACAACTAGCGGATGATCAGCATTACCAAGTCAATTCCGCGCCTTTTTCAGAAATATTTATGGTGGGGAATGACTATGATTTTTTGATTTTAGCTCCTCAAACCCGCTTCAATCAAGCGAAAGTCGCCACAGCCTTTCCTGATAAAAAAATCGTTTTACTGACGGATGAGGAATTTCTGAGCAAAAATGTAACACGAATCATCGAAGAAATAAAAATTTAGCTAAATATACTAAAACGCAAAGGGTGGTTTTATGGATAAAGTAACCATCGGGTTCGCCCCGACTAGAAGAAATTTGTTTAGTGCAGAAGCAGCCATTGAGTACGCCAATCTGACACGACAAAAAATGGACGAACTCGCCATTGATTATGTAGATATTTTAGATATCAATGAAGACGGCTTACTATACGATGATGAAGGGGTTGAAAAAATCGCCGAAAAATTCAAAGCAGCAAAGATCGACGGTCTTTTTCTAGCCAATGAAAACTTTGGTACGGAATATGCCTGCGCTCGTTTAGCCAAAAAACTAGATGTTCCCGTCTTACTATGGGGACCCAAAGACGAGACACCAGCCGCTGACGGTTCACGTTTGCGGGATACGCAATGCGGTCTTTTCGCTATCGGGAAAGTCTTACGCCGTTTCAAGGTACCCTTCACCTATGTCAAAAATTCTGATATTGATTCACCGGAATTTGCCCGCGGCTTGCAAGACTTTATCAAAGTCTGCAATGTCGTCAAGACCTTCAAACAAACACGAATCTTGCAAGTTGGCCCGCGCCCCTTTGATTTTTGGACCGTGATCTGCAACGAAGGCGAACTATTGGAGCGTTTCAATATTTCGCTATCACCAGTACCGATCCAAGAAGTGGTGCAGGAAATCAAGAAAGTCAAAGAACAGCAGCCAGATAAATTGCAAGCAGTCATTGATTATTTTGAAACCAATACGGAAGTCCAAATTTCGGTGAGAGATTTGGAGATGGTGGCAGCCCTTAAAGTGGCTTTGCAAAACTTATGTGAAAGCTACGGCTGCAATGCAGGGGTCATCCAGTGTTGGACGGCCTTACAAGACGAAATCGGTATTTTACCGTATGCCTCCTTGTCGCTGTTACAAGAAGAAGGCTTACCTTTTGTCTGTGAGACGGATGTCCATGGGGCGATCTCGGAACTGTTGGTCGAAGCCGCTTCGTTGGGGGAACACCGAGCAATCTTTGCGGATGTCAACTGCCGCCATCCAGAAAACGAGAATGGCGAATTGCTGCAGCACTTAGGGGTTTTTGCTTATTCCACCGCAGAGACCAAACCGATCTTGCCGCAACGACATTTTGTTTTTGACTATCCAGGATCAGTCGCTTTTCGGGCAATCAAAGACGAGTATACGCTGTGTCGCTTTGATGGGGACAACGGCGAGTACTCACTGCTGATGGGCACTGGTAAAGGGATTGATGGACCATACAATCAAGGGACCTATCTCTATCTGGAATTTGCGAATTTGAATCGCTTGGAATTCAAACTCGTTGAGGGCCCTTATATTCATCACGTTGCGGCGGTCAGAAAAAATGTGGTGCCGATCTTGTACGAAGCATGCAAATACATCGGTGTGCAGCCAGATTTTTATGATCCAATCGAAGAAGACGTCAAAGCATACTTGAGAGGGGATCAATCATGGAAATAAACGAGCTGGAAATGAAGGCTTTAACGATTCGAAAATCCGTGTTAGAGCTGATCTATCAAGCAAAAACGGGTCATACTGGTTCGGATCTTTCTTGTACCGATATTTTAGTGGCCTTGTATTATCGGATAATGAATGTCGATGCGAAAGACCCCAAAAAGCAAGATCGTGACCAGTATATCCAAAGTAAAGGACATGCGGCAGAAGTACTATGGGCCGTTTTAGCGGACAAAGGTTTTTTGCCGAAAGAAGAATTAGCCACCTTTTCGCAATTTGGTTCACGACTGATCGGTCATCCAAACAATAAAGTAGCTGGTGTTGAGATGAATACTGGTTCGCTAGGTCACGGCTTACCTGTCGCAGTAGGGATCGCCTTGGCAGGCAAACTGGATCACCGCACGTATCAAACCTATACGTTGTTGGGAGATGGCGAATTAGCAGAAGGCTCGGTATGGGAAGGAGCCATGGCGGCTGCCAACTACCAGCTGGACAATTTGACCGCCATCATTGATCGCAATGGCTTGCAGATCACTGGCGCCTCAGAAGATGTGATGGCAGTGGAGCCGCTAGATGAAAAATGGCGTGCCTTTGGTTGGGATGTGCATATCGTTGATGGCAATGATATGGCTGCCTTGGTGGCTGCATTAGAAAAACCGCATCAGCCCAATCAACCGAAGCTGATCATTGCTAAAACCATCAAAGGCAAAGGCTATTCCGCAGCCGAAAATCAAGCGCAATGGCATCATAAAGTGCCGACGGCAGAAGAGCTTGCACAAGCCATTGCCGAACTTGATCAGCAAATGGAGGTTTTGACTCATGGGAAAAAATAATATTGCCAATCGCCAAGCGATGTGCGACGTATTGATTGAAGAAGGAAAAAGAATCCTGCGATCACGGTGTTGACCAGTGATTCTCGTGGTTCCGCTTCGTTGGCACCTTTTTCCAAGGAATTACCGACACAATTGGTGGAAGTAGGGATCGCAGAGCAAAACATCGTCAGTATTGCGGCCGGCTTAGCCCATATGGGCAAACGCCCTTTCGTTGCATCTCCAGCTTGTTTCCTCAGCATGCGCAGTATCGAGCAGATCAAAGTCGATGTCGCGTATTCGAATAAAAATGTCAAACTCGTAGGCATCAGCGGCGGTGTCAGCTATGGGGCATTAGGCATGAGTCATCATTCCTTGCAAGACATCGCAGTGGCACGAGCGATCCCTAATTTGCAAGTGCTGTTGCCAGCAGATCGCTTTGAAACGATCCAAATGTTTAAAGCCTTAGCGGCATCAAATGAACCAGCCTATATCCGTCTCGGTCGTAATCCTGTTGAAGATTGTTATGATTCTGCAGATTATCCTTTTGAGATCGGCAAAGCCATTGAGCTGAGAAGCGGTCAAGATGTCGCATTGATCGCCACCGGCGAAACCGTGCGCCAAGCGTTGGATGCTGCTGAGCTATTGGAAAAACAAGGCATCACTGCTACCGTTTTAAATGTTCATTCCTTGAAGCCCTTTGATTCAGAAGCGGTCAAACGAGTAGCGAAAGAAACAGGCACCGTGATCACTGTGGAAGAACACAGCCGATACAACGGCTTAGGAGCTGCCGTGGCGGAAACGCTGGCAGAAGAAACGGGCATTCGACAAAAAATCATTGCTTTTCCGGATGAAGCCTTGATTACTGGTTCTTCGGCAGAACTGTTTGCCCATTATGGATTAGACGGTGCCTCCATAGCGAAAACAGCGGTTGCGTTTCTAGGAGCTTAAGATGGACAAGACCTATCAGCTTGTTTTAGATCAGAGTACATCCGGTACCAAGCTCTTACTGTTTCAAGAAGGGAAAATCCTGCAGCGTTACGATAAAAGACATCGCCAAATTTATCCAAAAGTCGGGTGGGTCGAACATGATCCCCTCGAGATTTGGCAAAATGTCCAAGAATTGCTGGCACAAGTGTTTCAAGACCAAGCGATCACTGCAGATCAAATCGTTTCCTTGTCATTGACCAATCAGCGAGAAACGATCGTTGCTTGGGATCGATTGACTGGCAATCCCCTGTACAATGCGATCGTGTGGCAATGCAACCGCAGCGCCGCGATTTGTGAAGAATTGACGGCACAAGGCTGGGAAAGGACGATCAATCAAAAGACCGGTTTGCGCTTAGACCCGTATTTTTCTGGCACCAAAGTGAAATGGTTGGCCCAAGAATTATCGGCCATCAAGGAAAAGTCGGGGACTGGCGAATTGGCGATCGGTACGATGGACAGTTGGCTCCTGTGGAATTTAACGCAAGGGACAGTATTTGCGACAGAAGCCAGCAACGCTTGCCGAACATTGTTTTACAATATTGAAGAGGGCCGTTGGGATGCAGAGCTCGTCAAACTTTTTGGCATCCATTTAGCAGACTTGCCAGCGATCCAACCTGCTGATACGGTTTTCGGTAACTATCACGGAATCCCTATCAAAGGAATCTTAGCCGATTCACAAGCGGCATTATTCGGGGAAGGTTGTCAAAGCCTTGGGGATGTAAAAATCACGATGGGCACCGGTTGTTCGATCATGATGCAAGTGCAGCAGGAGCAGACGTTGCGGGATCGCCGCATTTTGACGACGGTCGGCTGGCAAACTAGCCAGGAAACAGCGTTTGCGCTAGAAGGCATCATCCGTTCCTGTGGTGACGCCATCAACTGGTTCAGTGAGCAAGTGGCTCCGCTGCCAGATGTAACTGAGATCTGTCAAGAAGTGCTGACCAGTGACAGTCAAGAAGACATCTATTTTATCCCAGCATTGCAAGGAATGGGTGCCCCATTTTGGGATAATACGATGACCGCCAGCTTTGTCGGCATGAAACGCACGACGACGACTCATGAGCTGTTGAAAGCCGTTTTAGAAAGCATCATTTTTCAAATCAAAGCAGTGATCGATGTGATGGAAGAAGTCGCTGAACGACTGATCAATCAGGTAATGATCGATGGCGGTGTTTCGAAAAACCGCGCCTTGATGAGCTTATTAGCGACTTTGATCAATAAACCCGTCATCGTCAGCGAAGTCGAAGAATTTTCAGCCATCGGCACGATGCTTGTTGCCAATCCAACCATGAATGAACCAGCTATTCAGCAAACCACGATCGTTCCGCAAGCCGAACAGGCCGTGATCCGTTTGAAATATGAAAAATGGAAACGGTTCATTGAGAAGTCAGCTGCTTTTAGTGAAGGATAAAGGAGGAACTATATGGAGATTCAACGAATTCAACTGAATCAAACGGCTTACGTGGCTACCTATTTATTGCACCAATCCAAAGAGTACAATGTCGGCAAGAAACGACCGCTAGTGATCGTCTGTCCAGGCGGCGGCTACGCCTTTACCAGTGATCGAGAAGCAGAAGTCATTGCCTTGAAATTCAATAGTATCGGGCTAAATAGCGTTGTTTTATGGTACACCACCGGTGACCAAGTGAAAAACGTTCCCCATAATGCCTTGATGGAAGCCGCCCAAACCGTCAAGATCATTCGCGAGCATGCTCAAGAATGGTTGGTGGATGAAGAGCAAATCATCGTTTGCGGTTTTTCAGCAGGCGGACATCTAGCGTTGCAGTTAGCGACGCGCTGGCACGATGCTGAGCTGGCAGAAGCATTGGGCGTTAGCAGTGACTTATTGAAAGTGAATTTGGCGATCGCTGGCTACCCATTGGTTTATCAAGAGCATGCCTTCCCAATCGATGAGCTAGGCTTTGCCGCTCGTCTGATCGAAACACCTTTAACTGCCAACGAACGCTTTTTTGGGAGTAAACAACCGACGGAAGAAGCCATTCAATCCATGAACATTTTGCATCATGTCGATCAGTGGACACCTCCGATGTTTCTCTGGCATACGACGGAAGACGTCTTAGTCGATGTGGCACACTCGTTGAAGCTGGCGGTCAAATTAAGAGAAGCAGAGATTCCATTTGAACTGCATATTTTTGAAAAAGGCGAACACGGACTGGCATTAGCGGATCGAACAACGGCACGCAAGCCAAGTCACCTCAATACTCATGTCGCTAAATGGTTTGAGCTGTGCGAAGGCTGGCTCAGCAGTTATATTGATTAAAAAACCGCCAGTGCACAACTTGTGCCGATGAAAGGAGAACACCACCGTGAAAATCACCGTAAGCCAAAATAAACGCACCTTATTGCGAGACGGCCAGCATTTCTTTTATTTAGCCGATACTTGCTGGAGTGCCTTTACTAGTATTCAAGAAAATGACTGGATCACCTACTTAGACAAACGCAAAGAGCAGGGCTTCAATACCCTTCAAATCAATGTGTTACCGCAATGGGATCGCAGCCGTGGTCAATTTGACTGCTTGCCGTTTCCTCTTGATGCGGGCGTCTTTGATTTTACTGTTTGGGAGGATGCCTATTTCGAACGGGCTCAGCGTCTTTGTAAAATTGCCGATGAGAAAGGGTTTACTTTAGCGTTGGTCGTCTTGTGGTCAAACTATGTCGCAGGCACGTGGGCTAGCCAGTTGGACAAAGAACGCAACGTGTTGCCGGAGGATTGCCGCCAGGCCTACTATCAAAAAGTGATTGCGACGTTTGATGCCTTCCATCCGATCTACTTTATTGGTGGCGATACGGACTTCCCAACACAGCCAACCATCGATACGTATCTAGAAGCCTTTGTTTTCTTTGAAAAGCATTCGCCCAATACCCTGAAAACGATTCATATCAAGGGACGTTTTGAAGAGATTCCCGCAACGATCGTCGAACATTTGGACTTATTTTTATACCAATCAGGTCATAACAGCGCCTTTTTGAATATGCCTTATTATTTGGCAGAGCGTTTTTATCAAAGACAACCGCAGCTGCCGATCATCAACTCAGAACCTTGCTATGAACAAATGGGCTATGCCCGTCACGTATACGGTCGATTTGGTCAAAAAGATGTCCGCAAAGCAGCATGGCAATCATTGTTAGCCGGCGGCTCGGCTGGGATCACGTACGGTGCTCACGGCATCTGGAGTTGGCAAACCTCGACGGCAACCTTTGCGGAAGAAATCGGGGAAGCATTTGATCGTCCGATGATTTGGCCAGAAGCTTTGTCTTTTCCTGGGGCAGATGACTATGGCTTTATCAAGCAATTATTTGAATTATTAAATATTCAGGAGCTTGTGCCTTGCCAAGAGCGCTTGATCGATGCAGATGAACAGATTCGTATGGCAGCTATCGCAGGAAGGAAGGATGCCTTGCTTTACTTGCCAAGCAATACAACAGTTCGCCTGCAAGGAGATCTTTCTACAGCGACCGTCACATTGATCGATTTGAACACCAATCGTTTCTTGAAACCAAAACTGACAGTTACTGATGGTATCACTGTTTTCCATCCCCACAATTGTCACGAAGATGTATTGTTCGTCATCCAAATAAAGGAGTGAAAAAAATGGATAAGTATATGGATAAGGTGTTAGTATTTGCAGATAAAATCTCCAACAATCGGTATTTAAAGGCAATTTCAAACGGGTTGATGGCGACGCTGCCGATCAACATTATTGGCTCGATCGCCTTGTTGTTAGCAGTTTTGCCGATTCAAGGGTGGACAGATTTTATCAACTCGATCAATATTGGCGGTTATTTTTCCGTCGGTTACAGTATGACCGTTGGGGTTATCTCAGTGTACGCTTCCTTTCTTGTCGGGCACCGTTTAGCGACAGAATTTAAGCAGTCGGCAGTCCCTGCCGGCATCGTTTCGTTGTTTGCCTTTTTGATGTGACGGATACCTTCGCCGGTTTGATTCCAGCAATTATTTCTGGGTTTACCGCGATCGTCATTAGCTGGGCATTCAGTTTTACTTCTTATGGCTCATTCTCAGATTTCATCTATCAAATCTTGGCAATGCCGCTGCAAAGCTTGTCTTCTAGTGTCGGTTCGTTGTTATTTATTGTACTGATCCAAATGGTGCTATGGTTCTTCGGTATCCATGGTTCGTTGGTGGTGGGTAGCTTTGTCACCGCTTTGTACTTACCAATGGATGTGGAAAATATGGATGCTTTAGCTAGCGGCGTTGCGCGTTCCGAGCTGCCGAATATTTTGAGCAAGTCGTTTTATGATTTGTTTGCTGGTATTGGTGGGGCTGGAGGAACATTGTCATTGATTATCGTTATTTTGCTGTTGGCGAAATCCAAACAATCACGGACAGTCGCTAACTTGAGTGCCGTTCCTGGATTGTTCACCATTAATGAGCCGGTGATTTTTGGCTTACCGCTGATTTTGAATCCAATCATGGCGATTCCGTTCATATTAACACCATTGGTTCAAGTGCTTGTAGCATACCTAGCGATCTGGAGTGGGATCGTCCCACGACTTAGTGGCGTACAAGTTCCCTTTGGCACACCGATTTTTCTAAATGGGTTTCTAGCTGGAGGCTGGCAGGTCGCAGTTCTACAAGTCGTTTGCGTTTTGGCAGGCTGCTTGCTGTACATTCCTTTTGTTAAAGTTTTAGATAAAGGAAAATTAAAAACGGAAGCAGAAGCAGCGCAAGCGGAGGTTCAAACTGAAAGTATCGATGCAACGGGGGAAACGGTTTAAAAGAAACCGATTTTATGATGACAAGCCAACGAGTTAGTGCTATAGTTAAAGAAAGAAAACCCACGTGGATTGTTACTGACTCGATCAGGCAAGACCTAAATAAGAAAGCGCTCTTCTCGTTTTAGCAGCGGCTCTTATTTAGGTTTTTTGTTTTTTATCGGGGATTTTTCAGTAACCAGCTAGGTAGGTTTATCAAAAGAAAACAAAAGGAGAACGAGCAAATGGCAAAATTTCCAGAAAATTTCTTATGGGGCGGCGCGACCGCAGCGAATCAATTAGAAGGGGGGTTCGATCGCGATGGCAAAGGCTTGTCAGTGGCGGATGCAATGCCTGGCGGCAAACAGCGTTTAGCGATTTTAGGCAGTGATACGTTTGATTGGACGATCGATGAGGACAAATACACCTACCCAAATCATCGCGGGATCGACCATTATGACCGTTTCAAAGAAGACATTGCGTTGTTTGCAGAAATGGGCTTCAAGAGCTATCGTTTTTCTATCGCATGGACACGTATCTTTCCAAAAGGCGATGAAACGACACCAAACGAAGCTGGGCTAGCATTTTACGATGCGCTGATCGATGAATGTTTGAAATACGGGATCGAGCCAGTGGTTACGATCTCTCACTATGAAATGCCCTTGCATTTAGCCAAAGAATACGGTGGCTGGAAAAACCGAGCATTGATCGATTTCTATGAACGTTTTGCAAAAGTTGTCTTGGAACGGTTCCACAGCAAAGTCAAATACTGGATGACCTTCAATGAGATCAACTCTGCTTTCCATTTCTCCGCATTGAGTCAAGGGATGGTCAACAGCACGGGTGCCAGCGACTTTACAAACGTGATCCAAGCGTGGCACAACCAATTTGTTGCCAGCAGTAAAGCAGTCAAAATCGGCCATGAATTAAACCCAGAGTTACAGATCGGTTGTATGATCATTTATGCAACGACTTACAGCATTGATGCGAACCCGGTCAACCAAGTGGCGACGATGATCCATAATCAAGCCTTCAACTACTACTGTGCCGACGTGCAAGTACGTGGAAAATACCCATCTTTTACGGATCGTTTGTACAAAGAACACGGCGTCAATAAAGAGGATCTTGAGATTACCGAAGAAGACTTAGCCTTGATTGCTGAACATACTGTTGACTATGTTGGCTTCAGCTACTACATGTCTTCTGCCGTGGATATCACCACAGAAGAAGCCGATGAAGTGCAAGGAAACTTGTTGGGTGGTGTCCGCAATCCATTCTTAGAAGCAAGTGAATGGGGCTGGCAAATCGACCCAGAAGGGCTGCGCATCGCGTTGAATGAACTGTATGATCGTTACCAAAAACCGTTGTTTATCGTGGAAAACGGCTTAGGAGCCATTGATACCTTTAACGAAGAAGGTAAGATCGAAGATGACTATCGTATCGATTACTTGCGCCGCCACATTGAAGCAATGGGGGAAGCGATTGCTGATGGCGTAGACTTGATCGGTTATACGCCATGGGGCTGTATCGACCTTGTCAGTGCTTCAACAGGCGAAATGAGCAAACGCTATGGCTTCATCTATGTTGACTTTGATGACGAAGGCAATGGCACGATGGATCGTTCCAAGAAAAAATCCTTTGATTGGTACAAACAAGTCATTGCAACAAACGGAGAAGAGTTGGCCTAAGTGTTTCGTTAGACTCACGGATGACACAGGATCCGTTATAAAAGAAAACCGATCGACGGTGCTCCTATACAGGTGCATCGTTGATCGGTTTTTTGGTGATATTTGGTTTAACGGGTACGTTCATAGCTGTCTCGTAACAAAGATTGGAGTTGTTTTTCTGATATAGAGCCATCTAGTAATGCGGTGAGCCAATGGTTTTTATTCATGTGATAAGCGGGTAAATAACCGCGACTTTGATTGATGATCGAAACCATTTCGGGCGCTGCTTTGACATCTAAAATCTCGATCATTCCTGTTCCTTCCAGGCCTAATTTCTGCTTTTCTACAGTCATCAGCAAGCCAAACCATTTGCCGTTTTTGCGGTGTCGCAAGACTTGGTACTCAGGAAACTTTGCAAACGGATGGTCGACCTGAACATCATTGAAGGTCTTAGCGAAGGCGATCAGACGGTTTTTAAGATCCATGGGTATCCCTGCCTTTTTATAATAGAAAACTACTTATATTATACCACTGATTCCTTTTACCTAGCGTAACCGTTTTTGATAAAGCATTCGTGCCAAGAACCAGCTCACGACTACGATACCGCCGCACCAGCTAAAGGCACTGATCAAGGTGGTATCTTTCAAGTTTAACAAAAGCCCTCGCAAAGAATGGATGATCGGCGACATTGGTTGGTATTCAGCAAAAATGGCTAACGGGCGCGGCATGGTTTCCGTAGGGACGAAACCAGAGCTTAAGTAGGGCAAAAGGGTGATCAAGACAGTAAACAAGGTAGCTGTCTCGGGGCTTTTGGCGATGAGACCAACCAGAACTGAGACCCAAGTAAAAGCGAAGGTGAAGCAAAAGATCAATAGGAAGGCGAGCCCCCAGCCAGCAACTGTGGCTTGAGGGCGAAAACCGATGACCATGGCAACGATCAATACGACCAAGGTACTGATCAAGCTCCGAAGGGTCGCGGCGAAGACATGGCCGTTTAAAAAGGCTGAGTTAGAAATATTCAAGGTCATCAGCCGTTCACCATGCCGGATTTCAAATCTTCCGTCACCGTTACCCCAACGGAGGAGGCGCTTTGGGCGATACATTGGACGAGAACACCGGGAACGACAAAATCGACATAAGAAGTATCGCCGACGTTCATGGCTCCCCCAAAAACATAGACAAAGAGGATCATTAAAATCGCTGGGGTCAAAATTCCACTTAGTAAAGTCTCCATACTGCGAATCGATAGCAAGAGGTTGCGCTTGAATAAGGTGTTGGTTTCTATAATTGCTTTCATTGGTTTCCTCCTTGGACAAGTGTTAGAAAAATATCTTCTAAAGAAGCATTTTTTTGATTAAAACTGGTGATGGTGATCGGTAGTTGATTGAGTTCCTGCAACAGCGTGAAGGAATGCTGGAAGTCTTGACTGACGGGAAATGTCAGAGAGAGACTGGACTCATTGACTTGCACCGGAAAATCAGACAGATGCTGTCGCACGGTCTGCAAGTGTTCTTTCGTCAATACGCTGATTTCCATCGTTTGCGAAGGGTGCAGTGCTTTGACTTCCTTTGGTGTTCCTTGCAAGATGATTTTCCCTTCATGCAAGATGGCGACTTGGTCTGCTAAAAATTCAGCTTCTTCTAGGTATTGGGTCGTCAGGAAAATCGTTCGTCCTTGAGCGGCGATCTCTTTGATCATGTGCCATGTGGCTAAGCGGTTTTGCGGGTCTAACCCGGTCGTCGGTTCATCCAAAAAGAGCAGGTCAGGCTCGCCGATAAAACTCATGGCGATGTCTAAGCGCCGTCGCATGCCACCAGAATAATTTTTGACTAGTCGGTTGCTGGCATCCACCAAATCAAAACGCTCTAACAACTGTTGGACGATCAACGGTTTGTTTTTGACATGGCGCAAGGCAGCAATCATCAGCAAGTTTTCTCGACCGGTCAGTTCTTGATCGACGGCGGAAAATTGCCCCGTCAGACTGATTTTCTCGCGAATCGCTGCTGGATCTTTGGTCAAGTCGATCCCGTCGATCCGCGCGGTTCCTTGATCAAAAGGCAGGATAGTGGACAAAATTTTGACTAAAGTGGTTTTTCCAGCGCCGTTTGATCCTAGTAAGACAAATACTTCGCCAGGAGTGACGTCAAAAGTGACCTCTTTCAAAACGGTTTTGTCTTTGAAACTTTTTTGTAAATGTTTCACGTGAAGCATTTTCTTTTTTATATGGGTATCCATAGCTTTTCCCTCGTTTCTATAAGATAATTCAACTATAAAGGATCTTTGGGAAAAGCAACTGCTTATTTCAATATATTGAAAAAGAAGGTGAAAAAATGAACAATTATGGTGCGACAGTGAAAGAGCTTCGCAAAAGCAAAGGCTTGCTGTTGAAGGAATTAGTGGATGAACAATTGTCGATGTCTTTGTTATCGCAATTTGAAAATGGCAAAACGACGATTTCCTGCGAACGATTTCATCGTTTGCTAGATAAACTAGAAGTGAGTTTTGCCGAATTTCAGCTGCTGCATACGGGGAGCATCATTCGGAGGCTCAAAAGCTAATGGTTGACTACATCCGTTCGATGGGGATCGAATCCATTGATGAAGTACCTAAACTGAAACAGAATGCTCAAAAGCTGACAGCGTATTTTCAACAGCATTACTCCTTGGAGCTGGACCACTTCTTGCAACTGATCCGTTTTGATTACTTAATGAAGGAGGAATTTTTTAGAGGGGTGCCTGTCCAGGAGGCGTACCCAAAACACAATTATTGTCTGGACTCTGCCAAGCATTATTTGCTGAATACCGATACATGGGGTGTTTATGAGCTGCGGCTATTTGCCCGAATAGCAGTTTCGATGGAGCCAACTTTGCTTTGGCGCTGCTTGACGATCGCCATCAAAAAGAGTGAGCGCTTTGCAAAAATCCCCGGCAACAAAGATATTCTATACAACACCTTTGAGACGGTGTTTTCCGTCTTTGCTGTTTTTGATGAGGCGGATTATGCGGAAAAAACCTTCCATTTATGGCGAGATCATGTTTATGAAAAAGAGCACATTGAACAAGCGGTCTTTATGCCGTTTTTTGAAGGCTGGACATGTCTATTAAAACAAAATAAGGAACAAGCGGCGGATTTAATGCAACAAACGTTAGATCAATTGGAAAGATTAGGGATGAAGACCACGTTTTCCATGTATCAGTCATTAAGTACGTTTGTTTTAAAGGAGGATTTCCCGGGAATTTTATTGAGTGATCCTTTGCTTTCTGAGGGAACGCGTTACGGTTGGGAAGAGCCTTAAAAAGCTATATCCCGCTGATGAAAGCGCCTTATGTTTAAGAATCGGAGAGGAAGTGATTAAAAATCAGTAAATGCAAGCAATTTGCTTCTTTTTTACTGATTAGAGGAGTATATTCGAAGTTGGAATTTTTCTTTCTTTAGAATTATTTTAATGCACTTTTTTATGAAATAGGAGGATGTAGGATGGATATTGTGACACTAGCGCGAATCCAGTTTGCGATGACGACGATTTTTCACTTTTTCTTTGTACCGTTTTCGATCGGAACTGGTGTCGTCGTTGCAATTATGGAGACACTTTATGTGATCAAAAAAGATGAAAAATATCGCCGGATGACGAAGTTTTGGGGAAATATTTTTCTATTGAGTTTTGCTGTCGGGGTCGTGACAGGGATCATTCAAGAATTTCAATTTGGGATGAACTGGTCAGACTATTCTCGTTTTGTCGGGGATATTTTTGGTGCGCCCTTGGCTTTGGAGGCTTTGTTGGCGTTCTTCTTAGAATCGACGTTCTTAGGACTGTGGATCTTTACATGGGATCGGGTCAGTCCCAAGCTGCACGCCACCTTTTTCTGGTTGGTGACGCTTGGTTCGATGCTATCGGCCTTTTGGATCTTAGCTGCCAATAGTTTTATGCAGCATCCGGTGGGGTATACCTTGAACAATGGCCGGGCAGAAATGACTGACTTCGGTGCATTATTGGCAAATCCACAAGTGTGGTATGAGTTTTTACACGTGATCACCGCAGCCATCACGATGGGCGGAATCATTGTTGCTGGTTTATCAGCCTTTCGTCTATTGAAGAAAGACAAAGACATTGACCGCGATTTCTTCAAAAAATCAATGCGGATCGGTTTTGCGGTGGCATTGTTCGGTTCATTCACCGTCTTGCTAGCCGGGGATGAACAAATGAAATACTTGGTTGAAGAACAACCAATGAAATTTGCCGCAATGGAAGGAACTTATGAAGATACCGGGAGTCCTGCGGCTTGGACTGTCGTTGCTTGGGCGAATGAAGCGGAGCATCACCAAGTCTTCGGTATTTCGATTCCATATATGTTGAGTATCTTAGCCTTCAATGAACCCTTCGGCTCAATCGATGGGATGGATACGGTCAATCAGCAATTGATTGAAACCTACGGCGACCGTAATTACTACCCGCCGGTCAACACACTCTTTTGGAGCTTCCGGATCATGGCTGGTTTTGGTGCTTTGATGCTGTTGGTTTCTGGTCTGGGGTTGTTGTATTTTACGCGTAAGAAGAAACCGTGGCTCTTTGAAAAACGCTGGCTGCTTTGGGTAGTGGCGATCACTTTGTTCACCCCATTTATTGCCAATACAGCTGGTTGGTTGATCACGGAGTTAGGACGTTACCCATGGACGGTTTACGGCTTGTTTACGATCGAAGATAGTGTGTCACCAAACGTTTCCGTGACCTCACTCTTGATCTCAAACATCGTTTACTTCCTCTTGTTCTCTGGCTTAGGCGGAACGATGGTCTATCTGGTGAAACGGGAAATGGATCATGGACCTGAAAAAGAAGCCTTCGGCGAAATCAGCCAAGGAGACAACCAAGAAGGGTACGAAGACCCATTTGATAAGGAGGCGTTTGAAGGATGACCGGTCTGCAATTACTATGGTTCACGTTGATTGGGCTTTTATTTTCCGGATTCTTCTTCTTAGAAGGGTTTGACTTTGGTGTGGGGATGTCTGTGCAGACATTGGCTCACAATGAGGAGGAAAAAGACCAGATCGTTAAAACGATCGGGCCTGTCTGGGATGGCAATGAAGTGTGGCTATTGACCGCTGGCGGAGCGATGTTCGCCTCGTTTCCATACTGGTATGCTTCTTTGTTCAGCGGGTTTTATTTGATTTTGTTATTGATCTTAGTCGGGTTGATCATTCGTGGTGTCTCCTTTGAGTTTCGAGCGAACTTCCCGAAAGAACACAAAAACATTTGGAACTGGACGTTGACGATCGGCAGTACGATCGTACCGTTTTTCTTCGGTCTGATGTTTGTCAGCATGATCCAAGGAATGCCTTTGGGTGAAGATGGCAACATGACGGCAACCTTTACGGATTACGTCAATCCCTTTTCAATCGTTGGCGGGATCGCGTTGACCTTGTTGTGCTACTTGCACGGATTAAACTATATCGCTTTGAAAACGGAAGGTCCGATTCGGGCACGGGCACGCAACTATGCAAGTATTTTTTATGGCATCCTATATGCAGGCTTAATCGTCTTTGCTGTGATGCTTTACTTCCAAACGGATTTCTTTGAGAATCATTTTGCGACAACGCTTGGTTTGTTGCTTGTGATCGTTGTACTGACACTGATTGCAAATATCGGCGTCTTTAAAGGCAAAGAAATGATGGCTTTCATTGCGAGCGGCTTGACGTTGATCGCTTTGGTAGCATTGATCTTCACAGGGTTATTCCCAAGAGTCTTGATCAGTTCGATCGATTCAAGCTATGACCTGTTGATCGCTGATGCGTCTTCAAGCCGCTACACATTGAAGATCATGAGTTATCTTTCACTGACGATCTTGCCTTTCGTCTTGGCCTATACGGCTTGGAGTTACTATATCTTCCGTAAGCGGATCAGTCATACGGAGGCGTTGGAGGGGTATAAATGATTGATAAACAAATCATGAAGCTCCCAGGAATGAAACAACTTTTAGGGCTGCTTGCGGGACTTTCGTTCCTGCAGGCGCTCTTCATTATTGGGCAGGCGTATGGATTGGCACGTGCCATCACTGGCTTATGGGAAGGACGACCATTAGAGGAACAGTGGGGCTGGATTCTGCTGTTCTTTTGTTCGTTTATCGCCCGACAAGCCGTTATCTATTTCCGTTCCAAAAGACTCGATGATTACAGTTACCAGCAAGCCGCCGATCTGCGGGATCAATTGTTGGAGAAATTGTTTCGGGTCGGTCCTCAGATCGCACAACAACAAGGGACGGGAAATGTAACAACGATGGTCTTGGAAGGGATCAATCAAGTCGAAAACTACTTGAAATTGATTCTTGCCAAAATCATGAATATGTCGATCATTCCTTGGGTCATTTTGGCACTCGTTTTTTATCTGGATTGGGAATCCGGCTTGGTCTTGCTGTTGGTGTTCCCCTTGATCATCATTTTTATGATCATCTTGGGCTATGCCGCCCAAAGCAAAGCGGAAAAACAATACCGGACCTTTCAATTACTGTCCAATCATTTCATCGACTCCCTGCGGGGGATCGACACGCTGAAATTGTTTGGGGTCAGTAAAAAATATGGCAAAAGTATCTTTGCTTCCAGCGAACGGTTTCGGAAAGCGACGATGGCTTCATTAAAAGTCGGTATTTTATCGACCTTCGCCTTAGACTTTTTCACGACCTTATCGATTGCCGTCGTGGCAGTCTTGCTAGGCTTGCGGCTGATCAATGAAGGGATCTTGCTGTTTCCAGCGTTAACCATCTTGATTTTAGCACCAGAATACTTCTTGCCGATCCGCGACTTTTCCAGTGATTACCATGCAACCTTAGACGGGAAAAATGCGATGACTGCGGTGACGGAGATCTTGCATCAGCCCGAAGCCCAAGTACCGGCAGTAACGGTGCCTCGTTGGCAGGAAGACGCTCAGTTAACGATCGATCAGCTGGCGTTTTCCTACGAGGAAAAAGCGGCTTTGACGGATATCAACTTGAACGTGACTGGCTTCAAAAAGATCGGGATCATCGGTCTGAGCGGTTCTGGCAAGTCTACCTTGATCAATACTTTGAGTGGCTTTCTCGTGCCAGACAGTGGCGAGATCTCTCTTGGAGGGGCCAAAACCACGGCCTTTCGCCAAGCAAGCTGGCAAGAACAGCTGATCTATATTCCGCAAAATCCTTATATCTATCGGTTGACCTTGCAGGAAAATGTCGCGTTTTATCAGCCGACAGCTACCAAAGAAGCCGTACTGAAAGCCATTGAAGTGGCAGGCTTGACTGAGCTTTTGGCGGAGCTGCCACAAGGGTTGGACACGATGTTAGGAGAAGGGGAACGGCATCTAAGTGGCGGACAAGCCCAACGGATCGCGTTAGCCCGTGCCTTTTTAGACCAGCAACGAAAGATTCTTTTGTTTGATGAACCAACGGCTCATTTGGATATTGAAACCGAAGTGGCCTTAAAGGAACGGATGCTGCCGCTGATGGAAAACCGGTTAGTCTTTTTTGCAACCCATCGCTTGCACTGGATGGAAGAAATGGATGAAATCATCGTGATGGATCAAGGAAGAATCGTGGAACAAGGAACCTTGGCACAACTGCAGCAAAAGCAAGGTGCTTTTACAGAACTAGTCAATGGAATGAGGAGGGAACAGCTTGAATAAAATCGGCTTATTGCGCTCATTGAAAACTGATACGTGGGTCAAGCCTTTCTTGTCAAAATACAAAAACGTTTTGGCGCTGGCCTTATTCCTAGGCTTCTTGACCTTTTTCTGTGGTGGGGCACTGATGTTTAATTCTGGGTACCTGATCAGCCGCTCGGCATCGATCCCAGAAAACATTCTATTGGTTTACATCCCCATCGTACTGACCCGAGCGTTTGGGATCGGCCGTCCAGTTTTTCGCTATTTGGAACGGTTGACCAGTCATAGCTGGGTCTTGCGCATGACTTCTAATTTACGATTGAAACTGTACAACGTAGTAGAAAAAGATGCGATCTTCTTTAAGCAAGCGCATCGCACAGGGGATATCTTGGGCTTATTGGCAGAAGATATCAACCATATTCAAAACCTGTATTTGCGGACGATCTTTCCTACTGTGATCGCTTGGATCTTGTATGCGTTCTTAATCATTGGACTCGGCTATTTTTCTTGGTGGTTTGCTTTGGTGATGCTGCTGCTATTAGGGATCATCGTCTTTGTCTTGCCACTTTGGTCGGTGATCATCAATGGCGCGCGGCAAGAAAAGCAAAAACACATGAAAAACAACTTGTATACGACACTGACGGATAATGTATTAGGGGTTTCTGATTGGGTCTTCTCTCAAAGAGGCAGCGAGTACGTGGCTGCCCATAAGGAACTGGAAACGCAGTTGCGAGCGGTGGATGAACAGATGCTGTCCTTTGATCGCCGGCGTGATTTTCTTTTACAAAGCATCTTTGGGGTGATCGCTGTCGCATTGCTACTTTGGACCAGCATTCGCTTTCCAGGTAACCACGGAGGAGCAGCCAACTGGATCGCTGCCTTTGTCCTGTGTGTCTTTCCTTTAGTTGATGCATTTGCGCCATTACCGTCTGCTGCTCAAGAAACCAATCGCTACAAAGACTCCATCGATCGCTTCAATGCATTGCCAGAAGAAAATCGCCAAGTCTCCATGGAGCAACCGTCAGTACCTGAAGTGACGGGCCTCGTGTCGATCACAGTCAAGGACTTGCATTTTCAGTATCCTGAAGGCAAAGAAGTGCTTCATGGGTTGGATCTAACGATTCCTGCGCATCAAAAACTAGCGATCCTTGGTCGCAGCGGTTCTGGGAAAAGTACCTTTGCCTCCTTGTTGCGAGGCGATCTGCAACCGACGCAAGGGTCGATCACCTTAAATGACGTGCCAGTGACGGCATTGAATGAGTCGATCAGTGACTTGATCGGTGTCATCAATCAAAGTCCCTATCTTTTCCATACGACCGTCTTGAATAATATTCGGCTAGGCAATGAGTCGGCTTCGGAAGAAGAAGTCTGGCGCGTACTGGAGCAAGTCGGGTTGAAAGAAATGGTGGCAGCTTTGCCTAACGGCTTGGCGACGATGGTGGATGAAGCCGGCTTGCGTTTTTCCGGCGGGGAACGGCATCGTTTGGCATTGGCGCGGATCTTGCTAAAAGACACTCCGATCATCTTATTGGATGAGCCAACCGTCGGCTTAGACCCAATCACGGAACAAGGCGTGCTCGAAACCTTTTTCAAAGTGTTGGAGAACAAAACGATCATTTGGATCACCCACCACTTGCAAGGAATTTCGATGATGGATCGTGTGCTTTTTATTGAAGATGGTCAGTTGACCATGAGCGGAACACCTGCCGAATTGGCAGCAGAAAATAAACATTTTCAACACTTATTGGCCATTGACCAAGGACGACGATAAAAAAGAGCGTCCATCAATCAGTGATGGACGCTTTTCTTCTCATTGCTGTATGGCTCAGTAATTGCGCTGCAAGAGCAGTTCAGTTAATGAACGAATTTTGGCTTTGCTAGGTGCTTCTGGCAGTAGATCGATGTCGTCTAAGGCTTTTTGCGTGTAGGTGACCGCGAAAGCACGCGCTTTTTCGACACCACCGTAACGGACGACAAGATCCGCAACTTCTTGGGCTTCTGCCAAGGAGAGTGCTGCTTTTTTATTCAAATAAGGAGCGAATGCTGCAGGTGCCTGTTCTTTGGCAAATAGCAGCGGTAAGGTATAGACCCCTTGCGCCAAATCTTCTAGAATCGGTTTTTTCAAGGTGCCGCTATCAGAGGTGTAGTCGAGAATATCGTCGAATACTTGAAAGGCGATCCCGATGTTGCGACCAATCTCACCCGCCCGTTCTTGGTTTTCTGTATCGAGGCCGCCAAAATGAGCGCCTTCGAGACAAGCGAGCCAAAACAGTTCAGCGGTTTTGCCGTTGATGCTTTGCAGATAGTCGTCAATCGATTCATGGATGTTGTAGCGAGTGTGCATTTGATCAAGTTCACCTAAAAGGAGCCGTTTCATGGCTTGTGCGTTGGTTTTTAAAAACGGGGAGCCATTCATACTTTCGATCAAAAGCTCAAAAAATTGGGTGAACAAAAGATCACCCGTGTAGACCGCGATATCCTTGCCATATTTGGCTTGAACAGTGACTTGACTACGCCGCAGCGGCGAATCGTCAATAATGTCGTCATGGATCAAAGTGGCCATGTGTAAAATTTCTAGAGAAGCAGCAATTTTTGTTAATTGGTCGGTTTTTTTATAATGGGGATCGCCTAAGTCAGCAAACAAAAAAAAGAGCGCTGGCCGCAGCATTTTTCCACCTGAATAAGTAAAGTCGATCAAAACATCTTGTATCTCTTTGTTACGAACAGTAACGTGTTCTTCAATGATGGAACATACGGTTTTCAATCGTTGTTCGATCGTCGGATAATCGATCCAAAAGTCAAACATAGTATAACCCTTTCTAACAGTCATTCAGCCCTTATTCTAGCGTAAAGGGGCGTGATTGACTAGTTTAATGCACTCACTAAAGGAGGTGGAGTTGTGACGCTACCTGTATTTTTAGAACTTGTCGAATTTAAAGCAAAAACCGCCAGTATTTTGCCATTTTTTATTGGTGTCTGCTACAGCTGGTACAATTATCAAACGATTCATCTTGGCTATGTCTTATTGTATTTCATTGCCATGCTGATTTTCAATATGGCGGTGGATATTTTAGATAACTACAACGATTACCATCATGCCACAGAAGGGCATGATTACAAAGAAAAAACCAATATTATTGGTCGGGAGCAGTTGTCTGTCAAATTGGTTTTTTGGTTGATGGTCTCCATGATCATCCTTTCCGCCGCCATGGGGATCGCCTTGGCAATGGTGGTTGGCTGGCCGCTCTTTTGGATGGGGCTGTATTGTTACCTAGTCGGGATCTTTTATTCCTCTGGTCCACGGCCGCTTTCTAGTTTGCCTTTAGGCGAGTTCTTTTCCGGCTTTACGATGGGCTTTATGATCTCATTGATCTGTGTCTATCTCAATGCCTATCAAACCTTTGAATGGAACATTGCCACGATTGGCAGTATTTTCTTGATCTCATTGCCCAACACATTATGGATCGCCAACTTGATGCTGGCAAACAACATTTGTGATCTGGAAGAGGATGAAAAAAATGAGCGCTATACGCTGGTGCATTACCTTGGTAAAGCCCGTGCGTTGAAATTATTTATCGCGATGAACGTCTTGGCGTTTGTTGCGATCATTGCCTCAGTTGCCCTCAACATTGCGCCTTGGTCACTGGTTCTGACCTTTTTCGCGGCGCCCTTTGTCTGGCAACAGACAAAACGATTTATGCAAAAACAAATCAAAAGAGAGACCTTCATTTGTGCCGTTCGGATCCTTGCGGTCGGAGCATGCGTACAAGTGCTGAGTTTTGCGATTGGTTTGATTTTATAATTTTTACAGCAAAGAAAGGAAGTAAGGAAACATGAAGGAAGTTGTCATTTTAGGAGCAGGGTATGCTGGATTGCGAGCATTGCACGTACTGCAAGGAGCAAAAGAAGCGTTTCACATCACATTGATCGACAAAAACGATTATCATTATGAGGCAACCGATCTTCATGAAGTTGCGGCTGGTACGCAACCAAGAGACCGCATTTGCTATCCCATCAATGATGTCGTTCGTCCCCAAAAGACGAGCTTTGTTCAAAAGGAAGTTGCGTCGATCGATCGTAACCAGCAAGTGATCGTTTTTAAAGATCAATCCACGTGCACGTATGATTATTTGATCGTGGCGTTAGGCTTTGAATCAGAATCATTTGGGATCCCTGGTGTCGAGGAGCATGCGTTGGAAATGGTGGATGTCGACTCCGCAGAAAACATCTATCATCATTTGTTGAAACAAATGAAGGCATACAAAGAAACACAAAATCCTGACTACCTAAAAATCGTTGTCTGCGGTGCTGGTTTCACCGGAATCGAATTGCTAGGTTCATTGGTGGAAAACCGTAAAACCTTTGCGAAAGCAGCAGGCGTCAAACCAGAAGACATCAAACTGTATTGTGTCGAAGCAGTGACTCGTTTATTACCGATGTTTGATGAAAAACTATCGGATTACGGGATCAAAAATCTCGTTAAATGGGGCGTAAACTTCCTGACTGGTAAACCCATCAAAGCAATCAAACCGGGTGTCGTTGTCTATCAAGATGATGCCGATACAGGAGCAACAGCTGAATTATCAGCCAAAACCATCGTTTGGACCACAGGCGTCAGCGGTAGCCATGTGATGGCTGAATCAGACTTTTCTGCTCGTCGGGGTCGCGTGATGGTCAATCAAGACCTAACTGACCCTGACCATAGTAACGTCTATGTTGTCGGTGATGTTTCAGCAGTCATGGACCCAGCGACCAATCGCCCGTATCCAACAACGGCTCAAATCGCTTTGAAGATGGGGCAGCATGCGGGTAAAAATATCTTACGTCAAATGAATGGGGAAAAACCAACAGATTTCCACTTTGAATCATTAGGTTCAGTGGCGTCTATCGGCAATACCCATGCCTTTGGCTTAGTAGGGAAAATGGGCATCAAAGGCTATCCCGCTTCCGTGGTGAAAAAAGCCATTATGGACCGTTCCTTGTACCAAACTGGTGGGGTCAAAGAAGTATTGGCGAAAGGCCGCTTTGACTTTTATCATTGAGCAATAGAAACAGCAGACTGCGAGGGAGACCTCGCAGTTTTTTTCAAAAAAAGCAGTGGCGGCATCCCGCAGACTACTTTTTTCTCCCAGAAACTGCTATGATAGCCAAAAGAAGAGGACAAAGGAGCAAGGACAATGCCAGAAGGCCAACGAGTGTTACAGGGAATGGGAACGGTGATCACGATTTGGGTGCAGCATGAAACCCCAGAAGTGATCTTAGAGGAAGCTGCTCAAAGAGCTGCGGCCTTTGAACAGCGATTTAGTGCCAATGACCCGACGTCTGAGTTGATGCAGATCAATCAGCAGGCAGGACAAGGAGCGATCGCCACCGCACCGGAATTGTTTGAATTGATCGCACTAGGGAAAACCCATAGCTTGCCAAAAGATAGCTACTTAAATATTGCCATCGGTCCTTTGGTGCAGGAATGGCGGATCGGGTTCCAAGATGCCCATCTACCAACGCCTGAGAAAATCGCGGAGCTGCTGCCAAAGACTGATCCTGCCAAAATCGTTTTGGATGAAGCGTTGCAGACCGTCGGGTTAGCTGCCGGCATGAAGCTTGATCTAGGGGCTGTGGCAAAAGGATATTTTGCTGATTTGTTGATGGCGCATTTCAAGCAGGTCGGTGTCACAGCCGCTTTGATCGATCTTGGGGGCAATGTGGTGACTTACGGCGATGCCCCGAGCCATGCTGATGGCTATTGGCGGATCGGGATCCAAAACCCTTTCTTACCGAGAGGGAATTTTGTCGCCGCGTTGAAGGTGCGCAATCAATCAGTTGTTACATCAGGGATCTATGAACGAACCTATCA
Organism: Enterococcus innesii; assembly: GCA_018982785.1. Classification (GTDB taxonomy): domain Bacteria; phylum Bacillota; class Bacilli; order Lactobacillales; family Enterococcaceae; genus Enterococcus_D; species Enterococcus_D innesii. Next base: position 565,644 of record JAHHEN010000001.1, on the reverse strand, counting down.
GGTAGCGGGCAAGACCTATCATCATATTTTTGATCGAGAAACGGGCTATCCGTTAGAGTCAGCCATTGCCAGTGTCACGATTCTATCCGACAGATCGGTTGATGGAGAGATTTGGACGACCCGCTTATTCGGCAAAGAGCCACAAGCCATCTTGCAGGAGCTGGCGCCGTTAGAAGGGATTACTGGATTAGTCATTACCAAACAAGGACAACTGATCTATCCGCAAGAATTAGCACGTTCGATCGAAACGCCAACAGCAGAATGAAAACAAGCAGCGACTACCTAGGAATATAGGTGATCGCTGCTTGTTTTTGGTAAAAAAGGAAAGCTAGACGTGTTGCAAAAAGGTCTCGATCAAGGCGGCTTCGCTGTTTGACAATGCCCGTTCGGCTTGATGGGCAATAAAATAGGTGAGGGACAAGAGTTCCTCTGGCATTGGATAAAGATTAAAAGGGGTCGCGGTCGCTGCTTGTAGCACGCTTTCTGGTACGATCGCAATCCCAAGGTTGTTTTCTGCCAATGCCGCTGCTGTATAAATATTGCTGCTTTCTATGAGAACGTTCGCCTCTACTTTGTATTTTTGCAGCAATTGATCGATTTGGCGCCGAATCGCCGAGCCGCTGGCGGTCAAAATCAACGGACTTTGCAGCAAGTCTTTGACGGACAATGAATCAGGTGCTAAATACCGCTTCTTTGGTTGATACAGGGGAGAGCAAGGCGGAATGATCGCTAGATACCGTTCTTGATTGGTACTGTGGACCGTTAGATTCGGTGCGATCGTCTCAGGATTTTGTCCGATAAAAAAGTCCAGCTGCCCATTCAACAGTCGTTTTTCATTGTGCTTCGGCAGGTCTTCCCGCAAGAAAAAGTGCACGTTGGGGTAGTGTTCATAATATGCAGGCAAAAAGAGCGGCAGCAGATAGGAACCAAGGCTGGGCAAAATGCCTAAGCGCAAAGAACGCTTCTCGGTCGCGGTATACCAAGACAGCCGACTTTTCAATTTGGCAGACTCTGTTTCCAAGGTTTCCAGATATTGATAATAGATTTTACCAGCTTCCGTCAGTTGAAAATGTCCCGGCAGCCGATTGATGATGGGCGTTCCCAGCTCTTGTTCGGCACGTTTCACGGTTTGCGTCAAGTAAGGCTGTGAAATGTAGAGATCTTTGGCGGCTTTGGTGTAGTTGCTATGCTTTAGCAAGGTATCGAGGTATTGCAACATCAGATGGGAATCTTTAAGTACCATTGCGTTGTCCTCCTAATCATTTTTTTCATTATAACAAATTTGTTATCGATGAATAATTAAATAAATATTTCACAAATGAAGAATTCAGTCGTACACTAAATGGGTACTTGGGGAAGATTTTTTTGTTTAGGAAGAAGCCTTTCATCTCAGTAGGTCGTAAAAACAAACTTGAGAAACGATTGAAAAAAAGAAATCAAAGCCAATGGTCAAAAACTTTTTATTTATTGTTAAATGTTAAATTATTCACAATTAGGAGAGATGATAATGAAATTGATTGGAATCGTAGGAACCAACTCGACGCGTTCGACCAACCGTCGCTTACTGCAATTTATTCAAAGCCATTTTAGTGACCAAGCGGAGATCGAACTTTGCGAAATCAGTGATCTGCCGGCATTTAATGAACCAGAAGATCGGACGGCACCAGCGGCAGTCCAAGCCTTGTCAGAGAAGATCGAAGCAGCCGACGGGGTGATCATCAGTACACCAGAATACGATCACTCGATCCCAGCGGTGTTAAAAAGCATGATTGAATGGCTTTCTTATACGACGCGCCCTTTGATCGATAAACCAGTGATGATCACGGGTGCTTCTCTTGGTGCATTAGGTTCATCGAGAGCCCAAGCCCACTTGCGTCAGATCTTGGATGCACCAGAAGTAAAAGCCCGAATCATGCCGAGTGCAGAATTTTTATTAGGACACTCCATGCAAGCCTTCGATGAACAAGGAAACTTGATCGATAGCGAAAAAGTTGCCGAACTAGAAGATTGTTTCAATGAATTTGTCTTGTTTGTCGAAATCACGAACCGTCTGGTCAGTGAATATTCAACGGCTAAAGAACGAGCAAAGAAATTTTCGTGGGAACAAGCATAAGAAAGAGAGGAACCAGTCATGAAATTTGTCGGCCTAATCGGAACGAACGCCAAAAAATCCACCAATCGCCAATTAGTGGCGTTTATGCAGCGGGAATTTGCTGCCCTAGCAGAAATTGAACTGCTGGAAATCAAGGATGTCCCAATGTTCAATGAAACACAAGATCAAACCAATAGTGAAGTGATTCAACGGTTAAATAGCAAGATTTTAGCAGCCGATGGGGTGATCATTGCGACACCAGAGCATAACCATTCGATTCCTTCCGCATTGAAAAGCGTCTTGGAATGGCTCTCCTTCAATCTCCATCCCTTTGATGGCAAACCGGTGATGATCGTCGGTGCATCCTACGATGTACAAGGCTCTTCGCGAGCACAGCTGCATTTGCGCCAGATCCTTGATGCACCGGGTGTCAATGCAACAGTTATGCCAGGAAATGAGTTCTTGTTGGGACGTGCGCATCAAGCCTTTGATGAACAAGGCAATTTAAAAGATCAACGAACGATCGACTTTTTGGAAAGCTGTTTCCGCAAGTTCGTTCGGTTTACGGAAGTCGCTAATTTGTTGAATGTACCAGAAGAAGTCATTTATGAGCCTGGCGAATACACCGTCACAGCACCAGGACATAACGGGGATCTGCCAATGGTCGTCAAATTGAGCGAAGAACGGATCGAAGCTATCGATATCGATACGTCTGGTGAATCCGAAGGGATCGCTGATGTCGTTTTCGTACGGATTCCTCAAGAAATCATTGAAGGGCAAACCTTGAATGTCGATGCGATATCTGGTGCTTCGGTTACTAGTAACGGTGTCGTCGATGGGGTAGCAAAAGCCGTGAAAATGGCTGGTGCGAACCCAGATGTCTTGCGCAAACGTCCAAAAGCCGCTAGTGCTTTACAAACAGAAGATGAAACGTATACCACCGATGTCGTTGTCGTAGGTGGCGGCGGCGCAGGTCTGAGTGCAGCTGCCAGTGTGCTGCAAGCCAATAAAGACGTGATCTTAGTAGAAAAATTCCCAGCGATCGGCGGCAATACCGTACGTACTGGCGGACCGATGAATGCTGCGGATCCAAAATGGCAAAACGGCTTCTCCGCATTGCCTGGCGAACGCAGTGCTTTAGAAGAAGTGCTGACGATCGATGAACAAGAGATCGATGCAGAATACTTGCCAGACTTCAAAGCTTTGAAGGCACAAATCACTGCGTATCTTTCAGAAACGACGCCAGAAAAAGAATACTTGTTTGATTCTGCTTTGTGGCATCGAATTCAAACCTATTTAGGCGGAAAACGCAAAGATTTGAATGGGCAACCGATCTATGGAAAATACGAGCTAGTGAAGATCTTGACGGATCAAGCATTGGATTCAGTGAAATGGCTAGAAGAAATCGGCGTAGAATTTGATATGAACAATGTCGATATGCCAGTAGGAGCGAAATGGCGCCGAGGACATAAACCAGTCAAAAACGAAGGGTATGCCTTTGTCTCTGCTTTGCATCAATTCGTGAAAGAGCATGGGGGAACGATCTTAACTGATACGCCTGTCAAAGAATTATTGATCGAAGATGGCAAGGTTATTGGAATCATCGGGGAAGGCCGTAATGGTCAAAAAGTCACGATCCATGCCAAAGCAGTGATTTTAGCTTCCGGCGGGTTCGGAGCGAACACCAAAATGTTGAAACAATACAATACCTATTGGACAGAGATCGAAGACGATATCAAAACGTCAAATTCACCAGCGATCACTGGTGACGGGATCAAGCTAGGAGAAAGTGCTGGCGCGGACCTTGTTGGCATGGGCTTTTCGCAAATGATGCCCGTATCTGATCCAAACACAGGGGCTTTATTCAGTGGGCTGCAAGTGCCACCAGCTAACTTTGTGATGGTCAATCAAAAGGGTGAGCGCTTTGTCAATGAGTACGAAAGCCGCGATGTATTGACCCAAGCGGCGATCGATAATGGCGGATTGTTCTATTTGATCGCGGATGAAGAAATCAAGAAAACCGCTTATAACACGAGCCAAGAAAAAATCGATAAGCAAGTAGCTGCTGGTACGCTGTTCCGCAGTGAGACCTTGGCTGGCCTGGCAGAGCAGATCAATGTTGATCCAGCCGTCTTAGAGGCGACCGTTGCGAAATACAACAGCTATGTGGATGCTGGGAAAGACCCAGAGTTTGGCAAAGATGTCTTCGACTTGAAAGTGGAAAAAGCGCCTTTCTATGCCACACCAAGAAAACCAGCGGTTCACCACACGATGGGGGGATTGAAGATCGATCCGCAAACCCACGTGTTGACGAAGGAAGATCAAATCATTGAAGGGCTGTATGCAGCAGGGGAAGTTGCTGGGGGGATCCATGCCGGCAATCGCTTAGGCGGCAACTCGTTGACAGACATCTTTACTTTTGGCCGGATTGCTGGAAAGACAGCAGTCGCAGAACATCTCGAATAAAAAGCCTTGCGCGTTGTGAATCGTCACGCGCGCTAGCTTTTGAAATAATATGTGAATAAAGTAACATGCTTAAAACAAAGGAGAGAAAAAATGGAAACAAAAATCAATCGTTGGCTGATTCTGATCGCTTCGACCGCTGTATTATTGTGTACGGGCGCTGTTTACGCCTTTAGTGTTTTTGCAGGACCTCTTAGTCAATTAAAAGGTTGGTCCATGGAAGAGATCATGCTAGCCTTTACCATCAATGCCGCAGTTGGCCCGATTACCATGATTTTGGGTGGTTTGCTGACAGACCGAGGAGCTGCTAGATGGGTCATCGCTGGTGGAGGCGTGTTGTTCGGAGCGGGCTTCTTCCTGACGGGATTGGTCAACTCACCCGCCATGTTGTACCTGACTTATGGAGTCTTTGCTGGTTTAGGGCAAGGCTTTGCCTATTCGGCTTGTTTAAGCAATACGATTCGGTTATTTCCGGATAAACGGGGACTGGCTTCGGGCTTGATCACAGCAGGCATGGGTGGAGCAGCGATTATTGCCGCACCAATTGCGAATCGTTTGATCGAATCACAAGATGTCTTAGCAGCCTTTCGGATTTTAGGAATTGCCTATATCGTGATCGTCTTGGTGGCTAGTCTATTTATTCGTAAAGCACCAGAAAATTACCGTCCAGCAGGTTGGCAACCAGCGGATCAAGGAAAAATGGTCCTCAAATCAATCTGAATTGGCTGGATATGCTGAAGACACCAACTTTTTACTTGATTATTGTTATGTTAGGGGTAGGGGCTTTTTCAGGTTTGATGATTGCTTCTAACGCCTCAGTGATCGGGCAAAGTATGTTTGGTTTGACGGCGGCTGCCGCTGCTTTTTATGTCAGCTTGTACTCATTGAGCAACTGTTTTGGTCGTGTCCTTTGGGGCACCGTTTCTGATAAAATTGGTCGGACGAATACGTTGATGATCATCTATGGTGTGGTGGCATTGTCCTTATTCCTATTGACGCTTGGTCAAACAACTGTGATCTTCACTGTCGGGATCATCGGTTTAGGACTGTGCTTCGGAGGCGTGATGGGGGTTTTCCCATCGATCGTTATGGAAAATTACGGACCGATCAATCAAGGGGTCAACTATGGAATCGTCTTTGTTGGTTATTCTACGGCGGCATTCTTTGGTCCTAGAGTGGCAGCAGCAATCGCAGAAAGTAACCAAGGAGATTATACAAAAGCCTTCTATACGGCAATTTTCTTGGCCGTTTTTGGGCTTGTTCTCAACATAGGCTATGCGATGTTAAAAAAAGCCCAAAAGCCCGCACCTGTTATTAAATAACAATTCACCAAAAGCAGTCTTTTTGATAAAGGCTGCTTTTTTGGTGCCAAAACCACTCTTTTTTCTTTTTTTAGAACAGAGTATTGGCAGATGAAGCAAAAGAGAAAACTGTTTCATAGCAAGAATTTATCTCGTTGATTTCACTGTTTTTTCATCTTAACCCCCATTTTTTAATAAATCGTGTTACAATAAAAAAAGGCTAATACGACGGAGGGATTAAATGACAATTCGTAAAGAACGACGCCGCTTAGAAAAGCGCTTGAAGCGCACGCAATATACCCAAAAAAGTATTACGATGGCTACTACTTTAGTAGCGGGATCAACGTTTATCCCGACCTTAGGGCATGCGGCTGAAACGGCAACGACAGAAACTAGCAATGACCTTAAGGTCGTTGAACAAACAACAATCAGCAGTACACCTGAAACCGACAGCACGCCAGTTGAGGAAACCACAGAATCGACGCCAGCACCTGTTGTGACCGAAGAAACCTCGGAAACGACGGAGGAGTCAGGGACGGAAGCAGTTACTGAGGGATCAGAAACAGCGACGACAGAAAGCACAACAGTCGCTAGTGATGAAGTCTTAGAAGCAGATGAAGTACCATCAGCCCTTTCTGATTTGACTAGTCGGGCATTATTTTCACGGGCAACGATCGATCCGGCTGCCTTTATCAGTCAGATTTGCGGCTATGCAACGGAAGTGGCGGCAGCAAACGATCTGTATGCCTCTGTTATGATGGCACAAGCGATTTTGGAATCTGGTTGGGGCGCCTCGACTTTGACGACCACGGCCAACAATATGTTTGGGATCAAAGGTAGCTACAACGGCCAATATGTGACAATGGATACGTATGAAGATGATGGTTCCGGCAATTATTATTTGATCAGCGCTAAGTTTCGGAAATACCCATCATTAAAAGAGTCTTTTGAAGACAATGCATATGTGTTGCGCAACACGAGTTTTTCTAGCGGCAACTACTATTACAGCGGTGCGTGGAAAAGCAATACGACCTCTTACACACAAGCGACCGCTTGGCTACAAGGGCGTTATGCAACCGATACTTCTTATGCCAGCAAATTAAACAATTTGATCAGTACGTATAATTTAACGCAATATGATACCGGCAGCTCAAACACAGGTGGCGGCAATAGCAATGAAACGATCGTCAGTGATGAAACAGCGATCAATCAGCAGATGAAAACCACGGCCTCTATGAATATTCGTTCGGATGCTTCCACCAGTGCCTCTATTACTGGTTCGTTAGCAGCTAATACGACGTTTACGGCAGCGGCGACCAAAACCGGCACCAACGTCAATGGCAACACCACTTGGTATAAGATTTCTGGCAAAGGTTGGGTCAGCGGCGCGTATTTGACGAAGGTTTCGACCGACTCTTCAAACAACAATAGCGGAGCAGGCAACACCGGTTCTGACAATAGCAATTCTGGTACGACGATCAATAAGCAAATGAAGACGACGGAAGCGATGAATATTCGTTCTAGCGCGTCCACTAGCGGATCAGTGGTTGGTTCACTTAGCAAAGGCACGACCTTTACTGCCACTTCTATGAAAACCGGTACATCAGTCAACGGCAATAAAAATTGGTACTATGTCTCTGGCAAAGGTTGGGTCAGCGGCGCCTACCTTACTGAAGTGACCAACAATAATGCTTCTGAAGCGAAAAAAGAAGACAATGGTTCAAGTATCAATCAACAAATGAAAACGACGGCCGCATTGAATGTTCGCTCCGATGCTTCTACTAGCAGCCGTGTCGTGACAACGCTTGGTCAAGGGGTAACCGTTACCGTGACAGCGAAAAAGAACGGCACTTCAGTGGAAGGCAATAAAACGTGGTACTACGTTTCTGGCAAAGGTTGGGTCAGTGGTGCCTACTTGACAACAACCAGCAGCTCTTCCAATAATAACGGTTCAACAACCACAAATCAGCAAATGAAAACCACCGAGATTTTAAATGTTCGTTCCGATGCTTCTACCAGCAGCAGTATTACTGGTTCTTTAAGCAAAGGGGCAACCGTCACGGTTACCGCAACAAAAACCGGGACGACCGTCAATGGCACGAACAAATGGTATTATGTTTCTGGCAAAGGTTGGGTCAGCGGTGCCTACTTGACAGCTGCTAGCAGTGGGTCTTCTAATACGAATACCAGCAGCAGTAGTTCAACGAAGACGCATACGGTGAAATCAGGTGACAGCTTATGGTCACTGGCACAAAAATACAACACCAGTATCAGTCAACTCGCATCATGGAACAACATCAACAGCAGCTATACGATCTTTGTCGGACAAAAACTGATCGTTTCCAAGTAACAAGCAAAAAAACCGCGTGCAAGCCATTGGCTCACGCGGTTTTTTTATGCTGGATCAAGCTTTTACTAAGCTATTAGCGGTTTTTCAAGAAACTACTTGTTTTTCGTAAGCGCAATCAAACTATTTGGTCAATCATAGAACCCTGCGTTAGAATGAAAGAAGCAATAGAAATTGCTAGTTTTAAAGGAATTGCTTCAGAACCAGAACGATCGAAGCGTACACAAAATAAGGAGGATTTCACATGCACAACAGAAACCTAACGATTATTGGCAGTTACGACACTCGAACAGAAGTATTACCGGTTATTGAGCAATTGACAAACGAAGGCTATGGCAAAGAGGATATCGTGCTGTTTGCGAATCAAACAGTCATCGATCAATTTGGGTTAGAATCCATCGATGATGTGGAAGTGGAGCAGGCAGCTAGTGAGGATGAAGATCGTTCGCTTTGGGAAAAAATCAAAGATGCTTTTTCTTTCGGCGATTCCGATCATAGGCATGATGAGCATGATCCGTTATATGGTTATCGTGATGACCTTGAACGAGACAAACTCGTTGTCGGCGTCTACGATTATCAGCCGATGGACAAAATAACCGATCGTGATGCAGATACTGGTCCGATCATCGATCAACCGTTACCAGGCGAAACAGCGATGCCTGATGAGTCCGTTCATCCAACGCCGCGCATGGGAGACAGTGATATTGAAGCACCGATTCATGACCCGAATCATCTGCGTAACTTATAAGTAGAAGGACTTCTTAAGTAAAGGAACCATTAAAGCCAGAGGAACGAGCATCCGTCGTATCTGCCAACCCTTAGTGAAGGGATGGGCCCGCAGGTGATCGGCAGTTGTCCTCGGGCTTTTTTTGTGCAACGGACAATCATGTCTTTGTCATCTTTGAAAATAAAACTTAATTTGTTGACGGTTGCTTTTTTTTGTATAATATAAGAATGAGATAGATCGTTGTCGGAAGGTCCAACCACTTTTTTGGGGAAAGGATGGGGAGTGCGATGAAATTCAAGTTCAATATGCAGTCGGCATTAGTCAGTTGTTTTGTTGCGGTTTTTTTGAGTGTGGCGATCAATCAAGATGCCAATGCCTTTGTTGCCGCGCCCTTTGTTCGAGATTCTTCCAGTAGTTCCTCCGAGCCACCTTACCAGACCGCAAGCAGCAGTATCGAAGAAACCTCTGATTCCAGTCAGATTTTTTATGAAGCCAGTGTTAGTTCGTATACACCGTCTTCAACGACTAGTCGCTCGATCGAAGCGTCGACAAATGAAGGCATGTCTGTTTCTGTAAGCGAAGTAGAGACAGAGCCTAGCGTCAGTACTTCTGCAAGTAGCGAAAGCAGTTCGAGTACCGCGCCCAGTGGCGGCTCAACGACCACCAGCGATACCTCCAGCAGTAGCGCTAGCAGCAGTTCTTCAAGCTCTTCCAGTACGAGTTCGACCAGTACTACAACAAGCAGCTCCAGTAGTGAAACGACTGAACCGTCTTCGGAAACCTCCAATAGCGATGACGAAGCTGCGGAAGATACGAGTGAAAATGTTGATCTAACAGTCGAAGGGGCTCACTGAGCCTGACTGTAAAAATCAATCTCATCTTAAAGGGACCATTTCAGCTAGGCCTTGTGCCTAGCTTTTTTATTTGCTTATGTTCAGAGCCATGAACACACCAAGTGAACGAAAGATGCGCGATTTCTCACTCTGAGACATCAAAAAATAGCAAAGAGGAAGGTTTTGTTGGCGGATTGCTGGAACAGAAAAGAGGCGTCTTACGTTTTTATTCACTGCCTCCATAAAAAAAGCTGCACTTGCAAGCATATCATAAAGTGATTCTGAGTAGTTTCGCTATAATAAGTGCGAGGAGGGGTGTTATGGGAAAGTATTTTAAGCACTTCGAAAAATTGATTAGTGTTGTGGTTGATATTATGTTAGGACTGTTGGTTCTGTTGGTTTTGGTGGTGATGGCGGAAGCGATCTATAAAATCGTCATCCATGTGATCCCACTGCATGAAGTTAGCGATCTTTCTTTATTGATCGAAGAGATCGCAACATTGTTTATTTTACTGGAAATTATTTTGATGTTATTGCGTTACGTAAAAGAAGGTCACCATATTCCGGTGCGCTACTTGATTTTGATCAGTATCACAGCGATTTTAAGGGAGTTGCTTTTAGCGCAGGGAAAAGGGTTAGAAACGCTCTTTTTAGCCTTAGCGATCTTGGTCTTGATCATTGTGCTGCAGGCGTTGGAAAAACTCAAAGCCTTTCATAGTTCCAAAGGACTGTAAAAAAATCATCCGATTGGTTGACGAATGACTCGTCAAGGGATCGGATGATTTTTTAATTCTTCAAAAAGCACGCGGCTTTCTTGCTGCAGCCGCTTGCCGATATCTGTTTGCCCTACCGTTGTTCTTTCCGTTTGCCGCACGACGATTTTTTTCTGAGTGACGATGTCACGTCGCTGCTGGATGGCTTGCTGGCGATCTGTAAAGGGTTGATGGGCTGCTAAGGTCATGCCGAAGGAATTTGACAACAGCGTGTAACCAGCAATGCCTGTGACGGATTGGTAGGAGCGGGAAAGTCCACCATCGATCACCAATAAACGACCATTTGCCTTAATGGGCGTTTCGCCTTTACGCACTTTGACAGGGGTGTGGCCATTGATGATGTGGCCTGTCGGCGGCAGACCGAAGGCAGCTAGGATACGGCAGCAGAAATCTTCGTTTTCCCTTAAAGAATAATAGGCATTTTTTTGTTCTTTATGGGTGTTGCGATCTGCTATAAAGTAGCGCTCAAAGGTTTTCATGGCTTTTTTGCCGAAGAGGGAAGAGCCTTCGCCACACCAAAGATACCAGATCATATCGGTGGCAAGGTCTGTTTGGTTTTCTGGTTGGGCAAAACTTTCCTGCAAACATTGCTGAAAAAAGTCCATCAACGCTTTGCCTGCTAAGGGCTGCTGCTGGAAAGTAAAGGCCAGGAAATCGCCGTTTTCCCGACAAGGCAGGCAGCCGTGATACAGTAGGTTGTCGTTGAAGCGCTGGTACAATGTGCCATGCTCGACCAAAAAGCGCATATGCGCAGCTAAGCGGGGCGAGCGTTGAAATTGGCGCAGCAAATCTTGCAATACTTCATGTTCTTCGGCTGTCAAACGGTAAGGATCATCGGGATCTACTAGTTGAAAACAGCCGTTGATCAAAGGATAGGTCTGGTCTAGCTGGATTTGTTGCCGATCTTGAGACAAGCGATGCAATAAGCAGCGCTCTGCCATCGCAAATGCCGGTCGCCGCTGGATCACGGCTGCTTCGACTTTGAATTGGATGATGGCAAATGCCTGCTGCAAAAGCATGGCGGCTTTTTTGCTGGCTTGATAAAGGGTCCACTGTTTTTTGCGGATAAAAGCCGGCATTTTCTGTGTAATATTTTTGGCTAAAAGCCAGTGCTTTTGATAAATCGATCCCATAACCATCTTGTAATAATGCCAGATTGCCGTAGCGAGCAGCGATGCGGATCGTATTGGCCAAACAGGGCAGCGAGCCGCAAAAGCTACCGATCCACAAGATATCATGGTTGCCTAGCTGAATATCCAGTGAAGACAAAGTCATCAAGCGATCGACGATTTTGTCTGGCGCCGGTCCTCGATCATAGATATCGCCTAAGACATGGAGATGGTCCACTACGAAGCGTTGAATCAAGTACGCCAGTTCTTGGCAAAAAAGCGGAGCTGCCTCTAATTCGATGATCTTATCAAAAATCGCCTGATAGTAAGCTTCTTTATTGAAGTCGGCATCATATTGGTACAACAGTTCTTCTAAGATGTAAGCAAAAGAAGTCGGTAATGCTTTGCGTACCTTGGAGCGTGTGTATTTACTGGAAGTAAAGCGGGCAACTTTCACTAGCTGTGCCATCTTCAAGCGCCAATCGGCAGGGGTCCAGGCCTGTTCTTGTAATAGCTCCTCTGGATAATAAATGACAAAACAAAGTTCGGTCTGTTCTTCTTTCGTCAAGACGCCAGTAAACAAAATCTCGACTTTTTCTCGGATACTGCCAGAACCATTCCGCAAAATATGGTCAAAGGCATCGTATTCGCCATGCAGATCGCTGACAAAGTGCTCGGTGGCTTTCGGCAGCTGCTGGATGGCTTCCAAGTTGATGATCTCGGTCAGGTTTGCCAAGGCATCTTTATTGAACATGGGCCTGTTCTTTGGCTTGTTCTTCAATCAGCATCGCGCTTTCTTCAATGGAGCGTTTGCTGACATCGATCACCGGAATGTTCAGCTTTTTGAACCATTCATTCGCGTAGGCTAATTCTGCTTCGATTCGTTCACAATTGGTGTAATGGGTCTCTTCTTTCAAGCCCAATGAATGCATCCGGGACCGCCGGATTTCCGTAAGGGATTCTGGATTCGTAGTCAAACCGACCATTTTCCGTGGGTCTACTTGGTGCACTTCGGCTGGCAAAGCGACTTCAGGAATCAAAGGCAGATTCGCCACTTTGTAGCCACGATTTGCCATGTATAGGCTCAATGGGGTCTTTGAGGTTCGCGAAACCCCTAAGAGGACAAAGTCAGCATCGAGAAATCCCCGTGGGTCTTTGCCATCGTCGTATTTCACCGCAAATTCCATCGCGGCCACCCGGCTGAAATATGCTTGGTTCAAGCGATGCAAGGCACCAGGCTCTTGGACGGCTTCTACACCGAATGTTTTTTCTAGCATCGTGGTCAAAGGCGACATAAAATCGACATACTGCAAACCAGTCCGTTTGGCAAAGGCATCAACAAAAGCGACTAATTCTTTATTGACTAAGGTGGTAACGACGATCGATTTGTCTAGCAAGGCATCTTTGAGGATCTCGCCTAAGCTCTCTTCATCATTAGTAAAGGGAAAGAGCTGGATATCTGAAAGGTCGATCGTGGGAAACTGCGCGGAAACGGCGGCGATCAGCTTTTGTGCCGTTTCGCCTACGGAATCTGAAATCAAATATATTCGAACGTTCTTCATTGTTTTTGCCCCCTAAAAGTGTGTGTTGTCACTGTCATTACCTGCTTGAATAAAGTAATTCATCAGCCGTGTCTTCGTGATTTTGCCGATGACTTTTTTTGGTTCCTGCGGATCGACCACAGGCAAGGTATCGACTTCATGTCGTCCTAACAACGTACCAGCCGTCAAGATCGTTTCTGCCGGTGTGATGGTCACGATGTTTGGCATGCGAGTCATGATCATCGCTACGGGTGTTTTTTCTGGTGCGGCATTGCTGATCGCAAAGCGCAGCAGATCTTTGCGGGAGAGTACCCCGATCAGTTCGTCTTGGTCATTTTTGACATAGAGGGAACCGACATCGTACATAAACAAAGTCGTGACTGCTTCATAAACGGAGACCGTTTGTGAGATCAGCAACGGTGGGATCATGACTTCTGCAACTTTGGTATGGTAGAGTTTTTCGAAAAGCAAAGGCTCAACGGTTTGTCCTGTGTAGAAATAGCCGACTTTCGGTCGGGCGTCTAATAAACCGGTCATGGTCAAAATCGATAAGTCATTCCGCAAGGTTGCGCGGCTCAAACCCAACTGCTTCGCAATGGTCTCCCCACTGATGGGCTGATGCTCTTTGACGATCTCAATGATTTTCATTTGTCTTTGGCTTAATTCCAATGTGTCACCTTATTTCTTTTATGTGCTATGCTATTGATTATATGATTTTCCGAATAAAAAGGCAATCCTTCTCTTTTAAAAAGGATAAATCCCTTGAAAGTTTTCTTTTTTTGGCTTGACGATTAAATGTGTCATACTATATACTGCTAATTAATCGAAATAGTATATAACATTTAAAAGGAGGAACATGATGGAAAAAGCAGTCGTATGGTTTTCAGAAGGCACGAAAGAGCAAAAAGCACTATTAGGCGGGAAAGGGGCAAATCTAGCGGAGATGACCAATTTGGGTTTGCCTGTTCCTCAAGGATTTATCGTCCCGGCCACCATTTGCCTGACCTATTTAGAAGAACAGGTTCTTCCTGAGGCGATCATCAAGCAAGTCAAAGCTGCCATCGAAGAATTGGCAGTCCGCAGGAACAAAACATTTGGCGGACTGCAGTCGCCGTTGTTGGTTTCTGTCCGCAGTGGTGCCAAGTTTTCCATGCCAGGGATGATGGATACGATCTTAAACCTTGGGTTGAATGATGAAACCGTCCAAGGGTTGGCTCAGCAGACAGGGGACCCCGTTTTTGCTTATGATTGTTACCGCCGTTTGATCCAGATGTATGGGGATGTGGTGAAAGGTGTAGCAAAAGAGCACTTTGAAGCCTACTTGACAGATTATAAGAAACGGCAGAATTATGCGTCAGACCAAATGATGACCGGCAATGATTGGCAAATGATCTGCCGCGTGTTTCAAAGTATTTATATGGAACATACTCAAGAAGCGTTTCCGCAAGACCCGTTTCAGCAATTATTGGCAGCCATCACGGCAGTTTTTCGCTCATGGAACAACCCACGGGCCAAGACCTACCGTTCCCTCCATCGGATCCCTGACGATCTAGGGACTGCCGTAACGATTCAAGAAATGGTTTTTGGCAACAGTGGGATAAATAGTGGGACGGGTGTCGCCTTTACCCGCAATCCAGCAACCGGGGAACCCGGACTTTTCGGCGAATTTCTAGTGTGTGCCCAAGGGGAAGATGTGGTTGCTGGCATTCGTACACCACAACCGATCCAAGCGTTGGCACAGCAGCATCCCATGATCTATCAGGAACTAAAGCAACTGGCTGAGGGTTTGGAGGATCACTATCAAGACATGCAAGACATTGAATTTACCATCGATGACGGTCAGTTGTTTGTCTTGCAAACAAGAAACGGCAAACGAACCGCCGCTGCCGCAGCGCAAATCGCAACGGATATGGTCGCAGAAGGTCGGATCACTATCAGACAGGCACTAGATCGCATTACACCAGAAATGATCGATCAATTGTTGCACCCGTTATTTGCCCCCGAAGCCTTGCAGCAAGCCGAAGCCTTTGCGCAAGGCTTGCCGGCTAGTCCAGGGGCAGCTTCAGGACATGTCTATTTCACTGCAGAGGCAGCAGAAAAAGCCAGCCGCACAGGAGAAAAAGTCCTGCTGCTGCGGCAGGAAACCTCACCTGAAGATATTGAAGGTATGGTGGTGAGTGAAGCGATCATTACCGCTCGTGGGGGGATGACTTCGCATGCGGCGGTGGTCGCCCGTGGTCTGGGGGTCTGCTGTGTGGTAGGATGCGAGGCATTAAGTGTCGATGTATTTTTGAAGCAGGCTCGCTGTGGTGAGTTGCTGATTGAAGAAGGTGACGTGCTTTCGGTAGACGGCAGTACTGGCAAACTGTATCAAGGGCAGCTGCCTATGACCAGTGTGCAGGAACGGGTCTTATTGGATCAGCTTTTGACGTGGGCGCAAGCCCAGGCAGATCTAAAGGTTTACGCAAATGCGGAAACGAAAAATGACATTGAGGTGGCGCTGGCCTTTGGTGCAGCGGGCATCGGCTTAGCACGGACGGAGCATATGTTTTTTGGGGAAGCGCGTTTGTGGAAAATGCGGGAAGTCATCTTGGCAGAAACGAAGGCGGAACGATTGGCGGCGTTGGCTGAGATCAAGGCGTATCAAAAAGCCGATTTCAAAGAAATGCTGCAGGCCGCGCAAGGAAAGAAGTGCACGATCCGTTTATTAGATCCGCCACTCCATGAATTCTTGCCCCATGAGCATGAACGTCTTGAGATGGCCCGCCGTAGTCAAAAATCATTGGCGGAGATCGAGCGGCGAATTGACGAACTGCAAGAGGTCAATCCCATGATGGGGCATCGCGGCAGCCGCTTAGGACTGAGCTATCCAGAAATTTATGAAATGCAAACAGCGGCGATTTGTGAAGCGGCTGTGGAGTTGCGGCAGCAAGGAGTCGAGGTAGAGGCGGCGATCTTATTGCCCCTGATCAGTTTGCCTGCAGAGCTGCAGGTGTTGAAAGAGACGTTGACACAGGTGATCGCTCAAGCAGAAGCCACCCTGCAGCAACCGTTGCGCATCGAGATCGGCATGATGATCGAGACACCTAGAGCGTGCTTGATTGCTGGGGAGTGTGCTGAAGATGCGGCGTTCTTTAGTTTTGGTACCAATGACTTGACCCAAATGACCTTTGGCTTTTCGCGGGATGATGCCGGCAGCTTTATTCAAGCCTATTTGCAGTCGGGGATCTTACAAGAAGATCCTTACCAGCACTTAGATCAGGCGGGCGTTGGCACATTGATGCGTCAAGCGATCGCTGGCGTAAGAGATCGTCAGCCAGAGCACTCGATCGGTGTTTGTGGCGAAGTCGGCAGCGATCCCTATTCTATTGCATTTTTGCGAGAGATCGGCATCGACTATGTTTCTTGTTCCCCATACCGGATCCCTGCTGCTTGGTTAGCGATCGCCCAATCAGCCCCCATCATCGAAGAGGCGTCAGTGAGCACCCGCTAAAATAGGAGAAAAAATACACCGCAGTCCACTAGCAAGGTTCGCTTGCTTGGTGGATTACGGTGTGTTCGTTTAGCGTCGTACTTACAGGGGCTGATCCGTTTTTTGGATCGCAGGTTTGCGTCCTTTTAAATACCAAGTGATCCCAATGACATGGGCGAGGTAGATGGCAGCGAGGACGAAACGTACCAGCAGATTGGGGATCAATAGTGCAGGAATTGCAAAGACTACCAGCATCATGGCAAACATCCGAACCATTCCCTTAGTGCTCAGCTGTTTTTGTACGAGTGGTTTTTCAATGTATTTTTGATAATTTTCTGATTGAACCAAGCGTTGATAATAGGTATCGGAACTCCGCAGCCAGAAATAAGCCGTCAGCAAGTAAAAGACCGTTGTAGGTAAGAAAGGCAAAAAGATTCCTAACGTACCTAAACCGAATGTCAGTGATCCACAAAGAAAAAACAGTGTTTTTTTCAAAAGTAACCCTCCTTATTTGGGTGTTTCGTGTCTTACCCTCAGTATAACGGAGGAGGGGCAGCTTGAACATGCGTTTTGTGCTTTTCCCCGTTTTTTAGCGGCAATAAGAGTTTTTCTTCCCCTTACTCCTGCTTTTTTGATAGACTAGAAACAACACAAAGGGGGAAGCAGCATGGAAACGATTGAATTGAATACCGGCATTCAGATTCCAGTGATCGGCAGTGGGACGAATACATTTGGGAAAGAAAACCGAGAATACCAAGGTGCGATCAATGATGATACGACAGAGCTATTGACTGCCATCAAGCTTGGGTATCGGCATTTTGATACGGCGATTTCTTATCGCAACGAAGCCGTGGTAGGCAAAGCCATCAAGGAAAGCGGGATCGACCGCAGCGAATTTTTCCTGACTTCTAAGATTCCTGGCAAACCACAGCATACGCAAGATGCAGCTGCCGTGAAAGCGTCTGTCGAAGCGAGTTTAGCAGCCTTGCAGACGGAATCGATCGATCTTTATTTAATCCATCATCCGTGGGACAACTTGGCAGAGATCGCCGCTGTCTGGGCGGTTCTTGAGGCTTATGTCGATAAAGGAGTCTTAAAAGCGATCGGGGTGTCCAATTTCCAAGAAGAAGAACTTAGCTATTTATTGGCAAACAGTCGGATCAAACCAGCGGTCAATCAGATCGAATCGCATCCAGGCAAGTGGAATGATGCGATCATCGCCTATTCCTTAGCCAATCAGGTAGTGCCAGAAGCCTGGGGTCCGCTTTCCGGGATTTCGGAAGCGGCACGGGAAACCTTGACCCAAATCGGTGAAGCATATCAAAAAACCTGGAGCCAAGTGGTCTTGCGTTACCAAATCGAGCGTGGGGTGATCGTGATTCCGAAATCCCATTCAGAAAAACATCAAGCCGAAAATTTAGCGCTCTTTGATTTCGCTTTGACGGCGGAAGAAAAAGCTGTCATCAAAGAGTTATAGATAATAAAAAGCAGTCCCATTAAATGGGACCCTACAGCCAGTGCGGAAACTTCCGTGCTGGCTATTTTTATGCAGTCGCAACGCTCCTTTATGACTGAGGAGCTTTTCTATTCGTTACAACAGCAACCGTAAGCCTTAGCAAAAAAGAAAATGCGCTTGCAGCCGTTTCTGACAATGAATCCTCTTAATTATTCAAAGAAATGACCGATTATCCTTACTAAGGGTCGTCTACGGACGAGTCTTCAGTGGATTGTGTGAAATTGGAAATGAAGGAGTGGCACAGTTGTGAAAAAAAGAAAAAAGACGATAGGAATTTATGTGATGATCACCTTGATGCTGGTTGCGGGGATCCCGATCATTGTCATGCTGACAAGTTCCTATTTAACCACCAAGAACTTATTGATTGAACGAAATGATTTGAACAAAGAAAGTGCCGTCAATTTGATCTTGGCGGAAGAAAAGAGTTTGCGCCGATCGACGGAAAGCAAATTGAAATCAATGGCTGAACTGCCAGCGATGAAAACAGAATTCAGTATGGGACGCATCCGTTCAGATCTTTCTTTAGCGATTGCTGGAAGCAACAGCTTCTTAGCGGTGACTTTTGGAACAGAAGATGATGAGTATGTGACCTTCAATCCCTTACCAGATGATTATAAGCCCACGATTCGACCATGGTACAAAGGGGCCGTTAAAGCCGAAGGAGAAGTCTATTGGACAGCACCTTATTTAGATACGGTGTCGAATCAATTTGTGACGTCGGCTTCGATCAGGGTCAAAAACTCCCATAATCAAGTGGGGGTTTTAAGCGTCGATGTTTCCTATGAAAGCATTCAAAACATCTTGTCTTCCTTTACCGTAGGGCGGACTGGGAATGTCACCTTAGTTTCAGAATCTGGGGTCATCGTGACCTCAAAAAACACCAAACAAATCGGTAAGAATATCAAAGAAGAAGAAGTATTCCAAAAAATCAAAGAAGCTAAAAACCCGACAGGCATGGTTGGTTTAGGCGACTCGAATAAAGTCAACGATGTGTTGTATGACAAGTCTGCTGATTCCAATGTTTGGGCGTACTCCGAAGTCAAAGCTAGTGATCTAGACAAAGAGCTAGGAGCTTTAGTCCGCACCACCATTATCGTTACGATTTTGATGCTGCTCTTTGTAGGACTGGTTTCTTATGCCGCGATCAAAGTAGTCGCAGCGATCATCGATTGCTTCAATCGTTACTTTAGAAAAGTCGGTGAAGGCAAACTAGAGAAGATGAGCAAAACCAAAAGAGCCAAAGGCGAAAAATGGACATGGGATCAATTGGCACGCCGAGTTGTATATCCAGACAAAGCAGGCAATGAGATCCAGCAAATGGCGGACAATTACAATGTGATGATCGAAGGCACGGGTGCATTGATCCAAAAAGTACAAAAAGAAAGCAACAGTGTCGCAGGAATGTCGGATTCTTTATTAGAATTGTCAAAACAAACCAATATTGCGACAGAAGAAGTCTCTCAAACCATTACGGGGATAGCTGAAGTGACCGGTGCTCAAGCCCAAGAAACAGAATACAGCGTGTCACAAATGCAAAATCTGTCGCAAGTCGTGAAAGAATTACGAGAAAATGTTGGCGGCATGAGCAGCAAGTCACAAGAATCTACGAAGATCAATCAAGAAAACTTAACGATCATGGATCAAGTCGATGACAGCTGGCGACAAGAGTTGGCACAGATGGAGCGCTTGATGTCGAACATGACGGGAATGAATGATAGTATCCAAAATATCAACTCGATCATTGGGGTCATCAACGATATTTCTTACCAAACCAACTTGCTAGCCTTGAATGCATCGATCGAAGCCGCAAGTGCTGGCGAGTCGGGCAAAGGCTTTGCCGTCGTGGCTGCTGAGATCCGTAAATTGGCGGAACAAAGCAAAGCCTCTACCAAAGAGATCGAAGCGATCATTGAAGAAATTCGTGAGCAATCTAGTCAAATGGTTAAACAAACGTCGGCGTCTGTCAAAGGTGGCGTTCGCCAAACCAACTTGATCAAAGAAGCGATCTCGTCTTCAAAAGAAGTTTTCCAACGCAGCAGCTATATGATCGAAGGCATCCATCATATTGAAGCAGCCAGTGCCCGTATCGAAAATATTCAAAACAGTGTACTGGAAAACTTAGAAAACATTTCCGCATCAACGGAAGAAAATGCCGCTGGTACACAAGAAGTTTCCGCAAATGCAGAAGAAGTCTTGGCAACCATGGATGAATTTACCAACCATGTGGCAGACCTCAGAGACATTGCAGAAGAGTTGAAGCGATTGACCAATCGTTTTGAAGTGGAAAAATAAACCAAGCAAAAAAATCACTCATCAGCTATTCGCAAGAATGGCTCGTGGGTGATTTTTGTTTAGTGAATAGGAGACTACAAAAAAGCCAAGACGGATATTGGTCGTCTTGGCTATTCATAATGATATTTATAAAACCTTATTACGGACTATTGTGCCGTTTCAGTCCGCTGAATGATCATCTCCACGCGGCGGTTTTCCGAGCGGCCTTGGGGGTGTTGTTATCGGCTTTCGGTTCGGTATCGGCAAAGGCTTGAATGGCAGCATTTTTTTCTAAAACAGCGCCTTTGCTGATGAAGTATTCCATAACGGTAATGGCCCGAGCGGAACTAAGATCCCAGTTAGATTGGTAGCGGCCATTGCCTTTTTCCGGTACGTTATCGGTATGCCCGGCGATCACGATTTTGTTAGCTTTTAGTTTTTTCAGTGAGTCCGAGAGTAGATCCAGTGACTGACGAGTGGTGTCCGTGATCTCGGCGCTGCCAGAGGCAAACAAAATACTGCTAGCTAACGTGATATGCAAGCCATCAGATTCCAAGCGAACTTCTGTCTGGTCTTTTAAGCCAGAAGCGGCGAGTTCTTGTGACAGCTGGTCGCTGATTTTTTCTAGCTGTTGATTTTCCAGTTGGGTCCGAACTGCTGCTTCTTGCGCTTGTGCTTCGGCAGAAGTGGCGGCTTTTTTCGCGGCGTGGTCTCGCCCATATCGATCACTGACCCGATGACGGAGGCATTGCTGTGGTGGCTGGAAAGGATGGTGCCGAATTCGCTTCGGATTTCTTGGAACTTCTCATCATCGACTTTCGCCATGGCAAACATGACGATGAACAAAGCCAGCAGTAAGGTCAACATATCCGAGTAAGGCAAAAGCCACGCTTCGTCTACATGTTCTTCATGTTTCTTTTTTCGTTTCATGTCGCTTCACCCTTTATAATTGTTCTTGCCGTTTTTTCGGATCGATCAAGCTGTATAATTTTTTCTCAATGCTTTTCGGTGATTGTCCGGCTTGGATCGCTAAGACCCCTTCCACGATGATCGACATCATTTGGACCTCTTGCTCCGATTTTAAGGTCAGTCGTGAACTAAAGGGAATGAACAGCACATAACCGAAGAAAATACCGTAAAGGGTCGCCACGAAAGCCGCCGAGATCATATGACCCAGTGCTTCTACATCCTCTAAATTGCCTAGCGCCCCAATCAGTCCGATCACGGCTCCTAACACCCCTAAGGTCGGGGAACTCGTGCCGGCGGTTTTAAAAATAGCCGAGCCGATGCGATGCCGTTCTTCGATCCCATAGATCTCATTTTCCATGATTTCTTGGATCTGTTCGGCAGCGATGCCATCCACCACCATTTCCAAGCCCTTTTTTAAAAAAGGATCTTCTAAGTTTTGGATAGCACCTTCAAGAGATAGTAGGCCATCGCGCCGAGCTTGGTTGGCTAATTCAACGATGGTATTGATGGTTGTTTTTAAGTCGTATTCTTTATTTTTCAGCAGAACGCCGAAGATCTTCGGGATTTTTTTGATATCACTGCTGGGAAATGAATTGATAACGGCTGCGATCACACCGACGAAAATGATGATCGCGGCTGCTGGATTGATCAAAACGGCCACATTGGCACCTTTTACAATCATCCCAACCACCACAGATATCAATCCTAAAATAATACCGATCAGCAAGAAAAAATCCATTTGTTGCGTCCTCCTAAATTCTATTTCCAGGTTTTAAACCCTCATTTATTTTATCGGTGAATTAAAATCATTCTTAATAGCAAAAAAAAATAATCCAAAAAATAACTAAAATAAATTTTTTGCTTCTCTTTTTTTTGTTCTTTTTTTGACAAGTTTCGTCAAATTTTTAAAATGGTACAGCTTGCAATTTTTGTGAATATTTATAGATGGTACCGTTTTTTTCGTGAAGTATTTCTCAGGGTTTGTCATACCATCAAACACAAATGAAAATGTTTTAATCAATTTTTCGAATAATGCTTGTTTTTTTATCAAAAAAATGATTTTGATCAAAAAGTATAGATATGCTTGTAAAACGCTTTATATCGATCGTTTACTTTTTATAACTGGGAACGAAATTGCGATGAAACAGTGTTTAACAAATAACATAACATACCTGTAACTTAAATGTCATATCCGTAAAGTTGCAAAAATCAAATTGTAAAATAAAAACAATTCTACTATAATGACATCACGTCTTCTTGTTTTTTTAATCTATAACAAAAAAATCAATAAATATATTTGTTTCTGTTCCATCGATGAAAAAAACGTTTGGTACAGAAGGTGGAAGGAGCAATTATTGTTGGATACCTATGATTTATTAAAAACAGCCATGAACGTTTCTGCACAACGCGCAGAATTGATTTCGTCTAATATCGCCAATGTCAACACGGATGGGTACAAAGCAAAACGCATCGTGTTTGAAAGCGAATTAAAGCAGGCACTCGCTTCGTCAGGGACCGACGCTGCAACCGAAGCGTCAGTTTCTCAAGTAAAACCGAAAATCACTGAAAATGCAACTACCAGCATCAAAGACAACGGCAATAACGTGGATCTTGAAGTGGAGATGTTGGATCAAGCAGCCAATGGGTTATATTACAGTGCATTGACCGCACAAGTCAACGGACGCTTGCAAATGATGAACCTTGTATTGAGTAATTGATAGAAAGCGCAGGAAAAACAAATGGGTATGTTTAACGGACTAACGATCAACGCGAGCGGTTTAGCATTGGAACGGTTAAAACTAGATACGATCTCCAGCAATATCGCAAATGTAAATACGAATCAAACACAAACAACCGCGGCTTATCAAAAAAAGAGTATTCTTTTTTCAGAAAATTTAAAAAATAGCCGTGAAGGTACACCGGCTACATACGGTGTCAAAGTGACGGGGATCGCTGCCGATGAGACAGAAAAGCTGACGTATGATCCTACAAATCCCGCTGCCAACGACGAGGGATATGTCGGTCAATCAAATGTGGATATTGCCGATGAAATGGTGGCAATGTTGCAAGCGGTTCGAACGTACGAAGCCAATGTTTCTGCTTCAGAAATGAACAAAACGATCTTGAAAAAAGCATTAGAAATATCAAAGGGGTAACGAGAAAATGGATGGACTTTTAACGACAGGATTAACAGACTACCAAAACGTTTTGCGGACACTAGGCACGGGGGCTGCTTCAAACGAGACCAGTGTTGCAGGCGCCAAGAAAAATCAGTTTTCTTCTTACTTGACCCATGCGGTCGATCAGTTGAATCAAAAAACGGCGGTCATGGATCAAGATACTGTAAATTTGATCACCGGCGATGAAAGCGATCTAGGCAATGTGATGATTCGCATGACGGAGGCGCAACTGGCGCTACAAACAGCCGTTCAAGTACGAAACAAGTGTTTAGAAGCTTACAATGACGTGAAAAATATGCAGTTTTAGCAGTGGGTGAGGGAATAAGGATAAATGATGGATAAAGTGAAAGAATGGACAGAACAACTCAAAGACCGTTGGCAAATGCAAAGCTCTTTAAAGAAAATGATCGTTGTTCTTTCCGTTATCAGCGTTCTCGGAATCACAGCAGCTGTTTATTATTTAAATACGCGAATTGAATACGGTATCTTGTTTACGGATCTAAGCGATGCCGATGCGGGAACGATCAGCAAGGATTTGGAGGAACAGCAGATTGCCTACAAATTAGCCGACAATGGGACGACGATTTTGATCGATAAAGACCAAGTCGATGAATACCGCATCAATCTTGCCGTGGACAATAAGTTACCAAATACCAGTACAGGCTTTGAATTATTTGATGATGCCAACATGATGACAACGGATGAAGACCGCAAGATCATGTATCAGCGGGCAGTAACGGGCGAACTACAGCGAGCAATCGAGTCGATCGATGCGGTCAAATCCGCCAAAGTTTTACTCGTGATGCCAGAAGAAAGTGTCTTTTCTTCGGAGGAAAGTGCGCCAACCGCCTCCATCGTGTTGACCTTGAAAAATCAGCAGATCTCAGACGAGTCCGTGCAAGGAATCGTTACCTTGACTTCAGGGGCAGTGGAAAAGCTGAAGCCAGAAAATGTAAAAGTCGTTGATAGCGCGGGCAATACCTTGACGAGAACCGAAGATGAAGCCAGTCAATTAAGTGGCCTGAACAATAAATACATTGCCATCAAAGATTCCTATGAAAAAATGCTAGAAGAAAAAGTAGCGAAGTTGCTGACACCGATCTATGGTGCAGACAAATTCCAAGTGTCGATCAATTTAGACTTGAATTTTGATTCGATCGAGCGGAAGAAAGTCACTTATGATGACCCAGAGATCAAGAGTGAGACAGTGCAGGCTGCTGGTTCGCAAGGGACCGTCCAAGAAGCCCAAACAGGGACGGTGGATGACAATGTCTCCAATGTGACGGGCACGGATGGAGAAGGAAACAATTCCTACAGTCGCTCCGTTGAAAATGAATTGGATACCGAGACCACCACGACCATTACAGCCCCTGGCATGATCGAACGAATGACCAGCTCGATCGTGATCAATGCGAACCTTTCGCAAGCAGATCAAGCAGAATTGCAGCAGTTGATTGCTAGTGCCGTCGGCTATGACAATGATCGTGGCGATCAAATCGCGATCCAAGGATTTGACTTTGCCCAAGCAGAGGTTGATCCAGCCGCTGATCCGCAAGGGAATGAACCGATTGCAGCTGCCAAAGGTTATCTCAAGTACGCCATCATCGGCGGTATCGTGTTGACCTTGTTCTTGGTGATCTTAATGATCGTTGGCGTGATCCGACGCCGACGCAAAGAAGACGAGCTGGAAGTCGATGTGACGGAGGAGATGGTCTCCTTTGCACAACCGTCCGCAGTCAGCACCGGAGCGAGTAACCCAGTTGCACAAGAAGTCGTTTTTGGCGGTGTCGGCAATCGGTCTGCTGAAACGAAACCAGCGGTGCCAGAAGCATCCACACAAGAAGCCGCAGCAGAACATTCAGGAGAACCAACATTGGATCAAACGGCTAGAAATTATGCCGAAAGCAATCCTGAAGTAGCGGCGGAATTGATCAAAGCTTGGATGAAAGAAAAATAAGGGGGCAGCCATGGATACAATAGACGGGGTAAAAAAAGCAGCGATTCTTCTGATCTCTCTAGGATCAGATACCTCTGCAAAGATCATGAAGCTGCTGCCAGAATCATTTATACAAAAGGTGAGCTATGAGATCGCCAATATCGACTTTGTCAGTCCCGAAGAGCGGGATCAAGTGTTGGAGGAATTTTCTCATACCGCAACGGCCCGCAAATATGTCTTAGACGGCGGGATCGATTATGCCAAAAATTTGCTGAACCAAGCATTAGGCCCTCAAAAAGCCAAAGAAGTCATTGACGTATTGACTCAGATCCAGCTGCGGGAACGGCCCTTTAATATCGCTCGCAAAGCCGATGTTCAACAGTTGACCAATCTGTTGATCGGCGAACATCCACAAACGGTAGCGTTGATTTTGTGCTACATGCAGCCGGACAAAGCGGCCAGCGTCTTGTCACAGTTTCCCGATCATTTGCAAGTGGAGATCGCTGAACGGATCGGGACGATCTCCAGTACGTCGCCTTTGGTGATCGAACGGATCGAAAAAGTGATCGAGAACAAATTCTCGAATTACATTGAGAACGATACGGAAAATGTCGGTGGTGTGCACACACTGGTAGAAATCTTGAACTCAGTCAGCCGCAGCACCGAAAAGAACATTTTGAACGACTTAGAAAAGCGGCAACCGGAACTATCCAACGAAGTGAAATCCAGCTTGTTTACTTTCGAGGATATCGTGACCCTCGATCGCTTGGATGTTCAAAAAGTCTTGCGAGATGTTCAAAACGATGTGTTAGTCTTAGCGCTTAAAGGCACGACCGATGACATCAAGAACTTTATTTTCTCCAACCTCTCATCACGGGCGGTGGAAAATCTGCAAGAAGAAATTCAATTTATGGGTCCTACCCGCTTGTCTGCTGTAGAAGAAGCCCAACAAAGTGTGGTGGCTGTGATTCGACGGCTAGATGAAACCGGTGAGATCTACATCGGAAGGGGCGACCAAGATGCAGTGGTCAAATAGCAGTTTATTGAAGCAGCAGGCGGTCAAAACGACCGAAGCTGCGCGCAGTATTTTGACGGATACGACCATCAAAGCGCCGATTGAGAAACCAAGCTTAGACCCAGAACTGCAAGCGGCTAGACGTGCACGCCAGTTGGAGCAGGAACGGCATCTGCAGCAAATGGAAGCCTTGAAGCAGCAGATTTTGACCGATGCACAAGAACAAGCGGCGCAAATTCTAGCAGAAGCGAGAACGGAAGGCTTTCAAGCAGGACAAGCAGACGGCTTTCAACAAGGCTATCAAGAAGGACTCAATGCCAGCAAAGAAGCCGCGCAAGCATTGATGGCCCAAGCCCAAGCCAATGTCGCTGAAGCCGTTTCTGAGATCAACACCTTTCGCTCAGAGAAAAAGCAAGAAATGATCGCTTACGGCATGGCAATCGCTGAAGCCTTGATCAATCAACGTTTTACAGATGAGCAAGCAGGCTTCCTGCCTTTTGTGGAGTCTGTGCTATGGCAATTTGAACAACCCGATCAATTTGTGACTGTTCGCAGCCAAGAGCAGCATCTTGCAGGGTTGCGAGAATTGTTGGAAACCAAAAAGCAGACGATCAGCGGGTTTCGCTATTTACTCATGGCAGATGACAGCTTGGCGGAACACGATTTTTTTATCGAATCTGAAAATGCCTTGGTGGTTTTTGAACTGAGGAAAGAAATCGCTCGCTTTTTGAGCCAATTTCTAGAAAGCAGTGTGAAGGAATGACGTTTGAATTACCGATCACAGCGCTGCGCAAAACGGCGCAAGCACAGCCGTTTTTTACCACCTACGGCAAAGTCAGCGAAGTCGTAGGTCTGCTGATCAAAGTCGAAGGGCTGGCGGTTTTCATAGGGGAAATCTGTGAAGTCGCATTGCAAAACAAGACGCATACAGCCTTAGCCGAAGTCGTGGGCTTTGTAAAAAAAACCGTGCTCCTGATGCCCCTTGATCAGCTAGAAGGCATCGGACCCGGCTGTTTGGTGCGGCCAACTGGCAAATCGTTGACGGTAAAAATCGATGATACGCTGCTAGGGCACACCTTAGATGGACTAGGGCGACCGTTAGATATGGCGCTGGAGCTGGAAACTGCGTCAGAATATCCAGTTAGTCAAGATTCTCCTGACCCCTTTCGCCGTCAGAAAATCGCTGAGATCATGCCGACAGGTGTCCGGGCGATCGATGGTCTCTTGACCGTCGGCCTTGGCCAACGGATCGGCATTTTTGCCGGCAGCGGGGTCGGTAAAAGTACCTTATTGGGGATGCTGGCTCGTTATTGCGAAGCCGATGTCATCGTGATCGGCTTAATCGGCGAGCGGGGACGAGAAGTCAAAGAATTTATTGAAAATGATCTAGGCCCAGAAGGCTACCGCAAGTCGGTCGTTGTCTGTGCTACCTCCGATATGCCGCCTCTCGTACGATTAAAAGGGGCTCATGTGGCAACAGCGATCGCTGAGTATTACCGCGATCAAGGCAAGAAAGTCGTATTGATGATGGACTCGGTGACCCGTTTTGCGATGGCGCAGCGGGAGATCGGTCTATCGACAGGCGAACCGCCGACGACCAAAGGCTATACCCCTTCTGTGTTTACAGCTTTACCGAAGTTGTTAGAACGCAGTGGGATGTCGGACAAAGGCTCGATCACGGCCTTTTATACTGTCTTGGTAGAAGGGGATGACATGAATGAACCGATCGCTGATGCGGTGCGGGGGATTCTTGATGGACATATTCTTTTGTCCCGAAAAATCGCCGCTCAAAATCATTATCCTGCCATCGATATTCAAAACAGCCTCAGCCGCTTGATGAAGACCCTTGTTTCTGAGGAACAGCATAAACATGCGGGGGAACTAAAAGAAAACATGGCCGTTTATGCAGAGGCCAAGGATTTGATCGATATTGGTGCTTACAAGAGTGGCAGTAATGCGTTGACCGACCAAGCGATCGCGTTGCATCACCCCATCCTACGGTTTTTACAGCAAAAAGTGGATGAGCGGATCCCATTTGAACAAACGATTTTTGAACTGGCGCATTTGTTCAGTGAAGAAGCGCTGATCGAGCGCCAGCGTTCGACCATCTAAAACAGATCATAAAGGAGCAGCTATGCAAGCATTTCACTTTTCCTTAGAAAAAGTATTGGATCACCGAAAAACCATTGAGCAAGAAGCCAAACGCGCTTACGCCCAAAAACAACAATTGTTGATTCAGCAAGAACAGCACCTGAATACGCTGACACAGGAAAAAGCCCAGCTTTTTGATGTCAATGAGATGACCATTGGGCGGATGCAAGTGCAACAACGTTATTTGCTTGCTTTGAATGCCACCATCGATGAGGTTCAGAACAAAATGTTTCACGTGAAGCAAGAATTGGCAGAGTCTTTATCGGTGGTGGTAGAAGCGCAGCAGGAACGCAAGATCGTGGAAAAACTGCGAGAAAAACAATTTGCTGAATACACCTATGAACAGCAATTGGAAGAGCAAAAACAATTGGATGAGTTCGGCAATCGCGCCTTATTTTCTTAAAGAACTAATGTTTTAGTGATGAGACGACCTTGGTTTCAAAGCATCAGCTGAGAGGAGGTGAACAATGAAAGAGATCACAACAAGTGCCGTAACCGCTGTACCTGTCGGTAGCAAATCAAAAAAGACGGATGCGTCACCAGAAGTCTTCAGTTTGCTGATGCAACAGCTGACAGCTCAAGCAGACAGCAACCTGCCAGCCCCTATCGAACCATCAGGGATGACGGAGCAAACCGCCGCCGCACCAGAAATGGGGGTTGCCAGCAGTATGGAACATCTGCCGCAGGAGCCAGAAATCACTCCAGCAGTCGAACAACCTGCAACGACACAAGCGCCAGGAATGAGCCAGATCAGCCAGGCACCTTTTGCAGGCTTGGTTCAAGAAGCGCCACAGGCATCAATGGCAACGACGGAGCAGAACCAAACGAGCGCCACAGCAACTTTAGCACCAATAGACGTAGCCACCACAGTCATCGACCCCTCCGAGTCTACGCTTGAAGGTCTGGATTTAATGACAAATGACAGAAGTGAAGCCGCAGCACCAACGCTTGAAACGCCTTTGCCAGAAGACTTAGTAAGCGAAGAGCAGTCCACGGCAAAAGGGATCGCGACTTTCAAGGAAATCGATTTAGTAACAAAAGCCGCGATTGCGCAGACGACAGAAGCACAGCGGAAACAGTCCACCGAAGGGACCGCGCAATTGGGCCAAACGGGACCATTAAATCAAGTGTCGCCAGTGACCAACCAAGCGACGGATACGACTAGCACCTTGCAACGCACGAATGAAACAGTCGCCAAAAAAGCGGAAGCTGTTTCTGCACAAGCCATTGCTTCTTCAGCAGTAACTGACAATGAAATGGCGGCACCAGCACTGCAGCTGCTTGATGTTTCTCCCCTTTTGACCAAGCAAGGACCAACGCCAACAAAAGCGAATATGGAACAAGCGGTCCTACCCTTAGCAAAAGCGACTGCCCAACTCGTCCAAACGAGCAGCACGGCAAGCGAGAAAAAATCACGCTGCAATTCGTTCCCGAAAAATTAGGCACGATCCAGCTTTCCCTAGAAACGAATGCCCAAGGCAGCCGCTTAGAACTGACCGTTCAGCAGCCACAAGCCAAAGAATTATTGCTGTCCATCAAGCATGAGCTAGAGCAAGTTTTGCAAAAGCAAGAGCAGCCGATCCTAGCGATCAAAGAACCTACGTTAGCTTCTGTCCAGCAGGCTAGTTCGCTGGCAAATCAATCCTTTGCCAGCAGTATGATGGCAAGTGACAGTCAGTTAAGCCAACAACGTTTTTTACAGGCCCAAAAAGGACAAAGTAAAAAGCCGTTTCATCAAAGCAATACGGCTGAAGAAGAGCAGCAATTAGCACCGATCGATCATGCGATCAGTATTTTAGTGTAAAGGAGGAGACCTATGGCAGATGAAATTACAGCAGCTGCGGCCGGTATTGCCAATACATCGGCATTAACGCAAACAAAAAAATCTTCAGATATCTCCATGGATGATTTTTTGAAGATCTTAGCCGCATCTATGAGCAACCCATCGATGGGAGGCAGCGATTCTTCTGGTGGTGGTAGCACCGACTATATCTCGCAACTGGTTCAATTTACGACCTTAGAGAGCTTGAATGAATTGAGCGAAACGTTGACGACCTCGGTGATTTTACAGCAACAGCAGCAAGCCTTTAGCTTGATCAATAAACAAGTCACTCTGATGGACGGCACAGAAACATTGTCAGGAACCATCGAAAAAGTCCGCTTTGCCAATGGCTACGCCACGATCGTCGTAAATGGCAAAGAATACAGTATGAGTGCGATCCAAGAGATTGGTGGCGAAGCAAAATGAGTTTGACGATTCAACAGGGGCTGCAAAAAGTTGCCGGGGAGCCTTATCAACATCCCCGCAAAGGCGTGGACAAACAAGCCTTTTCTGCAATGCTTGAACAAAAACAAAGCGACATCAAAGTCTCCCATCATGCGCAAAAGCGTTTGACCGCAAGAGAATTGACCTTACAAGACGATGATTATCAATCCCTTTCAACGGCGCTTAGTGAGCTCGCGGAAAAAGGCAGCAAAGAATCACTGCTCGTGTACAAAGATATGGGCTTGATCGCCGATGTCCATTCACGAACCATCATTACGGCGATGGGGATGAATGAGCTTCACACCGTCACCAATATTGACAGCGCCACATTTATCAAATAGCAGCTGGACTGAAAAGGGGCTGCAAGTATTTTCTGAATGACAGAGGAAAATACGCCAACCATAAGGAGGAAAACAAGCATGTTACGATCATTATATTCAGGTGTCAGTGGAATGAAAAATCTTCAAACGAAAATGGACGTGGTTTCCAATAATATCGCCAACGTCAATACGGTTGGATTCAAATCAAGTCGAGTCCTTTTCCAAGACATGATGAGCCAAACGATGTCTAACGCAACTGCGCCAGGCAATGGCTTAGGCGGGATCAACGCAACGCAGATCGGTTTAGGGGTTCAGACGGGCTCCATCGATACTATCAATACAGTCGGTGCCCCGCAATCGACAGGTCGCAGCATGGATTTTTATATCAGCGGACAGGGCTACTTTATGGTACAAGGACCAGGAGCAAATGGCGAAACCTATTACACACGAGATGGCGCATTCGTGCGCGACAGCAACGGAACCTTGACCAATAGTGATGGGATGCAAGTCTTAGGTCGTTCAGTCAATGGCGGTCAACCAGTTGTCTATGATGACAACTTTGATGAAAACACGGCATTGAGCGGACAAGGTGCCGTATCTCCCTTGTCGATCCCAAGCACACTGACCGTCAATGGGGAAACCTTGACCTATAACTCCATGGCGATCGATGCCAATGGCTTAGTGTTGGCAAAATACGGCAATCAAACCTTTGTGATGGGAAAAGTCGGTGTTGCAACCTTCAATAACCCAGAAGGTATAGAAAAAGTCGGCGGCAACAACTATATCCAAACCAGCAACTCAGGAAATGCGATCGTTGCAGGCCCTGGCAATAATGGAGCGGGAACGCTGCAAGCAGGTGCCTTGGAAATGTCGAATGTCGATCTTTCGACAGAATTTACCGAAATGATCATTGCGAGCCGTGCCTATCAAGCAAATTCAAGAAGTATTACGACTTCTGATGAAATGCTGCAAGAATTATTGAATCTAAAACGTTAAGAACGTGACGCTTCACCATTGAGAGGAGTTTGACCATGATTCTAGTGACAGCATTGAATGGCAAGCCATTCTATTTAAATCCAACATTGATTTATCGGATCGAAGAAATGCCGGATACATTGATCACACTGACAGACGGCAAAACATTAGTGGTGACGGAAGCTGCGCAAGAAGTTGCGCAGCGGGTGATCGAGTATCATACGGTGATCCATTCGAACCAAGTGAAAACGTAAGGGTGGGAAAGATGGCAAAAGAAGAAAAAGTACCAAAAGCAGAAAAAGAGAAAAAAGGCTTGAGCATGGTTGTTTTACTGCCGATCCTCTTGATCGTGGTAGTCGGCGGCAGTATCGGCGGGACCTTAGTGACGAATCACTTTTTGACGGGGAAAAAACAGCAGCTGCTGAAACAGCAAAAGACAGCAGCAAAATCTCCTCAGACGAAGCGATCGTGGCATTGGATGAATTTTTAGTCAATCTGGCCAAAGAAGACAACCAAGAGCAGCAATACATGAAGGTCAATTTATCGATTTTAGTGGCGGATGAGGAAAAAAGCGCGGAAGCCACGAAAAATGTGGCGGTCATTCGTGACAGCGTCGTAAATTTATTGCGCCAACAAAAGGCCAGCGGTATTTTGAGCTCCGCCGAAAGTGTACCGAATTTAAAAAAAGCATTGAAAGAAACAATTAATCAGGAATACGGATCAGAAATCGCCAAGGATGTTTATGTGACGGATTTAGTGATCCAATAGAAAGAGGCATGTTGATGGAAACATTTTTATCGCTGGTCAAAATGATTGGGTTTTTGCTGCTTATTCTTTATTTGATCAACATCAGTT
Organism: Enterococcus innesii; assembly: GCA_018982785.1. Lineage (GTDB taxonomy): Bacteria > Bacillota > Bacilli > Lactobacillales > Enterococcaceae > Enterococcus_D > Enterococcus_D innesii. The sequence goes on along the minus strand of JAHHEN010000001.1, from coordinate 532,532 downwards.
TGAAATATTTGAATCGTTACACGAACCAGCACAATCACCAGCTGCGTATTTTGCAAAAAATCGCCGTCAGCAAGTCGTCTTCGATCGGGATCGTCCAAATCATGGACAAATGTTATGTCATGAGCTTTTCTGAACAGCAAAACCAAATCATCAAAGAGTTGACGCCAGAAGAAACGGCCGCTTTTTTACAGCAAAGCCTAGAAAGCACCCAAGTGCAAGCTGGCAAAGACTTTTCTGAATGGCTCAACAAAGCCAAGGCGGAAATTGCTGGAAAACGAGGCAAGCAAAAATGAAGATCAAAGGCAGAGATATCAAGATCATGGCTGCGGTCCTTTTCAGCAGTCTGATGCTTCCGCAGACGGCGTTTGCCTTAGACACGGAAGACGTCAGTTCCACCATCAACAATTTATTGTCGAATGGGAATGGCTCAAGTGATACGATCAATACCTTCTTGTTGCTGACGCTGCTTTCCCTTTTACCAGTCTTGCTGATCATGATGACTTCTTTTACTCGTATCATCATGGTCTTGTCCTTTGTGCGCAGTTCGTTAGGTACACAGCAAAACCCGCCCAATCAAGTGTTGATCGGGTTGGCCTTATTCTTGACATTTTTTATTATGAAACCTGTGTATACCGACGTCTACCAGCAAGCGATCGAACCGTTTGATCGACAAGAGATCAGCCAAGCCGAAGCCTTTGACCGCTCAGAAAAACGGATCAAGGCCTTTATGATGGTACAGACACGGGAAAAAGACATTGCCTTGTTTGCGGAAGCTGATGGGGAGACCGAAAAGTATCATTCTTCTGACGATGTTCCTCTGACCGTTATGGTACCGGCGTTTATTATCAGTGAGTTACGAACGGCTTTCAGTATTGGCTTTTTGATTTTTATCCCCTTTTTGATCATTGATCTGGTCGTCTCCAGTATCTTGATGTCGATGGGAATGATGATGCTGTCGCCGATCATGATCTCACTGCCCTTCAAGATCTTACTATTTGTTTTAGTGGATGGCTGGTATCTGATCGTGGAGTCGCTGATCAAGAGCTTTCAATAGTCGCTAAGAAAGGAGCCAAGAGGAAATGACAGTAGAAATGGTACTTGATGTGCTAAGGGAAGCCTTTCTTCGAATTTTAGCGATATCTGGCCCTGCCTTATTGGTCGGCATGCTCGTTGGATTGGTGATCAGTATTTTTCAAGCCACTACCCAAATCCAAGAACAAACGTTGAGCTTTGTGCCGAAACTATTAGCGATTTTTTTGACCTTGATCTTGGCGGGGAATTTTATGCTGAATCTCTTGTTGAATTTTACCAAAATGATCTTCAAGATGATTGCGGCAATGTAAGGAGGAAACCTGATGGCGCCGATTCAAGCGACGGTGTTGATTTTTTGTCGAATATTGGCGTTTGTTGTCCTTTGTCCGATCATCTCACAGCAAAATTTTCCGTCACTGGCAAAAATCGTGATCGGCATGGCGTTGACGGTCCTATGTCTGCCGACGGCACCTGCGATTCCCGAGCTTTCCCTCTTTATGCTGACGGTTTTCGTCATCAAGGAAGTACTGTTTGGGATGGCGATGGGCTATTTGAGTCAGCTGGTCTTTACTGGTGTGGAAATTGCGGGTCAACTGATCGACTTTCAAGTAGGCTTTTCGATGGCGCAAGCCTATGATCCGACGTTGCAAATCGCCTCTTCCCAGTATGGCAAAACGTACTATTGGCTGACGATCGCTGTGTTTTTTGGACTTGATCTGCATCATCGACTGATCACAGCATTGCTGTTGTCTTTTCGGATCGTGCCCTTAGGCTCTGTGGTGATCCAAGGAACGACGGTTGAAGGCATCGTCAAACTTTTCAGCCAAATGATGGTGATGGCTGTCAATCTTGCGGCACCAATGATCATTGCGCTGCTGTTGGTGGACCTGGTGCTAGGTGTGATTTCTCGGTCGATTCCCCAGATCAATATTTTGATGATGAGTCTCTCGATGAAAACTGCCATCAGTTTTGTGGTGTTTCTCTTGCTATTACCCAATGTCCTTTCGTACTTAGGCAAACACTTGCCAGATACAGTCCGCTACTTGCAGGAGTTTATCGAGTCCTTTCAATAAAGTAACAGGTAGCCAGTAGGAGGTGAGAAGATGGCAGAAAAAGATGGCAAAACCGAACTACCCAGTGCCAAGCGGCTGCGGGATGCCCGCAAACGCGGGGAGGTCCCTAAGACCCAGGAATTAGCAGCAGCTGTTTCGCTATTGGTCTTCTCGTTTTTGATCCTGTCTTTATGGCAGTTTTTCGCCGCTTCTTTTTTGCCTTATTTTTCCCGAAGTTTGGCGCAGCTGGCAGATTATCAAACCAGTTTGGCAGATCTGCCGAAACTAGGGGTGCAGAGTATCTTGCTGCTGCTTTTGTTGTGTGCGCCCGTCTTTTTGGTCGCGCTCGGAGTCGGGCTTATCACGAATTATGCCAAGTCGGTCTGTTGTTTTCTGGCAAGGCCGTCAAACCAGATTTTAAAAAGCTGAACCCTATCAGCGGGATCAAGCAGCAATTCAGTTTGCGCTCGTTGATGAATTTAGGCAAAACATTGGCGAAATTCGGCGTGATCGTCTACTTGTGCTATCAACAATTTTTAGCCGCCGTCCCTGTTTTACTGGGTTTGAGTGAAGTGGGGTTGGAAAAAATGATCCTGTTCATGCTGCTGCGGGCCAAAGAATTGTTTTTACAGATCTCGATTTTCTTGATCATATTGGCAGTAGTCGACTACGGCTACCAACGCTATAGCCATCGCAAGAACTTGATGATGAGCAAGCAGGAAGTCAAAGAAGAGTTCAAGCAAATGGAAGGTGATCCGCAAGTCAAAGCACAGCGCAAAGCGAAGTACCGTGCGATGACCCAAAATGCCATCGCCAACGTCAAAGAAGCGACGGTTTTGATCACCAATCCGACCCATTTCGCCATTGCGATTCGTTACGATGCCAGCAGTGAAGGGGTGCCGCGGGTCTTGGCCAAAGGGGCAGATCAGCTGGCGCAGCGGATGAAAGCAGAAGCACTGAAAGAAAATATTCCACAGATCGAAAATCGTGAAGTGGCACGAGCCCTTTATCGCCAAGTAGAACCCGGGGATCTGATCCCTGTTGAAATGTATGAAGCCATTGCCGAAATCATCGCTTTGGTCTATCAGTTAGAAGAAAGCCAACGCGGCAAGATTTAAGGAAACAGGAGGAACAAAAATGAATGAGGCTGCCTCAAAACCGAAAAAAGGCATTGGTCTGGCGGATATCTTAATCTCGGTGATCGTCCTAGCTATTATTGGTCTAATTATTATTCCATTACCGAGTGCACTATTAGATATTCTGATCATTATCAATTTGACGATCGCGATCAACATTTTACTGATCACCCTGTTTACAAAATCAGTGTTGGAATTCACTACGTTTCCAACCTTGCTGCTGATCACAACGATGTTTCGTTTAGGTTTGAACTTATCTTCCACTCGTTTGATCTTGACCCAAGGAAATGGCGGACACGTGATCGATGCCTTTGCCAATGTCGTTGCCGGCAGCAATTATATCGTGGGGATCATTTTGTTCGTGATCATCATGGTGGTTCAGCTAGTCGTCGTGACCAATGGTGCAGGGCGTGTCTCAGAAGTGACTGCTCGCTTCACATTGGATGCGATGCCCGGCAAGCAAATGGCGATCGATTCCGACCTAAATGCCGGTTTGATTACGGAAGCGGATGCCCGCAAACGACGAAAAGATCTGCAGCGAGAAGCTGACTTCTTTGGTTCGATGGATGGTGCCAGCAAGTTTGTCAAAGGGGATGCGATCGCAGGGATCTTGATCACTGTCATCAATTTAGTCGGTGGGGCGATCATTTTCTCCATGGCCGGACAAATGACCGTCATGGAAGCCTTCGCCCAATTCGGGAAACTGGCGATCGGGGATGGCTTGGTCAGCTCGATCCCCTCTTTACTGATTTCGATTGCTTCTGGGGTGATCGTGACTCGTTCCGATAACGATAGTTCCTTTGGTTTGGATATTGCGGCAGATGTGATGCGTAATCCCCAACTGTTTCGGATCGTGGGGGCGATTCTCTTCGTTTTAGCCTTAGTTCCCGGGTTTCCTTTTGTGCCTTTTGTGTTGATTGGCTTAGGCCTTTTCGCAGCCAGCTTTCTGGTGACGCAAAAAGAAGAAAAGCAGCGAGTGGAACAAAAACAATGGGAACAAAAACTGGCACTGGAACGCAAAAAAGAAGCACAGGAAGAAGACGATTCCGTGGCTTCCTTCCAAGTGGAACCAATCTCAGTGGAAATCGGTTATGGTCTGATCCCTATCGTGGATCGTTCGATCGACAACAGCTTGATGAACCGCATCGTGGCGATCCGTAAACAGAGTGCTAGAGAATTAGGGATCTTAGTCAGTCCCGTTCGTATTCGCGACAATCTCTATTTGGATGCCAACGATTACGTGATCAAGATCCGCGGCAACGAAGTCGGCCGCGGCGATATTTACCCGAATAAAGTCATGGTGATCAGTCCGAATGAAGAGCCGTTTCCTTTTCAAGGAATCGCAACAAAAGAACCAGCCTTTCATCTGGATGCTATGTGGATTGATGAATCCGATAAGGAGATGGCGGATCTGCAAGGGTTTACGATTATCGAGCCGTTGACCGTGATCGCAACACACTTAAAAGAAATCATCTATGCCCATGCACCAGAGCTGTTAGGTCGCCAAGAAGTCAAGAAATTATTGGAAGGCATCAAAGAGCAGTACAATGTCGTGATCGATGAATTGATCCCCGATATTTTGCGGCTCGGCGAGGTCCAAAAAGTTTTACAAAATTTATTGGATGAACAAATTCCCATCAATGACTTAGCAACGATCTTAGAAACCTTAGCCGATTACGGCGTTGTCACGAAAGACGTAGAAGTTTTGACAGAATATGTCCGCCAAGCATTGAAACGGACGATCGCTGCCAAGTATGCCAATGAAAACCACGAGCTGCAAGTGGCGGTGATCCAGCCGAAACTAGAAGAAATCATCGCTCAAAGTATCCAAAAAACCGCAACTGGCTCGTACCCGGTCTTAAAACCTGATACCGTGACCAAGCTGTTGGATGCCATCAGTGGGATCCAACATGCGGCGATCGCTCAAAATATCAATTTCGTGATTCTAGCATCGCCTAAGATCCGGTTAGCATTCAAAAAAATGATCGTTTTTAATTTCCCAGATATCGCCGTTCTTTCTCTGAATGAGATTCCCAATGAAATTGCGATCGAAACGGTGGGCAGTATTGACATTTAAGCAGAATTTTCTTAGGAAGGGGCATCGCCGATGTATGAAGTCGATCGAGAAGCGGAGATCATCAAGTATCTGCCGCTAGTGGAACGGGTGGTTCAGCGCCTGTCTATCAAAACCGCCGATTATGAATCAGGCGATCTCTACAATATTGGGGTGATTGGGTTGATGGATGCCTTGCGGAAATTCGATCCCTCAAAAAAAGTTCCTTTTGAAAGCTATGCAGCGATTCGCATCAAAGGGGCAATTATTGATGAAGTACGCAAGCACGCCAAAATCTCCCGATACAAAATGGCGGCAGTCAATCAGTTTTATCAAGCACGGCAAGAGTTGGAGCAAAGCCTCAAAAGAGAAGCGACCGACACCGAGATCTGCAAACAGTTGGGAATCAACCAAAGTCAACTAGCGGATATTTATGAGAGTCTGCACTACTTAGCCAGCGTCTCTTTGGAGGATACCTTGTTTGCTTACCAAGAAGAAGGCATGACCTTAAAAGATATGGTTCGGGATCCAGCCGAAAATGTCGAAGAGACCTTGGTCGCTGAAGAAAAACGCACCGCCTTGGTGGCGTGCATCAAAAAATTAGGGGAACGGGAACAATTGATTTTAAGTTTGTACTATACCGAAGAACTGACGTTAAAAGAAATCGCTGAAATCTTAGAAGTCTCGATTCCGCGAGTTTCACAAATTCATGGCAAAACGATTGCCAAATTGCGCACATTGATTGAGGAGGAACTGGCATGATTCGAGGATTGGATGTCTTATCACGGAACATTTCATTATTACAAAAGCGACAAGAGACGACGAGCGGCAATATTGCTAATGTCAATACAACAGGATATCAAGCAAAAACCTTATTCCAGTCGGCGCTAGATGAAGTGGCATTGCATAATTACCAAAGCGGGCCCAATGCGGATACCCGCCGTGACATTGGTGGATTGTCTTTAGGGACCCAATTGGCAGGCAGTACGATCAGTCAAGACCAAGGTGCTGTCAAACAGACGGGACAAGCCAGCGATTTTGCACTGCTTTCCGAAGGCTACTTTGTCGTTCAAAACAATGCGGGTCAGCGGTTGTATACGAGAAATGGCGACTTTACCGTCAATCAGCAGAATCAATACGTGACACAAGAAGGCTATCTTGTCTTGGGTGCCAATGGACAAGCAGTCAGCGCCTTAGGACCAGCGAACTTTCAGATCCAAACATTCCCCCAAGAAGCATTGACTACAGCTGGTCAAAACTACGTGACTAGCAACGCAGCAGGAACCACGGTGAATGCACCAGTGATCCAGCAAGGTGCCTTAGAACAAGCCAATGTAGCGGTTGCCGATGAAATGGTGGCGATGATCCAGACTTCTCGGGAATTTGAAGCCAATCAGAAAGTCTTGAGTTCAACGAATCAAACATTGCAAAAAGCGGTCAACGAATTAGGAAAGATTTGAGGATGAGTCAATGAATATCAGTGGATTATTAGGAATCAGCCGTTCTGGGTTGAATCATTTGCAGACAAACTTAGACACGACAGCCAACAACATCGCCAACGTCAATACCAATGGCTACCAAGCACAAACGACGCACTTTCAAACATTGATGGAAAATGCCATCGGTGCAGAAGAAACGCTATTTAATGGCAACGCCGCCCAATATGGTGCGTCAATGGGGGCAAAAGCGACTACGACTACCAGTTTTGCCCAAGGCAATCTGGCGGGCACTGCTCAGCCATTAGATCTCGCGATCCAAGGCAATGGCTTTTTCGGGGTTCGGGACCAAACCGGTCAATTACTGCTGAGTCGAGCAGGCAATTTTCATTTAAGTGAGAACAAGCAATTAGTCAATAGTGAAGGGTACCCTGTGGCAATGACCACAAACGTACCAACCGCGCAGTGGCCAGATGCGCAGCAAATCGCAATAGATGCCAGCGGTCAGTTGACGACGGAAGAAAATGGTCAGACTCGCGTGTTGGGGCAGCTGACCCTTTATCAGCCAACGAATACAGAAAACATCACACCAGTGGGCAACCAACTGTACCGTGCCGGTGATCAAGCGTTGCTTACTTCGCAAACCAATCCGGCAGCCTTTGGCAGCGTCTTGCAAGGACAGTTAGAACAGTCGACGGTGGATCTAGCGACTTCCATGACAGACTTGTTAACGACCCAACGTGCGTATGGATTGAACACGAAAGCCATGCAGACAGCCGATGAGATGTGGTCTGTGATCAATCGTTTTACAGATTAGAGGAGAAAGAACATGATTCGCTTAACCAAGGTCAGTAAAAAATTCAGCAATGGTACGTTGGCATTGGCCGATATTTCTGTTGCGATCCCTCAAGGAGAATTTATCTATGTGGTGGGTCCCAGTGGTGCCGGTAAATCGACCTTATTCAAATTGCTCTTGAAAGAAGAAGAGCTTTCGGCCGGTTCTATCCAAGTCGGCAATGTCTTGTTGGAACAACTCAAAGACCGTCATCTCTATATGGTTCGACGACAAGTCGGTATCGTCGGACAAGAAGACCTTTTGCTTCCTTATCTGACGGTTGCCAAAAACGTTGACTATGCGCTGCAAGTACTAGGCACTCCCCGCAAGCTGCGTCAGGAAAAAACCGCCAAAGCGCTGCAACTGGTGGGCATGTTTCCTCAAAAGGATCACTATCCTGAAGAGCTTTCCGTGGGACAGCGCAAAAAAGTAGCGATCGCGCGGGCGATCGTCACAGAGCCAGCAGTCTTGATCGCCGATGAGCCCACCGCCAATCTGGATGCCAAATCAGCCGTCGAAGTCATGAAACTACTCTTGCGGATCAATCAAGTCGGTGCCACGATCCTCTTGGCGACCCACGACAGCACGATGGTCAATACAGTCCGTAATCGGGTGGTCGAGCTGCAAAACGGTCGTTTGGTTCGTGATGAATACCAAGGCGGCTATACGCGCTTTGCTGATCCAAAAGATACATATGTCTGGTGAAGATGCTTAACTTTTCTAGCAAAAGATCCGATTAAAGAACTAGAAGATTGTTTTCATAATCGGATAAAGAAGGAGTGACCCAACGATTATCAAGTGAAGAGCGAATCTTGATAAACAGCACGACTGATCATTTTGCATAGGAAAGGATACTGTTATGAAGAAGAAGGTACAAGCTATCATCAAAAAAATCCGCTTGGCGGCGTTGATTCCGCTAGGATTTACCCTGATCGTATTATTAGGATGCTATTTCTTCGTGATCCGCACCCACGGAGACGGACAAGCAGCAAAAAGTTTCTTTATTTTTTCAGTGATCGTACTGCTGCTAGAAATCGCAGTGTTAGTAGGAATGACCTATTTGGTAAAAAAAGAGACTCACTCGGGCATGGATACGTTGTTGACAGAACTAGAAGCAGTCGGTTCTGGCGATCTGTCGCATATCGATGAGATCGGCAGCAGCGACCAAACTTCCCTTTTTGGGCAAGTTCAAAATCGTTTTCAAGGGGTTTTAAACACCTTCAAAGCGGTGATCGTTGGCATGCACGAAGAAAGCAGCCGAATGGAAAAAATGGTAGGCGGCTTAACGACAACCTCAAAAAATGCCAAAAATTCAATTGAAAATGTGCGTCAGACGATGAATGCCATCGCAGATGCCACTAGTTCACAAGCCTCCGAAGCGGAACAAACCTCCTTTGATATGGACGAGCTAGCCTTAAGTATCGAAGAGATCCACAAAGAGATCGAATTGATGAATGGCTATGTCGGTCAATCCCAAAGCAGCAATGTTCACAATTCGGAAATGATGTTCCATGTATTTGAAAGCTGGGAGATCGAACGGCAAAACCAAGCGGAATTAGTGGAAAGCATGAACGACATGAACGAAGATGTCCAAAGCATCGGTAAGATCGTTCAGCTGATCAATGACATTTCTGATCAGACCAACTTACTGGCATTGAATGCATCCATCGAAGCAGCTCGAGCTGGAGAAGCGGGCCGAGGGTTTGCCATCGTTGCGGAAGAAGTCCGCAGCTTGGCGGAACAAAGTAGTCAATCAACGAAAAGCATTCGTTCGATCATTGAAACGATCCGCAAAAAATCGGAAAAAGTGGTCTCTGCAGTGACGGATTCCTTTGAAAGCGGCGAAAAACAAACCAACAATATCAACAAAGCGATCGAGTCAGCCAATGAGATCTCTGATATTGTCGAAAAATTGGTTTCAAGTATTCAAGCCGTGGAAGCCCATATTACCGGGATCGTTGAGAAAAAAGACATGGTTCAAGTTTCCGTCAGCAACATTTCGGCTGCTGTTTCGGAAACCTCTGCCGGCACCCAAGAAGTAACGGCAAACTTAGAAGACTTCTACTTAGTCATCGAAGACTTTGAACGGAATGTGCAAGAGATCGAAACGATCGCCACTATCCTTAAATTCCAAGTGGATAGTTTCAAATTCTAAAAAGGAGCAGTGACGCCAATGGAACAATACGTTGTATTTAAAAGTCATCAACAACTCTTTGCCTTGCGTATCGACTATGTGGTACGGGTCATTGAGGCTGCTTCTTTTACACAGCTGCCAGAAGTGGCGGATTTCGTGCTGGGGATCCAGCCTTTTGAAGAGGCGATGGTGCCGATCATTGACATCCGCAAAAAGCTGTTTGATGAATTTACACCGGAAACCGGGCAAAATGTGGTCTTGTTGTGTCACTGGCAAGAGCGGGCGATCGGCTTATACGTGGAAGAGATCGTCGGCATTTTACCGCTCGTTGAAAGTCCTAGCAATGCGGAACTAAATACATCAGGACTCAAGCAAAACTATATCGAAGCCTTTCTGAAAAAAGACGATGAACTTGTGCTGGCATTGGAGCTGCCGTTTCTCTTCAGCTATGAACAAGCCGCTGAGATGACGGCGGAGTTAGACGCCTATCAGACAGAGGAATTGGCAGCCGCCAATGACCATGACAATGATGACCGTGAATGAGGAACTGCATGTGGGGATCTCGGAGTATAAGATCGCCCAAGCGCCAACGCGTTTGATCACGGTGGGTTTAGGTTCTTGCATCGGCACGATCATTTACGATGAAGCCAGTCATATCGGCGGCTTGAGTCATATTATGCTGCCAGATAGTCAGCCTTTTTTGCACAAGCGGGAAATCAAGCCCGAGAAGTTTGCGGATTTGGCATTGCCAGCGATGGTGGCTGAGCTGGAACAAAAGATCCGTCGGCCTCGCTTTCAAGCGAAAATCGTTGGCGGCGCCAATATGTTTCAGTTCCAGACGCTTAACGCTGCCAGCAATATTGGTCAGCGCAATATTGAAGCCGTCGAGGAAGTCTTGGCTCGGCTAAACATTCCGATCGTAGCCAAACATGTTGGCGGCAGCGCTGGTCGAACGATGATCGTAGATCTTCAGGATTTCAAGACCATGGTTCGGCAAGTCAAACAAGAAATCGTTTATTTGTAAAAGGAGTACAGGGACATGAAAAAAGTAATGATCGTCGATGATTCGGCATTCATGCGGAAAGTAGTGACAGATTTATTGAATCAGCTGCCTGATATCGAGGTGACCGTCGCTGCCCGCAATGGCAAACAAGCATTGGACTATCTGACCAAAGAAGCGATCGATTTGGTAGTAATGGATGTGGAGATGCCAGTGATGAACGGATTAGAGACCTTGCGGAGGATGAAACAGCAATCAGCCATTCCCGTCATCATGCTTAGTTCATTAACCAATCAAGAAACCACGATTGAGGCTTTGGCGCTTGGCGCCCGAGATTTTGTGGAAAAACCCGTCAGTCTATCGATGATCGAAAAAGAATGGATCGCTGAATTTCATCAAAAGATTTTGGCGATGGATCATGAAGTCGGTACGGTTCACCCGCCAGTACCAACGATAGCCCAGACCACTAAGCTGACACAAAACAGCTTGCCGGTATCACTTGATGCGCTAGTCATTGGTGCTTCAACAGGCGGACCACGTGCTTTGCTGGGAATTATTCGCCGTCTGCCTGCACGTTTGCGTTGCCCGATTTTGATCGTTCAGCATATGCCAGCGGGCTTCACGGCTTCCTTTGCAAAACGCTTAGACACAGAGACAACCGTCCGAGTACAAGAAGCAGTCGACGGCATGCGGATCGAAAATCAAGTGTATCTTTGTCCAGGGGATTACCACATGACGGTCCAACAAGGGCACCTGCAGCTGGACCAGCGAGAAAAACGGCATGGGACGCGGCCAACCGTCGATTATCTTTTTCCTCAGCAGCTGACTACTATGGCCCGCAACTAGCGGCAGTGGTTTTGACGGGGATGGGAAAAGACGGCACCGCTGGCTTACGACAGATCCAAGCGGCTGGGGGCTATACGATCGTTCAAGACAAAGAAACGTGTACAGTCTTTGGGATGCCGCGGTATGCCATTGAACAAGGAGTCGTGGATGAAGTCCTGCCATTGCAGGGCATTGAAGCAAAAATTGCACAGATGGTCAGGTGAAGAAGATGGAAGAAGAATTTGCCTTATTTAATGCGTGGGTGGATCGCCGATTAGGGATTCCCTTAGCCGCATACAAAGAAAATCAAATGCAGCGCCGCATCCTTACGATCATGGAAAACAGCGGGGCAAAAACGTTGAGGGAATACCAGCAATTGATCGAAGGCGATGACGGGGTGCGGGCGGCTTTTTTAGCCCATATCACCATTAACGTAACGGAATTTTATCGCAACAAAGAACTGTTTGACGCTTTTGAACGCGTCTTGAAAACCATTGTTCTCCCGAAAACCACGCTGCCCAAAATTTGGAGTGCCGCATGTTCGATTGGGGCAGAACCCTATACGATCGCGATGCTGCTAGAAAAAAACCAAATTGCCGCAGCCAATGTTTTGGCTACCGATATCGATACGCAAATTTTGGCAAAAGCCAAGCAAGGACTCTATCGAGACCACGAATTGCGGAATGTCTCAGCGGCAGAACGTACCCGTTTTTTTGATGCAAAAGAAAAGAACCAGTTTCAGATCAAACCAGAAATCAAACGGCGGGTTCATTTTAAGCAACACGATCTTTTGAAAGACCCGTACAATGGGCCTTTTGATGTGATCGTTTGCCGCAATGTGACGATTTATTTCAAAAGTGATGCTCGGGATGCCGTCTATCAAAAATTCAGCGATGCATTGGTCCCAGGGGGCATTTTGTTTACGGGAGCGACAGAAACGATCAATTTTGCGGAACAATTCGGCCTCAAGAAAATCGATTCGTTTATCTATCAAAAAGTATAATTTTGTAAAGGAGGGACCCATTTGGATGACAATAGTGTCTATCGTACCCTTTTCTTTGAAGAAACAGACGATCATTTAGCACAGTTGAATGATCATGTCTTGCAATTGGAAAACGATCCAAAAGATAGCGCCTTGCTGAATGATATTTTCCGTTCTGCCCATACCCTTAAAGGGATGGCGGCAACGATGGGCTATGACGTCATGACGCAGCTGACCCATAAAATGGAAAATATTTTTGAGTTATTTAAAACTGGGACCTTGCAAGTGACCCAGCAATCGATCTCATTGATTTTCAAATGTCTGGATCGCCTGTCAGAACTTGTGGAGGACTTGCGGGAAGAACGCGACCTGCAGCCAGCTCAAATTGCCGATTTATTGGCCGAACTTGACCAAACGGAACATTCTGGCGGTATATCAACCGAGACAGAAGTAAGCCAAAACCCCACCGCAGTGGGCGCGTTAACCCCACAGCTTCAACAGATCGATCCTTCTGATCTGTATGTGATCGAGCAAGCGGCTGGAGATGGCTATCAAGCGGTCCAAATTGCTGTTCGCTTAGATGCTCAATCCATGTTAAAAGGTGCTCGTGCCTTCTTGATCATGGAAAAGCTTGGCCAAGCAGGGGATGTTCTTTATACAGAACCAGATGCCCAAACACTCGAAGAAGGCACCTTTGAATCAGATTTTTCACTGCTGTATTTGACGCAGCAAACACTGGCTGATGTCGAGCAAAACATCGCCAGCAATAGTGAGATCGAAGCCTTCGTGGTGGCACCGTTTGATCCATCAGCCGCTGTGTTGGAGGAGGCAGAAGAGCTGCTTCAACCAGTGCCGACCCCAGAGTCAGAGACTTCTGCTCTTCAACAAGCGACAACAGAAACGAAAGAAAAATCGCCGGCGCCCGCGCATCATGCGTCCGCCCAAAATCAATCGATCCGAGTCGACTTGAATCGCTTAGATTCATTCTTGGATCTCGTGTCCGAATTGGTGGTCTATCGCAATCAATTGGAAGATGTCAGTGAGCGGGAAAACATCGAAGCAGTCAAAGACCCCTTAGAGCAAGTTTCGCGATTGACCTCTGAGCTGCAAGATTTGGTCTTGCGGATCCGCATGCAGCAAGTCAATGTCGTCTTTAGTCGCTTTCCACGAATGGTTCGGGACTTATCCAATGAACTGCAAAAGGAAATGGAACTTGTCATTTTTGGGGAAGAAACGGAATTGGATAAAACAGTGGTTTCTGAGTTGAGCGAACCTCTGGTCCATCTGTTACGTAATTCTGTCGATCACGGCATCGAAGCACCCGATGTTCGGGAAAAACTGGGCAAACCGCGCAAGGGCACGATTCGCTTGGCGGCCTATCAAGAAGGCAATCGCGTGATCATTACTTTAGAGGATGATGGCAAAGGCCTTGATCCGCAAGTAATCAAAGCAAGTGCTGAAAAGAAAGGCTTAGCAACGGAAGGCCTTTCCGATGAAGCGTTGCAGCAGTTGATTTTCCATCCTGGTTTTTCAACGGCACAAGAAGTGACTAACATTTCTGGGCGCGGTGTCGGGATGGATGCCGTGCAATCCAAGATCACCCAACTAGGGGTACGATCGAAATGAAGAGCCAGCCAAATAAAGGCACGCAGTTTGTGATCAAATTGCCATTGACTCTGTCGATCATTCAAGCGTTGATGGTTCGCGTCGGAGCAGAAACCTTTGCGATCCCACTAAATCTCGTCGAACGCGTGGTGATGGTCAAAGAAGAAGAGATCATCCAGACGGTCTCAGATGAGGTCTATCGTTTTCAAGAGGAGTTGATTCCCTTGGTTCGGACCGATCAACTCTTAGCGATCGAAGGCGATCCATCTGAGAAAAAATTCGCCATCATCGTCAACAATGACCAGCAGTTTCACGGCATTTTGGCAGATGAGCTGATCGGCCAGCAAGAAATCGTCATCAAGAAAATCGATCCATTGCTGCAAAAGCTGAATCGCTATCAAGGGGCAACGATTATGGGCAACGGCTCGATCGCACTGATCCTAGACATTCATGCCATCTGTCAGGAAAAAAGGATGACCGCTTATGAGCTATACAGCGCTGCAGATCGATGGCCTAAAAGAACTGATCAATATCGGCGGTGGTCACGCTGCGACTAGTTTATCAAAGCTCGTCCAACAACCGATCGATATGCGGGTACCGGAAGTCGAGATTCTAGCTTATGAGGACCTGTATCAGCAGATCATGGCGGAAGACAAAGAAGTTCATGTGGTGATGAGCCAGATCGAAGGGGCATTTCGAGGGATCTTCTTGTTTGTCTTAACGGATGAATCCGCCGCAAAATTGCGTCAGTTGATGATCCAAGAAAGCGATCCGTCTGAAGAATTGAAGCAATCGGTCATCAACGAGTTGACCAACATCCTTACCAATTCTTTTTTGATCGCGATCGGGCAACTGTTGGAAACCCAACTGAGTGCGTCTTTACCAAGCGCCAGCTATGATTTCTTTGGCGCAGCGATCAGCTCCATCTATTTGGCGATGGCCCAGTATGATGAGCAGGTGATGGTGATCCGTAATGAGTTCGTCTACGCCAAAGAAACATTAGAGGCATCGTTATTTTTGATTCCAGAAATCGGTGTACTAGAAAACATATTTGATTCATTAGGAATTTGAAAGGGGCAAATACAATGTCAAAAAAAGTATTGATTGTGGATGATGCGGTATTTATGCGCATGAAATTAAAGGATATTTTAGAAAAAAACGGCTATGAAGTCGTGGGGAAGCCCAAAATGGCCAAGAGGCTTTTGAAAAATACCAAGCAACGACACCAGACTTAGTGACCATGGATATCACGATGCCAGAAGTGGATGGCTTAGAGGCATTAAAAATGATCCGCACGTTTGATGCGCAGGCCAAAGTCGTAATGTGCAGTGCCATGGGACAACAAGGAATGGTGATGGATGCGATTCGCGCCGGTGCGGTGGACTTTATCGTGAAGCCCTTTGACACGGACCGCGTAATCACTGCCATCGACAAAGCCTTTGCCTAATGCCTAGGAGGATAGCGACATGCAGATGATTCTTTTCAAAATGGCCCAGCAGTACTATTTGATCTCGGCGGACTCGGTGGACGAGGTCATTGATGCCCCTTCCTTTACGAAGGTGCCATTAGCACCGGAGTGGGTGGAAGGGTTGATCAATCTGCGGGGGTCTGTCGTAACGGTGATTCGTTTGGCAAAATTGATTCCCATCATGGAACCAGCCTACGAAAAAAACATATTGATCATGAAGAAGCAAGAGGAGACCAAAGGGGTCCTCGTAGAAGAAGTAATTGAAGTACTTGATATCACTGAAGACGATATCCAACTGGGCAATCAAGAGACAGAACATGCCGTTGGGGTCGTGACGATCGGTGAAAAAGTAGCCAGTGTGATTCAAATCGATCACATGATTTTTTAAAAAAATGGGGGATTAGTGTGGATCAGGTATTGACGCAGCAAGAGATTGATTTATTGTTGAATGCGATGAGCAGCGGAGAGATCGATCAAGAAATTATTGAGATAGAAGACAAACAAGCCAAAGTGAAAGCCTACGATTTTCGCCGACCAACAAAGCTGTCGAAAGAATACGTCAATACCCTGCACATGATCTTCGAGGATTTCTCGAAGATGAGCAGCAGCATGCTTTCTACCCAACTGCGAACCAATGTTTCTTTGCAGTTGGCAGCTATCGAACAAGTCAGTTATGACGAATTTATCCATTCGATACCAAAATTTACTTTGTTGGGGCTCTTTCATTCTCAGCCTTTGAGCGGGATCCAGATGATCGAGATGAACCCACAACTGTGTATGATGTTGGTGGAGTTGTTGTGCGGCGGCTTGGATGTTTATCAAAACAAGCCGATCGAAATGGATTTTAGCGAGAAAAAAGTTTTACTGATATTGAAACAGCGATCTTGGAAGAAGTAGTAGCACAATTTGTACGGGTCTACCAAAATGTTTGGAAGGACATCGTTGCCTTGGATTCAGTTTTGGATGGAATCGATACGAATCCGCAATTGATGCAAAACATGTCGCCCAACGAACCCGTCGTATTAGTGACCTTTACTATCAAAATTTTTGAAGTGAAACATTTCATCAATCTATGTATCCCCTATGTCTTTTTTGAAGGGATCATTGATAAATTAAGTTTCCGCAATTGGTTTGATAGCAATCAGCCCGTCAACCAAGACGATAGCCGCGAGTTGCAAAAAAGTTTGAATGGCGTCGGATTGAATCTAGAAGTTCTGCTGGGCCATGCTCAAATGAGTCTTTCTGAGTTTCTCCACTTAGAAGAAGGCGATGTCATCAAACTAGACAAAAAAATCACTGAACCATTAGAGACCTTCATCGATGGAAAACCTTACTTCCGAGCAAAACCTGGGAAGCAAGAGGACCGTTTAGCCATTGAATTATTAGACAAGTTAGAAGAGGAGCAGAACTATGAGTGAACGTTTATCCCAAGCAGAAATCGATGCATTGTTGAATCAAAGTGCCCCAACCCAGCCGCAAGGATTAGAAGAGCAAGTCAAAGTCGATATTATCGGCGAAGTTGGCAATATCTCCATGTCGCAAGCGGCGACGACGTTGTCTTCCATTCTTGATCGTCGGGTCAGCATCACGACTCCCCGGGTGTCTAAAATCAAATTTGGTGAGATCTTAAACGACCTCGTTGCACCAAAAGTAGCGACGACAGTTGAATTTAAAGAAGGACTTTTAGGCAGTAATTTGATGCTGTTAGAAGTCAAAGATGCCATCGTGATCGCCGATTTAATGATGGGTGGAACTGGTGAAACCAGCAACACTCAATTTACGGAATTAGAGCTAAGTGCTGTGGCAGAAGCCATGAACCAAATGATTGGGACTGCCTCGACTTCGATGGCAACGATGATCAGCCGCAAAGTGGATATCTTGCCGCCGATCGTCAAACTATGGGAGACACCAGAAAACATTGAGTATAGCGGGATCGAGGCAGAGGAAGAGATTTACTGTATCTCGTTTTCTTTGCGCGTCGAAGGTCTGATCGAAAGCAAAATCATGCAGATTTTTACGGATCCTGTGGTCAACGATATCGCCAGTGCGATGCTGTCCGATGAAGCGACTGTCGTTACTCGGGAAACACCAACACCGCAGCCAACGGCACCCGTTGCTGCACCTACGCCAGAACCAGCGGCTGCATCAAAGCCCGTAGAAGTCAGCAAACCGGCGTTTCAAACATTGACCTCCAGCGGAGTGAGCGATGGGGATAATTTGGACTTGATCCTTGATGTGCCATTGGATCTAAGTGTCGTGTTAGGCCGCAGCAAAAAAACCATTAAGGACATTTTATCTTTCAATACAGGGTCCGTCATCGAACTGGAAAAACTGACGGATGAACCGCTAGAGATTTTGTTGAACGGCAAACTGATCGCCACTGGGGAAGTCGTGGTCATCAATGAAAACTTCGGTGTGCGGATCACCAACATTCTTTCGCAAAAACAACGCATCCACAATTTGCATTAATTTGAAGAAATCGCAAAAAGTTAAACATATGGGTTTAACTTTTTTGTGATTTGACCGATAGTAGAGGGTAGAAGAATGAGAACGGAGGAGAACCTATGAAAATCGAAAGAGGGTACGCAGAATACAGCGACAAGGCCATCAAACGTGAAGCGGTCAAACAAGAAAAGCCAACTGCTGCTCAGACAGAAAAAACCGTCGATGTTCAATTGTCCGAAACAGCTCAAGCCATTCAAAAGAGTGCCAATCAAATAGCCAGTCGCAGTGAACGAGTGGCAGAATTGAAACGAGCGATCAAAGAAGGCACCTACCAAGTATCTGCCGAAACAATCGCCGATAAAATGCTGCAACAAGATGAAAAGCAGGTCGACTAGATGACAGAACGGGAATTTGAGCGTCAGCTACAGCAGTTCTTGCGGTTGCTGCAAAAAGAAAAGACCTGCTTGATCAAAAATCAAGCAGAAAAATTACCAGAACTCGTCGAGAAAAAACCGCCTTCGTACCCGTTTTTTCCACGTATGAAGGAACTCTTTCAGTGGCGATCAAAGAACTCATCCGCCAGATCCAAGTGCAGCAAGCCGAGAATCTCCTGCTGACGGAACAAGCCATTAGTTTCCAAACTGTTTTGATGGATGCAGTCAAAGAAAATATCAAGACACCGGCAAATACTTATTCGAAATATCAAGAAAAACAAGCAGTCTCAACAGCGATCATCGATCAAAAAATGTAAGGAGTACTTCTATGACAGGACTATTTGGTTCATTAGGCACCGCAACCCGGGGCATGACCGCCAATCAAGCAGCGTTGCAAACCAGCAGCCACAACATTGCAAATACCAATACAGACGGCTACTCAAGACAACGAGTCAACTTGCAAGCTGAAGCGTCTTACCATCTAGCGGGTGTCGGCAGCATCGGTATGGGTGTGAAAGTCGGCAGTGTCGAACGGATCGTCGATGATTTTGTCATTGGACAAGTACGCAATGCCAATTCTACCTATACATATTATGAACAAAAAGCAGACATATTAGGACAGCTGGAAAGTTTAATGAATGAGCCTTCTGACAACGGACTGTCCAAACAGCTGGCAACGATGTTTGATTCTTGGACCGCATTAGCCAACAATCCTGAACTGGATACGTCTAAGACCCTCGTGCTGGAAAACAGCAGTACGTTTGCCGATACCATCAACCAAATGGGCAAACAAATGACGCAGTTGCAAAGCGATACGCTGGATACCATCGAAAAATCCGCGCTGGACTTCAATGAGAAGGTCAAACAGCTACAATCCTTGAATGAACAGATCTATGGGTTGACGACGAGTGGTGAGACACCCAATGATCTTTTAGATCGTCGAGACAGTCTGTTGAAAGATCTCTCGGGTCTAGCAGGGATCGAAACCAAGACCGATCAATATGGCCGTGGGTTTGTATCCATGGCGGACAGACGATCTTAAGTGCGGAGGAACGCAATACCCTTAGTGTGGTGGTGGGACAAAGCGACACAGGCGCCTTAGTTTCCAAAGACGGCAACGCCTTGAATCCTGCCGAAACCATCACAGGGTCTTATCCAGCAGGAACCGTCTTGTTGACGAAAACCACCGACAATGGCGACACCGCCTATACAGAATTGCCGATCAAAGAAGGTGCGATCGGGGGCCTGCAAGCATCATCTGGTGAAATCGGCAGCCGCTTGACGGAATTGAACAACTTTACGACGACGATCGCGCAAGCCATGAACATGGTCTTTACCGGCGGTGCTTCTCGTACAAGCGGACTATTTGAGATCGGCCAAGATGATACCGGCACAGCGACGACGATTCGGGTCAGCCAAGCACTGTTAGATAACCCAAGTCTGGTGACCGGCGGAACGAGCAATGCAGCAGGAGATGGTTCAAGAGCTGCTGCAATGGCGAAACTCAGCAGTGCCAAATTGGATTTTCCGTTGTCAGAAAACACGATCGCTTCTTTTGATTCTGAGACATTGACGTTTGCCAATGCAGCATCTGGCATGAGTGTCAGCAGCTATTTTAACAGCATCGTCACCAAAAACGGGATCTCAAAACAGCAAGCCGACAATACAGTCAGTGCCCAATTGTCGCTGCTGAATCAACTAGAATACAAAAATCAATCGGTGTCTGGGGTTTCATTAAATGAAGAAATGTCAGATGTGATTCGTTTCCAACAAGGATTTCAGGCCAATGCCCGCATATTATCGGTCGTTTCTGAAATGTTAGACACATTGATCAATCGAACAGGAGTGTAGACCATGCGTATTTCCAATTCCATCACCTACAATGATTTTTTACGAAATCTAGGAACCAACGCCTCCAAAGTCCAATCCACGTTGAATCAGCTATCGAGCTTGAAAGAAGTCAGCAAGTCCTCGGATAATCCGCTGCTGGTTTCAAAAATCATGGATCTCAATGTGTCGTTAAATCAAAACAAAACTTACAATAATACGATCAAAGACAGTATTTCTTGGACAAAAGCCCAAGATTCTGCTTTAGAAAGCGTCAGTACCTCGATGCTGCGGATTCGCTCATTGGTTCAATCTTCTGCCAATGCGACAGCTGGCAGTGAGGAATTAGGGGCAAATCGTTCAGAGATCGAGCAAGAGATCGAAGGCATCGTTGAATCATTAAACACCAACTTTGATGGCCGCTATCTATTTAGCGGAACGAATACAACGACGGCGCCTTTTGAGATCGTCAAAGAAAATGACGCCATCGTCGGTATCAAATACAATGGCACCAGCGAAGACTTGCCGCGAGAAATCGCAAACGGGGTCTCGGTGGATCTGTTAGCCAGCGGTGATCGTCTGATGAACGAGACGGGTACCGCTACGGATCCCCAAAATTTAAGCACCTACTTCAATGATTTATTGTCTGCGTTGCGCAGTGATGATAAAGATGCCTTAGGGGGCGAGCTTTTAACCGCTCATGACCAGCATGCCACTAATGTGGTGAATGTACGGGCGCAGATCGGCACCCTCTACAATCGCTTGGAGGCGGCAGCTGATCGGAATGAGACGGAAAAGCTGAACTTGACCGAAACACTGTCCAACAAACAAGACGTCGATATTGCGGAAAAGTATATGGAATATCAAAATCAAATGACTGCCTACCGCTCAACATTAGCAATGGGAACAAAGATCATGCAGATGTCCATTCTAGATTATTTAAATTAACCCAAAAACTTTTGTTCTTTGCTGAGAGCAAAAGTTTTTTATTTTTTTTAGAAAAAAGGCTTAACCCTGAACGGTTTCTTCCGATAAATAGTAGCAGAGGGAAACCTTAGCGAATAAAAATTAGGAGGAACTACACATGAGAATCAATACAAACGTTTCAGCATTGAATACTTACTCACGCCTAACGGCAGCAAATGCTTCTAAAAGCAATTCTTTGTCTAAATTATCTTCAGGCTTACGCATCAACAAAGCTGGGGACGACGCAGCTGGCTTAGCAATTTCTGAAAAAATGAAAGGCCAAATCGGCGGTTTGTCACAAGCAAAAAGCAATGCACAAGATGGTATTTCATTGATCCAAACAGCAGAAGGTGCATTAAATGAAACCCACAGCATCTTAGGCCGTATGCGTGATCTTGCGGTTCAAAGTTCAAACGGTACGTTAAGTGATGACGACCGCAGTGCGATCAACAAAGAATACACTGCATTGTCTGATGAAATCGACCGTATCAGCAATACCACTGAATTCAATACAAAAAGCTTGTTAACTGGTGAAGGCGATGATGCGAAATCATTCACTTTCCAAATCGGTGCCAACGCAAACCAAACAATGAGCGTTTCAATCAACAACATGAGCTCATCTGCGTTGAAAGTAAAAGGCTTAGATTTAACACAAGCCATTGACACAAGCGATGCTAAAGCTGTTGCTGCAGCAAAAGATAAAGCAGTAGCGACTGCCTTCAAAGCAGATGCTACAACAAAATATGCAGCGGACGGCACAGTTGATGCGGCAGCTGGTAAAACAGTTGCTGAATTACAAACAGCCATCGATACAGCAGCGGATGATACAGCAAAAGCAACAGCTCAAAAAACATACGATGATGCTTTAGCAACATTTACCGCTTCTGATGAAGGCAAAGCAGCAGCGGCAACTGTCAGCGTTGAAAACAACCCAATCACAAAAATCGATGAAGCGATCAAAGCAGTTTCTGCACAACGTGCGGATCTTGGTGCGGCGCAAAACCGTCTAGAACACACAATCAACAACTTAGGTACAACGCAAGAAAACCTATCTGAAGCAAACTCACGTATCCGTGACGTTGATATGGCGCAAGAAATGATGAGCTTTACGAAGAGCAACATCCTTTCTCAAGCAGCAACTTCAATGTTGGCACAAGCAAACTCAATGCCTAACAGCGTATTGAGCTTGTTACAAGGATAATTTTTGATCAAGTGAACCACTGACACAAGGACTGCCTAGGGGAAGCGCAGTTCTTGTGTTTTACATAGCAGCACAAAAACGCTTAGAAATGAGGAAGCTCTGATGGATATTCAGCCAATGTCAGGAATACACCCGATCGAAGCCGTTGCGTCGGTCGCTAAAGCACGTCCGATCGAATCCCTAAATCAAGAGAACGCCAACCTTCAGCCGCAACACCAAGAGGGGAAACTGGCGGAGAAAAAGGAACAGACAGTGGCCACTGAACCGCCGATCCACTATTTTTCAGTAGCCGATCAGCACAAGATCGCAGCCTCCGTGGAGGAAGTGAATCAGCGACTACTTGGCAAAGATATGAAATTGGCTTATGAAGTACATGAGCGCACAGGGCGTACGATGGTGCGTTTAGTGGATATGCAGACCAACGAAGTGATCAAAGAGATCCCGCCCGCCAACATGCTAGACGTGATTGGGAAAATATGGGATGACATGGGCATCGCGGTCGATCGAAAGGGATGAAAACATGGCAAGTGTAACCAGCAGTTCAGGAATCAGTACAACGCTAGGGAGTTATTCTGGCGTGACTTCAGAAGATATTGAAAAATTATTGGCGGCAGATGCGATCAACAAGACCCGCGCTGAGAATAAAATCACGTCGCTAAAAGCACAAAAAACGGCATGGAGTGATATCAGCACTCGCTTGACTAACTTTTTGTCAAAAGTCGATGCATTACAAAAAGATGATGCTTATCAAACGAAAAAAGCGACGACCACCAATAGCAGCATCGCTTCAATTGCAGGAACAACGGAAGCTCCAGAAGGCACCTATGATCTAAAAGTCAACCAACTAGCAACAGCCACGAAGGTGACGGGGAGTCAAGTAGCTCAAAGCAGCAAAACGGCCCTAAATGTCAGTGGTCAGCTGTCATTGACCAGTTCGGAAGTCGATGAAGATGGCAAACCGATCACCGCTTCGATCGAGATCACGGCCGAAGACAGCTTAAAAGATGTGGCAGCCAAGATCAATAGCCAAAGCAAGACGACCTTCGTCGCGGCGAGCATCGTGGATAACCGTTTGATTTTAACGAACACCAAAATGGGCGACAAAAATTTCTTGATCGACGGCAATGCTGCCGAAGGGTTAGGGATCGGTTCAACTGCGACAACGACGCAAGGCCAACCGGCTATTTTTGAGCTAGACGGCATGAAGATCACTCGCGACAGCAACAGTGTGACGGATGTTATCGATGGTGTCACTCTGACGTTAGCGAAAAAAAGCGAGGAGCATGTGACGCTTTCTTTAGCCAATGATACCTCGAAAGTCGTTGATGCAGTGCAAGGATTAGTGGATCAATACAATAGCTTGATGAGTTTTATCGGCGACAATTTGACCGTGGGAGATCCTAGTAGTGAAAACAACAAGACGGGGACCTTGGTGGGAGACAGTGCATTGACTCGTCTACAGACCCAATTGCGAAATTTGATCACCATTCCAGCCGTCAGCGGCTCAAAGCTGACCGCCAATAAGCTAGGCATCTCCACCGTCGATAATGATGGTACATTGGGATTGGATACGACAAAGTTAAAAGAAGCCTTAGCGGAAGATCCCGCTGCTGTGAAGTCTTTCTTTTATGCAAGTACGAAAACTAAAGAAGCTGATGGCACTGCGAGCACGAAAGAGACTGGCTATACACTAGCCCTAAAAGAATTAGCCAACAGCTATGTCGTCAATACTTCAGCCAATAAAGGGATCATTGCCACCAAATCTGCGACCTATGACAGTACCATCAAGGATTTAAACAAGCAGATCACACGGTTTGATGATATTTTAGCAATGAAAAAAGAGCGTTACATCACAATGTTTACCAAGTTAGACTCCGTGATGATGGAGGCTGAAAATCAGCTGAGCTACCTAAGCAATCAGTTTGCCAATACGTCAAACTAGGCAGGATAGCCGATTAAAGCAGTCATTTTTCATTCGCATAAGAAACCCTCGTCAACATGAAAGGAAACAACCGATGGAGCCACACGTATCATTAGATGAACGTTTGAATCAGATTTTAACTGGTTTTGCCCAATGGCGCGGCGACAGCGAAGAAGCCAGTCGTTTGATGGCAGCCAATGCAGCGGTCATAGCAGCCATGCAAGCAGAAGCACAGAGCCATAGTCCACAAACCAGTGCATTGGCGCAACAAGTGATCCAAGCGTATCAAGCGTTCTTAGACCAGGTCAAAGCCCAGCAGCAAGAGATCAAACAAGAATTGGGGCGTTTGAACCGCAAAAACAATCTTGTCAAAACGTATTTGCAGCAAGAAGACAGTGCCGCCTTCGTCGAATTTGATTTATAGTGAGGAAAAAAAGATGAATTATCAAAAAATGCAAAACAACTATTTGCAGAACCAAGTAATGAGTGCCTCCCCCAACAAACTGATTGAAATGCTGTTGCAAGCAGCGATCAAAAATATCAAATTAGCAGTGATCGCATTGGAAAAAGAAGAGTTGAGCCAAGCTCATCAGCAATTTGTCAAGGCGCAGAATATTTTATTGGAATTACGGGTCTCTTTAGACCGTGAGCAAGGCGGCGCTATCGCTGAAGATCTCGATTCTCTGTATGGCTATATGTACGATCAGCTAGTCAGTGCCAATGTCCAAAAAGAGGCAGCCCCTGCAGAAACGGTCGTCCCACTTTTAAGCGAACTACTGGAAAGTTGGCAAACGATCACCCAATAAATTTGAGAAAAAGCAAAGAAACGACCACCTAAAACCTAGAAAAGTTTAGTAATTGGTTAAATTTTTACCATGTATCCCTTTTCACTAAGCTTTCTTTTTCCCCTCCTCGTCCCTATCTGGTACTCTTTTTATGAGCGTACCGAAAAGGTGCAAGGAGGTTTTTTTTTGAAACAAAAAATAGTACAAAAGCCGCTTTTCTGGCAAGTGGTGATTCTGATTACAATGAGTGGTGTTTTTTTATTACCGCAGATCTTAGGCCAAGGCATGATTTTGGGCTCTGATGTGGTCTTTCACTTCAATCGTTTTTATGAGACTAGCCAGCAGATCAAAGAGGGCAATTTTCAATATTTTCTTTCTATCTACGGGTTTCAGCAATCTGCTCGTATCGTCAATGCATTATATGGTCCCTTTTTTGCCTACTTCCAAGGACTGCTGGTCTTGCTGAGTCCTTCGTGGTTTTCTTACCAGCTGCTCGCTAATGGGCTGCTCTATCTGCTAGCAGGGTTTTCGATGTTTGGCTTATTAAAGAAATTACGAGTCAATGGCTGGCTGTCAGTGGGGATGAGCATCCTGTTTATGGCGACCTATTCTGTCCAGTATTGGATTGAGCGGCAGGGCTTTTCTGCTTGGGGGCGGCTGTGCTGCCGCTGTGCCTGATTCCACTGATCGCACTAGGGGAACATAAACGGTTGCGGCCTTTTGCGGTAGGAGTTTCCGTGGCGGTCTTATTTCAAATCCATGTGTTTTCAAGCATCTTGTTAGTGCTCTTATATGTGCCCTTTTTCTTACGCGCCTTTTTTGTTGGAACTTCCGGCGAAGAAAAACGACAATTGGTGCTGCGCTTAGCAGGAGCGATCGGGATCTTCTTGCTGCTGACCGCCAATATTTGGTTAGGGATGTTGGATCTTTATACGAGTAACACGTTGATCGCGCCTTTTGTGAATCGCAACATGCAGAACAATACCATTACTGGAACCAGCAGCTATTGGTGGACGACTCCGTACCTGCTGCCCATCTTATGTGCTTTGTTCTTTTGCGGTGCGATCCGTGTCTGGCCGCGTCTATCTGGCGGCTTCAAATTAATGACAGCAGCTGCAGCGGTCTTTTTCGTTTTATCATCGAACGCTATTCCTTGGCAATGGCTAGGCAGTCTTGACAATGGTGTGATTAATTTACTTCAATTCCCTTTTCGGTTCTTTGTTCCTGCCACGATTTTGATCTTAGTCGGTTTGTGCCTGCTGGTTCCTTATTATCGGGGCAAGCCATTGGCAAATCCGCGTTGGTTCGTCCTCGTTTTAGTTTTGAGTATTGGTCAAATCCTGATCCAAAACACGGTCAAAATGCAGGACTGGCACTCCGATGAAGCGGCGGTTTCACTGCGAAACCACACCTATCTGTCGGCGGAATCTGAAGCGCAATTGAAGGAAGCCTATTTTAGTAAAGACAAGTCCTTAGCCTTAGCGCTGTATCAACGTTCTACCCCAGATTATCTGCCCCTCTATCAAGAGACCAAGAAGAACAAGTACAATTTGTACGGGGAAGAAATCATTGAAAAAAATGATACCGTGGCAAAAACCGTGGAAAACGGGAAACTTACTTTACGTTGGCAAGGTGATCAAGAGGCGTGGAAGGCGTTACCGATCATCAATTACCGCTATACTGAATTGACCCTCAATCAGCAGCCACTAACTGAGAAAGATGTCTCTTTGAGTGCTATTGGTGCCGTTTCTGTCCAACAGCAAGCAGGGGAGAATGTCTTAGTCGTTGATTACGACGCACCTTGGTTTTTCGACGGAGCTTTATGGCTGACGATCATTTCTTGGCTCGCTTTACTCATCGGCTTTATCAGCTGGAAAACAAGACAGCTGTACCGTCGTCGTCGTAAGGTCGTACAAGCTTTATTGAAAGAATCTGAATAAAATGAATCAAAAAAGAACTTCAGCGAGAGGGCTGAAGTTCTTTTTTTTGTTGATCAGCAACAGTGTACCTATTTTTTTCCGAGAGAAACAATAATCGTTGCGTGTGCAACGATTATTCCGTATAATAGATAAGACACTTTGAAGAACCAAGAAAGGCAGGAGTGCTCATGGAAGCCATTATCCGCTCAATCAATCATATTGCCCGTCTCGCCACCCTTTATCGGGAAAAAGAACTGAAAAAATTTGGTTTAGGCGGGATGCATCATACCTATATCTTAAACATTTGCCGCCAACCGGGGATCAGTCAAGAAGCCTTAGCCAAGAAGATTTTTGTGAATAAAAGCAATGTTGCCCGTCAACTAGCAATCCTAGAAGAACGAGGATTTGTCACTAGAACCAGCAGTCCCACCGACAAACGACAATTACTGGTTTATCCAACCGAAAAAGCACTCGGCGTCCAACCAGCGATCCAGCAGCTGCTTCAAAGCTGGAATGAACAAGTCGTAGCAGGTTTTTCTGCTGCCCAACAGCAGCAGTTGATCGCCGATCTGGAAATCGTCAAAGAAAATTCCCAGCGGCTTTTAGCGAAAGATGAGGCGATGGAATGAATCTTTTGACTCAATATTTAAAACCCTATATCGGCCGCATCTCCCTTGGCGTCAGTATCAAATTCTTCGGCTCCCTGATGGACTTGCTATTGCCTTGGATTTTGGCGTATATCATCGATTCTGTGATCCCCACGAAGCAGGTATCTGCGATTTTTGCTTGGGGTGGGGCGATGGTGGTCTGCTCCATCATCGCAGTCGTCACCAATATCATCGCCAATCGGATGGCCTCCAGTGTTGCTCGCGATACCACCGGCAGTATACGCCATGATTTATTTGAAAAGTTTCCTATCTGTCGATTCCGCAAGTCGAAGAAGTCGGGATCCCTTCCTTGGTGTCTCGCTTGACGACAGACACTTACAACATCCATCAAACGGTAGGCATGATCCAACGGATGGGGATTCGTGCCCCGATTCTGTTATTAGGGGGATCATGATCACTGCCACATTAGATCCCGTGTTGACGCTGGTCTTAGTGGGCGTCTTGCCCTTCACTTTAGTGGCGGCAGTCACGATCTCGAAACGGGGGATCCCCTTGTTTGCCTCATTACAAAAGCAAGTGGATGTGTTGGTGCGAACTGTCCGTGAAAATGTGACTGGGGCTCGGGTGATCAAGGCCTTGTCCAAAGCAGATTACGAGAAAAAGCGCTTTGACCACGTCAACCAAGACGTAGTAGCTGCGGAAACTACCGCTAATCGAACGATGGCTGCGACACCACCCCTGATGGACCTATTTTTGAATATCGGACTGACGCTAGTGATCGTCGTCAGTGCCTTTCGCGTCAATCAAGGGTTGACCCAACCAGGGGTCATCATCGCCTTTTTGACCTATTTTACGATCATTTTGAATGCCATGCTCAGCATCACGCGCATCTTTGTAATCGTGTCGAAGGGGCTGGCTTCTGCCGATCGGATCCAATCCGTCTTGCGCCTGCCGCAAAATATGCAAGTCATTGAGGCGCCTGTCAAAGAAGAGTCGGCGCATATCGTTTTTGAAAAAGTTTCCTTCACCTATCCTAATGGCACTCGGGTGCTGAAAGACATCGATTTTTCCTTGCAGCCGGGAAAAACCTTAGGGATCATCGGTGCGACTGGTAGTGGAAAATCAACGATCGTCAAACTACTGCTGCGGCTCTATGACCCAACGAAGGGTATGATCCGCATCGCTGGTCGCGACATTCGCTCCATCGATCCGACGGAGTTGCATCAGTTATTCGGTGTCGTCTTACAAAAAGACGTGCTTTTTGCGGAAACGATCGAAGAAAATATCGCTTTTGGTCGGCGGTTTTCCAAAGAACAGATCGAAGAAGCGGCGGCTCGCGCCCAAGCCAAGGAGTTTATCAATCAACTACCCAAACGCTTAGCTCATCCACTGCATGCCAAAGGCAGCAATTTAAGCGGCGGTCAAAAGCAGCGGGTCTTGTTATCGCGGGCATTGGCGGGGGATCCGGAAATTTTGATTTTGGATGATTCTGCTAGTGCGCTGGATTATCGGACCGACGCTCAGTTGCGCAAGGTCCTGAAACAGCAGTTTCAACAGACGACGACGGTCTTGATCGCGCAGCGGATCAGCTCGATCCAGCATGCCGACAAAATTTTGGTACTGGAAAACGGGCAAATGAACGGCTTTGGCAGTCACCAAGAATTATTAGCAGAAAATGCGATCTACCAAGCCATTTATCAAGGTCAGACAGGAGGTGCCGACGATGCCGAAGAAAAAACGGAAAAACCAAAGGATAGTAAGAAAACACTACGGCGTTTGTGGGGCTATCTTTACGAGTACAAAGGTCTCCTGCTGGCAGCCGCTGTATTGATGATGGCCAGCAATATTTTCGCCTTGGTGGGCCCTTTGCTTTCAGGGTACGCCATTGATGCCATTCAACCGGGTCCCGGCAAGGTCATTTTTGACCGAGTCTTCTTTTATTGTGGGCTGATGCTGCTGTTTTATCTTGCGTCTTCCCTTCTTAGTTATCTGATTTCGCTCATGATGATTCGCTTGAGTCAGCGGGTGGTGGCAGCGATGCGTAAGGCGATTTTTGATAAAATCTCCGAACTGCCGGTGGGGTATTTTGACCGAGTCGCCACTGGGGATATCATCAGCCGCATCAGTTATGATGTCGATACCATCAATACGTCATTGGCCAGCGATGCCATTCAAGTTCTCAGCAGTCTTGTGACGATCATTGGTTCGTTTGTGATGATGGTTTTGATTTCGCCGCTGCTGGTGCTGATTTTTGTCGTAACGGTTCCCGCTTCGATCTTTTTGACCCGCTTTTTGATGAGCAAATTTCAACCATTGTTTCGCCGTCGTTCCCGCAAATTAGGCGAACTGAACGGTTTTGTGGAAGAGATTATTTCTGGTCAGCAAACGATCAAGCTGTATAACCAAGAAGAAGCGATCATCAGCCGTTTTGACGAAAAAACCAAGAAGCGGTGGATGCCTATTACAATGCCGAGTACTACGGTAGTATGACTGGTCCTTCCATCAACTTTATCAACAATCTGTCATTGTCCTTGATCAGTATGTTTGGCGCCTTGCTGTTTTTGTTCGGTCATCTGACACTCGGGAACGTTTCTTCTTTTGTCTTATACTCCAGAAAATTCTCAGGACCAATCAATGAGTTAGCCAATATCTTCAGCGATTTGCAATCGGCGTTGGCGGCGGCAGAACGGATCTTCCGTTTGCTGGATGAAGAACCGGAAGTTTCTGATGTTCCTGGAGCCTACGAATACCACGAGGTGTCTGGTGATGTCGCCTTTGACCATGTGACCTTCGGCTATCAAGCACAGCAGCCCATCATCAAAGACCTTTCGCTGGAAGTGCCGGCTGGCAGCTTGGTCGCGATCGTCGGACCGACCGGAGCCGGGAAAACCACCATTGTGAACCTCTTGATGCGGTTTTATGACCCTGACCAAGGAGCGATTCGGTTAGACGGCAAAAATATCCGCCAAGCGACACGCCGCAGCTTACGGCAAAGCTATGCAATGGTGCTGCAAGATACCTGGTTGTTCACGGGAACGGTTTTCGACAATTTGGCCTACGGCAAGGCGAATGCGACGTTGGCAGAAGTCCAAGCTGCTGCACAAGCCGCCCATATCCATGACTTTATTATGAGCCTGCCAAAAGGCTATGATACTTTGATTTCTGAAGACGGAACCGGTATTTCACAAGGACAAAAACAACTGTTGACGATTGCACGAGCGATGCTGTTGGATGCCGATCTATTGATTCTTGATGAAGCCACATCGAATGTCGATACGCAAACAGAGCTGCTGATCCACAGCGATGACCAAACTGATGAAAGGCAAAACCTCCTTTGTGATCGCCCATCGCTTGTCCACGATTCGACATGCCGACACGATCCTCGTGGTGGAACAGGGCAATATCGTAGAGCAAGGGACCCACGAAGAGTTAGTAGCTAAAGAGGGGCGTTATGCCGCACTCTATCAGGCACAATTTGACGCATGATCCATAGCTAGCCTGCATCCTTGCAAGGAGAACGCCACTGCTTGCAAGGATGTTTTTTGCGTGCCATCGACTTTCTTGGCATAGGTACAAAATCTTCTTATGACAAATCAGGCAATTATCGGTATACTTAAGAAAGGGGTATCATCAAACAGAAAGAAGGGAAACAATTGGATCATAAACAACTAAAAGAATTCCCCAATGATTTTTTATGGGGTTCAGCATCAGCAGCTTATCAAGTAGAAGGCGCATGGCAAGAAGACGGCAAAGGCGCTTCGGTTTGGGACGATTTTGTCCGCATTCCAGGAAAAACCTTTAAAGCAACGAACGGAGATGTCGCGGTCGACCATTACCACCGCTTCAAAGAAGATGTTGCCTTGATGAAAGAACAAGGATTGAAAACCTATCGTTTTTCCATTGCTTGGACACGGATTTTTCCAGAAGGACGAGGAGAAGTCAATCAAGCAGGGTTAGACTTTTATTTAGCCTTGATCGATGAACTGATAAAAGCAGGGATCGAACCGATGGTGACCTTGTACCATTGGGATCTGCCACGAGCTTTGCAAGAAGAATACGGTGGCTGGGAATCTCGCAAAATCATTGAAGATTTCACCAACTATGCGGCCGTATTGTTTGAAGCCTTTCGCGGCAAAGTCCACTATTGGGTCAGCTTGAATGAACAAAATATCTTTACTTCTTTAGGCTATCTTTTAGCTGCCCATCCACCAGGAGTGACCGATCCTAAACGGATGTATGAAGTCAATCATATCGCTAACTTGGCGAATGCTTCGGTGATCAACAAGTTCCATGAGATGAAATCCCAGGGAAAATCGGACCAAGTTTCGCCTACTCACCAAACTACCCAATCAACAGCGACCCGAAAAATATTTTGGCAGCTGAAAACGCGGAAGACTTGATGGCGCATTATTGGTTAGACGTCTATCTATGGGGCGAATACCCGATTGCTGCAATGAATTACTTGAAAGAGCAAGGGATCGCGCCAACGATCGAACCAGGAGATATGGACTTGCTGCGTTCAGCAAAACCAGATTTCTTAGGGATCAACTATTACCAAACAGCAACAAATGCCTACAATCCATTAGATGGTGTCGGTGCGGGGAAAATGAACACCACTGGGAAAAAAGGCAGCTCCGAAGAAACCGGGACGCCAGGAATGTTCAAAAAAGCCGAAAATCCATTTGTGGAACGGACGAATTGGGATTGGGAGATCGATCCTCAAGGGCTGCGGATCGCTTTACGACGAATCACTAGCCGTTATCGGGTGCCTGTGATCATTACAGAAAACGGACTTGGTGAATACGACAAACTAACGGATGATCATCAAATCCATGACCAATACCGCATCGATTATTTAGCAGGGCATGTCCATGCCATCAAAGAAGCGATCAGCGACGGCGCGGAAGTTCTTGGCTATTGCACCTGGTCCTTCACTGATTTGCTAAGCTGGTTGAATGGCTACCAAAAACGCTATGGCTTTGTCTATGTCGACCAAGATGAAACGCAAGAAGGATCTTTGGCACGCTACAAGAAAGACAGTTTCTACTGGTACCAAGAGCTGATCAAAACCAACGGGCAAGAGTGCTAGCCTCCTAAAACCAATACCTGAATAAGCGAAACGACCCCTGCAACGGCAGTGATCGTTTCTTAGAAAAAAAGTACGTTCCACCTGTAGCGACCGCCCAAAGGTAGACCAAAAGTCTCGCGTTTTGGGCCGCTTCAAAGGAGAACGTCCTTTTTTTGAGTATTATCGTTGACAAGTGTAAACGATAATTGTAAAGTAGAAGAAGATTACAACTGTAAACATAAAAGGTTAATGAGTTTGCATAGCAAGCAAGGAGGAAGGAAACAATGATCGAAAAGAATTATGGGGTAAAAGGGATGACCTGTGCGTCTTGTTCCCAGACCGTCGAAAAAACAGTCAGCAAGCTGGCGGGGGTCGACCAAGCAGCGGTCAATTTGGCTACTGAAAAATTACATATTCGTTATGATGAGCAGCAGCTCACCGAAGAAACACTCGCTGCGGCCATCAAAGCAGCGGGCTATCAACTGATCGGCTCTCAAAGACAAGAGACCTTTGCCATCTCGGGCATGACCTGTGCGTCTTGTGCCCAAGCAGTAGAAAAAGCTGTCCAAAAATTAGCCGGTGTGGAGCAAGCCTCCGTCAATCTGGCAACAGAAAAACTGACGGTCAGCTATCAACAAGATCAAGTGACCGCCGCGAAGATCGCAGCTGCCGTGAAAGAGGCGGGCTATGATGCACAGCTGCCGACCGCTTCTGCCGACAAGGCGGATTCAAAACAGGCAGAGATTCGTGCTCTATGGCAACGGTTTTGGCTTTCAGCGCTTTTTACGATCCCCTTGTTCTATTTGACGATGGGGGAAATGATCGGTTTGCCGATCCCTGGCTTTTTAGATCCGATGGCCTATCCAGTCAATTTCGTTACCACTCAATTGCTTTTGGTCTTACCGGTGATGGTCCTCGGTCGCGCCTTTTACATTGCTGGTTTCAAAGCGCTTTGGAAAGGCCATCCCAACATGGATTCCCTCGTCGCATTGGGAACCAGTGCTGCCTTCTTTTATAGTATTTATGGGACCGTGATGGTCTACCTGGGCACGACCCACTATGCGATGCACTTGTACTATGAAACGGCCGCCGTTATTTTGGCATTAGTAACCTTAGGAAAATACCTTGAGTCGGTCTCGAAGGGCAAAACCTCCGAAGCCATCAAGAAGTTGTTGGATCTCGCACCGAAAAAAGCTCGTGTGCTTCGCGGCAGCGGGCATCAAGCCGAAGAAGTCGAAGTGGGTATTGAAGAAGTCGCAGCCGGCGATATCTTAGTCGTACGACCTGGTGAAAAGATTCCTGTGGATGGGATCGTTACCCAAGGACGCTCTGCCATCGATGAATCAATGATCACCGGAGAAAGCTTACCTATCGAAAAACAAGTCGGTGATCGGGTGATCGGCGCCAGTATCAACAAAAATGGCTCGTTTCAATACGAAGCCACCAATGTGGGAGAAGATTCAACGTTAGCGCAAATCATTCAGTTAGTAGAAAATGCCCAAGGCTCCAAAGCGCCGATTGCCCGCATGGCTGACAAAGTTTCGGGTGTGTTTGTCCCGATCGTCATGGTCTTGGCGGTTTTTGCAGGACTTGCCTGGTTTTTCTTAGGACAAGAAACCTGGATCTTCTCATTGACCATTACGATCTCTGTATTAGTGATTGCTTGTCCGTGTGCCTTAGGATTAGCGACACCGACCGCCATCATGGTGGGTGCGGGCAAAGGGGCAGAAAATGGCGTCTTGATCAAAAGCGGCGATGCGTTAGAAACAGCTAGAAACGTGACGACGATCGTCTTTGATAAAACCGGCACGATCACAGAAGGCAAACCAGTCGTAACCGATCTCCTGCCTGCCGGCAACCACACGCCGACGGAATTGCTGCAACTGGCGGCTTCTGTTGAAAAAGGCTCAGAACATCCATTAGGCGAAGCCATTGTGATCGAAGCCCGCACGCAAGCCCTCGCCCTGCAAGAAGTTGACGGGTTTGAAGCGATTCCAGGTCATGGAATTCAAGGAACGATCGCTGGCAGTCCAGTCCTATTAGGCAACCAGAAATGGTTGGAAAAACAAAACGTTGCCATCGATGGCCTGATCGAGCAAGCCCAACAATTGGCTCACGAAGGGAAAACACCGATGTATGTTGCCAAAGACGGCGAAGCGATCGGGATCATCGCTGTGGCAGATACTATCAAAGAAAGCAGTCGAAAAGCCATTGAACGGTTGCATCAAATGGGCTTGTACGTAGCAATGATCACGGGCGACAATGCCCGAACGGCCCAAGCCATCGCCAAACAAGTCGGTATCGATGAAGTGATCAGTGACGTCTTGCCAGAAGATAAAGCCGCCAAAGTAGCTGGCCTGCAAGCCAAAGGCCAAAAGGTTGCGATGGTAGGTGACGGGATCAATGATGCGCCCGCGTTAGCCCAAGCCGATGTAGGGATCGCGATCGGATCCGGTACCGATGTCGCCATCGAATCGGCAGACATCGTACTGATGCGCAGCGATCTGATGGACGTCCCATCAGCGATCGAGTTAAGTCGGGCAACCATCAAAAACATCAAAGAAAATCTTTTCTGGGCTTTTGCGTATAACGTCTTAGGCATCCCTGTCGCAATGGGTGTGCTGCATCTTTTCGGGGGCCCCTTGCTCAATCCAATGATCGCTGGGGCGGCCATGAGCTTCAGCTCGGTATCCGTTTTATTAAACGCCTTGCGGCTGAAACGATTCCAACCCTCAGCGAAAAAATAAACGAAGTAACGAATGAAACAACAAAAAGACCTGCCCACGGTTTCTGATGGAAGAAAACCGTGGGCAGGTCTTTTTAGTGCTGGACATCTAAATAAGAGTAGGCCCGCACGTCATAACGGTTGCGACTACGGGAAAATTCGATAGGTGAGCCATTTTTCTGATAGACGATCTGTTCGATCTCTAAGACCGGATCATCGACTTTACAGTCCAAATACTGTTGATCGTACGCGGCACTTTTATCAGCGGCGATGGTGCGGTAGGCGCCAGCAAACTGGACCCCTAGTTCCTCTTTGACATAACGGTAGATAGAACTTTCTAAATGGCCACGAGTTAAATTGGGCACCAAATGGACCGGCATATAGGTATATTCTAAAATAAACGGCTGGTCTTCAAGAATCCGCAAGCGGACAATACTATAGATCGGCTGTTCTTCCGTCAACATCAACTTTTCTTGGATCGTTTGGTCAGGAAATTCGACTTGAAAATCGATGACTTGACTGACTAGCTTGCGGCCAGCTTTGCCCATTTCCGTTGACAAGCCTTCATAGACCGTTAAAGCAGTGGTGTCTTTTTTTAAGAATGGGTGGTTCAATATTTTTGTTCCAGCGCCCCGCTGAGAATAAACCAGTCCTTCCATGGCTAAAATACCGATGGCTTTTTTGATGGTCATCCGGCTGACTCCGAATTCCTCGACCAAATCAGTTTGGTTCGGTAGTAAGCTGTCAGGCGGATACGTTTTGTTTTTGATACGTGTGCGTAAAATATTGGCAATTTCTTGGTATTTTGGCATCTGATCACCTCGCAAGAAGTATAGCTGAAAAAAGCGGTTTCGACAATCAAACCTTGGTTTTTTTATAAAAAGAACGGCTGACTGAAAAAATTCAGCCAGCCGTTGCGCTTAATCGATCGATGGTTCTGCTTGACGATCTAAAACACGTAAGAATGGATACCAGATCAAGCCGACGATCACCACGTCAATGACTTGCAGCAAACCACCTAACCAAGAGTTGGTTGCTAAGACACCACTGAAGACCACTGGAACGGTCCAAGGAACAGAAACACCAGTTGGTGCAGGAACAAGTCCAGCCGCCATCACTAAGTAGTTGAAGGTCGTTACCACAAGAGGTGCCACGACCCAAGGAATCAGGATCGTCGCATTCAAGACGATCGGCATACCGAAGATTGCTGGTTCGTTAACGTTAAAGATCCCTGGTGCTAAAGCCAAACGACCCACATCGCGGTATTGTTTTTTCTTCAATACAAAAGCCATCAAGATAACAACGGCTAACGTCATACCAGAACCGCCTAATCCAACGGTGAATGTTTCCATAAATGGTTTTGTGACGATATGCGGCAGTGCATCCCCATTTTGATACGCTTCTAAGTTGTCTAACATCAATGTATTCCAAATCGGGTCCATCACAGAGTTGACGATGATTTGACCATGTAGACCGAAGAACCAAAGGAATTGGACAAAGAACAAAGCCAATAGAGTTGCTGGCAAGCTGCTGCCTAGTCCAGTCAATGGTTTTTGGATCAATTCATAAACCAAGTCATGCAAGTTGGCATTGAAGACACCCGTCATGATGGCATTGATCACTAAAAATACCGTTAAGGTGATAATTGCTGGAATCAAAGCGGCAAAAGATTTAGAAACTGCTGGTGGCACCCCATCAGGCATTTTGATCTGCCAGCCGCGTTTTGTGATGCGGCAATAGATTTCAGCTGCCAAAAATGCTGCGATCATCCCGATAAACATCCCTTTTGCGCCAAGACGATCAAGAGACAGCACACCGGAGATCGTTTCGCCAGATTCAGTAGTCATAAAGAAAGGAGTCAAGATCAAAAAGCTGGCAAACGAAACGGCACCACCAAAAATCCCTTCCACATCATATGATTTTGATAAATAATAGCCAATACCGAAAGTAACGAAAACAGTCATGATACTCATTGTTGCATTTTGCCCATTGCCAAACAGTGTTCCTAATGTTCCTTTAGTGGCATCACTGAAGAAGGGTAGGTTGTTTAAAACGACCACGATCGATCCAAACATAGTGATTGGGAACGAAAGCATAAACGCGTCCCGCAAGACGGTCAGGTAGCGATTTTGTCCTAAGGCATTCGCCAAGGGCAAAATCTTTTCAGATAACTTGTCCATAAAACCATTCATTATTAGTTCACTCCTTAAATTTCTTTTTGCAATCGATTACATTGATAATGTATCATGTTTTATTTTAAATGTCTATACATTTATTTTAAAAAAGATTGATTTTTGTAACTGCTTCCTTTATGATTAGGGCAGCAAAGAAAAAATGAGGAGTGAATGAAGATGGATTATCAATTTCCAGCAGGCTTTTGGTGGGGGTCAGCCGCTAGTGGCCCACAAACAGAAGGTGTATTTGAAGGCGATGGCAAAGGGGCAAGCATCTGGGATTACTGGTATCAGCAAGAACCAGAGAAATTTTTCAATGGGGTAGGTCCTGAAAAAACCTCGCAAGTCTACACACGCTATCAAGAAGATATTCAACTAATGAAAGAAACCGGCCATACGACGTTTCGGACGTCGATCCAATGGAGTCGTCTCTTCCCGCAAGGCAAAGGAGAAGTCAATCAAAAAGCCGTTGATTTTTACAATGCCTACATTGATGAGTTGATCGCCAACGGGATCGAACCTTTCATGAATTTATACCACTTCGATATGCCAATGGCGCTGCAAGAAAAAGGCGGCTGGTTGAACCGAGAGACCGTGGATGCCTATGTCGCGTTTGCGCAAACCTGCTTTACGTTATTTGGTGATCGTGTCAAGAAATGGTTCACTCATAATGAACCGATCGTTCCTGTTGAAGGCGGCTATCTTTACCAATTCCATTATCCGAATGAGATCAACATGAAACATGCAGTCCAAGTTGGGTTCCACGAAACGTTGGCGAGTGCTAAAGCCATCAAAGTCTACCATGAGATGAACCTTGGTGGGGAGATCGGCATTATTTTGAATTTGACGCCAAGCTATCCAAGAGATGAGAACGATCCAGAGGATGTCAAAGCAGCGCAAATCGCAGATGCCTTCTTTAATCGCTCTTTCTTAGACCCTGCGGTCAAAGGCACGTTCCCAGAAGAATTAGTGACCATCGTCAAGGAATTAGATATGGTACCAGCGATGGAAGCTGATGATTTACAAACGATTCGCGAAAATACGATCGACTTGTTGGGGATCAATTATTACCAACCTCGTCGTATCATGAAGAAAGAATCACCGATCGATCAAGCGAAAAGTCCAATGCCAGATGATTACTTTGATAACTATGATATGCCGAACAAGAAAATGAACCCGTATCGTGGATGGGAAATCTATGAAAAAGGGATCTATGATATTTTGACAAACACGCGAGAAAACTATGGCAATATCAAGTGCTACATTTCTGAAAATGGCATGGGTGTCGAAGGAGAAGAACGTTTCGTCAATGCTGATGGCGTGATCGAAGATGATTACCGCATCGAGTTTGTCTCTGACCACTTGAAGTATGTCCACCAAGCGATCCAAGAAGGAACCAATTGTGTTGGCTACCATATGTGGACCTGCATGGACAACTGGTCCTGGACCAATGCTTACAAGAACCGTTACGGATTTATCTCCGTTGACTTAGCAAATGATGCTAAACGAACAGTGAAAAAATCAGGTCGTTGGTTTAAAGAAGTTTCAGATAATAACGGCTTTTAATAACAATGAAAAAAGCAATGCTGTAGGGATCAGCATTGCTTTTTTTGTGTAAAATCGCGGATTTTTCTGTCTTGTTCCGAAGGGAATTCTCTATTAAAAAACCACCTGTTTTTGCAAATGATAAGCTGGGTTAAACAAAAGCACAGTTTTGATAAAGAAAAGACTAGACATGGAAACGTTCTCGTGGTATTCTTTAGTAGAAATCGGTTTCATTATTTTGTTTAGGGTTTGAAAGGAGAAAAAACAATGGATAAATTTATTGGATTTATGGAGAAGCACTTTATTCCGATCGCTTCTAAAATAGGCTCTCAAAGACATCTAGTGGCCATTCGTGACGGATTTATCGTAACGATGCCGTTGATGATCTTAGGCTCTTTTGGGGTATTGATCAACAACTTACCAATTCCTGCCTATATTGATTTTATGAATGGCATTTTTGGTGAAGGGACATGGCAAGCCTTTGGGAACAACTTGTCAGCAGGTACTTTTTCAATACTTGGTCTGTTAATCGCTTTCACAGTAGCGTATAATTTAGCTAAAAGCTACAATCAAGACGCATTAGGTGCTGGGGAGATCTCAGTTGCAAGTTTCTTCGCATTAGGTGCAATGGCGACAGGCCCAGATGGTTTGTTAACAGCTGCCGGACTTGGTTCTCAAGGATTATTTTTAGCATTAATCGTATCGATCATTTCTACTGAGATCTTCCGTCGTCTAGCTGGCAACCCACGCTTAGTCATCAACATGCCTGATGGCGTACCACCAGCAGTCTCACGTTCATTTGCTGCGTTATTCCCAGCAATGATCACCGTATCGATCTTTGCTTTGTTTACAGCAATTTTCCAAGCATTTGGTGTGACAAGTATCGTATTGTCCTTCTATGAATTGGTGCAACAACCATTCATGGGCTTGGCAAACTCTTATCCAGCTGCTTTGCTATTAGGTTTTATCTCTGCATTCTTATGGTTCTTTGGTTTGCATGGTGCCAACATCATCGACCCGTTCATGCAAACGATCAATGTGCCAGCGATCGAAGCAAACGCACGAGCATTAGAAGCAGGCACAGATTTGCCTTATATCGTCAACAAACCATTCTTTGATTCTTTCGTGAACATCGGCGGAACAGGCGCGACACTAGGTCTTCTGATTGCGATCTTTTTAGTTGCTCGTCATCATAAAGCGTATATGACTGTCGCAAAACTATCCGTTGCACCAGGTGTGTTCATGATCAATGAACCAGTGATGTTTGGGTTACCCGTTGTCTTGAACCCAATCTTGTTCATCCCATATGTGTTGACACCACTTGTTTTAGTCACGACTGCTTATTTTGCAACTGCAACTGGCTTAGTTCCTGCAAGTACCGTCATCGCACCATGGACGACGCCACCAATCATCGGCGGTATTTTGTCGACACAAAGTATTGCTGGCGGAATCTTGGCAGCTGTTAACTTGATCTTATCGGTCGTTATCTACTTGCCATTCGTGAAAATGGCGCAAATTCAAGAAACACGCCGTTTAAAAAATGCGTAATGTCTGATCGAGTCGATTAGAAACAAGCGCCAAACGTAATAGACCTTATCCGGCCGCGATCAGAGTGCAATACCCCTTATCACACTGCTTCATTGGAAGGTGCAGTGGTGTGATGACACTCTTTTCGTTTGGCCGGTTCTTTTCTCGTTTTTCAAGTAATACAACACACGTTTTGGAGGTGGCAAAATGCCCAAATATATGGAGATCGCAGATGTTCTGCGTAAAAGAATCAAGGACGGGACTTATCCGAAAGACAGTCTTTTACCTTATCAAACAGAGTTAGTGGAAGAGTTTGGCGTCAGCCGAATGACGATTAAAAATGCGGTGAATATCCTGATTATGGAAGGCTTGCTGCTGACAAAGCGCGGCTTAGGGACCAAAGTTTTGAATCATTCCTTTTGGGGCAAAGATACCTCATCGGTGACAGAATACAAAGGCCTGAGCTATCAGATGAAACAAGAAAAACGGACGTTGACTAGCCAAGTCATCACCTTTGAAGTCTGTTTTCCTACAACAAGAATTCAAGAGATGCTTCAGATCACTGCCGAACAACCAATCTACCATGTGATCCGTTTGCGGATCTTAGAAGGCAATCCCTACATACTCGAGCATTCCTATATGCCGTTGGATCTGGTCAGCGGTTTGACGAAAGAGATTTTGGAAGAATCCGTCTATGACTATCTGTTGCAAGATTTAGGCTACAAATTTGCTGGTGCTTATCGGACCTTTCAGGCCGCCAAAAGTGATGAATACGATCAAACCTATTTAGCGTGCCAAGTAGATGATCCGGTATTGGAATTAGAACAGATCATCTATTTAGAATCGGGACGTCCAGTGGACTATTCCTGCAGCCGCAATCGGTATGATGTTCGTGGCTATTCCATGTTAGACATGAAGCCTGATCTGTTACAGCACCGCAAAAAGTAACGGCTTACAAAATGTTTCTTCAACGAAAAAACGCTTCATAGCTACTGTTGGCTATGGAGCGTTTTTGTTTTGACTTAAGAAGTGGGTTGGTTTTGATCGCCTAGTTTGGCTAAGATAGTTTCCGCAACGGCTTTCGGAATACCAGCTTGCTGGATCTCTTCCACGGAAGCTGCTTGGATGTTTTTTAATGACTTGAAGGTTTTCATGAGCTGTTGCTTGCGTTTTGGTCCTAAGCCAGGAATTTCATCCAGTTTGGAAGAAAAGCTGTTTTTACTGCGCAGTTGGCGATGGAAGGTGATCGCAAAACGATGGACCTCATCTTGGATCCGTTGCAGCAAAAAGAATTCTACAG
The DNA here is from genome assembly GCA_018982785.1 of Enterococcus innesii. Classification (GTDB taxonomy): domain Bacteria; phylum Bacillota; class Bacilli; order Lactobacillales; family Enterococcaceae; genus Enterococcus_D; species Enterococcus_D innesii. Next base: position 490,529 of record JAHHEN010000001.1, on the reverse strand, counting down.
AATTGCGTTCCAGCTGAATCGGATCTAAAAATTCTCCGAAAATCAACTCGCTGGTTTTGTGTTTGTTGTTCTTCACTAAACCGGCAACGGGAATATCTAAACCTAGCTGGTTATGCAGCACTTCTTGGGCAGCACCGACTTGGGCTTTCCCGCCATCGATGATGATCAGATCAGGAAAAGGCAGGTTTTCTTTTAGGACACGAGAGTATCGGCGGTAGATGACTTCTTGCATAGAGCCATAATCGTCGCCGCCTTGTGCGGTACGAATCTTATATTTCCGATAATCATCTTTAAACGGCTTCCCGTCGACAAAAACCACCATTGCAGAAACCGGATCGGTCCCCATGATGTGGGAGTTATCGAAGGCTTCAATCCGATAAGGTGTCGGGATCCCCATGGCATCGCCTAGACGATCCACAGCACCGATCGTCCGTTCTTCAGTACGCTCGATCAACGCAAATTTTTGTGCCAAGGCAATGCGGGCATTTTTATTGGCCAAATCGACCAATTTCTTTTTGTCGCCTCGTTGGGGCTGCAGGACTTTGGTTTCCAGCAGCGCTTCTAATGGGGCAGCATCGACATTTTGCGGAACAAAGACTTCTTTGGGAATGAAGTGCTCATTCTTTTGGTAAAACTGGCCGACGAAGGTCAAGAAATCCTCATCCGCTTCATTGTAGAAAGGAAACAAAGAGACTTCTCGTTCGATCAGCTTTCCTTGACGGATAAAGAAGACTTGGACACACATCCAGCCTTTGTCGACACTGTAGCCAAAGACATCACGGTCCATCAGGTCGGTCAGGGTCATTTTTTGTCGCGTCATGACGGTATCGATCGCTTGGATCTGATCCCGCAGCTCAGCCGCTCGTTCAAACTCTAAGGTTTCAATGGCTTCGCCCATCTTCTCTTTCAGATCTTTCAAAATATCGACGTGACCGCCGTGGAAAAAGTGTTTGACTTGATCCACGATCTTCTGATAATCCTTAGGGTCTACATTGTTGACATAAGGACAGACACATTGACCCAAATGATAATAAAGACAAGGCCGCTTTTGAGAAGGACCGCATTTTCGCAAAGGAAAGAGGCGATCCAGCACCCGTTTGGTTTCGTTGGCTGCTCGTGCATCAGGATAAGGGCCAAAATATAAAGCTCCGTCTTTTAAAACTTTACGAGTGATGATCAGACGCGGATAGCGCTCTTTGGTCACTTTAATAAAAGGATACGACTTGTCGTCCTTTAACATGATATTGTATTTCGGTTTATTTTTTTGAATCAAATTGATTTCCAGCAGCAAGGCTTCCGTATTTGATTCGGTAACGACGTACTCAAAATCATTGATTTCTTGAACGAGCCGTTCGGTTTTCGTATCGTGGCTGCCGGTAAAATACGAACGGACACGATTTTTTAAAATTTTGGCTTTCCCAACATAGATGATTTTGTTATTTTTATCTTTCATTAAATAACAACCAGGTTGATCAGGAAGCAGCGCTAATTTGTTCTTGATTTGTTCGTTCATTTCAAGATCCTTTCTTACTGGTTTGCTTCACGAACTGCATAAGTAGTCAAAAGGCGGTCTAAGCTCTCCTCAAAAAGGGGAACATTAGAGCCCATAGCCAGTACTCTTCATTTTAGCACAAATTTCTTAAGAAACAATCAAACGGACCAGATCGGCAGCGAGGAAGCGTAATCGTAAGAAAAGGTTAAGAAATCCCACGAGGCGGTGGTTCTCTCCCTTAAAAACAAGTGGATTTATTTGCTTTCTGCTTGCAAGGAATCCTCTTGCGACCACTCCTGAATGAAGGTCCGCAATCCCTCGATGGCTGGTTCTGTGACTACTTTGCGCTGGATGAGGTAAAATTGCCGCTCAAAATTTTTATCCAGCAGTTGATAGCCAATGCCGTGGGCGGCTCGCTTGGAAAGGATCGAACAGCCGAATCCTTGTTTCAGTAAAGCGACGATCAATTCATTGCTGGCGATCTCAATGATCGGTCCTTGAATATTTTGTTCCTCTAGATAGCGCTTAGTGTAATAGTAGACACCAGAACTCGCTTCACGGACGAGCCAAGGACCGGCTTGGGGATCACCGGCTAAGACGAGCTGATCTTTCAAAATCGGGAAACGTAAAATACTTGGTGCAGATAAGGGTTTTTCAATGATCCCTAGATCTAGTTGATGTTGTTCAAGCGCTGTTAAGACTTCAGCGGAGTTCATCATCGATACCCGAAAACGCACCGTGGGAAAGGCGTTGTATAAAGCAATCATCAAGTCAGGCATCAAGGCCATCGCATAGGTATGAGAGATGCCTAGGACACAGTGGCTTTGATGCTGTGTGTTGGTATGGATCTCGCTGGCGATCGTCGACCACTCATCCAATAAATTCAGTGCCTTTTCGTAAAGGTACTCTGCTTGGGGCGTGGCGATCACGTTTTTGCGACCATTGCGTAAAAAAAGCGGTGTATCCAGGTCTTGTTCCAACTGCTTGATTTGAGCAGAAACCGTGGGCTGCGAAATAAACAGCAGTTCGGCAGCTTTCGAAAAATTTTTCGTTTCATAGACCATCTTAAAGGTCTCCAGTAATTTTAACATTGCAATCCCTTCCATTAGAAAATTCAATCATAACTATTATACCAATAAATCCTACTGATCGGTCAATCTGTGTATAATGGATGTTATATGAAAGGATGAAAGCAATGAAGCAACGACAAACAGCTTTGATACTTCCCGGTTTGTTCCTGTCCTTTTCGGTAGCCGTCATCGCCCGAATCATGGCTTTGGCTGTGCCAAAATTAGGGGGAGCAACCCTTGCTATTTTATTAGGAATCATTTTAGGAAATACACTGTTCAAGCAAGAACGCTATCAAGTCGGGACGAAGGTTGCGGAAAGTCGGCTCTTGGAATATTCGGTGGTTTTGCTGGGCTTTACCGTCACTTTCCAGACCATCAGTGAAATGGGCCTTCGGGGCTTTCTCTTTATTTTGCTGATGATGAGCTTGGTCATTACCGCTGCTTATTTGATAGGGAAAAAAATGGGCTTTAATCAAAAGATGAGCCTGATGATGGCAGGCGGCAACGCTGTCTGCGGGTCCTCTGCGATTGCGGCGATCGCACCAGCCATTGATGCCGATGATGAAGAAAAAGGGCAGATCATCACCTTGGTCAATCTTTTAGGAACGGTGATGATGCTGACGCTGCCGTTTTTAGGCTTGGCCTTATACGGCGATGATCTATTGCAAAAAAGCGCCTTACTTGGTGGCACGCTGCAATCCGTCGGGCAAGTCGTGGCAGGGGCTAGTTTGATTGATGCCGACACCGTCAAATACGCGATGCTCTTTAAAATCGCGCGCATCATCATGTTGGCAGTCGTCGTCATTGTTTTTGAACGAATGACGACAAAGCCCCCACCAAAACCAAAGGAAAAGGCAAACTACGGCTGCCGATCCCTTGGTATGTGTTGGGCTTCTTGACCATCTGTATCTTGAACAGCTTCTTGCCGCTGCCTAGCTGGTTGAATGAGGGGGCTCATTTTATCAGTACGTGGTTTGAAACGACGGCGTTGGCAGCCATCGGTTTGCGGCTGGATTTCCGCAAGTTTTTAAAAGAAGGCCCGCGCTTTTTATTCTATGGTCTTTCCGTTGGCGCCGTCCAAACCGTGGGTGCTGTTGCATTGATTTGGTTGCTGCGGCTCTAATTCACAAGAGGCACGACCCATAAAGCACGTTTGAAGCGCACGATTGTTTAACGAAAAAAGCCACGACGGTTGATCGAAGGGAACGCTTTGCTGTTTCTGTTGGAAGAGGCAGCAAGGCGTGACTTTTCAGATCAACTGTCGGGCTTTTTTTAGCGGCAAAGAAGGTTAGACGGGTACTTGGATGACTTGAACACCTTGTTGCTCAATCAAATCGATGACTTTGGGATCAGAATAATGATCGGTGATCAGCAGATCGATAGCCGCAATTGCGCCAATCGTAAAATTGGATTGCTTACCGATTTTGCGATAATCCGCGATAACGATCAACTTGCCAGAATTTTCGATGATTTTCGCATTGACTTTGGCTTCGTGGATCACTGAAGTGGAAATGCCGGTCTGTAAATCTAACCCACTACAGCCAATGATCGTAACATCAGAACGAACGTGAGAAAATGACTCCACGGCGATGTCTCCTGACAATGCCGCTTTAGGGTAACGTATTTCGCCGCCACTTAAAACAATCGTTGATTTTGGATGGTGTTCCATTTGGATCACACTCGTGTTGTTCGTCAGCAAACTGATTCGTTTGTCTGTGAGATGGCGCAACGTTTGAGCCGCACTGGTACTCGTATTGACGAAAAGGGTATCGCCATCTTTTACTTGGCGAGCCGCTTCTTTGGCCAGTCGATCTTTGATGTACTCGATCGAGTCGGTGGGATGCGCTTCATCTTCATAAGCTTCACAGTATTCAATTTTTCCGTGGGTTTGTTTGATCTGACCCATCTCACTGAGGACAGTACAGTCTCTGCGGATCGTCATCTCTGATACTCCCAACTGATGACTGAGGGTCCTCACATCAGAAAGACCAGATGCTTTTATCAAATCGATCAATTGTTTTCTTCTTTGCCTCACTTCTTCATTGGAACGTTTCACGATACTTCCTCCTCACATGCGCTTTTTTCTATTATTGTCTTCTATCATTTGTCCAGCTTGCAATTATCCTGTGCAGCAAAATCACGTGTCTCTTTCTCACGAATTCGCGGGATAATCGCACAGCTGTCGTTTAGAAACTGCCATTTTTTTATCGTTTCTGCTTTCGAACTCATTTTAACATATCACAGAAACATTACCATATATATTAAATAATCACATTTATTTCTCGGTAAATTAACATATAATAAGATAAATTAACATAAAACTTGATTGAAAGCGTTTTTCTATATGTTAGAATCAAGGTGTAAATAAGCAAGGGAGGAACAAATATGGTACACGTAAATGATGTTTCGAAAGAGAGTTGGCTGTTAAATACGTTTCCAGAATGGGGAACCTATTTAAACGAGGAGATCGAAAGTGAACTTGTGAAAGAAGGCACAGTTTCCATGTGGTGGCTAGGCTGTACGGGTATTTGGTTAAAGAGTGCGGAAGGAACCAACATTTTATGCGACCTTTGGTGCGGCACTGGCAAGCGCAGCCATGGTAATGGGCAAATGAAAAAAGGCCATCAAATGATGCGGATGAGTGGTGTACAGGAAATGCAGCCTAACTTACGGACGCAGCCCTTTGTGATCGATCCGTTTGAAATCAAAGGAGTGGATGCGTTAGTGGTGACCCATATTCATTCCGATCATTTAGACATCAATACCGCAGCTGCAGTCCATCAAAATTGTCCAGAAGCAAAATTCGTCGGTCCCCATGAAGTCGTTGCAACTTGGTTGAAATGGGGAATACCAGAAGAAAAAACCATCGTGGTCAAACCAGGGGATGAAGTGACCATTGGGCAGGTGAAAATCGTCGCTTTAGAAGCATTCGATCGAACCGCTCTGATTACTTGTGAAGATCCGGATACTAGCTTGAAAGGAAAAATGCCACAGGACATGGATCGTATCGCAGTCAATTACTTGTTTGAGACTTCCGGTGGGGCGATTTATCACGCTGGAGATTCTCATTATTCGAATGTATTTGCCAAGCATGGAAATCAGTACAAGATCGATGTTTGCTTAGGTGCATATGGCGAAAACCCGCGGGGCATCACCGACAAGGTTACTTCAGTCGATATGTTGCGGATGGCAGAATCCCTCAATGCCAAAGTAGTGATACCTGTACACTATGATATCTGGTCCAATTTTATGGCTGATCCAAAGGAGATCACTGAGATTTGGAAGTTTAAAAAAGATCGTTTGAACTATGAGTTTAAACCGTACATTTGGCAAGTTGGCGGCAAATTTACCTACCCAACGAATAAAGATGATCTTGAATTTAATTTCTATCGAGGTTTCAAAGATGTATTTTCGGTCGATAATGATACGCCATTCCCTTCTTTTTTATAAAAGAAGGGGGATGCTGCAAAAGCCAAATTTGAAAGGAGCAAAGGTAATGCTGCGTTATTTTTATGAAAATGAGTTGGTTGCGATCAATCATGAACAGCCCGAAGATTGGGAAGCCGCTATCTGGGCGAGTGGCGAAGGATTAAAGCAAAAGGAGTTGATCACGGATCAGTACATTGAAGATGTCATTCGGGATGTTCATCAATACGGTCCTTATATTGTGATCATTCCCAAAGTAGCCATGCCCCATTCTTCAGCAGAAAGCAAAGGCGTCTTAGGAACGGGGATCGGATTGACGATTTTTCCAGCCCCCGTTTCATTTCAAGATGATAACCCCGACAAAGAGGCGCAGTTGTTCTTTATGCTCGCTGCCAAAAACGCTGAAGCACATATGAACAATATCGCTAGTTTATCCGAGATGCTGATGGAAGATGGGCTGGTGGAAGATTTACTAGGTGTAAAAACGATGGCAGATTTTGAAGCGGTGATGGAGAAATATGACCAAAAAGAAAGCAGGGATTAGATGGAAATGGTAGGAGATTTCTTATTGAGATGCTGGGATTACTTTGCTCAGAATATTTTGATGCAGCCAGCTTTTTTGATCGGTTTTATTGTACTGATCGGTTACTTACTATTGAAACGGCCGTTTGTTGAATGTGTCGCAGGTTTCTTAAAAGCCACCGTTGGTTACTTGATTTTGACGATTGGCTCTGGTGGATTGGTCAATAATTTCCGTCCGATCCTGGTGGGGCTTAAGGAGCGTTTTGAATTAGATGCGATGGTCACTGACCCGTATTTTGGTCAAAATGCGATCACCGCCGGCATTGAAGAACGATTTGGACGCACCTTTGGTGACACGATGCTCTTATTATTAATTGCCTTTGTTTTTAATATCTTACTCGTTCGCTTCAAAAAATATACGAAGCTGCGGGCCGTCTTCACTACTGGAAATGTGCAAGTACAGCAAGCCGCAACGGCCTTTTGGCTGCTGCTATTCTGTTTCCCAGACTTGGGTCGAATCGAAGTCTTACTTGTCATGGGCTTGATCTTAGGCTGCTATTGGGCGGTTGGGTCCAATTTGACCGTTGGCATCTGTCAAGATTTGACGGAAGGTGCTGGTTTTGCGATTGCCCATCAACAGATGTTTGGTGTTTACTTCTTTGCACGACTTGCGGAACGGTTCAAAAAGAACAAATCCAACCGGAAATTAGAAGATGTCGAACTGCCGGGTTTTTTATCGGTCTTCAATGAAAACATGGTATCGACTTCGATTTTGATGCTCTTTTTCTTCGGTATCATTTTGTTAACGCTTGGACAAGATTATTTAATAACAGCAGGATTTATGGCAGAAGGACAAAGTTTCTTATTTTATATTTTACAAACATCACTAATGTTTGCCGTCTATTTAGCAATTCTTCAATTAGGTGTTCGCACCTTCGTTTCTGAATTGACCGAGTCATTCCAAGGAATCTCGAATACGATTTTACCAGGTGCTGTTCCAGGGATCGATATCGCCGCAACCTTTGCCTTTGGATCGCCAAATGCCGTGACGGTGGGCTTTTTATTCGGTGCATTAGGACAATTCTTAATGATTGCTTTACTGATTTTGTTCCGTTCACCAACGATTGTCATTGCTGGGTTTATCCCACTGTTCTTTGATAATGCAGCGATCGCCGTTTTTGCCAACAACCGCGGAGGCATCAAGGCGGCTTGTCTCTTCCCATTCTTATCAGGCATTATTCAGATCGGTGGTTCGGCCTTGATCGCTACTTGGGTAGGATTATCTCAATATGGCGGCTATCTTGGGATGTTCGACTGGGCGACCGTCTGGCCATTCTTTACAGTATTGATGAAATTCTTAGGCATCATTGGTGTGGTTCTTGTAGTGGTGATCTTATTAGTGATTCCACAGTTGCAGTACCGCAGAGATCCAGAAGGGTATTTCTTGATCGTAGATGATTATGATGCGTATGTAGAAAAACAAAAATAATGAATTTTTAGGAGGAAAAGAAGATGAGAGTATTGGTATCTTGTGCAAATGGATCAGGAACAAGTTTGATGATGATGCGGAGTGTCGAAAAAGCTTTGAAGTCAGAAGGGATCACGATCACCTCTATTCATCATTGCGCGATTTCTGAAGGCAAAAGCACCGCCAAGAATTACGATGTGGTCTTTACGCCAATGAACTTTGTCAATATGTTCGATAAAGCCAAAGAAAAGGGCGTAACAGTGATCGGGGTCAGAAATGTGATGTCCCCCAAAGAAATTATTGAGCGGGTCAGAGAAGCGGGTCTTTCAAAGGAGTAGTCAGCGTAACAGGATGTGGCAAAACAAAAAGGTTGGTCAAACAAAAGAGAGGGGAATTTCATGAGTATACCAAAACTGCAGATCGCTTGCGATCACTCCGATTTAGCTAGTGCACTGGCTGATATCAAAAAAGTCGGCGATGTGGTGGATATTATTGAAGCAGGGACTATTTTATTGTTGCAAGAAGGAGCACAGGTCCTACGCTGCTTCCGAGCAATGTATCCGGAAAAGTTGATCGTAGCAGACACAAAATGTGCCGATGCCGGTGGGACGGTCGCCAAAAACTGCCAGCAAGCTGGCGCGGATTATATGACCGTGATTTGCGCAGCAACGATCCCAACAATGAAGGCAGCGGCAAAAGAAATTGCTGAGATCCAAGTAGAATTATATGGTGACTGGACCTACCAGCAAGCACAGCAGTGGCTAGATGCCGGCATCTCACAAGCCATCTATCATCAAAGTCGTGACGCATTGTTAGCTGGTGAAACATGGGGAGAAAAAGATTTAACGAAAGTCCGTAAATTGATCGATATGGGTTTTCGAGTGTCAGTCACGGGAGGATTGAGCGTCGAGACGTTGGCTCTGTTTGCCGGCATTGATGTGTATACCTTTATCACAGGACGAGGCATCACTGCCGCTGACGATCCGCAACAAGCAGCAGTTGATTTCAAGCAAGAGATTTTACGGATTTGGGGGTAGTTTTCTATGAGTTTGATCGGTCTATATGAAAAAGCAACACCCAAAGCTCTCTCTTGGTCGGAACGATTGCAGTTTGTCAAAGACCGAGGTTTCGACTTCATTGAAATGTCCATCGATGAATCCGATGAGCGCTTGGCACGCCTAGAGTGGAACCAAGCACAGCGTAAAGAGATCGTCGAGGCAATCTATGCCTCGGGGATCAAAATCTTGTCTTTATGTCTCAGTGGACATAGGCGGTTTCCCTTCGGTTCGATCGATGAAAAAAGCGCAAGCACGCGATGCATCTGATGGAAAAAGCCATCGACCTGGCTTCAGATTTGGGTATTCGCTGCATCCAATTAGCCGGATACGATGTGTACTATGAGGAAAAAGTCTTTGTAGCCGAGAATGGTTCATTGCCAATCTAAAAGAAGCCGTCGCTAGGGCATCTGAAAAGGGAGTCGTTTTGTCACTAGAGATCATGGATGATCCGTTTCTAAATTCTATCTCAAAGTATTTACGGATCAAGGAGCAGATCCCTTCGCCCTATCTACAAGTCTATCCAGATGTCGGGAACCTGTCGGCCTGGCCAGAAAATGATGTCGGTTATGAATTAGAAAAAGGTATTTGCGAGATAACCCAGATTCATTTGAAAGATACATTGGCGGTTTCAGATAAGTTTCAAGGAAAGTTTAAAGAAGTACCGTTTGGTACTGGGTGTGTTGATTTTGATGGCTGCTTACGCACGCTGAAGCGGTTAAATTATAACGGTTCTTTTGTCATCGAGATGTGGAGTGAGACGAGCGCTGACCCGATTGGGGAGATCGAACAAGCCAAAGCATTTTTATTACCAAAACTAAAGGAGGTCGGATACCTTGATCAATCAGCTTCAATTGATGAAAGAGCGAGTTTATCAAGCCAATAAGAGACTGCCTGAGGAAGGGCTAGTAAAGCTGACTTGGGGAAATGTCAGTGAGATTGATCGAGATTTAGGGATCATCGTCATTAAACCCAGCGGTGTTGATTATCAGACGATGACGGTTGATTCAATGGTGGTTTGCGACTTAGCGGGAACACCGAAAGAGGCGAAGACGTTGAAGCCTTCCTCGGATATCAAAACCCATGCGCTATTGTATAAGCACTTCGAAGGCGTCAAAGCGATCGTTCATACGCATTCGACAAATGCGGTAAAATGGGCGCAAGCACAGCGAGACATTCCTGCATATGGAACGACGCATGCGGATACTTTTTATGGTAGTGTCCCTTGTACACGACCGTTACGGGCCTCTGAGGTAACGGCAGACTATGAAAAAGAAACCGGCAAAGTCATTGTCGAGACGTTTGAAAAGCGGGGATTAGATCCGCTTGCATGCCCAGCTGTCCTCACAGCGGGACACGGTCCTTTTACTTGGGGGCAATCTGCGGAACAAGCGGTCAGCACTAGTATTGTTTTAGAAGAGGTTGCACAAATGGCATTAGGTACCGAAGCTTTGACCTTGGATCGAACACCGATCGCTGATTATTTGCTGGATAAACATTATTTCCGCAAGCATGGCGAACATGCTTATTATGGACAATGATAACGTAAAAGCAGCCATTCCTAGCGATCAAGGAATGGCTGCTGTTCTATTCGTTTTCTTCAACGAGTGTTTTCACATAAAAGCGATCCATCGTGGTATGCTGTGCTGCCAATAGTGGCTGGGACAATGCGCGATAGCCGGCTTTTTGATAGACATGCAAGGCTGCTTCTAAAGAATGATGGGACTCTAAATAGAGTTGCCGATAACCTAGTTCAAAAGCTTTGGCCTCGATCTTTGTCAGCAGGGGATAGCTGAGACGCTGCCCTTTGGCAGCATCACTGAGATAAAATTTTTGCAGCTCGGCGATTTGCCCTTCTGAATCATAAGCGGCAAGACCACCGCCACCTAAAAGGGTCCCTGATTCATCGGTGACGACAAAATAATGGCGGCTAGCAGGATCTGCTGCATAAAATTCACTTAAGTGGTCTAACTCGGGATCAAAATAGGCAGTTCCTGGAACCGCCAACTGGTGGTCGGTCAAGCTTTTGCGAATGATAGCGGCTAAGGGCGCATCATCTTGAGATTGGATCGGACGAAATATCGGCTTCATGCAGTTCCTCCTTAACGTAAAAGTAAATGAATAGCTATAGTGTACCACAGCATCGAGGTAGTGTTTAGTGATGATAAGAAAAGCCATCCTCGCAATGGCGCACCTCATTCTAGAATAAGAAAACCGCCCCTCGTTGCCAGGCTCCTAATGTAAAAAGGAGGATGGCGCAACGAGGGGCGGTTTTTGTGTTAGTCATGGAAGCAGTAATTAGAGCGTTTCACCATTAGAGGCGATCACTTGCTGGTACCACGCAAAGGAATCTTTTTTCAAACGATTCAAGGTTCCTTTGCCGGTATTGTCTTTGTCGACATAGATCATGCCATAGCGTTTCTCCATTTCGCCGCTGCCGAAGCTGACGATATCAATGATCCCCCAAGGCGTATAACCTAATAGCGGTACACCATCTTCAACCACCGCTTTTTCCATCTGTTCGATATGCTCTTTCAGGTAAGTGATGCGGTAGTCATCATGGACTTGCTGTTCATCGGTTAATTGATCGTAAGCACCAAAGCCATTTTCTACGATAAATAGCGGCAAGTCATAGCGTTGGTAGATGGTATTTAACACATAGCGCAACCCGACTGGATCGATAGGCCAGCCCCAATCAGAAGCACTGATATAAGGATTCCTCACGATTTTTGCTCCCGGGATATCCTCAGTTGGTGTGCCAGCCACTTCATCAAGGGTTGAGATCGTTCCTGACATGTAATAGCTGAACCCAATATAATCAACGGTTCCCGCTTTTAATAGCGCTTGTTCCTCGGGCGTGATCTCAATCGTGATGCCTTTTTTCGCCCAATATTTTTGCACATAGGTTGGGATCTTGCCTCGTACGTGGACGTCGCTGTAAAAATAGCGCCGTTCATTGGCTTTGACGGATGCCATCAAATCAGCGGGTGCGCAAGAGTAGGGGTAGACTGGGACATAGGCCATCATACAGCCAATCTGAAACTCTGGATTGATTTTTTTGCCTTCGATCACGGCTGCCGCACTGGCAATCAACTCATTGACGCCCGCTTGAAAGACGAGTGCTTCTTTTTGACTGTCATCCTCGATGATCATGGCAGAATTGGTCCAAACGTGCAGCGGCTCTTGCCCATCTGCTTGATTATTGATCTCATTGAAAGTCATCCAATACGTCACTTTGTCACGATACCGTTGAAAAACAGTCTTAGCGAATTTGACAAAGAGGGGAATCACTTCTTTGTTAGCAAACCCACCAAATTCTTCATAGAGGGCGTAGGGCATTTCAAAGTGGGACAAAGTGATCACGGGTTCGATGCCATTTGCCAGCAATTCGTCGAAAAGATCATCGTAGTATTGGAGACCGGCTTCATTTGGTTCTTCTTCTGTTCCCGTTGGATAGATCCGGCTCCAAGAAATCGATGTCCGTAGACATTTCAAGCCCAGCTCTTTGAATAACTGAATATCTTCTTTGTAACGGTGATAAAAGTCAATGGCTTCATGGTTCGGGTAATACTCTCCTTCAATGACGCCTTTGGTGATTTTACGGGGAATACCGTTGCCGCCGGCCGTCATGACATCGGCGGTACTCATTCCACGACCAGCAACATTCCAAGCGCCTTCCGCTTGATGGGCAGCGATCGCGCCGCCCCATAAAAAATCTTTTGGCATTTTTGCGGACATAAATTTCATTCCTCCTCGACTCATTCGTTTGCTTATAATTCTACTTTTTGGGAACGGTTAGAGGCGATCACGAATGGCAAATAGATCAAGACCGAAATCGCAAGACAAACGACACCGACAACCGCAGCGATCGCATTTCCTCCAGTTCCTAAAAAGAGATTAATGATTCCGGGGTCGTCCATGGTACCCCAATCGCTGGGGTCGGCATGATCGGCCAGACAACAGTGACAAAATAACCCACTAAAATATTGACCATTGGCGTTAAAATAAACGGAATGATCATGATTGGGTTCAAGACGATCGGTAGACCGAAGATCATCGGCTCATTGATTTGGAAAATTCCTGGAACTAAGGACATCTTAGCGATCTCACGTTGTTCTGGACGTTTTGAGGCGATGAAAATCGCAATGATCAAGCCCAATGTCATACCAGTTCCGCCCATATTTGCGAACATATCATTTAAAACGCCCCAAGTTTCTTTGTAAGGAACGTCCCACAAGGAGCCGCCTTGGTTGATAAAGTCTAGGTTAGCTAGGTCCTGTTCGGTAAAAATCGCTGAACGAACCGCATTCAAAGTATTTGGTCCATGGATCCCGATCGCAAACAACGTAGTTTGTAAGAACGCCAAGATCAAGACACCGACGACATTGCCCCCAGATCCCGCAATGGACTTTGGATCCCATTATAAATCAGTTCATTGATGCCTTCTGGTGCGATCATCAAAACTAAGAAATTGATCAAAGCAGTGACTGCCACGATGATCACGATCGGAATCATGCCAGAAAAGGAACGAGAAACTGCTGGTGGTACCATTTCAGGCATTTTGATCTGCAGTCGTTTGACTTTGAAAAGCTTCGGCAAGAATTCACCGACCAAACAAGCCACGATCATAGCTACGAACAACCCTTGGGCGCCTAAATATTGTGTGGAGATCACATTGACATCATCTACTGCAAAGGAGGTCGGGTACAAGATCATAAAGGCAGCGACACTTGTCAAACCAACTAGCGTAGCATCTGCTTGAAAATGTTTAGCTAAAAGTTGGGCAACAAGAAACGCAATGAATAAACTCATGATGTTGATGGTCCCGTTCGCCACGGAAGCTAGGACTTGCTGAGCACTTTCCAGATTAGGAAAAAGCCGATTCAGTTGAAATAATTGCACGATGAAACTCTCATTGGAAAATAAAATATTGTTGACCAAAATAACGAGAGAAGAAGCGATGGTCAGTGGGAAAATCAGCATGAACGCATCCCGGATCGCTGCTACGTGGCGTTGATTGTTCAGCTTTGTTGCGATTGGTACCAACGAGCGGTCTAACAGGTCATTGAATTTTTGCATAATAATAACACCTTTCCTTAATTGATGCCATCATTATAGCGAATGAAAGCGGCTAAAAGTAAGCGGATACGGATTCCGTACATATCTCTCAAGAAATGAAAAAAATTCCGCAGCCGGAACACAGTGTTACAAAAAAAGATGGTTCAGTAAACTGAACCATCAAGGGTTGGAACGATAATCTTGCAAATAGCCGATCAGTGTTTCTAAAATCGCTACTGAAGGCAATTGACTAGTCAAATCAAGAAAGATGTCTTTGCGTTCCTCTTTGATCGCATACTCGATCGAATAATCGCACAGGCGTGCCAACGTACTTTCCCGATTGGGGGTAATGCAATATTTTTGCACGATTGCCTGATTCTCTAAGCCAGTAATGACTTCGATCAGTTCTTTGGTTTCACCAGAGACACTCAAAAAAACCAAAACATTCTTTTGATCTTTTCGCAAAAAGCTTTTGATTGGGTAGGTCAGTTCATCAATGCTGATGCTAAAGTAACCGAGGCTGGCTAGTTTGCGGGCAACGTATTGCGCGATCGCACCGGATGCCCCCATCCCCATAAATAAGATCAAATCGGCATCCCGCATCGCTTCGGCGAGTTTTCGTATTTGGTATTCCGCATCAGGGTGGAAGATCTGCATATTCAAGCCTTTGATGCGCGCTTCTAAACCTAAGTGTTCAGGATGTGCGTCAAAATGGGCTTTTTCTAAATGATTTTTGATATAGAAGCGAAATTCTGGAAACGACTGAAAGCCGACTTTTTGAATAAAACGAAAGACCGAAGTCGAAGAGACATGAGCATCATCGGCAATGTCGCGTACGCGCATATACGGGATCTTTTCTAAGTGATTGACGATAAAACGGTAGATTTCTTGTTCTACCGCAGAGAGCTTGTTCAAGTTTAATTGTTCAAAAAGCGCCATGCTGGTTCCTCGCTGTCCTAGATAATCAATTTACACCAGTATAGCATATCCGAACTTTTAACGGTGCAGCTGTTGGTGGATCTGATAGACTGCGCCGATCAAGCCGGCATCGTTTTTTAGCTTCGCTGGACGAACAGGCGCGATAGTTTGTCCGCGCAAATAATTGATCGCTTCATGCCGTGTTTCCGTGATCGTTAAGCGAGCCTGCAGGCGTTCCCAGAAATAAGGATTGGCACTGATGCCGCCGCCGATCAATACCAATTCTGGGTCAAAACAGCTAATCAAATTGATCAGTCCTACAGATAAATCCGTTAGAAATTGGTCCGTCAGCTTCAGCGCCAACGCTTCGCCTTGCTGCGCGCGGTCAAAAATCTCTTTGGCGTCTTGGGTGGGTTCAAAGCCAGGAACTGCTGCGCCAGCTAAATTGTAGAGGCGAATCAAACCGCCTACGACAGCAGTTTTTTTATTGATGGAACTTTCCTCGATATTGCCTTCTTCTGGCAGCTGATCGATCACCATCCAGCCAAATTCACCAGCCATGCCATGAGCACCTCGGTAGACTTGGTTATTGATCACGATCCCACCGCCTACACCAGTGCCTAGGACAAGACACAAATAGTTGGCAGCCTCTTGCGCATTCCCGATCCATTTTTCAGCAATCGCTGCTGCATTGGCATCATTTTCCACCGCCACAGGCAATCCTGTACGCGCTTCCAAGACTGCTTTAAAATTTTCACCATACAACGATTTGATAGCGCCCGCCGTTAACATAAACCCGTCTTTTTGAACGATCCCTGGGGCACTGATCCCAATGCCATCAATCGTGTGGCGGCTCTGGGCATCTTCGATGATCGTGAGTAGATCCTGATAAAACTGGGCTGGCTCATAACTTGTGGGGATCGCTGATTTTTCAAGGATCACGCCGGTTTCATCTAAAAAACCCCATATTTAATACTTGTTCCGCCAATATCAAATCCTACGTACATTCTTCTTCCTCACCTTCTAAAACATTGTTGCCTTAAGTGTACCATCTGGCAGGAGGAATTTTTTTCTTTTTTCAGCTATTTTTTGCCTGCCGTTTCCGCTGCATCCAAATAAAACAAAATGTCACTTTTGCCTTCCTGATTGGTGCCTTTGTATACCTCCGTATCCAGACCTCCGATGCGAAAGCCTGCCCGCAAGTAGAACAGACAAGCAGAAGGATTGTTGTCCTGCGCTTGTGTATAGATGCCGCGATAGCCTTTGGCAAGGGCCGCTTTCAGTGCCTGTTGGATCAGCAGTTGACCGACTCCTTGCTGGCGGTAGTCTGTGTTGACTTTTAAGTCATAGAGGTACAGATACTTGAAAAAAGCGTCTTGAACGATTGCTAAGCCGATGCATTTTCCATCATCATAAGCACCGATAAACAGACTGTTTCGGCTCATTTCATCATAGCAATAATTTTCATCTGGGAAACGCATCGTCTGAATGTCTTCAGGTGCAAATTTACAGATTGTGTACTGCCAGTTGCCCTCATTATAAGTCGGCAGCATTTTCCCCCATAAGGAGAAGGGTTCGTTTTTTAAGCGGATGTCAGCTTGGTGTTCTTGATCGATCAGTTTGATTTCTAGCATGAGGCACCTCGTTATCTTTTATAAAAGCAGTTGTTTGGTTTGATGCGGTTGTGAGCAGTGTATATGTCAATGTTTCGCTACTAGGGGAACATTCCCATGTACTTGTTAGCAATTTCAAAGCAGATTTCAATCGATATCGTTAAGGTATAGGCGTTTCGATTTTACAAATACCCATAATAAAGAATCTGATGATTGGCATATTGCTGGTAGTCTTTTAAGCAGCGGATGGCTTGGCTATAATCTTCTGCTCGGAGATGGTCGATGTAGGCTTGGAAAAATTGAACCGTCGACAGTGTTTTTTTAGGCGAATTTTTAGGATTTGCCATTTTTTTATAGATTGAGGCACTAATGACACGGCTGCTCAACCATTGGTAGGTGCTGACCAGCAGGTCATTGGGGCTGGCCGCCATGATCGCCATGTAGACTTCTGGCATCTTGTTCATATAATTGACGTAATCCATCTGCTGTCGGTACGCTTTGGCTTCATTCAGCAGCTGTTGAATGTCGTCCATAGCAAAACTCCCCAAGCCATCAGCAACCTGCTCAGTGGTTAAAATCAGCCAATTGACACAGATTTGCGTGATATCGGCTAGTTCTTTGATTGAAGCTTCCCGCAAAACGACCCCGCGGTTTTTCTTATAAGTGACCAATTTTTCGTGTTCCAGCTGTTTTAAAGCAGAGCGGATCGGGCTGCGGCTATAGCCGGTCGATTTGGACAAAGAAGCTTCCGAAAATGCTTCGCCGACTTTGATATTTCCTGTGAGGATCTCACTTTTTATTTTTTTATAGACAATGGTTTCGATGGTTTCTTCCAACGTCGTTTCCTCCATTTGTGGGTTTACAAGACCTTTACGTAGTTTTTACCCGTTCTTGATGACGCCTTTGTTTCAATCAAAGTATACTACATATTGTTAGTGGTATACTACTAAACAAAACGAAAAGTGAGGATTTTTTATTATGAATAAAAAAAAGTGGGCTTTGGTTGGTCTCATTCACATTTTTGCACTAGGCATGCTGGCAGGCTGCGGGAAATCAGCAGCATCGGCGGATGCTAAAGATGGACAGTCAGTTGATAAACTGACGATCGTTCAAATACAAGATGAAACAAATCCAGACTCTGGTCAGAAAAATGAGCAGTTCCGTTCAGACATGTCAGAGGCGTTAGGAATTGAAGTGGAAGAATTAGAAGGTGCTGACTACTCGGTCGGGATCGAGGCGTTGAAAGCAGGGAAGCTGGATGTCTTACTAGTTAGTCCAATGAGTTATTATCAAGCAAAAAAATCGCAGGTGCAGAACCACTAGTGACAACGACTTCAATGGGCCAAGAAGAATACAAAACGCTTTTCGTTGTTGGAAAAGACGATACCACGACGCAGTCATTGGCTGATTTAAAAGGAAAAAGCTTTGCCTTTGTTGATCCTGCTTCTTCTTCCGGCTATATGTACCCTAAGGCGAAATTAGTCAAAGAGTTGTCATTAGATCCGAATCAATTAGAAAATCCCGGCTACTTTTTTGATACTGTTGCCTATTCAGGCAAGCACGATTCCAGTTTGATGGGGGTAGCCAAAGGAGATTACGATGCCGCCGCAGTGGCTGGACAGGTTATCACTTCATTAGTAGATGCTGGGATGATCCAAGAAGACGATATCCGAGTGATTGGAGAAACAGAGACGATCCCGAATGCCCTCTTCGTCGTTCGCTCCGATTTGCCAGCAGAAACCAAAGCGGCATTGAAAGACTTTTACCTTACCTATGAAAACGAAGAGTATTTTGAGACCTTCTATGGCAGCAAAGAGGTTCGTTTTACCGAAGCAAAAGATGAAGATTATGAAGTGGTACAAGAAATGGTCGAGATCCTTAACTTAGAGGAGGAATAGTCATGGCGAATAACTTATTAGAAATCAAGCAGTTGAGTAAAACCTATGATTGGAAAAAATACGCGTTGTCGCAAATTGATTTAACGGTGACAGAAGGGGAATTTATCGTCGTGATCGGGCCATCGGGTGCTGGGAAATCGACCTTTATTCGCTCAATCAACCGCATGATCGATCCTTCTGAGGGGCAAGTGATCTTTGCGGGGACGGACATCACCCGTGCGAAGAAAAAGCAGCTGCGACAGATTCGTTCAGAAATCGGCATGATTTTTCAACATTACAATCTGATTGGCCGTACCAATGTGCTTAAGAATGTCCTGCATGGGCGCTTAGGGAAAATTCCTTTTCGCAAAACGGCTTTCGGGCTGTATCCTGAAAAAGACAAACAAGAGGCGGTCCAATTATTAGAAAAAGTCGGTCTACAAGAGCAGATGTACCAGCGAGCCAATGCGTTGTCTGGAGGACAGATGCAACGAGTTGGTATATGCCGCGCCATCATGCAGCAGCCGAAGCTGATCTTGGCGGATGAACCGATCGCTTCTTTAGACCCTAACGCTGCGAAAGTCGTTATGAAACAGTTGCAAGAGATCACCCAAGAACGCCAGATCACCTGCATCGTCAATCTGCATCAAGTCGATTTTGCCAAGGCGTATGCCACTCGGATCGTCGGCGTCAAAGAAGGAAAAATCGTCTTTGACGGAAAGCCCCAAGAATTGACAGAAGCGATGATTACACATATCTATCAAGGAAAAGAAGAACAGCAGAGGTTAACGCAAGCAACGATTCCCGTAGGAAAGGAGCAGTTGACCTATGGAGAAGCCTAGATTCGTGATTCCGTTGAGGGTTGAATCAAACAAAGGACGAATCTTGAACGGCTTGTTGGTAGTAGTAGCTGTTCTATTGTCGTTTGCCTATTTGCAAATCAATCTGGTGGAAGCCTTTCGGTCACTTCCAGCATTTGTGGGATTTTTTGTGCAAAACTTTTTCCCAGCAAATTTTACAAACATCCGTAGTTACTTGCCCTTGGTGGCAGAGACCGTCTTGTTTGCGATCGTTGGCACTTATCTCTCGGCTTTTTTGGCTTTTGTCTGCGGGTTGCTGATGTCAGAGCAGACGAATCCGTATCCGCTAGTGCGGACGAGTGTCCGCATGGTGATCTCTTTTCTGAGAAATATCCCGGTACTGGTTTGGGCATCGCTGTTCGTTTATATTTTCGGCATTGGGAATATGGTGGGGCTATTGGCATTGACCGTTGCGACCTTAGGTTTTCTGGCTCGTTCTTATGCGGATTCGATCGATGAGATCGGCAGCAGTAAATTAGAAGCGCTGCGAGCAGCAGGCGCCTCTTATTGGCAGATTCTTTTTCATGGATTGATTCCTGAATTTATTCCTTCTTGGATCAATTGGACCTTATTTTCTTTCGAAATCAATATTCGTGCGTCTTCCATTTTAGGAATGGTGGGGGCAGGAGGAATGGGGATCATGATTCAGACCAATATTCGTTTATTTAAATACCGCGAAGCGTTTGCCTTGATTATTCTTTTAGTTTTGCTGGTGCTATTGACTGAATTTGCAGTCAATCAGCTTAGAAAACGAATTGCCTAATTGAAGGAGGAAGCGATGACAACAAAAATTGCATTATCTACGAAAAAAGAACGACTGCTGACTTTAGGCACGATTTGTGGCCTCGTCTTATTGCTGATCACAAGTGTGGCTTTGCTGGACTTGGAGGTCGCGCGCTTTTTAAGCCGTTGGCAAGATGCTGGGACGATTTTAGCAAAATTTATGACCCTCGACTTTTCAAAAATCATTCCAGCGTTGGGCCAATTGTTTGTTTCCTTGTGTATGGCGATCTGCGGTTTATTCATCGGGTGGCTCATTGCACTGGTATTAAGCTTTCTCGGAGCTGCCAACACCACACCGCATCTTTTCCTTTCAATGCTTATCAAAGGGAGTGTAGCGGTAGTACGGGCCGTTCCAGCCCTTGTGTGGATCTTGATCGTGGTGGCTAGTTTAGGATTTGGGAATACCTCGGGGGTTTTAGGACTGGTTTTCCCGACGGTGGGGTATTTAACAAAATCCTTTATCAGTTCGATCGAAGAACAAGACGCGGCAATCATTGAAACGATGCAAGCCACCGGTGCCGGCTGGCTGCAAATGATTACAGAAGGCCTGCTGCCTAACTTGAGCAGCCGCTTTCTAGCCTGGACGTCGATTCGTCTAGAAGGCAATATCGCTGAATCGATCTCACTCGGAATGGTAGGCGCCGGTGGAATCGGCATGCTCTTGACGCGGGCGATCGGTCAATACAATTATGGTGAAATTTCGATGTTGATTTTGCTGATCTTTTTCACGATGATCAGTGTCGAATTAGGGATCGGACAAGTCAAAAAACGAATGAGATAAGGAGACGATCAAGAATGTACACACGATTGCCATTAAAAGGAACCTATAATACAAGAGATTTAGGCGGTTATGCCGCAAAAGACGGAGCAACTGCCTGGAAGCGTTTCTTAAGAAGCGACAGTCTAGCCAATCTACATCCAGAAGATATCGCTTTTTTACAAAGGTACCAGCTGACGACCATCATTGATCTACGGACGACCTTAGAGATCGAAAAGGAACCAACACCTGTGATCGACGGTGTGGAGAACTGGCCGATCTCCTTGATTTCAGAAACGATGGGGGATGTGACCCGACTGGAGCAGCCGCTGATTTTCAATATGGCGGAACTGTATATCCAGATGATCGAAGACCGTAAGGAGCAAATCAAACAGATCATGGAAACGATGGCGGCTGCCGAAGGTTGTGTGCTGTTTCATTGTGCGGCGGGCAAAGATCGGACGGGTGTGATCGCTATGCTGCTGCTTCAACTGGCAGATGTAGCAAAAGCCGATATCATTGCCAACTATCAAACGACGCACACCTATTTAGCTGCTAACCCGCTGGTGGCTCAGCAAGTCCAAACGATCACGAATGAGATGTGGCTGTCAGCACCGGAGTATCTGTTGCCCGTCTTAACGTATCTTGAAGAAACCTATACCGATGCGTATCATTATTTGCGGACGATTGGTGTCGCGCAAGAGACCCTCGTTCATTTGCAAAGCAAGCTGATCGATGTGGCAGTGACGGTTTAAGGACACGAACAAACGGAACATCTAAGTGAGGGACCACCGCTTCTTTTTAAAAAGTGGTCCCTTTTTGTCTTAGTCACAATGACCGACGGAAAAATACGCCTTAAGTTTGATTATATTTATCGTTTGTTTTTTTATACTGAAGGTAGATAGAAAAAACGGAGGACAATCACTTGAAGAAAGCAATTAGTATAATCCTGCTCGTGTTAACGATCGGGACCGTCACATTGGTTACATGGTCTTATTTTACTAAAGATGATTCCGGCGAACTGGTTCAGCTGGTGGATCGTTTCAATCCTTTCGTACCGGAGAAAAAGGTTTATGTCAAAACATCAGACGAATACGGCGTGCCGCAAGAACACGATGCCTATGAATATACGCAAGAAGGAATCAATGAAGATGGACACAAAATAAAAATCACGTTTTGGGCACCACAAAAATTAAAAGAAAATGCCTACCTAGAGCTTGATGCAAAAGGTAAACATGTGGAGTCGTATCAAGAGGTGACTGAGCAGGATCTCCCTGACGCTATCAAAGACGAGTTGCTTACGACCCATTGATCATCGAGCCTGCTTGAAAAAACGAACAGAAAGTCATTTCCCACAAGTCGGGAGATGGCTTTTTTTAGTGCCTTCGCCTAAAGAAAAGCTCGCCAATATTTGATTTAGGTGAAAAAGATTAGAGGAAGATAGAATTTTCAGAAAAAATAGATAATTTTTTCAATTCTTAGTTGCAATAGAAGAAACGTCTGGTATTCTCTATGAGGTAGTTAAAAAAAATCATTCATATAATTAAAAATAATTACGGTGGGAGAAGCACCATGTATGAAGGATCAACGGTTTTCGAGGAGGAGCTTATGACAGAAAAAAATCAATTAAAAAAACAGATGAAAACCAGACACATCACTATGTTGGCACTAGGTGGCGCAATCGGTGCCGGCCTATTCAAAGGCAGTGGGGAAGCGATCCAGTTAGCGGGGCCTGCGGTCTTGCTGGCGTTTATTTTTTGCGGGCTGATCTTATTTGTCGTTATGACAGGGCTGGGTCAGTTGGTCTTATCTGACCAAAAACAACATGGCCTTTCGGGCTTAGTCCAGCCGTATCTCGGCGTGCATACAGCTGATTTCATTGATTGGATCTACTGGTCGATGTGGATGATCAACATCATCGCCGAAGCAGTTGCCGCCGCAAGCTTTTTGCAGTTGTGGTTTCCCAATATTCCAGCTTGGATCTTTGTTTTGATTTTGGCACTACTCACGACTATCATCAATTTGTTTTCGGTCCGCTTGTTTGCAGAAACGGAATACTGGCTTTCGTGGGCCAAAATCAGTGTGGTGATCGCGCTGATCTTGGTGGGTCTCTATCTGGTTGCCACGCAAGTTTTAGATCTGGGCTTTTTACCGACGATGAGACAAATGACAGACTATGGCGGTTTTGCCCCTCATGGTCTCAAAGGATTTATCAATTCTTTATTGGTCGTAATCTATTCTTATGGCGGTTCTGAGTTAGTAGCCATCACGATCAGTGAAGCAGAAAATCCCAAAAAAGCGATCCCTCAAGCAATCAAAGGAGTAATGACTCGGATTGCCGCTTTTTACATCATTCCCTTGTTTCTTTTACTGATCATTTATCCGTGGAATCAATTAGCCGATCCAAATGTCAGTCCCTTTGTAATGGTGTTTCAAAAAATCCATGTGCCTTTTGCTTCCGACATCGTTAATTTAGTGATCATTTTGGCTTTGTTTTCCTCCATCAATTCTGGGGTCTATGCTTCTTCAAGAACGTTGTTTTTCCGGTTAAGCAACAATGGCCAGAAAAAAGCCGCTTCACGATGCTGAATAAAAACAGTGTGCCCCAACGAGCGATCATGTTTTGCAGCGGTACTTTATATCTTGGGGTCGTTCTTTCTTACTTTTTAGGCGACAAACTCTTCAATTATCTGGCAGGCTCCCTGTCGTATACTGTATTACTGATTTGGTTGTTGATCAGTGTGGCGGCGTTTGTTTTGGTACGCAAGCAGAAGAAAATGGGCTATACGATTTTTTTGAGTGGGGCGATCCTTGCGTTGCTTTTGCTGTTTGCCGGTATCTTGATCACTAACCCACTAGCGGTCACAGGTTTCACCGCATTGCTGTATACGATCATTTTTCTTAGTTTTTATTGGAACCATCGAAAAATAGGGGAAACCAGTGAAAAAAGTTGAAGAAACATCCCTTAAGACATAAACTGATGGGGAAGGAACCCCGCGTTCGGTTGTTTCTTCGGTTCTCAGGAATGTGACGATAAAATAAAGTGTAGGAGAAAACGAAAATGGTTAATTTTTGGACATTGATTTTCGGCACCCTCAGCTGGGTCGTGGTGGAAAGTCTGCTTTACAATCCGATGCATAAGTGGGGCAAGTTTTGGGCGAAAGAATCAGGAATGGCAGAGAAGATGGCTGATCAGCAGATGACGACCGGTGACATGCTCTTTACCTTTGGCGGCACGATCGTTGGTGGGATTCTCTTATCAGCAGCGACCTATCAAGTCGTCTATTGGTTTGCAAAATTCGATCATGATGGTTGGCTGATGACCTCCGTGCAAGTCGCTTGCTTATTGTGGCTAGGGGTTTATGGGGTCGCCACCTTCGTGATGGCTGTTTACTCGGGACAGTCCCGCAAATTAGTCGGGCTGCACCTTGTGAACGGGTTTCTAGGAGTGATCGTTTTAGGACTTGTTGTCGGCTTGATTGGACAGTAAGCAACGATCATACCCCAGCGAGAGCGTTCAAAGGTCTCAACGAATCAATCCTAAAGAAAGCCGATCTTGTCTCAACAAGGTTGGTTTTTTTTGCGCGTGAAATTAATTTCATTATAGAAAAAAGCTATAAAAGCAAATTGTTTATGCTATACTGAAAATAACTCAATTTGACAGGAAACACAAACCCACGGGTTCGCGAAAAATCATGAAAGAAGGAAACTTAGGGACAACGAGGAGGGGAAAAATGAAAACGAAAAGCAAGTTAGGTAGAAGAATGTTTGCTACCGTTTGTTTAGCGGCGTTATTTTTTTTGGCAAGCTGCAGCCGCTCAGGGGTTGACTCTGCAGCTGCGAATCAAGTATTGACCAATAGCAACAGTCATCAACAATATGCTTTGTATCTATTTGAAGATGGAAAGATCACTGTCAATAAAACGCTGACTTTTTTTACCAATCCGAATCAATCACCTGCGGATATCGCGGAGGAACAAGAAGAACAGTTAGCGCAGATCAATGAACATCTACAAGCAGAGTTTCCCAAAAGCAAAGCACTGACTGCGGCAGACATTGGTCCTATGCACACTTTTGAAGTGACAAAGGCCCAAGTGATCATTGATCAAGAGAAAAAGGAAGTGCGCATGACTGGTGATGATTTTGAGAAAGTATTCAAAATGGCGGACAACAATGACAAGCGTCTGATCGATGACGAACAAAACGAGTACGAGTTTTCTTACGATGAGAAATAGCAAGTGATAAAAAAGCGGCTGTCTCCGACGAGACAACCGCTTCAGACTGTAGACAAACCTTAGACAAAAATGAGGTTTGTTTTTTTTCGTTGCAAAATATTAGTGGCTATTACGGAAAACATTTTGCGCAAGGAGTAAGTCCGCGACTTTGCGCTTCTGCTAAAGTGGCAGGCGTGTAGGTACCGTTGCCGCATTTTCTCGTATGATATTTCGAACCTGTTGGTGTAACGAGGACCGACGTTTGGGCTTGATTGCTAGCAGCGGCTGGCTGACTTTGTTCTGGCACAGCGGCGGCTGCCTGCCGTTCTTCCTCCGCCTTGGCTTGAGCGGCTGCTTGTTCGTTGGCAGCGATTGTTTGCGCCACTGTTTTTGTTCGAGTAGCTAATTCCTCATCGGGGGTCTTGAGACGAGCGACAGCATCTTCTGCACGAGCAAGGGTATCTTTTGTCGGCTCCGCCTCTGCCGCTTCCACCGCTTGGACAGCTTCTGCAACGAGTGCTTCTGCTTCTTTCTCAGAAATCTTAGTTTCTACAGTGGATAACCGACCTTCAAATGTTTCCTTGTTCAAAACCGCTTGTGCGACCAATTCTTTTGCCTGATCGAAATCACTGCGTTCAAGAGAAGCTTCAGCGGTATCGAGGGCTTTGCCGATGGCAAGGTGTTCTTCAACTACAGCTAGCCGAGTAGCGAGATCTTCGTAGGTTTTACTTAAAGCATGAATCAGCGTCACGGCTTCGTCGTAATTCTTTTGGTTTGGCTGGGATTCGGCAAGAGCCAGTGCCGTCTCAGCTTTTTCCAGTGCTGCTTGTTCTTGTCTTTCAGCTTGCAAACTCGCTAGAAATGCGCGAGAAGGTTTGACGGTGACGACTTCTTCTTTGGTGCTTCCACCCATGGAGGCTTGGAGAGAAAATTCCTGTTCCTCTTCATCTTGAAGTTGCACGGTGTAAGAAAATGTTTCGTCCGCCAGCGAAACCTCCACCCCGTTGATCGTCAGTTGCGCTTCTGGGTTGGTTTGTCCCGTAATCGCCGCTTCGCCTTGTTCGTTGGTAACCAGTTCTGCTTCATCTACGTGAAGCTCCGGTGTTGCTGCTGGAGTCATTAGTGCTCCGCCAATCAATAAGAGAAAACCACCCATAAAAATAACGATCTTGTTGCGAAGCGGCTTTTTCTTGATCAAACTAAGAACAAAAAAGATTCCGCTTACAACCATTGTCAAAAAACCAATAACAAAAATAAACATCCCCATAACTTTCTTCAGTTCCTTTCTTGTGAATATTTTAATTATAACATTTTTCCTAACTTATAAGCCATTCATAACCGGTAATCAATGCTGATAAGAGTAGAAGGGAGTAGCAATCGCAAATCAATATCTATTTTTATCAATAAAAAATAGATTTCTTTAATTTTTTGTTATAATATGATACGTAACTGGTTGTTTTATCTGTATTGTCTTTTTCGAAAGGGCACTTAGTTTCAGTACATTTTTTTGCTTCATCACTGAAAAAAAACGTTAAGATCATACGTAATGAAACGAGCAAACATCTGTAAATCAGCAGGTTCCTGTGGTATCTTCCCCCCAAAGCCGCCATAAAAATAGACGGTTCTTCCCTCTAAAAAATCAACTAGGGTATCAACAAGAAAATATGTATTCAAAAAAAGAGTAAAAATGAAAATCACCCAAATTCAATGTCCCAGCTGTTTGGGACGTCTAGAAGTTGATTGGGACTCAGGAAAAGCTGTCTGTCAGTATTGTTTGAACGAGTTGCTGATCAAACCGGAACTTCAAAAAACGGAACAAAAGAAACCTGATGCCACACTCAAAGATTTAGCGCACATTCAAGGATCAGTCAAAGAAGGCTTCTATCCCTTTGCCTATGACAAAAAGGGGTGTCTCCAGGCCTTGAAAAAGCAGCTGGCTTGGCAGGACACCATTTCGGAAAGTGTCTTTTTTGAGCTCGAATTAGTTCAGCTGAAACGTGTATTTATCCCCCTGTATTATTTTCAGATCGATTATGAAGCCCAAGTAAGAGGGGCTTATGTGCATCAGGAACAGCAGAGGGGACAGGGGCGTATCAGTGCCAGTATTCATTTACATAGCAGTGGCAACACCACGGTTTTCAGTGAAGTGTTTCCGACGGATGCCCAAAAAGAGGCTGACTACAGTATCAATGGCAAACTGCCGCTGCATATTAAAAAAGGAGCCGCTTATTGCACAGAGATGCAGCAGTTTTCGGCACATAACCAAGACATCCAAGTGCTACCTTTTGATATTTCTAGAGAAACGGCACTCGCTGATCCCCATTTATTGGAAGCCTTTGAAGCGGGAGCGAGAGACTATTTGATTGGAACAGAAACCCCAAGCGAGCTTCAACTAACTCTTTTTCCTAAGCATTGCGATACGGAAAAACTGTATTTTCCTTATTATCTCGGAGAATTCAAGTACGGAAACCAAACCTATTCTTTCGTGGCTGATGGTACCGATGCTGAACGGCTCTTTCCAACCGAGCTTCCTGAATGTGAACAGCTGGTGCAAGTCAAGAAAAGTTTTTCTAGGACCAGCAGTGTTCTTTGGCGGTTCTGCTATACCTTCTTTTCAGTTGGGCTCCTTTCCGGGACTCTCTTTCATCTTTTCTTTGGTGGATTTTTGCTTCCGGCCGTTGCCTTTAGTCTGCTTACCTCATCGATCGTCCTGTTGCTTGCTTGTCTTGCGACTTGGTATTTCTTGCTCGTACCAGAGGTCAAGTTTTTCTCAGAATACGGCAGATTCAAAGCGGAACTTTCTCAAGCATTGAGTCAGCCGGATGCATCAACGGCTGCCGTGAAGAAAGCTTTTGAAGCGCGCAGGAAGAAACTCGTCCGAAAGACAGTATTTTACAGCAGTCTCGAAAACATGGCGTATGAATTCGCCTTGATCCTTTTTTTAGCATTCCTGATTTGGTATTTCGGTTTTTATGGCTTATCGCTTCTAGTGCTGCTGGCGTTTGTCAGCTGGAATACGATCCGTATTTTTACAACGAATAGCTCTGATCGATGCATCGAAACGAAAGGATGATCCTATGGATATCATTCCCATTCAATGTCCCCATTGTTTAGGGGAACTAGAAGTAAACTGGGGTGTCGGCACGGCAATCTGTCTGTATTGCCGCGGCAAAATGGTCATCAAATTGCCCTTTGACCACGCCAAAATTGCCCAGTCCAGTCCCCTGACGGATAGACAGCTTGCGCTAACCCAGCTGGCAGCTCTCCTGAAGAAAATCAGTCTGTCATCTGTTGCTCCTAGGGAAAACGCACCATCAGCCGACGTTTTCGTTGGACGGGAGCAGCCAAAACCAACGTCAGGAAACCAGGCGTCTCCGATTCAAAGGGCGCCCATCCATCAGCACAACCAGCGACAAAACCGTTTGACTGCCTTTTTTCAAAAACAAAATTTTTTGTTCTATTTCTCTGGAGAAAGACAAGTGCTGCCACGGCAATGGCAAAGCCAAGTCCTTGCTAGTTTTCAAGTGCCTGAAACGGAGACACCTCTGGCACTGCTAACGGCAAAGATGACGGGCAAGAAAGCGAATGCGGGGCTGCTTTTTGGCGTTGAACGAGTGTATTTGTGCACGTACGAAAAAAAGAAAAACGAATAGCCAGTTTTTCCTGGAGTGTTTGGACGAACCTTGCCTTTGAGATCCAGCATAAAATGTTTAGTAGCTTTTTGGTGATTCAACAGGAATACCGCATTCCTCTCCAAGCATTGGGCTTTGCGACCCAATCATTTTTGCAAGAATTACAGCAGTTGTTGCAAGAGATGGAGGCTGGCTAGTACTAAGTATCAATAAAATCAAATAAGGGATCAAATTATTGGTCAAAAAAGAGCGTCGCAAACAGCGGCGCTCTTTCACTTCATGTGGTTTCCAACTCAGCATCGTTGGTTTCTGATAAATACTCGGCTTCATCGTTTAAAAGACTGGCCGTCGTTCGCAGTGTGTCGTAAGAATGCAAAACGGCAGCGAGACTTTTTTGCGAATCACTGATTTTCATGGTCGTCGAGTCGGTACTATCTAACACGACTAAGGCTTGTTGGTTGATGGCTTGCATGGTTGTGGCAATGGTTTGGGTCAACTGCTTGGTCTGTTCGGCTAATTTTTGCATTTCATCGGCAACTACCCGAAAGCCAGCTGCCTGTTCGCCGATGCGTGCTGTTTCGATGGAAGCGTTGAAGGATAGCAGTTTGGTTTGTTGTGCAATGCGGTCGATGTCATGCAGCACCGCTGTCACCTGTTGGCTATCCATTTCTAAGGCATGGGTCGTTGCTTGATTTTGATCAGACAGCCGTTTGACTTGCGCCAAGTTCTCTGACAAATGATCGACTTGCTGATGCCCGTTGGCAGAAAGTCGTGTCAGGGAGGCAGCACTTTCTTGCACTTTTTTGATAGTGACCGCTAAGGCTTGTTCTCTTTGGGTAATGTCAAAAGCGATTTTGACGACGTTGACGACTTCTTGCTGCTCATCGAGGACAGGGAAGTAGATCCCTTCTAAAATCAGTTTTTCTCCTTGTTTGTTTTTCCGAATGATTTTGTCTTGAAACCGTTGCTTTGAGTAAAGCAGTTGATTCCAGAAAGCTTGGTAATCCGTACTGACAGCATAATGGTCAAAACAAAAGGTCCGATGCGGTAAGCCAATGATTTCTTCTTGGCTGTACCCTAGGATATCAGTCATGTTGGCATTGGCGAAAACAACTTCTTTTTGCGGATCAAAGACTATGACAGCGAGTTCTTGAAAAATAGCAGCGAGCAGACGGTTATTTTGTGTTTCATCTAATGTGAATTTCATACGTACTTACCTACGCCTTTCATTTTTTTGGGAAGTTTACACAGCGAGTGTCTTACAGTTATCGGTCATGAAGGCAAGGCAGTTAAGAGTGCAAAAACCACCTTTTTTGTCTAACAAAATGCCTGGAAACAGAAGAAAGCAAGATTCTTTGCATCAGAATGACTTGGTGGTACCCTTAAGGTCAACACGAACGATTTCAAACAAAAGGAGAGAATCGTATGACAGATAGAATTTCGTTGGAAAAAGCAGCCGTTGAATTTAGTGAGGCAAATGCACCGCACCCACGGATCTATGAATTACCGCCAGAAGAAGGGCGCGCATTATTGGAACAAGTCCAAGAGTCACCCGTCAATAAATTGGCGGTTGAGATAGAAGATCAGACCGTTGATACAGGCGAATGGGGGACCATCAATGTTCGTTTTGTTCGCCCTGAAGGAAATCATGCGATTCTCCCTGTCATTTATTATCTCCATGGCGCGGGTTGGGTCTTCGGCAGTGCCGCGACTCATGATAAATTGATCCGTGAATTGGCGGTACGAACCAACTCGATCGTCATTTTTCCTGAATATAGTCGTTCACCAGAAGCAAAATACCCAACGGCGATCGAACAAAATTATGCGGTCTTGCAGCAATTACCGGGATTTGTCGATGTCAAAGGCTTAGACCTTAGCCGTTTGACCGTGGCTGGCGATTCCGTAGGTGGGAACATGGCGACCGTTATGACCTTGTTAACGAAAGCCCGTGGTGGCATTCCGATCGCACAACAATTATTGTTCTATCCTGTGACAGATGCCCGCTTTGATACGCCTTCATATGAAGCATTCGGTGAAAATTATTTTCTGACCAAAGAAGGGATGCAATGGTTCTGGGATCAATACACGACGGATGAAACACAGCGGGATCAAATTACCGCTTCTCCTCTACGCGCGACCAAAGAGGAGTTAGCCGATCTGCCGCCAGCGTTGATCATTACAGGCGAAGCAGATGTCTTGCGGGATGAAGGGGAAGCCTATGCGCAGCATTTACGAGCAGCTGGCGTGGAAGTCACCCAAGCACGGATGCAAGGGATCATCCATGATTTTGTGATGGTCAATGCGATGGATCAGACCCAAGCCGCACGAGCTGCCATGACACTGGCTGTCGGTTGGCTGACGGAAAAAATGTCCCCGCAGAATAAGAAACCGACGAAAGAAGCTTCTTTTTATGCGGTGTTCTGATACAGAAAAGGATGTATGGAGTGGAGCGATCCACTCCTTTTTTGTCGGAAAAATGGAAAGACATACACCTGCAGTCTGAAGCAGATGCAAACGCTCTCTAAAAAACTGCGTTTTTGTAGTACAGATATTAATAAGTGTTTTTCGTTGATAAATAAATGAAAAGTGCTATTATATGTATTGTGATTAATACAGTTTTTGGAAAGAGGTAATACAGTGAGTGCAAAAGGATCAGAAATCATTGTTGAAAGTTTAGAAAATCATCGGGTGCCTTATGTCTTTGGGATTCCTGGTGCAAAAATCGATGGCGTCTTTGACGTGTTGAGTGATCGGGGACCAGAGTTGGTTTTGGCACGACATGAACAAAACGCGGCATTTATGGCACAGGCAATCGGTCGCCTGACAGGAGAGCCAGGAGTCGTCATTGCAACAAGTGGACCAGGAGCCAGTAATTTAGCGACTGGGTTGGTCACGGCAACTGCCGAAGGCGATCCCGTCTTGGCACTAGCTGGCCAAGTGAAGCGTTCTGACCTTTCAAAATTGACCCACCAAAGCATGAATAATGCGGCATTGTTTGCGCCGATCACGAAATTCAGCAGTGAAGTCCAAGATCCTGAAACCCTTTCTGAAAGTATTGCCAACGCCTTTCGCATCGCAAAAACAGCGAAAAAAGGGGCGAGCTTTTTATCCATTCCTCAAGATGTGACAGACGGAACTGTCCAAGGGGCAGCGATCAAACCACTATCTTCGCCTAAATTAGGCAGTGCCGATGCAGAAGATATCCAGGCACTCGTCGATCGGATCAAAGAAGCCAAACTGCCCGTCTTACTCTTAGGGATGCGGGCTTCAGGCGTCAAAGAAACACAAGCGATTCGTCATTTAGTTGCAAAAACTGGGTTGCCTGTCGTAGAGACCTTCCAAGGCGCTGGGATCATTTCTCGTGAATTAGAAGAGCATTTCTTTGGCCGCGTCGGCTTGTTCCGCAATCAGCCCGGTGATATGCTGTTGAAACGCAGCGACTTAGTGATCGCTGTGGGGTACGACCCGATCGAATACGAAGCTCGCAACTGGAATGCGGAAAAAGATGCCCGCGTGATCGTCATCGATGAAGTACCGATGGAGATCGATCCATTTATGCAGCCCGAAGTTGAACTGATGGGCAGTATCGCGAAAATTATTGAACAGCTATCAAAAGCCATCGATCAGTATCACTTGAGCGAAGACGCTCACAACTATTTAACGACGCTGCAAACCAAACTCAATGAAAAACCAGCGGATGTCGAAGGCAGCAACAATACCTTACATCCCCTAGAAATCATCGATGCTTTGCAACAAGAAGTGACCGATGACATGACGGTGACGGTGGATGTCGGCAGCCACTACATTTGGATGGCCCGTCATTTCCGCAGCTATGAGCCACGGCACCTGCTCTTTAGTAATGGCATGCAGACCTTAGGAGTCGCTTTGCCATGGGCGATCGCTGCAGCGCTCGTACGACCAAATACTCAAGTGATCTCTGTATCTGGCGATGGCGGCTTCTTGTTTTCTGCCCAAGAGTTAGAAACAGCTGTCCGTTTGAAACAAAACATCATTCACTTGATTTGGAATGACGGTACCTACAATATGGTGAAATTCCAAGAAGAAATGAAATATGATCGTGCTTCTGGGGTTGATTTTGGACCCGTTGATTTCGTGAAATATGCCGAAGCGTTTGGTGCCAAAGGCTTACGGGCAACCACTAAACAAGAATTGATGGCAGCCATCGAAGAAGGCTTTGCAACGGATGGTCCAGTGATCATTGATATTCCTGTGGATTATTCAGATAATGCCGATCTGGGCAAAACGATCCTACCTGATCAATTTTATTAAGACCAAAGGAGCAGCAAGATGAAAGTGAAAAACAAAAGTTATTTATATCAACATGGCACCCTAGGTGGGTTGATGCAGGATTTAATGGATGGCACGGAGCAAATCGGCAAAATGCTTGAATATGGCAATTTTGGGATCGGTACGTTGGCTGGTTCCAATGGGGAAGTAATTATTTTAGATGGTGAAATCTACCATGTAGACGAATCGGGCAAGGTGCAAGTGCTCCAAGGAAATGAAGGAACCCCTTATGCGGCAGTCGTTGATTTTTCTGCGGCGAAGCACCTACAGATCAGTCAAGAGATGACCGATGAAGAAGTGAAAAATCACGTCCTGACAGAAGTCAGTCCGAATTTGTTTTCCGCTGTCAAAATCCATGGGGTATTTGCCAAGATGCACGTCCGCGTTGCCCCAAAGCAAGAAAAACCATACCCAAAATTCATTGAGATCATCCAGCATCAGCCGGAATTTCAAGCAGAAGATATCAGTGGTACGATCGTCGGGTTCTTTACCCCGTTGTTGTTCCACGGTGCTGCGGCCGCCGGTTTCCACCTGCATTTTATTAGTGATGACCGCACATTTGCTGGTCATGTCTTGGACTTTGAAGTGGCGGCAGGCGAAGTCGAATTGATGGAACTAGCTGAATTTCGTCAGCATTTTCCTATTGATAATCAAGATTACTTGCAGCGGGAGATCGATGTTGCAAAAATCGCCAAAGATATTGAATCAGCGGAATAAGCAACGGTAGATTTCTTAATAGACAAACGATAAAAAGCAAGCTAGAATCGCATTCTAGCTTGCTTTTTGTTATGGACGGTTTTTTGTAGCATGACAAGCTACCCGTGTTCCCTTGAGATCTCCTTTGATTCAGAAATCGCAAATCAATTGTTATCTAATACGACTAAGCGTAATATTCGTGTGTTGATTTTATTCAATAATCGATTCCAGTCGGAGGCATCGGGGATCGGTTTTAGCAAGATGCTTTCGACGTCCAATAAATACTCTGTGGCATATTCAGAGTAATTAGTAATCAAAAGCTCAATATTTTTTTCCTTCAAATATTCGTGTGACAGTTCATTCGAATCAGGATAGTACATCGTATGATAGGCACCTAGGTAGCGACGAATAATATTTTCAGCATACTCGCAGACATATTCATTGCCTTCAAAAATCACGGCAATCGTCCGTGGGGAGCCCCAGTTTGCTTCCTTGATGGATTCCATGTACATAGTGAGACTGGCACAAAAGTCATCTAAGTATTTTCGAGAATAGAGCTTTTTCACTAAGGTGTGTGTAAAGAGGAAATCATAATTTTTTTGATACTCTTTTGCGAACTTCTCTTTGACAAATTGATTTAAATCATCAATGTTTATGTTCATCGTCAAAGAGAGCAACTCTCGTAACTTTACTACGATGAAAAAAGACTCAAGCCAAAGGAAGTCTTTTCGTTCATCGAGACTGTTGCCTTGGTTTTCTGCATAAAAATCGCTGACGATCTGTTTAATTTCAGGCCAATAGTTATATGTTCGACAAAATTCTTCGCAAGAAGGACTATTGATTTTACGACGGCAAATAATACAGGTGAAAATATAAACAGCTTCCGCCTTAGGAAGTTCATAATTAAAATGTCGTTGCATGATTTTTTGCAACTCTTGATATTGTGATAACAAATTATTTTTCTTGATCAGTTCATAGAGCTCAGAAGATGGTTTTGCCAAAAGACCTCGTTTGCTGCGCTCGATGCTGATGTAAAGAACATAGGCAAAATAGGAGAAGGAAGAAGACTGCATTTGTTTTGCTTGCAGAAGAGTAGTGATCTCCTTGATTGCTTCTTGTACATTGATTGAAGGAAATATCGTGTTGATGTTGATGTCAGACTCATAGTAAAAAAGACAAAAAAATTTACGGATATCAATTTCAGATCCTGCAAATGTCACTGGATTAGTCTTAAGACGAAGGTTAAAAGGATGTAAGTAAATTTCGATTTTTTTTAAATAACTAAGCAATGACTGCTCAGAAAGGTTGAGTGAAAGGCTCCAATCCATCAATGAT
The DNA here is from genome assembly GCA_018982785.1 of Enterococcus innesii. Classification (GTDB taxonomy): domain Bacteria; phylum Bacillota; class Bacilli; order Lactobacillales; family Enterococcaceae; genus Enterococcus_D; species Enterococcus_D innesii. The sequence goes on along the minus strand of JAHHEN010000001.1, from coordinate 455,445 downwards.
TGGACCTCATTAAAAAAGATACTTTCGAAAATCAAAAAAATTGGTTCATCCTTGACCATGGCTTGTTTTTTTCTGCGATAAGATTCGTGATCAAGCTCTTCGAAGAAATACCCGACTTTAGCCGCATGGATTTCGATTGAGTCACTAAAATAGTTCCGAATACTGGCGATATCTGAGATAACCGTCCGCGTACTACTTTTGGTTATTTTAGCCAAGTCGTTAAGAGTACAAGTGGGATTTTTTTCAAATTCATCTAATAATTGTAACCAACGAACAAGAGAACGATTTTTCATGAATTTTAATTGAAATGTTTTCATAGTAGTCTCCCATCATATAAAATAGCCGTTTATAAAAAAGGTGTGCAATCCTTTGGTTTGTGTCGGTCATCGATGGCCTTTTAGCAAGAATAACGCAAAGCGACTCATGGAAACAATCTGACGCTAAAACGGAGCTATCATGCAATTTCCATGATAGCCAAAAGATGCCTCCTTCGTTGTCAGATATGTATCAACTGAAAGAGTTTCGACTGTCAAATCAAAGAACCATCCTGAAATTTACTATTTTTCTTAAATAAACGCAAATTCCTTGCACTATTTTAATCAATAGTTACAATTATTGTTGTACAACAGAATGGGGGAAAGCAACTTTTTTCACCCGTCTATGAAAAAACAAATTTTTTAGCTGAAAGAAAACCCGGTATAATGACATCTCCTAGGCGCCTTCTTGCGCAAATCAGTAAAAACGATGTTTTTCAGTAAGGAGCTTATTTTTGAAGAATTTCCAGTTAAGTTTTGTCACAAATAAATCAACGGCTAGATGGTTCCAAATTCTCAATGCCTTTGAAAAAAGTGAGATCTGCAGTGCGAGTAGCTTGGCAGAAGTCACAGAAAGTACTACAAGAACGATTGGAAAAGATATTGGTGGAATCAATGAGTACTTTGCTGGCTTATTGCAAATCTCTTCGACGAATCAAGGGTATTTATTTGAATTGAACAACTACCCAAGTTATGAAAAGAAAAAAGCATCCCTGCTAGCGAATGAGCCCTTGTTTCTTATGCTGGAAAATATTTTTATGGGTGAGTTGAAATCTATTGATGAGTGGACCGACTGTCTTTTTCTATCTAAAAGCACCTTATCGAAATATTTGCGGCGTATCCATCAACAGCTTACTCATTTTGATTTGACCTTAACACTGGATCCTGTGAATATCGTAGGCGAGGAAGCAGATATTCGGAATTTCTTCTGTACCTTTTTCTACGAGACAGATATTACCCCTCACACGGTTTTTCCGTCGGTAGCGGTTCAACAGGCAGTCACTGAAATCAGTGGGATGTTTGAAAAAAATAGCTATCATACCGCCTCATTTTCTCAATACAGTTATCTGCTGCATATTTCGATCGAGCGATTTTTACAAGGGCAAAGGATTCAGGTAAAAGAAGAGTTATACCATGCTTTGAGACATAGTATCCAACTGATGCACTTTCAACGGATCAATGAAGTGATAGACAAGTATTTTGAGTTTCAGTTTCCTCACGATGAGTTGGTCTTTTTGTTTGTGAGTATTATCACTAAAAGAAAATTGCAAAATGTCATCGTAGAGCAAAAATTCTGTCTCTCGTATAATCACTGGCCAAAAATTCGCGAATTGACCAACAGTTTTTATCAACTCTTGAATGTCACCAGTCCAAACCCAAAAAATGATTTGATTTTGATTGAATCTTTTTTTACTACTGCTAAATTGAGGGAATGCTTATCGACTTCAGCGAATCGCAATATTTGGGACGTCAACACTTTTATTCGTAAAACATTTCCGAAAGAATTTGCTTTTTATCAACGATTCTTAGAGAACAATCCTTTTTATCAAGAGTTGTATTCTCCTCAATATTTGCCGGATTTTTGCGCGAATTTAGTTATTTATATCGAGTCTGTTCGTGAGCGCTATTGGTTTCCCCGAAAAAACATTGCCTTTATTTTCGAGGGCAATCACCATATCGTTCAGTACATTGAAGGGTGGTCCAATCGGTATTTCAGCTGCTCTCACCGAGTATTTTATCCGGATTCTGGCGAAGTCACCCCCACTATTTGAAGCAAAATCAGATCGACCTGATAGTAACGAACTATGCAGAGCATGCGTCCGCTTTTCGCGATACCATCGAATGCATTGTCTTCAAAACGATTCCTTCTTCCTCTGATTGGAATCGGCTATTGGAAAGAATCAACCCGGATGTCACGCGACAGTTCGCGCTAAAAGACCTCTTCTAATTTCTCTTCATCTGCAATGATGAAGAGTCGCTAGAAAAGGTCTTTTCCAATTCTATACGAAGAGCATAAGCAAAGCCCAGTTCCTTCAAACTATCTAGCAGTCAAGGAATTGGGCTTTGGTTTTAAAGGCTTGTTCTTACACAAAAACATCGATTTTGGGGATGGGGAAGTGTCAATGGTAGTGAGTACAAGCCTTTTAAAACAAATGAGTTAGGGAGAACCAGTTTAGCTGTTTACTGTGCTTCGCTTAAATAAATCAAGCTCCCAGGAGCTTTTTGATTCAGTTGAATTCCGGTCAATTCCCGATAAAAACAGGTTTTGTCTTTGACAGTCAGCTGAATGATCTCTTCTTGCGTGTATTCGTTTAAAGCACTTTTTTTTAAGTTGTACAGCTCTTTTAAGATCTGCAACTGAGCATCAATGTCCAGCAACAACGACATCTTTTTGAAAAAACTATTATCGGAGTCGTTGTAGATGTTTAGAAAACGTTGGCGCAAGGATAAATAAAAGTTAAAGATCTTAGGGTCTTCGCTAGAACAGCTAGAATGAATAAATTCTTCATCGAAAAAGTTTAAATATTCTTCAGCTGATTGAATCGTTTTTAAGTTCATATCGATACTCCTTCATTATAGTTGACTTGTAGTGAAACCTATTTGATTCGATCATCGAAAGCATTTGCGGCAACTGGGTATCTGACAGGAGGCACTCGTATTTACAGGAGCGTTTTGCAGTCGCAGTATCAACGAGGACTTTCGTTACATCCAATGTACTTGATTTCTCATGGAGTCTCAAACGCGTTTTTTCGCATCCATACGAAGAACTTTTTTCGTTGATGAATCAGTCAATAACGTCGAGAATATACGATATCTTTTGTTATAAAAAATAAAAGAGGGCGAGTACAGCGGCTTAGTCCTGTTTTATATATATGGATACGGTGAAATCTTTTTGACAGTCAAATGTAAAACCATAGTGCGAGTGTTTTAGCATTGTTTTGACGATATACAGACCTAAACCTGTACCAGCCTCTTCTCCATAAGAAAAGAAGGGTTTGGCCAAATCTGAGTGTTTCAGCGGCCCAGTTTTTTTGATAGGGTTTTTGATCGTTAATTGTTTGTTAGTAAGAATGATCGTGACGACGCTGTTGGGTGGGGAATGAAAAATCGCATTGCTCAAAAGGTTTGAGAAAATTTTCTTTGCCAATTTCGGGTGGTAGAAAAACGTCAGCTCTTGTTTTTGATCAATTTCGATCCGCAAACCTTTATCACTCCATAAAACTTCATATTCTTCGATCAAGTGATCGATCATTTCCCGCACAGAAAGTGGTTGGTCGTCATGGGCCTGTTGGTTATGAAAAACGAACAGGATTTCTTTGATCAACTGCTGCAGCTTTTTCAATTCATTTTCTGTGGCTAGAAGGGACTCTTGCTGTTCTTCAGATAAAGAGTCATCTCTGACATTCGCTAATAGCAGTTGGCTTGCCATGATCGGTGTTTTCATCTCATGGGTGAATCCTTCTAGCAATGTTTTTTTCTCTAACTCCAGCTGTTTGATCTGCTGAACTTGTTCCAAGGCGGCCCGCTGGGCACATTGGAGTTGTTGATATAGGGCAGTTACTTGAGTTTCGATCACTAGATAATCATGCAATTTGATCATGGTATTTACGTCATGAATCTCCTCATACGGAATATTTTTTTCCATCATGTGGAAGACAGACGCCAGTTTGCTCTTTTCGTTTCGATATAAGTAGGTATACAAGCCGCTTCCAGCCAAGGTCAATAGGCTAACTAGCAGCAAAACAAAAGGCGTTGCTAGCCAAATGATCTCTTTTACATCGACGGCACTGATTTGGACAGGGTAACTAACGTAAACTTTGTAGCCATTAGTGTCAAACGTCGATTGATAACCATTGGTGAGATGGATCAGCTCACCATTTTTCGCGGTGATGGGTTGCTGGATGGGATAGATGGTATTTTGCTGGGCATCAAAAATGATTATGGTATAGCCATCGATTCGATAACTGTCCAAACGTTGGAAAGAAAGTTCATCGTCATTGACAATATCAAAAATTTCCCGGACTACAGTGTCAAAGACCGCTTGTTGTTTCATTTCGATCCGAGGACCGATATTTAGTAAGAAAAAACCTATCACGCTCACAAAAGTCACGAATGACATTGTCAATGTAAAGAAGCAGATGATGCGAGTCGTTTTCCATTTAATTCGTTTCTTTTTCAATTCGGTACCCGATCCCTTTAACAGTTTGGATGATGTCTTTGCCTAATTTGCTACGGAGGTTTTTAATGTGAACATCGATCGCCCTAGAGTCGACAAAGGAGTCATAGCCCCAAATTGTGTCTAAAAATTCTTCACGGGAAAAGACTTTTCCTTGACTTAAGAGCATCATTTGCAAGAGCTCAAATTCTTTTGAAGTCAATTCGATCGGCTGGCCTTGCCTGTGAACTTGATAGTTATTGATCTCCAATGTCAAGTCGTTATACGTGACCGCCGCATTTTCTTTGTGACCGACTCTGCGCAAAATCGCATCGATTTTTAAAGCGAGGATGTTGGTAGAAAAAGGTTTGATTACATAATCATCGATCCGCTTGCTGTAAAGGTTGATCTGAGTGAATTCATCGTTCAATGCGCTGATCACGATCACCGGGATCGGGTTGTTTTCGCCTAACTCATTTAAAAACGTTTCTCCGCTCATTTTAGGTAACATCAAATCGAGTAAAATCAAAGCGAAAGTTTTTGTCTCTAGGGCGTTCAAAGCAGCTTCCGCTTCATCAAAGGCTGTGACTTGATAGCCTTCTTTTTGTAAACTCAACTGGATGCCTCTTCTGATTTCATCGGTATCTTCAATAAGAAGAATTTCTGTGGCCATGGATTACTCCTTTCTATTACTAAAGAAGGGTCAATCGTCCGTTTTTGATCGTATATACATAGTCTGAAATTTCTTTAAAAGTTAAGTCATGGCTGACGATGATGATACACTTGCCTGCATCCCGCAAGTCTTTAAAGATCGTCATGACATTTTCACTGTTTGCCAGATCCAAGCTGCCAGTCGGCTCGTCGGCGATGATCAGATCAGAATCTAAGGCGAGAGCTCGGGCGATTGCCACCCGCTGCTGTTGTCCCCCAGACAACTGGTGACATTTTTTGTGCTGTATATCGCCACAAATCCCTACTTTGTTTAAATAGCTGCTGGGAGACTGAGGGTTTTTAACTTTGTGGATATTTGTGGCGATCGTGATGTTTTCCAACGGTGACAAATAAGGGATCAAGTTGAGGGACTGGAAAATGTAACTGATTTGCCGGCGGTAGGAGACTAAATTCGTCATTGACTGGCCATTGAACTCGATTGAACCGCTTTGCAAAAATTCAAGACCGGAAATCAAAGACAAAAAAGTGCTTTTTCCGACACCAGATTGACCAATAATCGTGTGGATCTTGCCAGCGTCAAACACTTGACTGACATTTTGCAAAATAGTCTCATCTTTGTATGAGTAACTGATATCTGTAATTTTGAGCATTTGATCTTCTCCTTTAGTATTCATCAAATCTGTGAAGGTTTCTTTAAAAAAATAGGTATTTTTAACTTTTTTTAACATTTTGCTTATTCGTTATTGGACAAGATCTCTTTGGGACTTCTCTTAATGATCTTCATAGTTGGCAGGATCGTTGTGACACAAGTGATGACTGCCAATAATGAAAAGATGACTGAAGAAAAAATGAGCGACTCTTTGAAATCGGTTTGCTGGATAGAGACCTCGGTTTTGAGTTTGGTGCTTTCATCTTCCACATAATTGTCTCCTCGCGGCATGCTCAAGCTACTATTGGCACTAAGTTCCCCCATAGAAGCTTGCATTTGTTCATTGACGACTGCACTTGCTTGAGGTGCGATCACTGTGGTGGATAAGGCGAAACTGATACCGAAGCTGACGACAAAAACGATTGCGACTTCTAAGAACATCTGCAAAAGGATGTTGATTTTTGTTTCTCCCAATGACAGTAACAAGCCGACTTCGTATTTACGCTCTCGTAACGAGAGCATCATAATCAACCCGATGACGATCAAGGCAAAAAGGATCAAGAAAAGCTGAATGAAGTTCAAGATCGAAGAAAAATCTGTAATCATTGATTGGATCGTTTTGTATTGCTCGTAGGAGCTTTTGAATGCGACCTGCTGGTATTTGCTGTTTTCAGCATCTAATTCATTCAAGAACTTTTGAGTATCCATCGGATCTTTCAAGCTGACTTTGATTTTGTCATAACCCGCCATCAAAGGAGTGTTTTCACCAAATTGCAGTTCTTTGACTTCTTTGAGAACCCTTCGTGTCGAAAAAAATAACCGCTCTTCATTATCTTTGTGGGGGCGAGGACTATTGGCAGCTAACTCATAAATACCAGTGATAACCCCGCTTTTTTTCAAAGCTTCTTGTTCTTCATCGAAACCCGAATTGAAATCCAACGTTAAAGGGTCACCAATGCTTAGTTTGTGTTTTTCCGCATACTTTTTCGAGACCATGATTGGATAAGTCTCTTTGTTATTGGTAGTAAGATCGCCCTCAATGATCTGCAGATTGTATTTTGCTAATTCAGGATCGTTGCTGTCATAAATTTCGATTTCATTGGAAGGTTCGATTATACCTCCCGGCACCTTGTCTTCATGTTTTGGTGTCCGGTCAGCATACTGGGTGAATAGCTGGGTCGCAGCGCTGACGGAAAAATCTTCGACATAACTGGATTTTTCAATTTTCTCCAGCAATTCTTCATTCAACACATCGGTACCAGATTGCAGATCGCCGGAATACATGGACTGAAGGATTTTCTCATAATCCAGCTCGATGGTTACTATTGAATTCAAGTCTTTTTGGACATTTTCCAATACTTTTTGCAGTTCGTATTGGGTCAGCCTCGCCGTGATCAAAAACGTTGAGACGACCAGAAACAACCCGCCAATGATTGCGGTCCGTTTTTTGAGACTGGTGATACTTTTGATGATACGAGTAAAAAAGTTCATAAAATTCCTCCTTTGATATGCGAAAGTATACAGGAAGAAGGTTAGCCGAATATGTGGTCAATATGTGTTTCGTGTGAAGTTGGCGAACGCTTGAAGGCTTTCCTGTCATCCCATGGGCGCTAGGCTCATCCCCGTCATTTTTTCAAAGGTGTGATACTATAGAATTATCTAGAAAAACGATCCTTTGATTTAAGTCGCCAATACCAAAACAGTGCCAAGACACGCAGTTGCAGTGAGACGCAACCGTCTGTTTTGACGAGAAGGTTTGGCTAAATAGGGTCGTTCATTAAAGCAAACGAGGAGCAATTCAATGAAAGAGAAAAAAACAGTTGTAGTGATAGGCGGCGGACTTGGTGGTCTATCAGCGGCGGTCTCATTAGCCCAAAATGGCTTTGATGTATCATTATATGAAAAAAATCAACACTTAGGCGGCAAGTTGAACCGACTGGAAACAAACGGCTTCGGCTTTGACTTAGGTCCTTCGATTTTGACGATGCCGCAGATTTTCGAAAAGTTATTTACTGGCAGCAATCGCGATATGGCGGATTATGTTGCGATTCGCCGATTGCCATTGGAATGGCGCTCCTTTTTCCCCAACGGCACCAAGATCGATCTCTATGGCGATCTTGCCCGCATGGCAAAGGAAAACCCGCACTTGTCGGAAAAAGACATGGGCGAGTACCAAGACTTTTTGGATTATGCGCAAAAGATTTATGATATCACGGAAAAAGGCTATTTTGAGAAAGGCTTAGATACCACAAAAGAAATCTTGAAGTATCACGGCGTGATCAAAGCGCTGAAAGGCTTTGATTATTTCTCTTCCATGCATGATGCTATTCAAAAACGTGTCAGCAATCCGCAGCTGCAAGACATGCTGAGCTATTTTATCAAGTATGTCGGCTCGTCTCCTTATGACGCCCCAGCCGTCTTGAACATGATGATCTACATGCAGCATGCCCAAGGTGTCTGGTACGTGCCAGGTGGGATGCATCGTTTAGCCGAAGGCATCGTTCGCTTAGCAAAAGAGATCGGTGTGACCTTCCACACGGGACACAAAGTGGAAAAATTGATCGTTGAACAGGAACAAATCCGTGCCGCTCGTTTGGATGATGGCACGTTGATCGAAGCCGACTATTTTGTTTCCAATATGGAAGTGATCCCGGCTTATGAAGAGCTGTTAGAAGAAGCGCCGGACTTTACTCAAAAACTGGAAGAAAAATTTGAACCAGCAAGTTCTGGTTTCGTCTTGCACTTAGGGGTCCAAACCTCCTATCCGCAACTGGCGCACCACAACTTTTTCTTTTCCAATGCTTCAAAAGAAAACTTTGATCAAAATTTCCATCAGCATCAGCTGCCGGAAGACCCAACGATCTATTTGGTCAATGCCAACAAAACCGATCCTTCGCAAACAGTGGCAGGGCATGAAAACATCAAAATCTTGCCTCATATCCCTTATTTGCAGGATAAACCCTTTACGGAAGCGGAATACGATGCCTTTCGTGAACGGATTTTGATCAAGCTGGAAAACATGGGCTTAACGGATCTACGCAAGCACATCGTGTATGAAGACCGCTGGACACCTGAAGACATCCAAAAGAATTATTTGTCACATCGCGGCGCCATCTACGGCACGGTCTCTAATCGCAAGAAAAATCATGGCTTTAAACACCCGAAACACAGCGAACGCTACGACAATCTATACTTCGTTGGCGGTACGGTCAATCCCGGTGCCGGCATGCCGATGGTGACCCTTAGTGGCCAGCAAGTCAGTGAGATGATCACCAAAAGAGAACACTAAGACAAGAAAGGATGATGACTGTGTATCTACTGCTCGCTGGTATTTGCGCTGCTTGGCTGGCAGGCTGGCTGATTTTTTCCGCCTGCCGACGATACCCACCCGCAAGGAGACAGCCACATCCAAAGACTTGACGGAGAGGGGAGAACTGTCGATCATCATCCCCGCCCGCAATGAAGCAGAAAACTTGCCGCAATTGTTGGCATCCTTGCAGCAGCAAACCCTTCATCCTGTGGAGATTTTGGTGGTTGATGACGGATCGGAAGATGAGACGATCGCCTGTGCCAAGGGCTTCGGTGTGACTGTCTTGCAAACCGCTGCTGATTCTGCTGGGAAAGCGGCGGCTTGCTGGTTAGGCGCCTCACAAGCGGTGGGCAAGTATCTATTATTTTTGGATGCCGATACCTTCTTTCTAGCAGAAGATGGATTAGAGCGCCTTTTCGCTGCGTATGAGGAGCGATCGGGACAAGGCCTGCTCTCGGTGCAGCCCTATCATCAAACGAAGCGCCTGTATGAACAACTATCTGCCGTCTTTAATGTCATCTTACCTGTTGGGTTGAACCGCTTTTCTATTGTAGGCGAAAAACTCTCAGCCGGCGGCGCCTTTGGTCCGTGTATCTTGTGCAGCAAAACAGCGTACCTTCAAGCCAATGGGCATCAGGACATGCCAGAAGGAATCTTAGATGATCTAGCACTAGCGAGACGTTTTAAGAAAAAACGATTGCCGATCGCCTTGTATGGTGGAAAAGACCTGTTGGCCTTTAGGATGTATCCAGCTGGTGTTCGTCAACTTGTTCAAGGCTGGACGAAGGACTTTGCCACTGCTTCGCAATTCACTCACCCTTTGATTATGGCGGGTGTCATCTTGTGGATCAGCGGCGGCATTGGGGTACTGGCGGCACCGTTTCTGATGAAACCGCTTTGGTTAGGCCTGCTTTTTTATGCTGCTTATTTTGGACAAACCGTGTGCTTTGCCCGCCGTGTCGGCAACTTCAACCGAATCCTGCTGCTTTTTTTCCCATGTTACTTTCTTTTTTCCTAGGCTTATTTGGTTGGTCATGGATCCAAACCCATTTGTTGAAATCCGTGACCTGGAAAGGACGCAAAATCAATTTATAGGAGGCGATGCACATGCCGCTGATCACCTTATCCCCACTGCTCTTGCTCATTACAGACAGCATGGCTTGGCTGCTGTTTCATCTAGGCATCTCCTTTGGCTTGCGCAAAGTCAGTGATGCGTTTTTTGAACGTCATGCCAACTGGTTCCGTTCTTTTGCCTTTGAAAAAGGCGGTAGGATCTGGGCGGAGGTGTTTCGTATTCGCCAGTGGAAAGACAAATTGCCCGACGGCACTGTGATTGCCAAAAAAGGCTTTGACAAATCCCGCTTGGCTCAACAGCAAAAGGACTATCTGGAAAAATTCGTCATCGAGACACGCCGAGCAGAGCTGACCCATTGGCTGCTGGTGGTTCCAGCACCGTTCTTTTTCCTCTGGAATCCTACGTGGGCGGGCTGGGTGATGATCGTCTATGCGTTATTGGCCAACTTCCCGTTCATTATGATCCAACGCTACAATCGCCCCCGTTTAGAGCGAGTCTTGCGGAAAAAAAGTGCCCTGCAAGTCAAGCGAAAGACGACGGTCTAAGTTCCTGTAGGTGTCGCTTTAAGATTCGCTGAAAAATAGGCAAACGGGAAATCAAAAGGATCGGAGGGCAACTGCCTTCGATCCTTTTTAAAAAAATTGGTGTTAATTTTTATGGGATGCGTCAAGACCATTCTTTGTACACTAAGGTCATTCAGAGGAAAGGGTGATCGTATGTCATCAGAAGGATGTGGGCAAATTTTCGAACTGCCATTGCAGACGGCTGCATTGGTTGATCGTGTGTTTGGACAGGCACAAAGTATTTTTGTAAGTGTAGAAAGGAAGGAGGGTGCGCAAGATGATTGAAGATAGCCGACAACGGGACCACTATTACGACATGCTGATTGAAAAAATTCCCAATATGAAGGGATTTTTTACGTTGGAGTAAAAACCACCGGCGTCTTTTGCCGTCCCACCTGCCCAGCGAAAAAACCGCTCAAAAAAAACTGCGAGTTTTTTCAGACAGCACAAGAAGCGCTACTGGCGGCGTATCGTCCCTGCAAACGATGTCGCCCGCTCAGCTCGCCTAGCCACTTATCCCCTGACGTGAAAAGCCTGGTGGAAGCCGTGGAGAGTAACCCAGAGAAAAAGTGGACCGACAAAGATTTTGAAGCACTAGCGATCCATCCCAATACCGCACGCCGACAATTCAAAAAATATTTTGGCATGACCTTTATCGAATACTCCCGTGCACGCCGCTTAGGGTTAGCGTTTAAGCAGATTCGTGAAGGGGAACCGCTGATCCAAGCGCAATTAGAAGCCGGTTTCGATTCTGGCAACGGCTTTCGAGATGCGTTTTCTCGGATTATGGGGGAGTTGCCTTCCAACAGCTGCGAAAAAACGATTCTTTCTTCTGCTTGGCTTGAGACCAAGCTGGGGTCGATGTTGGCGATCAGCGACCAGCAGCAGCTTTACTTGTTAGAATTCGTGGATCGCAGAGGGCTAGAAACGGAGATTGCTGTTTTGAGAAGCCGTTTGAATGCAGTGATTATTCCCCAGCAAACGGCAATCATTCAGCAACTCAAGCAAGAATTGACGGAATATTTTGAAGGGAATCGAACTGCCTTCACGGTACCCATCGCATTGATCGGCTCTGATTTTCAGAAAGCCGTCTGGCAGCAGCTGTTGGCGATGAAGATCGGAGAAACATACTCTTACAAACAATTGGCACAGCGAATCGGCAATGAAAAAGCCACCCGAGCTGTTGCCAATGCCAACGGAAAAAACCAATTGGCGTTGATCGTTCCATGCCACCGCGTCATCAATAGCGATGGCAGCATCGGCGGCTATGGCGGCGGTGTCGAACGCAAAAAGTGGTTACTGGCTTTGGAAAAGCAGGTGCAGCCGACCACAATGATCTAAAAAGGACAAGTATGCGTCGGAATCAGCGCTTCATTCATCGGTACATGGAATGGATCGAATCCTCTTCAGTAAAATATATATTTAGCGGAACTTATGGAATCTTTCATGAGTTCTGCTTTTTTTCTGTCTTTTTTAATAGTACTAGATAAGGTGAATTTGCTTTATCAACGCTGCATGAGGACACCGATATACTATGTTTTATTAAGTCCTAACATTGCGAGTGCTTACTGTCTATTAGTACAATCAAATTTTTTTACAAAAGAAAGCAGTTTTTGTTGTGCTAGGCTTTTCTCTTGGCTTTTTACCATAAAGATCGACTGACTGAGAGATGGCAGGAGAAAGTGGAATAACAGTGACTGTTTCTTTATAGCCTTCGGTAATATTTTTATTCATCAATAAAGAAATTCCCAAGCCGTTTGAAACAAAATCAATAATGTTTGATATCTTTGAATCTGTAAAAACGATTTTAGGAGAGAAGTTATTTTCTGCACATAGGTCAATGACAGTATTATATGGTCGTGACCCTTCCGGAAGTAAGACAAAGTGTTCGTTTTGAAGCTCCTTGATGGTTATCTGTGCTTTATTAGCATATCTATGACTATTCGGTACGACCGCCATCAATTGATCTGTTGTAATCTGTTGTTTATTAAAGATTTGAGTAGGATCATACACATCGCGAATAAATGCTGCATCACAGCGACCTTCTTTTAACGAAAGCTCAAGTTTTTCAGAGGGTCGGTGATAACATGCACGTCAACTTTTGACTGCAATATGAACTTAGTAATTAAATCTGTTAGATGATATTTTGCTAAAGACGGAATGGCACCAATGATTAAAGTATTTTGGTTTTTTGGTAACATCGAATGAAGTTCTTGGAAGCACTCATTTTCTAGGGAAAGCATTTTTTCTGCGTATGGTTTAAAAACTTCTCCGTATTCACTTAATTCAACACTTTTGGTTGTACGTTCAAAAAGTGGTACACCTAGCTGATGTTCCAAGCGTTTTATTCGTTTGGATAAAGTAGATTGAGATATGTAGCATTCTTCTGCGGCAAGACTATAGTTTTTGTATTTAGTTAATGTGATAAAATCACTAATTATTTGGGTATCCATCAATGAGGGACTCCTTTTATTTATTCCGTTTCGTCATAAAAGTAGCCTAAATGGAATTGCTTGTCAATAGCAAAATCTTCATAATAACAAGTAGATAAGCGGTTACATAAAATGAGAAAGCAGGTAAAGAAATGATTATTGATGCAAATATGTACTGGCTTCCGCAAAAAATTTTTTCAGATAAAAAGATCCGAAATGAATTTCTTCGCTCTATACCCCAAAAATTCGGAACGAGCATTCACGTAGAAGAACAAGCTGAAAGAACGAGTATGATCGTTGAACGACCGATGGGCTATCCAAGCTTAAACTACACTGATACTGATTATAAACTAGAGCAGCAATTATCTGATATGAGTCACCATGGAATTGATGTCGGACTGCTAAAATTACCTGGATGCCAAGAGTGGCTTCCGTTAGAATTATGTAAATTAATTAATGATGAAATGGCGGACCATATCAAACAAAGTCGTGGAAAACTAAGAGGATTGGCAGTGGTTCCTCCCTATGCCGATGAGGAAACAATTTTTGAGTTGGAACGAGCAATTGTAGAGCTAGGACTAACCGGTATTCAGCTATCTGCACATTATGGGAACTATTATTTAGACGATCAACAGTTCAGGCCTTTTTTTAAAAAATAAATGAGATGAAAATTCCAGTCTATGTCCACCATACTCCGGTTCCAGTGGACTACCAGTCAATCTATCAATATGACAATTTAAGACGAACGCTAGGCCGCAATATTGATCAGCTGACTGCAATTGGTAGAGAAATATTCAGCGGGATGTTCGAGGAATTGCCTGAATTAACATTTATTCATTCAATGATGGGGGGCAGATCAGCAATTATTTAAATGCATTGTTTCCTCAAGATAGTGGCAATGGCCGTTTTGATGATCGAGCGACTCAGTTTAAGAATCGTTTCCGCAGACACATCTTTTTAGAAATGTCTCATGCTCAACCTTGGGGGAAAATACAGCTTGAGGCTGCTGTCAAAGAAATTGGTACGGACAAAATTATTTATGGTTCTTCTTACCCCGTCAAGAGCAGCTGGTTTACAGAAGGTGTTTCTTTTATTGGTGGGTTGGAGATCACAGAAAAAGAGAAAAAAGAGTTGCTATTTGAAACTGCAAACAGCTTGTACAAACTAAATCTAACTGGAGGAAAATAACATGAAAAAGTTTACGGAACTACTAGAAAATATTTACAACCATTATCTGGAAAAATATCTAGTCAAAAAGATTTGAGTGCCGTAGCTGCAGGACTAGCTCGGGTCACACCGCTGACAATTTTAGGATCTCTGTTTTTTCTATTGGCGAACTTTCCGATTGAATCCTATAAAGCGTTTCTGCAAGAAATAAACATTCAAAGTACGTTGATGATTCCTTATAATATCACTTTTGCTATTATTTCAATTTATACGACATTCTTTATTGCATACAGTTATGCACAAAGCGAAAAACTAGATGGCGTTTCGGTGGGCGTTCTTTCGATGGTTTCTTTCTTCATTTTGACGCCATTGACTGAAACAGAAGGTGCTTTATCTTATGATTTTACTAACTTAGGCAGTCGAGGCTTGTTTGTAGCAATATTAGTGGCTATTTCTGTCACTCGACTTTATCGATTTATTGTTCGGAAAAATTGGATTATACGTATGCCTGATGGGGTGCCGCCGTTTGTTGAAAAAAGCTTCTCTAGCCTTATTCCTGCCATCTTGATTTCATTCATTATGTTGATCGTTGCTTTTGTATTTAGCCGTACTTCTTTTGGAGATGTCCATAGTTTGATTTATACGGCATTACAAAGACCTTTATTGGGATTGGGTGGCTCATTTGGTGCATTTTTGATTGCTTATGTACTGATTCAAATCCTTTGGTGGTTTGGGATTCATGGATTTAACGTTGTTGGCGCTATTATGCTACCGATTTGGTTAGGATTAGACGCTCAACGATTAGAGCAGATTGCTGCCGGGGAACAAGTGACGACATTTGTAGGTAGTGCCTTTATGACTGCGATTGGTGGGCCTGCACTGGCAGTAACCTTGACGTTCTTACTATTTGCCAAATCTAAGCAATTGAAGGCTGTCTCAAAAATTGCTTTACCAGCGGCTATTTTCAACATTGCTGAGCCAGTGAATTATGGGATACCAACTGTTTTAAATGTGACATTGTTTTTGCCAGTTGCAGTAATTATTCCCTTGTTCAATGCCTGCATTCAATATTTTACGATGGTTGTTGGAATTGTTCCTGCTTTAACTGGCGTCCAAGTACCTCAACAAGTTCCTCGTGGTCTGTGGGGGATTCTACAAGGAAATTGGCAGATTGGTATCCTGCAAATTGTACTAGTTCTCATTAATATTGCGATTTTGTATCCATTTGCTAAAGTTTATGACAATCAATTGCTTCAAAAAGAAAAAGAATTAGAGGCAAAAGAAGCTACTGTGTCTGCTTAAATAGGGTAAATGACAGATATTCGTTTGTCAAAATTATAGTTGAAGAGAGGGAAGTCTATGAAAGTTGGACGTGGGCGTGTCTGTTTAAGCCCGTATAATAAGGAGTTTTATTTAATTGGTTATAAGACTCCTTTCCGTAATTCTCCAGCAGAAGGGATTCATGATGACATTTTTTGTAATGGTTTATTGATTGAAGTAGACGATAAGAAGATTTTTCTAGTCTCTCTTGATTTCCTGGAGCTAGAGGACGAGATGGTGGCGGATGCAAAGTCACGACTTTCAAAAGCATACGGCATTGATCGTGATCTGATTATGATGAGTGCTACTCATAATCATTCATCAATTATGAGTTACCATAAGCACTGGCACTCAGGTATTTTTGAACCTGATTATTATGAGTTTGTTATGAATCAGTTGCTTCTAGTATGTCAGCAATGTTTTGAGTCTCTGCAACCAGCAACAGCGGCATATGGCAGTGATATTATTGTGGGTTATTATGGAAATCGTAATCATCCAGGAGCGCTAGCAGATAACGAAGTGACAGTTATTACATTTAATAATTCGGAGGGAAAAGCCGCCGGTGTTATCGTAAACATAGCGGTTCATTCAACTGTATTAAGTGCTAAAAATAATTTATTAACTAGTGAATTAGCAGGAAATATTTGTAGTCGCTTGGAAAAAGAGTGGGGAATTTATCCATTGATGCTAATTGGAGCAGCCGCGGATTCCAGCAATCGGCATCAACGACAAGGGGATGATTTTACAGAATTAGAACGAGTTGCAGAAGCTTTGGCTGATCGGATCAGTCAGATCAGGCAAGTTCATCCTTTATCCATTGATCGAATTGCTTATCAGACTCTTAGTCATACGATTTATAATGATATGGTAGATACTCATCAAGAAGTACAACACTTTTTAGACAGTGATTCGCCGCTCAAAAATCCTGGGTTAATCAATAAATGCCAAGAGATTTTACAGGTGGATCATTTTTACCAGCAACTTGAATTCGGTGTCTATCAATTAGGAGAGCTCCAAATATATAGTTTTCCTGGTGAGTTAGGTTCGGCTTTTGGCATTCAGCTAAAAAAAGCAAGTGCTACTCACGGCTGCTTAGGAATCGTGGCTGGATATACCAATGGGTTTCATTACTATTTTTTACCCAAAGAAGAGTATGGTCTTTCATTTGAAACAATTGGTAATCCAGTACCGTCAGGTGAGCCAGAAAAAATTATTATAAAGATGATCCAAAGCGCATCGTTACTTAACAGTCAACTATTAGAGGAGCGAGGCAATGAGTGAGTCTCTGCATGGCGGAGTTGGGAAAGCACAAATTAAACTACGAACACAAGATTTTCCAATCAAAGAGTTTGTTTGCCAACATGATCCGCTTTATATCCGAGCTCTTTTTTTACATGCAAAAACAAAATTTTTGCTTCTTTCACTTGAACTTACCTCATTGACTGATTCGATGGTTTATGACTTGAAAGCAAGCGTTTCTAAAGAATTTAATATTCCAATAGGGAATATATGGATTACAGTCACGCACACTTTTTCGGCACCTCATCTTGATAAGTCATATCCTAGCTTTATCAAAAAAGTAAAAGAAGCTGTACAGTTGAGTGTTTCTAGAGCATTAGAAAGAGTTACAAGTCTTGCGATTAGTGTAGATTCTGTTACAACGAGCCTGAACTGTTCCCGCAATATCGAGACACCTTTTGGCTGGTGGTTAGGAAGAAACGATCTCGAATATTCGAATCATGACATACGAATATTGAAAATTTATGAGATAAAAACCAATCATCTTCTTTGTGTTCTTTTCACTGGTGATTTGCCTCCTTCCGTAATGGCAGATTCCTATTTGGAGCAAGGGGGTAAGGCAGTCAGTTCGGATCTTATCGGTTATACTTGTCGAAAATTAGAGGAAACAGTGACTCAGACAGCAATTTTTATTTTGGGTGCTGCTGGAGATCAGCGGCCCTTAGAAAAATCTTGTGAGGATATTGTTTCTGAAGAATGTCTGAAGCGAAACGATCTGCATGAAGCTGGTTTTAAATTGGTTGAAACACAAGGGGATAGACTCTATGAAGAAATTTGCAGTTCATTAGTAAAACCCAATCCAATATTTCTTCCTATAAAGGCAATCTCTATTTACGAAAAAAAGTTTTCTTGGAAGAAAAAGTAATGCCGATTCCCACAAAAGAACTTAAACCGACAAAGCACTTCGATTTTTCTAAAACAGGAAGACAACAAGAGTTGACAATAGCTGGCGTATCATTTGGTTCGATAGTTTTACTAGGCATTCAACCCGAGGTGAATAGCTTGTTTGGAGAGAAGCTGCGTGAGCTTGTAAATGTTCAAACAGTCTTTATTGCATCGATGGTAAACGGAGCGATAAAATACCTCCCTGAAGAAAAAGATTTTGAACGAGTCACCTATACGGCAATGAACACTCAGTTAGGTAGTGGTAGCAGCAAACAATTTTTGGAAGAAGTACGCAGATTTTTAAAAGAGAGTGATCTTTCTGTTGATAAGCAAATAAACTAAAAAATCAAAATCGCCATTAACAAAATGATACATCATCTATTTTCCCTATAAAACGACGGTCTAATCCTAATCAAGGAGTGGCCGTTTTTTGAGCATTCAAGCAGTTTGCAAGTTTGCAGAATGTATTCCTTGATCATAGGAGGGATAACCAAAGCATATCTTTTTACAACTTACAAAAAGTAAGTTATGATTATCTCGAATTCGAAATAAAGAGGTGAGGAAAATGGCGCATCAAGAAGAAGCGCTCAAAGCGTACATCGGTTTGCTGCGTACGGCGAGTCGTTTGGAACAAGTGGCAAAAAAAGATGTTCGTTGTTATGGCTTAAATATTACAGAGTTTTCTGTACTGGAATTGCTTTACCATAAAGGCACCCATACGACGCAAGCCATCAAGGAAAAAATTTTGATCGCCAGCAGCTCGACAACCTATGTAGTCGATCAATTAGTCAAAAAAGGCTGCGTGCGCCGGGAACCTAGCCAAGAAGATCAACGGGTAACTTACGTCAGTATTACGGAAGCAGGCAGGGCATTGATGGAGAAAATTTTTCCCAGTCATGCACAAAAGATTGCGGCGAGTTTTTCCGAACTCAGCAGTGAAGAATTGCAACAATTAAAAACAATTTTACGAAAAATAACTTACGATCAGAAATGAGGAAAAGAAAATGAGAAAACAAGATCAATTATTAGGGGTACACCATGTGACGGCCATGACAAGTGATGTGGAACGGAATTACCATTTCTTTACGGATGTGTTAGGGATGCGTTTAGTGAAAAAAACCGTCAATCAAGATGACATTTATACGTACCATACCTACTTTGCGGATGATTTAGGGACACCGGGAACGACCATGACGTTCTTTGATTTTCCCAATACCGCTCGCGGCAGCAAAGGAACCAACTCGATCACCCGCACCAGTTTCCGAGTACCCAGTGATGCTGCCCTTGATTATTATGCCGCACGCTTTGATGAATTTGAGGTAAAACACGAAGCAATCACCACCGAATTTGGGAAAAAAGTGTTGCGCTTTTGGGATTTTGATACGCAAGCCTATCAATTGATCTCTGATGAACACAATACTGGCGTGAAAGCTGGTACCCCTTGGAAAAAAGGACCGGTTCCTACTGAATTTGCGATTTATGGCTTAGGTCCTGTCGAAATGTCTGTTTCTTACTTGGCAGATTTCAAAGGGCTGCTGGAATCCGTTTTTGATTTCAAAACCATTGATCAAGTAGACAATCGCTATTTGCTAGAAGTCGGTGAAGGCGGCAATGGCGCTCAAGTCGTTTTAGTGGAAGATACCACGAGCCCGCAAGCACAACAAGGCGATGGCGAAGTGCATCATGTCGCTTTTCGTTTAGCTCACCACGACTCATTAGCAGTTTGGCAAGAAATCTTTGATAACTTGGGATTGGCCAACTCCGGCTATGTGGATCGCTACTATTTTGAATCCTTGTATGTGCGCATCGGCCATATTCTTTTTGAACTAGCAACAGATGAACCAGGGTTCATGGGGGATGAACCATACGAAACATTGGGTGAGTCCTTATCATTGGCACCATTTTTAGAAAATCGCCGTGAATACATCGAAGGAGTCATCAAACCCTTCAATACAAAACGCGCCTAAGGAGGCACATAGTATGCAACTCATTCAACAGATCCACCATATTTCAGCTATCGTAGGCGATCCGCAAACGAACGTTGCCTTTTACCGCGACGTGTTGGGGTTGCGCCTCGTCAAACAAACCGTCAATTTTGATGATCCCTACACGTATCATCTTTATTACAGCAATCAAGCGTTAGAAAATGGGACCATCATCACCTTCTTCCCTTGGGCAAATGCCCATCCTGGGCGAGTAGGAAGCGGACAAGTCGGCACGATCGCGTTTCGAATTCCAAAAGACAGCAGTGCCTATTGGCAAGATCATCTGGCGAAACATCAAGTAACTGTTCAAGAAAGTACATTGTTTGATCGGCCGACTTTAGAACTTCATGATCAGCATGACCTGTCTTTGGCGTTAGTCGAAGCCGAAGAATCGGCGGAAACACCAGCGATTGTAGGCTTTCATGGGGCCGTCTTGCTTTCGGCACAACCAGAAGCGACCATTCAAACGCTGGCAGATGATCTAGGTCTGAACATTTTTAACAAAACAGAGAAAAGCACCCATCTTCATACCGCAGGCACCCTCGCTCATGAGATCGTCGTGCCCCATGAAGCAATGCCAGCAGGGCGCTGGGGTGTCGGCACCGTCCATCACATCGCGTGGTCCGTGCCAACGGAAGCAGTGCAAAAAGAGTGGCAAGAATACTTGTACGATCAAAGATACGGCGTCACTGAAATCAAGGACCGTAACTATTTCAAAGCCGTCTATTTCCAAGAGCGGGGCAATATCGTCTTTGAGATCGCAACAGAAACCCCGGGCTTTTTAGTTGATGAACCGTTGGAAACGTTAGGACAGCAGTTGATGTTGCCAGCCCAATTTGAAAGTCGTCGTGCAGAGATCGAGGATCGCTTGCCAGATTTATCGGTTTAGAAAAAGGAGACGCTGTATGCACTATTTAGATCCCAAGGATTTGACCCAACGAGAAAATTATAAACTACTGATCGGCTCCATCATCCCACGGCCAGTGGCAGTGGTCAGTACGCAATCAGCCGACGGTATCGTCAACATCGCTCCATTCAGTTTTTTTAACATCGTCAGCTCAGAACCCGTGATCCTCTCGTTGGCTATCCAGCGCAAAGAGGGGGAACTGAAAGACACCGCCCGCAATCTGTTGGCGACGAAAGAAGCCGTCGTGCATATTTTGGATCAAACAAATGTCCAAGAGGCCAATAAAACCGCGGCATTATTGCCCGCAGACCAAAGCGAGTTGACGGTTTCTGGATTTACGACAACGACATCGAAAACAATTGCCGTGCCTGGTTTGAAAGAAGCCAATGTACGCTTAGAAACGACTCTGCATCAACACGTACCCATCAAAAAAGACCAGCAGACCACTGCCGATCTCTTATTGTTGGAAGTCGTCGGCTACCAGATTGCAGAGGATGTCTATCAAGATGGCAAGATCGATCCCCGTGCCTTACAAGCAGTCAGCCGGCTAGCGGGAAATTCTTACGCAACGATTGGGGAGATTTTCGATATCAAACGACCAAGTTAAAGGAGGAACTTCGATGAAAGCAATCTACCAACAAGGAGCAGCTGACGCACCAGTTTTGGTACTGCTCCACGGCACCGGTGGCGACGAACAGTCGCTGCTAGAAGTAGGCAAAGCCCTTGATCCCCAAGCGTCACTATTAGGTAGAAAACGGCATGCCCCGTTACTTCAAACGCCTGGCTGAAGGGGTGTATGATGAAGCCGACTTAGCACTTCGCGGCGACGAATTAGCCAAGTTCATTCGGCAAGCCGCCAAAGAATACCACTTTTCGTTAGCCCAAGTGGTACTGGTGGGTTATTCCAATGGCGCCAACATTGCCATTCGCTTATTACTAAATGATAGTGACCACTTTAAAAAAGCGATCCTCTACCACGCCATGTATCCAGTCGAGAATGTACCGACGAATTCCTTGCTTGACACTCATGTGTTTCTGAGTTTTGGCAGAAACGACCCGATCGTTTCCCTAGCTGACAGTGCTTACGTCCAAGAGATCTTTACCTCGCGGGGCGCAGTCCTTTCAACCGTTTGGACCCCGAGTCATCAGTTAACGTATGAAGAAGTTGAACACTCGCGCATGTGGTTGACCGAACAATAAAGCAGTCTATTTCCTAATCAATCAGCGATCCTGCAGGTTGGTTAGGTTTTTTTGTTTCACGTGAAAACATTGAACAGAGAGTAGATCAGCTCCATCAAGATATGCTTTACATTAGTTCTGTTAGTATGGGTGGTTTTTATATTATTAAAGCTTCTGGATTATAAGGTAGCTTGTTATCTCTAACCTGTTTAAGTTAATAACATGAATTATTCCTAAAAAATGGCAATAAAATTTAATAAAACGCATAATGGAAAATGGGTTTGGTGATGATCAAAACCAGTTAGGGATTATACCTAGCTGGTTTTTTTAGTAAGGAAACAAATTTGTTGATAGTTCCTTTATTTAACAACGTTGATTGTTGTATCGGTGAATAGTGAGTGACTTGTGGTTCTTTAGATACCAGAAATCGAAAGCGAATGTGTTTATTTGTTTAAAATAACGTTATACAAATTATGTTGATGAATTTCAATACTTTTTTCAGTTAGTTTTTTTGTTGATAATCATTGTTTTGGCGCTTTTTTTCGTATTTAAAGATAACAAAGATATTTTTATATAAAAACAAAAATCTGTTGAAAGACAAAATGAAAGCGTTTATATTGGATATGTGGTTACTACCAGTTGAGAATAAGGGGAGGACATAAGATGCTTGGTTTGGTTTTAACAGGTCATGGAGGATTTGCGCAAGGGATGGAAAATGCGCTTGCGATGATTGCAGGACCCCAAGAACAATTTCTAGCAGTGCCGTTTTTAGAGGAAAATCCGTTAGCTGACTTTGAAAAAGAGTTGCAAGGAGCAATCGATCAATTAAAGGAAACCTGTGATGGGGTCGTGATTTGTGCAGACCTTGTGGGTGGGACCCCTTTTAATGTTACGATGACCGCTACCAATGAGGACCCGCAAGTCGAGGTCATCGGCGGCATCAATCTACTGATGCTAGTAGAAGGTTCGTTGACTAGATATACGGCAACTGATCCAGAGGATTTTTGTCAAGAACTGGCAGAGATTGGCAAGAGCGGTATTTTTCACGGAAAGATCAAAGGCCATGAGGAAATCAATGAGGAAGAAGGAATTTAAACATGTGGGAAATGATCTTAGCAGCCTCAATCGTGGTGCTTGTTTTTCTCTTTCTCTTTTTGGCGGTCTCTTCTTTCTTGAATGGGAAAAATCTGAAAAAGCAAAAAGGCTATTTCGCTGAATTGCAGCAGTCCTTGAAAAAGGGACAGAAAATCAAATTGTACGGCGGCATTATTGGGGAGATTCAAGCACTTGGGAAAGAGACAGTGGATCTAAGGGTGAAATCGGGAACGGTGATCGAAGTAGAACGTAGTGCGGTTGCAGAAATCATGCAGTAAATAGAAGGAGGACATATTTATGGGAGAACCAAATATTTTATTGACGCGAATCGACAATCGATTGATTCATGGGCAAGTTGCCACCCAATGGAACGGTACGTTGGGGGCAAATCTAATTTTAGTGGCAAACGATAAGGTCGCCAAAGACAAAGTCAGACAAGGGTTGATGGATATGGCGGCGCCAGCTGGCGTCCAAACGAGGTATTTCTCGCTTCAAAAAACCATCGAGATCATTCATAAAGCATCGCCAAAACAAAAGATTTTCATGGTGGTTGAAAATCCGCAAGATGCGTTGAAATTGGCTGAAGGTGGAGTACCAATCAAGAAACTGAACATTGGGAATATGCATATGTCAGAAGGGAAAAGACAGGTTGCTACGACAGTTGCCGTCGATGAAGCAGATGTCAATGCCTTTAAAAAACTGAAGGAAATGGGGGTGCAATTAGTGATTCAGCGGGTTCCAACGACACCTGTTGAAGATGAAAAGAAATTATTTCAGTAATGCAGAGGTAAGGAAGGAGAAAGAAAATGGATTACACGATTTTTCAAATCATTTTAGTCTTCATAGTTACATTCATTGCCGCAATCGATCAATTTAGTTTAGAATCATTGTACCAACCCATTGTTACTGGGATGGTTATCGGACTTATTCTTGGAGATCTTCAAACCGGCTTGATCGTTGGCGGAACGTATCAGTTAATGACGATCGGCAATATGCCGGTGGGCGGCGCGCAACCGCCAAATGCGGTGATTGGCGGAATTATGGCAGCAATCTTAGCAATCACGCTGCAGCTAGAACCGACAGTAGCGGTTGCTACGGCGATTCCGTTTTCTTTGCTGGGGCAATATGGGGTGACGATTATCTTCTCACTAATGTCACCAGTAATGTCAAAAGCCGACAGCTACGCCCATGATGCCAATACGAAGGGCATTGATCGAATCAATTATTTAGCGATGGCGGGTCTTGGAACGATCTTTGGCTTGATCGTGGTCTTATTCTTTATCGGCGGTGCTGCCTTCGGGAATCAGGCGGTCGCAGCGATCCCTCAATGGTTGATGGGTGGGCTCGGCGCAGCTGGGGGCATGATGCGGTATGTCGGTTTGCGATTTTACTTAAAGTGATGGTTTCCAAAGAAATGTGGGGCTTCTTCTTTATGGGGTTTGGTTTAGCCACGATCGTAATGGCGGCACCTTCCTTGCAAGGACCAGCTTTGATCATTCTAGCCTTTATCGGCTTCGCATTAGCCTTTTGGGATTATCAAATCCAGTCCAAATTTAAAGTAGCAGCAGCCAATACCTATGATTTCGGAGGCGACGAAGATGGCATATAATATTCCCGATTCTTATAGCGAACAAGCGCCCGCAGAACAACTGGATAAAAAGACCTTGAACAATATGGTCTGGCGGTCCTTATTTCTACAAGCCTCTTTCAATTATGAGCGAATGCAAGCAGGAGGCTGGTTATTCAGTATTTTACCGGGATTGAAAAAGATCCATAAAAATGAAAAAGACTTGGCTGCTTCAATGAGCCATAACCTAGAGTTTTTCAATACTCATCCATTCCTCGTGAACTTTGTGATGGGGATCATTCTATCGATGGAACAAAACAAAGCCGACATTCCCATGATTCGGGCAGTGCGAGTCGCCGCGATGGGACCGCTAGGCGGGATCGGTGACGCGTTATTCTGGTTCACTCTGGTACCGATAACAGCTGGTATCACAGCAAATATGGCGATCAACGGCAACATCGCTGCCCCGTTTATTTTCTTACTGGTATTCAATGCGGCCCAATTCGGCTTACGGTTCTTCTTGATGCACTGGTCTTATCGTTTAGGGACAGATGCGATTGGGATCTTAACGGAAAATGCCAAAGAGTTCACCCGAGCAGCGAGTATTTTAGGGATTTTTGTTGTTGGCTCCTTGACCTGCGTGTATGGAGCGACGTCTTTGGATATTCAGATCCCTAACGGCACTACCAATGAAGTGACGCAAGCGACGACGATCGTGGATGATCAAGCAGCCATTGCCGCTTATGGAGATATGCTGTATACCACGGATGAGAATGGTCAATTGACCGACACACTGCAAGAAAATGCAGCGGTCAACGAACTGGCTAACGGCAAATATGAATTGACGTTTAACAAAGTTAACGAAGTGCCCGTGACGATCGATATTCAAAAAATCCTCGATGGGATCTTGCCGCAAGTGATTCCATTGACCATCACACTGATGCTGTATTTCTTCTTATCAAAACGCGGCTGGACGCCGTTGAAATGTATCGCTTTGCTGCTAGTGATCGGCTTGATCGGTTCTGGCTTTGGTCTGTATCCATCCATTTGGCCGCAATAAGCAAGCTAGCAGAAGAAACGGCGCAACACGCAGGAGGAGTTTTGCTAAGCAAGCAACAGCTGACTTTTCAGCTTAGCTCGTACTGGCAATTGGTTCATTTTCCTGCGTGAAAAGACGCAAATTCAGGAAACAGAGCCCCTGTAGACGATTGTTTGACACGCCTATCGGGAAATAGTACACTCGTTATGTGGTAGTAACCAGTTTGGAGGGGCTTATGAATATCAATAAAAATCGACAACCATTATACGATCAATTGTTAAATTTACTGATTGAAAAAATCGAAAATGAAATGGAAGCAGACACGATGCTTCCCTCAGAAAGAGAACTGTCAAAGCGCTACGGATTAAGTCGGACCACCGTTCGCTTGGCACTACAGGAATTAGAAAAATTAGGCTATATTTATCGCCAACATGGCAAGGGCACCTTTGTCTCAGATATCCGCAAGCAGGCAACCAATTTATCAGGTTCGTATAGTTTTACCGAACAGATGAAAGCACTAGGGAAACAACCAGAAACTAGAGTATTGGCATTCAAAAAAATGGAAGCGACAAAATATTTTGCCACTCAGTTGCAAGTTTCCATCGGCGAGCCGATCTACAAGTTAAAACGATTGCGTCTTGCTGATGGCCAACCGATGATGATCGAGCGTTCTTATCTGCCTGTCAAACGCTTCATGCATTTAACGAGTGAGATGATCGAGCAAAAACCATTGTACGATATATTTCATGAAGACTTTCATCAAGTGATCCGCCTCGCGGACGAAGAATTTTTTGCCAGTATTGCCAGTGCAAAAGATGCGGCATTGCTAAAAATCCACGAAGGTGCGCCGGTGTTGAACCTGGTACGCAGCACGTTCAATATTGAAAATGAAGTGATCGAATACACCTTGAGTGTTGCTCGAGCAGACCAATTTAGATACAAAGTCCGCCACTTGCGTAACGACGAGTAGCGCATTTCCTAGACAGTCTGAAATGATCCACTCGAGCAAAGAAAAGGCGTGTATTCAAAACCAGTGAAGTCAAGGAAGTTTGCCATTTGGGTGATCGCTAAGCCTTCATCCAAGACAAGCGCTTCTCGTACCGTCACTGGGAATACATACTGGAAAAACAGTAGCTAGGAGGAAAAAGATGTTTCAACTGTCAACAAAGGAGTTAGCAGAATTAGGTGCGGAGATTACAACAAGAGAAATCAAACAACAGCCAGAACTTTGGCAAGAAACCTTAACGATCTATCAAGAAAAGCAAGAGGCGATCGCGACTTTCTTACGTACCATCAAGCAAAAGACGGACAAACGCATTCGGGTGGTCTTCACGGGAGCGGGGACGTCGCAATATGTTGGAGATACGATCGTTCCTTACCTGAATAAGACCGGCGCAACTGCGGATTATCTTTTTGAAAGTATTGCTACGACGGATATTGTCGCTGCTCCAGAACAAGTTTTATTTGCGGATGAGCCAACACTGCTCGTTTCTTTTGCTAGAAGTGGCAATTCACCAGAAAGTTTAGCAGCGGTCAAAATCGTCGATCAATTCGTTGCCGACAGCTATCATTTGACGATCACTTGTGCAGCCGACGGATCTTTGGCACAACAAGCTGCCGCTGATGAAGCGAGTTATCTGTTATTGATGCCTGAGAGGTCAAATGATGCCGGATTTGCGATGACGGGCAGTTTTTCTTGCATGGCTCTTTCGGCACTGCTGATTTTTGACCAGACGCCTCTGACAGAAAAAGTGCATTATGTTGAAACCCTTAGCCAATTGGGGCAAGAAGTGATCGACAGAGAAACAGAACTCCAAGTGCTGACGGACCGTTCCTTTAAGCGGATCGTTTACCTTGGTTCAGGCACGTTGTCGGGGTTGACCAGGGAAGCACAGCTAAAAGTATTGGAACTGACTGCGGGAAAAATCGCCACCGTGTTCGATTCTTCGATGGGCTTCCGTCATGGACCGAAATCATTCATAGATGATCAAACCCTCGTCTTTGTTTTTGTCAGCAATACGCCCTACACGCGGCAGTATGATCTTGATATGTTGGAAGAGTTAAAAAGTGACGGCATCGCCGCCGCAGTGACTGCTATCGGACAGCCGGCAGCTGTGAATTTCTCAGGAACAAACTTTTTCTTTCCAGATGACACATCATTGCCAGACGGTTATCTTGCCTTAGCAGACATTGTTTTTGCGCAAACGATCGCACTGTTGGCATCGATCAAAGTCGGGAATACACCCGACACCCCTTCGCCAACACGTACCGTCAATCGGGTGGTCAAAGGCGTGACGATTCATCCGTATAACAACGAACGATGACTGAGAAAGCCCACCACGAGCACGTATCTTTTCGTGTACGAAGTCGATACGTGCGGTGGCCAATCAGTCGAACGGCTTCATCAATAAACATTTTTATACGTGCTGACAACCGTTTCGCCAACGCTGAAAAAAGTGAAAGCGGTTGATTCTTTGGCATGGACAAAAAAGGAGGAATTTTAATGAAAGCAACCGTAACGAAAGCCAAAAAAGCAGCGATGGATCGCCTGTCAACGAAAGAAGGAGTGATCGCAGCTTTAGCAATCGACCAACGAGGTGCCTTGAAAAAAATGATGGCAGCACTTGGCGTGGAGGCTGATGCAGAAAAAATCAGCCAGTTTAAAAAGCTAGTCTCACAAGAATTGACCCCTTACGCGTCTTCCATTTTATTAGATCCCGAATATGGGTTGGCAGCTGCGCAAAGTCGTGATCCAGAGGCGGGGCTTTTGCTGGCGTATGAAAAAACCGGCTATGATGCGACTAAGCCGGGACGTTTGCCTGATTTATTAGAGGAATGGTCGGTTGAGCGATTAAAAGCAGCAGGCGCCGATGCCATCAAATTTTTGCTTTATTATGATGTAGATGAAGCTACCCAGATCAATCAGTTGAAACACGTCTTTGTGGAACGACTCGGCAGCGAATGCCAAGCCGCTGATCTGCCCTTCTTTTTAGAAGTTCTTTCCTATGATGCTAAGTTGCCTGAAGTCGACTCAAAAGCATATGCGCAACGCAAACCAGAAAAAGTCATCGGATTGATGAAGGAATTTTCAAAACCACAGTACAAAGTCGATGTGTTAAAAGTGGAAGTACCAGTCAACATGAATTATGTGGCAGGTTTTGCCAAGGAAGAAGCCGTGCATACCAAGGAAGAAGCTGCCGCGTATTTCAAAGCGCAAAGCGATGCGACGCATCTGCCGTTTATTTTTCTCAGTGCAGGCGTATCAGCCAGCTTATTTCAAGAAACACTGGTTTTTGCCAAAGAAGCCGGTTCCACCTTCAATGGCGTCTTGTGCGGCCGGGCAACGTGGAAAGATGGCGTTGAACCCTTTGTAAAACAAGGAACAGAAGCAGCCAAAGAATGGCTAGCAAGTACCGGAAAACAGCACATCGAAGACTTGAATGAAGTGATCCAAAAGACCGCCACTTCTTGGTGGGACAAAGTCACGGTCGAAGAATAGTTTTTTTTCGCTGTTTGACAAGAGAAATGGCCAATAATCAGACATCTTAAGGGCTTTTGAGAAGAAGTGGCAGGCTTCTGACTTAAGGCTTTAGGGTGTCTTTTTCTAGTGAAAAAAGGTTGATAGTATAACGGATGCTGACCTCATCTAGACAAAAAAGGGTCAGCAAAAAAATTATGAAAAAAAGTCATGGCACTACGGATGATTTATCATAATTTTTTCATATAGACTAAGTTAACTTTGCTAGTTAAAAGAAAATGAAGGCAAGAAAATCAATCCCAAAAGATTTGTTAACAGGTTAAGTCAAAAATCCCTCAAAATCTTTTCTCATTTTTCAGCAGTATTGCCAGCAGAAGATCGCTTGATAAAAAAGCCGTGGCTTGCTATTCTGTTCTGTAAATTGACAGAAGGAGATGGCGTATGAAGCAAATGGCAATCAAAGAGAATCCGTTTTTGACGCGTCTGGATTATCGGCGGGCAGTGGAAGACATGATCGCTCCTTTGCGAGAAGCGATCTTGACAGATGACTATCCAGGATTGAATCTAGGTAGCAGTGGGGCCGTGTATGACCGAACACGGGCTGAGATGGAAGCGCTTGTGCGTCCTTTGTGGGGGCTGGCGCCTTATTGGAGGATTTGCTCAGATGATCCGTTACGAGCAGCTTATGTGGAAAAAGTGATAGCAGGGACAGATCCTGAACACGCGTTTTACTGGGGAAGGATCACGGATTATGATCAATACATCGTGGAAGCAGCCGCATTGTCATTGACCCTATTGTTGCAAAAGGACGCTTTCTGGACAGCGTTGCCGCAGAAGAACCAGCGAAAGCTAGTGGCTTGGCTATCCCAAGCACTTGAGTGCAAGATTCCTAAGAACAACTGGACATTCTTCAAAGTGTTGATTCGCGTTGCCCTGTTT
The DNA here is from genome assembly GCA_018982785.1 of Enterococcus innesii. Lineage (GTDB taxonomy): Bacteria > Bacillota > Bacilli > Lactobacillales > Enterococcaceae > Enterococcus_D > Enterococcus_D innesii. The sequence goes on along the minus strand of JAHHEN010000001.1, from coordinate 425,414 downwards.
CACTGTGGGGAACCGTTGGCAAAAGAAGCATTGTCCCAGGAGTTGGCATTGATCGATTCCATGTACATTGGCGATGGTTGGTATGTAGATGGAAAAACCACGCAACGAGACTACTACATTCCTTTTGCGTTTCATTATTATGGCTTGATTTACGCTACATTTATGCAAGACGAAGACCCAGAATGGGCACAGCGTTTTAAAGAGCGAGCCACGCTATTTGCGCAAGACTTCGTCTATTATTTTGATGAAGACGGCGAAGCCTTGCCCTATGGCCGCAGCCTGACTTATCGGTTTGCGCAAGGGGCGTTTTTCTCGGCGCTGGTTTTCGCAGACGTCGAAGCGATCCCATGGGGACAGGTGCGAGGACTACTGGCGAAACACTTGCGCAATTGGATGGCGCAGGAGATTTTCACTTTCGATGGTCGCTTGTCCATCGGCTACCACTATGAAAATCAAGTGATGGCAGAAGGGTACAATGCACCAGGCTCGCCTTATTGGGGGCTGAAGACCTTTTTGCTTTTAGCGGTCGCAGAAACGCATCCTTTTTGGACGGCCGAACCTGAGCCAATCAAAAGAGAGCCGCAAAAACGGATTGAAAAAGGCAATATGTTGCTGGTGCACAATGAAAAAAGCCATCATTTGCTGGGGTATCCTGCAGGTTTGATGCTAGAACAGCAAGCCCATGCTCAAGCAAAATACAGCAAATTCGTCTATTCGAGCAAATTTGGCTTCAGTGTGCCGAAAGCCGGCGTCACGTATGCCGAAGGCGCCTTCGATAGCACATTAGCTATTGCTCGAGATGGCAGCTATTTTCGTACGAAGGGCACAGTCAGGGATTATCGAGTGACGGAAAAAGGCGTCTTTTACCAATGGGCGCCCTTTGAGGAGGTAGTGATTGAAACTGAGATTTATCCATTTGGTCAGTGGCATGTGCGCGTGCACGAGTTGACGACGACGATTTCGTTGGACCTTCGTGAGGGCGGATTTAGTGTACCGCTGACTGGACGGTTGCCTCAGGCTCAAACAGGACCGACCTGGAGTCGAGTCAGTGAAGGAGGCTTTTGTTCAAATCATCAACATCGAAGGCTATCAACAAGCCAGTATTGTTCAGCCAGAAGCCAATACCTCCGTCTTTTTTCCAAGAACCAGTTTTCCATACTTAGCACAACATATTCCGCCAGGGAAGCACCGTTTGATTTGTTTAGTCGGTGGTATCGTAGAAAAAGAAAGGATCGATCCAAATGATTACGCTAGCAATAAAAAATAAGCAGGACCAGGTGATCGTCGGTCGCATCGACCATGAAAAAGAACCCGCGCCGTTTCAAGTTTCTGGTGATGATTTGGCCGTATTAGCCATTAAAAACTATCCCTATGAGGAAGGAGATAAGATCGTTATTGAAGTGACGGGGGAAAATCCGTATTATGTCCTTCAGCTTGATGAAACCTTAGCACCATCACTGATCTATCTTTCCCAATCCACTTGGGCGTATCAGATTCCTTGGACGGAATCCGCTCGAAAGTCCTCGGTGGAAACGGCCTTTGCCTCGCAGCGCCATCACCTGATGGTGCGTAAAGCCCATGAATTTGAGATCACGAATTATCAAAATTTATCCTTCAATGCCCATGATCAAAAATCAGCGACAGGGGCGTATCCTCATGCTTCAGCGAATGTGGAAACGCGAGATGATTCCGTCTTTTTTGCCAAGAATGCGATTGATGGAAAATATAGCAACCGATCCCATGGTTCGTATCCGTTTGCTTCTTGGGGCATCAATCAGCAAGCCGATGCTGCATTGACCATTGATTTTGGTCGTCCCGTCTTGATTGATCGGGTTCGTTTTCTATTACGAGCAGATTATCCCCATGATAGCTACTGGACCAAAGGGACCTTGGTCTTTGCTGATGGAGAAGAGCTGGTGGTGGAAACGACAAATACGGCGTCTTTTCAAGAAGTTCGTTTTCCGAAAAAAGAAACGACTAAGCTAACCTATAAAGAGCTGCAAAAAGCAGAGGATGATTCCCCATTTCCAGCTCTTACACAAATCGAAGTATTTGGTTGGAACTGTTAAAAAAAGAGGACAAGAGCATGACAGGTCTGCATTTGTGGGCAGTTGCCATGCTCTTTTTTTAGGAATCAATGAAGGAAGGTCGCTTTTTTTGTTCGTTTACGTTATAATGATTTCAGTTAATATGTTAACAAGTTAAGAGGAGGGTAAACATGCGTCTGCAAGAGAACAAACAACGCTTGATCCTGTTAGGAGAAAAAGTGACCGATGTGTGGTTAGCGGATAAAATCACCGCGTGCATCCAACAGATCGAAAAAAATAGTCAGCGCTTTGGCACACAATTTCCTTCAGCCTGTGCCACCAATGGCAAATATCGGCTGAAAGGCAACGATGATTGGACCAATGGCTTTTGGACCGGGATGTTGTGGCTCGCCTATGAGTGGACCAAAGAAAAGAACTTTTTGACTCGAGCTATGGAAAATATCGACAGTTTTCAAACGCGCTTAGACGACCATTTTGTATTAGATCATCATGATATTGGTTTTTTATATAGCTTATCTGCCGGTGCGGGCTACAAGATCACTGGCGATGAACACTGCAAGCAAGAAGTCATTCAAGCAGCGGATGTTTTGCTGGCACGGTTTCAAGAAAAGGGGGAATTTATTCAAGCATGGGGCACTTATGGCGACCCACAAGAATACCGCTTGATTATTGATTCGCTACTGAACTTGCCGCTTTTATTTGCAGCAACTCAATTGTCGGGAGAGCCTCGTTACGCAGAGGCCGCGAGTAAGCATTATCAGACAGTCCGAAAGACCGTCATCAAGAATGACGCTACCACCTTTCATACGTATTATTTCGATCCTGAGACGGGGCAGCCAAGTCACGGTGCGACGCATCAAGGAAACAGCGACCAATCGATTTGGGCAAGAGGACAGAGCTGGGCGATTTTAGGGCTTCCTTTGAATGAAAGCTACCTGCATAGCCAGCCTTTTCCAGAAAATTATCCGCAGATCGTGGAGGTGTTTTTGGCTCATTTGCCAGCAGATTTGGTGCCGTATTGGGACTTTGATTTTAACGACCAACATCCTGCTGAAAAAGACAGCTCTGCTTTAGCGATTGCGGCTTGTGGCTTGTTGGAAGCAGAGGAAATGGGTGCATATCCCGATGCCCAAAAAATCGCTAAAGGAATGCTTTACCAATTAGGCGAGCAGTATGCAGCGAGCCAAGTACCAGAAAATGAAGGCTTATTGCTGCATGGTGTGTATGCTCATGCGGAAGGCAAAGGCATCGATGAACCCAATCTTTGGGGGGATTATTTCTATTTAGAAGGATTGATCCGATTGGCATTGCCTGATTGGCAAAGATACTGGTAAAGGGGAAGACGACATGCGAACGTTTGAGATAAAAGAAGATTTTTTGTTAGATGGAAAACCAATCAAATTGATCAGCGGAGCGATCCACTATTTCCGCATGACACCGGCGCAATGGACAGATAGCCTCTACAATCTAAAAGCACTGGGAGCCAACACAGTTGAGACCTACATTCCTTGGAATCTCCACGAACCTCGTGAAGGAGTCTACGACTTTCAGGGAATGAAAGACATCTGTGCTTTTGTAAAGCAAGCCCAAGCGCTAGGCTTGATGGTCATTTTACGGCCTTCCGTCTACATTTGTGCTGAATGGGAATTTGGCGGGTTGCCGGCTTGGCTGTTAAACGAACCGATGCGGTTGCGCTCAACCGACCCACGCTTCATGGCAAAGGTGCGCAACTATTTCCAGATCTTGCTGCCAAAACTTGTGCCGTTGCAGATCACTCATGGGGGACCAGTGATCATGATGCAGGTGGAAAATGAGTACGGCTCTTATGGAATGGAAAAAGCGTATTTGCGCCAGACCAAGGAGTTGATGGAAGAATACGGCATCGATGTACCCTTGTTTACCTCAGATGGGGCATGGGAAGAAGTACTGGACGCTGGGACATTGATTGAAGACGACATCTTTGTCACAGGCAATTTCGGCAGTCGTTCCAAGGAAAATGCGGCTGTGATGAAAGAGTTTATGGCAAAACATGGCAAAAATTGGCCCATCATGTGCATGGAATATTGGGATGGCTGGTTCAACCGCTGGGGCGAGCCGATCATCAAGCGAGACGGTCAAGACTTAGCTAATGAAGTCAAAGAGATGTTAGCGGTCGGCTCCTTGAATCTCTACATGTTCCATGGAGGCACGAACTTTGGCTTTTACAATGGCTGTTCCGCTCGGGGAGCGCTGGATCTACCACAAGTGTCCAGCTATGATTACGATGCTTTACTGACAGAAGCAGGAGAACCTACCGACAAATACTATCAGGTACAAAAAGCCATAAAAGAAGCCTGTCCCGAAGTGTGGCAAGCCAACCCACGGACCAAGCAATTAGCGGCATTAGGAACCTTTCCCATCGAAAACAGTGTCTCGTTACTGGCCATCAAAGACCAACTGATGGCACCACAAGAAAGCATGTATCCTCTAACAATGGAAGCTGCCAGCACAGGCTACGGCTATTTGCTCTATTCGGTTCAGTTAAAAAACTATCATCGAGAAAACAAACTAAAAGTGGTAGAAGCTAGCGATCGGCTGCATGTTTTTACCGACGGCCAATTACAGGCGATTCAATACCAAGAAACGCTAGGCGAGGAGCTGTTGATCCAAGGGGCACCAGGTAAAGAAACCATCGAGCTAGATGTCTTAGTGGAAAACTTAGGGCGCGTGAATTACGGGTTTAAATTGAATGGGCCTACACAAGCCAAAGGCATCCGTGGGGGCATCATGCAAGATATTCATTTCCACCAAGGCTATCGTCATTACCCATTGACGCTTTCCGCAGAGCAGCTACAAGCCATCGATTATCAAGCAGGAAAAAATCCGACACACCCCTCCTTTTATCAAACGACCTTCACGCTGACAGAGGTAGGAGATACGTTTATCGATTGCCGTGGGTATGGCAAAGGCGTCGTTATCGTCAATGGCATCAATCTTGGTCGCTATTGGCAACGTGGCCCCGTGCATTCCTTATACTGTCCGAAAGAATTTTTGAAAAAAGGCAGCAACGAAGTCGTGGTATTTGAAACCGATGGCGTTGAGATCAAGGAACTCGTTTTCTGTGATCAACCTGTCGTAGAATAAAAAAATAGAAGTAGAGACCCAAATTTACGCGGGCTCTACTTCTATTTTTGTTTTGAAATATTTCCAGTGCTTGTAGCTGACGATGTATTCAGCGACACTTCCATCTGCTAAATAGGAGTGCTTGACTTGTTTGACCGCAGGCTCTCGGAAGCTCAGTTGCAATAAGTTCAACAATTCAGCGTCATCAGGAAAGACGATTTCGTTGGTTTCAACAGAAGCCAATGAGAAAAGATCGATCGCAAAGTCTTTTCGGACCCGCTCATAAACACTGGCATATCGGTTGAGGTTTTTGGCGATCGGTTCTTTCATCAGCTTCTTCGGCAGATGAGTGATATGAACCAAGAAAGGAACATCGCTAAAATAGCGGACCCGTTTGATTCGGTAGTAGGAAGCACTGGCAGCCAATCCTAATTCTTTCAAAATCTCTGGGTCATTTCCTTCTTCCACCGCAAGGACCTTGACCTTTTCTTGGTCCAGTGAATGCAGCTCAATGTCGGAAAACTTCACACTCTGAGATACTTTTGCTTTTGAAACAAAGGTCCCTTTGCCTTGGATGCGATACAGATAGCCAGCACTCGTCAATTCATTCAACGCTTTGACTGCTGTGATCGAACTAACAGAATACATCCGCTTGATATCCGCCTCTGAATAAAACTTATCCCCAGGTATGAATTTATGGTCTTTGATTTCTTGTAAAAGATCTTGCTTGATCTGCTCATACTTTGGCAACACAGTGGTTTCCCTCCATTCCATATGAATACATCAAGCATAACATGTTAAATCCTTTCCTGCCACTTAATTATTGTAGAAAATTCGTTGTTTTCCAGTCTATACAGGTCTGAAAAATAAAATTCAATATGTTAAGATATTAGGTTTACGAATGGCTTTCCATGTGGTATAGTATGCTTACAAGGAACATAACATGTTAAGTAGGGCGACCTGCGGAGTAGGAGGGAAATTAGTGGAAAACATTGTATTGATCAGTCATGGCGGCATGGCAGAAGGGGTCAAAAGTAGTCTCGAGATGATCGTAGGCCAGCAAGCAAACGTTCACACCGTTTCATTACGACCAGATAGTGACAATCTGCAATTTGAGAAAGAATTGAACGAGAAAATGAAAGCCCTTAACGGTCCAACATTGATTATTGCGGATTTATTAGGAGGAACCCCGTGCAACGTTGCAGTCAAGAATTATTTAGAGGATGACGAAGTGGCGATCTTAGCTGGAATGACATTGTCCGTAGTGATCGAGGCAGTCGTCAATCAACGAGCGACGATCAAAGAGCTGCTTTGCTTAGCCAAAGAAAACATCGTTGATGTCAAAGCAGGGATGAACCAAGCAGAACAAGAGATTTTAGAAGAAAAGCAAGAGGAATTAGGGGATTACAGTGCGTATGCTGGGCAAGAAAATATCGTCAATAGTCGAATCGATGAGCGCTTGATCCATGGACAAGTCGCCGGTATCTGGTCCACCAGTTTAAACACGCAACGGATCATCGTAGCCAATGATGAAGCCGCCGTAGACCCATTACAAAAATCTTCTTTACGAATGGCAGCGCCAACTTCGATGCGACTTTCGGTCCTTCCGGTGGCAACGGCAGCCAAAAATATTCGCGCCGGTCGTTATGGAAAACAACGGTTGTTTTTGCTTTTCAAAAATCCCCAAGATGTTTTGCGTTATATTGAAGCAGATGGACCGATCAAAGCGATCAACGTCGGCAACATGAGCTACAAAGAAGGCGCACGGGAAGTGACCAAAAGCATTCAAGTACTGCCAGAAGAAGAGCCGATCTTTGAAGCGATCGCCGCAAAAGGCATCACCGTCACTGCACAGCTTGTACCCAATGAACCATCGATCGACTTTATGAAGAAATTACGAGGATAAACCAGGCAGGGATTGAATCGAGGAGAATATGTAGCGGAAGATTTGTCAAAAAACGAGTGTTTTTCACGATTTATCTGAGGCGACATAGCGATCGATAATTAGCCAGTTAAGACTCGTTCATACAATTAGGAGGAAAATTCATGCATTTAGCAGCGTATCAAATCATTCTTATTACTGTTTATGCTTTTATTGCTATTAATGATTCACTTATTTCCAATACGTTGACCCAACCAGCGATCGCCGGAATGATTTCTGGAATGATCATGGGGGACTTAAAGACCGGTTTGATGGTCGGTGGGACCTTACAGTTGATGCGTTTGGGGATCGCCGCATTTGGTGGTGCATCCGTCCCGGATTATTTTACCGGCGCAGTACTGGGAACAGCGTTTGCCGTGATCTCAGGAAACGGCGCGGAATATGGCATCGGCTTAGCAGTTCCAGTGTCCTTGCTGATGCTGCAACTGGATGTCGTGGCTCGTTTTTGTAACGTATTTCTACTACACAGGATCGATAGAGCCATCGACAACATGCAAGTTAAACGAATCCCACGGTTAGTTTTATCGGGTTCTTTCTTGTGGGGATTGTCACGGGCGATTCCGATTTTATTGATGCTTTTAGCTGGAGATGCAGTCGTTACGACGATTACCGATAACACACCAGAATGGCTAATGACTGGACTAAAAACCGCTGGTGGCGTCTTGCCAGTCGTCGGGGTAGCGATCTTATTGCGCTACTTGCCAACAAAGCACTACATTCCTTATTTGTTATTAGGCTTCTTTTTAGCTGCGTATCTGCAAGTCCCAATGCTCGGCGTTTCCATCATTGGGCTCGTAGCAGCAATGTTAGTCTTTAAACGTGATAGCGAAAAAGGCACGGTTGCAACGGCAGCTGCTGGAGATTTTGAAGGAGGATATGATGGCGATGAGTGATCAAAAACTGACAAAAAAAGAGTTGAATACCATTAGCTGGCGCTATATTTTGGCAAGCCAATTAAACTGGAACTATGAGCGAATGATGAGTTCAGGCTACCTTTACGGCATCCTGCCCGTCTTGAAAAAATTCTATGGCCATGATGAAACCCAGCTGCAAGATATGCTGCGGACCCATAATCAATTTTTCAATACCAATGCGATCTTTGGGAACTTAATCATGGGGATCGATGTCGCGATTGAAGAACAAGACGGACACAAAGCCAAAGAAACGATCATCGCCTTGAAAACGGCCTTGATGGGTTCCTTAGCCGGTGTCGGTGACTCCTTGTTCCACGTGATTTGGGGAACGATCTTTGGCTCTGTTGCTGGCACATTGGCGCAAAATGGTTCCATCGTTGGTTGTGTCATCTGGATCATCGCCAACATCGCGTTACTTTTCGGTCGGGCAGCGTTGCTTCCCTTAGGTTACAAACAAGGGGTCAAATTAGTGACGACCTTGAAAGACAAATTATCTGCCTTCACTAATGCCGCAACCGTTTTAGGGGTCACAGTGATTGGTGCTTTGATTCCCTCTGTCGTTAAAGCGACCGTTCCTTTTGTCTATAAAAAAGACGGCGTCGAATTAGTGATCCAAGACACGTTGGATGCCATCTTGCCATCCCTTGTACCTATCTTGCTCGTCTTGCTGACCTACTGGATGCTAGGCCAAAAGAAACTAAACTCCACTCGAGTGATTTGGATCATCTTGATCTTGTCGATCGTTTTGAGTGCGTTTGGTATTTTGGGTTAGGCTTCGCAGTAACAACTGATAGATAAGAATAGGTAAATAGAAAAAGAGTGTGGAATATTTTTCCGCACTCTTTTTTTATAAAATAATTTGTACGTTTTTACTCGTAAAGAATTTAATTCAATCGGAAACATAGAAAAAAATAAATTTGGTCATTCCCTTTTTGCTCGTCTACTAATATTTTGATGTGTATTGAATATCTGTTGGACAGAATCAAAATAAAAAAAGACAGAAACCAATGATACATAAGGTTTCTGTCTTGTTGAAGATTATTCCCACTCCACAGTAGCAGGTGGTTTACTTGTAATATCGTACACGATCCGATTGACGTGTGCGACTTCGTTGACGATGCGGACGCTGATTTTTTGTAGGACTTCCCATGGGATGCGGGCAAAGTCAGCGGTCATGCCATCGATTGAAGTGACTGCACGGATGCCGACGGTATAATCGTAGGTCCGACCATCACCCATGACACCGACGGAGCGGATGCCTGGTAAGACAGTGAAGTATTGCCAAATGTCGCGGTCTAAGCCGGCATTTGCGATTTCTTCCCGCAAGATGGCGTCCGAGTCGCGGACGATCGTTAGTTTTTCTTCTGTCAATTCGCCAAGGACACGAATACCTAGACCTGGTCCAGGGAATGGTTGGCGCCATACGATGCTGTCTGGCATGCCAAGTTGAGTCCCTAATTCACGGACTTCGTCTTTGAACAAGGTGTTCAATGGTTCGATCAATTTGAATTGCATGTCTTCAGGTAAACCACCCACATTGTGGTGTGATTTGATGGTTTGAGCAGTTTCGGTTCCTGATTCGATGACGTCGGTATAAAGGGTTCCTTGGGCAAGGAAAGAAACGCCTTCTTCGCCAGCTAGTTTGGTTGCTTCATCATCGAAGACGTACACGAATTCATTCCCGATGATCTTGCGTTTTTCTTCAGGATCAGAAACCCCAGCAAGTTTTGATAGGAAACGTTCTTTGGCATCAACTTTGATGATGTTCAAGCCGAATTTGCCGCCTAAGCTTTCCATTACTTGCTCGGCTTCGCCTTTACGCAAGAGGCCGTGGTCAACAAAAATACAAGTCAGTTGATCGCCAATCGCTTTTTGTAAAAGAACACCAACGACAGAAGAATCGACCCCGCCGGAAAGACCAAGCAAGACTTTTTTGTCGCCCACTTGTTCGCGGATTTTTGCGATTTCCATATCGATGAAGTTGTCCATTGTCCAATCACCTGTACATTGACAAACGTCAATGGCAAAGTGACGCAATAAGTCGTTGCCGTATTCTGAATGGCGAACTTCTGCGTGGAATTGGATACCGTACATTTTGCGTTCGGCATCTTGGATAGAAGCAATCGGGCAATCTTTGCTCGTCGCCACGACATCAAAGCCTGCAGGCGCTTGAGTGACCAAGTCCCCGTGACTCATCCACACGGTTTGGGTTGCGGGCGTGTTTTGGAAAAGGGCCGCTGCATCAGAAGTGACTTCCAATTCTGCTTTGCCGTATTCACGGTTTTTGGCAGGTTCAACTGTTCCGCCTAATTTATAAGTAATCAACTGCATGCCGTAACAGATCCCTAAAACTGGGATGCCTAAATCAAAAATTTTCTCGTCGATGCCGAAAGAGTTCTCGTCGTAGACGCTGTTTGGTCCGCCAGATAAGATGATCCCTTTTGGATTCATCGCTTTTACTTCTTCAGCGGTAATGCGGTGGCTCAATAATTCTGAGAAAACACCGAACTCACGAATACGGCGTGTAATCAGCTGGTTGTACTGACTACCGTAATCAAGTACGATAATTTTTTCGACGTTTGGCAAAGTGTCAACGTTTGTCACAATAAATTACCTCAATTCTTTTAGTTTTTATTGAAAAAAGGCTGGGCCTTTTCAACAGCATAATGATAAAAATGAAGCGGTCAATACTTGCGCAAGAACACTTCATCGATCAAATGGTGCTTTGTTTTATGAAGAATTATATCGGCTCTGCTGCGTGTAGGCAAGATATACTCGTGTAAATTCTTTAAATTCACATTTTTCCATACTTCTTTTGCCATTTTAATCGCTTCCTTGCGATCCCCGATCGCATATTGGTAATAATAATTGCTGGGATCTTGAAAGGCAGTGTCTAGTAATGATTCAAATCGTTCCAAATACCATTTTTCGATCAGTGCTGGTTGGGCATCCACGAAAATTGAAAAATCAAAAAAGTCACTGATATAGATTTGTTGGTTGGCAGGCAGTTGCAGGGTATTGATGCCTTCCACGATCAAGATATCTGGTTGACTGATCGTTTCATACGTATCAGGAATAATATTGTAGACTTCATGGGAGTAGACGGGGATCTGAATGTCTGGTTCTCCTGACTTGACCGCATTCAAAAAGTTGATCAAGGCTTCCATGTCATAACTTTCTGGAAATCCTTTGCGATTCAAGCTGCCGCGTTCTTCCAAGACTTCGTTCGGATACAAAAAGCCGTCAGTGGTAATCAGTTGGACGGTTCTACGGGGAAACAAACGGGCCAACAAATTTTGGACGAGTCGTGCGGTGGTGCTTTTGCCGACGGCGACACTTCCAGCGATGCCGATGATAAAAGGCGGCATTTTGACGTAGCGGTGTAAAAAGAGTCCCTTGCTGAGGGTCAATGATTCAAACTCTTTCATATAAAGATGGATCAGATGGCATAAAGGCACGTAAACATCTTCCACATCTTGGACCGAGATCCGGTCGTTCAAACTTTTGATATTATCCAACTCTTCTTGAGTGAAAGGCATCATGCCGTTCGTATAAAACCCTTGCCATTGCTCACGAGGAATTTGATAAAAATTCATGGTTTCTTGCATAGTAGGCTCCTTTTTTGCGGCATCATCGGTTTCTATTAGAAGCGATAGGCCACTGTTCGAAAGTATTTTACCATAGAAACCTGCGGAACTTGGAAAAAAGACATGATTTCCTTTGCAGAAACAACAAAAAACTGTTTTTTCGTTGTTTTTTTTGCTGGGCGTTTACTTCTGGCTGTTTTTCGGTATGATTAGAAAGAAGCAGCAGGCAAATCTTGCACGGCTTTTTTACTGGTGTTTTCACTACGTTCACTCGTTCTAGTAGAAGAAACAAGGAAAAACCAGTAGAAGCCAGTAGAAAAAACAGGCGAAGAGGAAATAGAAGAAAGGAGCATAAACATGAGTAATCATTACTATACAGAAAATCCTGATACGGCCCATGATTTTGAACAGTGGTCGTTTGAATTAAGAGGAAAGAAGTTTCATTTTGTGACAGATAGCGGGGTGTTTTCCCGTGACACGGTGGACTACGGCTCGCGGGTGCTGATCGATGCGTTTGAGTGGGGGAGCTGCCAGAAGGAAGTCTGCTAGACGTTGGGTGTGGCTATGGTCCTGTTGGCTTAGCGTTGGCTTATGCAAGTCAGCGGCCTGTCGAGATGATCGATATTAATCAGCGAGCAGTGGATTTGGCAAAAGGCAATGCCCAGCGTAACGGCATTGAACAGGTAGATATCCATCAATCCAATATCTATGCCCAATTAAATCAACCTGCTTATGCGGCGATCCTCAGCAATCCACCGATTCGGGCAGGAAAAGAAGTCGTCCATGAGATTTTGACAGGGGCGTTTCCGCTGCTAAAAGCAGGGGGAACCTTAACGATCGTGATCCAAAAGAAACAAGGGGCGCCGAGTGCTCAAAAGAAAATGCAAGAGACCTTTGGCAATGCCGAAATCATCAAAAAAGACAAAGGCTATTACATCATTCAAAGCGTAAAAGAAGCGTAGCTGCTCTTTGATTCTCAACAGATCAAAGGCATCGCCAAGGCAAGCGCTGATTAGCAGCAACTGGGCGGTTGGTTTCTCGAAAAGCCTGTTGCCAGCAGCCTTTGGAGCAATCGCAGCTCCGCTAAAAGAGCTGTCTGTATCATCGGGCCATTTTTGATCAACGAAAAAGAAAGTCGCACACTTGTTGAAAGTGTGCTATTTTTTTTGAGAAAAATTTGCTACACTTTAGGCAAGAGAGGAGAGAAGCAGATGAAATTGACGATTAAACAGATTGCTGAAATGGCTGGCGTCTCTGTCACGACCGTGTCGCAGATCCTAAACAATAAAGGCAGCCGGTTTAGTGAAGAAACCCGAAAGCGGGTCTTAGATATCGTAAATAAATATCACTATAAGCCGGATTTTTTTGCTTCGAATCTTATCAACCGCCATTCAAAAACGATCGGAATGATCGTGCCTGATGTGACGGATTTCTTTTTCTCTAAAGTCATTGAAGGGGCGGAAAGTTATTTCAATCCACTAGGTTACATGCTAGTGTTATGCAATTCGCGCCACAGCCAAGAAAAAGAAGTTCAATATTTGAATGAACTGTCTCATCGTTCGGTAGATGGCATCTTATTAGCGACGCCGCATTTGCTGCCAGAGGATTATTCCTTGAAGAGTGGGTTCTTTGATGACCGACCAATTATTTTAGTCGATCGTGGGATCAATCAGCGGGACAATGGACGTTTGATCGTGAAAGAATACGAAGGCGCCTACCAAGCCGTCAGCTATTTGATCAAAAATGGTCACCGCAACATTGCGATGCTCAAAGAAATCACTGGCTACTATCAATTAGAGGAACGGTTCAATGGCTATCGCCATGCCTTAAAGGATCATCAGATCCCTTTTAAAGGCCGATATGTAGAAAATGCTGAATTAACGGTTACTGGTGGGTACGAAGCAACGAAGGAATTATTGAAGTACAAAGAGATCACAGCGTTCTTCTGTGGCAACGATGCTATGGCGATCGGCTGTTATCAAGCGATTTATGAGGCGGGCAAAAAAGTACCCGAAGACTATTCGGTAATCGGTTTTGATGCCTTGAAATTATCGGAATACATCACTCCACCGCTTACCACGGTCATGCAGCCGACCTTTGAGATCGGTTTTACCGCAGCGAAGTTTTTAGTGGACGCCATTGAGTTTCCGACACGGCGAATTCCAAATAAGATTTTTGATACAAAATTAATTATTCGTGAGAGCGTGAAGACATTGACAAGCGAGAAATAATGCGGTATATTTCTTCTTGTAAGTGTTTTCATAGTTTCGCGATATTTAGTAAACTGTTTTACTAAAGTGGTTTACCCTACGAAAAATTATTGTATAATGTTAAAGGAAGCGAGGGTCATTTCGATGCGAATGGTGGATTTAATTGAAAAGAAACGTGACGGCAAGTCATTGACGAAGGAAGAAATTGACTACATTGTAACTGCGTATACTGAAGGAAGTATTCCAGATTATCAAATGAGTGCCTTGTTGATGGCTATTTTTTATGTAGATATGACAGATGAAGAGATCACGAACTTAACGCTAGCAATGGCAAATTCTGGTGAAGTGATCGACCTATCCTCAATTGAAGGAATCAAAGTCGATAAGCATTCGACGGGCGGTGTTGGTGATACGACCACATTGATCTTAGCGCCCTTAGTGGCTAGTGTTGGCGTACCAGTTGCGAAAATGTCTGGGCGCGGCTTAGGCTATACTGGTGGGACGTTAGACAAGCTTGAAGCGATCCCTGGATTTAAAATCGAGCTTTCTGAAGCCGACTTTATCCGATTAGTCAATGAAAGCAAAGTGGCCGTGATCGGTCAATCAGGAGATTTAGCTCCTGCAGACAAAAAACTGTATGCCTTACGAGATGTGACGGCAACGGTTAGTTCGATCCCATTGATCGCCAGCTCGATCATGAGTAAAAAAATCGCGGCAGGTGCCGATGCGATCGTGTTAGATGTAACCACAGGTGATGGCGCCTTTATGAAAAACTTGGAGGATGCCAAACGCTTAGCCCAAACGATGGTCCGCATCGGAAAATTGGCAAATCGTCAAACGATGGCAGTCATTTCTGATATGTCACAACCTTTAGGGGAAGCGATCGGCAACAGTTTGGAAGTGGTGGAAGCTATTGAGACACTGCAAGGAAAAGGACCGAAAGACTTGGAAGAAATGTGCTATGCACTGGGCAGCCAAATGGTAGTTTTAGCGAAAAAAGCCGATTCATTGGAAGAAGCACGCCAACTGTTGGAAGAAGCCTTGCATTCAGGCAAAGCGTTAGAAAAATTCAGACAGATGATCACAGACCAAGGCGGAGACGCTACAGTGATCGATGACCCGAGCAAGATTTTGACAGCGAAATATGAAGTGGAAGTCCCAGCGAAAACTAGCGGCGTGGTGACGAAATTAGTTGCCAATGAGCTAGGGATCGCGGCGATGATGTTAGGGGCAGGTCGTAAGACCAAAGACGAAGACATCGACCATGCCGTGGGCATCAAATTGCATAAGAAAGTTGGCGAATCCGTAACTGAAGGAGAATCGCTATTGACGATCTATAGCAATACCGAAGCAATCGAGGATGTCAAAGCATTGATCGACCAAAATATTGAAATTGGGGAAGATGGCGCAGAACCGCCATTGATCCATGACATTATTACAGAATAAGGAGCGAATAAAAATGGAATTGAATCGCATGATCGACCACACGATTTTGAAAGCAGACGCAACGGAGGAAGATGTTTTACGAATCATCGAAGAGGCAAAAACCTATCACTTCTATTCTGTCTGCATCAATCCAACGTGGGTTTCATTAGCAGCAGAAAAATTACAAGGCGAACCAACGGCTGTTTGTACCGTGATCGGTTTTCCTTTAGGGGCAAACACATCTGAGGTCAAAGCTTATGAAACAACAGATGCGATCAAAAACGGCGCAGATGAAGTCGATATGGTAATCAACGTAGGTGCCTTGAAATCAAAACAATACAAAAAAGTTCAAGCAGACATCGAAGCAGTCGTTGAAGCGGCCAAAGACAAAGCGCTTGTCAAAGTAATCATTGAAACAGCGTTATTAGACAACGAAGAAATCGTCAAAGCCTGTGAATTAGCCAAAGCAGCCGGTGCAGATTTCGTGAAAACCTCAACTGGCTTTTCAACTGGTGGGGCAGTCGTTGAAGATGTTCGCTTGATGCGTGAAACAGTAGGACCAGAAATGGGTGTCAAAGCTTCCGGTGGTATCCACAACGAAGCAGAAGCTGCAGCTATGGTCGAAGCGGGCGCAAACCGCTTAGGAACAAGCGCAAGTGTTGCCATCGTGACTGGCTCAACAGGTGCTGGCTACTAAGCTTAGCATTATTAAGTAAAGTAGCAAAAAATAAAAATAAGAGCGGGGAAGACAATGACAATAGCGAAAAAAGAGTGGATCGACACCGCCGTTTCCGCCTTAGATAAAGCGTATGTGCCGTACTCTAAGTTTCCGGTCGGTGCTTGTCTCGTTGCCAAAAATGGTACGATATATCAAGGGATCAACATTGAAAATGCCTCATATGGCTTAACAAATTGCGCAGAACGAACCGCTTTTTTCAAAGCCGTTTCTGAAGGCGAAAAAGAGTTTCAACATTTGGTTGTGGCGGGTCATACGCCAGAACCGATCTCTCCTTGCGGTGCTTGCCGCCAGGTCATGGTGGAATTTTGTGCGCCAGATATGCCGGTGACCTTAGTCGGCGATGATGGTGTCATCAAAGAAACCACGGTAGAAGGCCTATTGCCTTATTACTTCACGAACAAAGATTTATAAACCATGTTCATTCAGTCGATGCGGCTGTTGAAAAAAACTATATTTTTAGGGGGCTTTACAGCAATGAAAAAAGCAAAATTATTTAGTTTAGGTATTGTTGCAGTAGCTGGGTTGACTTTACTTGGTGCTTGTGGCGGAGGAAATTCAGGTTCAACTGATTCAACTGGCGGAGGTTCTGCAGACGGTACGACTGATGCAGCGCATAGTGTCGCAATCGTTACCGATATCGGTGGGGTGGATGACCGTTCATTCAACCAATCCGCATGGGAAGGCTTAGAAGCATGGGGGAAGAACACGGGATCGCTCGCGGTGCTGGTGGTTATGACTACGTGCAATCAAATGAAGCTTCAGAATACACAACCAACGTAAATGGTGCCGTTCAAAATGGTTTCAAAACGATTTTCGGTGTGGGTTACTTATTGAAAGATTCAATCGCAGCAGCAGCTGACCAAAACCCTGATACACAATTCGGGATCATTGATGATGTGATCGAAGGCAAAGACAACGTTGTTTCAGCAACATTTAAAGATAACGAAGCAGCTTACTTAGCTGGTTATGCTGCAGCGTATACAACCAAAACAAACAAAGTCGGCTTCATCGGTGGTGAAGAAGGCGTCGTTATCGACCGTTTCGAAGCTGGTTTCACGAAGGGCGTTCAAGACGCAGCTGAAAAATTAGGCAAAGAAATTACAATTGATTCTCAATATGCAGCATCATTTGGTGATCCTGCAAAAGGGAAAGCATTGGCAGCTTCAATGTATCAAGGCGGCGCTGACGTAATCTTCCACGCATCTGGCGGTACTGGTGCAGGTGTCTTCCAAGAAGCAAAAGCAATCAATGAACAATTGAACGAAGCAGACCTAGAAGACAAAAAAGTTTGGGTCATCGGTGTAGATAGCGATCAACAAGACGAAGGTAATTTCACAACTGCTGACGGCAAAGAAGATAACTTCACATTGGCTTCAACATTGAAAGGTGTTGGCGCAGCGGTTCAAGATATCTCAACTCGTGCGTTAGAAGACAACTTCCCTGGCGGCGAACACATTGTTTACGGCTTGAAAGATGGTGGTGTAGACATTACTGAAGGATTCCTTTCAGATGATGCCAAAGCAGCGATCGAAACAGCGAAACAAGACGTAATCGACGGCAAAGTAGAAGTACCAGAAACACCTGAAAAATAAAGTTATGCTTTTCGGTTATCTTGCCCTAGCTTAGGGCAAGATGATCGTTGTTGGATTACTATGTTGATGAAAGCTATGGGTTTTCATGAGGATAGTAATCATCCTAAGCAATAGCAATTATTTTTTTGACATGACGAATGGTTTGTATAAGCGAATTAGAAAGTAAGGATGTGAGTAATTTGGCTGAGGAAAAATATGTTGTAGAAATGCGTCATATCACCAAAGAGTTTGGAACGTTCAAAGCCAATGACGATGTCAACTTGCAAGTAAGGCCAGGAGAAATCCACGCATTGCTTGGTGAAAATGGAGCGGGCAAGTCGACCTTAATGAATATGCTGTCAGGATTATTGGAACCAACATCTGGTGAGATCTGGATGAATGGTGAAAAAGTGAATATCACGAGTCCGACCGCAGCAAACAAATTGGGGATCGGTATGGTGCATCAGCATTTCATGCTGGTAGACGCCTTTACTGTAACAGAAAATATCATTTTGGGGAGCGAACCACATCATCTCGGTGTGTTAGATCGCAAGAAAGCCCGCAAAGAAATCAAAAAAGTTTCTGAACAATATGGTTTATCGGTTGATCCGGATGCTTATGTGCGTGACATCTCTGTTGGGATGGAACAACGGGTAGAGATCTTGAAGACTCTTTACCGCGGCGCAGATGTACTGATTTTTGATGAACCAACGGCAGTTTTGACACCGCAAGAAATCGAAGAGCTGATCGAGATCATGCGCGGATTGGTGCGTGAAGGGAAATCGATCATCTTGATCACCCACAAACTGGATGAGATCAAAGCGGTGGCAGACCGTTGTACAGTTATCCGTCGGGGGCAAGGGATCGGCACTGTCAATGTCAAAGACGTCAGCTCACAACAGTTGGCCGATATGATGGTTGGTCGTTCTGTGTCCTTCAAGACACCGAAGAAAGAGGCGTCACCAAAAGAAGTCGTGCTTTCTGTTGAAAACTTAGTCGTAAAAGAAAACCGCGGCTTAGAAGCAGTCAAAAACTTAAGCTTAGAAGTACGTGCAGGTGAAGTATTGGGGATTGCTGGTATCGATGGCAATGGGCAATCAGAGCTGTTACAAGCCATCACTGGTTTACGGAAAGTCGAAAGTGGCAGGGTCTTGCTGAATGGCGATGACATCACCAACTTCAAGCCTCGGAAAGTCACCGAAGCTGGCGTTGGCCATGTGCCAGAAGACCGTCACAAATACGGACTTGTCTTGGATATGATGTTATCAGAAAACATCGCCTTACAAACCTACTACAAAAAACCTTTGAGTAATGCAGGTGTCTTGGATTATGGAGAGATCAACGAGTTTGCTCGTGATTTGATTCAAGAATTTGACGTACGAACAGTCAACGAGATCGTACCAGCACGGGCATTGTCCGGCGGGAATCAACAAAAAGCGATCATCGCACGAGAAATCAGCCGCGATCCTGATCTATTGATCGTTGCCAATCCGACCCGTGGGTTGGATGTTGGAGCGATCGAATTTATCCACAAACGCTTGATTGAACAGCGGGATAAGTTCAAAGCGGTATTGTTAGTCAGCTTTGAATTAGATGAAATTTTGAATGTATCAGACCGCATTGCTGTTATTCATGCTGGTGAGATCGTTGGGGTCGTTGATCCGAAAGAAACATCAGAGAAAGAGCTTGGCTTGTTGATGGCAGGGTACTCCTTGGAGGAAGCAAGACGAGAGCTGCAAATGGAGGAAGTAGGTGGTTCGGTTGAATAACCGCAAAGAAAAGATCCGCAATATATTAGTGCCGATCATCGCTGTCTTGTTGGGATTCGTCCTTGGCGGGATCATCATGGCGGCCTTCGGCTACAGCCCAATCACAGGGTATACACAAATGTTTCGGACCGTTTTTATCAACGGACAAACAGGTGGGTTAAATGCCCGCAACATTGGTGAGATTTTTGTTACAGCAGGACCATTGATCTTTACCGCTCTGGGGTTTGCCGTTGCAAACTCAGCCGGATTCTTCAATATCGGTCTTTCTGGTCAAGCGCTAGCAGGTTGGGTTGCCAGTATCTGGGTCGCGCTAGCGATGCCAGATGCGCCTCGGTTGGTGGTCTTGCCATTAGCCGTGATCGTAGGGGCTTTATGCGGGGCGATCGCAGCTGCGATTCCTGGTTTCCTCCGGGCATTCTTTGGAACAAGTGAAGTCATCGTAACGATCATGATGAACTATATCTTGCTTTATACGGGGAACCATTTAGTCAATAATGTGATGAGTGAATCCATGATCACGACAAAAGGGGTCACGAAAATGGTGGGGGAAAATGCCTCCATGCAGACGCCGTTTCTAGCAAGCATCACGAGCAACTCTCGCTTGAACTTAGGGATCTTCTTAGCCTTGATCTTCTTAGTTTTGGTTTGGTTCTTGATGAAAAAACCACTCTTGGTTATGAGATCCGCGCGGTGGGCTTGAACCCAAGCGCTTCTGAATATGCGGGGATGAGTAGCAAACGGACGATCATTATCTCCATGATCATCTCTGGGACACTTGCCGGATTAGGTGGAGTTGTTCAAGGACTAGGAACGTTTGAAAACTTCTTCGTTCAAGGGTCATCATTAAGCATCGGGTTTGACGGTATGGCTGTATCCTTGTTAGGAAGCGGCTCATCGATCGGAATCTTGCTTTCAGCCCTCTTGTTCAGTATTTTGAAATTAGGTGGACAAGGCATGCAGTTTGCAGGTATTCCATCTGAATTAGTTGATGTTAATATCGCAATTATTATTTTCTTCGTAGCGATCAGTTTTGTGATTCGTTTCTTGTTGGCAAAAATCTTTGACGGCAAAAAAGAAGCGCTGGTCGTACAGGAGATTGAAGCCCAACCAAACGATCAAGATCAGGAAGGAGGAACCATCTAATGGATATTAGTTTAATTTCTTCGATCGTCACTCAAACATTGATTTATGCGTCTCCTCTGATTTTGACGGCGCTAGGTGGCGTGTTCTCAGAGCGAAGCGGGATCGTTAACGTGGGTCTTGAAGGAATCATGGTTATGGGTGCTTTTAGCTCGATTGTTTTCAATATTGAATTTGCGTCACAATTCGGTGCGTGGACACCGTGGTTAGGGATGCTCGTCGGCGGACTTGTCGGTGTGGTTTTCTCCTTGCTGCATGCGGTGGCAACCATCAACTTCCGTGCCGACCACATCATCAGTGGTACGGTGATGAACTTGATGGCACCAGCTTTGGCCGTGTTCTTAGTCAAAGCGATCTACAACAAAGGGCAAACGGATAACATCCAACGGACATTGGGGTATTTCAATTTCCCGATTCTTAAAGATATTCCTATCATTGGCCCGATTTTCTTTAATCAAACATTCTTACCGGCGTACTTCGCTATTTTGATCTCAGTGATCGCGTGGTTCGTGATTTTCAAAACACGCTTTGGGTTGCGTCTTCGTTCTGTCGGTGAGCATCCACAAGCAGCTGATACCTTAGGGATCAATGTTTACGTGATGCGCTACTCAGGCGTCTTGATCTCTGGATTCCTTGGCGGGATGGGCGGTGCCTTGTTTGCTCAATCGATCGCGGGTCGCTTTGCCGTGACAACGATCGCCGGTCAAGGGTTTATCTCGATGGCTGCGATGATCTTTGGTAAATGGAATCCACTTGGTGCGATGGGCGCAGCGATTTTCTTCGGTTTCGCGCAAAACATCAGTATCGTAGGTGGCCAATTGCCAATCATCTCTTCCATTCCAGCGGTTTACTTACAAGCTGCGCCTTATGCCTTGACGATCATCGTGCTCGTTCTTTTCCTTGGAAAAGCCGCTGGTCCGAAAGCTAACGGGAAGAACTACATTAAATCTAAATAATTTTTTCAGTATGAAAGGGTGGGGCTATGGGACATGAATGTGTTGCTGTGTCCTGCCCTTTTTCTATCCTCTGGGTGAAAGGAACGCATCAGGAAATTTCCAAAGCAACCCAGCGCAATTTTTGCTTAAGTTTAGTATGATAGAGGTAGTAGATCCGCTTGTAAAAGCATAAAATAAAGAAAGTAGGGAATAGAATGTTTAAACGTGTACACTTGATCGTGATGGATTCAGTCGGAATTGGTGAAGCACCTGATGCGGCAGCTTTTGGTGATGTCGGTTCAGATACGTTAGGCCATATTGCAAAAGAAGCAGGCTTGACGATCCCTCACTTGGAACAATTAGGCCTAGGGACGATCCGTCCTTTAGAAGGCGTGAAGGCGGTAGCTGACCATGATGGGTATGCAACCAAATTGGAAGAAGTTTCCGTTGGGAAAGATACGATGACGGGGCACTGGGAGATCATGGGCTTGAATATCCAAAAACCTTTCCGCGTATTTCCCGATGGGTTTCCCGATGAATTGTTGCAACAGATCGAAGCATTCTCTGGACGTAAAATCGTCTGCAATGCGCCGTATTCAGGGACAGCAGTCATTGATGACTTCGGCGAACATCAAATGAAGACCGGGGATCTGATCGTTTACACCTCGGCTGATCCAGTGTTGCAGATCGCTGCGCATGAGGAAATCATTCCATTAGAAGAATTGTATCGTATTTGTCAGTACGTTCGGGACATCACGAAAGATGAGCCATATATGATCGGCCGCATCATCGCGCGTCCGTATGTCGGTGAGCCTGGAAACTTTACTCGTACGAGCAATCGTCATGACTACGCACTCGATCCATTTGGCCATACAGTATTAGATTCCTTGAAAGAAGCTGGAAAAGACGTGATCGCCGTTGGGAAGATCAATGATATCTTCAACGGACAAGGAATCACCGATTCTGTACGGACGAAGAGCAATATGGACGGTGTGGATCAGTTACTGAAGGTGATGAAACAAGACTTTATGGGTCTAAGCTTTACGAACTTGGTCGACTTCGATGCGCTTTATGGTCACCGTCGCGATGTTGTAGGGTATGCTCATGCCATTGAAGATTTTGATTTGCGTATTCCAGAACTTTTAGAAGCAATGGGAGACGAGGATCTGTTGTTGATCACAGCTGACCACGGCAATGACCCAACCTTTACGGGAACGGATCACACGAGAGAATATGTGCCATTATTAGCGTACAGCAAGAAATTCCAAGGCCAAGGCAAATTGCCACAAGGCTACTATGCGGATATTTCCGCAACGATCGCTGAAAACTTTGGTGTTTCAGCTACAGAAAACGGAACAAGCTTTTTACAACATTTAAACTAGAGGTGATGAAATGACAACGTTACATGAGAAATTACAAGAAACAACGGCATTTATTCAAGAAAGCGGCGTCGGTGAAGTGGAATTTGGCTTGATTTTAGGATCTGGCTTAGGTGAATTAGCCGATGAGATCGAAAACCCAATCGTGTTGCCTTACAACGATATCCCGCATTTTCCTGTTTCGACAGTGGTTGGTCATGCAGGACAATTGGTCTATGGAACATTAGCTGGGAAAAAGTCTTAGCGATGCAAGGACGATTCCATTATTATGAAGGCCATTCGATGCAGACGGTTACTTACCCCGTCCGTGTGATGGCGGCATTGAAAGCTCACTCTTTAGTCGTGACCAATGCCTGTGGCGGCGTAAACGAAAGCTTCCAGCCGGGAGACTTGATGTTGATCACCGATCAAATCAACTTTATGGGGGACAACCCACTGATTGGTGAAAACGAAGAAGAAATGGGTCCACGTTTCCCAGATATGAGCCAAGCCTACCATTTGCCTTATCGGGAAGCGGCACAAAAAGTTGGTGCATCAAAAGGATTGCACTTAAAAGAAGGCGTCTATATGGGCTTCTCAGGTCCTACGTATGAAACGCCAGCAGAGATCCGCTTTGCTCGGACGATCGGCGCCGATGCTGTCGGTATGTCGACTGTCCCGGAAGTGATCGTTGCTGTTCACAGTGGCTTGAAAGTCTTAGGAGTTTCTTGTATCACAAACTTGGCTGCTGGTATGCAAGCGAGCTTGAATCATGAAGAAGTCGTGGAAACGACGGAACGGGTCAAGGCAGAATTTAAAGCGTTGATCAAAGAAACGTTAGCAGTACTATAAAAAGCAGACCAAAGGAGAAAAACGAATGAGCGTTCATATCGAAGCAAAAGCAGGCGAGATCGCAGACAAAATCTTGTTACCAGGTGATCCACTGCGGGCAAAATATATTGCTGAAACATTTTTAGAAGACCCGATCTGTTACAACAACGTTCGGGGAATGTTGGGCTATACAGGCGTTTATAAGGGCGAGCGGGTCTCTGTCCAAGGAACCGGCATGGGCATGCCTTCAGCGAGTATCTATGCCCATGAATTGATCAACTCTTACGGCGTGAAGAAATTGATTCGGGTCGGTACGTGTGGTGCCATCTCAAAAGATGTCCACGTGCGTGATCTTGTGATTGCCCAAGCGGCAGCAACAAGTTCATCGATGGTAGCAAAAAACTTCCAAAGTTTCCATTTCCCACCAATCGCTGACTTTGCACTGTTGCGTAAAGCTTATGATACAGCGATTGAATCAGGATTTACGACCCACGTCGGCAATATCTTATCTGAAGATACCTTCTACAAAGATGACATGACGGAAACGTTACAGTTGGCAGACCTTGGGGTGATGGGTGTTGAGATGGAAGCCGCAGCCTTATACTATTTAGGGGCGAAATTCCACGTTCAAACTTTAGCGATCTGTACCGTCAGCGACCACATCATCACTGGAGAAGAAACAACGCCAGAAGAAAGACAAACGACATTTAACGACATGATCAAAGTTGGCTTAGAAACAGCGATCGCGTAAAAAAGATACCGCAGGATCGGTGCATGAACGATGCGAAGGCTGCTTGCTTTTGATAGAGCAAGCAGCCAAATCGTATTGGTTTGCATGCAACCGAGAATGTGTTATCTTTTTTTGTTGGCAAAAAGCCACGAAGAAGCGTTGCACTTTTGCCAGAAAATGGTTTAATGAAAAGAAAAGGTGTAAAAAGGAGACGAGACAATGAATAATTTTACGTTTCATGTAACGACGGACATTCGTTTTGGGAAAGACCGTCTGAACGAGCTGCCAGAGGTACTGAATATATTTGGAAAAAACGTCTTGCTAGTCTATGGTGGCGGCAGTATCAAGAAAAACGGTTTGTACGATGCAGTCATGGCGCAATTGACTGCCAACGGCAATCAAGTCACTGAATTGACTGGTGTCGATCCAAATCCACGAATCGAAACCGTTCGTCAAGGAGCCGCTCTTTGTCGTTCAGAAAAGATCGACGTCATTTTAGCTGTTGGCGGCGGTTCTGTAATTGATTGCAGCAAAGTGATCGCTGGGGCGGCTTGCAGTGAGCAAGAGCCTTGGGACTTAGTTCTTTCCAGAAGCTATCAAGGACCAGCGATTCCATTAGTAACGATCTTGACCCTTGCGGCTACTGGCAGTGAAATGAATCGCGGCGCGGTGATCTCTAATCTAGAAACGAAACAAAAACTTGGTGTTCACGGACCCGAATTTTTACCGAAAGTATCTTTTTTAGATCCAACAACGACCTTTAGTGTCAGTCGCTATCAAACGGCTGCCGGTTCAGCGGATATCATGAGCCATCTGATTGAAAATTATTTCAGTAAAACAGAAGGAACAGATGTCCAAGACGGTGTAGCAGAAGGATTGCTAAAAGCAGTCATTAAAAATCTGCCGATCGCATTAAATGACCCCACAGACTATGATGCACGGGCGAATTTGATGTGGGCGAGCACCTTAGCCTTAAATGGTTTGACTGGAAGTGGCAAGGGTGGTGCTTGGTCTTGTCATGCGATGGAGCATGAGTTGAGTGCGTTTTATGACATTACCCATGGCATCGGCTTAGCGATCCTGACCCCACGCTGGATGCTTCATGTGTTGAATGAAGAAACGGCGCCGAAATTTGCGCGGTTTGCTAGAGAAGTCTTTGGTGTCCAAGAAGCAGTGCCAGAATTAGCTGCCCGAATGGGGATTCAAAAACTGTATGATTTTTTTGCTTCTTGCGATATTCCGATGACTTTGCCAGAAGTAGGGATCGCCGATGACACCCATTTTGCTGAAATGGCGGCTCAAGCAGTTCAATTCAGCTCTATTGCAACAAATGCGTATGTACCGCTGCAAGAAGAAGACGTGATTGCAATCTACCAAGATTCCTTGACTCCTTCAACCTATCTTTAATCATAAAAAAGACCGTTCCTGCAACTTGGTTGTCGCGGAGCGGTCTGTTTATTTACCCTTCAGAAGAAAAAGCCAAACGGGCCATTAGCTGATTCGCAATCAAGGCGTGTCCTGCAGGAGTGGGGTGCACCCCGTCATCGCCTGTCAGAGCCTGTGGGGAGCTAGCAACGGCTGCTTCGGCAAACAAGCCATCCAGCGGCAGCAGCTGACAATGAAAGTCAGCTGCTAAGCGACGAACGATTTGGATTTTCGGATCAAGATCGATGCGCCAAGTTTGGCGATCTTCAGGATATGGCAAAACAAAAGGTTCCAGCAAGAAAATACGCGTGATCCCCTGTTGGGTCACTTGTTCCAGAATTTGACGGTAGGTTGCCTCAAAGGACGTTGCCGCAGCTTCTGAACCAAAATCGGGACCACCGGCATTGTGCCACGTGTCGTTGATCCCAATCATAAAGACCAAGACGTCAGGCGCTAATTGGAGGCAATCTTCTTGGAGACGGGCTAAGACATCGGCAGCTTTATTGCCGCCGATCCCGCGGTTATAAAAGGTAAAGTCCGCAGTGGGGAATTTCTCTGCCAGCTGATCGGCAACGAGACGGGCAAACCCATGTCCTAAATCGTGGGGATCTTGGCGATCACGATCGCAATCTGTGATGCTGTCACCTAAAAATAAAACGGTATCATTTTTGACTAGTTTCATAATAAGCTCCTTTCGAGTACGCCCTCAATTATAAAAGAGGGGGAGGAAATGCCAATAAAAAAACTGCCCTTTTTTTAAAAAAGGGCAGCGATAAGCGAGGCTTATAAGTAGTATTTTTTCGCAACAGTCAAATCATCGTTCAATTCATAAACAAGTGGTTGACCAGTTGGGATCTCAAGATCCATGATATCTTCGTCAGAAATACCTTCGATATGTTTTGCTAATGCACGTAGAGAGTTTCCGTGAGCCGCAACTAAGACAGTTTTGTCGTCTTTTAATGCTGGGGCGATTTCATCTTGCCAGAAAGGCAATGCACGTTCTAAAGTAACTTTTAAGTTTTCGCCACCAGGTACGTCGCGAGGGTCAAGCATTGCATAACGACGGTCGTTTGCAGCAGAACCTTCATCTGAAGCTTCCATCAATGGAGGTAAAACATCGTAAGAACGACGCCAGATGTGTACTTGTTCGTCACCGTATTTTTCAGCAGTTTCTTTTTTATTTAAACCTTGTAATTTACCGTAATGACGTTCGTTTAAGCGCCATGATTTGATCGTTGGTACCCAAAGTTGATCAGAATATTCTAAAATGTAATTACAAGTTTTGATGGCACGAGTTAAAACAGATGTGTAAGCAACGTCAAATTCGATGCCTGCTTCTTTGATTTTACGTCCGCCTTCGATTGCTTCTTCGACACCTTCTGGCGCTAGATCAACATCAGCCCAACCGGTAAACTGGTTTAATTTGTTCCATTCGCTTAGTCCATGACGAGAAAATACTAATTTTGGCATGTAAAACTCTCCTTTAGATATTCGATATTTTTCTGAAATTTTCAATTCCGTATTTATTGTACACTCTTTCTCAAAGAATTTCCATGGTTTTGGAGGAAAAGCTGGGGAAAACGCCATTCTTAAGGAAAAACAAATGAGGATCTTTAAAAAACGGACCGCTTTTGTTTATGCTGTTCTAGGAGAGTCGACAACTATGAACGTAACTTGCGCCATTCTTCTTCGGATAATTTTATGTATTTGTAGCAGGTACCTACAGAAACACCGCATTTCTCAGAAATATATTGAATCGTTTCTTTTTTCTCGTAGTACAAATGACGGATTTTCTTGATCGTCTTCGGATCGATCTTGGGACGACCGCCAATTTTGCCTTTTTTGCGGGCTTTGTTTAAGCCGACTAGCGTGCGCTCTTTGATCAATGAGCGTTCCATGATCGCAAGTCCTTCCATCAAATTGAAGTATACTTTACCCATCGGTTCACGCGTGTCGATGTTTTCTGCTAACGAAACCAAATGTAGTTCTCGCTGCTTTAATAGATCAGTAAGCTCGGTCAGCTGTCTGGTCGTTTTTCCTAAACGATGCAGTTCCGTAACAACTAAAGTGTCTCCGGGCTGCATCTGGGCCACCACTGACTCCAATGAATGATTTTCTTCACTTTCTTCCAAGCTATAGGTTTCGTGGAAATAGTCATTACAACCGAATTCCTTAAGTTTGTTTATTTGTTCACTTGTGGAGTTATCGGTAATCGTTGAGCGAGCATAACCTATGATTTTCATAAAACCCTCCTACCTTTCCCTTTTTATTGAATGTATCATAATTACTTCTTAAATGATAGGGTAATTTGCACAAAAAAGCATAAAAACAAGTATGATTGAAGATAAATAACAAAAAAGAAGAAGCGGCGAGGCTTCTTCTTTTTTGTTATTCTTAGCGGACCTGCTTTGTACTTGGTCCTGTAGGTAGACCAATGATGATGGTGTGAACCATATCCAAAAACAAACCGTGTTCCACCACGCCGACCGTAGCATCTAATTCTTGTGCCAACTCAGTAGGAGCGGTGATTGTTTCTAGATGGAGATCGATGATGTAATTGCCACAATCTGTTTTTAATGGTTCGCCTTCTTCATTTAAACGTAGTTTTGGACGATAGTTTTTCTTATCGAAAAGACGTAGCAGTTGCTGACTACCATAAGGAATCACTTCCACTGGAAGGGGAAAGGCACCAAGTGTCTCGACCATTTTGGATTCATCGACGATCCACAAGACTTTCTTGGAGTTAGACGCCACGATTTTTTCAAACAAAAGAGCCGCACCGCCCCCTTTGATCCCATGGTAATCCTGGCTGATCTCATCTGCACCGTCGATCGTAAGATCCACAGCATCCACTTCATCAATGGTGCGAATCGGGATGCCTAGCCCTTCTGCTTGTCTTTTCGATGCCCAAGAAGTGGGGACACCAGTGATCGATAGACCCTCTTCTTTTACGCGCCGTCCCAGTTCTTCGATCATATAGTAGGCTGTTGAGCCAGTGCCCAAACCAACCACCATGCCGTCTTTTACATAACCAGCCGCTTCAATGCCGACCATTTCTTTTAGGTTCATTTTCTTCCCGCCTTTTTTAATAGATGCTTTGTTTCTATTATATAGGAAGAAGTGTAAAAATTGCGGATTTTTTCGTAACAGATTTCTTTTGAAAAAAGCTCGGGAGGATACTTGACAGGTAAGAATAAGCATGATATTCTATCAAAGGTGCTTTATCTACAGGTCTCTCGTTGGAGACGTGCTGACTGTCTATCAAAGCATAGTTGATATGAATGCAGAGAATGCATTATTTTTTATCGCAAAAAAAGAACCACCTGGATGTGTGGGACTATAAAGCGAATCAAGGAAGGAGGACAACTAGGGATGCCTACAATTAATCAATTAGTACGTAAACCTCGTAAATCCAAGGTTGAAAAATCAAATTCACCAGCATTGAACAAAGGATATAACAGTTTCAAGAAAGCTCAAACGAATGTTAACTCACCTCAAAAGCGTGGGGTAGCTACTCGTGTGGGAACTATGACACCGAAAAAACCGAACTCAGCTCTACGTAAATATGCGCGTGTTCGTTTGTCAAACTTGATTGAAGTGACAGCTTATATTCCAGGTATCGGACACAACTTACAAGAACACAGCGTGGTCTTGTTACGTGGTGGACGTGTAAAAGACTTACCAGGGGTACGTTACCATATCGTTCGTGGTGCATTGGATACTGCCGGTGTTAACGATCGTAAACAATCTCGTTCTAAATATGGTACAAAACGTCCTAAAGCTTAATCTTTAAGACAAACAGATCAAATGAATCTTATTTAAATCAGAACTGATATCTCGGAAGGAGGAGTTACGGATGCCTCGTAAAGGTCCTGTTGCAAAACGTGATGTTTTACCAGATCCTATTTATAACTCAAAATTAGTAACTCGTTTGATCAACCGTGTAATGGTTGATGGTAAACGCGGTGTTGCTGCAAATATTATCTACAATGCTTTTGGCATTATCAAAGAATCTACAGGAAATGATCCATTGGAAGTTTTCGAACAAGCAATGAAAAACATTATGCCTGTATTGGAAGTTAAAGCTCGCCGTGTCGGTGGTTCTAACTACCAAGTACCAGTAGAAGTACGTCCTGAACGTCGTACAACTCTAGGTCTTCGTTGGGTGGTAAACTACGCTCGTTTGCGTGGCGAACACACAATGGAAGAACGTCTTGCAAAAGAAATCATGGATGCAGCAAACAACACTGGTGCTTCTGTGAAAAAACGCGAAGACACACACAAAATGGCGGAAGCCAACCGCGCATTTGCTCACTATCGTTGGTAAGATCCTCACTGCTTTTTATTGGAAGGTACTGAGACAACCTTAGCTTAAGTTAAGTAAGAATGAGAGGGGAACAACCTAGAATGGCAAGAGAATTTTCGCTAGAAAAAACTCGTAATATCGGGATCATGGCCCACGTTGACGCTGGTAAAACAACGACAACTGAACGTATCCTTTATTACACAGGTAAAATCCATAAAATTGGAGAAACACATGAAGGTGCTTCTCAAATGGACTGGATGGAACAAGAACAAGAACGTGGGATCACAATCACTTCTGCTGCGACAACTGCGCAATGGAAAGAAAACCGCGTAAATATCATCGATACACCAGGACACGTGGATTTCACGATCGAAGTGCAACGTTCATTGCGTGTACTTGACGGTGCTGTAACTGTATTGGACTCACAATCAGGTGTAGAACCTCAAACAGAAACAGTTTGGCGTCAAGCGACAGACTACCGCGTACCACGTATCGTATTCTGTAACAAAATGGACAAAATTGGTGCAGACTTCTTATACTCTGTATCAACTTTACATGATCGTTTACAAGCAAATGCTCACCCAATCCAATTACCAATTGGTGCGGAAGATGACTTTACTGGTATTATCGACTTAGTAAAAATGAAAGCTGAAATCTACACAAATGACTTAGGAACTGAAATCCAAGAGACTGAAATTCCTGAAGAATACGTAGAATTAGCTGAAGAATGGCGCGAAAAATTAATCGAAGCTGTTGCGGATACTGACGAAGAACTAATGATGAAATTCTTGGACGGTGAAGAAATCACTGAAGAAGAATTGAAAGCTGGTATTCGTCAAGCAACATTGACTGTTGACTTTTTCCCTGTTCTTTGCGGATCTGCCTTTAAAAACAAAGGGGTTCAATTGATGTTGGATGCAGTCATCGACTACTTGCCTTCACCACTTGATGTTCCTGCGATCAAAGGGGTAAATCCTAAAACAGACGAAGAAACTGATCGTCCGGCTGACGATGAAGCACCATTTGCTTCATTAGCATTTAAAGTAATGACTGACCCATTCGTAGGTCGTTTGACATTCTTCCGTGTGTATTCAGGTATCTTGAACTCTGGATCATACGTATTGAATGCTTCAAAAGGCAAACGCGAACGTATCGGTCGTATCCTACAAATGCACGCCAACACACGTGCTGAAATCCAAACAGTATACTCAGGCGATATCGCCGCTGCTGTTGGTTTGAAAGACACAACAACTGGGGATACACTATGTGATGAAAAAGCACCAGTAATCCTTGAATCAATCGAATTCCCAGAACCAGTTATCGAAGTCGCTGTTGAGCCTAAATCAAAAGCTGACCAAGATAAAATGGGGGTTGCTTTACAAAAACTTGCTGAAGAAGATCCATCATTCCGTGTGGAAACAAACGCTGAAACAGGCGAAACTGTTATCGCTGGTATGGGAGAACTTCACTTGGACGTCTTAGTTGACCGTATGCGTCGCGAATTTAAAGTTGAAGCAAACGTAGGTGCGCCTCAAGTTTCTTATCGTGAAACATTCCGTGCAGCAACACAAGCGGAAGGTAAATTTGTACGTCAGTCTGGTGGTAAAGGTCAATACGGTCACGTATGGGTCGAATTTACACCAAACGAAGAAGGTAAAGGCTTCGAATTCGAAAACGCGATTGTCGGTGGTGTGGTTCCTCGTGAATACATCCCAGCAGTTGAAAAAGGACTTGAAGACTCAATGGCGAACGGTGTCTTAGCCGGTTACCCATTAGTAGACATCAAAGCAAAACTTTATGATGGTTCATACCATGATGTCGATTCAAGTGAAACTGCCTTCCGTGTTGCAGCTTCTATGGCTTTACGTGCTGCAGCGAAGAAAGCAAACCCAGTAATTCTTGAACCAATGATGAAAGTAGTTATCACTGTACCAGAAGATTACTTAGGTGATGTTATGGGTCACGTAACTGCTCGTCGTGGACGCGTAGAAGGAATGGAAGCACACGGTAACTCACAAATCGTGAACGCAATCGTGCCATTAGCTGAAATGTTCGGTTACGCAACAACACTTCGTTCATCAACACAAGGTCGCGGTACGTTCATGATGACATTTGATCACTATGAAGATGTACCTAAATCTGTTCAAGAAGAAATCATCAAGAAAAACGGCGGCAAAGCTGAATAATTGATGGAAGTATAGGAAATTAAGTAAAAAGCTATATTTTTTTCTGAGTTTCGTGTACAATATTATCGATGATAAGGGATGGGAGCTGCGGCTCCCTACCTATCAAATATAAAAAATAAACTGCATTTTTAGGAGGAACATTTTAAAATGGCAAAAGAAAAATTTGACCGTTCTAAACCCCACGTAAACATTGGTACGATCGGACACGTTGACCATGGTAAAACTACACTTACAGCTGCTATCACAACTGTATTATCTAAAAAAGGTTTGGCTCAAGCTTCAGCTTACGACCAAATCGATGGCGCTCCAGAAGAACGCGAACGCGGAATCACTATCTCAACTGCTCACGTTGAGTACGAAACTGAAGCACGTCACTATGCTCACGTTGACTGCCCAGGACACGCGGACTACGTTAAAAACATGATCACTGGTGCTGCTCAAATGGACGGCGCGATCTTAGTAGTATCTGCTGCTGATGGTCCTATGCCTCAAACACGTGAACACATCTTGTTATCACGTAACGTTGGTGTACCATACATCGTTGTTTTCTTAAACAAAATGGATATGGTTGATGACGAAGAATTACTAGAATTAGTTGAAATGGAAGTTCGTGACTTATTGTCAGAATATGACTTCCCAGGCGACGATGTTCCTGTAATCGCTGGTTCTGCTTTGAAAGCTCTTGAAGGCGATGCTTCATACGAAGAAAAAATCATGGAATTAATGGCTGCAGTTGACGAATACGTTCCAACTCCAGAACGTGACACTGACAAACCATTCATGATGCCAGTCGAAGACGTATTCTCAATCACTGGACGTGGTACTGTTGCTACAGGCCGTGTTGAACGTGGACAAGTTCGCGTTGGTGACGAAGTTGAAATCGTTGGTATTGCTGAAGAAACTGCTAAAACAACTGTAACTGGTGTTGAAATGTTCCGTAAATTGTTAGACTATGCTGAAGCAGGGGATAACATTGGTGCATTGCTACGTGGTGTTGCTCGTGAAGACATCCAACGTGGACAAGTATTGGCTAAAGCTGGTACAATCACACCTCATACAAAATTTAAAGCTGAAGTTTACGTTTTAACAAAAGAAGAAGGTGGACGTCACACACCATTCTTCACTAACTACCGTCCTCAGTTCTACTTCCGTACAACTGACGTAACTGGTGTTGTTGAATTACCAGAAGGAACTGAAATGGTTATGCCTGGTGATAACGTAACAATCGACGTTGAATTGATCCACCCAATCGCTATCGAAGACGGAACTCGTTTCTCAATTCGTGAAGGCGGACGTACTGTTGGTTCAGGCGTTGTAACTGCAATCCAAGCTTAATTTGATTGGTCGAAGAGCAAAAGCGTACGCGCTTTTGCTCTTTTTTTGACTCTTGTAGAAAAAAGCCGCTCTCTCTAGCGTGGATGAATCCGTTACGGTTCATCGAAGCTAAAGAGAGCGGTGCTTTTTATTTTATTAGATTTTGCTTCTTCAAGAAGGCGTCAAATCCTTGGTCAGGACGATTGCTGTAAAAGCCAGCGAATTTTTCTGACCATGGTTTGGTCTCACGGGCTTCTCCAAAAGCAGTCATCGTTTGATCGTACGCTTCGATCGCCTCATAAGAATAGTCCTGATAATGGTTGTAATGAATGACCGCTTCTTCTGGCAAGCGAGGTTTGACCTTCATTTCTACGATTGGTTTACCGATGCTCAAACCAGCCACAGGATAGACATATTCTGGTAAGTGCAACAATTCAGCGATTTTGGCGCTGTCTTTGCGGACACTGCCGGAAATGACGGTGCCTAAGCCCAGTGATTCAGCAGCGATCGCACCAGATTGCAAAGCGATGCTGGCATCAGTGGTGGCGATCAATAAAGGCTGATAGCCCTCATCGATTGGATAGGGGGTCTGTTTTTTGTCAGCAACTTTTTTGGTTCGGTTTAAATCTGCGAGAAACAGCAGAAAGAGCGAACTTGCTGCGATATGAGGATTGCCGGGATTCCATTCGACCATTTGTTGGCGGATCTGCGGGTCGTCGATCACCAGGATCGAATAGGCTTGCCCATTCATCCAGCTTGGTGCTTGACGAGCGGCAGTCAAAATCGCGGTTACTTGCTCTTGGCTCAAGCGATAGTCAGGGTCAAATTGTCGGTAAGTGCGGTGGTTGTGCAAAAGCTCAATGGTTTCGTTCATAGGTTTGCTCCTTTAACTGTTGGGTGATTTTTGTGAATCGTTCTTGAAATCGTGGTAAATCATCTTTAGCTAAGCGGGTATAGTTCAAACGCAAGCCATTCGTATCGTTACTGAAAAGAAAAGCAGGTGCTACTAAGCAATCGTTCGCCAAAAAGAGCGACCAATCTTTGCGAGTCAATGTGCGGTGACGCCAAGTCAACCACAGGTAAAGACCGCCTTTCGTCGACTGCCATTGCCAATCCTCCTGAAATGCCAGCAAGAGTTGATGTAGGTCTTGCTGGCGCTGGGCCATTTCTGTAAGCAGTGTCCGCTGCTGCTGGTGGTAATCAGAGGAGCGTAGGGCGATATTGGCAAGGACTTGCGGGAAGATCGTGGTATCGATCGCCATCCGTTTTTTCGCTTGGGCAAATTGGTCGGCTAACGCTTCTGGCACCAAAAGCCAGCCGATTTTGATTGATGACCCAAGTAATTTTGAAAGCGAGCCTAAATAAATGACGGTTTCGGGAGCCATGGATTTTAGCTTGGGCGGTACTTCCTCAAAAGCCAACTCGCTAAAAACATCATCCTCAATGATCGGTACTTGGTAGGTCTGGCAAAGGCGGATGATCGCTTGGCGCCGATGCTCACTCATAGTATGCCCCGTTGGGTTTTGGAAGGTGGGGTTCAGATAGACGAATTTGATCTTCTTTTCCTTCAGCACTTTCTCCAACGCGGCGGGTCGCATCCCTTCGCTATCTTGTTTGATCCCAATCAACTGGACATTCATCGTGGAAAACAAGGGGAGAGAGAACAAGAAAGAAGGGTCCTCTGTCGCGATACAGTCCCCCGCTTGCAGCAGCACTTGCATTAGTAACGTAATTCCTTGCGTCGAACCGGCAGTAATTACTAGTTTTTGACCGCTAGTGGGCAAATTGAAGGAATCCGCAAGGTGCTGCAATAAGATTTCTTGCAGAGGCTCGTAACCAGTTAGCAAAATTTTGGTGCTTTCTTTGCGAATCTCTTCCCAGGTAAAGGCAGGAAACGTGAAGTCGGGGATCAGATCGGCAGGTAGATCACCTGTATACAGATCCAGCACATCTTTTTCAGCACGCAAATGTTGGATTTGTTGAAGGTAAGGGTCTTGCTGCAAGTAAGGGCTGCTTAAAGACGAGCGTAAATAAGAAAGTGGGGTTTGGCGGTTCCCCCAGCGGCCTTCTAATACTCGAGAACCACTGCCTTGTTTTCGTTCAATCCATCCTAAGCTTTTCAATTCGTCTAACGCTTTGACGACGGTGGAACGGTTGACGTCAAAAGTCTGAGCAAGGCTGCGCTCTGGTGGTAAACGATCCCCAGGCCCATAGGTTCCTGCTTGGATCTCTTCAATAAAATGGGTCACGATCTGCTGGTAAATCGGTTGTTTCTTTTGCTTGTCGATACTTGATGAAGCCATCCTACACCACCTTTTTCAATTGGATGGTTTAAAAATAAGCCAAATGGCTCTTTTCGTCAAGGGGAAGATTGACTATACTTAGCAAAAAGCACAAGGAGATGAAGAAGATGGAAAAAGTCATATCAATTGCCGGGTCTGATTCAACCGGTGGTGCCGGGATCGAAGCAGATTTAAAAACGTTTCAGGAGTATGGGGTCTTTGGTTTTGCCACGATTGCTTCGATCGTCACGATGGATCCACAAGCGGGTTGGAGCCATGAAGTAACAGCAATGGAACCAGCGCTTGTCGAAAAACAATTGATCTCCGCCTTTGCAGGTGATCCGATGGATGCCCTTAAAACGGGGATGTTAGGCAATGAAGACAATATTGTACAGGCAGCGAAGATGATCCAACAGCAGCAAGTCAAAAATGTGGTGATCGATCCCGTCATTGCTTGCAAAGGGACCGCAGAAATCTTACAGCCGAAAAGTGTCGATGCCATCATCACGCATTTGTTGCCTTTAGCAGATGTTGTCACCCCTAATTTAGTAGAAGCGGGGATTCTTTCGGGTTTGGGGGACTTGACGAGTGTGGAAGCCATGAAGCAAGCTGCTGAAAAAATACATCAATTAGGTGCTAAATACGTCGTGATCAAAGGCGGTCATCGATTGCCAGGAGCAAAAGCCATCGACCTTGTTTATGATGGAGAATCCTTCCTCCTGTTGGAAAGTGAAAAAATCGCTACTGATTTCAATCATGGGGCAGGCTGCACCTTTTCAGCGGCAATCGCTGCCGGTCTTGCAAAAGGCAAACCCGTCGTGGAAAGTGTTCGCTTAGCGAAAGCCTTTGTCACAGCGGCAATCAAAGAAGGAGTGGTCATCAATCCTTATGTGGGCCATGTGTGGCATGGTGCCTATACCCACGCCCAAAGCCGTATGAATGAGGAAGCGCCGCAATAGCAGGTTTTCTTCTATATAAATAGGAAATGAAGAAGCGGTCAACGCTTCTTTTTTTGTTTCGAAACTAAAAGAAAACTTTCTGAAAGAAATGCAAAAGAATCCCGGTTTTTCCGTAAAAAAAGCTTGCAATCAATGTTTATCCGTAATATAATCATAAAGGTGCTGTTTACGTAAATACGTAAGTCACACTGGCAGCAAAGAAATTTTCTGCCGGCTACGAAACGAGAGGTTGCGACACGCCCGGACGCTTTGCCATGGACGAGCGTGACGGAAAATTTTCGTGGAGCTATGTCTACTTTTCAAAATAGGCGAAGGAGGGAAAACAATGGCAAAACAAAAAATTCGTATCCGTTTAAAAGCGTATGAACATCGTATTTTAGATCAATCAGCGGATAAAATCGTAGAAACTGCAAAGAGAACTGGAGCTGGCGTATCTGGTCCAATTCCATTACCAACTGAACGCAGCTTATACACGATCATCCGTGCGACGCACAAATACAAAGATTCACGCGAACAATTCGAAATGCGTACACACAAACGTCTAATCGACATTGTGAATCCAACACCAAAAACTGTTGATGCTTTAATGAAGCTAGACTTGCCAAGCGGTGTTAATATCGAAATCAAACTATAATAATTAAGATGGAGGTGTAATCATGACCAAAGGAATCTTAGGGAAAAAAGTGGGAATGACTCAAATCTTCACTGAATCTGGCGAATTGATTCCAGTAACTGTAGTAGAAGCTACACCAAACGTAGTGCTACAAGTGAAAACAATCGAAAATGACGGCTACGAAGCAATTCAAGTCGGCTACCAAGATATGCGTGAAGTTTTGTCTAACAAACCTGCGAAAGGTCATGTTGCAAAAGCAAACACGGCTCCTAAGCGCTTCATTCGCGAATTCAAGAATGTAGAGCTAGAGGGCTTAGAAGTAGGATCAGAAATCAAAGTTGATATTTTTGAAGCAGGAGACATCATCGATGTAACCGGCACTTCGAAAGGTAAAGGATTCCAAGGCGTTATCAAACGTCACGGACAAAGCCGCGGACCAATGGCTCACGGTTCTCGTTACCACCGTCGTCCTGGATCAATGGGTCCAGTTGCACCTAACCGTGTATTCAAAAACAAACGTCTTGCTGGACGTATGGGCGGAAATCGCATCACGATCCAAAACTTGGAAATCGTACGCGTAGACGCAGAACGCAACGTTATCTTGATCAAAGGTAATGTACCTGGCGCGAAAAAATCATTGATTACAATCAAATCAGCTGTGAAAGCTAAATAAGTAGATAGGAAGAAAGGAGGAACTAAGGAATGCCGAATGTAGCATTATTCAAACAAGATGGAAGCCAAAATGGCGAAATTACATTGAACGAAGAAATCTTCGGAATCGAACCAAATGAATCAGTTGTCTATGATGCAATCATCATGCAACGCGCTTCATTAAGACAAGGAACACACGCTGTGAAAAACCGCAGTGCCGTTCGTGGCGGTGGCCGTAAACCATGGCGCCAAAAAGGAACTGGACGTGCCCGTCAAGGTTCAATCCGTTCACCACAATGGCGTGGAGGTGGCGTAGTCTTCGGACCAACACCACGTTCATACAGCTACAAACTTCCTAAAAAAGTTCGTCGCTTAGCAATGAAATCTGTATTGTCAGAAAAAGTTGCTTCAAATAACTTGGTAGCAGTAGAAGGATTAAGCTTTGATGCTCCAAAAACAAAAGAATTCAAACAAGTTTTAGCTAACTTGACAATTGACTCTAAAGTATTGGTAGTTTTAGAATCTGAAAACGACTTTGCCGCTTTATCTGCGCGCAACTTGCCAAAAGTTTCTGTAGTTACTGCTGATAACATTAGTGTTTTAGACATCGTTTCTAACGACAAAATGTT
Source organism: Enterococcus innesii (assembly GCA_018982785.1). Lineage (GTDB taxonomy): Bacteria > Bacillota > Bacilli > Lactobacillales > Enterococcaceae > Enterococcus_D > Enterococcus_D innesii. The sequence continues at coordinate 386,748 of JAHHEN010000001.1, read as the reverse complement.
AGTGACACAAACTGCTCTTACTCAGATCGAGGAGGTGCTTGCATAATGAACTTACTAGACGTTATTAAACGCCCAGTGATCACTGAAAAATCAATGCTTGCCATGGATGACAAGAAATACACTTTTGAAGTGGACACAAAAGCTAACAAAACTTTAGTAAAACAAGCTGTAGAAGCTGCCTTTGACGGAGTGAAAGTGGCAAACGTGAACATCATCAACGTTCGTCCGAAATTCAAACGCATGGGTAAATATGCAGGATATACAAAAAAACGTCGCAAAGCTGTTGTGACTTTAACTGAAGATTCTAAAGAAATCCAAATTTTCGAAGCTGCTGAATAAGCAACTCACGCATAAACTTTACATGGGAGGGAAAAAGACGTGGCGATTAAAAAGTACAAACCTACCACGAACGGCCGTCGTAATATGACAAGTTCTGATTTCGCTGAAATCACAACTTCAACACCAGAAAAAACATTGTTAGCTCCTTTGAAAAACAATGCTGGTCGTAACAACAACGGACGTATCACGGTTCGTCATCAAGGTGGCGGTCACAAACGTCAATACCGTTTGATCGATTTCAAACGTAACAAAGACAACGTCGTTGCTACGGTTAAAACGATTGAATATGATCCAAACCGTTCTGCTAACATTGCGTTAGTACATTACGAGGATGGAGTAAAAGCATACATCTTAGCACCTAAAGGATTAGAAGTTGGCATGACTGTCGTTTCTGGTCCAGATGCAGATATTAAAGTAGGGAATGCATTACCACTAGAAAACATTCCAGTCGGTACTGTTATCCACAACATCGAAATGAAACCTGGTAAAGGTGGACAATTGATTCGTTCAGCTGGAACAAGTGCTCAAGTACTTGGTAAAGAAGGCAAATACGTATTGATCCGCTTGAACTCTGGTGAAGTACGGATGATCTTAGCATCATGTCGTGCAACAATCGGTTCTGTTGGTAATGAACAACACGAATTGATCAACATCGGTAAAGCCGGTCGTTCTCGTTGGATGCGCAAACGCCCAACTGTACGTGGTAGCGTAATGAACCCTAATGATCACCCACACGGTGGTGGTGAAGGTAAAGCACCAATCGGACGTAAAGCACCAGTTTCTCCTTGGGGACAACCTGCACTTGGTTACAAAACACGTAACAAAAAAGCAAAATCAGACAAACTTATCGTTCGTCGTCGTAAAACTAAGTAATATACTTGACCGTGTGTCGCACATTTTGAGAGGAGGTACACCATGGGTCGTAGTTTGAAAAAAGGACCTTTTGTCGATGACCATTTGATGAAAAAGGTCGAAGCACAAGAAGGCGCTGAAAAGAAAAAAGTGATCAAAACTTGGTCACGTCGTTCTACAATTTTCCCTAATTTTATCGGATTTACAATTGCTGTGTATGATGGACGGAAACATGTACCAGTTTACATCCAAGAAGACATGGTAGGACACAAATTAGGTGAATTTGCACCAACAAGAACTTATCGCGGACATGCTGCCGATGATAAGAAAACAAGACGCTAATTTTGAGGGGAGGATATCCAAAAATGGCAGAACAAATCACATCAGCGAAAGCAACTGCTAAAACAGTCCGCGTTTCTCCTCGTAAATCTCGTCTAGTTATTGACTTAATCAGAGGGAAAAGCGTTGCTGAAGCAATCGCGATCTTAAAGTTCACACCAAATAAAGCAGCTGGAATCATCGAGAAAGTCTTGATGTCAGCTATTGCCAATGCAGAAAATAATTTTGACTTAGATGTTGAAAACTTGATTGTTTCTGAAGCATTCGTAAACGAAGGACCAACGATGAAACGTTTCCGTCCACGTGCGAAAGGTTCAGCTTCACCGATCAACAAACGTACAAGTCATATTACTGTAGTCGTATCAGAAAAATAAGGAGGGACAATCAGTGGGTCAAAAAGTACATCCAATTGGAATGCGTGTAGGCATCATCCGTGACTGGGATGCTAAATGGTATGCTGAAAAAGAGTATGCTGAATTTCTACATGAAGATTTGAAAATCCGTAAATTTATCGCATCTAAACTTGCTGATGCCGCTGTGTCTACAGTTGAGATCGAGCGTGCAGCAAACCGCGTGAATATTTCAATCCACACAGCTAAACCAGGTATGGTTATCGGTAAAGGCGGATCTGAAGTCGAAAACCTAAGAAAAGAATTAAATAGCCTAACTGGCAAACGAGTTCACATCAACATCGTTGAAATCAAAAAACCAGATTTAGATGCTAAATTAGTAGGCGAAGGAATCGCACGTCAATTAGAAAACCGTGTTGCTTTCCGTCGTGCGCAAAAACAAGCGATCCAACGCACAATGCGTTCTGGCGCTAAAGGAATCAAAACACAAGTTTCTGGCCGTCTAAATGGTGCGGATATCGCTCGTTCAGAAGGTTACTCAGAAGGAACCGTTCCACTTCATACATTACGTGCGGACATTGATTACGCATGGGAAGAAGCAGATACAACATACGGAAAACTAGGAGTTAAAGTGTGGATTTATCGTGGAGAAGTTCTTCCAACTAAAAAGAACACTGAGAAAGGAGGGAAATAAACATGTTAGTACCTAAACGTGTAAAACACCGTCGTGAGTTCCGCGGAAAAATGCGTGGCGAAGCGAAAGGCGGAAAAGAAGTAGCATTCGGTGAATACGGCTTACAAGCTGTTGAATCACACTGGATCACAAACCGTCAAATCGAAGCTGCCCGTATCGCAATGACTCGTTATATGAAACGTGGCGGGAAAGTATGGATCAAAATTTTCCCTCACAAATCTTATACTGCCAAAGCTATCGGGGTACGTATGGGTTCTGGTAAAGGGGCTCCTGAAGGATGGGTATCACCAGTTAAACGTGGTAAAATCATGTTTGAAATTGCCGGTGTACCTGAAGAAGTTGCGCGCGAAGCGCTACGTCTTGCTTCTCACAAATTACCAGTGAAAACGAAGATCGTAAAACGTGAGGAAATGGGTGGTGAATCGAATGAAGGTTAAAGAAATCAGAGAATTAACCACTGCCGAAATGCTAGATCAAGAAAAACAATTGAAAGAAGAATTGTTCAATCTTAGATTCCAATTAGCAACAGGTCAATTAGAAAACACTGCACGTATCAAAGAAGTACGTAAATCGATTGCACGCATTAAAACAGTATTGCGTGAACAAGCTAAGTAATAGTGGAAGGAGGCCATTTAGCGTATGACTGAAGAAAGAAATCAACGCAAAGTTTACCAAGGTCGCGTGGTATCAGACAAAATGGATAAAACTATCACTGTTGTCGTTGAAACAAAGAAAAACCACCCTATCTACGGCAAACGTCTGAACTATTCTAAGAAATACAAAGCACACGATGAAAACAACGAAGCAAAAGTTGGCGATATCGTGAAAATTATGGAAACTCGTCCATTATCAGCTACGAAACGTTTCCGTCTAGTAGAGATTGTTGAAAAGGCAGTGATTATCTAATCACACGAGATTTTCCTATATAGATTGTGAATTGCAAAATCTGAAAGGAGGATACACATCGTGATCCAAGCAGAAAGCCGATTAAGAGTGGCGGACAACTCAGGTGCCCGTGAAATTCTAACGATCAAAGTCCTTGGCGGATCTGGTCGTAAAACTGCCAATATTGGTGACGTGATTGTTGCTACGGTTAAACAAGCAACGCCAGGTGGGGTTGTCAAAAAAGGTGACGTCGTTAAAGCCGTTATCGTTCGTACTAAATCAGGAGCTCGTCGTACAGACGGTTCATACATCAAATTCGATGAAAATGCTGCGGTTATTATCCGTGACGATAAGAGCCCTCGTGGAACTCGTATCTTTGGCCCAGTTGCCCGCGAATTGCGTGAAGGCAACTTTATGAAGATCGTTTCCCTAGCACCAGAAGTATTGTAATAGTGATTCTTATCTAAAGGAGGTGCGAAACAAACATGTTTGTTAAAAAAGGCGATAAAGTTAAAGTTATCACTGGTAAAGACAAAAACAAAGAAGGCGTTGTGCTAGCAGCGTTTCCTAAAAAAGACAAAGTCGTTGTTGAAGGTGTCAATGTTGTCAAAAAACACCAAAAACCTTCTCAAACTGCTCCTCAAGGCGGAATCGTTGAAATGGAAGCACCAATTCATGTTTCTAACGTGATGGTGGTTGATCCATCGAACGGTGAAGCTACGCGTGTCGGTTACAAAGAAGTTGACGGCAAAAAAGTCCGCGTTTCTAAGAAAACCGGAGAAGTTCTTGATAAATAATCTGATGAAGGAAGGAGGGGCTAACAGATGAACCGCCTTAAAGAAAAATATTCAAAAGAAGTTGTCCCATCATTAATGGACAAATTTAACTACAGCTCAATCATGGAAGCACCAAAAGTTGATAAAATCGTTATCAACATGGGTGTCGGTGACGCTGTTTCTAATGCTAAAAACTTAGACAAAGCTGTTGAAGAATTACAATTGATCTCAGGTCAAAAACCATTGATCACAAAAGCGAAAAAATCTATCGCAGGATTCCGTTTACGTGAAGGAATGCCAATCGGTGCGAAAGTAACACTACGCGGCGAAAGAATGTATGAATTCTTAGATAAACTAGTAAGTGTGTCATTGCCACGTGTCCGTGACTTCCACGGTGTGAGCAAAAAAGCGTTCGACGGACGCGGAAACTACACTTTAGGTATCAAAGAACAATTGATTTTCCCTGAAGTAGATTATGATTTGATCGACAAAGTACGTGGTATGGATATCGTGATTGTAACAACAGCAAACACAGATGAAGAATCTCGTGAATTGTTGACACAATTAGGCATGCCATTCCAAAAATAAAAAAAGGAGGCGAACTACGTGGCTAAAAAATCAATGATTGCTAAAAACAAACGCCCTGCTAAATTCTCAACGCAAGAATACACTCGTTGTGAACGTTGCGGACGTCCACATTCAGTTTATCGTAAATTTCATCTTTGCCGTATTTGCTTCCGCGAACTTGCCTATAAAGGACAAATTCCCGGCGTGAAGAAAGCTAGCTGGTAAACTATACTCGCATAAAGGAGGTAAATTATCCCATGGTCATGACAGATCCAATTGCAGATTTTCTAACGCGCGTGCGTAACGCAAACATGGTTAAACACGAAAGCCTAGAAGTACCTGCTTCAAAAATCAAACGTGATATCGCTGAAATCTTGAAACGTGAAGGTTTCGTTCGCGATGTTGAATACATTGAAGATGACAAACAAGGCGTGATCCGCGTATTTCTTAAATACGGTAAAAACGGTGAACGTGTTATCACAAACTTAAAACGTATCTCTAAACCAGGCTTGCGTGCTTATGTCAAAGCTGACGAAGTACCAAAAGTATTGAATGGTCTAGGAATCGCGATTATCTCAACTTCTGACGGTGTAATCACTGACAAAGAAGCTAGAGCAAAAAATGTTGGCGGCGAAGTAGTCGCTTATGTATGGTAATTTAAAATATTCCACAAGGAGGTGCCTCTAAGTGAGTCGTATCGGTAATAAGATCGTCGTTCTTCCTGCTGGTGTTGAAATCAAGCAAAACGGAAACGACATTACAGTTAAAGGACCTAAAGGTGAATTAACACGTACTTTCTCTTCTGATATCACAATGAATATCGAAGGAAACGAAGTAACATTTACTCGTCCAAATGATAGTAAAGAAATGAAAACTATCCACGGAACTACCCGTGCAAACTTCAACAACATGGTTGTTGGTGTTTCTGAAGGTTTCCAAAAAGCGTTAGAATTAATCGGGGTTGGGTACCGTGCTCAATTACAAGGGAAAAAACTTGTATTGAACGTTGGTTACTCTCATCCAGTTGAAATCGAAGCGCCAGCTGGAATCGAAATCGAAGTTCCTTCAAACACTTCTGTGATCGTTAAAGGATCAGATAAAGAAGTCGTTGGCGAATTGGCTGCCAATATCCGTGGCGTTCGTCCTCCAGAACCTTACAAAGGCAAAGGAATTCGTTATGTTGGCGAATTTGTACGCCGTAAAGAAGGTAAAACTGGTAAATAGTCGTAATTCTTTACGACTAGCAGCTTAGGCTAGCAAAATTAAAAGAGGTGACAAATTGTGATTACAAAACCAGATAAAAACAAGACACGTCAGAAAAGACATCGTCGTGTACGTAACAAAATCTCTGGTACTGCTGAGTGCCCACGCTTAAACGTGTTCCGTTCGAACAAAAACATCTACGCACAAGTAATTGATGACGTAGCGGGTGTGACGCTAGCAAGTGCCTCTGCCTTAGACAAAGAAGTTTCAGGTGCAACAAAAACTGAACAAGCACAAGCTGTCGGTAAATTAGTCGCAGAACGTGCAGCAGCAAAAGGTATTAAAGAAGTAGTCTTTGACCGTGGTGGATACCTTTACCATGGCCGTGTAGCAGCTTTAGCTGAAGCAGCTCGCGAAAATGGACTGGAATTTTAAGAGAAGGAGGAACACCATTCATGGTTTATATTGATCCAAAACATTTGGAATTAGAAGACCGCGTTGTTGCGATCAACCGTGTAACTAAAGTTGTTAAAGGTGGACGTCGTCTACGTTTTGCTGCATTAGTTGTTGTCGGTGACAAAAACGGACACGTAGGTTTCGGTACTGGTAAAGCACAAGAAGTACCAGAAGCAATCCGTAAAGCAATCGAAGACGCGAAGAAAAACTTGGTGGAAGTACCAATGGTTGGTTCCAATCCCTCACGAAGTTATCGGTGTATTCGGCGGCGGACGCATCCTTATGAAACCTGCTGTAGAAGGTTCTGGGGTAGCTGCTGGTGGACCAGTTCGTGCCGTATTGGAATTAGCTGGGGTAGCTGATATCACATCTAAATCTTTAGGTTCTAACACACCAATCAACGTTGTTCGCGCAACAGTTGAAGGTTTAAAACAATTAAAACGCGCTGAAGAAGTGGCAGCACTTCGCGGCAAATCAGTAGAAGAATTAATCGGTTAAGGAGGACACTATAATGGCTGAATTGAAAATTACTTTAAAACGCAGTATTATCGGACGTCCCCAAAACCAACGTGATACTGTCAAAGCGTTAGGTCTTACAAAGTTGAATTCAACAGTTGTAAAACCTGCTAATGATGCAATCAAAGGCATGGTTAACACTGTTTCTCACTTAGTGGACGTTGAAGAGGTCTAAGGATCAGCAGATCTAGTTTGATTAAGGAGGTGCCAAACCTATGAAACTTCATGAATTAAAACCATCAGAAGGCTCACGCCAAGTACGTAACCGTGTCGGTCGAGGAACTTCATCTGGTAACGGTAAAACAGCTGGACGTGGACAAAAAGGTCAAAAAGCTCGTTCAGGCGGCGGAGTACGTCTAGGATTCGAAGGTGGACAAACACCATTGTTCCGTCGTTTACCAAAACGTGGCTTTACAAATGTGAACCGCAAAGAATATGCAGTCATCAATCTTGATGTCTTGAACCGCTTTGAAGACGGTGCTGAAGTAACACCTGTTGCTTTACACGAAGCTGGAATCGTCAAAGACGAAAAAGCTGGAATCAAAGTATTAGCTAACGGAGAATTAACGAAGAAATTGACTGTGAAAGCAGCTAAATTCTCAAAAGCAGCTGAAGAAGCAATCGTTGCTGCTGGTGGATCAATCGAGGTGATCTAATGATCAGACTATTGAAGGATGCCTTTAAGGTTAAGGATATTAGATCCAGAATATTGTTCACCGTCTTAATCTTGTTTGTCTTTCGTCTGGGAACACATATTACTGTGCCAGGCGTAGACGCAAGTCGCCTAAATACCATCGCGGATCTACCATTTTTAAACATGTTGAACTTGGTAAGTGGTGGCGCCATGCAACAATTTTCGATTTTCTCGATGGGGGTTTCCCCTTACATCACTGCCTCAATTGTCATTCAGTTGTTGCAGATGGATATCGTCCCTAAATTTGTTGAATGGTCAAAACAAGGTGAAGTGGGTCGTAAGAAATTAAATCAGGCAACACGTTACTTGACGTTGGTATTGGGCTTTGTCCAATCCATGACATTAACGGCTGGATTTAACTATTACACTCAACTCGGGTTTGTAAACAATCCTAATATGGCAACCTATATCGTGATCGGTCTGATTTTAACAGCCGGAACGATGTTAGTCACTTGGTTAGGAGAGCAGATCACCGAGCGTGGTATCGGAAACGGTGTGTCAATGATCATCTTTGCAGGGATCATTTCACGCTTACCAGCAAGCATCAAAGAATTGATTGAAGATTACTTCATTAACGTGGATCAATCGGATATCTGGCTGAATGCTATCTTTATGGCGCTGCTTGTGATCGCTGTGTTGATCGTCATTACTTTAGTAACGTATGTTCAACAAGCGGAACGCAAGATTCCGATCCAATATACAAAACGGGTAGCAGGAGCGCCTACCAGCAGTTACCTTCCTTTGAAAGTAAATGCTGCCGGGGTTATCCCAGTTATCTTTGCCAGTTCTTTTATTACAACACCAAATGCGATCATTCAAGCATTAGGTAGTTCATATAGAGGAGAAACTTGGTACGAAGTGGTGCAAACGATCTTTAGTTACAACACTGTACCGGGTGCGATCATCTACACTGTCTTGATTGTTGCGTTTACCTTCTTCTACGCATTTGTTCAAGTGAACCCTGAGAAATTAGCGGAAAACTTGCAAAAACAAGGAAGTTACATTCCGAGTGTGCGTCCTGGTAAAGGAACCGAAGAATATGTATCGCGTTTGTTGATGCGATTAAGCACGGTTGGATCGATCTTTTTAGGATTGGTTGCTTTACTTCCAATCATCGCTCAGATGGCTTGGAATTTACCGCAATCGATCGGACTAGGTGGAACGAGTCTATTGATCATTATCGGTGTGGCACTTGATACTGCCAAGCAGTTAGAAGGGCTTATGCTGAAACGGAAATATACTGGTTTCATCAATTAAAGTTATTGAAGTGTTGAGGATTTCCTCAACACTATTCAAAAACTTACAGGAGGAATTAGAATGAACTTCATTTTAATGGGATTACCTGGTGCTGGAAAAGGTACTCAGGCAGAACGTATCGTTGCTGAATACGGTCTTCCTCATATTTCAACAGGCGATATGTTTCGGGCTGCGATGGCGAACGAAACAGAACTAGGCCTTAAAGCAAAATCATACATGGATCAAGGCGCATTAGTTCCTGATGAGGTTACAAATGGGATCGTTAAAGAACGTTTAGCTGAACCTGATACCGAGAAAGGTTTCTTATTAGATGGTTTTCCTCGTACATTGGATCAAGCAAAAGCGTTAGATGAGATGCTAGCTGACCTTAACAAAAAACTTGATGCCGTTATTGATATTCATGTTCCTGAAGAAGTTCTTGTAGAACGTTTAGCCGGCCGCTTCATGTGCCGCAATTGTGGGGCAACTTATCATAAATTGTTCAATCCTCCAAAAGAGGAAGGAACATGTGATCGTTGTGGAAGTCATGACTTCTACCAGCGTGAAGATGATAAGCCTGAGACGGTCAAAAATCGTCTAGCTGTCAATATCAAAAGCAGTGAACCAATTTTGACTTATTACAAAGACAAAGGGTTATTGCAATCGATTGATGGGGATCGCGACATCGACGCTGTATTCGAAGATGTTCAAAAGATCATTGACTAATCATAGATTGCCCGAGTCCAACTTGCAGCTTAAAACTTTCTCTTGAAATCTTTGACAGGATATGATAGAATATGTCAGTCCGACTTCTACTTTTTATTAAGTAGGAGCATAGTTTGAGAATATCAGGTGGGAACCGAGTTTCCGCCATTTTATCGTGTGAAAATCACAAGTACAAGGAGGTACTGTGCGTGGCAAAAGAAGATATGATTGAAGTCGAAGGTACAGTCGTCGAAACTTTGCCGAATGCAATGTTTAAAGTAGAATTGGAAAACGGACACCAAGTTCTAGCGACCGTTTCTGGTAAGATCCGGATGCACTACATTCGTATTTTACCTGGAGACAAAGTGACGGTGGAATTATCCCCGTATGATCTGAACCGTGGCCGCATTACTTATCGCTTTAAATAATTGTACTCCGTAAAACCACAGGAGGTATTATCATGAAAGTAAGACCATCAGTAAAACCAATGTGCGAACATTGTAAAGTAATTCGTCGTAAAGGACGCGTTATGGTGATTTGCCCAGCAAATCCAAAACATAAACAACGTCAAGGATAATCGGAGGTGTAACAAATATGGCTCGTATTGCAGGAGTAGATATTCCTCGTGATAAACGTGTGGTCGTTTCACTTACTTATATCTATGGTATTGGTAACACGACTGCAAAACAAATTTTAGCTGACGCTGGCGTGTCTGAAGAAGTTCGCGTTCGTGATTTAACGAATGAACAAACAGATGCTATCCGTGCAGAAGTTGATAAATTAAAAGTTGAAGGTGACCTTCGTCGTGAAGTGAACTTAAACATCAAACGATTGATGGAAATCGGTTCTTACCGTGGGATCCGTCATCGCCGTGGATTGCCAGTTCGTGGACAAAACACGAAAAACAATGCACGTACTCGTAAAGGCCCGTCTAAAACAGTCGCAGGCAAGAAAAAATAATTCCTAAGTGAAGGAGGTTAAAACTTCATGGCAGCAAAAAAAGTGAGTCGTAAACGCCGTGTGAAAAAGAATATTGAAGCGGGTATTGCACATATTCACTCAACATTCAATAATACAATCGTAATGATCACTGATACTCATGGTAATGCATTAGCATGGTCATCAGCTGGTTCATTAGGTTTCAAAGGAAGCAAAAAATCTACTCCTTTTGCCGCTCAAATGGCAGCAGAAACAGCTACCAAAGCAGCAATGGAACACGGATTAAGAACTGTTGAAGTAACAGTTAAAGGACCTGGTTCTGGACGTGAAGCAGCAATTCGTTCATTACAAGCAGCAGGTTTGGAAGTGAGTGCGATCCGTGACGTGACTCCAGTCCCTCATAATGGATGCCGCCCTCCAAAACGCCGTCGTGTTTAATGAGTGCTGCTCATTTTGAGTGTAACAAAAACGTCATTGAACAAGACACTTTTCGTTTTGAAAGGGGTAATAGATAAGAATGATTGAATTCGAAAAACCAAGAATCGCAAAGATTGATGAAGACAAAGATTATGGCAAGTTCATCGTGGAACCTCTTGAAAGAGGCTACGGAACTACACTAGGAAATTCCCTACGTCGTATTTTATTATCTTCTTTACCTGGTGCGGCAATCACCAATATTCAAATCGATGGAGTTTTACACGAATTCTCAACTGTTAAGGGTGTTCGGGAAGACGTTGCTCAAATCATCTTGAATATTAAAGGTCTTGCATTGAAAATGTACGGGGATGAAGAAAAGACCCTTGAAATTGATATTTCAGGACCTGCTACAGTAACTGCTGGCGATATCATCGTTGATAGTGATGTAGAAATCCTTAACAAAGATATGTATATCTGTACCGTTTCTGAAGGTGCTACGTTCCATGCTCGCTTAACAGTGAAACCTGGCCGCGGCTACGTTCAAGCGGACGAAAACAAAAAAGAAGACATGCCAATCGGTGTTCTTCCAGTCGATTCAATCTATACACCAGTACGTCGTGTCAACTACCAAGTAGAAAACACACGTGTCGGTCGTCGGGATGATTTCGACAAATTAACGATGGAAATATGGACTGATGGCTCAATCGAACCATTGGAAGCAATGAGTTTGTCTGCGAAGATCATGACTGAACATTTAGACATCTTTGTAAACCTAACGGATGAAGCGAAAAACGCTGAAATCATGGTTGAAAAAGAAGAAACACAAAAAGAAAAAATGTTGGAAATGACGATCGAAGAATTAGACTTATCTGTTCGTTCATACAACTGTCTAAAACGTGCAGGAATCAATACTGTACAAGAATTGACAAACAAATCTGAACCAGAAATGATCAAAGTAAGAAACTTAGGCCGTAAATCTCTTGAAGAGGTCAAAGTGAAATTACATGATTTAGGTTTAGGACTACGTAAAGACGATTAAACCGTTTTCGATTACGTTAGTTCGGTTCGTCTGACCGATACAACATTCGAAAGTGAAGGAGGGAAACCACGTGAGTTATCGTAAACTAGGACGCACATCTAGCCAACGTAAAGCGATGTTGCGTGATTTGACAACTGATTTATTCATTAACGAACGTATCGTTACGACTGAAGCTCGTGCGAAAGAAGTTCGTTCAACTGCAGAAAAAATGATCACTTTAGGTAAACGTGGTGATTTGCATGCACGTCGTCAAGCAGCAGCATTCGTTCGTAATGAAGTTGCAAGTGTACGTGAAGAAAACGAAGAAGTAGTTATTGAATCAGCATTACAAAAATTATTCAATGATATCGCTCCTCGTTACACAGATCGCCAAGGTGGATATACTCGTATCTTGAAAACAGAACCAAGACGCGGAGATGCTGCACCAATGGTTATCCTAGAACTTGTTTAAAATCACACTTATCATCACTTTATAGATGTTTACTAAGAGTGTTATGATGTTGGAAGAAACTTTCCGAGTCTAGCTCAGCGCCTACACCTCGATGTATTTCGAGGTGTACGCACTCATCATAAAGTGCTTTTTTTTTACTTTCGATTACCTGTCAAGACAGGTGATGGCAAGTGAAAAAAAGATCTGGAGACAAATCGTGCGTGAATCATTGAAAAACGTGCGCTTTTTTGGTAGTGTTAGAAAGAATTAATCGCAAATGAAGGAGTCTATCATGAAGCCAATCATTGAATTGAATGCTATTACTGTGCGTTATAGCGAAGAAGAGCGTGCCGCGTTAAATAACGTATCCTTTTCCATCAACAAAGGGGAATGGGTGGCGTTGATCGGCCATAACGGCTCTGGTAAATCAACTTTAGCAAAAACCATCAATGGCTTGATCTTGCCACAAGAAGGCAGTGTTTCTGTCGGCGAATTGCCTTTGAATGAAGAAAATATCTGGAATATTCGAAAAATGGTCGGTATGGTCTTTCAAAACCCTGACAATCAATTCGTTGGTTCGACGGTGGAAGATGATGTGGCTTTCGGTTTAGAAAATCAAGGAATCCCGCGAGAAGAAATGCTGGTTCGTGTCAAAGACGCTCTGGAACAAGTACGGATGAGCGAGTTTGCGACCCGAGAACCCGCGCGTCTTTCTGGTGGTCAAAAACAGCGGGTAGCCATTGCCGGCGTCGTTGCATTGCGCCCAGATATCATCATTCTTGATGAAGCCACTAGTATGCTAGATCCAGAAGGCCGTGAAGAAGTGATCGCAACGATCAAAAAAATCAAAGAGAAAAACAATTTGACCGTGCTATCGATCACCCATGATATCGATGAAGCAGCCAACGCCAATCGGGTGCTGGTGATGCGTCAAGGAGAGCTCGTCCGCGAAGGGACACCCGCAGAGATTTTTTCTGCAGGGCCAGAACTGATCGAGCTAGGCTTAGATCTGCCGTTTCCTGAAAAATTAAAGGCGGCACTAAAACAGCGGGGCATCACGGTACCACAAGCGTACTTAACTGAAGAAGGGATGGTGGATTGGCTATGGACATCCGTTTTGAACAAGTAGGATTCACCTACCAACCGCATTCTCCGTTTGAACAACGGGTTTTGTTCGATATCGATTTAGAGATCAAAGAAGGCTCTTATACCGCCTTAGTCGGTCATACAGGGAGCGGAAAATCTACGTTGCTGCAGCACTTGAATGCATTATTAAAACCAACGACTGGCACGGTCACGATCGGTGAGCGAGTCATCAAACCCGAGACAGACAACAAAAATCTAAAACCGTTACGTAAAAAAGTCGGGATCGTTTTTCAATTTCCTGAATCGCAATTATTTGAAGAAACCGTGGCGAGAGATATCGCTTTTGGACCGAAAAACTTTGGTGTCTCCGAAGAAGCAGCCAAAGGATTAGCCCAAGAATACATTCAATTGGTAGGCTTAGATGAAAGTTTTCTGGAACGTTCACCATTCGACCTTTCAGGGGGCCAAATGCGCCGTGTAGCGATTGCTGGGGTCTTAGCTATGGAACCAGAAGTTTTGGTCTTAGACGAGCCGACAGCGGGCTTAGATCCACAAGGACGCAAAGAGATGATGGAAATGTTTGATCGCCTGCATCGGGAAAAGAACATGACGATCATTTTAGTGACCCACCTGATGGATGATGTGGCAAACTATGCTGATTATGTCTATGTGTTAGAAAAGGGCCGTCTCGTCAAAGCCGGCACGCCGTCCGTTGTGTTTCAAGATACTGCCTGGTTGCAAGAAAAGCAGTTAGGGGTACCGACAGCAACCGCATTTGCGGAGCAACTCCAAGCCAGAGGATTGGCATTTGAGCAGTTGCCGCTAACGGCTGATGAACTGGCAGATGTTTTAGTAGCAAAGGGGGCGACTGCCCATGATGAATAAACTGATTTTCGGTCGTTTTATTCCCGGGGACTCCTTGATCCACCGTTTAGATCCACGGGTCAAATTGATTGCTAGTTTTTATTTTATCGCGATTATCTTTTTGGCGAATAATTGGCAAAGCTATTTATTAGCGGGTGCTTTTACGCTCTTTTGTATTTCCTTTTCAAAAATCGATTTTGGCTTCTTTATTCGCGGCGTTCGTCCTTTGATTTGGCTGATTTTGTTTACCGTGGCGTTACAGATTTTGTTTACTACCGGCGGCGACGTCTACTGGTCTTGGTGGATCTTTAACATTACAGAATTTGGTGTCCAAAACGGGATCTTTATTTTTTGTCGTTTTGTTTTGATCATTTTCATGTCGACCTTGTTGACGTTAACGACACCCCCATTAGAGCTTTCAGATGCGATCGAATACATTTTGCGTCCTTTAAAAGCGATCCGGTTCCCTGTCCATGAAATCTCACTGATGCTGTCGATTGCGTTGCGCTTTGTGCCAACCTTGATGGATGAAACAGAAAAAATTATGAATGCTCAGCGTGCCCGCGGGGTCGATTTCGGCGAAGGGGGACTGTTGCAGAAGATGAAGGCGATCGTTCCTTTATTGATTCCTTTATTTGTCAGCAGCTTTAACCGTGCGGAAGATCTTGCCACCGCTATGGAAGCCAGAGGCTATCAAGGCGGCGAAGGGCGTACTAAGTATCGTATTTTGCACTGGCATCAACGGGACACATTGGTTGTCATCGTTTTTGCGCTCTTTACAGTAGCGTTAGTGTTCTTAAGAGGATAATCGAAGACCTATGATTGAAGTCAACCCACGAAAGGTTCTTAACGAAGCAACGAGACTGCTGGCAATCCCAGCGGCTGGTTGGAAAAGGCCTGTCGATCGATCAGACTTTTCTCATAGGCCTTTTTTTGAAAAAATAGAAAGAAACAGGTGATTCAATGGTCCGCTATAAAGCGACGATTGCTTATGATGGTACGAATTTTCAAGGATTTCAGCGTCAACCCAATGGACGAACGGTTCAAGAAGAGATTGAAAAGACATTAACGAAGATGAACAATGGGCAACCGATCCAGATTCATGGCTCTGGCCGCACCGATGCGGGGGTCCATGCGCAAGGGCAAGTGATCCACTTCGATTTCCCTCAAAAGCGTCCACTGGAAAAAATGCGCTTTGGTTTAGATACCCAAACGCCAGAAGATGTTGCGGTAAAATCGGTGGAGATCGTTGACGATACCTTCCATGCCCGCTACTTAGTCATTGAAAAAACCTACCAGTTTCGGGTAGACATTGGGAAACCCCGCAGTCCTTTCCGCCGCCATTATGCCAGCTATTATCCGTATCCGCTAGATTTGGAAAAAATCCAACGAGCGTTGCCAGATTTTTTAGGCACCCATGACTTTACCAGTTTTTGTGCGACGGGCAGTTCCGTCGATGACAAAACACGGACGATCCATGAGGCGTCCATGGCGGTCAATGACGCTGGAGATGAGTTGATTTTTACCTTTCGCGGCGATGGATTTTTGTATAAGATGATTCGGATCATGGTGGGCACATTGCTGAAAATCGGCAATGGACGCCTCGCACCTGACAGTATTCCTGCAATCATTGCGCAAAAAGACCGAAATGCGGCAGGACCCACAGCTCATCCAGAAGGATTGTATTTGGTTCATGTTGCCTATGAATAAGGAAAAAACACAAGCTTCGCTGCTCTTGTCCAACAAGAGAAAGCGAAAGCTTGTGTTTTTATTTTTTCTCAGGCAAAACAGGGGTGGTTTCTTGCCAATCTTCAGTCCTTGCCGCCGCGATTTTAGGCGCAGCAGTGGGGGTGTTTTTTCCAAGGTACTGGCAGCGACTAAGGCGGCGATGGCTACTAAAAATGCGAAAAGCAAGTAAAGCAGCCAGCTCCAAGCAACGTGATAGCGATTGCCGATGCCTAAAAAGACCATTTGACCGACGGGTCCCCCTAGCATCACGATGGTGGAAAAGATCCCGCTGCTGATGGCGAGATGTTCTTCATCGATCTCACGAATCAGATGTGCCGAAAAGCGGGGATTGATTTTCCCAATCAGGTAGCCTTCAGCAAAGAGCAGCACAATCATGAGCCAACGGTTATGCAGGAAGAGAAAATTCAAGGTCAACAGACATAAAACGAAAGCGGTATACGCAATCAAGCGAACCAGACCGGTATTCTTGAACCAGTCGGCAGCAAACAAGGCACCAGCGACCATACCGATCGAAGTAGCGATACCTGCCATCGCAACGGTGTTACCATAAGTGGCAAACCAAAGCGCAAGGTCATCCAACAACTGGAGATTTAGTAGACCGCTCGTACTAGCGGCTAAGGTATTGATCAGTAAGGCAAAGAGGATCATCTTTTTAAGAAAAGCCGTACCAGTCAATAATTTAAAGGTTTCCGAGAAATTCTGAAAGAGTGGTGTGGGTGCTTGATTGATTTTCCCAGGCACCGCATAAAAGAGCGAGCGGTTCCAGAAAATCACGATGGCGGCTAAGAAAAACGTCACGGCATTGATCAAACCAAAAGCGGCAAAATTATTATTCAGTAAAATGATCCCCCAAGCACCGATGCCTTGAAAGACGATTTGAACGGTGGTTTGACACGCCATTTGAAAGCCCATGGCACTGTCTAAGGCGTCAGCAGGCACAAGACGGCGAACATAGGGCAGCTGCAACCCAGAACAATAAGCGCCCAAACAATCAGATACAATGTTGATGCCTAGCAAAAGGAAGAAAGACCATAAACTAGGCGGTAGTTGGATCAAAAAAGCGAGTGCCACAAAAAGGACGCCTTGTAATAGTCGACTGCTGATCATCCATTGCACTTTGTTTTTGGTACGATCGGCTAGATAGCCAGTCAGGATCCGTAAGAGATCAGGGATCAGCAGGGCCATGGAGGCTAAGGAAACAGCAAGGGCATTAAAGGGTAATGTACTGGCGTAAACTACAAAGACGATATTAAATAAACTCATGCCGATGCCACTGAGCAAGGCGGCGTTGACTAAGGCACGATAGCCTTTGTTTTGTTGATATTCTTTCATCGAAATCATCCTTTCACGTTCTACGTTGTAAAATCAGTATAGGATGCTTTATACTAGGAAGAGAAAATATTCCACTATAGTGGAATTAAAATGTACTACGAGCATACCAGAGGTTACTGTCACGAGTGGCTAACAGCTAAAAGAGTGGCATATAAATAGGGTACCGTAGATTTTGTTCCTCAATATTTTATAGGGTTGAATCTAAATTTGAATCTAAATATAGTAGCATTTAATTGCAGAGTTTCATTCGTAAAGCAAGATTGGTTTGGCGTTTGCAGATCGATCGCTGTGAGGAGGATGGTTATGGAAGAAGGAAAACTGTACCGACAATTGCGCAAAGAGCGCGGCTATACGATCGCTCAAGTGGCGGATGAACAAAACAGTCGCTCGTTTATCAGTAAATTTGAGCAAGGTGCTTCAAGTATCAGTATTCATCGATTGGAACGCCTATTAGAAAATATCCATGTTACGGTGGAGGAGTTTTATTATTTACGTGCACAGCAAAAGGGCGTAAAAAGTCACGACAACCTGATGAGCTTTCCCAGCTATATGACGAGCGAATTTATGGATTTACTGGATCGAATCTTAGGGATCAACAAAGAAGCTTATTTGAGTAACGCCCACGCCCAGCGAAGCAAAGAAGGGCTGGAGGAAATGCGCAGTGAACTGATCGCCGCTTCCAAACAGCATTCTTTTGTTTTTCTGTACCTTGAGATCACAAAGGAGATACATGAAATCAATCTCTCAGGTCCTAAACCCAATCACTCTTCTGGTGACTATATGGAAAAGCTACGCATCAAAACCCGACCCGTCATCTCCTACCTTATGAAAGTAGACAACTGGGGCGTCTATGAGATTTTGCTGTTTCGCTATTTTCAATTCTTGTTTCCTGTCGAAACCTCCTATCACTTACTGCAGGTTGCTATTTCACGGACCAAAAAAGAACAAGGTTTGTCCTTGATGCGAGAAATACAAATGGATTTGATTTTTAGTTGTTTTACGACGTTTGTCAATTTTCGCCGTCTGGAGTGGGCAAAAGAGGTGTTGACCATTGCGGAGGAATTATTGGCAGATCGCGGAGACATGCTAAACAGTACGCATCTCCTTTGCTATCAAGGATGGTATTGGTATATTTATGGCGATCAAGAAAAAGGACTGTTGAAAATCGACCAAGGGCTTTCGATCTTTCGCGTCTTGAAACAAACCAAAATGGTTAAATTATGGGAGCGATCGTTGCACTCCATCAAGAAAAATGCGGAAGAACCTAACAGTTATCTTATGTTTCGCTAAACGCTCTAAGGGCTAGGTATTTGGCCCCCGAATCGAAGGGGACCTAGTCGATAGTGGATGCTAAGACCACTAGAGCGAACAGCTGCGGAACCCCAGCACAAAAAAAGAACCAAACTCACCGATCATTGAGGGACACCCATAAGTCAGCGTTTGCTCTAACTTAAGGGGATCACCTCAAAAAGACGAGTTGGTTCTTTTTCGATTAGTTTTCTGGCGCTTGATCCATGAGTTGACGTTGTTCGGCCAAGACTTGCTTTTTGGCTACTTGTTTCTGGTAAAACCAAGCAAACAAGATAAACAATGCGATGCAGCCGAAGAACAAGAAAACACCGATAACAAAGCCTTGCGGCAAGAAGGACAGTTCCAAGTGATGGCTACCACTTGGGATCGTCACACTGATAAAGCCGTCTTGAAAGGCCGTGATTGGGACTTCTTTGCCATCAAGCGTAGCAGTCCAGCCCTTGTCATAAGGGATGGTCGTCACAAGCTGCTGCTCTTTTTCAGTCGTGATATCGGCTTTGGCACTGCGTTTGCCGACAGTCATAGCGACCCCTCGATCTTGGATCGCATCAATTGCTTGTTGGTAGGCGTTGGTATCCAAGGTGACGACTTGCGGGTTTTGGAAGGAGATCTCAGGTGTTCCGTAGAAGCTGACGGTGAATTGAACCGTCGTATCGGTCTCGTAGTGCCCTAAGTCGTAGTATTGACCATTGATACTGATTTGCGTTTCTCGCTGCTGGCCGTTGACTGTTACGGTGGCAGATGAGCTTTCCAATTCTCCGAAGTTGGCAGGGAAGAGACTCAAGTACGCTTGCGAGTTCGCCGGAACCTCCACTTGCCAAGTCACTTCTTTTGCGACATTGCTTTCTTGCTCGGTAAATTTCATATACATGCCGTCATTGGTGATATCTGTATTTTTACTATGGATCACCGTGATCGGCTGAAAGGCAAAATACTCTAAATTTAAATCGGCCAATCCATTGAAAAGATTTTTCTGGCTCGTCAAGTTGTCGTTTTGCGGCTGTTCAATCGATTCGATGGTCGGTTCAGCCAAGAAACCTAGCGGTAACGCATTTTGATTTTCATAAAGCTTGTATTCACCAGATTCCCCGACTCGTTGAAAGCCGTATTTGGTGAGATTTGGCTTGGAGATATTGTATTTGATCCCTGTAAAAGCATCCATCAGCAAGGTATTATTCGGATAGCGGATATTTAAATTGGTGCCCCGGGACCGAAAGCCCAGTTTGTCCAGGTAGCTTGAAGAATTGCGGTTACGGATCGAAGAAAACATGCTGACCCCGCTGTAGCCATAATTGATACTGTCGTTGGAAGAAACAGGATCAAGGTTTTCTAATCGGAAAAAGGTATCATTGTCTTCGTTGGCTTGAGTGACTAGTTTTTTGATGTCCGGATAAGGTTCTGTATACAAACTGCGAGAAGCATAGTTCCAATCATTCAAAATTCCGCGAACCATGCCGCTGGTATTGACGGCCATTTCTCCGCAGACGAAGATCAGCATCAAGATCGTCACTCGTTTTTGTGTTAAAAGCCCTAATTGCCCGAACCCAATGCATAACAAGTAAAGAACAAAGAATACGATCGTTAGCGCAAAAGAAGTAGCGGAAACATATTCATAGGTTCCAGGTCCTTTCAATGCGTAGGAGAGGGCAAACACCACGATCGTAGAAAGACCAATAATGAGAAACAATCCACGATCTTTTTGCTGCAGCTGCTCCCACCCGTATCCCGCCAGCATGATCACTAAGAAGGAGAACAAATAGGCATAACGGAAAAGGAACATATTTGGGGCATGCATCCCGTGCCAAAAAAGATTCATCGGCACGATATAAAAACTGGCAATCAAAACAGCAAACATGCCAGCGTATAAGAATTTATCCTTCAAGCGGATTTTCTTCGAAACAAAATATAAAATACATAACAGCAACGGCAATAAGCCGATATAGATGAAGGGAATGGAGCCGTATTTTGTTGTATCGTATACTCCAATCATGTTTTTCATTACAAGGTCAAAGACATCGGTGGCTTCGGTTTTAAAGGAAGAAATCGTCGTCAACTCTTCCCCGTTCGACCGCAAATCCAGCAGGGCAGGTAAGATGATCACCATTGAGGCGCCCCCTGCTAACAAGGAGGTGATGCCGTAAGGGATGATCGCCCCGCGAGCTTGTTTCCAGTTGCGGCCCAATTGGACCAAGAAATACATCACGGAAAAGAGACCAATCATAAAGCCCATGTAAAAACTGGATAAAAATAACAACAAGTAGCTGATAAACAGCACGACTGGTTTTTTCTTTTTCACTAAACGGTCAATGCCTAAAATCACCAGTGGCAGATAGATCATGGCATCAAGCCACATGATCAGTTCCGAATGGGCGGTGATGAAGGACATCAAGGCATAACAGACGGCTAAGGTCACGTGTTGCCAACGTTGGATCTTAAAGGTTTGGCTGGCATAAAACCAAAACGCCAAGCCCGCACTGCCGATCTTGATCAAGGTCAAAAAGTACAGCGCATCTGGCATCAGCTGATTCGGGAATAACAAGACCAGGGGAGTGAAGATCCCGCCTAAGTAATAGGAGATCAATGCCAGATAATTTAAGCCTAAGGAGGCGTTCCACGTATAAAAGATACTTTGCTTGCCTAAGAGCATATTGCGGAAGCTGGCATGAAAGTTTGAGAATTGCGAAAAGGCATCACTGGCTAAGACACTGCGGCTACTGCCGGGGTAGATGCCAATGGTCAAATAGATCACTGCCATGATAAGAAACGGCAAGAAAAAACTAGCAAGCATATAAGGCCAATGTTGTTTGGCAAATGTTTTTATTTTCGTCACAAGAAGTCACCTGTTCTTTATCAATTTTTTCTTAGTTTACCACAGGTGAATCGATTAAAAAAACAAAGACCTATTTTCTTTAATGAAAACCTAAGTGAAAGCGCACCAAAGAAAAAAGGGCACAAAAAAAGCCGTTCAAAACGAACGGCCGAAAAGGTCTAATTATACGCGCTCAACTTTTCCAGATTTCAAAGCACGAGTTGACACCCAAACTTTTTTAGGTTTTCCGTCAATCATAACGCGAACTTTTTGCAAGTTAGGTTTCACAGTACGTTTTGTCGCATTCATTGCGTGAGAACGATTGTTTCCACTTGTAGTTTTACGTCCAGTAAAGTAACAAACTTTAGCCATGTGGTTATTTCCTCCTTTGCCTTGATGTTGGAGCGCTATTTCAGCTCATACCATCTGAATTTATCACAGAAAGGTGAAAAAAGCAAGAGTAATTTTCAAGAAACATTGACTTTTCCCGGTAAACATTGTAAATTAAACAAGGTCGAAATGCAAGACGTTTGGTCAGAAAGCCCCTTTTCATATGTCTCATCCTTTTATTTGCGGTACAGCTATGATAAAATATGTAAGAAGAAAGATGGGTCATGCCCATTGAAGGAGGCTATAAAATGGCTGTAAAAATTCAAACCTCATCAGGTATTATTGAAATCAGCAATGAAGTCATTGCAACAGTGGTCGGAGGCGCAGCAACAGATGTGTTCGGCATTGTTGGTATGGCTAGCAAGAAACAAATCAAAGATAACATCAATGAAATTTTACGAAAAGAAAATTATTCTCGCGGTGTCGTTGTCCGCCAAGAAGAAAACGGCATTGCAGTGGATGTATACACGATCGTCAGCTATGGAACAAAGATTTCCGAAGTTTCCCGCAACGTGCAGGAAAAAGTGAAATACAACTTAGAAACGATGCTAGGTGTATCTGCGAACTCGGTAAATGTATTTGTTCAAGGCGTACGTGTACTGCCAGATTAGGCAAGGGATCCGTTCATGGCGGATGATTTTAAGGAGGACTATCTAAGTGAAGGTAACGAATATCAGCGCAAGTCAGTTTCAAGAAATGGTGCAGGCAGGCGCGGCTCGTCTACAAGTTAATGCAGAGTTTGTCAACTCATTGAATGTGTTTCCTGTTCCAGATGGAGATACCGGGACAAACATGAATCTATCCATGACCAGTGGAGCAAAAGCGGTCGCAGATGCGACTTCAGAAAACGTCGGCGATCTTGCCGCTACACTTTCAAAAGGACTATTGATGGGCGCACGTGGGAATTCCGGCGTCATTTTGTCTCAATTATTCCGCGGTTTTTCTAAAGCAATCCCAACCGTAGAAACACTCACTGCACCAGAATTGGCTCAAGCCTTTACTCATGGAGTAGAAACCGCCTATAAAGCAGTCATGAAGCCTGTGGAAGGAACCATCCTGACTGTGGCACGCATCGCCGCTGAATATGGCGAGAAAAAAGCCCAAACCACTGATGATTGTATCGAAGTCATGAAAGCAGTGGTTCATGGCGCAAAACGGTCATTGGCGAAAACCCCTGATCTATTACCGGTTTTAAAAGAAGTCGGTGTGGTAGATAGTGGCGGTCAAGGCCTGTTGTTTATCTATGAAGGCTTCTTAAATGCATTGACCGGGGAATACCCAGCCGATGAAATTTTTGAACCATCTCCAGCTGCAATGGATGAAATGGTCAATGCGGAACATCATCGCAGTGTCCAAGGGCAATTAGCGACTGAAGATATCACTTTTGGTTATTGTACAGAAATCATGGTGAAAATTGGTGAAGGTCCGACCGTTGATAGTGAATTCGATTATGAAACATTCCGTAATTACTTAAACGAGTTGGGAGATTCCTTATTAGTGGTCAACGACGATGAGATCATCAAAGTCCATGTTCACACGGAACATCCCGGCGAAGTCATGAATTATGGGCAAAAATTTGGTTCATTGGTGAAAATCAAAGTCGACAACATGCGCCTTCAGCATGAAACAATCTTGGAACACGATCAGCAAGAAGCAAAACCAGCACCAGTAAAACGTCCGCGGACACCATTTGCGATCATTGCGATCGCGGCGGGGGAAGGCTTGAAAGAATTGTTTACTAGCCTAGGCGCTTCTTATGTCATCAGTGGTGGCCAAACGATGAACCCAAGTACAGAAGACATTTTGGTGGCCATCAATGAAGTCAATGCTGATCAAGTGATCGTCTTACCGAACAACAAAAATATCTTTATGGCGGCGCAGCAAGCAGCGGAAGTTTCCGAGATTCCAGTAGCGGTTGTTGAAACACGGACGATTTCTCAAGGGATGACGGCGATGCTGGCATTCCACGAGCAGTCCACACTAGCTGAAAATCAGCAAGCCATGACCGATGTCTTAGCAAGTGTTGTCAGCGGATCAGTGACTCATGCGATCCGTAATACATCAATCGATGGCATCGAAATCACAGAAGGCGACTTCTTAGGAATGGTCGACGGCAAAATCGTTGTTTCTGTTCCTGATCGTTTCTCTGCTTCTATGACTACCTTAGAAAAAATGATCACAGAAGATACTGAGATCGTCACCATCATTATCGGGGAAGAAAGGAAGCCAAAGAAGCAGCCAAAATCGAAGAAGCGATCGTTGAACTGCATCCTGAGATCGAAGTAGAGATCTATCAAGGAGATCAGCCGGTTTATCCGTATCTTTTCTCAGCAGAATAAACAAATTAGGCGGCGGGGGCAAAAATCGTAGATGATTTTTGGCTCCGTCTTTTTCTATGAATGCAGGAATCTCTGCAATAAATAAAATCACTTTGGAAAAGGAGGGTACCTATGCTGAATCAGCCACTTACGGTATTAAAGGGTGTCGGAGAAAAACGCGCCCAAGACTTGGCGAGTTTAGGAATCGAAACCATCGAAGACCTGCTAAAGTATTACCCGTTTCGTTATGAAGACATTCAAGAACGGCAATTAGCGGAGATTCAAGACCAAGAAAAAGTAACGATCAAGGGGATCGTCGTTTCCCCACCGGTCGTCAATCGCTTTGGGTACAAGAAAAGTCGGTTGCAATTTCGCATGATGCAAGACCACGATGTCTTTAATGTCTCCTTTTTCAATCAGCCTTATTTGAAGGACAAAGTAGAGGTCTCTGAAGAGATCGCCGTCTATGGCAAATGGGATGCCAAACGCAAAGGACTGACGGGAATGAAAATTCTTGGCAGCAAAAGTGGCGAGGACTTTGCCCCGATTTATCATGTCAATAAAGCCGTGCGTCAAAGTGTGTTGATCGAACTGATCAAACAGGCATTCCTTGATTTTGGTGATCAGATCCCCGAGATCTTGCCTTTGTCATTGATCGAAAAATATCGCTTGTTGGATCGGAAATCCGCGATGTTTGCGATGCACTTTCCCAAAGATCCCCAAGAGAGTCATCAAGCGAAGCGGCGGGTGATTTTTGAAGAGTTCTTTTTGTTCCAAATGCAGATCCAAGGACTGAAGAGAAGCGAAAAAGCCGAGAAAAACGGCTTGGCGATCGATTACGATGTGCAACGCTTGAAAGAATTTACTCGTAAACTGCCCTTTGAATTGACGAATGCGCAAAAGCGCGTGACCAATGAAATCTGCCATGACCTGAAAAGTCCGCAGCACATGCAGCGGCTCTTGCAAGGGGATGTTGGGAGTGGGAAAACAGTCGTGGCGGCGATCGCCCTCTATGCTACGATGACGGCTGGCTTTCAGGGGGCGCTGATGGTGCCGACTGAGATTTTGGCCCAACAGCACCTAGAGAGCTTGAATCAACTCTTTGACCCCTTAGAAGTGACCACCGCTCTTTTGACAGGCTCGACCAAACCAAAAGAACGGCGGGTCATCTTAGAACAATTAGCAGCTGGGGAGATCGACATCATCGTTGGGACCCATGCACTGATTCAAGAAGGGGTAGACTTTGCACATCTTGGCTTAGTCATCACCGATGAACAACACCGTTTTGGGGTCAATCAGCGAAAAGTCTTAAGGGAAAAAGGCTATCTGCCTGATGTGCTCTTTATGACCGCCACGCCGATCCCTCGTACGCTAGCGATTACGGCTTATGGCGAAATGGATGTTTCGGTGATCGATGAGATGCCGGCAGGACGGATTCCTGTAGAGACGCGCTGGGTCCGACCGCCGCAGTTTGAATCGATCTTAGAGTGGGCGCAAAAAGAATTGGCCCAAGGGCATCAGATGTATGTTATCTGTCCTTTGATCGAAGAATCCGAAATGCTGGATGTCAAGAATGCCACGGAGATTTATGAGCAGCTGCAAAGTTACTTTTCTCCTACTTATCAAGTGGGAATGCTGCATGGGAAAATGAAGAATCAAGAAAAGGACAGCATCATGGAAGCTTTCAAAGAAAATCAACTGCAGATCTTGGTTTCCACAACGGTCATCGAAGTAGGGGTCAATGTCCCCAATGCGACAGTGATGCTGATCATTGACGCTGATCGCTTCGGGTTAGCCCAGCTCCACCAATTACGTGGACGGGTAGGACGCGGCGCCGATGCTTCTTACTGTATATTGATCGCAAACCCGAAAAATGAGACGGGGGTCGAACGAATGAAGATCATGACAGAAACCACCAACGGCTTTGTAGTCAGCGAAAAAGACTTGCAGTTGCGGGGGCCAGGAGAAGTCTTCGGCAATCGACAATCGGGCTTGCCAGAGTTTGCGGCTGCCGATTTAGTCGCGGATGCCCACATTCTAGAAGTGGCTCAAGTTGAGGCAACCCAGCTTTGGCAAAAAAATGGCTGGCAGCTATTGCCGGAATTCACGGCGTTGGCGAACTATTTAGCAGCAAAAAAAGCAGACAAACAATTTTTTGATTAAAGAATATGCTATACTGATTGGGAAAATGAAGGGAGTGGCAGCGAGATGCGGATTGCTGTTGATGCAATGGGCGGAGACAACGCCCCAAAAGCGATCGTAGAAGGAGTCATGCTGGCGAAAAAAGATTTTCCAGAGATTGAATTCCTCCTTTACGGAAAAGAAAATGAAATCAAAAAATACATGACGGATGATAAAAATGTCACTATTATCCACACAGATGAAAAAATCAATAGTGATGATGAACCTGTTAAAGCAATCAGACGAAAAAAACGGCCTCAATGGTCTTAGCGGCACAAGCAGTGAAAAATGGCGAAGCAGATGCGATTTTTTCAGCCGGAAATACCGGTGCTTTATTAGCGGCCGGGTTGTTCATCGTTGGTCGGATCAAAGGGATCGACCGTCCCGGATTGATGTCCACAATGCCAGTGATCGGCAAAGATGCTGGCTTTGACATGCTGGATCTAGGCGCTAATGCCGACAATAAACCAGAACATTTGGCAAACTATGCCGTCTTAGGATCCTTTTACGCCCAAAAAGTTCGCGGGATCAATCGACCAAGGGTCGGCTTGTTAAATAACGGAACGGAAGAAACCAAAGGCAGCGAATTGACGAAAAAGCCTTTGAACTGCTTTCGCAAGACCCTACGATCCATTTTATCGGCAATGTCGAGGCTCGGGAATTATTGGATGGTGCAGCTGACGTCGTCGTGACAGATGGCTTTACTGGAAATGCTGTTTTGAAATCAATCGAAGGAACTGCCTTGAACTTAATGGCGTTGTTGAAACAATCGATTCTTGATTCAGGTACCAAAGGGAAATTAGGGGCGTTGTTACTGAAGGATGCGTTGCGAAAAGTAAAAAATGAGATGGATTATGCGAAACATGGCGGGGCTGTATTGTTTGGTTTGAAAGCACCAGTCATCAAAACCCATGGGGCGACAGGACCAGAAGCGGTAGCGTACACCATCAAGCAGATCCATACGATGCTAGCAACAGATGTTGTGGCCCAATTGGTCGCACATTTTGAAGAAATGCCGACTGCAAAAGACGAAACGCAATCATAATGCAATCATTGTAATGAAATTGCAAAAATATCTAGACAAAAAGCATAGAAAGCAGTACAATGTTTGTTAGCCATTCTATGTTTTGTGCAAACGCGTGGAGGTGAAGCCAGTTGACACGAGATGAAGTATTCAAGAAAGTTGCGGTCGTGATCGCCAATCATTTTGAAATTGACGCAGAGAACGTAACGGATACGATGAGCATTAAAGACGACTTGAACGCTGATTCGATCAGTGTGATGGAATTCGTCCTTGAACTAGAAGATGAATTTGGTACCGAGATTTCTGATGAAGATGCCGAGCAGATCGAAACAGTCGGTGGAGCGGTTGATTATATTTCAAGCCATCTTGCTTAAGACAGACATAAGAGCTAAGTCCTAGATGACTTAGCTCTTTCTTTCTCATAATTGATCCGCCGTGATTTGGGCGGCTTTTCTTCAAAAATGCAATCTAAAAAACGATGGTTAAACCTGACATAACGGCGTTGGAAGCGTAATGTAAATTTTCTGAAAATTCAGTGTTTTAAGTTTTCTGGGACTTGCATTATTGTTAGCATTTCTATATAATTATTAAGAATATATTATACAATGTTAAGAAAGCTTTTGGAAATGAAATGCATGTTCCTTCTTTTTTTACATTAAAACGCAAGACATCTTAGAAAGTAGAGAGGGGTATTCGATTGTCCAGAGATAATCAATTACTAGATGTTCAAAACCTTCACACAGGTTTTCGTATCAAAGACGATTACTATGACGCAGTAGATGGTATTTCTTTTACACTAGATCGTAATGAGATCTTAGCAATCGTAGGAGAATCTGGTTGCGGAAAAAGTACGTTAGCTACAACGATCATGGGGCTACATGACCCAAACAACACGAAAATCACTGGAGAAATCTTATATAAAGATTTAAACTTGTCAAACTTAAACGAAACGTTATACAACAAAATTCGCGGAAATGATATTGGGATGATTTTCCAAGATCCGTTGTCTGCACTGAATCCGTTGATGCGGATCGAAGACCAAATCAAAGAAGGCTTGTCTTATCATACAGATATGAATGCCGAACAGCGCCAAGCACGGGCATTAGAATTATTAGAACAAGTTGGGATCCCGAATCCACCGCGAGTAGGACGTCAATACCCTCATGAATTGTCAGGTGGGATGCGTCAGCGGGTCATCATTGCGATCGCGATTGCTTGTAAACCACCAATCATTATTGCCGATGAACCAACGACCGCGTTGGACGTGACGATCCAAGCGCAGATCCTTGATCTACTAAAAGATTTGCAAGAAGAAACGCAAACGGGGATCATTTTGATCACCCACGATTTAGGTGTCGTAGCGGAGATGGCCGACCGAGTAGCCGTAATGTACGGGGGACAGTTTGTGGAAGTCGCAACAGCCGAAGAGTTGTTTGCCAATCCGAAACATCCATACACCCGATCACTGCTTAACTCGATCCCTCAAGAAAACTCACAAGACAGTGAACTGCATGTGATCGAGGGCGTGGTTCCTTCCTTGAAAAATATGCCTCGGACCGGTTGTCGGTTTGCCGCACGGATTCCTTGGATCCCTGAAAGCGACCACGAAGCAAACCCAGTCTTGCATGAAGTAGCACCTGATCATTTGGTCCGTTGCACATGCTACAAGCATTTTCATTTTAGAGACGAAGAAGGAGAAGTGTAGATGACAGAATTAATTACAATCAAAGATCTGAAAGTCCACTATCCTATTCGCAGCGGATTCTTCAACCGCGTCACGGACCATGTGTATGCCGTTGACGGTGTGGACTTCATCATAGAAAAAGGAAAAACCTACGGATTGGTTGGTGAGTCTGGTTCTGGTAAATCCACGACGGGAAAAGCCATCGTTGGGTTAGAAAAAATCACTAGCGGTGAAATCATTTATGATGGGCAAGACGTGACCAAACGTTCCGTCCGCAAAAAAATGAACTACAACAAAGATGTCCAAATGATTTTCCAAGATTCAATGTCTAGCTTGAATCCTAAAAAACGCGTGGTAGACATTATCGCCGAACCATTGCGCAACTTTGAACGCTTAAGCGATCAAGAAGAGAAAACACGTGTGAAAAGTTTGTTGGATATCGTTGGGATGCCAGAAGATGCCCTATACAAATATCCTCACGAGTTCTCTGGTGGCCAACGTCAGCGGTTAGGGGTTGCCCGCGCGGTAGCATCCAATCCAAAACTGATCGTCGCCGATGAGCCGGTTTCAGCTCTTGACTTATCCGTGCAAGCGCAAGTACTGAACTTTATGAAACGGATCCAGCAAGAATTTGGCTTAAGTTTCTTATTTATCTCTCATGACTTAGGGGTCGTAAAACACATGTGTGACAATATCGCCATCATGTACAAAGGCCGCTTCGTTGAGATCGGGACACGGGAAGACATCTATCAAGACCCGCGTCACATCTATACAAAACGTTTATTATCAGCGATTCCTCAAATCGACGTAAAAAATCGCGATGCTCACAAAGAAAACCGCCGCAAGGTCGAGTTGGAATATGTGACCCATCAAAAAGATTACTACGACGAATCTGGCAGAGTGTATGACTTGCGTAAAATCACCGAGTCGCACCAAGTCGCATTGAAAAACGGGGGTGCTGAATAATGTGGAAAACAATTCTACGTCGTTTGTTGTTGATGATCCCGCAAGTCATTATTTTGAGTATCTTGATTTTCTTGATCGCACAAGCAATGCCTGGGGATCCATTTACTGGTTTGATCAATCCAAACCAAGATCCAGCTGTTATTGAGCGGATGCGTGAAGCCGCTGGTTTGAATGACCCATGGTATACCCAGTATTTCCGTTGGATCGGAAATGCCTTAAAAGGGGACTTTGGACAAAGCTTTATCTTTAAATTGCCTGTTTCAACATTATTAGCAGGACGTATCAGCAATACATTGTGGTTATCTTTATTGACGGTCATTTTGACTTACGTGATTGCCATTCCTTTAGGGATGTGGGCAGGACGTTACCAAAATTCATTGCTTGATAAAGTCGTCGTTGTTTACAACTTCTTCAGTTTCGCCGTACCGTTGTTTATCTTTGCGTTGATCGCATTGTTCATCTTCGGTTACCGATTGGCTTGGTTCCCAACGGGTGGTTCCGTTGCACCGGGGGTCAGCGGCATGGCTGAGTTTTGGAGTCGTTTGTATCACCTACTATTACCGGCAATCACTTCTGCATTATTAGGAACAGCAGTGACGATCCAATACTTGCGAAGTGAAGTCATTGATTCGAAATCATTGGATTTCGTTCGTACCGCTCGTTCAAAAGGGGTACCAACGAATAAAGTCTTCTCACGTCACGTTTTCCGGAATGCATCGTTGCCGATCGCATCACAAATGGGCTACGAGATCACGTCATTGATCGCAGGTTCTGTGGTCATTGAGAAAATCTTCGCCTACCCAGGTGTCGGAAAACTGTTTATCGATAGTATCGTCCAACGGGACTATGCCGTGATCACTTCACTAACATTGATCTTAGGACTAGCGACCTTGATCGGTACGCTACTGTCAGATATCATCATGAGTATTGTCGATCCAAGAATCAGAATCCAGTAATAGGAGGGGATAAATGTGTCTGAAAAGAAAGAAAAAGTACTAAAACAAGAGAGCATCCCGCCTATGGGATTGAAAATGATTTTTCGCGAATTCTTAAAAGATAAAATGGCGATCTTTTCATTAGTTTTGTTAGTCGCAGTTTTATTATTCGTGTTTATCGGCTCGGCAGTTATCGATCAATCACAAGTGATGCGTGTCAGCATCCTTGATAAATACGCTGTACCTGGCGCGATTTCGCCAAACGGCGGCACCTACCTTTTAGGGGCGGATGAAGGTGGCCGTGATGTTTGGGGACAATTGATCATCGGTGCGCGTAACTCAATCTTGATTGGTTTTTCAATCACGATCATTACGTCGATCGTTGGGGTCGGACTAGGGATCATCTCAGGTTATTATGGCGGTATCATTGATAATATTTTGATGCGTATCGTTGACTTCG
Source organism: Enterococcus innesii (assembly GCA_018982785.1). Lineage (GTDB taxonomy): Bacteria > Bacillota > Bacilli > Lactobacillales > Enterococcaceae > Enterococcus_D > Enterococcus_D innesii. The sequence continues at coordinate 355,202 of JAHHEN010000001.1, read as the reverse complement.
TTATGATTTTACCGATCATGCTGATCATTATCGTTATCGTATCGATCGTACCTCGTTATAACGTTTGGACCTTTATATGGGTCATGAGTGCCTTTTACTGGGTCGGAAAAGCAAGGCTCTTCCGAAGTAAGACCCTTTCAGAAGGCCGTCGCGATATGTTAGTGCATCGAAAACCCTCGGAACCAATGACTTTGTCATCATGTTCCGCGAAATCATGCCGAACCTTAGCTCATTGATCATCACCAACTTAACAATGAACTTTGCAGCGAATATCGGTATTGAAACGACACTAACATTCTTAGGTTTTGGTCTGCCGACCAATGTTCCAAGTTTGGGGACACTGATCGGGTATGCCAGCAGCGGTGATGTGCTGGTCAACAGACAGTGGATCTGGTTACCCGCATCAATTCTAATTTTAGTCTTGATGTTGAGTATCAATTACGTTGGTCAAGCATTTAAGCGTTCAGCGGATGCGCGTCAACGACTAGGATAAACAAGGAGGATACAGGATGAAGAAAAATATTTTTGGTATGGTCACTCTTTTGTCAGTGTTAGCATTGGCAGCGTGTGGCAGCAACGGCGGCGGAACCGATTCTTCTGGTGGCGGTAATTCAGCGACAGAAACAGAAGATATCAGCTCAATGCCAACAGAAGTCAAGAATGACGAGGATGCAATTGAAGGCGGAACATTGGATGTTGCAGTAGTGATGGATACGCAATTCCAAGGGTTATTCCAAACAGAATTTTATCAAGATAACTATGATTACCAATTTATGCAACCAAGTAATGAAAGTTTATTCTTAACAGACGCTGATTTCCGAATCGTTGATGGTGGTGCGGCTAATCTTGAATTAGACGAAGAAAACAACACAGCAACGATCACATTGCGTGATAACTTGAAATGGTCTGACGGTGAAGATGTAACGGCAGATGACGTGATCTTCTCTTATGAAGTAATCGGTCATAAAGATTATACAGGTATCCGTTACGATAATAACTTTACTAACATTGTTGGTATGGAAGATTATCATGATGGCAAAGCTGATACAATTTCTGGTATCACCAAAGAAAGTGACAAAGTCGTTAAAATTCAATACAAAGAAGTTCACCCTGGTATGATGCAAGCCGGTGGCGGTATTTGGTCTTCAGCATTACCAAAACACGCTTTTGAAGGAATTGAAGTCAAAGATATGGAATCAAGCGATCCTGTTCGTAAAAATCCAATCGTCTTTGGTCCTTATGTGATGTCAAATATCGTTGCGGGAGAATCTGTTGAGTATGTACCAAATGAGTACTACTACGGCGGCGCTCCTAAAATGGATAAATTATCATTTAAAGCTGTTCCAACTTCTTCAATCGTAGAAGCTTTGAATGCAAAACAATATGATATTGCATTGTCAATGCCAACAGATACGTACCCAACATACAAAGATACAGATGGCTACCAAATCTTAGGTCGTCCTGAACAAGCCTATACTTATATCGGCTTTAAATTGGGAACTTGGAATGATGAAGAAGGAAAAGTTAATTACGATCCTGATTCAAAAATGGCGGATAAATCATTGCGTCAAGCAATGGGCTATGCATTAGATAATGATGCTGTCGGAAGTCGTTTCTACAATGGCTTGCGTACAAATGCAACGACATTGATCCCACCAGTATTCGGCACATTGCACAACACCGAAGTAGAAGGCTACACTTTAAACATCGACAAAGCAAATCAATTACTTGATGATGCTGGCTACAAAGATGTTGATGGTGATGGCATGCGTGAAGACAAAAATGGTGAGAAATTGACCATCAACTTTGCTTCAATGTCAGGTGGCGAAACGGCACAACCATTAGCAGATTACTACATCCAACAATGGAATGAAATCGGACTTGATGTACAATACACCACAGGTCGTTTGATCGACTTCCAAGCATTCTATGACAAGTTGAAAAATGATGATCCTGAAGTTGATGTTTACCAAGGGGCATGGGGAACTGGATCAGATCCTTCTCCAACTGGCCTTTATGGACCAAACTCAGCATTCAACTACACTCGTTTTGAATCTGAAGAAAACACGAAGCTATTAGAAGCAATCGATTCAAAAGATTCATTTGACGAAACAAAACGTAAAGAAGCATTTGATGCATGGCAAGAATATGCTGCAGATGAAGCATTCGTAATCCCAACACTTTATCGGAATGAAGTTTTACCAATTTCAAACCGCGTGAAAGACTTTACATGGGCATATGATGCAGACCATAATACATGGGCAACAGTTTCAGTTACAGCTGAATCTCGTTAATCAATGATCGGTGAAAAGACGTCCTTTCTGGGACGTCTTTTTTTCTGTTTTTTTTGCGGGTATCTGAGGAAAACAGGCTTTTTTATACAGGAGAAGATTAAGTAGATAAATTTTTATTACAGTCTTTCCAAGAATTTGGAGGAAACATTTCATAATTCGGCAAAAACCAGTATAATAGGGAAGTGTCGATAAACTAATGAAGGAATGTGACAAATGAATACACAATTAACGAAAGAACTAAAAGAAAAGTTTGATATTGTGTTCCATGATGTAGATCTGCTTGAACAAGCGTTTACGCATTCATCTTATGTGAATGAGCACCGCAACTTGCACTTGTCAGATAACGAACGTTTAGAGTTTTTGGGCGATGCTGTCTTAGAGTTGATCGTTTCACGGTATTTGTATCGTGAATTGCCAGATCTGCCCGAAGGTAAGCTGACGAAGCTACGGGCGGCAATCGTTCGCGAAGACAGTTTATCCATGTTTGCCAAAGATTGCCGATTCGATGAATACATTCGTCTAGGCAAAGGGGAAGAAAACTCTGGCGGTCGTAAACGACCTTCTTTGCTTTGTGATCTATTTGAAGCCTTTTTAGGTGCGTTATACTTGGACCAAGGACTGGAAAGTGTCAGCGGCTTTTTGACGAAAGTTGTTTTTCCAAAAGTAAAAGCAGGTGCTTTTTCCCATGAGATGGATCATAAGACCCGCTTGCAAGAAGTCTTGCAGCGTGGTGGCGATGTTTCCATCAATTATCGTTTGATCAAAGAAGCAGGCCCCGCCCATGAACGGATTTTTTGGACGGAAGTCTATTGCGATGATACCTTGATCGGAAAAGGACAAGGAAAATCGAAGAAATTATCAGAACAGGACGCCGCGGCGAATGCCTTGGCAGATCTTGAACAGTAAGAGAGGACTGGCGGAGTGTATTTAAAACGAATAGAGATTGCCGGCTTTAAATCCTTTGCCGACCGCACAGTCATTGATTTCGAACATCGTGTGACTGCAGTCGTCGGACCAAATGGCAGCGGCAAGAGCAATATTACCGAAGCGATTCGTTGGGTTTTAGGAGAACAATCTGCCAAAAATCTACGTGGTGGCAAAATGCCTGATGTTATTTTTGCAGGTTCTGACACCCGCAGAGCGCTAAATATAGCGGAAGTGACGATCGTTTTAGACAATAGCGATCATTATTTACCGATGGATTACAGTGAGATCAGCGTGACTCGCCGCTTGAGAAGAACCGGCGAAAGCGACTTTTTCTTAAATAAACAAGCTTGCCGCTTAAAGGATATCCAAGAATTGTTTATGGACTCTGGGTTGGGGAAAGAATCATTTTCGATCATTTCCCAAGGCAAGGTAGAAGCAATTTTCAGCAGCAAACCAGAAGACCGTCGTGGGATTTTTGAAGAAGCGGCGGGGGTATTGAAATACAAACAGCGGAAAAAGAAAGCTGAGCAAAAGTTGTTTGAAACAGAAGACAATTTAAGCCGTCTACAAGATATCATTTATGAACTAGAAGATCAGTTGGTGCCTTTGGCAGCCCAAAGTGAAGCAGCCAACCGTTTTTTAGCGTTAAAAGAAAAATTGACGACGGTTGATGTGGCCTATGCAGTCTTAGAGATCACGAAAGCAAAAGAAGCGTGGGAGACAGCCAAAGCTCAACTGAGTACCTTTAACCAAGAACTGGCGCAGATTTCCGAAAAGATCAACCAAGGGGAACTGTCGCTACATTCTTTGCGGCAACAACGGACCGCCTTTGATGAAACGTTGGAGCGTTTGAATCAGCAGCTTTTAGAGGTCACCGAAGGACTGAAGCAAGCTGAAGGACAAAAAGAAGTCTTGGATGAGCGATCAAAACATACGCAAAAAAGTTCTGCGGAATACCAAGAAACCTTAGAGGAAGTCACGGAACGGGTCACACTTTTAAATGAAGAAAAAGCAGAATTGATCGGCTTGCTTTCACAAAAGAATCGTAGTGTGCAGGAAGTTGAAGCAGCGATGCTGGCGTGTCAGCAAGAGCAGGAAAAGTACCAACGTTCAGCAAAAGAAATCATTGAAGAGTTGCGTAGCCAATATGTCGAAGCCATGCAGGAGCAGGCAACGATCGGAAACGAATTGAAATACTTGGAGCGTCAATACCAACAAGAAGCCGCGAAAAATCAAACGGCGTTAAGCAAGCAGACGCAAATGAATACGTCGTTGAAAGAAAAGACGACGGAAGCGCAAATTGTGGAAGAACAACTGACACAGGCTAAGGTGATTTTAGAAGAACAACGCAAGCAATACATCCATCTTCAAGAAAAAGCTCAGACCAACAAAAAACGCTTTGATGAAGAACAAAAGAAAATGTATCAGTTAATGAGTCAAGTGCAGCAGGTACGAGCGAAACAGCGCAGTCTGCAAGACATTCAAGAAAATTATAGCGGCTTTTATCAAGGCGTTCGCTTGATTTTGAAAAACAAACAGCAGATCAGCGGCATCGTTGGCGCAGTAGCGGAGTTGATCGATGTGCCACAAGACTATACCGTGGCGATCGAGACCGCATTAGGCGCCGCTGCACAGCATGTCGTCGTTGAAAATGAACGGGATGCACGGGCAGCCATCACGTATCTGAAAGAAAATCGCGGCGGTCGTGCCACTTTCTTACCGCTGACGACTATCAAAGCCCGTCATTTGCCAGATTATGCCCGCAATCAAGCCAAGCAAGTGTCTGGCTTTATCGGCGTTGCCAGCGAATTGGTCCAGTCGCCGGAACACGTCCAAACCATTACGGATAACTTGTTAGGCAGTATCTTGATTGCCGAAGACTTGCAAAGTGCTAATGCGTTAGCACGAGCATTGAACTATAGCTATCGGGTCGTTTCTTTAGAAGGGGATGTCATGAATGCTGGTGGTTCCATGACGGGTGGCGCAACGAAGAAAAATGCCGGTAGTTTGTTTAGCCAAAGCAATGAGCTGCAACAATTGACGGCACAAGCGGTGCAACTGGATGAGCGGCTTTTAAAAACGGAAAAGCAAGTCCAGCATTTTGAAGTAGCGACCAAAGAAGCACAAGCAGCACTAGAAGAATTGCGGACCCAAGGCGAACAGGCTCGCATGACGGAGCATGAGCTGCAAAGCCGCTTACAAAATCTTGAGAATGACCTGAGCCGCTTGAAGCAAGAGCAGCAAGTGTTTGATTTTGAACATCGCGAAGTGCAAGCCTTCTTTGAAGAGTACGATGAGAAGAAGACGAGTTTGGAAGAACAGCAAAAGAATATTGCGGCGCAATTGGCGAAAATCGATCAAGATATTCATCAAATGAATGCCGAAGAAGACTTGATCGAGGAAAAACGCCAAACCTTAGCACAAGAAAGTGCGCGCTTGCAGGCAGCTTTCGCCGTTCAAAAAGAACAAGTGGCGCATTTGCAGCAAAAAATTGCCGCTACGAATCAAGCATTGGAAGAAAACGAAGCGCGTCAACAATCCCTAGAACGGCAGTTAGCTGCCTTGACAAGCAACGTCAGCGATCATGAGTTTTCAGAAGAAAGCATTCTTCAGCGAATTGAGGCATTTACAACAACCAAGCAGCAGGTAACAGCGGAATTGACGGTGATTCGTGAACAACGTCAAGTCGTTCAACAAGAAATCGGCGCATTAGACGAAGCCCTGAGTGCTGAAAACTTAACGCAAAAAGAAAAGCTGTCAGAAAAAACCGAAGTTGAGATCGAAAAAAATCGCGCAGAATTGGTGATGGATAATCGTTTGTTGTATTTACAAGAAGAATACAATCTCACCTTTGAAAAGGCCGCGCAAGATTTCCCTGAAATCGAGGATGCAGAACAAGCCAAAGTCGACATTCAGGAACTAAAACATGCGATCGAGCAAATTGGTCCAGTCAATTTGAATGCGATCGAACAATATGAACAAGTCAATCAACGGCATTTGTTCTTAACGAGTCAGCGAGATGATCTGCTGTCGGCTAAAGCACAGCTGTTTGATACGATGTCTGAAATGGATGAAGAAGTCAAAACCCGTTTCGGCGAAGTCTTCGATGCGATCCGTCTGCAATTCAAACAAGTATTTCCTAATATGTTTGGCGGCGGTCATGCGGAATTAGTCTTAACAGATCCGAAAGATTTATTGAACACTGGGATCGAGATCGAAGCCCAACCGCCGGGCAAGAAATTGCAAAACCTCAGCTTGCTATCAGGGGGCGAGCGGGCGCTGACTGCGATTGCGTTATTGTTTTCCATTATTCAAGTTCGTCCAGTACCGTTTTGTGTGCTTGACGAAGTGGAAGCAGCATTGGATGAAGCCAATGTCTCTCGTTTCGGTCATTACTTGAGTGCTTTCCAAAATGATACGCAGTTTATCGTCGTAACTCACCGCAAAGGAACGATGGAGGCAGCAGATGTGTTGTATGGTGTGACCATGCAAGAATCTGGAGTGTCGAAGACCGTGTCCGTACGCTTAGAAGAAGTGCGTGAAGGCGGTAGTTTTGCAGCAGATCAAGCATAGAGGAGGAATGATATGATTAAACTGATTGCGATCGATTTAGACGGAACGTTATTGAATGACAAAAAAGAAGTGACTCCTCGCAACAAAGAGGTACTTGCTCGTGCCAAAGCACAAGGCGTAAAAATCGTCATTTGTACCGGACGTCCATTGCGGGCGATCCGTCCCTATTTAGAAGAATTATCGCTAAAAGAACCCGGCGACTATAGCATCACCTTTAACGGCGGTTTGGTTCAAAAAAATGAGACTGGCGAGATCATTGAAAAAGCAGCGATGCAGCTGGCAGATATCCATGAATTGATTTCAGTGGCGGAAGACTTGAATTTGCCTCTAGACGTGGTATCAGAAGAGATCGTCTTGAGTTTACCGACTTCAGCAGCGCATCCATCGATTTATGGCTCGTTGAATCCTTTATTGGATTGTCGTCCTTTTGCTGTAGCTGATCTGGATGAATCGATGCTCTATAATAAAGCGGTGATCGCCTACCATCAGGAAGTCTTGGATCCTAAAATCCCTGAGATTTCCTCAGCGATCCGCGAGAAATATGAAATCATCAAAAGCCGGAATAACCTGTTAGAATTTATGCCTAAAGGAATCACCAAAGCCTATGGCATCAGCCTATTGGCGCAAGATTTAGGGATCAAGCAAGAAGAAGTGATGGCGATCGGTGATGAAGAAAATGACTTGCCAATGATTCGCTATTCAGGGATTGGCGTAGCGATGGCCAATGCCGTGCCAATCATTAAAGAAGCGGCTGACGTTGTCACCGTTTCAAACCAAGAAGACGGTGTGGCAGCAGTGATTGAAGAATATGTCTTAAAAGGAGGTGCGTAAGATGGGATTTTTTGACAAAATCAAAAAAGCGCTGATTGGAGAAACCAAAGAAGCAGAGCAAGAAACCGATAAACCGTTAGTCGATGCTGATTCACCAGAGAATCAGCCTTCAGAAGAAAGCCAGCCAGCACAAACACCTGCTGAACGAGAAGCTTCAGAAGCAGTGGCACCTACAGATGCCGCCGACGCCAGTGATTTGAAGGCAGAGCAAGAAACTGCCGAAGCGTCCCCACAGCAAGAAGCAACGGTAGCGAATAAAGGAGAAGAAGCACCAAGTGTTCCAGTAGAAGTGACCGAGAACACACCATCAGAGGGTGCACCAGCTTCTGAACCAATCCTTCAACCAGCGCCAGAGACGGAAAGTGTGCAGGACAAATACACCAAAGGATTGACGAAATCACGAAAAACCTTTGGGCAACGGATGAACGAATTGTTCGCCAATTTCCGTACGGTGGACGAAGACTTCTTCGAAGAAGTGGAAGAAACGTTGATTGGTGCAGATGTTGGCTTTGATGCGGCGATGAAGATCGCGGATGCATTGAGACAAGAAGTCAAACTACGTAATGTAAAGAAAACAGCGGATGTCCAAAATGTCATCATCGAGAAATTAGTTGACCTATATGGGGAAGCGGGTGTCGGTGAAGTCAACGAGTTGAATATGCAACCGGGGTTGACTGTCATTTTATTTGTTGGCGTGAACGGTGTTGGAAAAACCACCAGTATCGGGAAATTAGCCCACCAATTCAAAGCCGAAGGCAAGAAAGTCTTATTGGCTGCAGCGGATACTTTCCGTGCCGGTGCCATCGATCAATTAGTGGTCTGGGGTGAACGGGCTGGTGTTGAAGTCGTTCGTGGCAATGCCGGAGGCGATCCAGCAGCGGTCGTGTTTGATGCGATGGAGCGCGCAAAACGAGAAAATGCTGACGTTTTATTAGTAGATACAGCTGGTCGTTTGCAAAACAAAGTCAATTTGATGAACGAATTAGAAAAAATCAAACGGATCATTCAGCGAGTGGACCCAACGGCCCCTCATGAAGTCCTGCTTGTGTTGGATGCAACAACGGGTCAAAACGCCATGAATCAAGCAAAACAATTTAAAGAAACGACGGATGTTTCTGGTCTCGTCTTAACGAAACTTGATGGAACAGCCAAAGGGGGGATCGTCTTGGCGATCCGTAACGAGCTACGGCTGCCCGTCAAATTAGTGGGACTCGGAGAAGGCATCAATGATTTAGAGCCATTTGATCCAAATGAATTTGTTGTCGGCTTATTCAAAGGCTTGATCAAGGAATAAAAAGAAGAGCCCTGTGTCAGGTAAAATACCTGCACATGGCTCTCCTTTATTGTTGCTTTTATTTCAAATGAAGGCAATAACAAACGAGTTGCCGTTCAGCTATTGCCGATCAATCTGGGGCGGAAAGGTTACAATGTTTAGCTAGGACAAATACGGATACAGCGATGTACGAATTTGTCTTAAAGTATAAAACGATTTTTTTTGAGTGGCTAACATTTTTCGTTCTTCTAAAGTCTGGGAAGTATCAGATAGAATAAAATGAAAAGCTCAGCTACAAAAAATTATTTTTTTAGCTCCCCTTGGCGCTCGATGATCATTTTTTCTAAGTTGTTCAACGTATCGATATCTTTATTGGTTTCGATAAAATTCGTAATCAAATTCAATAACGATTGATCAGACAACTCTGCTGCTAAGAAGTCTTCTTGGGTCACATTCGGAGAATACAACCGAGTCAAAACAGTACCGCTGTAGCCGATATCTGCTACTTTCAATAAGTCGTGGTTTTTTAGTTTACGTACGACTGCTTGAATGGTATTCTTGCTTAGATCTTGCTGTTGGACAGCAATGTCATTTGCAGAAAGAGGTTTGTCTGAATTCCAAAAGATATTCATGATTTGACGTTCACGTTTGGTAAGATTAAGTGGCTTCATTCACTATTCTTCCTTTCAAAAAAGAGTAATATGGACATAATATTTTACTGTTCTATAAGCAGTATACTTTATTTTGAAGGTAAATATCAAATTTATTCAAGTATTTTATAAATTCTTGGTAATTTTATTCAGAGATACTACAAGTGAAGAGCAAATTCCTGCTTTTTTCGCCATTTTTCACTATAATGGATGGAAAGAAACAGATTATAAGAAAAAATCTAGTAGAAGAACATAGAGGGCATTCGCATGAAAATAAAAACATTATTATCACATAAAGAGCTTTTTCCCTATTTATTGAAAGGGCGTTACGGGATTGAGCGAGAAGCACAGCGGGTACGATTAGACGGAACCTTTGCTGGAACGAATCATCCTGAAAAGCTAGGTAATCGTCGCTTCCATCCCTATATCCAAACGGATTTTGCGGAAAATCAACTGGAACTGATCACGCCGGTCGCGGATTCAGTGGATGAATTGTTCCGTTTCTTAGGGGCCATCCACGATGTGGCATATCGTTCAATGGCAGCAGAAGAAATGCTCTGGCCTTTGAGCATGCCACCAGCTTTACCAGAAAAAGAAGAAGACATCGTCATTGCAAAATTAGACCAATTTGAAGATGTGCTCTACCGCCGCTATTTGGCCAAAACGTATGGTCGCCGTAAGCAAATGGTCAGTGGGATACATTTCAATTTTGAATTTGCGGAAGACTTTTTGCAGCAACTGTATGCTTTATCTGAAACGAATGAAAGCTATCAAGCCTTTAAAACGGCGCTTTATTTGAAAGTAACTCGCAATTATTTGCATTATCGCTGGTTTTTGACGTATTTCTTTGGGGCGACCCCTGCTTCAGAAGCCAATTATTTTACGACAGAAAACGGACCGCAAGAACCAGTCCGCAGTATTCGCAATAGCCGTTATGGCTACACGAATCACGAAGACGTCAAGGTATCTTATGCTTCGTTAGAGACCTATCTTGCAGATATTGCCAAATTAGTGGAGACAGGAAAGCTTTCAGAAGAAAAAGAATTTTATGCGCCAGTGCGTTTACGTGGGGGAAAACGGGTCGCAGATCTAGCCTCAGCTGGTATCCGTTATATTGAGTTAAGAAATATCGATATCGATCCCTTTGCCCGCTATGGCATTTCCAAAGAGCAAGTCGCGTTCTTACATTTCTTCTTATTGTTTTTAAGTACAAAAGAAGAAGGCAACGATGCCGATGCGTGGATCGAAGAAGGCAATCAGAAAAATGATCAGGTGGCATTAGAGCATCCCTTAGCACCATTAACGTATCAGCAAGAAGCGCAAGCACTGATTGCTGAGATGATGGACTTTGCCCAAGCCCTTGAGCTGCCGCATCCGCCATTTTTGGATCAGCTTTCTGAGATGCTGGCTGAACCAGAAAGAACCTTCGCGGGACGTCTTTTCTCAGCGAGTCAAGCAACCAGCCAAGCGCAGACAGCAACATTGCTGGGACAAAAGTATCATCATGCTGCTTGGGAAAAACCGTATCAATTGGCTGGTTTTCGAGCAATGGAATTGTCGACCCAGATTCTCTTGTTCGATGCGATCCAAAAAGGTATCGAAGTGACGGTACTGGATGAAACGGATCAGTTCTTGAAATTAGCCGTGAAAGACCACGTTGAATATGTTAAAAATGCCAATATGACCAGTAAGGATCAGTACATCGTCCCATTGATCATGGCGAATAAAACGGTCACCAAAAAAATCTTAGCCGAAAATGGCTTTCATGTACCAGGTGGTGCTGAATTCGCTTCGGCAGAAGAAGCGATCGCGTTTTATCCGCAGATCGCCCACAGCGGGTTTGTGGTAAAACCGAAAACCACCAACTATGGGATCGGTATCTCGATTTTCAAAGAAGGCGCCTCTTTAGCGGATTATCAAGCGGCGGTCGCCATTGCCTTTGCGGAAGATGATTCGATCCTCGTTGAGACCTTTTTATCAGGGACGGAATATCGGTTCTTCGTGATCGATGGGCGAGTTGATGCGATTTTATTACGTATCCCAGCCAATGTCGTGGGTGACGGCAAGCGTACGATCACGGAACTCGTCGCAGAGAAAAATCTCGATCCATTGCGCGGCACCCATCATCGGACCCCATTAGAGTTGATTCAATTAGGGGAACTGGAACAACTGATGTTAAAAGAGCAAGGGTATCAAGTTGATTCAGTGCCAGAAGAGGGGCAGATCGTTTATTTGCGAGAAAACTCGAATATCAGTACTGGCGGTGATTCTATCGATGTAACGGATGACTTCAACGATGACTACAAACAAGTAGCAGTCGATGCGGTAGCCGCATTACAAGCATCTATCAGTGGAATCGATCTGATTATTCCAGATAAAACCAAGCCAGCCAATGAACCGGGGGCTTATGGAATCATTGAAGCCAATTTCAACCCAGCGATGCATATGCACGTTTATCCATACAGCGGGAAAGGCCGACGCTTAACTATGTCTGTTTTACGCCTGTTGTTCCCTGAAGTCTTCGAAAGCTGATGGAAGCTTAGAGAGCAAAGAACTGCACACTCTGGAAGGTGATTCCCTTCGAAAGTGTGCAGTCTTTTTTATTAGGATTCAAAAGCAGCGATCTCAATCGTTTGTTTTGTTTCTTCCACCTTGAGACCTGTTCGGGCTTCCCACCATTGTTTCATTTCTTTTTCATACGTGGTAGGAAAACGTTGGATCAAGGTCAATAACGGTACGCCTTGAATCGAGGCATAGGGAAAGTTTAAAACGAGATTGTACTTCAGTTCCGACAGGAGGCTATAATATTGAAACATCATAAAGTTCATTTCATTCTGATCCTCCAGTAGGAGTACTTTCGGAGCGCGATCCAGCATAAAACCCAAGCTGCGCATCATGAACAATACGCCATCCAGATGGCTCGATTCGATCGTAGGTGCCGTTTTCAACAAATCGATATGCAAATCCAAAGCATCAAGCAGTTCTTTCTTTAATGAAAGGTAGGGCGGTGTTGATTGTTCCATGATAGTTCCTCCTTTTAATGGAAAAGACGTTTCCAAAATGACGTTTTCTCTGGTTGTTCGTGCTCTTTATCCGATTGCGTAGTAGCTGCAGGGTATTTTTGTTCGATATCGATGACGTCTTGATTGACGGCTTCTTTCCCGGCAATCAGCAAGCCGATACTGTCTGGCCCGGCATCTTGGGCATCGGAGACGATCCGAAATTCCATCTGTTGTTTGGTCAGTAAAGTGATGTAATCGGTCTGGATCGATTCTGGCAATTTTCCGTTAAGCAGCACGAGCGCTCCTTGATAATCTGGTAAGGCGTTCAAGAGCGTTTTCTGGTTGTCCTTCTTCTTCATTTCTGTTACTGTCATACTAAGATAACACCGTTCACGAAACGTGCCTAAATACTTGCGCTGTTCATCTGGGTTGACGCGAGGCGTCCCATACATTCCTGTATCAAGGCGTTTTTCTAATTCGTCTGACATTGAAGTATCCTCCTCAAAGCGTTTACTTATGCTTATTATAGCATATCCAGCAAATAGCAAAAGAGGGGTGCGATCGTGAGAGAGTTTTGATAGAAAGTAGGGATCCTATGACAACAAAAGAACGACATTTGCTATTATTAGCAGAAAATCAACGGTTGGAGACACCGAGGCTGCTCTTGCGCCCCGTTTCCTTGGCGGATGCAGCGGACATGTTTGCCTATGCAAATGATGAAGAAACGACGACCTTCGTCTTTGCTAGACATGGGTCGGTTGACGAAACAAAACTGCGCATTGCCGAGTATTTTGTTGCTGCACCCTTAGGAAAATATGCGATCGAAGAAAAAGACTCAGGCAAAATGATTGGGACCATCGATTTGCGAGTAGAATCAGAAAAAGAGATCGCTGAGCTCGGTTATACATTAAGTCGCGATTATTGGGGACAAGGGATCATGCCAGAAGCGGCAATGGCACTGCTGCATTTTGGTTTTGAAACACTCGAATTGATTCGAATTTTTGCTCGACATGATGCTCGAAATCCCAAGTCTGGACGGGTCATGGAGAAAATTGGGATGAAATTGGAAGCAACGATCCCAGCTGCCCGCAAATCGGGTGAAGAAATCATCGATGAAGTCACGCGCGGCATCACCCTAGAGGAATGGAAAAAACGTATCATGTAAAGGAGGGCTCTCGTCATGGAACTGAACATTGAGCCAGCAGCAATTGAAAAAATAACCCCTTATGTACAGCCAGATGATCGTCTCTATTTGGATTTTGAAGACGGCGTCGGTCCGTTTCCTGCAACGGAGATCACCTGCCGTTTGGACATCCATTTTCGCCTGATCATCGTGCCACAGAGCTATCCAGAAGAAGGATTGGCGATCTACGACACCCCTTTAACGACACCATTAGGCACGATTTGGTTGAAGCAAGGGGCTCAGGTGTATTTAGAAGAACAGACTCGGATGCAGGTGGAACCGACCTATCAACGGTTGCAATTGGTGGGAAATAGCGGGATCTTAGCTAATGATGTCCAATTGTTACGGATCGAAAAGCTGACGGCAGGCCGCTGATATGGGCACGCTGGCGGTTATTAGCGACTTGCACGTCGATATCAACCAATTATTCGACCCCCATCTGCAGCTGATCGCTGATTATTTGCAGCAAAATCAGGTGACCCATCTGCATCTGGCAGGAGATGTGGCGAATAAAAAGCAACGGCTATTAGACGTGGTCGCTTTTTTTCAAAGTCGACAGGTGCCAACGACCTTTCACTGGGGCAATCATGAAATGGTGGACTTGACGGAACAAGAGATCGAGGCTTTCGATGATCCCGCCTTTCTTAATTTTCAGACGTGTCGCTTATCAGAAAAAACACTGCTGTTGGGAATCAATGGCTGGTATGACTACCAATATTCTGATTTGACCAGTGAAGCTGAGATCTTGCGGCTGAAAAATTTGTTTTGGTATGACCGCATGATTCAACGAAAGGGATCGGATAAGGAAATCAGCCAAGCCATCAATGAGCGTTTAGCGGAAACATTGGCCCATTTGCCGCAAGACCAAGAAATTCTTCTTTCTACCCATTTTGTGCCTCAAGAAGCGTTTATTGTGCGGCAGACCGGCAAGTATGCCCGCTGGAACCACCTAAATGCGTTTTTGGGGTCGCCTGATTTTGGCGCAGTGATCGATCGGTACGCCAATGTGCGGGCAGTCGTCTTTGGGCATACCCATCGACGCTTTGAGAAAAAAGAGCTTGCGGGAACCAGCTACTATTGCCGTCCCTTCGGCTACTATTATGAATGGCAGTTGACCCGACGCTTCGTTTTGGAAAACCACTTAGCAGAAGCATATTCGCCAACGAAAGTTCGGACGCTGCTGCGAAACCATCATGAGGCATTTGAGGACTATAAAACGGCGCATCTTGTAGAGGAATTGGCGCAAGCGATCACGCTGCTGCCGTATTAGCGCAGCAACCGAGTCCTGCTTGGTTTCGTAATTGAATTCCCACGCATTTTAAAACACAAAAGAAACACACAAAGGAGAAAAATCATGACATTTGAAGAAATCTTACCAGAATTAAAAGCCGGCAAAAAAATCATTCGCGAAGGTTGGGGCGGCTTTGAACTTTATGTGACATTCGTTGAAGGCGAAGTGTACGACAATGCCCCAGTCACCCCTTACTTTTTGATCAAAACAGCAGATGAGGGATTCTCGAGTTTCGCACCGACTGTTTGCGACATTCTTGCGGAAGATTGGAAAATCGTGGAATGACGGCAGCGTGGATCGATGACAAAACGATTGTGTTTGTCACAGGCGCTGCTTCAGGTATCGGTAAAGCGCAAGCAGAGGCGTTTCTTGCAGAAGGTGCTCAAGTATTTGGTGTTGACTGCCAATCGTTTCCTGATACGCTTTTAGCCCAACCCCGCTTTTTCGGCACGTGTTGTGACTTAGCGGTGAAAGAAAATTGTTTTGCAGCGGTCCAAGCTTGTGTGAAGCACTTTGGCGGTATTACGGTCTTGTTAAATACAGCTGGGAAACTTGACGGCTATCATACGATCGCTGAGACGACCTCAATGGAGTGGGAGGAGATATTTCAAACCAATGTCTCCAGCATGTTTTATTTAACGAAAGAAATCTTGCCACTGATGCAAGCCAATGGCGGCGGAACGATCATTAATATGGCGTCGATCGCTGGAATGGTCGCAGGTGGAGGTGGGATCGCTTATACAACCGCAAAACACGCGATCGTCGGGTTTACCAAACAGTTGGCATTGGATGTTGCAGATCAAGGGATCTCGGTGAAGGGCATCGCGCCAGGTGCGATTCAAACGCCGATGAATGCGGCTGATTTTGCCGGTGACGGGAAAATGGCGCAATGGGTGGCAGAAGAGACGCCAGTCAAGCGTTGGGCGCAACCAGAAGAAGTTGCAGCACTGACCCTTTTTCTTGCCAGTCCGCAAGCTAGTTACTTGCAGGGGGCGATCGTGCCCATCGACGGTGGTTGGACCTTGAAATAACTAGCCTGAACCCATTAGAGGAGGACGCCAATGAAGGAACAAGCGATCCAGCACTTGCTTGCAAAAAATCGTGAATGTCGACAACTGCTTACGATCATTGAAGCGTTGCAGCTGCCGGATTGCTGGCTCTGTGCCGGGTACCTGCGGAATTATTTATGGGGTTTTCTCAGTGGAAAAATAGCGGAGGTGCCAATAACCGATATTGATGTCGTGTTTTATGATCCGACTGTAAGCCTAGAAGAAACAGCGGCGATCGAAGCGCAACTGCGCCGTTCGTTTCCCGAATTTCCTTGGGAGGTTCGTAACCAAGCGTTGATGCACCAGCACAATTTTGCCGAGGAGCCGCCTTATACAAGTACCTTCGATGCTTTAACGAAATTTCCAGAGCGTTGTACAGCGGTGGCGGCACGAATGAATCAAGGCAAGCTTGAATTGATGGCGCCTTTTGGTTGGCAGGATGTTTGCAGTTTTCGGGTGCGGCCAACACCGCATTTCGCCCAAAATGAACAGTACCTTGCGGTTTACCGACAACGCCAAGCGATCAAGCAGTGGCAGAAAATTTGGCCGCAGTTGTCGATTGAAGAGATCGACAACTAAAAAGAACACTCGCGTGATGCGGCGATTTCCAAAAGTTAGACGAAAAAGCTAACTGAGGGGAATCGCTGCATATGACGCGAGTGTTTTTTATTAACGCAAAGCCAATGGTTGCGCCAAGCGGTTTCTTAAAAAGATACCTAGATAAGCTGCGGCAACGGCTTTGATGATCCCGGGGATAATAAACAAAACAAAACCACCGTTAAAAGCAGCCGGCCATGCCATGCCCGTGCTCCATTTCAGCCATAATGTACCAAACAACAAAGTTGCCAGCGCACCGACAATGTTGCCGATCACTGCTCCTGTGTAGCGAAACGCCGTTTTTTCTACGACCAATCCAGTAAGCAATCCGTTAAAGAGGAAGCCGACTAAATAGCCGCCAGTTGGTCCTAACAAAACACCGATACCGCTGGAAAAACCAGCGAAAACGGGCAAACCGATCAATCCTAACAGCAAGTAAATGATGATCGCCATTGTTCCTGTTCGCGTGCCAAGGAAAGACACCGCCAGGCCGATCGCAAAGGTTTGTCCTGTCAATGGGATCAAACCTAACGGAATCGTCAATTGGGAAAGACCAGCAATAATGATCGCAAATAATGCGGCATGGATTTGTTCACGTAATGATAATTTCATCGAATCCTTCTCTCTCATAATAATTTCGTTAACCTGAAAAAAGATTTATTTGGTTAACGAAATTATAAACGGTGGTTTACCAAAAGTAAAGAAGAATCTTGTTTTTTTAGTGTCCTTTTTTTAATAGGACAAGTAAGTTCTTTGAGGAGAGGAAAGGGGCGATCTCTTCCAGCTCATCTGTTGAGAAGGGCAGTACTTGAACGAGCCGGCAGATCGTTGCTTCTGTCAGAAACGGCAGCAGTTCTTCGATTTCATCATAAGCCAAGCGTTCTGCTGCGGCAACGTTTGGCTGTTCCAGGGTGGTCAGCAGGAGCTCATCCAGATACGGTGCAGGTAAAAAGGGCAGCAGCTCTTCAATCTCAGAAAAGCGGAAGTCAGGATTTTCAAGCCAGCCTTTGATTTCTCCCGCCAAAAAGCTGGGGGTAAAAAGGGCGCCGCCTCTTCCCAAAAAGCCATGGAATAGTGGTTGCCTTTAAGGAGCTCTTCTATTTGGGGCTTTTTCAAAAATGGCAAGAGTTCTTCCATGACATCTTCTGGGATATTCTCGGCGCCGTTTAACAGGTGTTGTAAGTCGGCGCTGGTCAAATGAGGTGCTAGCCTAGGCAATAAGTCTAGATCTAAAGAAGTTTCTTGAAACGGTTCTTCTTGAATCAACGCTGACAATTCTTGCGGTTTGATCAGCGGAGCTAGTTCGGCGATTTCTTCTGGCTGTGCGGTTCCTGCTTGATAATGTTGCACCGCAGCTGCGGGCTTCCCTAACAGCTCATCGATGGATAGGTCTAAAATCGCTGCTAGCTGCGGCAATTTTTCAATGTCCGGCAGTGAGTTGCCCCGCTCCCAATTACTGACCGCCTGATAGCTGACGAGTAACTGGTCTGCCAAGTTGCTTTGGGTCAGATTTTTTCTTTGCGTTTGGTAGCGATCTGCTGACCAATTTTTCTCATGTTGAATTCACTCATAAATGAATTCCCCTTTCATGCTCTAAGTATAGTTTCTCAGAAGGTGGAAACGCAATCAAGCTGTGGTTGAGCAGGCGAATGCCGACTCAATCACAGCTTGAGTTTACGAATGGATGAGCTGAAGGAGGTGTTCACCAAACGCTTGTGTCGTTAAACAGACCGCTTCTGGCATCAACTGTGCGAAATCGGCAGTGACGTGCTGACTTTGCAAGGCTTGTTCAATGGCTTGCGTCAGTATCGCAGCAGCTTCCGGCCAGTTCAAATGTTCTAATAGCATGCACGCCGATAGCAACAGGGAACAAGGATTGGCTTTGCCAAGTCCTGCGATATCCGGTGCCGTTCCGTGGGTAGCTTCAAAGATGGCTGCTCCGGTATCGTAGTTGATATTGGCGCCGGGGGCGATCCCGATGCCGCCGACTTGTGCAGCCAGTGCATCAGAGATGTAGTCGCCGTTTAAATTACAAGTGGCAATGACGTCGAATTTTTCTGGATACAAAAGGATCTGTTGTAAAAAGTTGTCGGCGATCACGTCGTTAACAACGATTTTCCCAGCCGCTTTTGCCGAGGCAAGGGCGGCTTCGGCTGCCTTTGAGCCGTTTTCTGCTTTGATTTTGTTGTATTGATTCATTGTAAAACACTGGGCGGCATACGTGGTCTCTGCAAGCTGATAGCCCCAGTTTTTAAATCCGCCTTCTGTAAATTTCATGATATTGCCTTTATGCACCAGTGTCACCGTGGGACGCTTTTGAGTGATCGCATACTCAATGGCAGCAGCGATCAAGCGCTGACTGCCTTCTAAAGAGATCGGCTTGATGCCAATAGCGGCAGTTTTAGGAAAACGAATCGCCTTGACGGCAAAGTCTGCTTGCAGTGTCTGGATCAAACGCTGTGTTGCGTCGTCGTCTTTGGCAAATTCGATGCCAGCATAAACATCTTCAGTATTTTCTCGAAAGATCACCATATCGGTTTTTTCTGGCTGTTTTAAAGGCGAAGGGACTCCTGTAAAATAGCGAACAGGTCTGACACAGGCATAAAGATCTAGCGTTTGCCGCAAGGTGACATTCAAGGAGCGAAAGCCCTCGCCAATTGGGGTAGTCAACGGTCCTTTTAAGGCGTATTGCTGGGCTTTGATCGTATCGATGGTTGCTTGCGGCAGCCATTCCCCCGTCTGTTCAAAGGCGGCTTCTCCAGCTAAAACTTCTAGCCATTCGATGTGGCGCTGATTGTCATAGGCTTTATTCACAGCTGCATCAATCACAGGTTGCGCAGCCTGCCAAATCTCGGCACCAATGCCGTCTCCTGCAATGTAAGGAATGGTGATCGTCGTTGCTTGATGGGTTGTTTGGTTAGGCATGGGCAGCTCCTCCTAATTCCGCTTTTTTTCGAATGACCATTGGCAAAATACCTTGATGCTTCCAATAGCGAATATCTGCAGGGGCATCAAAGCGCAGGCGGCTCATAAAGGAAACAGTCTTTCCGTCGGTCCGTTGAGCGGTGACTTCGATCAGCTGCTTGACCACTGGCTCTTCTGGCAAAGCGATCGAGAATGCTTCGCTGCCGTCCAAATCAAACGAGGCGGCACTTTCACCAGCCAGATATTCAAGAGGAATGATCCCCATCATGACCAAATTGCTGCGATGGATCCGTTCGAAGCTTTCTGCTAAGACGACTTTAACGCCTAACAATTTTGTTCCTTTGGCGGCCCAGTCGCGAGAAGAACCCATGCCATAATCTTTACCGGCTAAAATGATACAGCTTTGGCCGGCTTTTTGGTAATTCATAGCGGCGTCAAATATCGACAAGGTTTCCCCAGTTGGAAAATAATGCGTGACACTGCCAGTGCTGCCAGGAACCAGCTGGTTTTGCAGACGGATGTTGCCGAAAGTCCCCCGCATCATAATCTGATGATTGCCGCGCCGCGAACCAAAGGAATTGAATTCACGATACGGAACCTCTTTTTCTTGTAAAAATTTTCCAGCTGCAGAATCCATACTGATGCTGCCAGCAGGAGAAATATGGTCAGTGGTGACCGAATCACCCAATTTTGCCAAGACTTTCAGATCGGCTAAGACATCTGGTTTAGGCAATTCTTTGGTCAATGTTTCAAAGTAGGGTGGATGAGCAATGTAAGTGGAATGTTCCTCCCATTCATAACATGCGCTCGTGGTGGTTTCGATCGCATTCCAGCGTTCATTGGCATCAAAAAGATGCTCATAGGCAGCGCGAAATGCTTCTGGTCCGACGTATTCTTGAACGTAAGCATTGACTTCTTCATTGCTAGGCCAAATATCAGACAAATACACCGGCTCGTCATTGACGATAGCTAATGGTTCTTTTGTCAGATCTTTGCGAATGTTGCCAGCAATCGCATAGGCAACAACTAACGGCGGCGAAGCCAAATAGTTGGCTTTGATCTGTGGATGGATTCTTCCTTCAAAATTCCGATTGCCTGACAGAACCGATGCTACCAATAGATTTTCTGCCTCAATTGCTTCAGCGACCGGCGCTTCTAAAGGACCGGAATTTCCGATACAGGTAGTACAACCGTAGCCCACTAAATAAAAGCCGAGTTGCTCTAAATACGGCAATAAACCACTGTTTTGCAAATAGGTGGTCACGATTTGGGAGCCAGGTGCAAGGGAGGTTTTGACCGTACGCGGAACAGTCAGACCTTTTTCAACGGCCTTTTTGGCCAATAAGCCTGCAGAGAGCATGACGAAAGGATTGCTAGTATTCGTACAGCTAGTGATTGCCGCCAAAACGATATCGCCGGTCGCTAATTTGTCTGCTGCAGCATCTGGCCAAGCAACGGTGGCTTCTTTTTGCCATTCGTCCTCCGAAAGTCCAAAGCCCTTGGGTCCGACGGCTGCCGTGACAGATTGCTCAAAATCCTGCTGGACTGCTGGAAGCAAAATCCGATCTTGCGGGCGTTTGGGGCCCGCTAATGCCGGCTGAACTTCTGCTAGATCAATGGTGATCGTCTTAGTATAGGTTGGCACGGTCGTTTCATCATAAAAGAAATGGTTGGCTTTGGCGTAAGCGGCAACGAGTTCGATCAGCTTGGTGGAGCGACCGGTCGTTGCTAAGTAGTTCAAGGTCTCTTGATCGATCGGACAAAAGCCGCAAGTCGCACCATATTCGGGAGCCATGTTTGCTAGCGTTGCTCGATCAGCTAAACTTAAATGACGATAGCCAGGACCAAAATATTCGACAAATTTTCCAACCACTTTTTCGATTCGCAGCACTTCAGTTACTTTTAGTGCTAAATCGGTAGCGGTGGTACCTGCAGGCATCTCGTTGATAAACTTCACTCCAATGACTTCAGGTGTAGGGAAGAAAGAAGGCTCGCCAAGAATCGCAGCTTCCGCTTCAATACCGCCAACCCCCCAACCGAGGACCCCCAAACCGTTGATCATCGTGGTGTGAGAATCGGTTCCTTGCAATGTATCAGGAAACAGTAGTCGTTGTCCCTCATGTATTTTTTGCAAGATCACATCAGACAATGATTCGATGTTGACTTGATGAATGATCCCTGTTTCAGGCGGAACGACTTCGAAATTGTCGAAAGAACCTTGCGCCCATTTCAAGAATTGATAGCGTTCTGCGTTGCGTTCAAATTCCCGCTCCGTATTAAAAGCGATCGCCCCAGGCGTACCAGCTTGATCGACTTGCACAGAGTGGTCGACGACGAGTGTGACGGGGATCTCAGGATTGATGTCTTCTGCGGCACCGCCTAAAGCGACCATCGCATCCCGCATGGCAGCCAAATCAACGATTGCCGGCACCCCAGTAAAGTCTTGCAAGACGACCCGCTCTGGTTTGAATGGCACGACGCCAGTAGGGCTTTCTGCCTGCCAATTCGCTAAAAATGGTAAATAATCCTCTGTAATTTCCTCGTCTTGATGACGAGCAACACTTTCCAATAAAACTCGAATGGAGTAGGGCAAGCGAGATAAATCAGCCCCTAAGTCTTGGGTGATTTTCGCTAAGTCAATATACGTGTATTGCGTGTCATTGACGGTTAATTGAGTTTGCCACTTCATAAGAATCCTCCTTTTACGAAGATAATCGTACTTATTAGGAATAATTATACGTTGATAATTTAAAAAATCAATTAAATTTATGAAAAATATTTCATTTTCTCGACATCATGCTATAATGTGTGAAAGTTTGTTAAAAAGCAGCGATTCTTTTGGATGGTTATTTTAACGATGTTTGTATACGGTTAAATAACATTGAAGTAGCTGGTTCGGAGAAAGATTGGAGGTAACATCACCGTGGAAAGATTAGAAAAGAAAGAGAAAATGGCATATCTGGCATCGCAATGTGAGAAATACAATTTGATCGATGTGAATCTTTATTCAGAATATGATGTTAAGCGTGGTCTAAGGGATTTGAATGGAACTGGTGTATTAGCTGGATTAACGACAATATCGACTATTTATCCAGAAAAAATCATTGCCGGAAAACCGATCGAGGCTTGTGGCGAACTGCGTTATCGCGGAATTGACATCAACGAGTTAGTTGCAGGCTTCGTCAATGAAAAACGCTTTGGCTTTGAAGAGGTTGCATATTTATTACTTTTTGGAGAACTGCCAAATAAAACAGATCTTGCGGCGTTTCATTGCCTATTAGCAGAAAAACGTACTTTGCCGACCAATTTTGTTCGTGACGTCATTATGAAAGCCCCTTCCTCGGACATCATGAACAGTTTGTCTCGCAGTATCTTGACACTGGCAAGTTATGATCCACAAGCAGATGACATCAGCATTGAAAATGTATTGGAACAAAGTCTGATGCTGATCAGTGTCTTTCCGCTCTTGGCAATCTACGGCTATCATGCCTACAATCATTACAATCAAGGGGAGAGTATGTATATCCACCGCCCGACCGAAGAGTTGAGTACAGCTGAAACGATTTTGACTATGCTGCGCCCAACGAAAGAATATAGCTTCCAAGAAGCCCAAACATTGGATATGGCCCTTGTTTTGCATATGGAACATGGCGGCGGGAATAATTCAACCTTTACGACACGAGTCGTTACCTCCAGTGGGACGGATACCTATTCAACGATTGCTGCAGCGCTAGGTTCTTTGAAAGGACCTAAACACGGTGGCGCCAATATCAAAGTGACGGAAATGATGGGGGATTTGAAGCGCAACGTTGCTGACCTTACCGATGAACAGGCGATCCGCAGCTATTTGGAAGCAGTCTTAGATAAAGAGGCGTTTGACCGTAAAGGCTTGATTTATGGCATGGGCCACGCGGTATATAGCGACAACGACCCCCGTGCGGCGATTTTTAAAAATTATGTGGCAAAACTGGCGCAAGAAAAAGGATCAGAAGCTTGGCAAGAATATCAATTGTATACGATGGTGGAACGTATTGCTCCTCAAGTCATCAATGAAAAGCGCAAATCTACAAAGGCGTCAGTGCCAATATCGACTTTTTCAGCGGGTTTGTTTATAACATGTTGGATCTACCAGAAGAACTGTATACACCAATGTTTGCTATTGCACGGATCGTCGGTTGGTCCGCCCATCGGATCGAAGAGCTGGTTAACGCACAAAAAATCATGCGCCCCGCCTATAAAGAAGTGTCCAGCGATCGCGAATATATCGATATTGAATCAAGGTAGATCAAAACAGCAGGGAGGACGCTCGCTGCTGTTTTTCATAGGGAAAGCACATTTTACATAAATAAAGCAGGTTTTTGGCGTATTTTTTATAGAAGAAAAGAGAATAAAATGCTAGATTTGGTGAAGAGAATTGTTATAAACGTCACTATATCAGTGTTTTCCTTTTTTTCACACAGAGATGCAAAAAATGATTATAAAATTAGGTGCTTTTTAGGTATGATAGAAGGTGTGACAAAGGAGGATGACTTATTTAATGAAAATGAAAAAATGGATGGCAATCTCTGTCATTTCCAGTCAATTGTTGACCCTATTGCCGGTTTCAGCTGCGGCTTCTGCTGTGAGTCGTGAATCAAATGTTGATCAAACGAGTGCATTGATGTCTGTGTCAAGTGAAGACGGAGGAGCAACTACAGAAGCATCGACCGGAGAGTCTGACGTGCCAAGAACGCCAGCTGAAAATGATGAAGCTGTTCCGGCACAACCAGCACCGGCGCCGGAACCAGAGCCCAGCCCGGAGCCAACACCAGAACCGGAGCCGAGTCCGGAACCAACACCGGAACCAGAGCCAAGTCCAGAACCGTCAGAACCAACTGAGCCTGCTCCGGAACCGACACCAGAACCCGAGCCTACGCCAATTCCGGAACCGGCACCGGAGGAACAAGATCTAGAGAGAGAACCAAGTCAACCGACAAAACCAGAAACGAACCCGAGCCAGCCAACGCCTGAGATCAAAGAAGTGCCCAATGTACCTGAATTGACAATCACAACACCTCAGACTGGTGGCGCGTCAAAATTTGAAGTCACCCCAGTCAAAGAAACATGGGACTTTATTATGGAGATTGGTGAGGATGCCCGTAAAGTCGGCTTAGAAGAAGATCTTTACGCATCTGTGATGATTGCCCAAGCAATTTTAGAATCCGGTAGTGGGCAAAGTCAGTTGAGTCAGGAGCCGTTCTATAATCTTTTTGGGATCAAAGGACTATATGAAGGAAATGGGGTTTCTTTCCCAACACAAGAAGACGATGGAAACGGCAATTTGTACACCATCCGTTCGACCTTCCGTCAGTATGACAGCATCGAATCTTCTTTAAAAGATTATGCGAAATTGTTGAAAGAAGGATTGGCTCACAATCCGAATTTTTATAAAGGCGCTTGGAAGTCAGAAACCGAAACCTATGAAGATGCCACGGAATATTTGACGGGACGGTATGCATCAGATACACAATACAATGAAAAATTGAACGCTTTGATCGAAGCTTATGCGTTGACGAGTTATGACAAAGAGAAAGCAGAGTTGCCAACGGGTAATGAAAAAATGATTTATCCGGTTAGTGATCCGGTCATCTCATCAATGTTTGGTCCACGGGGTAGCGGGTTCCATCGTGGGGTCGACTTTGCAGCACCTCAAGGAACCCCGATCATGGCTAGTCTTTCAGGAACGGTGATTCGCTCAGAATATCATGCTTCCTGGGGGAATTATGTAGCGATCGAACATCAAAATGGCTTGACGACACTGTATGCTCACAATCACCGCAATTTAGTAGAGGTTGGGCAGACGGTGGAACAAGGCGAAGTGATTGCTTCCATGGGAAGTACGGGGAACAGTACAGGTCCTCACTTGCATTTTGAAGTTAGTCTTTCACCTAGTTTAGCCCGGCATCAACTGATTGATCCATTAGATGCCTTGTCAAAATAACAAAGAAAAAAGGAGAGCAGTATAGCTGCTTTCTTTTTTTGTCAAGAAAAACGAATCATTTCAAGAAAATTATGCTTTGAGATTTTTTTAGCGCATTCATTTTATTTCGCATGATAAATTTATTCCGAAAACAAGTGTTTTTCTTTGTAAAAAAAACAAAAAGAATTTATGCTAGAAAGGTAGGGAAAAAATTCCCAAGAGGAATGTCCACTTTAGACAAGGTCGTATGTGCGACTTTGCGATGTCTCTAGTATCCTTTCTTATTTAACCAAGGAGTGTGAAAAATGACTGACGATCAGCAAACAACGAATGTGTCTAATGAAGCAGCGCAAGCAAGTCCACTGTCCTTTGAAGAGAAAGTCATTGAAACAATTGTTGGTGTCGCTTTGCAGTCAATTGATGGCTTGATTAGTGTAAATGGCAGATTTCTTTCAGATATGACCGAAAACCTTGAAGAACAGCCGCAAGTCGCGTCTGGTATTGATGTGGAAGTTGGCAAAGAAGAGGTTGCAGTTGATTTGGAAGTAATCGTGGCTTACGGCAAAGATATCCCCAAACTCTTTGCGCAAGTCCAAGAAGTGGTCTTAGAAGAAATTAGCCGCTTGACTTCTTTGAAAGTCAAAGAGATCAATATTCGAATCGCCGATATCGTCAAACAGGAAACGATCGATCAAATCGAAGGTTGAGCACCAGACAAAAAATCGAAGTACATCAAAGAGAAAGGAAGAATGAACAAATGATATCACTATATACAACACCCAGCTGTACGTCATGTCGTAAAGCCCGTGCATGGTTGACCGAAAATGAACTACCATTTAAAGAGAGAAACATTTTTAGCGATCCATTAAATAGTGATGAACTAATGGAGATTCTTTCTTTAACGAAAAATGGAACGGAAGACATTATATCTACTCGTTCGAAAGTGTACCAAAAGTTAGACATTGATTTAGAAGAGTTGAAGCTAGAAGAGCTGCTTTCATTGATCGAAAAATACCCGAACTTATTGAAACGACCAATTATATTAGATGAGAACAAGCTCCAAGTGGGGTACAATGAAGAAGATATTCGTAAATTCGTGCCACACGAAACTTACGAAAGATCATTTTCAAACGACGCCAAACAGAGCTGCTCATGTTTAATTATCGCCAAAAGCAAGAAGAAGGCGAATCTGTTGCGAACTTTATCTAATAAAATAATAGGAACAAAACCGGCAAATGAATACAGCGATGTATCATTGTCGGTTTTTTTAGTATTTTTTTCAAGGGTCTTCTTAAGAGGATCCGTAAATCCGTTGATTCCACAAAAAAACACGATTCCAAAAAGGAATCGTGTCGGTTGAAATCTTAAAGTTTTTGGTTGTAGAATTCAACGACTAGTGCTTCGTCAACTTCTGCAGACAATTCATCACGCTCAGGTAAACGAGTTAATGAACCTTCTAATTTTTCGCTATCAAAGCTTACAAATGACGCGCGGCCAGCTGTTGCTTCAACTGCTTCTTTGATTGTTGAGATGTTTTGTGATTTTTCACGAACGCTGATGACTTGTCCAACTTCAACGTGGTATGAAGGGATATCAACGCGTTTGCCATCAACTAAAACGTGACCGTGGTTTACTAATTGACGTGCTTGACGACGAGTAGTTGCTAAACCTAGACGGTAAACAACGTTATCTAAGCGTTGTTCTAACAAGATCATGAAGTTAACACCGTGTTTACCTTCTTTGATTTTGCTTGCTTTGATAAACAATGTACGGAATTGACGTTCGTTCATGCCATACATATGACGCAATTTTTGTTTCTCAGTTAATTGCATGCCGTATTCTGATTTTTTGCCACGGCTGTTTGGTCCGTGTTGACCTGGAGCGTAAGGGCGACGTGCCAATTCTTTTCCAGTTTCTGATAAAGAAATTCCTAAACGACGAGAAATTTTCCATGATGGTCCTGTATAACGAGACATAATTTAGTTCCTCCAATAAAATAGTTTGGAGTAAAATAATCCGTTGAAAAACTCACATTCGTGCAGTTCGTTCTTCAATCTTCACCTTTGCAGCCGCGGTTACGCAATTGCACCCGAGGGGCAACGAACTGGTGACGAGCTGTTATTTTCCTGCTGCATTATTTTACACAAGGAATAGTATACGACAAACTAGGGGCAAAAGTCAAGATGGAGCTGACTTTGGATTTGATGAAAACAAATCTTGAAATTTTTCATTAATTACTTATATTTTCAAATATCTCTTTACAAAACAGCTTTTCGTCATTAGAATATGAAAGTATTGTGCAAATGATAACGAAGTGAAATTATTCATAAAAGGAGTAGAAAAAATGAATCCAGTATCCCCATTATTTGAGAAGATCGATTCTTCCATAGAAAAGAAAATCGATCTGATCAAGAGTAGTTATTTGCGTTACGCTGTACGTGCGATGATGGCTTGTTTATTCTTGACCCTCGGAACAGCTATTGCTTTTGCGATCGCTATGAAAGGTGAATCGATGGTTCACGGGTTAGGAAAAATTTTGTATGCATTTATGTTTAGCTGGTCTTTAGTCATGATTCTTTATATGAACGCAGAATTAGGAACATCGAATATGTTATATATGACTGTTGGGGTTTACCGGAAACGTCTAAGTATTCCTTTGGCATTGAAAATTTTGTTTACGTGCGTCTTATTCAACTTGATCGGCGGCGTGATCTTTGGCTCGATCGTTGCGCTGACAGGTCCGTTCCAAGGACTGACAGCAGATAACTTTATGCTGACCTCGATCACTGCGAAATTAGAAAAATCCACTATCCAAATTTTAGTAGAAGCGATGTTTGCCAATATCGTAGTAAACACAGCCGTGTTAGTAAGTATGCGGATGAAAGATGACGCCGGAAAAATAGCGGCCATCATTTTCATCATCTTTATCTTTGCTTTCTTAGGCTTTGAACACGTTATTGCTAACTTCCCAGCATTTACTTTAGCTTTCTGGGCTTCAGGCGGACACTTGGCAGGTATGACTGTCGGCAGTGTGATCCATAATTTAGTCTTTGCCTTTATCGGCAACTATATCGGCGGTGGCTTGGTCATGGGGCTAGGTTACGCATGGTTGAACAACTCAAAATCGACCTATGTCGACTAATCAGAACCTATAAAAAGAAGCAGCGATGCTTCTTTTTTCTTTTCTCTAACATTTCTCCAGGAAGAAGCTATCATCCCTTAACGGAGCGTTGAAATCAGCGCCTATTTGTGTTAAGAATAAGTATGTACGGTTTTTCTTGCTGTTTTTTGTAAAAATGACCGCAACCAAGACCAAAATCTTAGTTACTTCTTAATAGAAAGCGAGCCTTAACCTTTTATGAATCGGAAATTCTTTGCCTTTGATATTGATGGAACCTTGCTTGACTCGAACAAACAGCCACTAGACAGTACGCTAAAAGCCCTTGATCTTTTACGAGATGCTGGCCATTTCGTGACCGTTGCCACTGGGCGCAGTCGTTTCCACGCCCAAGATATTATTCGTTCGTTGTCCTTTGATAATTACATTTTATGTAATGGGGCAGCTGCTTTTCTTTCGCATCAGCAGGTATATAAAAACTTACTCGATGAAACGCAATTGGCTGCTTTCGTGGCAGAAGCCCAAGAGCTTGGGATCGACACGGCATTTGTCGGGATGGATACAGCGAAACGAGCGTCTTCGTTGGATATTGCTAAAATGGAAGCAGCGATGCATTCTTTTGGTGCCCAACTTCCTGAGTTGGACATGGATTTTCCCGAAGAAAAAGAAGTTTATCAAGCATTGGCTTTTTACGGAAAAGAGTATGAGCATTTCTTTGACGAGAAATATAGCAAACTGCGTTTTGTGCGTTGGCATGAAAACAGTGTGGATGTCGTTCCAAAAGAAGGCTCCAAAGCAGCAACGATCCTGTGTGTCGCGGAACAATTAGGGATAGCGCAAGAAGATGTGATCTGCTTTGGTGATGGCCAAAACGATCGTGAGATGCTGACCGCCGCAGGTGTCGGTGTGGCCATGGGCAATGCGGTCCCTGCGATCCAACAAGTCGCAGATATGGTGACCGCTAGCAATGATGAAGATGGCATCTGGTTAGCCTTAAAAGAATTACAACTGATTTAAAAGGAATCCTTTAGACATAGCACAGCCGGTTTGCGGCATCTGTGCTATGTTTTTTTGTTTTTTCTCGGTCGCAAAGAAAATAAATTGGTACAATAGAAAAAAGGGGGAATGCAGCAAATGAAAATCGCATTGATTGCTCATGATCGAAAAAAGGATGTAATGGTAAAATTAGTGACTGCCTATCGAGAAATTTTAGCGCAGCACGAACTTTTTGCAACAGGAACTACGGGGAAGAGGATCGAAGAAGCAACCCAGTTGCCTGTCCACCGCTACAAATCAGGACCGCTGGGAGGAGATCAGCAAATTGGCGCCATGATTTCGCAAGATGATTTGGACATGGTGATCTTTTTGCGCGATCCTTTAGCCGCACAACCCCATGAACCAGATGTAACGGCATTGATTCGCTTGTCGGATGTATACGAGATTCCTTTAGCCACCAATATGGGAACGGCAGAAATCTTGCTGCGCGGGTTAGCAGCTGGCTTTGCTGATTTTCGACAAGTGATCCACGAAACGGACAATCGTCCCCTGTCGTTATAGGGAGAACAAAATAATTGAAGAAAAAGGACGTGCAGAATTGAAAGCAATCTTAATGGATTTTTTGACCTATGCAAAAATGAATACTCGCTCGGACGCGACGAGTCAGAGCATCCCAACGACGCCGGGACAAGTTGAGTTGGCTCTTTTATTGAAAGATCAGTTGATCGAGATGGGGGTAGCGGATGTTGCTTACTATGAAAAGAATAGTTTTGTGATCGGACGTCTACCTGGTAATCCTGAAAAAACGGCGATTGGCTTTATTGCCCATGTAGATACGGCAGATTTCGAAGCTGAAAATATTCAGCCGCAGATCCATGAAAATTACGATGGCAAGGATGTTTGTTTAAATAAAGAAAAAGCCATTTATATGACAACTGCTGAATTTCCGAACCTCAAAGACTATATCGGCGAAACGTTGATCACAACGGATGGAACGACACTGCTGGGGGCAGATGATAAAGCTGGTATCGCAGAGATCATTGACGCGCTGCGCATCTTACAAACGATGGATGCGCATAAACGTGGCGATGTCTGGGTTGCTTTTGGTCCTGATGAAGAGATTGGGACTGGCGCTGATCGTTTTGATGCGGCGGATTTTCCAGTGGCATTTGCTTACACGATGGACAGTGGTCGTGTGGGGCATATGGAATATGAAACCTTTAATGCTGCTCGTATTGATATAACAATCGATGGTACGAGTGTGCATCCTGGGACTGCCTATGGTCGTTTGGTCAACGCTTTGAAAATCGCGCATCAAATCGACGATGCATTACCAGCAGAGGAAGTTCCTGAACGCACTCGTGGGTATGAAGGTTTTTACCTACTGCACAATTTGACGGGACATATTGGTCGAGCAGAAGTTTCTTATATCATTCGTGATCATGACCATGCGCTTTTTGAACAGCGAAAAGCCAACATCGTGGGGATCATTGACGAATTGAACACAGTTTATGGGCAAGAACGTATCACCTATACGCTGTATGATCAATATTACAACATGGGGGATTTGATCAAGAAAGATCCCCGCAGTATCGAAGCTGCCCGAGCAGGGATGCAAGCGATTGGTGTGACGCCAATCGAAGCGCCGTTTCGTGGTGGGACCGATGGCTCGAAAATCACCTATAAAGGCATTCCAACACCGAACTTATTTGTCGGTGGTGAAAACTTCCATGGCCAGTATGAATTTATTACCGTGGAAGCGATGGAAAAAGCCCGTGATTTGATCGTGGCGATCGTGGAACATGTAGGACAAGAGGACACCACTGTTTCCTAAGAGAATCGAGCGACACGCTAGACCCATGCGAAAGAGTCTAGCGTGTTTTTTTGTTTTGTTGCAGGGAAGAACCGCAAGTGAAAGAACCTTTTTTTTCTGGACCAAAACCCTTATAATAGAAAAGAAGCTAAAAGAGAAGAGGAAAAATGTGTGCGGGTATTATTCATTGGAGATGTAGTTGGTTCATTAGGAAGAGAAACGATCACGGAGTACCTTCCAAAATTAAAAAAGGTGTATCGACCACAGGTGACGATCGCAAACGGCGAGAATGCGGCGGCGGGTCGTGGGATCACTGGAAAAATCTATAAGAAATTTTTGCAAGATGGTGTCGATGTCGTGACATTAGGCAATCATACATGGGACAACCGTGATATTTTTGAATTTATTGGCGATGCGAAGAAAATGATTCGTCCAGCCAATTTTCCAGAAGGAACACCGGGCGTCGGCATGGTATTTGTGAAAGTCAACACCATTGAATTGGCGGTGATCAACATGCAAGCTCGCTCGTTCATGGTCGACCTTGATGATCCGTTTCGCAAAATGGATGAACTGGTTGCGATTGCCCGCAAACGTACACCGTTTATCTTTGTGGATTTTCATGGGGAAACCACCAGCGAAAAACAAGCGATGGGCTGGTATTTGGATGGCCGTGTTTCGGCAGTCGTCGGCACGCATACCCATGTCCAGACCAATGATGCGCGGATTTTGCCCCAAGGAACGGCTTATTTGTCAGATGTCGGTATGACTGGTCCTTATGATGGAATCTTGGGAATGAAACGCGAACCAGTCATTGAGAAATTTTTGACGGCGTTGCCGCAACGGTTTGAAGTGATTGAAAAAGGCCGCAGTATTTTGTCGGCTTGCTTGCTTGAGATTGATGAAGCCACTGGTAAAGCAAAATCGATCCGTCCGATCCAAATCAGTGAAGATCGCCCGTTTACAGAATAGGAGAAGCATGGAAGAGCAATTAGTCAAAGAACCACACGTTGTCCAAGAGCTGGCTGCTTTGCAAAAGCTCTTGTCTGATCATCCGATCGTTCAAGAATTTCAAGAAATCCAAGCACGAGCCTTGCAAAACCAAGGGCTATTGGAGCTGGAAGAAGCGCTGAAGCAAGCGCAAAAAGAGATCGTTCAATTTGAGCATTATGAGAAACCCGAAGCAAAAAAAGCTGCCGAGCAGCGTTATGCGTCATTGACAAACGAATACGAGCAGCATCCTTTAGTGGTTGCTTATCGTCAAGCGTTACTGCAAGCAGATGAATTGCTGCAATATGTCACGACGGAGATCCAAAAGAAAATGAATAAAGCCATCGAGGAGGATGAAACCAATGCCTCAAAAAACTAAAAATACCCCGATGATGGAACAGTATTTAAGCATCAAGGCTCAGTACCAAGATGCTTTTTTATTCTATCGTTTAGGGGATTTCTATGAATTATTTAATGAGGATGCTGTAAAGGCAGCACAAATTTTAGAACTGACGTTAACCAGCCGCAACAAAAATGCGGAGGAACCGATCCCTATGTGTGGGGTGCCTTACCACGCCGCCAGCAATTACATCGACACCTTGATCGAGCAAGGCTACAAAGTAGCGATTTGTGAGCAAGTGGAAGATCCAAAAACCACCAAAGGAATGGTCAAACGCGAAGTCGTTCAACTGATCACGCCGGGAACGGTGATGGACAGTAAAGGCCTATCCGCCAAAGAAAACAACTTTTTGACAGCTGTTTTGCAGCAAGGGGAGCGTTTTGGTTTTGCCTATGTCGATCTAAGTACCGGTGAATTAAAAGCAGCGCAATTGGAAGATGAAGAAGCTGTCGTCAATGAGGCCGCCGCTCTGCAAACGAAAGAAGTCGTTTTGTGCAGCGAGATCCCTGAATCATTGCAAACGATGCTGACCAATCGCTTGAATGTCGTGTTTTCTAAGCAAGAAACGTTGGAAGAAAATGCCGAATTTCAATTTTTAACAGAACCTCTCTCCCAAGAGTTAGAAAAAGTAGTCACAGGGAAGTTGCTAAGTTATTTGGCGATCACCCAAAAACGCAGTTTAGCCCATATTCAGCAAGCCGTGGAATATCAGCCGGATCATGCCTTGAAAATGGATCATTATTCCAAATTCAACTTAGAATTGACGCAGTCGATTCGAACCGGCAAAAAACAAGGGACTCTTTTGTGGTTGTTGGACGAGACAAAAACCGCAATGGGTGGCCGTTTGTTAAAGCAATGGTTGGACCGTCCCTTGATCCAGCCAAAGAAAATCACTGCCCGCCAAGAAATGGTCCAATCGTTACTGGACAGTTTCTTTGAACGAGCAGATCTGCAAGAAGCGTTGACGAAAGTCTATGACATGGAACGCTTAGTCGGACGGGTCGCCTTCGGAAATGTCAATGGCCGCGATTTGCTGCAGTTGAAATCTTCTTTGGAGCAAGTGCCTTTGATCGCGCAATTGCTGCAGGGGATCAACCGTGGTGAGTGGAATGACTTGCTGCTGGAATTAACGCCCTTAGATGATTTGGTTGCACTGATCGAAGCGGCGATCGATGAAGATGCCCCGTTGCAGATCACAGAAGGCAACATCATCAAAGATGGGTTCCATCAACAATTAGATGAATACCGTACAGCGATGCGTAACGGCAAGCAATGGCTGGCGGAATTAGAAGCCAACGAACGCCAAGCGACAGGAGTCAAAAACCTGAAAGTTGGGTTCAACCGCGTCTTTGGCTATTACATTGAGATCACGAAAGCCAATCTAGTGAATTTAGATACCTCTCGCTACGAGCGCAAGCAAACGTTAGCCAATGCGGAACGCTTTATTTCCCCCGAGTTGAAAAAACTGGAGACTTTGATTTTAGAAGCCGAAGAGAAATCGGTGGATTTGGAATACCGGCTGTTTCTTGACGTCCGTGAAGAAGTGAAAAAGAGTATCACCCGTCTACAAAAGTTAGCCAAAGCCGTCAGCGCAGTCGATGTCTTACAAAGTTTCGCCACGGTTTCGGAACGTTACCAATACGTGCGGCCGACAGTAGCGAAAAAACGAGCAGTATCGATCATTGACGGTCGTCATCCTGTAGTGGAAAAAGTCCTTGGTCACCAAGAGTACATTCCGAATAGTATCGTGATGGATGAAGAAACAGAGATCCTGTTGATCACAGGACCAAATATGTCTGGGAAAAGTACGTACATGCGGCAGTTTGCCTTGCTAGTCATTATGGCGCAGATCGGCTGTTTCGTACCGGCACAATCTGCAGAGATGCCGATTTTTGATCGGATCTTTACTCGCATCGGTGCCAGCGATGACCTGATCGCCGGTCAAAGTACGTTTATGGTGGAGATGATGGAAGCCAACCAAGCGCTGCGTCATGCAACGCCTAACAGCTTGATTTTGTTTGATGAGTTAGGGCGTGGGACTGCGACCTATGATGGGATGGCATTGGCACAAGCCATCATTGAATATATCCACAAAGAAGTTCATGCCAAAACACTTTTCTCCACCCATTATCATGAGCTGACGGTTTTAGATGAGGAATTGGCACACTTGCGCAATGTCCATGTCGGTGCCGTTGAAAAAGAAGGAGAAGTCGTCTTCTTGCATAAGATGATGGAAGGGCCCGCAGATAAAAGCTATGGGATCCATGTAGCCAAAATCGCTGGACTGCCAAGTGCACTCTTACAGCGCGCAGCCACGATCTTAAAAGCGCTGGAAGAACATGAACCGACGGTACAGCCAAAACCCGTCGTCGAAGAAAGTCAGCAGTTGTCGTTGTTTAGCGAAGTATCTACGGAAGAAATCGGCGTTATCGATCAGTTGAAGAAATTGAATCTGTTGGAAATGACCCCGATGGATGCTCTGAATACATTGTACGAGCTGCAAAAACGAATTTAGAAAGAAGGTCAGCAGATGGGAAAGATCCAAGAGTTATCCGAACGTCTGGCGAACCAAATCGCGGCAGGAGAAGTCGTTGAGCGACCAGCTTCTGTCGTCAAAGAATTAGTTGAAAACGCCGTGGATGCCGGCAGTACCCAAATCGATATTTTTATTGAAGAAGCAGGCTTGCGTAAAATCCAGGTCATCGATAATGGCGAAGGAATTGCAGAAGAGGATGTCTTGACTGCCTTTAAACGCCACGCCACCAGTAAAATCCACAATCGAGATGACTTGTTTCGAATACGTACCCTCGGGTTTCGCGGGGAAGCTTTGCCTAGTATCGCTTCGGTTTCGATCCTCTCGATTGAAACGGCAGTCAAAGGCGCCCAACAAGGCTCCTTTGTGCGCTTAAAAGGCGGCGCTGTTGAAGAGCATTTGTCTGCCAACTTGCGGCAAGGAACCAAGATCACTGTGGAAAACCTCTTTTACAATACACCGGCACGCTTGAAATATGTCAAGACGCTGCAAACGGAACTAGCAAATATCGGCGATATCGTCAATCGGATCGCCCTGAGCCATCCAGAAGTGGCTTTTCGTCTCGTTCATGAAGGCAATAAGATGTTGAGCACCACTGGAAGTGGGCAGTTAAAACAAACTATCGCCGGGATCTACGGGGTGGAAACCGCCAAAAAAATGATCGCGATCGATACTGAGGACCTCGACTTTAAAGTCACTGGCTTTGTGTCACTGCCAGAAGTCACCCGAGCTAGCCGCAACTATTTATCCACGATCATCAATGGTCGTTATATTCGCAACTTCGCTTTGAATAAAGCGATCGTTGCTGGTTACGGATCAAAATTGATGGTCGGTCGTTTTCCATTAGCTGTCCTTGAAATCAAAATGGATCCCTTATTAGTCGATGTCAATGTTCATCCGACTAAGCAAGAAGTTCGTTTGTCAAAAGAAGAAGAACTGACCAAACTAATCAGTAAAGCCATCAATGAGGCGCTGCGGGAAATCAATTTGATTCCTAACGCCGCTGACAATCTGCGGTTTAAGAAAAAAGTTGCCGATCAGCCAAAAGCCCAGCAGCTTGGCTTGGAACTGGAGTCAGCAGGAAATTCGACTTCTGGGTTGTCTTATAATCGCGAAACCGGGAAATTTGAGGTGCAGGGCAGTACTTATCAACAGACTGTGGATAACTCTGTGGAAAAGCCTGTGGAGGAAGGTGGAAAACTTCCAGAAATGCCACAGGAATCTAGCGAAAACTTGTTGGAAGAAACTGAGGAAACCTTTCGCAGTTTGGAAGAGACGTTGCCAAATAAGCCTGTCCGAAAACCATTTGTGGAAGAACAGACGGAAACA
This sequence comes from Enterococcus innesii, assembly GCA_018982785.1. Classification (GTDB taxonomy): domain Bacteria; phylum Bacillota; class Bacilli; order Lactobacillales; family Enterococcaceae; genus Enterococcus_D; species Enterococcus_D innesii. The sequence goes on along the minus strand of JAHHEN010000001.1, from coordinate 318,472 downwards.
AAAGCGCCGCTGCCAGAAGCGCCTGCCTTTCTTCCAGATGAGACGCCAGAGCTTACGGCGCAAGATCTGCAAAGTCAAGCGACTCTTCACCCGGAAATGCATGGGGATGACCGCAACTACCTGAAAACGGTCGAACGGTTGCTGGAAGAAGAACCAGCGAAGGAGCGTTTTCCCCAACTGGATTATTTTGGGCAGATGCATGGGACCTATTTGTTTGCCCAAAGCGAGGCGGGGCTATATATCGTCGACCAGCATGCGGCACAAGAACGAATCAAATATGAGTATTACCGCGAAAAAATCGGCGAAGTGACCAATGATCTGCAAGAATTGTTAGTGCCGATCGTTTTGGATTATCCCAACAGCGATGCACTGCAATTGCAGGAACAAAGTGACAAGCTGGCAGAAGTCGGGATCCATCTGGAATCTTTTGGGACCAATAGTTTCATCGTCCGGGCGCACCCGACGTGGTATCCTAGCGGTGAAGAAGAAGCCATCATCCGCGAAATGATCGATATGTTATTGACCACAGGAAGTGTCAGTGTCAAAAAGTTTCGTGAAGCAACAGCGATCATGATGAGCTGCAAACGATCCATCAAAGCCAATCACTATTTGAATGAAGCACAAGCGCGAATCTTGTTGCAAGACTTAGCGAAATGCGAGAATCCCTTCAACTGTCCCCATGGTCGCCCGGTGCTGATCCATTTCACCAACAGCGACATGGAGCGGATGTTCAAACGAATTCAAGATCCTCATCGAGCAAGGAGTGGCATGGAATGATTATTTTGGCTTCACAGTCGCCGCGGCGCAAAGAATTATTAGCGGAGTTAGTCCCGGAATTTGCGGTCATACCAGCGGATATCGACGAGTCAGTCCGACCGAACGAAGCGGCGATCCCTTATGTCCAACGGATGGCAGCAGAAAAAGCGGCGGCTATTACGCAAGCATATCCTGAAGATCTGGTGATCGCGAGCGATACGACGGTCGTGGTGAATGAAGAAATCTTAGGAAAGCCAGTAGACCGTAAAGATGCTCGGTCGATGTTGCGAAAAATGAGCGGACGGACCCATTGGGTGCATACCGCCGTCGTTTTGCAAAAAGGCAAACAGCAACGCCAAGCAGTGGTTTCGACGGAAGTTGTGTTTCGTCCTTTGACGGATCAAGAGATCGACAAGTATCTTGTCTTAGATGAGTACCAAGACAAAGCGGGCGCCTATGGGATCCAAGGGGCGGCCAAAGTATTTGTCTCATCGATAACCGGCGATTTTTATACGATCGTAGGGTTTCCTGTCGCTACGGTCTATCAGTTGTTGCAAGAGTTTACGGAGGAGGAATAAGGATGGATGTTTCTGGTAGTTGTCTTTGCGGCAAAGTCACGATCAACTTGACGGGAGTTGCGAAAGAAATCACGGTTTGTCATTGTAGTCTCTGCCAGAAATTTCACGGCGGACCAATGTTTGCTCTTGCGCCATGCGCTGAGGACCAGATGGCTCTTCAAGGAGCGAAGTGGCTGCGACGTTACGATTCTTCTGAGTGGGCACAGCGAGGATTTTGCAGTCAATGCGGCTCGAGTCTGTTCTTTTACCTCAAAGAAACACACACCTATTTTTTTGCGGCTGGGTTATTTGGCAACTTGCCAGAAGCTGTCTTAACCGAAGAAATCTATACAAAAGACCAACCGCAGTTTTACCATTTTGCGGAACCAACGACTCGTTGGGAAAAGCTGCAAAACCCTTAAATAATTTGAGCAAGTCATTTTACATTCGCTAAGAAAAAAGGCATGATAGAGCATACAGGATGAGTCTAGAGGAAAAGCAGGTGAAAAAATGACAGATAAAAAAGAATTAAAAGAAAAATTGTCGCCGATCGAATATGCGGTGACCCAAGAAAATGCAACCGAACGCCCCTTTACTGGCGAGTATGATGATTTTTATGAAAAAGGGATCTATGTTGATATCGTCAACGGAGAACCATTGTTTGCTTCTACTGATAAATATGACGCAGGTTGTGGCTGGCCGTCCTTTTCGAAACCGATCAGTCGCCAAGATATTCAAGAAAAAGCCGATTTTTCTCACGGCATGCATCGGGTAGAAGTCCGCAGCAAAGAAGCTGACTCTCATTTAGGACATGTTTTTTCAGACGGTCCTCAGGACAAAGGCGGTTTGCGCTATTGTATCAACTCGGCAGCATTGAAGTTCATCCCTTTAGCAGAAATGGATGAAAAAGGCTATGGCGAATTCAAATCACTCGTTGAGTAAGTATTAGGAACTGTGTGCGAAAAAAAGACGCAGCAGCATGTCTCGTTTGAAAAAATGCGACTGAAACAACGGTTTTTCCTCCGTTTGTTTCCTGCTAAGCCTTTTCCTTCGTTCACAGTCCTTTTTTTGCCCTCTCGTCTGTGCTACAATAAAGGGAACATATGTACAGAAAGGAGCACATGTACGAATATATCATAGGAAAAGTAACGGATATCTTTCCGGCGTATATCGTCGTTGAGACCCATGGCATCGGCTATCAGATCGCTTTTGGAAATCCGTATTCATTTAGCGGCAAGTTGAACCAAGAAGTAAAAATCTATCTGCACCAAGTGATTCGTGAAGATGCTCATAGTCTCTACGGCTTTGCCACGATCGAAGGCAAGCAGTTGTTTTTAAAATTGATCAGTGTCTCAGGTATTGGACCAAAGAGTGCGTTAGCAATCATGGCCAATGAAGACCATACAGGGTTGATCACGGCAGTCGAAAATGGGGACGTCAATTATTTGACTAAGTTCCCAGGTGTCGGTAAAAAGACGGCGCAGCAAATGATCCTAGACTTGAAAGGCAAAGTGGCTGAACTGGTTGGAGAAGAAGCGATCGTTCCTCTAAGCGTAGCAACGACTGCTTTAGATGAAGCGATGGAAGCCTTGAAAGCATTGGGTTATAGCGAAAAAGAAGTCAAGAAAGCCGAAAAACAATTAGCGGCGAATACCACAAAATCGACGGATGAGTACTTGCGGGAAGCTCTCCGATTGATGATGAAAAAGTAAGGAGCAAGTAGACGATGGATGAACGAATTGTTTCGCCAGAAAGTACTGAACAAGAAGAGAACATCGAAAAATCCTTGCGTCCGCAAACCCTTGCCCAATATATCGGACAAGACAAAGTCAAGCAGGAGCTTTCGATTTATATCCAAGCGGCGAAAAATCGAGAAGAAGCGTTGGATCATGTCCTCTTATATGGTCCGCCAGGCTTAGGGAAAACGACGATGGCAATGGTGATCGCCAACGAGATGCAGGTGCAAATCAAGACGACCAGCGGTCCTGCGATCGAAAAACCAGGGGATTTGATTGCGATCTTGAATGAGCTGCAGCCAGGGGATGTTCTGTTTATCGATGAGATCCATCGCTTGCCTCGTGTCGCCGAAGAAATGCTTTATTCGGCAATGGAAGATTTTATGTGGATATCATGGTGGGGCAAGGGACAACGGCTCACCCGGTTCATTTTCCGCTCCCGCCATTTACCTTAGTCGGCGCAACGACGCGGGCGGGGATGCTCTCGGCGCCACTACGGGATCGCTTCGGAATCATTTCTCATATGCAATATTATGAAGACCATGATTTAAAAGAGATCGTGCAGCGGACTGCGTCCATCTTTGAAACGGATATCGTGGAAGAAGGGGCGATCGAAATCGCCCGTCGGTCACGAGGCACCCCGCGGATCGCCAACCGTTTGCTTAAACGAGTTCGCGATTATGCGCAAGTGCAAGCAGATGGATTGATCGATCGCACCGTTGCTGACCAGGCATTGGCACTTTTGGCAGTCGATCATGCTGGCTTGGATTATATCGATCAGAAATTGATCCGCACGATGATCGAATTGTACCAAGGCGGCCCGGTGGGATTAAGTACGATCGCTGTCAATATCGGGGAAGAAACCGAAACAGTGGAAGATATGTACGAACCGTTTTTGATCCAAAAAGGATTTTTGAAACGGACCTCACGTGGGCGGATCGCAACGCCGTTAGCCTATGACCATTTTGGCTATCCGCAAAGAAGCGAATAGAAGGAAGCGGCAATCAGCAATGATTGCTGCTTTTTTGTGCTTTTGGTGAAACGTTTCTTTTTATTTTTTAATAATTTCTGTAGGTCAATCGATGTTGAAAAAATTCGATATTTGTGAAATTTGATTAAGTATAAGTGCTAAGGAAAATAATTTCATCTTAAAACGTTGGTATAAAGGTTTTTATATTTGTGAGGAACCCAACAAAATTTGTGAAAAAAGAAAAGCTGAAAAAAATAATTGGAAAGGCTTGCATTTTCGAATGGCAGCGGATATAATCTTTTTGTAGAAACGTTTCACCGAAGTGTGGAGATATACGTAGTGTTGCGAGGATAGAAAGAAGGAGATTTTGTGTATGAGTAAACTGCAAAAGTTTTATAGTCAACGGCAGCTTCACTGGATGGTTTTTCCCGGCGTGGCATTTATGATCGTATTTAATTATATTCCGATCTACGGAATTATAATCGCTTTCAAAAACTATACGGTGATTGACACGATTTCATCAGCACCATGGGTCGGGTTAGAGAATTTCCGTATCATTATGAATGACAGTTTTTTCTGGGAAGCGGTTAGAAATACGTTAGCCATCAGCTTATTGAAATTAGGATTAGGTTTTGCGATCCCGATTGTGTTAGCCATTATGATTTTTGAAATGCAAGATGGCCGCTTGAAGAAATTTATTCAAACGGTTTCATACATTCCCCATTTTTTCTCATGGATCGTGCTAGGTGGGATGATGATTTCTTGGCTGTCAACGAACGGCTTTATCAACCAAGTGCTGATGTCTGTAGGATTGATGGACAAAGGGGTCAATCATCTATTGGATCCAAGCAAATATTGGTGGATCGCGGTCCTTTCTGATCTATGGAAAGAAGTCGGCTGGGGAACGATCCTTTACTTGGCAGGTATGTCGCGGATCGATCCAACGTTTTATGAAGCCGCACGAATCGATGGTGCCAGCAAGCTAAGACAAATTCGTTCGATCACATTGCCTTTACTGACACCGATCATCTCCTTAAACTTGATTCTGAATGTGAGCGGTATCTTAGGGTCAAACCTAGATCAAACATTAGTTTTGATGAATTCACAGAACCAAAACCGTTCAGAAGTCATCAACTCCTTTGTTTATAAAATGGGGTTGACGCAAGGTGATTTCTCTTATGCAACTGCTGTCGGCTTGGGGATCGCGGTCATTTCCGTCATCTTATTGGTGATCACGGATCGAGTGACCCGCAAGTTGAACAACGGCAATTCAGTTATCTTATAGGAGGAAAAAACATGATCAAAAGAAAAGCAAAAGAAAACACATGGTTTTACTTCTTCAATACCGTGATCTTGATTTTATTCTCATTGATGATCATCGTACCGATTTGGAATATCTTGGTTTCCCGTGTCTTCTAGTTCTGGATTAGCGGGCAACGGCCTCGTGTTATGGCCAAAAGGCTTTACCTGGGAAAACTATCGGAAAGTTTTTTCCGACGCAAGTATCCCTCGTGCCTTCTTGATCTCAGTGTTAAAAACGGTTCTTGGGGCTGCGACCCATACCTTGTTTTGTGCGATCGTGGCTTACGGATTGAGTAAATCACGCTTGGTTGGCCGCAACATCTATACAACGATGGGGGTCATCACCATGTACTTCAGTGGTGGGATGATTCCAACGTACTTGCTGATTCGCTCGCTAGGATTACTGGATTCTTTCTGGGTCTACATTATTCCAGCTTTGTTCAGCTATTATGATGTCGTGATTTTAATGAACTTTTTCCGTGAGATTCCGCCTTCACTCGAAGAATCGGCGAAGATCGACGGTGCAAGTGAATTCCAAATCTTCTATAAAATCTTCTTACCATTAACGAAACCGGCATTGGCAACCATCATCTTGTTCAACGGGGTTGGCCAATGGAATGATTTTATGACGACAAAACTGTATATCACAAAAGAGTATCTCTATCCGCTGCAAATGAAGATTTATGAAATCATCGTCCAATCCAACTTGAGTACGATGACTGAAAGCGGTAGTACCGACTTTATCGTCCAAGCAACGACCCGTGGGGTTCAGTTGGCTACGATCGTCATCACGACAGTGCCAATTTTAATTATATATCCATTGCTTCAAAAACACTTTATCGGCGGTATGATGGCCGGTGCAGTAAAAGAATAGAAAGAGGGATAGACATGAAAAAAGTAGTAGGCGGTTTATTGGCAGCATCAGCATTACTCAGCTTAGCGGCATGTGGCGGCAGCTCAGACAATGCCAGCAGTTCGGATTTTTCTATCAAAGATCGGTATGAGTTAGATGAAAAGACACCAGCATGGAAACTCGATACCAAAGAAGAACCAACCAAGATCACATGGTACATCAATTCAGACTGGACAGCTTTGCCATTTGGTGAAGATGTGACGACAGCCCAAATCAAAAAAGATTTGAACATTGATATTGAATTTATTTCAGGGGATGATTCGAAATTAAATGCCTTGATTTCAAGTGGTGATATGCCTGATATCGTGACGTTGATGGATAAAACCAGTCAAGCAGCCACAAAAGCTGATAGCTGGGCATACTCATTAAACGATTTAGCGGAACAATACGATCCGTATTTGATGAATGTCGTGACCGAAGATACCTTCAAATGGTTTGCTTTAGATGATGGCAAAACTTATGGCTATCCAAACTATTCCAACACAGCAGCAGACTACGAAAGCGGCAATATTCCCGTCAACGACAACTTTGTGATCCGTGAAGATGTCTATGAAGCATTAGGCAAACCAGATGTTTCGACTCCAGAAAACTATGTGAAAGTCATGAAAGAAATCAGCGAGAAATTCCCTGATTTGACACCGATGGGCTTCACAACGATCGGCGAAACAGCAGGACCATTCTTAGATAAATTGCAAGATTTCTTAGGTGTTCCATTAGAAGATGAAGATGGTGCTTTCTACGACCGTAACTTAGATGAAGAATATATCTCATGGTTGAAAACCTTCAATCAAGTGTATCGTGACGGCAACATCAGTGATGACAGCTTTACTGATGACGGCCCAACCTATGATGAAAAAGTAAAACAAGGGGACTATGCAACGATCTTAGTCGCAGGAACGAGCGGACAAGGTGGGAACTTCACTGAATTCATGAAAAACTCTGACACACGCTACATCGCAATCGATGGCCCTGCCAGCACGTCTGGTCGTGAAGCAACCTTGAACCAAACAGGAATCTCTGGCTGGTTGATCAACTACATCACAAAAGATGCGGCGGATCCAGCAAAAGTAACCCAACTCTTCACGTACTTGATCGATGAACCAGGACAAATTTTGACAAAATTCGGTGTTGAAGGCGTGACGTATGAATACAACGATGAAGGCAAAATCGATTACTTGCCAGAAATCAAAGAAGAAATGGAACAAACCGACAACGAAGGCTACAACAAAAAATATGGTATCAGCCGTTTCAACTACTTTAACAATGACCGTGTCAATGCACTGAAAGTCAAAACCGAAAATGCGTTGACTCAAATGCAAGAATGGGGTGAAGGCAAATTGTATCCACACTTTGTGATCGAAAATACGGATCCAGATGCCGGAACTGCTGAAGCACGTTCAAACACAGCCATCAAAACCAAAATCAACAGTACGATCATCTCATTGATCCGTTCAAAAGATGAAGGAACATTTGACAGCACACTAACCGACTTTGAAAGCTTCTTAGATTCAAACAACTGGGATGCAATCAAAGACATTAAAACTGAAAAAATGGCCGAAAACCGCGAACGACTAAAATAACCCCCATAGGAGAGGAAAGGAAGCCAAAAAAAAGACCTTTCCTCTCCTTTGCTTTGAAACACAGGTTTTGCGCGCACTTTGCGCAAAATCTGATGTTTCAAAGTACTAGGCGACCGCAGGGAGCGTAGTGACCAACCAAAGAAACACAGGTTTTGCGCACACTTTGCGCAAAATCTGATGTTTTAAAGTACTAGGCGACCGCAGGGAGCGTAGTGACCGTACAAAGAATCACTGCGATTGGCACACTGAGTGAGACCTGCAACCCAGAAAACTGTACGTTGAGAAACGACCCAAAATCACAAGAAGGCAAGAAACAAGTTTACGCAGCACTCACAACACAAATCAGCAAGTTTTGATTGGAGGATCATAATGAATCGACTATTTTCTTATGAAGGATGGTACTATCGGGTCTTTGCTTTTTTAGCAGATATGATCATTGTTAGTTTTCTCTTTATGATTCCAGCAATGACGCTGATTCTCGCAGGACCAGCATTGATCGCGCTGTATCAGACGATCGATCAATTGTACAAGGAACGGGATGTCCTGATTTGGCAACGATATAAGCAAGCATTCTTAAGCAACCTCAAACGTGGGCTCTTCTTAGAAGGTCTTGTTATTGCGTATGTGGCAGTCTTTGCTGGGTTGATCTATTCCTTGATGATGATTACACCTTACTTTGGTGTTTTAGCTGTGATCCTCGTCAGCTTGGCTGCGCTGTATCTTGTCGTGTTCGTCCTCTTGTACAGCTTGTTTACGCAATCATTGCAAGAAACAGCGAAAGAAACGGCGTATGCGGTTCTTAGCAGTACGGCGAATGCGATCATTTTACTGGTGATCCCAATCATTGTTTTTGTATTGTGCAGCAAAGTGAACCTATTCTTATTTGTTTGTTTAGGGATCTCAGGCTCAGCCTTTATCCAAGTGTTGTTTTTCAATAAAGTATTAGCGAAGGGGAAGAGACAAATGACTGAATCCACAGCGACTGATCGATCCTGTTTTTGGGCTTCGGTCCAACAAGAACTTGACGCCCTTCCGCTAGCCTTTGAAAGAACCAAACAAGCACCTTTGCTGAAAGGGATCGATTGTTTTACGATTTCTTTTCAAAGTCTTGGTAATGAAACGATCTATGGGCATCTGCTGCTGCCAGAACAAGCGGCAGATTGTCCAATCGTGATTGATTTTTTAGGCTATATGAATCATGTGCAAGAACCGTTCCAATTCGCTCATTGGTTACTGATCGGCTGCGGCTGTCTTGTCATCGACAATCGCGGACAAGGAGGACGCACGCAAGATCAAGTTCCTTATGAAACCACGCAGCATGAAGCACCTTTTGGACGCGGCATCTTGAAAAAAGAAGATTTTTATATGAAGCGATTGGTCGCAGATAGTCTGCGCACACTAGAAGTCCTTCAACAGATACCGGAAATCGATCCGCAGCGCATTATTTTAAGAGGCGGCTCACAAGGAGGCGGCATCGCCTTATTGGTCAACGCATTAACGAACGTCCCGATTTTTGCGACGTTTGCCGATGTGCCAAGCCACTCCAATCTTGTCCATCGGATCGAACAGAAAACAGGAAGTTACCAGGTGATCCAAGAGTATATCGAACAATTTCAGAAACGCGGGAAACGATCTATCAAGTCATGAGTTATTTTGATTTGAAGTATTTTGCTCATCGAATAACTGGTCCTGTTTATACATCGGTCGGCAGTGCTGATCCGATCTGTCCCATGGAAGATTTCTTCGTTTCCTATAAAAAGATTCCTGGACCGAAAGAATTGCGTATTTACTTAAATAAAGGGCATGGGGGCGGCGAAGCGAAACAAATCCGTCGTGAAATGCAGCAAATCACAAAATTACTCAAAGGAAATGAATGAAGATGAAAGTAGCAACCTACAATCTACGAGTCGATACCGACTATGACCAAGAATGGCAATGGCACTATCGATCGGAGGCGGTTTGCTCCTTGATCGATTACTACGACTGGGATGTTCTGGCGATCCAAGAAGCCCGACCTAGTCAATTTGCAGATTTAGCAAAGCTAGCGCAGTATGCTTCCGTCACTGCTGAACGTGACGGTGATGGCTTAGGCGAAGGCATCGGACTGTATTATCAAAAGAGGCTTTCGAGTTATTAGCTTCAGGTTCGTTTTGGTTGTCATTGAAACCGACTGAACCAAGTATTCATCCAGAAGCTGCGTATTCACGATTATGTGTTTGGGCAGTCTTACAGGAAAAAAGAATCCGCCGTTTCTTGTCATCACGACCCATTTAGATAATATTTCAGAAATGGCTCGTTTTGAAGGGATGAAAGTGATCTTTGAGCAACTGGCAGATCAGATCGAACGTTATCCAGTATTACTAATGGGCGACTTGAATGCGGAGCCAACGGAGCGGGTGCATCGGTATTTAGAGCAGCATTTTCAAAATGCCAAAGAACATGGGCAAAAGCCTCATCACGGACCCAAAGGCTCCTATCAAAATTTTATTTATACGTTACCATGGCAAGAATTAGAAGAAATTGATTATATCTATACGAAAGGCTTCACGGTGGTCAAAACCGCCTGTCTAACGGATTCTTGTGATCGTCGTTTTCCCTCCGATCATTTCCCTTTAGAAGCAGAAGTCCAATTTGAAGAAAGCAAAGGATGAATAAAAATGGAACAGCAGAAATTAACCAAACTACTTTCAGAAATGACCTTAGATGAAAAAATCGATCAGTTGCTGCAACTGGCAGCGGCTTTTTATTCAGATAAAGCAGAAGAGAAAACCGGTCCAATGGGCGACTTAGGACTGACACAAGAGAACATCAACAATGCGGGAACAACGCTAGGTGTTTCTGGTGCGAAAGAAGCGATCCGCGTCCAAAAAGAGTATATCGCCAATAACCGCTTGAATATCCCGACGATATTGATGGCGGATATCATTCACGGCTTTCGGACGATTTTCCCGATTCCATTAGGATTAGGCAGTTCATGGGATTTGGCAGCAGCGGAGAAGATGGCGGAAGTATCTGCCAAAGAAGCAGCTGTTTCTGGCTTGCATGTGACCTTTTCACCGATGGTGGACTTAGTAAGAGACCCACGCTGGGGCCGTGTCATGGAATCGACGGGGGAAGATCCTTACTTGAACAGTCGCTTCGCTGAAGCCTTCGTCAAAGGCTATCAAGGGGATGATCTGCGAACGGATTTCAACCGCGTGGCTGCGTGCGTCAAACATTTTGCGGCTTACGGTGCGGCTATCGGTGGTCGCGATTACAACACGGTCAATATGTCAGAACGTCAACTGCGAGAAAGTTATTTGCCAGGCTATAAAGCAGCCCTTGATGCTGGTGCCAAGCTGGTGATGACCTCCTTTAATACGGTAGACGGCATTCCAGCAACGGCCAATCGCTGGCTTTTCCGCGATGTTTTGCGAGAAGAATTCGGGTTTGAAGGCGTTGTGATCTCTGACTGGGCAGCAATCAAAGAAGTGATCGCTCATGGCGCAGCGGAGGATGAAAAACATGCCGCTGAACTAGCCATCAAAGCTGGGGTCGATATCGAGATGATGACGACTTGCTACACCGATAACTTGAAAGAGTTGATCGCAGAAGGCACCGTTGAGGAAGCCTTAGTCGATGAAGCGGTGCTAAGAATCTTGACCTTAAAAAATGAGCTGGGGCTATTTGAAAATCCATACCGCGGCGCTGATGAAGCCGCTGAAGCAGCCACTGTTTTGTCTCAAGAACACCGAGAGATCGCCAGCGATATCGCAAAGAAATCAATGGTGTTGTTGAAAAATGAAGGTGTTCTGCCGTTGCAGAAAACCGAAAAAGTCGCGATCGTGGGCCCAGGTGCTCATTCCCGTGATCTATTAGGGGCTTGGTCTTGGCAAGGGAAACAAGAAGAAGTAGTGACATTAGTGGAGGGTGCTCAAGCCTTGAGTGCGGATCTGTTGATCGGTCAAGAGCCCTTTGATTATTTTGCACCGTCTGAAGCGGCGATCCAAGAAGCGATCGAATTAGTGAAGGCAGCCGATAAAGTGGTCCTAGCATTAGGAGAGCAGGAATGGATGAGCGGCGAAGCTGCCAGTCGCAGCGACATTCGCTTGCCGCAAGCCCAATTGTCCTTGGTTGAAACCTTGAAAGAATACAACGAGCAATTGATCGTAACTCTTTATAACGGTCGTCCTCTTGATTTGCAAGGTGTGGATGCAGCCAAAGCGATCGTCGAGGCTTGGTTCCCTGGAACCGAAGGCGGAAACGCACTTGCTCAGATCCTGTGGGGAGAATACAATCCAAGCGGTCGCTTGAGCATGTCATTCCCAGAAACCGTTGGACAAGTTCCTGTGTATTACAACGTTGACAATACCGGTCGTCCTTATGAAAGTGCACCGGATGAAAAATATGTCTCAAAATATTTGGATGTCTCCAATTATGCCAAATATCCATTTGGGTTTGGCTTGAGTTATAGCCCAGTTGCATATTCTGCGGTGACGTTGGATCAGCCGACTATGACCAAAGATCAAACGGTCACAGCTTCCATCACGGTTACGAACCAAGGAACGGCAGCGGTCTGGGAAACGGTCCAATGCTACATTCGCGATTTAGTCGGTGAAGTGGTTCGCCCAGTGAAAGAACTGAAAGGCTTTAAGAAAATTTGGCTAGAGGCTGGCGAATCAGCAACCGTTCAATTTGAGATCACGGAAGAACTGCTGCGCTATGTTCACAGCAACCAACAAGCAAGCAGTGATCCAGGGAAATTCCACATCATGATTGGTGGGAACAGCCGAGACACCCAACAAACAACCCTGCAATTAGTTAGGTAAGATAGGAAGGTTTCTATGACGAAAAAAATAGTGATGAATAATGCAAATACGACCGTGACGTTTTTACCAAACGGTGATTTATATGAGATCCAAAGTCACGGTGTGATGATCAATCAGTTGAACGGAAATGCGCTAGATGGCAGTTTGAATCAAATCTATCTACGACTGCGTGAAGCGGGGGAATTGTCCTTTATTCCCTTGATCGGTTCAAATGCCGACAGTGCCTTTGCCTACTCAGACAAACAGCTGACCTGGACCGGGACGTATCAGTCCATCAATTACCAAGTTGATTTCCAATTGGCACAAGATTGCTGGTTCTGGCGGGTTCAATTGAGTGGTTCTGGGGAAGCGGAACTGGTTTACGGACAAGATCTTGGTAATGCAGCCAAAGGGGCTGTTCAATCCAATGAAGCCTATGTTTCGCAATATATCGACCATCATGTTAGCCATGATAAGGATCGCATCGTGCTTTCTTCGCGTCAAAATCAACCACAAAATGGTCAATTTCCATTGGTGGAACAGGGCAGCTTCCAAGCCTTAAAAGGCTTCTCGACGGATGGCTATCAATTTTTCGGTCGCCGCTACAAAGAAACAAATCAACCAGCTGCACTTAGCCAAGAAACGTTAGCCAATGAAGTGTATCAATACGAATTTGCCTATACGGCACTACAAACGCAATGGTTGACGGTAAGTGAGACGCCTACGGAAATCGTTTTTTACGCAGCGGTCAAAGCCAATCAAGCGACGGCAGTCAATGAACCGCAGTTTGCACTTGAAACGTTGAAAGAAACGTATCAAGGCTTGTCCTTCGACTCGTTGCAGGCAACGGCGCAGCCACGAAAAAGCTTTGGTCGACCGCTCACAGGGCTGACATTTACCACAGAAGAAATCAATGAGCGATTTGCTCAGCAAGAAGCAGTGGAAATCGTTGACGAACAGCTGTATTCCTTTTTTACCCCTGACTATCACCATGTCGTGTTGAAGGAAAAGGAAGCACAGATGGAACGCTCCCATGGACATATTTTGATGAGCGGACAAGATCTGATCGTCGATCAACCCATTTTGAGCACGACCGTTTACATGACGGGGATGTTTAACTCCCAAATCGTATTAGGCAATACGAACATGAACAAATTGTTGAGCAATAGCCGCAACTCATTGAATCTTTTCAAACGTTCCGGTCAGCGGATCTATTTGAAAGACGGCGATCAATGGCGGATTTTAACGATGCCATCAGCCTTTGAAATGGGCTTGAATTCGGCGACATGGTACTACAAAACAGCCGATGATGTCATTCAAGTAACGACCTTCACGAAAGCAAATGGACGCACGATTGCAACGACCATCACTAGTGAACAAGGTCGTGCCTACACCTGGGCCATCACTAATCAATTTGTGATGGGGATCGATGAAGCGGTACCGACTGCTATCATTTCGCAAGATCAACAATTGCTCACCATCAAAGGAACAGCGGATTCACCGATTGCGGAAACTTATCCAGAATTGACGTATTATCTCCATGCGGCTCAACCTTTTGAACTGACCGATGAAACGATTTTCAATGTGGCAGTCGACGATAGCACGACCGTATTGACCTTTGCAGAACAGGCGACGGTTTCCTTCGTGATCCAAGGCACACTGACTGGTGAACCCTTTGTTTCCGAAACGTTAGATCGCCAGCAAGAAGACACTGCCTATACGGCCTTTGTCGATGATTTGTTGAATCAGTTTGAATTGAAACATTCGCAGGCAGACGTCGCATCCTTCAATCACTTGGCACGTTGGTACACCCACAATATGCTTGTTCATTACTTGTCTCCTCATGGTCTTGAACAGTACGGTGGTGCTGCTTGGGGGACTCGAGACGTTTCCCAAGGACCGACTGAGTATTTCTTAGCACTTAATCGTCCTGAGATGGTGGCGTCCATCATCGAGCATTTGTTTGAAAATCAATTTGCAGATGACGGCAACTGGCCACAATGGTTTATGTTTGATCGCTATGAGAAACAAAAAGCCGATGAGAGCCACGGAGATGTGATCGTCTGGCCAATGAAAGTCGTTAGTGACTATCTCGAAAAAACTAAAGATTTCGCGATTTTGGAAAAAGAACTGCCTTATACGGATCGCGCAACCTTCTTGAAAACCAAGACCAAAGCTTCTTTGTTTGATCATTTGAAAAAAGAAGTGGCGTATATCGAAGCGAACTTCTTGGAAGGAACGTACCTGTCTTGTTATGGTGATGGCGATTGGGATGACACCTTGCAGCCAAATAACAGTAAGTTGAAGAAGCAAATGGCCAGCAGCTGGACCGTTGCCTTGACCTACGAAGTATTAAAAAAATTAGCCAGCCAGTTGCAGTCGGTTGACCCAGAGTATGCCAAACATTTAACAGAACTGTCTGCGGGCATCAAACACGACTTTGAAAAATACATGTTAGCTGATGGCACTTTGCCAGGATTTGTCTATATGGAAGATAGCGAGCACGTGGAACTGATGGTCCATCCGACTGACAAGAAAACCGGTATCCAATACCGCTTGCTGCCGATGCAGCAAAGCATGATCGGTGAGCTGTTATCTCCCGAACAAGCCGATCATCATGTGGCGATCATCAAGGAGCATTTGCAATTTCCAGATGGGGTGCGTTTGATGAATCGTCCAGCGACTTATGCGGGTGGTGTCAGCACCAATTTCAAGCGAGCAGAACAAGCAGCCAACTTTGGACGAGAAATCGGTTTGCAGTACGTTCACGCCCACATCCGCTTTACCGAAGCGATGGCGAAATTAGGTCGCGAAGAAGAGACTTGGCAAGCGCTTGGGGTCATCAATCCAATCCAGATCGCTCAACGGGTCGAAAACGCGGAGATCCGTCAAGCAAATGCGTATTTCAGCAGTTCTGATGGCGATTTCAAAACAAGGGTTGAAGCCCAAGAAAATTTTGGTAAACTTAAGGAGGCAGCAGTCGGCGTCAAAGGCGGCTGGCGCATCTATTCTAGTGGTCCAGGGATCTATATGAATCAGTTGATCAGCAATGTGCTAGGCATTCGTACCTTTGTTGATCATGTTGAACTTGATCCTGTCTTGCCAGCGGAGTTAGCAGGATTGACTCTGACATATCGACTCTTTGATCGGCCAGTCGAAATCGTCTATCATTCGGCAAGTACGCCGAAAGTATTGATCAACGGGGAAGAAATATCCACTGAGTTTG
Source organism: Enterococcus innesii (assembly GCA_018982785.1). Classification (GTDB taxonomy): domain Bacteria; phylum Bacillota; class Bacilli; order Lactobacillales; family Enterococcaceae; genus Enterococcus_D; species Enterococcus_D innesii. The sequence continues at coordinate 302,645 of JAHHEN010000001.1, read as the reverse complement.
CGGAAAATCGCTACCGTCAAGGTGCGTTTGTCCTGAAGAAAGCAGCACTTTGCGCCAAACTAAACGAAAACCACACCAATACGATCGATATTTATCGTTAAGAAAGGAGAAGCCATGGTAGGAATCAAAGATATTGCCCAAAAAGCGGGTGTCTCCATATCCACCGTTTCGTATGCATTGAATGGCAGTCCAAAAGTGACCGAGGAAACCCGCGCGCGGATTCAAGCGATCGCAAACGAATTGAACTATGTTCCGAACATGGCTGCTCGCACACTGAAACGCAGACAAACCAACATCATTGGCGTTTACCTAGCCGATTATGCCGGAAGTTTTTATGGGGAATTGCTAGATGGCATCAAGAAAGGGCTGGAACTTTTCGGCTATGAAATGATCGTCTGCAGCGGCAAGAAGTCACACTTGTTTATTCCTGAGCGGATGGTGGACGGTGCCATCATTTTGGATTGGACGTTTCCAGCAAAGGAAATCGAGCAATACGCCCAACGAGGGCATCAAATCGTCGTGTTAGACCGTGTCTTGTCTCATGAAAACATCCATCAAGTCTTGTTGGACAATAAAGGAGGGGCGGCGCTGGCGATCGATCGCTTGATCGCTGGACAAAGCCAAAAAGTGTTTCTCTTAGCAGGGCCGGAAAAAGGCTACGACAGTCGGGAGCGGCTAGACGCTAGTACGAAAGAATTGACGCGCTTTGGTATTCCTTATGAAGTGATTCCTGGTGACTTCACGGAACCTTCTGGCTATCGCGCAGCAAAACAGCTCTTAGCAAATGATCCTCAGTTTCCCATTGATATCTTTGCCTTCAATGATGAAATGGCGATCGGGGTCTACAAATATGTCCGCGAGACCGACTATCGCATCGGAAAAGAGATCCGCATCATCGGGTTTGATAACACGGAATTAGGCGCTTTTGCAGCCGCGCTTAGCGACGATCTCCTATTCGAAACATCGATGGGGCATGGTGGCAGCTGAGAAAATCGTCCAATCGATCCAAGGGGAACCAGTGGCGGACGAGCATATTTATACCACTTTTGTGGATGGTGGATCATTTATTTAATCGATCCAATAAAGGAAAAATAGTTGAAAAAGGAATGGTGAAATGGGGAGGATTTTATCTTACAGAACATACCAAAGCAATTGATAGAGAAAGAACTATTGAAAGAAGTAAACCAATTCAAAAGTTCTAGATGGATGTTAATGAGATCGCCGAAACTTTAAATCAGGTAACACTCAAGAACAAATCAGTAGCTATCTAAATTGAAGCGCATGATCGAGATGGGAATTACTTTCCTGATATAGTTGGCCATATTTAGGGGGCATGATGAACTAGAAATATATGTTGGTGGTAATAAGGTTGGCTATGATAAAATTAGGAATATTAAAATAGCTAACATAACCAAGTGGTCGGACAAAAGTAACCTCTTATAAAAAGTACTCACAAATTATTAAATTATATTAGCGATAATTATTTAAAGCTAGCTTTCTGATATAATAGTTTGTAAAGGAGTGCTAAGATGATTAACTTTTTAAAAGGTTTAAAAATAAGAATCCTATATATATATTCAATGATTTCGCTACTTATATAGTGTCTATTTAAGTGTAAATTGGATTCCTGTAAGCGTTGAAGGACTAAGCAAATCCCAAAAACAGGAGCTTTTAAGAGAAGGATCAATCAACTGGGAACTTGGTGTAGTTTTTAAGGTATTAGCCCTGATACTTTTCTTGGGTGCACTAGTAAAATCCATTATATATATCTTAAACAAAAAGAGATAAGCGTAAAGCTCATCTCTTTTTATACTATCTAGAAACTTCGTGGATCACTTCGATTTTATAAGGAATGATAAATCCTGCTCTTTGCATTGCGTAACAATAATTGTTTCCAAATCCCACCTCGAAGTTGCCATCATAACCATTTAGCTCCCATTTGAAATCAAATATATCCGTAACCTTTACTTGAGTCCAATAATTTCCATTGGCTTGTTTCTTATAAGTTACTGTGTAACTAACTCCACGTAATGCTGTGTGAAGTTGGCCGCTTAGAAATGTATAACTTCCTGAGAAAGAACCAGATTTTTTACCTGTAGAAAATGCTTCTTTTTTAAGTCTAGAATAATAAGCGGTCATTAACTCCTCGCCGTCTACAGTCTTTGCCCAGCTATCGTTTTTATTAACATATGTCGAAGGTTTCCATGTTGGATTCCAATAGTAATTCTCAGCAGAAATAATGGCGTGCTTCATATAAGCAGCAGTCTGATTGTGACCTTTTTTCTTAACCATTGATATACCTTTATTATATGCAGCAATTGCAGCCGCATAAACTGGATTTGCAGGAGTTACCGATGATCTAGCACCTATCTTAGACTTTGGTTCAACATAAAAAGGATCAACTGATTCGGCAACGTCCGCTTTATACTCTTCCAACAATGCATCTTGTTCGGCATCATAGGAATTTAAAACTGTTAAACTCTCATTTAAAGATGCGTTGAACTCTTCAGCACTATCAGAATCTTCAAACATTCTAATTACACCATCAATATAATCTCTATTGGACTCTTCATTGGATATTGCCTCATTAATTAATGATTGATTAGTTTCATTTATCTCAAAACCATTCTCATCTGCATAACCATTTATTTGACCAAAACTTAAAACTGATATACCAAACACTACACTAATTAAAAACTTCTTCATTGTTTTAATCTCCTTTTTAATTATTATTTTACTAACAAATTTAATATACCATACTATAATATATAAAAACATTTTTAAGTTATATTTATATCTTTACAATTTTGTAATATGTAGGAAAGGATGTAAAATTGAATACAATAATATGCAAGTAAATCTTCGTTCTTTGCGGCACAAACTTGATTTTCAATGCATAATATTCGTTATTCTGTATTATTAAAAAAGGAACATAATAGGGTATTTATGAAAAAAGTATAAAAATATTAGGGTTTATCTTGTTGGTTATAATTGGATTTGTAGGGGGCTATTTTCTATCTGTAGATCCAGCTAAAGACTTCTATGGTGATTGGTATGGTGCTGCTAACGAGGGGAATAAGAGTTTTCTTTTAGAATAGATAAAGAAAAAAATAATCGATTATGGAAATGATGATTATAATTCACCTGGTTTTCCTTACACAGTGAAAAAGTCTGAAAATGGATTTTATATTGAAGTGTCTGATGATGAGCTAAAAATTATTTTTCCCGAATTAATAAACTTTAAGTATAAAAACAATATGACATTTTTCCTGAATGATGATGAAGAATCAATTGAGTACTTTGTGGCTATAGATGGTTTTTTGAATAATGTAAAACTACATAAAACATCCTTTGAAGATTCGTATAACAAAACCGAAGAGTCAACCTCACAAAGTCTAATAGCAAGTGAAACAGAAACTTCTTACAGTTCTTTGCTTAATGAAACTCATTCATCAGAAACGACATCATCAATTGATTCTCCAAAAGTATCAGATCTAAGTGAAAAAATTGATTCATTTATTGCGAATTATACGTCAATTCCACCAGATTAGATTATGGAAAAGGAACTTGATGGAATTACAATAAGAGCAACAAACTTTACTGCAACAAATGAAGCCGAGGCATCATCTATTCAGTATCATTTGCTAATGGAGAGGCAACATCTTGCAACGATGTATACGCACAAGTCATTGGAGAATAATAGCTATTTTCAATAGAGGCTAATATGCAAAAAGATAAATCTGAGCAGGATGAAACTCATTCTAGCTCAGATTTTTTTGAATATTACTTTCCTTGTTTTGTATTCATATTTGTAGAATCATTCATACCACTTATCGTCCTCTTAGTTTGTTTATTTTGTCGTGATTTAATCATATTAGAGAACGATATGTTTTTTTAATACCGAAAATAAAAATGAGGCTGAAGAATCAATTTTGACTCATCAGTCCCATAAATTATAGAGCCTTTCTTGCGGCTTTCTTTTATGGGCTTTTGTCACAGTCTCTTTTTTGCGTTATTTCAAAAATAACTTTACTTATTTTATCAAAAACAGTGATTTATAAAAAAAATAATATTTTTTATTTTGTTATTTTATATGTGTACTGATTTTTTAAATAACGTTTTTTATTCATTTTTTGATTATAACATTATCATTATCTACAGAGAGAAGATGGGAAGCGTTTTTTTAACTTATCATTTTTGGGAGATAGAAAAGCTTTTTTCTTCACGGGATTTTGTCAAATATTTTATCTTTTTATTTATTTTTCTCATCTTAATTTAATTATTAGTGTTGATTTATCCCTCGTTTTTTGTATTATTTATGAAGGAGAAAAGCAGTTTTTTGAAAAGAATCGATGATTCATCCTGATAATTTGCGATTTTTTCAATCGATGAGTAACAGATAGCTGTAAGATGTGGAAGTTACTAAAATTGGAATTATGAAAAAACAATTATAATCATAATTTTGAACGGGAGAAAAAAAGAATTACAATTCTCTTCCTTCAAATCGCTAAACTAAGAGTTGTAACACATGGCGTGCACTGCGCGATACGTTAATTTTTTAAGATAGGAGGGATAAAGTGAAACGGTTTTTAACATCTTTACTTGTTTTTCTACTAACATCAGGTCCGTGTTTTTCATATGCAATGGTAGTGGCACAAGCCGAAAGTGTTACAAAAACAAGTGAAGAACAAAGTACGTCTTCTGCTGACTCTGTCGTTTCATCGATTGACAGTCTGGAAGAGACGAACGGAACGGAAATGCAAGCATCTAGCGAACCTGCTTCGACAGATTCTACAGAAGCAACTGCGAAGACATCTTCGTCAGAGACCGAAGAGTCATCTGAAGCCGTAGAAGAAGTACAATTGACTTTTTTGACAGATACTGAGCATGTATTTGCTACTGGGGAAACCAGCATTCAGGTCAGCAAAAACAAAGGGGAAGCAATAGAAAAAAGTGAACTACCAGTTTTTGAGGATGATACTGATTTTGAAGGATGGGCGTTAGACGGGACAGTTTACACGAGCCAAGCGTTGACTGAATTGATTTTCACGGAGAATCAAACCTTAACTGCTGTTTTTAAACCGACTGTTAAGGCAAGAGCAGCGAACATCTCGTTAGCACAACAATCGATCAAAGAGATCATTGCAGAAGCCGATAAAACGAAAGTGATCGCTGTACCAAGTCCAGCTGGAGATGGTTTAGCATATGCGGAATATACCAATAGTGCTGAAGGGATTCGTCAAGCGTTGTTTGATATGTATCAAAACGGCAATGGCCAAGAATTCGCTTTGTATGTCGGCTCTGGCTCAGCTTTAGCGACTTTGCCAACAAATCTGACTTCAAAGACAATTCCAGCCACAGTCGATAATACAAACATGACTTTTTATGCACTACAAGGAAAAATCAGTCGCTTGATCATCACAGGACATAGTGATGATCCCATCACAGATGCAACAACGTTGACTTCGGGTAGTCGAACCGTTCCTTTTGGTACGGAAATCTACTTCGGTTCTGATGTAGTGATTCGAAACCTCAACTATACGGGTACGAGAATGTACATGAATGGGCATAGTCTTTCCTTGAACGGTGGTTCCACCGGCAATGGCCTTGCGATTTATGGGGGAAGCAACAATGGCGACCTTACTGGAAACCCGACGATTACGCTAAATGCGACAGGTTCAGGAACTTGGAACATCTATGGTGGGAATCAAAGCGGTGGTACCTTGACCGGGAATACAGCGATTGTCGTAAATAATACAGTAGGTAATATCAGTACGATCGCTGGAGGTGCCAATATCGGTACGATTGATGGGAATACCAGTGTCACGATCAATCGTTTGAATGGGACCCTAAGTAATTATTATGGCGGTGGTTTTGGAACGAACGCTTCCAATACAGCCAATGTGACAGGCAATGTTGAAACGACGATTCAAACGACTAATGCAAGCTTCCGTTTAAGTGCTTTTGCTGGTGGTGTTCAATACGGCAATATCGGTGGCACCATCCGTAGTACGATTTCTGGTGCTGGCGGTTGGTCAGGCACAGCCAATCGTTTCATAGGCGGTTCATTTTATGGCAACATCGGCTCTGACCGTTCTAAGGATGCCATCGTGACCAACCTTGATGCCAGCAGTTATTCCACTGGACGTAGTGAATTTGAAGGTGGCAATCGGAATACTGGTACCATCATAGGAAACATCGTTAACACCGTGAAAGCAGGGCCGAGTGCCAGCGTCGGGGGAATTGGTGATTTTAACGGCGGTGGAGGAAACAATGTCAGTACCTTATCTCAAAGTTCAATGGGGGCTTCGAATACGACGACGTATGACAACTATACTCCGGAACAACGAGCAGCATTGGCAGAAGCAGCGGCAAGTTTTAAAGTTTATGGCGATATCACTTCTCATCTAGTCAGTGGTTCCTTTTCAAACGGTGCGAGTTATTCGACGGCAGCTGGTCGAGGCGGCTATATTGAAGGAAACACAACGATTGAAGTTGGCACGATCACTTCGGATGGTAGTCCTGGTGGAGATGGGATTGCTTATACAGGCACCAGACCAACGAATCTAGATTACTCAACGACCAATAAAACAAGAGGAAACGCCTCTGGATGGGATATCGTTGGTGGCGGTGGTTATCCAGGAACAGCATGGGATATCTATATTAAAGGAAATACCAAAACGATCTTGAATAACACGGTTGCTCGCTGGACCTACGGTGGTTCCTTCTCAGGTGTCATTGAGGGAAATTCTTCCAATACTTTAAACTCTGGGATCGTCGATACGCTAGAAGGAACAGGGTATACTGGACGCCGCGTTTATGGAGATGGACGAACGACCGTAAATAATGGGCAAGTAGACTGGTTTTTATCTGGTGGCGGCTGGGATGACTTGTTAGTGACCGGCAATGTCGCAGTAACGGTTTATGATGGGGTGATCAATGCCTCACTCGGTGCCTCTTATGGTGTCGCTTCTTCTCACACCATTAACGGAAACTCAGATAATCGAGTGTTTGGTGGAAACTTCTCAGGTACCCCGCGTACAGGGTCTAATGGTTTTTCAGGCGGTGTTACGAACAATGGACGGTTATTAGGGAATGCCAGTTTGACATTGGATTTGAGAAATTATGATGGTGAGTTTGCCCTTCCTTCTGGAACAAACATCTCAGGCGGCAATCCGTTTAACAGTACGAATATCGTTGGGACCGATAGCTCCAATACGATTACATTGAACATATACACAAAACCAGGGTCAGATGCGCTGAATGGGGCAACGATCTATGGCGATGGTGGACGGACTGCTAGCAATACGAGAAGCGGCAAAATTTATATGAATATCCAAGCGGAAGGATCAAGTATCGGAAATTTATACACCACGTACTATTCCAATATTTCTTCCAGTCAAATTTTAAGAGATGTCGAGATGCGGGTTCAAGGAGCCAAAAGTATCAATGGGATCTCAGGCGGAAACGCGTCAGATAACTTTACGAACACGATCGTAGCCAACAGCAGTAATCAAGTGAAGATGAACTTTGGTGAAAATGTCGATGGGACAGCTTCTTATCAAACTGATCCGATCGCTGTGACGGGTCTGGGGATCGTCAACTTTACCGAATTGAACGTGACAAACGGCATCAAGCTAATGGCCAATGGGGGAGACATCAAAAATGGTCGTTCAGCTACTGCTGCCAATCACGCAACGACCTATCATCAGTTCGGTGATATCCATCTTTCTAAAAATGCCGGTATCGGTATTTCTTCCGCAACGAATTTGATTTCAGGCGCGAAGTTAACGGTGGAAGACGAAGGGACGATCGAATCGCCGCCGGGAACGGGGCGAATCAATCTCTCAGATTTCGCAACACCAGATACGGATAAAGATCACTTAACGTGGCTGAAAACGACGACCAATGATGCAGGTTCTCGAGTCAATAGTCAAGGAACGTGGTTTGGTGCGGTTAGTGCTTACCAAGTGTTGACCATAAATCCAACTGCTGCTAATGCGGCAGCGATCACCCCAATCAATTTCAGTGGGATCGAAAAAGCGACTGGGAAAACCTTCATTGGGGACAACGATGTGACCAATGCAGCCAACGGGTACGGTATTGCGATACCAGGGTCGATCATTAACTACGAAGTTGAAACACCGGGAGTCGCGAACGGGATCGGGGCTATTAGTCACAATGTAACAGCAGTCAAAGAGAACAATACACCGCTGACCTTGCAAGCCTGGGGGACGGAGCAAGCAGGGACACAAGTGCAAAAAGGGCGTTTATTGATTCCTTATACGGTCACAGAATTGCCAACATTGACGTTTACACCAGAAACCCAAACGTCCGGTTCATGGTTATATGCCGGTCAAATCAAATCCAGCAAGCTAGATAGCACGGATCAGCAGTTGACGGAACAACCAGATTCAGAACCAGTTGATTGGACGAGTCCTGATGGGGAATATAGTTACGATATCAGCGTACGCTACTCAAATAAGGCGGAAGTTCAAGCCCGCAATGTGATCCTTACAGAACAAGAGGCACAATCGCTGACCAAAGAACAAGCCGTGACATATCTCGAAGCCAGCGGGCGTCCTTTCTTTAAGGACACGCTGACAGAAGAGGTCTTAGCTGCAATTCAAGAACCGTTAGAAACAGCGGTCTATCGCAAACAAGCGATCACTTTCTCGGTAGGTGAAAACGATCAGAATCAGGCAGAAACCACCGTTAATTTGGTGGTGGTCAAAAATGAGAGTGTCATTTCTGACGACCGGCAATTTGCCGTCTATGCAAAAGATGTCCGTTTGACCTTACCGGAAGCAACGGCGCTGACCGATGAAGCAGCTCTGGCAGACTATACCCAAGCAACCACGATTTTTGCAGATAATCGCGAAAATGTACCACCGACTGTCGATCCGCAAGCTTTTACCGCGATCCAACAAGCAACGGAAGATGAGTTGTTGAAAAATGTGTCAACGGCTTACCATTATGAAGCAGGCAGTCAACGGGCAGAAAAAGTCGTCAACGTCGCAGTTGCCGGCGAGCTTGTTTTAAGCAGTGTGCCGACAGCCTTTGATTTTGGGCAGCAAAAAGTTGCCACAGAAACACAAGATTATTGGCCAACGATCACAGGAGAACTAGCGGTGAAAGATACCAGAGGATCCGAACGAAGTCCATGGCGCTTGACGGTCAAAGAGCAACAGCCATTAACGGATGGAACAGATCAATTAACCGATGTCTTCCGCTTTGTGAAAAACGGTCAAGAACAGATGATAACTAGTGGGGAAATGATCATCGAGGAAACGGAATTGACAGAAAATGGCACTTACGTCGTGAATCAGCACTGGGGCGAAAGTGAAAATGAAGGCATCAAACTTACTGTTCCAGTCGAACAGCAAAAAGTTGGGGACTATCAAGGAACCTTGAGCTGGCAGCTGGTTTCGGCACCTGGCAACCCATAAAGGCAGGAAAACAAATGAAAAAAATCATGATCGGTGTTATTACTGGCTATCTATTATTGTTCCCTCAACTCGTTTCAGCAGCTGAAGCAGGTGCCTATGACAGCAATGGTGTCACTTCCTTTTTCGGCGTCTATGAAGAACCCGTTGAGGAGCCAGAAGAGCCCATAAAAGAACAGCCAGGGAATAAACAAGTTAATCAAAAAGGCAACAATATTTTGCCAGCAACAGGGTCAGATCACTTTAATCGCTATCAAAGCAGTGGTCTTGTCGTTTTGTTGGCAGTAGGAATCATTTTAATCAAAAGGAGAACAAAAAATGAAAAAACTTTTCTTGACGGCAGGCATTCTATTGATGAGCACTGCTCTGTTACCAACAACCGTTAATGCCGCTGAATACACCTCAAATGGAGCAATCACTTTTGAAGCGGACCCGAATCCAACCAATCCAGTTGATCCGACCGATCCAGAAAAACCAGTGGATCCCGTCGATCCAACCGATCCCGATGGACCAAACCCTGGAACAGCTGGACCATTATCGATTGATTTTGCTTCAAGTTTTCAATTTGGCAACCAACTGATCACTTCTGAAACAAAAGATTATTACGCACAGCTACAAGAGTTCACAGCTGGCGCTGCTGGACCAAACTATGTGCAAGTAACTGATAAACGAGGAACACAAGAAGGTTGGTCATTGAGCGTTGTGCAAAATGGACAATTCAAAACGGCTGATGACGAAGAACTGGTAGGCGCTTCATTATCGATCGCCTCTGGCGCTACAACTTCGGTTACCGATATGCAATACGCACCAACGGTTACGACAAGTCATACCTTTGTACCAGATAGTGAAGTCACATTGGTCAACGCACCTGTTGGAAAAGGAATGGGTACTTGGATCTACAAGTTTGGGACCGATGCAACGGAAGGAGCAACGGCAGTAAAATTAAACGTGCCAGGTAGTTCTGTAAAATTAGCCAAAGAGTATCGGACGACATTGACTTGGAATTTAAAGAATGTCCCAGATAATATCGGTAGTAATTAAGAAACGATCTTTAAAATAAAAGGAGTGTTATATATTAATGAAAAAAACAGCGTGGGTCTTTGTAAGTCTTGCCGTATTGGCAGCAGCGAGTGCAGCAACCGAGGTTTCAGCAGCTGAAGCTGCTTCTTACACATCAAATGGGGCAGTTGATTTTATTCCGAATACTGATCCGACGAACCCAGTCAATCCAGAAAATCCAGATCCAGAAAATCCGGTCAATCCTGTGGATCCAACCGATCCCGATGGACCAAACCCTGGAACGAATGGTCCATTATCGATCGATTATGCCTCTAGCTTAGATTTTGGTGTCAATAAAATCTCAAATAAAAACGAAGTCTATTATGCACGAGCACAAGGATACTTGAATGACGATGACACAGCTTCTACATTAAAAACTGCCAATTATGTCCAAGTTACAGATAATCGCGGTAGTAATGCCGGTTGGCGGTTGTCTGTGAAACAAAATGGGCAGTTCAAAAATGAGTCAACGTTGAATCAAGAATTGACAGGTTCTGTCATCACCTTAACAAATCCTGAGGTTAATTCTAATGCAATTGGCGTTACTAAACCAGTGGCAGAAGCAACGATCACATTGGATGCAGCAGGTGCTGAATCAGTGGTGATGACTGCAGCAAATCAAACGGGGGCTGGAACATGGGTCAATGCTTGGGGAAGCGTTGAAACGGTCACTGAAATAGATAAAGATGGCCAAGAAGTACAAGCAGATGTTACCAAAGCGGTCGCACTTTCTGTACCCGGCAGCACACCAAAAGATGCCGTTAGCTACACGACTACACTAACTTGGGTATTATCAGATACACCAGGAACGGAAGGATAAGGAGTATAGATATGAAAAAGACACTAGCATTTCTCTCAGTATTAGGCTTAAGCCTAGCAGCACCAGTGCTGGCACAAGCAGCAGACAGTGCAGAATACAACTCAAATGGACAAATCACCTTTGAACCAAATACGGATCCAACCAATCCAATCAGCCCAACGGATCCAGATCCAGAAAATCCAATCAAACCAGTTGATCCAACAGACCCAGATGGACCAAATCCGGGAACCAACGGACCGCTATCGATTGATTTTGCTTCAAGCCTTTACTTTGGCACACAAAAATCACCTCGAAAACAGAGGTCTATCATGCGGAAACCCAAAAATACGTGGATTCAGCAAATGAAAATCAAGAAGGCCCCAACTTCGTCCAAGTAACAGACAATCGGGGAACAGAGAGCGGTTGGACATTGAATGTTCGCCAAAATGGCCAATTCAAAACAGCGGAAGACCAAGAATTGACTGCTGCGCAAATTCGTTTGACAAAGGGAACTGTGGTAACACCGTCATTGTCACCAAAACCATCAAATGTGAGCACAACGATCACATTGAATCCAAACGGTGCCCAATCCTTAGTGATGAGTGCCCAAGATGGTGAAGGAGCAGGAACCTATCTAATGAGTTGGGGCGATAGTTTAGCCGCAGCCATGGATAGTATTGAGTTGGAAGTTCCAGGCTCAACGACGAAATATGCCAGCCAATACAACACCACGTTTACTTGGTTACTAACAGACACACCAACCAACCCATAAGTACCAGCTTTCTCCTTGAACCCTTTCGAGGTTCAAGGAGAATACATAGAAAGAAGGGACATCCATCATGAAAAAAATCAACCAGCTTTTGGCGCTCCTATTCGCGAGTATTTTCTTTTTCGTACCAACTATAGGAACCGCTTCTGAATTTAACTTTGCCGTCAATCCAGTGATTCCAGAGAACCAAATCGATAAAGAAAAGACTTATTTTGACTTGAAAATGGCGCCGGGGACGGTCCAAACTGTGGAAGTCCAATTGCGTAATGATACCGATCAAGAGGTAGTCATCGCACCAGTGATCGCTTCAGCTACCACAAACCTAAATGGAGTCGTGGAATATGGCGAAAACGACATCGAAGCAGATGAAACATTGCCTTATGATATGGCTGACTTGATTGAAGTGGAGAAAGAAATCACGATCCCGAAACAATCCCAGATCACCTTGCCTTTAAAGATCACTATGCCTTCGGAATCCTTTGAAGGAGTCATCGCAGGTGGCTTGACCTTAAAAGAAACGACAGAGGAAAATGCTACGGCTGACAGTGAAGAAGACCAAGGCTTAGCCATCAAGAACGAGTATGCCTATGTCGTTGCGATTTTATTGCGTCAAAATACAGCAGAAGTTGCGCCGGATCTGAAACTACTAGATGTTGGACCGGGACAAGTCAATTCTCGTAACACCATCAATGTCACCCTTCAAAATCCTGAAGCAGCGTACTTGAATTCATTACGCCTGATCAATGAAGTGAAGAAAAAAGGCGATAGTGATGTTTTGTATTCTTCGGATACTTCCCGGATGCAAATGGCACCTAATTCCAACTTCTCGTACCCAATCTCATTAGAAGGGCAACGTTTAGAAGCCGGGACCTACGTGTTGACTTCCGTTGCCTATGGTGGGAAAAGTGAAGAAGGACAATACAAAGTTGAAAATGAAGAAGGCGAAGAAGAAAGCTATCTTTATAAGTGGACCTTTGAGAAAGAATTCACAGTGACTGGCGATGTCGCACGTGATCTGAACCAGAAAGATGTGACGATCGAAACAGATTACACGTGGCTTTACTTCTTGATCGGCGGTCTGTTGTTATTGCTCGCCTTCTTGCTGCTTTTATGGTACCGACGAAAGAAAAAAATGAAACGGATGAAGCGTGAGCACCTTGAGAAATACTTGATCGATGGCTTGATCATCGCAGGTATCCTCTTGTTGGCACTTCCTTTTTTAAAAGAAAGCATCGTCAGTTGGCAATTACGCACAAGCGAATTGACGATAGCGACCCAGCTGCCGACAACGATTCCAGAAGAAGAAACCATTCAGATACCGACTCTGGGGGACGCCTTAGCGCCACAGCCAGCAACGATCACCGGGTACGGCTTTGTTGCAATTGAAGCGATCGAGTTCCAGCAGCCGCTATTGGTGGGGATAACCAATCAGCAGCTACTGAAAGGCGGTGTCGTGATGTTTCCTCAGCGTTTGTTAAAAAATAGCAATTTTGTCGTTTTAGGGCATCATCTCGGTAGACAAAGTTTGTTATTTAGTCAATTGCTAGAAGCACAGGTGGGGATGGAAGTGTCAGTGAGCTATCTCGAGGAAAATCAACAGTATCTCATCATCGATAAAAAAATCGTGGAGGAAACAGACTTGTCGGTTTTAGCGGATGACCAAGGGCCAAGGCTGACCTTGATCACTTGTCCAACACCAACGCGAACGGACGAACGCTTAGTGCTGACAGCGATTCCTGTTGAGCAGACAACTACCCAGCAGTCGCAAAAATCGTCGAGCAGTATGCCACAATCATCGGATAGGATGATTGAAAAACAAGAAAAGCAATGGAAACAACAATCTAAAAAAATTGGTTTCTTTTATTTGTTATTTTATTTATAATTAGTGGATGCCTGCTAAGCGTTCACAAACTGTTGGAACGTTCAGCGTCATAGAAAGATCATCAGAAAGTGCGCGGATGATAAGGAAGGTGAAGAAATGAAACGCAGATTTGGCTTTGTCATTGGTGCCTGCATGTTTATTGGATTGATTGATCTTGTTACAGAACAAGTCGTTTTTGCCACCATTTATAATCCGCTGGACCCCTCAGAAGAAATCGTTCCGACAGATCCTCCGGAAGAAGTACCAGAAAAAGTGAATGAACCACCTGCTGAAAAAAAGAACCAGAAGAGCAACCAGCTCCTGAACCGGAAACGGTTCCGAAGAAAGAGCAGGAGCAATCCATATCTCCAGAAAGTAATTTTTTGGACAAACAGAAACACTTTGGACAACGAGTCATGCTAGAAGATGTTTTCGTATCGGATAGTTTAAAAGTGGATGTAGCACTCCCAGGAAATAATACGGATGGCGATGGGGATGATAAACCTTCGTATCTTGCCAGTCTCTGCTATTTATTTTCAGGAAACGTTCTTTATGGCCAAAAAAACAATGGAGGCTTGAAAACGCATGTTTGTGACATTTTTGAATAAAGCGGACAAACGAAAATTGGTCCTGTTACAATATTTGGAAAACGCCATCGCTCTTTCTGAAACGAAAGAAACCTTGATGGATCAATTGACCATGTCGGAATTTCTAATCAACAAAACCGTTCAAGAGTTGAATCTTGATTTTTATGAACTAGGGTTGAATGAGGAATTTGAGATCGTGACCGATGGGACGGTCATTAAACTCAATGCGTCCGGGCTGGCAACTTCCGATACGCTATTGACTTATTATTTGGATCAAGCGTTAAAATTTTCCATGTTGAAAGAATGTTTTTTTGAACAATTGTCTTCGCTATATGAATTTGCCACCAATCATTATTTGAGTCACAATCCTGTCTATAAAGAATTTAAACAGTTTAAACTGATTTTGAAGGAATACGACATTGATGTGACGAAAGAGTTTCAGCTGGTGGGGGAGGAAAGTGAAATCAGAGAATTTATTTTTCTCTTTTTTATGAAGGAATATTATTTGGATCATTCTCCCTTTCCAAAAGAGATCCTCGAAAAAGAAAAGTCTTTTGCGCGATTCAATGAGAGTAATTGGCTTAATCACGAACAGTCTGCTCGCATGCGAATTCGCAAGAAACACTATTTAGGCATTATTTTGTCCCGCATGGATAAAGGGCATTACATGCAAAATACGCTAGAAAATGATCTGATCATGCCGAAGCACTTGGTGATTATTGATGAGTTGAAAAGCTGGTTACAAGAGATTTTAGCCATCACAGATCAAGAAGTGCTAGAATGTGAGGCACGGGATATTTTACGCTTTTTGATCGTTGAAGGGTGGTTGATCGACAATAACAGCTACATTGATCAAGAACAAACCTATATTCAGCAATTAAACACGGATTTTATTCAATCGGTCCAACAGCAGTTCTCATTAACGGCTGAAACATTGACACTCCTTCAGACCGAGACGACCACGATCCATTACCAGCTCTTATCGTTTTCCTTTAGTTCCCGCTATGAATACCAATATATGGATGTGACGTATTTTCTTGAGACGTACCCCGAATATGCAGCCTTTTGTCGCAACTATTTAGAAGAAAACCGCAATCGCCCAATCTTATGGAACAACAAGGAATTTTTGTTTTTCAGATACCTGATTTTATTAGTTTCTACGATTCCTTTAAAAGAGATTTTGGTTCCCTTGTATGTCTGCGTTGATTTTTCTTTTGGTGATTCTTATAATCAGATGATCCAAAAGAATATCGAAAAAATTCTCGATTTGAATGTGCAATTCCAGAGTTACCCAGATGATCATACGCATTTGATTCTTTCAAACCTCCCCTTTTATGGTGCCTTAGGAATCGACCATATCTTATGGTTGGCCCCTCCTAGACCTATTGATTGGGCCAATTTCACAGAAAAAGTCAGCGCGATCCGCAGGGAACAGTTTCAAAACAAAATGGCACAATAAGCATCTCGCCGTTTTAATAATAAAGCGTCGTCTGTCCTCTAAAGGAGGCAGGCGTTTTTTTTTGCAGAGAATCACATTGCCAAAAGAACAATCATGAATCGGTCTTCTTTGTAATGTATCACTTATTGGTTGTGAAAAAGGAACATTTGATAGGATTTTTTTTTGCTAGAAAATTTGGTATGATAGAAAGAGAAGAAAAAGAGGTGCCCTATGATGGATGGGAAACAAACGAAGGCTGTGATTGGCCAGACATTGATCACCCTTTGTGAGACCAAAGAAGTGAATAAGATCAGCGTGCAGGAGATCGCCGAAAAAGCGCAGGTCAATCGGCAGACGTTTTACTATCATTTTCCTGATAAGAAAGCCTTGATCCAATGGATCTATCGGCAAGATGCGCTGATTTTTTTGACGACTGAAGATGTCGCCCTTGATAATTGGGAAGAGGCCGCCTTACGCATGCTGAAAGCAATGAAACAAGCGCCGGCCTTTTACCGCAAATCACTGGCTTATGACCGCGAGATCTTAATGAACGGTTTTTTACAGATCACAGAACCGCTTTTTCAGCGCTTGTTCTTGGAGGTTGATCAAGAGCAGCAATTGACGAAACAAGACATTCTATTCTATAGCCGGTTCTTTTCCTACGGCTGCGGAGGCATTTTGGAAAATTGGATTCACAACGACTTTCCAGAGACGCCATTAGAGATTGCAACGCAATTGTTTCGTTTGGCGAAGGATGTAGAATTTTTTGGCCACCAAATCTATGAAAAAGAGGAGCAGTGAGCGATGACGAAAGTTTTATTTGTTTGTTTAGGTAATATCTGCCGTTCCCCCATGGCAGAAGCCATTTATAGAGCAGAAATAGCAAAACGCAAATTGGATTGGCAGATCGATTCGGCAGCGACTAGCTCTTGGGAAGTCGGACACTCAGCTCATCCAGGAACTCAAAAAAAGCTCCGTCAAGTAGGTTTATCAAGCGAAGGTCTTATCTCCCGCCAGATCACAGAGGCAGATTTTACAAAATTTGATTGGATCATTGGCATGGATGAGAGCAATGTTGAAAACCTGCATGGGCTGGCACCGGCCAATACGACAGCCAAGATCCGTTCGTATATGAGTGTCGTTCCCGGCAGGAGACTGAGGAAGTGCCAGATCCTTATTATACAGGGGATTTTGAAGAGACCTACCAACTGCTACAAGAAGGAATTCCTTATTGGCTAGAGAGTATTTCTTCGGAGAAATAAGACGTGTTCGCTTGTATTTTATCAAAAATTTGCTAAAATAGGATTATGAAATGCGAACGTATGTGTGGTTTTATAAACTGCTGTAACGCGCAGAAAGGAATGTCCAATGGAAAAGAAACCATCGCCCATTAAACAGTTGGGTAAACTCATTGTGATGACATCCACAACCTTGCTAGATACCTTTTTCAGTGATGATGCTGACAAGAAGAATCAGTCTGAAAAAGTGAAAGAGATCCAGCGAACGCTGCAAGAAGCAGCTGCTGCGAAGCATCTGGTGGTGTTGCAAGTAAAGACAGAGAAATTGGGTGGTTTTGAAACCGTTACCGGGTGGATCGTCGGTAAAACGGTAGCAAAAGAACAAGTTGTCTTGAAATTACAAAGTGACCGTCAGCAGCTGCGAATTATTCCCCTGAATCATGTGCTGAAAGTCAGCACCTTGAATACAAAACCCGGCTTGTAATCAAGCCTGTGCATAGCAAAAAAACCGCTGGGTCATTAGACATAGCGGTTTTTTTAATTGCTAATTAAGCGTGCTTGTTTTTGACTTCAGCGAGTCGCCAAGCAGTCATCATAGCGATCAGTTCATAAGGGATCGGTTGCGCAAAAGGGAACTGGACCGCCCCTTTACTAGTCTTGTAGGGTTGTAGAGCCTCTTGGAAGGCCGTGATTGCAGAAGGCGTAGGATAAAAGCCGAGATGCTGTTTGGCGCAGGCAAAATGCACGATAGTTTCTTCCTGATGATAGGTGGGCATTTGGTAACTGATTTTTTCAACCGCTTCTGGCAAGACAGCTTTAATCGTTTGGCGGACAGTTTTTAAAATCACTTGTCGTTCTGCTGGGGCTGCTGCAATGTATTGGTCAACTGTCGTAATGTCTTTTGTCATGGGACACCTCCTGCCTTTAGTATACGGTAAACTCCGTAAGAAAAAAAGGAGCCTGTCAGTGGGTGGCTGACAGGCAAGGAGTAAAAATGAAAAGTGTTAGTTAGGGTTGTTTGTTGGGTTATGTATACTATACTGCCCAAATATGAATTTTTTGTGGAGAAAAGATTGGAAAGTGTTTAAGTTTACTACCTAAGAAAATACCCCAAAAAAAGACCCGTCGGTGGGTGGCCGACGGGAAGGAGTTAAAAATGAAAAAGTGTTAGTTAGGGTTGTTTGTTGGTATACATAGAGTATACGAGATAAATATGAATATTCTGTGACAAATCTTTTCGGAAGTTCTTAAGAAACCGTAACGGTTTGATTACAAGGAAAGATTCTTTTCATCAAAACGATTTTTTAAGGTACGGTACAAATCAATGTATTGCCGATCATCTGCCGCATAATCCCAAATATAACTCATTTTTTCTGGTTTAAGCTTTTTCATCAATTGGTTGGAACTAACGATAACATCATAATTTTCTTGCTGATTCAGATCATAAGGCTCTGCTGCCACGAAGGTCAAGTCATGCAAGAATTGATTTAAACCTTGAACAACTAAGAAATTATCTTCTAAGGCAACCCCAACCCGTAGACGATTCGAGTAACGGATTTGATCATAAAATGGCAAGAGGGCATGAGTATACATCGTTGCCATCTGCTCTTGATTTTCATCATTGATATAATCTACTGCTGATTCTTCACGGTAGCTGGTCAAGAAATCGTCGATTTTTTGTTGTAACTGTTCTTCAGCAGATCCGCGATTGATCGATGGTGTCAGCAAGCGATAGATGTTAGGAAATGGCTGACGAAAAACATAGTTGCCGAAGGTCACATTAATCAAATTCCCCACAACTAATGGCTCGTCTAACAGGCCAGGTTGTGAAGCAAAAAATGTTGCTTTCATTTCTGCTAAAAGGTCTGCCACAAGCGGATAGACCGGATTTTGTTTGTTTGAGAAGAAATGGATCGTTTGTTGTAAGGCTTCTTCTTCCGGACTTAAATAGAATGGGAAGATTTGCGCCATCAAATAAATAAAGCCAGATTCACCTTTCAGTTGTTTGTCCGTCATTGAAACTTCAGGATCAACGACTTGCGTCAAACGCTCAAAATCGAAGTATGGATTATTTTTCATCAAGAAATTGTACCGTTTGTCGTATTTGGCAAAATTTTCTTTTTTGATTCGTAAAAGGATCAGGGCAGCAAAATACTTCAACTCTAGTCGACCAAGATAAGAGTGAGTCATTGGGAAGTATTCCGTGAAACGATCCACTACTTTTTCTGCTTCGCTTTCCGCGATCGCAAAAGGCCATTCAATGCCACGGGTACCTAACCAAATAATGTTGAATAAGGAGAGCCGCACAAGACGCTCATCGCCTACTAAATTTGATTCAGTGTAAGTAAAGCGAAGCTGGAATTGTTTCAAATGTTTTTTTAGATGTTCAAATTTGCGAGACACCGTTGAACGACTGACATCGTATTTTGCACAAAAATCCGTGATCGTTGGATTGTCTTCATTCAGCATGTAAAGAACATATAAGAACGGAACGCTTTTATTCAATAAATAGAAGCGGTATTCATCGATCGTTACCGCGATATTCTGAGGCTGTAATTTACCGCCACGACCGAGTATCGACATATGATCCGGAGTCAACTCAGCTAGATCTTGGTCGATCTCAGTCAACTCGATAAAAGCTTGTTGGTAGCTCAACTCCATTTCCTTTGCCAATTGTGCGATTGGGTGGCTAGGATTTTGCAGAGTTAGCATACGCCGGAATATTTTAAATTTAATTAATGTTTGCGGGTCCATCATAAGTTCTTCATAAAACATAGGTATCCTCCTTTGTGGCTCTATTGTATCTTTTTTTTACGAAACTGTCAGTCTTTTTAATCAAAAAAATAGCCTACCTTTTAAAAAAAGGTAGGTTATTTTCGTCTTTTTAACTAATTTAGGCCGAAACAGGATCTTTTTGAACCATGACCATAGCAAACCAATCAAAAATCCGATCGCCGCTGGTACGACCCAACCCATCCCGATTTGGAAGAAGGGCAGATAATCTGACGCAAAAGACAAGATTCCTTGCACGAAAGCGTTGTTGGTAATCAGTGCGGGACTTGCATTTAAGCCGTCGATGATTGCAGCGATCAACGTGAAATACGTCGTCATTCGATAGACACTGGCGCGATGGTTAAATAATGGACTGATGATCGCCAACAAAATCAAGGTGATCGCCAGTGGATAGATAAACATCAAGACTGGAATGGAGAATTCAATGATATTGGTCAAGCCAACGTTGGCGAAGATCGCGGGTAAGATACTTGTCAATGTGATAAAGAAACCGTAGCTTTGTTTTGGAAACAACCCAGCAAAGGTCTCAGAAAAGGCCGTGATCAAACCGATGGCGGTTTTTAAGCAAGCAGAGATGACGATCAATGCCAATAACAGACTGCCGATGGTGCCAAGGTAGTGGTTGGCGATTTGTGCCAAAGCGATCCCACCGTTTTCGCTGATGGGAAACTGGCCTAAACTTTTGGTTCCCATATAAGAAAGTAAGGTATAGATGATCCCCATCAACACGATACTGACAGAACCAGAAAGAATCGTATCTTTTGCGACTGTCGTAGGTTTCTCAACCCCCATATTGCGAATCGTTGAGACGATGATGATCCCAAATGCTAAGGATGCCAATGCATCAAGGGTATTGTAACCATTGGTGAAACCAGTGAAGAAGGCATCGTTTTGATAGCTAGGATAGATCGGCGCATCGCTGATCGTTCCTAGGGGTTGCCAAAAGGCGAAAAATAGCAGAACACCTAGTAAGACCAGAAACAAGGGATTTAAAAACTTCCCGACATAATCAAGAATTTTGCTTGGTTTACGTGAAAACCACCAAGCAGCACCAAAAAATAGGGCAGAAAACAAGGCCAATAACCAAGTTTGCATATCTGATGAAACGTGGGGAGCGATCCCGATCTCATAAGAAGTAGTGGCCAAACGGGGCAGAGCAAAGAAAGGCCCAATCACTAAGTAAAGCAAAATCGTAAATATCATTGCATAGCGTCGATTGATCCGAGAAGCTAATTCAAAAACTCCGCTACTTTGGGATACCCCAATGGCGATTACTCCTAAAAATGGCAAGCCGATTCCGGTCACTAAAAAGCCAAGATTGGCTAAGCCGACATTCGCACCAGCTTCTTGTCCCATGTGGACGGGGAAGATTAGATTTCCGGCACCAAAGAACAGACCGAAAAGCATTGATCCAACATACATATAATCCTTAAACTGTAACTTTTTTTCCATAAGTGAAAGCTCCTATAATTCCTTAGTTTTTAAAAAAATAACAAATTTTCCGACAAATAGCAATGTTTTTTTGTTATTTTTTGGTAAATTCTGACGATTCTGTTTTCCGTAATAAAAAAACACTTAGCATTGAATTCTTCCAAGCTTACTGAAAAAAGGATAAAAAGCTCGGAAGAAGAACACTAAGTGCTTCAAGACAGAGAATTAATTCAACACACGGGAAAGGAATTCTTTGGTGCGCTGCTCTTTTGGATGAATAAAGATATCTTCTGGTGTTCCTTGCTCGGCAATGACGCCTTGATCCATAAAGATGACCCGATCAGATACTTCTTTGGCAAAGCCCATTTCGTGGGTAACAATCACCATCGTCAAGCCAGTATGAGCTAAGGTATTCATGGTCTTCAACACTTCACCGACCATTTCTGGATCTAGCGCAGAAGTCGGCTCATCAAACAACATGACATCTGGATTCATCGATAAGGCACGGGCAATGGCTACCCGTTGTTTTTGTCCACCTGAAAGTTGGGAAGGCTTGGCATTGGCATATTGAGCCATACCGACTTGCTCCAGATTTTCTTTGGCAGTCGCTTCCGCTTCTTTGCGATCGCGTTTTAAAACAGTGACTTGTCCAGTCACGCAGTTTTCTAATACATTCATATTGTTGAACAAGTTAAAGGATTGGAAAACCATCCCTAGATGTGTCCGGTATTTCGGCAAGTCATAGCCTTTTTCTAGCACATTTTCACCTAAGTAGATGATTTGTCCACTGGTTGGTTTTTCTAATAAGTTGATGCAGCGAAGAAGTGTGGATTTTCCTGAACCAGAAGAACCGATGATCGTGACAACTTCTCCTTTATTAACAGACAAACTGATGTCTTTTAAGACTTCGTTGTCGCCAAAACTCTTTTTTAAATGGTCAATTTCAATGATTGCTGACATGTTCTTCCTCCTTATTCGTTCGGGTTGATGTCTTCTAATTTGACATACGCACTGGGACCATCCATTTTGCGTTCAACAAAGCGCAAGATCTGGGTAGCACTGATGGTCAAGACTAAGTAGATCACACCGATGATCGCAAATGTTTGGAAGTATTGGAAGTTCGTTCCAGCGGCTGATGTACCTTGGAAAAAGAGGTCCGCAACACTGATAACACTTAAGACGGCAGTATCTTTGATATTGATAATGATCTCATTCCCGGTAGCAGGTAAAATGTTGCGCATCACTTGCGGCAACACGACTTTGATCATGGTTTGCCAATGGGTCATACCGATGGCTTGAGCTGCTTCAAATTGACCATCATCTACAGCAAAGATCCCACCACGAACGATCTCAGACATGTAGGCACCGGTATTGATAGAAACGATCAGCACGGCTGCCAGCGTTCGATTCATTGAGACGCCAAAAGCCAAAGCGGTTCCGTAGAAAATAACCATTGCTTGAACCATCATTGGGGTCCCGCGGAAAACTTCGATATAGATGGTTAGTAAGCCATTAACGATCCGTTGGAGGAAACGTCCTACTGGATTTTCTGAAAGCGGCAATGTCCGGAAGATACCGACTAAGAGACCAATGATCAATCCGATGATCGTTGAAAGGATCGCGATGAATAAGGTCAAGCCAGCACCTCGCAAAAAGAGCATGCCGTAATCATCAATGATTTTTTTGAAATCAGCGATCAGACCTTGATCCGCTGTTTCTCCGCTGGCATCTGCAGGCTGATCCAAGACTGCTTGATCCATCAGGGAAACCCGTTCTTCTTCAGAGATTCCTGCAAGGATCTCATTGACTTTTTCCACATCCGGATCGCCTTTGCGCATCCCAACTGCTACTTGGACGTCTTCTGGATTGGTTTCAAAACCGGCCCCTTCATCGAACTCGACCATCTTCAAATCAGGATTTGCACCGACGGCAGTGACGCCTTCTGGTCGTTCACTGACGTAGCCATCAATGATTCCCGAAGCTAAAGCAACGCGCATGGAGGAGAAGTCTCGCATGGCTTGTTCTTTTTGGACCTCAGGGATTTGATCAATGACGGTATAATGGAAAGTATTCAGCTGAGCAGTGATTTTCGCTCCAGCAAGATCAGCGAGGCTTTTAGCATCGGCGTACTCGCCATCTTTACGAACCACTACCACCAAATCTGATTCATAGTAAGGATCGGTAAAATCGATTTGCTCGCGACGTTCGGCAGTTGGTGACATCCCGGCGATCACGGCATCGATAGTCCCCGCTTGTAAAGCTGGCGGTAGGCCGTCCCATTGGGTTTTAACGATCACTAATTCCTTGCCTAAGCCTTCAGCGATTCGTTTGGCGATCTGGACATCGTAACCGCCGGCAAATGCCGAGCCTTCTTCCCCAGAAATTGGCACGGCACCATTGGCGTCAGTGGTTTGCGTCCAGTTAAATGGCGCATAACCCGCCTCCATGCCGACACGGAATTGTTCTGCAGGTGTTTGGTCATCCGCTTGCACAGTTAAGGGCAGCTGAATGAGGGTTAGACAGAGGGCGAAGACCGCCCAGATCCAATTATTTTTTTTCATTTTTTCTCTTTCCTTTCACGAGTTGGACAAGCAGGTAAGGATGAAAAAGCAAAAAAACAGCCGTACTCCATGATTGGAAAACGGCTGTTGACAAGTCATCGTCGACAAACCTTTCACAAAACATAGCGCAACTTAGACAAGCTAAGACAGTCCGCAAATTATTCATTTGCGGCCCAACAAAATCGATGCAAGCAAAACCGATCTTGTTTCGGCGATGTTCCCTAGCTCTGCTGTAAACGTGTTGCTTCACTCAGCAGGATTAATGAACCTCGCGACCTCTACCTAAATGTTAAAGGGTACTCGTATTTAATTTGATTCTTCTCAGAGTTTAGAAGAAAAGCACCCAAATGTCAATTCTTTTTAACAAAAAAACGACCATTTCCCTATTTTTATCAAAGAGAAAGCGGATCGTTTTTACGAGTGTCTATTGGAACCCTTAAGCGACTTTCGCTTTTGGTTCACGGCCTAAAACAGCTTGGATGACTGTCAAACCAAGCAATAAGCCAAGTGCTAGATAGATGAGGCTTGAGTATTGTGTAACGCCCCAATCTTGTCCTAAGGTACGGTACACCACAAGGACGATGGCTTGAATGATTGCTGTGATGACATTTAAAAAGCCAAATGCCCATAGATTGCCATTTTCTTTACGTGCTAAATAGAAGATAGAGAAATATAAGCTGACTGCCAACCAACCGAAACTGATAATGATCATTACCCAATAAATAATAGCTGCTACCAATGTATTTCACCTCACTTTGATTCGTGACTAGTTTACCACGTTTTTTGTTCCTTGTCATGAAGGAATCTCTTTCTTTGTGAGGCAAAAAACAAAGCGCAAAAGCAGTAATGAAAAGATCGTCTGCTACATTTGCTATTGGTGGGTTTGCTGAAAAAGGGACGATTTTTCTAGATTGGTTCATTTTTAGCTGTGTATAATAGAAATAAACTGTTTTTTTTGCAGAAAACTACGAGTTAAGAATCAATTAATAATTAGTTAATAGCTGATTTAGATCTGCTTGCTAGAATGATCACAGAAGCAAGCAAGGAGGAAGTAAAAATGGAAAATGTTCTAACAATCAAAGGATTAAACAAACGTTACGGCAAACAGCAGGCGCTGCATGATGTCGATCTAACGATCGCGAAAGGAGATATTTATGGATTGGTGGGGAGAAATGGTGCTGGGAAGACGACCTTATTAAAAGCAATCGTTCAGTTGATCCAACCCACTGGTGGCAGTCTGCAGTTGTTTGGTGTCGAAGGCGGCAAAGCATACACCCAGATGCTGAAACGCGTTGGCAACGTGATTGAGACTCCAGTCGCTTACGACCAATTGACCGCTAAACAAAATCTAAACTATTATTGCAAAATCAGCGGGGTGGTGGAACCTGATGCCGTTAGTAAGGCACTGTCGTTTGTTGGTTTGACCAATGTCGGCAACAAGAAATACCGTGATTTTTCTTTGGGTATGAAACAAAAGCTCGGCTTAGCCATCGCTTTATTGAACCAACCGGATTTTCTGATATTAGATGAGCCGATCAATGGCTTGGATCCTGTAGCGATCGTTGAGTTTCGGGAGCTGCTTTTACGATTGAATCAAGAACGCGGCATGACGATTTTGATTTCCAGCCATATTTTAGAAGAGTTGTACTTAGTGGCTACACGTTTTGGGGTCATTAGTGAGGGGCGTCTGATCAAAGAGATGACCAAACACGAATTCGATCTGATGGCGAAACGGTTTATTCAATTAGAAGTAGATGATGTAGCCACAGCTAGCCGCTTACTGGACAGTCAGCTGATTTCTGAATATAAAGTTGTCAGTGACCACAAAATTCATATTTATCAAGAGAATGTGTTGATTCGGGACCTGGTCCGTCAGCTGGTTTATGAAGGGATCGCTATTGATCGGATTTCTTTTGAAGGGGAAAATCTAGAGTCGTATTTCAAAGAGTTAGTAACAAGTGAAGGGGGAAAGTAAGATGTTGAATTTTATTCGAGCCGATTTGTATCGTTTATCAAGAAGTAAAAGTTTTTGGATCACAGAAGGAATTATTTTATTGTTGGTGATTTTATCCGTTGTTTCTAATGGTAGTGTGGGGGTCACTCTTGGGGATAGTACCCAAACAGCAGGCGGCCTTACAGAAATCACTGGCTTTCTGGCGATCCAGACCAGTCTGTCTTCCATGTTGCTGTATTACTCCTTGCCATTGGTGATGCAGGTCTTAGGCAGTGAGTACACGAAAGGGACCATGAAGAATATCATTACCGTTGGTGTCTCCAAACCCGCTTATCTTTTTGGGAAATTCTTGGTATATGCATTGGTACTGGTCTTACAGATCGTTGCGATTTGTTTGGTGAGCTTTGTAGCGGGAACGGTTATTGGGGGGATTGGTTATAATGACCTTTCACAGATAGAAAACTTGTTGTATTATTTCGTTAGTTTTGTACTGATTTTATTAGCGACGTCCTCTTTTGCAGTGCTAGTTCTGTATTTAACCAAAAATACAGCTGTCAGCGTATTGGCGACGATTTTTATTCCGATGGCCTTTGCGATTGCCCGAATCTCCTTACCCAACTGGAAGTTTTTAGAATACTTGGACTTTCAAGGTGGGTTAGAGATGGTGACCATGACTACTTTCCAAACATGGGAAACAGTCCAACCAATTTTTATTGGGAGTCTGATCAGTTTGCTGCTTTGTCTTTTGGCTGCGCATCTGGTGTTTAAGAGACAAGAATTGTAAGAGCCGTAAAGAAGGCATAACAAAAATTAGTTACGGTCTCCAGAAAAAACAAGTAAGGGCTGTGGCGTAAGTACTTAAAAAAGTGGGAGAAATGACGAAGCTTCGTTCATTTCTCCCACTTTTTGGCCTGTGTCACAGTTCCCATTTTTCTATCTATAGGAGATGTCTATTGGGTATGAAACAACATGCATTGTTGGTAAGTTAATTGATTAGTGATGCACCAGTTTTGCTATTTGACGAGCCACTAAAAGGATTAGATTCTGGCAGTATCGAGATTACAAATACGATCACACAAAAGTTAGCTTCCAAAAAGAAAATTATTCTTTTTTACTCGCACGATATTGCGAAGATTCAAGCAATCTGCAACCGAGAACTCTTTTTTTAAAACGAAAAGATCAAAAGAGATACGAAAAACATAGATGAAATTCTGTCACTTTATAAACAATTTATATGGGCATAAAAAATTTGCTTACTTAAACTTGATTGGACAAATCTAATAAAGAATAAGATCAATTACTTACTAGCTATGGTTTTAACGCTTTTATTATTGATAACTGTAATTTTCATCAAGAAAGCTCGTCGTGGGAAGTAGATGAACGAAAAGTGGATTTTCGCGTATGTTGCGTAAATGTGGATCGAACCGCGAGAAAAGAACCTGGGGTGTCATACGTATAATGAATAAAGGTGGAATAATGAACAATAAAAGAGCTTAACCAATGAGCAGGGTGGTCAGCTAGAAGTTTCTAAGGCTCGTGAAGAAGGAAGATTGTCTATGTGAGAAAATATGTAGAACGATCTCCAGTTTAAATGAAGACGATCGAACAAGGGATTGTAAATGCTGTAGAGTATCACCTGCGATTTCAATTTATGGTTACGTAAGAGCTTAGATTTAGGAAAAGGATAGCAGGAAAAACATACTATCAGGAGGTGAAGGTAAATGAAATATGAGAAACCAGAAATTCAGGTCTATGATTTTGCAACAGATATCGTACAGACATCAGGGATTTTCCCTACTCCAACTGCAACACCGGAACCATAAATTAAACAGTCGCATGTTGCGGCTGTTTTTTTGAAATTTAACTATTTTTGGAGGCAACAATGTATTATATTGCATGCACAAAAGCGAGTAAACGCTTTGAATGGGAAGTAGAAGTTCTATTAACTAACTTACAATCTCATGGAATAAAAGACATCATCCTATTATTCTATGGTGAAGATGCATCAATAGTGGAGAATATTAAAAATAAGTATCATGTACGTTGTCATTTATATCCAGACAATAGAAAAAATAAGATTTATATTCCCTCATCGGGTCCGTATTTATGGATGAAATTCTTAACAGAGTTCCCAGAGATGCAAAAGGAAAATTATTTCTATATTGATACAGATATCATATTAAGAGACAAGATTAATTTTGATAGCATGTCTGTAGGAAAAGATAAGTGGTATGCCAGTGATTGTAGTTCTTATCTACAACCATCGTTTGTCGAGGCATTTGGGGAAGCCTATTTGAATGGACTATGTCAAGTTATTGGTGTCGATAAGCAAAGAGCCATTGAGAAATTTGAAAGCTGCGCAGGAGGCGCACAATGGTATATTTCTCAACCAATAGTGGAGTTTTGGGAGAAAGTATATGAGGATTCTACGAAATTGTATATGCTATTTGTCAAATTAGAATATTTGTATAAAGACGTAAAGAATAAGAAAAGACCACGAGATACATTTCCTTGTTGGACTGCAGGAATGTGGTCGTTGTTGTGGAATACTCTATATTTCGATATTGATGTTTGTGTAGAAAAAGAATTGAGCTTTTCCTGGTCCACACAAGATATAAAAGAGTGGATGAAACATAAAATACTGCATAATGCAGGAGTATTTGATTCAAAAAAGGTTTATTTTTCAAAGGGGACTGGGTAAACGATTCACCCATTGGAGCAGATATACAGGTAGATCAAACGAAATGTACAAAGTATTACGTAGATGCAATCAATCAAGTGAGAATGTGTAGGTAGGTAAATGTTTTTAATAAAGTTAGCAAATATTCCTATTCAAATCAATAACAAATATGCATATGTTAAACAGCAGTGCACTGAGTATCGTACAAAAGAAACGCCTGTTCTTATAATTGAAGCTACTCATAATGAAATATTAAATGAACAAAATGGTCAAAACTATGAACTTGATTATTGCGAGAGTCTAGCGATTTACCGGAAAATATGTCAAACATTGATTCATCGTAAAGTTTTTTTATTTCATGGAGCATTAATTGATTATCAAAATAAAGGTATTTTATTTACAGGGAAAAGTGGGTCTGGTAAATCAACACAGGCAAATTTGTGGAAAGATTTATATAGAAATGAAGTTCGGATAATAAATGGAGACAAACCGCTGATTTCCTATTCAAATGGCTGTTTCGCTGGTTTCGGAACCCCTGGATGGGAAAAGAAAATCTTGGAGTTAATGACTCAGTCAAAATTGAAGCGATAGTAACTATTAAACAAGACCACGTCAATGAAATCAGAAAACTAAATACAAGTGAATCATTGGATGTTTTGATGAGTCAGGTACTATTTCCTAACAAAGAAAATGGGAATGAAATGTTAATTTACTTAATAAAAAGAATAATTAACATAATTCCTATCTATGAACTGAAATGTCAAATTTCAGAAAATGCTGTGATTTTAGCAAAAAATAAAATAGTGAAGGAGGAAGAAACGAATGAAAATTAAAAGTAATTTTTTATTGAGTGATATTGAGGGAGAGAATGTTGTAATTACAGTTGGAGATGTAGAAAACTCATTTAATGGCTACTTAAAGTTAAATGCGTCTGCTGCTTTTTTATGGAAAGAGCTTGAAAGTGGGGCGTCAAAAGATGAGTTAATTGCTTCTTTGCAAATGACTTACAATATAGAAAAGCATATTGCAGAAAAAGACTTGGATGATTTTCTAAAAATTATGGAACAGATTGATGCTCTTGACTTCTAATAACGACAGCAATATAAAAAAAAAATTCAAGAACAAGGAATACACTATTCAACTACTGTGGGAATGAGTATGTACCCTTTACTTAGGGATAGAAAAGATCGCATTATTGTAAGACCCAACAAAGATAAGTATTGTATTTCGGATGTAATCTTATTTCAGAGGCCGAATGGGAAAATCATACTACACCGAATTGTTGGTGAAAACGACAATCATTATTTAGTATGTGGAGATAATCAATACACTATTGAGAAAGTTTCTAAAGAATTTGTCATAGGAAAATTAGTTGCATTTTATAGGGGGAATCGATATGTCTCTATAAAAGAAATAAGATATAAATTTTACAGTTGGTCGGTAATACTGTTACTACCAATTAGGCTTCCTTTTTTATTTGTATCTCAAAAATTAATAAAAATATGGATAAACGCATTAAATAAATTTGGTAATTAGAATGAAAAAAATATTTTAAAAAAAGCGTCAGTTAGATGGTTGGCAGAAATAGTTAAAATATTCAAGGGTGCGATAACACGTTTAGTAATTTTGAATTTTATTATCGCTATTTTATCAGTATTGATGGCTACTAGAAGTAAGTCATTAATCGATATCGTCATAAAGCAAGATCGAAGCAGGATGACTAGTGAAGCTACTATATATGTTATGATGATTATTTTTATTATTGTCCTTCGATATGTATCGGGGATACTAGATGAATCTACAGAGTATCGCATCCGGGTTAGTATTCAAAATAATTTTATCAAAAAGATTAATAAATCATCCTATGAAAAAATACAAGCAATTCATTCCGGCAAGTTGAATACGTATTTATATTCTGATATCCCGTATATTTCAAAAGCATTGGTCACAATTGTCCCCCAAACAATCAACATGGCCACAAGGTTGATAACAGCTCTCGTTCTTTTATTTGTTTTAGATAAACAGCTAGCTTCAATTATCGTTTTTTTAGGCGCTCTATTGGTTGTCGGTATGTCAACAGTGAGAAAAAAGTCACAGAAATTATATAGAGACATTCAAGAACGCGTTGGAAATACTCGTTCCTTCATTCAGGACTATCTTAGCAATCTATTAGTAATTCAAGTATTTGGTGCATATATGCCAATGAATAAAAAGCTTGAGGAACTTCAAAAATTAGAGTTTGACGCTACTATGAAACGGAAGTATTTTTCTGGTTTTGGTACGGTAGGGTTTTCTTTAATTTATGAATTTGGATTTTTGTGTATGATATTTTGGGGCGCTTATCAGATCAGCCAAAGCAATTTAACTCTTGGCTCGTTGGTTGCATTGACACAGATATCAGGACAAATTCAAGGGCCAATCGCTAATTTAACAGGTATGATTCCATATTCCTTCGGTGTTTTAGAGTCAATTAATCGTATAATCCAAGTCGAAAGGCTGGAAGAGAAAGCATCGAAGAAATATCTAAAAAAGATTTAGCAGCATTTAAGAGAATTGACGTTCGAGGGCTAAATTATGCTTATGATGGGCAGAAAGTGTTAGATGAAGTGATTTTGAGCATTAATTCTGGAGACAAGGTTTCTTTAATGGGAACATCAGGAAGTGGCAAAACAACTTTACTAATGTTACTTATGGGGATTTATAAGTCTGAGAATCAAAGTATCAAAATAGCTTTCTCAGATAGCCATGAAGTATTACCAGAAGAGTTGCCAGAAAATTTTTATGGTTATGTCCCCCAGTCCAATCAGATTTTTGCAGGAACAATTAAAGAAAATATTAGTTTTTTTAACAGTAAAATAAGCCAAAAAGAAATCGAACATGCAGCAAGAGTGGCTTGTGCAAATGAGTTTATCGAGTCATTAAAGGACGGGTATGACACCAATTTGACAGAGGGCGGAAAAAGTATATCTTTAGGACAAGCCCAACGAATCGCAATAGCAAGAGCTATCTGTAGCAGACCTTCAGTTTTAATTTTAGATGAGGCCACAAGTGCACTAGATTCTGATACTGAGATGAAAATCCTTAAACAGTTATCGGATATGTCTATAACATGTTTAATGGTAACGCATAGGAAATCTACTTTAAAAATCTCAAATAAAAAATTAAATTTAACAAGAGGGAAAATTTATTATGAATGATTCAACTGCTTTTATAGCCATACAATTAATTAATAAAGTTTTACAAAACACTTCCAAAGTAGATTTTTCTTCCGCAATTAAATGGCAGGAGGTTTTTAGTTTTGCTAAAGATCATCGGCTATCAAGTATCACTTTCTATGCATTGGAAGAACTAGTAAAAGAAAAAATTGTAGAAATAGATGAAGGACTCTATGAAAAATGGAGAATGGAACGAGAAAAACAACGTGTAATTAATTTAGCGCAGCTCTATGAGATACAAAAGCTAGAGGGGATTTTCGAAAAACAAAATATCCCGTACCTTTTATTTAAAGGATCTAAAATAAAAGAATTATATCCAAAGTCAGATATGAGGGAAATGACTGACATTGATATTTTGCTACAAAATAGGGACATGAAGAAAACCTGTGAAATATTCAGGAACAACGATTATATGATTGATAAGGAATATCCCAATGGTGAAATTCAAGCAATAAAGAAGCCTTTCGTACTAGTAGAATTACATGATCATTTGTTTTTTCGTTCCCAAGAGAAATTCTATAAATACTTCAAATTATTAACAGATACTATGTTTGAAAGTAAGCAGGATAAAAATGAATTATGTTGGGACAAAACTGATGAATACGTATATATTTTTTGTCATTTTTATAAGCATTTTTCTAATCGGGGTGCTGGTATCAGGTATTTCGTGGATCTATGGTTATTTAAAAAGAAATTTTCTTCAGAAATTGATTGGATCAGAGTTAATTCAGAATTACAAAAACTAGGGTTACTAACTACTTATGAAGAATGCATGGCTATAAATGACAACTGGTTCAAGAATGGTATCCGATCCCCTAACCTGGAACTGGAGAAATATATTTTTTCGAGTGGTGTATATGGCACTTTCGATCATTTTCTCGACAATAATATCTCTCGCTTAGGTGGGACAACTAAATATATCATTTCGAGAATTTTCCCAGCAAAAAACCAGATGATGCATGTTTACCCTGAGATGAACAATAGCAGTATTTTCTTATCTTACTATTGGATTAAGCGATGGGGACAGATCTTAATGACCAGAAGAGAACGTGTTACCTTTGAAATGAAATATGTATTTAAAAGATTTTATAATCAAAATAAATAATGCAAAATCTTGTTACTTTGTAGAATATCTAATAGAGGTTATGATAAAGAATTCATTAGCATTTACTGAGTCACCCATCATTGGAATGAGGTCAGAAAGATTTTTTTAATGGTCAGAGTAAGCTCGATGGATATGTAAATTATTCTAGGTAGCTACATGGGTTGAGCAAAATTAATTTTTGGATAACAGAAGAGGCTTGATAAAACGGAGAAAAAGAGTGTTCAGAAAGGGATACTTGCTGAACACTCTTTTTGTATCCATAAACAGGTGGTTAATTCTATGTTCACTCAAAAATCAAAAGGATGAATTTCGATCGATTTTCTATCTAGGTGTTTGTCACAACTTTTTTGTAATAGCTATGAGTTAGTAGGATTCAACGGACTGCTGCCAAAACAAAGTCAAACGAAACGTCTCTTCGGTTGTATCCAATTGGAGCTTGCCGTCTAATGCATTAGTCAATGCCGCGATGATATACAGACCAAGTCCGGCTTGCTGTTTATGCCGTGAAAGGTCTTCCGTATAAAAGCGGTGGGTCAATTTTTCTGGATGCTGGATCGGTGCCTTCAGCTGATTTTCCTGTTGGAAAACGATGCGCTCTCCTTGCTGATTCAAGCGGATCGCTCCGGTCTCACTGCCATGTTCCAGTAAATTGCCAAGGACATTTTGGAAAATTCGTTGCCAGCTTTTTTTATCCGAAATGATCATGATGTTGGGTTGGATCGTCACCGTTAACGGCAACTGTTGCGCTTCGAATGAAGGATAAAGCTGGAGTAGTTCTTCTTCCAATAAACGAGAAAGATCGAATTCTTCCAAAGTCAAAGCCAGTTGATTGTCTTTGAGACGCTGATAGGTCAATAACTGTTCCAGATGATTTTCGACTTTTTCTAGGTTGCTGCTGACTTTATCCAGCAGCTGTAGTTGTTGCGGGGTGAGGGTCGTATCGGCTTGCAGCAGTTGTGTGTAGCCGCTGGCGACCGTTAAAGGTGTGCGCAAGTCGTGAGAGATATTTTGAATGGCTTGTTCCAACTGCTGGTTTTCTTGCAGCATTTGATAGTGTTGCTGCTTATTTTTTCTAAGTATCTGATTGTTTAGCAAGGCGATCGCTTTTAAAGCGGGGATGCGGGTCTGCAGATGGATCTCTTGATTTGTTTCGATTTCGCTGATTCTTGCTAATTGCTGGTGGTACTTTTTTAGATCATATAGTAAGAAAAACCAATAGCCCAACAATAACACAACGATCAAAGCGGCGAAAAACTGAAGTATATGCATGGGGTTCCTCCTTTTTAAGCTAGCTTGATGCCGATGCCCCAGACAGTATCGATATACGCTTCATCTGGATCGAGTGTTTTGATTTTGCTGCGTAAATGGCTGATATGGACATTGATCGTGTTTTCTTCACCGTAGTAAGGTTCTTGCCAAACAGCTTCATAGAGCATTTCTTTCGTATACACTTTTTTGGGGTTGGCTAAGAGCAGGGAAAAAATCTCAAACTCCTTTTTCTTTAACTGAACCGTTGCTTCTCCTCGTTGCAACTGAAACGAGTCAGGCAACAGTTGAATGTTTTTATATGATTGGCTGCTGGCAACTGGAGGGGTTTGCTTATTTGTGCGCAACTGAACAATGATACGGGCTTTTAATTCTTCGACATTGAAGGGTTTGGTCAAGTAATCATTGGCACCCGCCAGCAAAAGGGTGGAAACATCGGCTGGTTCATCTAAGGCAGTCAAGATAATGACGGGGACCGTGGAGGTTTGGCGAATTTCTTGCAAGACTTCTGTCCCATCTTTACCAGGGAGCATTCGATCTAGCAAAATCAAGTCGAAAGCATCTTGCTGAAAAAGCAGCAGACCTTCCGTACCTGAATAGGCTTGCTGGACGGTATAGTCAGCTGCTAAAATAGTAGCCAACATTTCGCTGATCTCATTGTTGTCTTCGATAATCAAAATTTTCATTTGGTTTTCCCAGTCTCCTTGTATTTATTGCATCTATTATAAGCAATTCCGCACGAAAAAGCATTAGTTGCTTTTAAAAAAGAAAATGGCTGATTTTTCGCAAAAACGGTTCTTTTTCGGTTAGAATAAGAGAAAAGCCACAAAGGAAGTTAGAACGATGAAGGTATCTATTGAGCAAGCAATCGCAACGGTCACCGCCGCATCATCCGTGACCTTTTTGACGGGTGCCGGTGTTTCGACCCCATCGGGCATTCCTGATTACCGTTCCTTAAAAGGGGTCTATCAAGGAGTGGCCCAGCCAGAGTATTTGTTAAGCCATGACTGTTTAGAAAACGAACCGGAAACATTTTATCAGTTCGTCAAGCACCTCTACCATCCTCAGGCCCAGCCGAACATCATTCATCAAAAAATGGCTGCGCTACAAACGAAGAAAACCGTCTGGGTCGTTTCACAAAACATCGATGGACTGCATGAAAAAGCAGGGAGTCACCAAAGAATCGATTTCCACGGCTCCTTGTACAATTGTTATTGCCGAAAATGCGGCAATCCGGTACCTTGGCAAGCATATTTGCAGGACTGGCACCATGCAGGATGTGGCGGTCAGATTCGGCCGGCGATCGTGCTTTATGGGGAAGGATTTACGGATGAAACCATTGAAGGAGCCATTCAAGCCGTTGCTCAAGCCGACCTGACGGTGGTCGTGGGGACTTCGCTGCAAGTCTATCCTTTTGCAGGGTTAGTCGATTACAGCCAGCAGGTGTTGGTCATTAATAAGGAACCATTGGCGATCCCGAATGAATATGGCATGTTGACAGCAGCAGCCGAAACGTTTTTCCAGAAAATTGAATGAAGGAGTTTATGATATGACACAACGTACCGAAAAAGAGAAAATGATTGCTGGCGAATTGTACTTTTCCCCAGATCCAGAATTGGTGGCAGATCGAAAATATGCCCGTGAACAAATGAACCTGATCAACCAAGAAACTGATACAAAAATCAAAGAGCAGTTACTAAAAGAAACTTTCGGCTCTGTGACTGGTCGAATCTATATCGAACCGAATGTCCGTTTTGATTATGGCTACAATAT
This sequence comes from Enterococcus innesii, assembly GCA_018982785.1. Lineage (GTDB taxonomy): Bacteria > Bacillota > Bacilli > Lactobacillales > Enterococcaceae > Enterococcus_D > Enterococcus_D innesii. The sequence goes on along the minus strand of JAHHEN010000001.1, from coordinate 266,670 downwards.
TTCTGTCGGCAAAAATTTCTATGCTAACTACGACTGTGTGCTATTAGATGTTTGTCCAATTACCTTTGGCGACAACTGTATGCTGGCACCCAATGTTCGGTTGTTTACGGCGACGCATCCATTACATCCGGTCAAACGAAACAGCGGCTTAGAATTAGGGGCACCAATCGTGATTGGCGATAACGCATGGATCGGTGGGGCGGCCACGATTTTGCCAGGGGTGCGCTTAGGTAACAATGTCGTGGTGGGGGCTGGCAGTGTCGTTACAAAATCATTCCCAGACAATGTTGTGCTGGCGGGAAATCCAGCACGGGTCATCAAGACGATCGACTTAGAAGAAGAAAACGACCAGCAAGATCCCTTGGCTGTTCAGCGGGCAGCGATCGATGACATTGATTGGCAACTCACGCATCTTTTGGAAAAACGTATGAGCACGGTCAACGAAATCGTGCAATTGAAGAAAAGCAGTCAACTGCCGGTATTAGATGAAAATCGTGAAGAGAAAGTGCTGGAAAACATTCGGCAGGCAATTTCTAATCAAGCCTACGAAGAAACGATTTTGGCTATGTTTCAATCAATTATGAACCACTCAAAAACCTATCAAGAGAATCAATTGGAGGAATGAGTATGGATGGAGCAACACGTCGAGAAAACATTTTAGCGGCATTGAAGCAAGCGGACAAAGCGATCAGTGCCAGCAAACTGGCAGAATCCCTCGGAGTCAGCCGTCAAATCATCGTTGGGGACATTGCCTTATTGCGAGCAGCTGGTGAAGCAATTGTGGCTACGGCTCGTGGGTATCGGCTGCAAGCGCTGTTGGATGAGGCAGGACATGTGAGTAAGCTAGCGGTACAGCATCGACCTGAACAAACGGAAGAAGAATTGCGTATCTTTGTCGCTTGTGGTGTGGAAGTGGTCGATGTCATCGTTGAGCATGAGATCTATGGAGAGATCACTGGCAATTTGCAGATCCAAACAGACCAAGACGTGACTGATTTCATCAACAAAACCAAACATGCAGAGGCCCGCTTGCTCTCAGATTTAACCAACGGGGTACACTTGCATACGTTGCGCTACACCGATCCTGCGGCTCTGGAAAAAGCCAAACAACAGTTAGCAGAAAAAGGCATGCTCTACCAAAATTGAGGAGTGAAGTGATGCAAGATGTCTTATTGATCATTGACTTGCAAAATGAGGTCTGTCAAACAAATGACCAAACAATTGACCATTTGTCGGAATTATTGCTGTTCGTCAACCAACGAATCCAACGATATCGTAAAGAAGAAAAACCAGTTATTTTTGTTCAGCATGAAGAGGAGACGTTGCCCTACGGTAGCAAAGCATGGCAACTGCACCCAGCATTGGCCTATGAACCAACGGATCGTTTGATTCGAAAAAAACACGCCAATAGTTTTTTCAAACAGATCTACAAGCGGTCTTACAGACAAACCAAGTGCGTAGTATCGAATTTGCTGGTGCTCAGACGGAATATTGCCTTGATGGCACGATCAAATTCGCGCATGGTCTGGGTTATCAAAACGTCGTGTATGCCCAAGCCACAACGACGTATCCAAGCCGAGGACGATCAGCAGCTGAAATCATTGATTGGTACGAAATGATCTGGCAAGGACGCTTTGCGGAAGTCTTGGCAAATCCTCAGATGAAAAAATTGTGATTTTTTGTTGACAAGACGTTCATTTTCCAGTAAAGTACAACTCAACAAGAATAATGAATCTGTTGAGAAGGAAAGTAACCGCGGATACTTTAAAGAGAGACTCTGGTTGGTGGAAAGAGTCAAGTCAGAAGCGATGAAAAATGGCCTTGGAGGATTGATTGTCGATAAGTAGGCAATCACGGATGCGCACTACCGTTACAAAGTGCACCAATCTCTAGCACGGCTAGACGTTGGGTTGAGGGAAGGGAAACCTTCTAAACAAAAGGTGGTAACACGAGTATTCGTCCTTTTACTAGCAAACGCTGGTAAAAGGACTTTTTTTATACACAAAAATCAAATAGCACCACACACGAAGAATTGGTAAGTACAAAAGCACGTTTTTTCAACAGAGAGCTTCGGTAGCTGAAAAGAAGCATCAAACGACTTTTAGAAAATGGCCAAGGAGTGATTCGTTCCGAGCAGTAGTTTGCAAGGCGACGACGGTAGCGACCGTTATCTGGCTAGAGTATGATCGTACTCGAAAAGGAGCTGTATGCGAGTACAGCTTAAACTGAGGTGGTAACACGCAAAAAGGCGTCCTCAAACAAGTCACCTGTGACTTGTTTGAGGACGCCTTTTTTTATTGAAAAAGACAAGAACTAGGGGAAGACGATGATTTCATTAAAAGACATATCAGTAACATTCAATCAACCAAAGAAACCCGCGATCCAAGCGGTCAAAAACGTATCGATCGAGATCGACAAAGGGGACGTGTACGGCATCGTGGGTTACTCAGGCGCCGGGAAAAGTACACTCGTCCGTGTAATCAACTTATTGCAGCGACCAAGCAGCGGCAGCGTCGTCGTCAATGGCACGGAGCTGACCACGCTTTCGGCGAAAGCTCTGCGAGAAAAACGGAAAACGATCGGAATGATCTTTCAGCACTTCAACTTGATGGACAGTCGCAATGTTTTTGATAACGTGGATTTTTCCTTGAAATATGGGGGACGGTCCAAACAGGAACGTCATCAAAAAGTTACCGAGCTGCTGGCGCTTGTTGGATTGGAAGAAAAAGCCCAAGCGTTTCCTAGCCAACTATCTGGAGGACAAAAACAGCGGGTCGCCATCGCCAGAGCTTTGGCAAATGATCCAGAGATCTTGTTGTGTGATGAGGCAACTAGCGCCCTTGATCCGAAAACGACCTTACAGATATTGGCTTTGTTGAAAAAATTAAATCGAACCCTCGGCTTGACCATCGTGATTATTACCCATGAGATGCAAGTTGTCAAAGAAATCTGCAACAAAGTGGCAGTGATGGAAGACGGCGAAGTCATCGAGCAAGGCTCAAGCGTTCAGATTTTCAGCCAACCAGAAAAACCTTTGACCAAAGATTTCATCCGAACGGCGACACACATCGACCAAGCCTTAGAAACGATCCTTGGCAGTTCGAAATTTTCTTCCTTGGCACCGAACGAATGGCTGGTGGAGCTGTCCTATGTGGGGGATCAAACCAATGAACCACTGATCGCCCAATTGTACAGCCGCTACAAAGTGACCACCAATATTCTTTACGGCAACGTGGAGATCTTGCAAGAAGTGCCGATCGGCAGCTTAGTCGTTAGCTTATCCGGTGAATACCAACAGCGTAAACATGCCTTAGAATATTTGAAGTCTCAAGGGGTTTACACCAATATTTTAAAAGAAAATCATGCAGAACCATTAAACAATGTAATTAAAGGAGGATTTTAGATGGCTGCCTTATTAGAAAGATATTTTCCCAATGTTGTTGCGATCCAAGATGAATTTGTGACAGCAACGATCCAAACCTTGTATATGGTTTTTTGGACCTCTTTGATCGCGGGCATCTTAGGCATCTTGTTAGGGATCGTTTTGGTAGTGACTCGACCGAATGGGATTTTAGAAAATCGACCGCTCTTTGAATTTCTCGATAAAGTCATCAATGTGGTGCGCTCGATCCCTTTCATTATCTTATTGACGTTACTAGGAACCTTTACCAGATTCCTTGTCGGAACGACCATCGGCGAAACAGCAGCATTGGTTCCTCTGATTGCTGGGATCATTCCTTTCTTTGCTCGGCAGATCGAGATTGCCTTGCTAGAAGTTGACCCCGGTGTCGTGGAGGCAGCTGAAGCGATGGGCACCAGTCCTTTCGGTATCATTTTTCGGGTCTATTTGCCAGAAGGCGTGGCGGGAATTATTCGGGTCTCTGCATTGACCGTGATCAATGTGATCGGATTGACCGCCATGGCAGGAGCAGTCGGCGCTGGCGGTTTAGGAAACTTAGCCATCACCCGCGGGTACAACCGATTCCAGACCGATGTTACGATCATGGCGACCTTGATCATCTTAGTATTCGTTTTTATCAGTCAATTTGTCAGCAACCTACTCATTAAACGAGTATCACACTGACCACCACTTACGTACAAATAAAAAAACAAGCAAGTCTATGGAGGAAGAAAATGAAAAAATTCATACAATCAATCGTCTTAGGGGCAGCATTATTATTTATTACAGGATGCGGAAACAATGGCAGTGCCGCAGCCAATGATCAAGAAGAAGTCACGGTGAAATTAGGGGTGATTGGTGCAGACACCGATGTCTGGGATGATGTCAAAGATCGTTTGAAAGACGAAGGCATCAATTTAGAATATGTCCAATTTTCTGATTACAACCAGCCCAACGCAGCCTTGGCTGATGGTTCCATCGACCTCAATTCATTCCAACACCAATTTTTCTTGGACAACTATAATGAAGAATTTGGTACTGATCTCGTATCGATCGGCAATACAGTCAATGCACCATTAGGTATTTATTCCGACAAAGTGACGGATGTCAACGACTTGGCTGAAGGAGCTAAAGTTGCGATCCCTAATGATGTGACCAATGGTGGTCGGGCATTGCTTTTGTTACAATCAGCTGGATTGATCAAAGTGGATGAAGCAGCCGGACAAACACCAACGGTCGCGGATATTACAGAAAACCGTTTGAACTTAGAAATTTCAGAACTTGATGCAGCGCAAACCGCTCGGGCACTTTCCGATGTCGATGTTTCGGTCATCAATAGCGGCATGGCGGTAGATGCAGGATTTGTACCAACCGAAGATGCGATCTTTTTAGAGCCTGTTGATGAAACGGCCCGTCCTTATGTCAACATCATTGCCGCCCGTAAAGAAGATGAAGACAATGAAGTTTACCAAAAAGTGGTCGCTGCTTACCAAACAGAGGATACGAAAAAAGTCATCGAGGAAACGTCAAAAGGATCAAGTGTTCCTGCTTGGGAAACCTTTGGGGCAAAATAAGTACCACGTAATTTGATATAAAATTGAAAAAACATGTATAAAAAAGGAGAGATTTGATTATGACAACAGCAACTATTACAAAAGCAACGATTAAACCATTTATCCAAGAGCGTTTAGCCGCTTATCAAGCCTTGGCATTAGATATCCATAATCACCCAGAAGTCAGCAACTATGAGTTTTACTCAGCCGATGCCCTGATCGCCCAATTAGAAAAAGAAGGCTTTGCTGTCAAAAAGGATGTGGCAGGCCATCGCACCGGCTTTGATGCCCGCTATGTCAGTGGGAAACCTGGTCCGACGATTGCCTTTTTAGCCGAGTATGATGCGTTACCTGGCATCGGTCATGCCTGCGGACACAATCTCTTCGGGACTTATTCCGTCTTAGCTGCCAGTGCTCTACAACCTTTCATCGATGAGCTAGGCGGGGAGATTCGAGTCTATGGGACGCCAGGAGAAGAAGGTGGAGAAAATGGTTCCGCTAAAGGTAGTTTTGTCCGTGAAGGGTTCTTCAATGATGTCGATGCCGCTCTTTGTGTCCATCCAGCCCATCGCTATGGCAAAACGACAGCGTCATTAGCCAATGATCCAGTGGATATCAAGTTCTATGGTCGAGCTTCCCATGCGGCAGCAGCACCAGAAAAAGGCATCAACGCGTTAGAAGCATTGTTGCAAGTCTTTAACGGGATCAATGGGTTGCGCCTGCATTTACCAAAAGACGTCAATATTCATGGTGTGATCACCGATGGCGGCGTGGCAGCCAATGTCGTGCCAGAATATGCAGCCGGTCGTTTTTATTTACGAGCAGCCAATCGAGCAACCTTGAATGATGTCTACGAGAAAGTCGAAAACATCGTCAAAGGAGCCGCTTTAGCCACGGGAGCGACCTATGAATTCGGCTTGTTCCAAAACTCCGTCGATGATGTGATCGTGACACCAAGTTTTGATGAGATTTTCTTCGCCCATGCCCAAGAAGCGGGCGTACCTGCCGATGAGATCGATACGGAAGCAAAAGCAAGTCTTGGTTCTTCTGATGTCGGCAATGTCAGTCAAGTGATCCCGACGATCCAACCCACCGTTTCGATTTCAGATGACTACATTGCGGGGCATTCGGAAGAATTCAAAGCCGCTGCTAAGAGTGAAAAAGGCTTGCAGTCGATCGCTATCGCGGCTGAACTTTTAGCCCTGACCGCGTTAGATCTTTTTGAACAACCGGCGTTATTAGAAAAAATCAAAGCCGATCATCAAGAAAGTTTAGCGAAAGGCAATTAATGCCAAAATCGTGAAAGAAGATATCCAGAGGATACTCAATAATATAGAAGAAAAAAGTCTCTGCCGCAAAATGTCGGTAGAGACTTTTTTTGTTAGTCGATGACTAAAATGCCTTCTTTTAATGAAAAAGGATTTTGCTGATTGATATGATCGTAGAACATGACCCCGTTCAAATGATCGATCTCATGCTGAACGACGATTGCAGGATAGTTCTTCAAACGAACTTTTTTCTTTTTGCCGTTAATGTCGTAATAGCTGATCGTGATCCGGGCATGGCGCACCACGTAGCCGGGCACTTCACGGTCCACGGAGAGACAGCCCTCGCCTTCACCCAGACAAGCTTCTTGCACGGAATGACTTAAAATTTTGGGATTGTATAGAACATCTTTAAAATCAGGTTCAGTTTTTTCTGGGTCGCTGCTAGGGACGAGGACCGCTGTGATTCGTTTTGAAATATCTAATTGAGGAGCTGCTAGACCAACGCCGCCTCTTAATTCAAGTTCTTCTGCCTTGACTGGGTCTTGGCTGTTTTCTAAAAAGGTCATCATTTCTTTTCCCAGTGCGATATCCTCTTCGCTTAAAGGAAAAGGTACTTCTTTTGCTACTTCACGCAAGGTTGGATTGCCTTCGCGAATAATATCATCCATTGTAATCATTGATGATGTGATTCCTCCTACTATGTAAAAATGACGAAAGCAAGTTTCGTTCCTAATAAAGTGTACCATAACTGTAGAAAGAAGGGCATAAGAAAGTTTAAAGGGTAAAGCTTTCTTATTAAATGAAACGATATTTCTATATTTATTATTTAGTTATGAAATATAGTTGCGAACGAGAAAAGAATCAGTTATAATGCTTTTATAGAAAACGGTATCACGAAAGTGACTCACCAAGGAGGCAAAGAGATGTTCGGCTTTTCTGTATTTATGAACGAAGACTTGACGGCTGCAGAACTTGAGCAGATGACTGCGATGGCATCAGGCTTTAAAGGGATTTTCACCTCCATGCACATACCAGAAGACGATCGCAGTACCTATCGGCAGCGTCTGACGGACTTGGGAGGTTTCGCAAAAGACCATCAGCTGTCTTTAATGGTAGATATTTCTGGAAACGCCTTAGCAGAAGCGGGCTTTTCCATCGACAAGCTGGCGGAACTAAGGGAGATCGGTGTCACTGGTTTACGAATGGATTATGCGATCGACAATCAGCAAATCGCCGCTTTTTCAAAGGAAATGACCATCAGTTTGAATGCCAGTACATTAACGGAAAAAGACATTCGAGAGCTGCAGGCGTATGGAGCCGATTTTACTCGATTGGAAGCTTGGCACAATTATTACCCTCGACCAGAAACGGGACTGGATGCTGACTGGTTTCAGGAGAAGAACCGCTGGTTGAGAAAGCACAAGGCTTTTTTGTCCAAGCCTTTGTTCCAGGAGATGCCAAGAAACGCGGACCGTTATTTCAAGGATTACCCACACTGGAAAGACACCGCAACTGGTCGCCGTTTGCCGCAGCGATCGACTTGTTGGCTACCGGCTCAGTTGATGCTGTTTACATCGGTGATGGGATGGTTTCTGCAAAAAGTGCGCAGCAGTTTGCGACGTATCTGCAAGAAGCGCGGATCGTTTTGCGGGTCAAAGATCTTGGTTCGACTTACTTTGAACACGTACTAGGGAATCACCAAAATCGTTACGATGAAGCTCGAGATGTCTTGCGTAGCGCCGATGCCCGTTTCAATGCCATTCCAGAAGTCAAACCTGAACTTAGTCAAGAGCGGCCAATGGGTGCTGTGACGATCGATAACCAAGAGTACTTGCGCTATATGGGAGAGATTCAAGTGTGCAAACGATCATTGCCTGCAGACCCCAAAGTCAACCTCGCCGCTCAGGTGATACCAGCCGATCTGCCTTTGATCCAACAAATCAAAGCAGGGATGCGATTTAAATTAGAAAGAGATGATTCCAATGAATAAAATCAATTTAGACAAATTAACGACTGAACGACGCAATAGCGAAACGAGCAATTTAGATGAAATGACGATTTTAGAAGCGTGCAAAAAAATGAACCAAGAAGATCAAAAAGTTGCCTATGCAGTGGAAAAAGAAATTCCTAGTATTGAAAAAGTCATTGAACAAACTATCGCTGCTTTTAAAAAAGGCGGACGCTTGATTTATCTTGGCGCTGGTACGAGTGGTCGATTAGGCGTCTTGGATGCGGCCGAATGTGTCCCAACCTTTGGGGTATCACCTGAGATGGTGGTTGGTCTGATCGCCGGTGGCGAAGAAGCGATGACGGTCGCTGTCGAAGGAGCAGAAGACTCCTTAACGCTAGGGAAACAAGACCTTGTCGATCTGAAGTTGACCCAAAATGACATGGTGATCGGGATCGCTGCCAGTGGCAGAACCCCTTACGTGATTGGGGCTCTTGATTACGCCAATGAGCTCGGTGTCACAACAGCTACGATCGCTTGTAACAAAGACGCGGAGATCTCTCAGCATGCCAGCTTTCCAATCGAAGTCGATTGTGGCCCAGAGTTTCTGACGGGTTCGACTCGTTTAAAATCTGGGACGGCCCAAAAATTGATTTTGAATATGATCTCAACGTTATCAATGGTAGGGATCGGCAAAGTCTACAATAATTTGATGGTCGACGTGAAAGCGACCAACGAAAAATTGGTAGAACGCTCAAAACGGATCATCATGCAGGCAACTGAAGCTGATTATGAAACAGCCGCCGCGGCATTTGAAGAAGCAGATCAGAATGTCAAATTGGCGATCGTGATGCTGTTGACTGATAGCACGAAAGGCGAAGCGCAAGCAAAACTTGCCACGGCACAAGGGTTTGTCAAAACGGCGTTAGGAGGAGAAAAGTAATGGCAAAAGAAACACTGACGGTAGAAGAGTTAGCGGAGAAGATTTTTCAAGAAGCCGGCGGAATGGACAACGTAGAAACAGTCAATCACTGTATGACTCGCGTACGAATGACCGTCCGCGACCACGACAAGGTCGATCAACAAGGGTTAAAAGAGATTCCCGGTGTGATGGGGGTCGTCAATGACGAGCAGCTGCAAGTCATTATCGGACCAGGGAAAGTCAACAAAGTAGCTAACGCAATGGTGGCAAAAGCCGGTGTTGATTTAGGGCAAGAGATCCCGCAGCAAAAATCAGGCAAAGAGGCGTTATCAGAAAAAACGGCAGAGATGAAAGCAGCCCAAAAAGCCAAACAAAAATCATCACCATTGAAGTCGCTGCTGAAAGACATTTCAAATATCTTTGTTCCAATGATTCCAGCCTTCGTTGGTGCAGGACTCGTTGCAGGGATCGCCTCCGTTCTGACCAACATGATCACGGCTGGCCGATTAGATGGAGACACTTGGAATTATTATGTCATGATTTTAAACGTCCTCAGAAATGGGATGTTCACCTATTTAGCGATCTTTACTGGGGTCAATGCTGCGCAGGTCTTTAAAGCCAATCCAACCCTTGGTGGAGTGATCGGTTCGATCATCTTGCTGACAGGTATGAACCCAGAAGCCCCAATCCAAAACTTGTTCACTGGCGAAGCGTTAGCTGCCAACCAAGGGGGATCATCGGTGTAATCTTCGCTGTATGGCTTTTGGCGAAATTAGAGGCAGTGCTGCATCGAGTGATTCCTGAAGCGATCGATATTATCGTGACCCCGACGTTGTGTTTGCTGATCATCGGTTTGACGGAGATTTTCTTGATCATGCCATTGGCAGGTCTGATCTCTGACAGCTTAGTCGGTTCGATCACTTGGGTCTTGAACGTGGGCGGTGCTTTCTCTGGGTTTGTCTTAGGAGCGGCCTTCCTACCAATGGTCATGTTTGGTTTGCATCAAATTTTGACCCCGATCCACATCCAAATGATCGAAGCAACAGGCAGCACGCAATTATTACCGATTTTAGCAATGGCTGGTGCCGGTCAAGTCGGAGCAGCTCTAGCCTTATGGGTACGACTACGTAAAGACAAAGAGCTTTCTGAAATGATCAAAGGTGCATTGCCAGTTGGGATCTTAGGCATCGGCGAACCATTGATCTACGGAGTGACGTTGCCATTAGGTCGACCATTTATCACTGCTTGTATTGGTGGTGGGATCGGTGGTGCGGTCATTGGCGCTTTGACAAATATCGGCGCAACGGCGATTGGACCATCAGGGTTAGCTTTGATTCCATTGATTGCCAACGGCCGTTGGATGGGCTATATTTTCGGCTTGTTAGCAGGCTATGCTGGCGGCTTCGTTGCCACCTACTTCTTTGGGATTCCGAAAGATCGCTTAGAAGCAGTCAAAGAAAGCGAGGCAGAGGAGGCAAAATCAGCTGCAACCGTCACTTCCGTGCAACCGCAACCAAAAGAAACGAGTGAAACGGCGGCAAAGGAAACGGCAGCAAATTCATCAGCAACAACGATCGATACCCCCTTATACGCAGTAGCAACAGGTACGACAAAATCGATCAGTGCATCAAGTGATCCGGTATTTTCGCAAAAAATGATGGGCGACGGGTATTTTGTCTTGCCAGACAATGGGGCGATCTTTGCACCAGCAGCAGGAACGATCACGACGATTTTTCCAACGAAACATGCATTGGGGATCAAGACTGCCAGTGGGCTAGAGATTTTGCTGCACATGGGGGTCGACACCGTCGAATTGCAAGGAGCACCTTTTGAGATCCTGGTGGAGGAAGGCCAAGCCGTGACACCAGCCACCCAAGTTGCCCAAGTCGATTTGGCGCAGTTGACAGCCAAAGGCAAAGCTACTGAGATGCTCGTGATTATCACCAATATGGACCAAGCAGCCAACGTTGAACTGTTACCGATCGCGGAAACAAAAGCAGGTCAAGCAGTCATGCATGTGGCAACGATAAAATAATGGTAAAACCTCTATCTGATAAAGATAGAGGTTTTTTTTAAGAAGTTACTAAATTGATTGCGGAAACGAGGTCTTTATGTTACAGTTTCGTTACAAAGGGAGAAATCCCATTCGAGGAGGCAATGACGATGAAAAAAATAATTTGGTTCGGACTAATGACGCTGGCATTTTCACCATTGATGGTTCATGCAGATGAAACGGCTACGAGTGGAAGTGACAATCCGGTTGCCGTTAGCGAGACGCTTTCATCAGAAGGGCAAACAGATAGTGAGCAGATCCAAAATTCTGCCCAAGAAAGTACAGCGGAAGACCAAGAAACGGATCAATCCGCTACTTCAGAAACTACAGCTGACGTGAATCAAGAGCCAGTCGATTCCGAAGCCGTTATTGCCTCGATCCAAGCAGAGACAGGGACGCAAAACGTCAATGAGATCAACACGTTAGCCGATGAACCTAGTTCGCTACGTAGTGCCTTAACTCAAGGGATCACTGAAGGCAGTGTGACCGCATTTACCCAAGAACAGTTGGACCAGTTGACAGATGAAGAATTGACCAATGGCAATCGCCTAGCACTACGTTATTCTAGTGATGCGATGGGCTTTGATATTGCTTACTTGGCAAAAATCATCGGTGCCTTGTTTGTTGATCAGACGTTATCCTGGGAAGCCATTGAGCCACAACTGGCTTTTGATGCGAATAGCTACGCCAGTTTTGCTGACTTGATTCCTGTCGTGGATCAGTTGCAGGAATATTTACGGGTCGTCTATCCAGCAGACGGAGTCTTTTTACATTTGAATCAAGCCGTTTCCAACGACTGGATGATTTCGATTTTAACCAACTTGAATCAGATGGAACAAGAGATGCAAGTCGATCCAGGTGCCTTTGTTCCAGGACGGATCTCTTATATCATTCAAGCGGCAAATGATTCCATGTATCTGCCTACAGGCACGCAAACGAGTACGACTGAAGAAGCGACCGCAACATCGACGACCGCTCAAGAAACAGCGACAACGACTTCTTCGAAAGAGGCCAACGCTACTGCCGATGGCGAAAAAACATTACCTAAAACCAATGAAGCGCCAAGCTATACCTTATTGATCGCAGGGATCATCCTGCTGCTGATCGTTTTCTTGATTTTATGGCGCCGAAAGAAAAAATGAACGTTATTTATAATAGGCAGAATGAAAAAATAGCAACCTTCGTTTTCCATCAGGGAAACGAAGTTTTTTTGTTTTCAGAAATTTCATTTATGATTTCTTTTCAAATAACGCCTTTTATAAAAAGACCAGAATCGATTCCTTCATAAAAAAGTCAAATTTAAATTCTTGCATTCTCTGGTGAAGGGTGTATAATGACACAGTGTCATATGACATTGTGTCATATTGAGAGCTGTGATTTATTTTAATTAGAAAGGAGATGCTTGTGATGCCGACAGATACATTTTTTCACTTGCCGCCGGAAAAACAAAAGCGCATTTTAAATGCGGCGAAGAAAGAATTTTCCAGGCTGCCTTTGAAAGACGCCTCGATCGCCAACATCATCAAAGATGCCGAAATTCCTCGGGGGAGTTTTTACCAATACTTCGAAAACAAAGAAGATCTTTACTACTATTATTTCCATACGTTGAAAAAAATAGTCAGCGAGACCTGCTGAAATCGATCCAACATGAAAATGGGGATCTATTTGCGGGGTTCGAATGGTACTTTTCACGGATGATCGCCGAAGTTTTTAAAGGCAAAAATGCAAACTTTTACCGCAATTTATTTATGAGTATGGATTATCGTTCCTTCCATAAAGTCGTGCCCGAGATGCAGCACAAGATGCATCAAGAACACAAAGCCGATCGGCAGAAGCAGCAAGCCATCTTTTTGTCAGAAATCGACAAAGATTTATTGAAAGTCAAAGACGACCATGAGTTGAAAATGCTGATCCAGCTGCTGATGCATACCGTCTTTTCGACGATTGCCGAAGCCTATCGCCAATCAGCGTTTGATCCAGACTATGATCCTGCCGAAGCGATCGCTGATTTCAACAGTAAAGTTCGCTGGTTAAGAGAGGGCGCAAAAAAAGAAAGAGGGGAAACCTATGATTAAGCTGATAAAACGCGTATCCGTCATTTCCATCATCATGGCAGTGGTGTTTATGGTGATCCAAGTCGTTTCTGATTTGTATCTACCGACATTGACTTCCAACATTATCAACAATGGTGTGGCGACAGGCGACATTGATTACATTTGGAAAACCGGCTTTTACATGATCGGCTTTTCATTGATCAGTATCATCGCCGCTTTAGGAAATACGTATTTCGCAACAAGAGAATCACAAAAATTAGGACAAAAACTACGTTCGGACATTTACCAAAAAGTTGAGAATTTTTCTTCTCGTTCTTTCGATAAATTCGGGACCGCATCATTGATCACACGGACCACCAACGACGTCAACCAAATTCAAATGGTGACGCAAATGTTTTTACGTATGATGATCAATGCACCGATCACACTGATTGGGGCGAGCTTCTTGGCCTATCAAAAAGATGCCCAATTAACGAGAATCTTTTTAGTCGTTATTCCTATCATGCTGGTATTGGTCGGCGGTATTATGTATTTTGCCGTTCCTTTATTCAAAAGTATGCAAAAGAAAACCGACCGTTTGAACTTAGTCTTTCGTGAAGGCTTGACGGGGGTCCGGGTCATTCGGGCATTTGACAAAACGGATTATGAAGCAAACCGCTTTGATGAAGCCAACAAAGATTACACCCACACCGCGATTAAAGTAAATACCATCGTGGCCTTGATGATGCCTTTGATGACGTTGATCATGAGTGGGACGAACATTGCCATCACATGGTTTGGTGGTCATTATATTGCAGAAATGACCTTAGAAGTCGGGAACTTGATTGCGTTTATGACCTATGCAATGCAAATTTTGATCAGCTTTATGATGCTGTCAATGATCTTCGTGATGGTGCCAAGAGCCCAAGCTTCGGCTGACCGGATCAACGAAGTCTTAAATGAAGAAGATGAAATTCTCGATCCAAAAACACCAGCGACATTGAGCTTACAAGGGGATCAAGCAACCTTGGCCTTTGACCATGTGGCGTATCGCTACCAAGGCGCTGAGAAATTGGCGTTGGAAGATATCGATTTCCAAGCAAAATCTGGTGATTTTGTTGCCATCATCGGTGGGACGGGCTCAGGGAAAACGACCTTAGTCAATCTCTTGCCTCGTTTGTACGATGTGGAATCTGGTGCAATCAAAATCAATGGGGTCAATATTGCAGAAGTTACCCAGCACAATCTACGAGAAGTCGTGGGCTTTGTTCCACAAAAAGCGGTACTGTTTTCCGGTACCATTCGTGAAAATATGAAATACGGAAAACCTGATGCGACAGACGAAGAGATCTGGCAAGCATTAGAGATCGCCCAAGCCAAAGATTTTGTCTCCGAACTGGCAGATGGCTTAGATAGCCGTGTAGAACAAGGCGGCGGCAACTTCTCTGGTGGACAACGTCAACGTTTAGCGATCGCTCGTGCGTTAGTGAAACAAGCAGATGTCTATGTCTTTGATGATTCCTTCTCCGCACTGGACTTCAAAACTGATGCCAACTTACGTGCAGCGCTGAAACGCGACATGCAAGACAGCATTATGGTCGTGGTTGCCCAACGGGTCAGCACCGTCATGGATGCCGATACGATTTTAGTATTGGATGAAGGACAACTCGTAGGAAAAGGAACCCATGAATCATTAATGGCAGACAATGAAACCTACCAAGAAATCGTTTCTTCACAATTGAGAGAGGAGGATCTTGCATGAGTGAAAAGAAAACAACAACACAACACCGTGGCGGACCAATGGGTGGCGGTCCAGGCCGTAACATCGGTGCCAAAGGACCAAAAGCCAAAAACTTTTGGGGAACGGTCAAACGGCTTTTCGGTTACATGTCGAAACGCTCTATCGCTATCATTGCCGTCTTCGTTTTAGCGATCGCAGCCGTGATCTTCCAAATCCAAACACCGAAAATTTTAGGGGAAGCGACCACTGAAATTTTTAAAGGTGTCATGATCGGTGCACAACAGATGCAAGCCGGCCAACAGGTGACAGAATTTCCTATCGATTTTGAGAAAGTTGGTCAAATCATTTTGATTGCGATCGGCATGTATGTGATTTCAGCCGTCTTCAACTTTCTACAACAGTTTATTATGACTCGTGTCTCGCAACGAACGGTTTATGAGCTGCGTCGTGACTTAGATGAAAAAATGAACCGCTTGCCGATCTCTTACTATGATACTCACTCAAATGGGGATATCATGTCACGGGCGATCAATGATATGGATAATATCGCAAGTACCTTGCAACAAAACTTGACCCAATTTATTACGAGTGTCGTGACCTTTATCGGGGTTTTGTGGATGATGCTGACGATCAGTTGGCAACTGACTTTGGTTGCTTTAGCAACGGTTCCTTTAAGCTTGATCGTCGTGATGATCGTCGCACCAAAATCGCAAAAATTCTTTGCGGCACAACAAAAAAGTTTAGGATTGCTCAATGACCAAGTCGAAGAAACTTACGGCGGTCACACAGTTGTCAAAACTTTCAACCATGAAGCTGCCGATCAAGTCGTTTTTGAAGAAGAAAATGACCGTCTGTATTCTGCTGGTTGGAAAGCCCAATTTATTTCAGCGATCATTATGCCTTTGATGAACTTCATTAAAAACTTGGGCTATGTCTTCGTGGCTGTCCTTGGTGGGATCAAAGTGGCGAATGGGAACATGACGTTAGGGGATGTGCAAGCATTCTTGCAATACACCAATCAATTCTCCCAACCGATCACTCAAATCGCTAGCTTGCTAAACACCATCCAATCAACCGTTGCATCTGCCGAACGGGTCTTTGAAGTCTTAGATGAAGAAGAAATGACTGATGAGCCTTCTGGTCTGCCAGTGGAAGACAGTGAATACAAAGTTCGTTTCGATCATGTTCAATTTGGTTATGCCCCAGACAAATTATTGATGACTGATTTTAATCTGGATGTCAAAGCTGGTGAGATGGTGGCTATCGTAGGACCTACCGGCGCTGGGAAAACCACGCTGATCAATCTCTTGGAACGTTTTTATGATGTTTCTGGCGGTAGCATTCGTTACGATGGCAAAGATACTCGAGACTTGACTCGTGATGAGTTGCGTAGTAATATCTCGATGGTGCTGCAAGATACGTGGTTGTTTACCGGCTCCATCTATGACAACATCCATTATGGAAATGAAAAAGCGACCAAAGAACAAGTGATTGCTGCGGCGAAAGCTGCCCATGTGGATGATTTTGTTCGCAAATTGCCAGAAGGCTATGATACGGTCTTGAATGAAGAAGCCAGCAATATCTCCCAAGGTCAACGTCAGCTGATCACAATCGCTCGTGCCTTCTTAGCGGATCCAGATGTCTTGATTTTGGATGAGGCAACTTCCAGTGTCGATACGCGGACAGAGATTTTGATCCAAAAAGCAATGGGTCGTTTGTTAGAAAATCGGACCAGCTTTGTGGTTGCTCACCGTCTCTCTACGATTCGTGATGCTGACAATATTATCGTGATGAATCACGGGTCTATTGTTGAGACTGGAAATCATGAAGAATTGATGGCACAAAACGGTTTCTATGCAGACCTGTATAACAGTCAATTTTCAGAAGAAGTGGCGTGATCCACTGTTTGTATTGAAAGAAATTCTTCCCCAAATGATAATAAACAGACCGCCAAAGGTTGACTGAAAGAAAGCAGTGATTGTCACTGCTTTCTTTTTTTATGAATTTTTTCCGCTTTATTTTAAATATTTATTGCAATTAACTGGATTAAAATGTATATTAATACATAATTTCGAATGAACCAAGACAAGGAGTGAAACCAATGAGTCATCTTTTTCCTAATTACAGCCGTTTGCCCATCGATATCCAGCAAGGCAGCGGCAGCTATGTGGTAGATTCGCAAGGTAACCAATATTTAGATTTAACAAGCGGCATCGGGGTCGTCAATCTCGGTTATGGACATCCCAAAGTGCAAGCTGCTTTGATGTCACAAGCAGAGCAGATTTGGCATGTGCCGAATTTGTATGATAGCCAGCTGCAAGAAGAAGTTGCCCAAAAGCTGACCCAAAATCAAAAGAACGCATCAGACGAGCCGTATCTGGCTTATTTTTGTAATAGCGGTGCTGAGGCGAACGAAGCTGCTTTAAAGCTGGCTCGCAAAGCGACTGGTCGCAGCAAAGTCATCAGTTTTGAACAATCTTTCCATGGTCGGACTTTTGGCGCGATGTCTTTGACTGGGCAAAGCAGTATCCATGATGGGTTTGGACCGTTAGTACCAGAGATGGTTTATGTACCCTTTAATGATCTTGAGGCATTGCAAGCCGTTTTAGATGAGCAGACGGCAGCCGTGTTTTTAGAATTGATCCAAGGCGAAGGCGGCGTGATCCCTGCTGAGGTGGCATGGGTCCAAGCGGTGGCAGCCCTTTGTCAGGAGCAGGGAGCACTGCTAGTGGTGGATGAGATCCAAACCGGGATGGGACGGACAGGAACACTGTTTGCTTTTGAAGGATATGGCATTGAACCTGATCTTTTTACCGTAGCAAAAGGGCTTGGTAACGGGATCCCTGTCGGAGCGATGCTAGGCAAAAGCCACTTGCAAACGGCTTTTGGACCCGGTAGTCACGGTTCGACCTTTGGTGGCAATAAATTAGCGATGGCCGCTGCTAGTGCCGTTTGCAGTGTGTTGCAAGAAGAGGACATTCAAGTCAATGTTCAATTGCGTCAGCAGCAGTTTTTCGACGGATTGCAAGGACTATCTAAGGTGCAGGCGATACGTGGGAAAGGACTGATGATCGGTATCGAATTAGCCGATTCGGAAAGCTTGCAATCCGTGTTGACCCAACTGCGGAACCAAGGCCTCCTCGCATTAAAGGCGGGTACCAAGGTTTTGCGCTTGCTGCCACCCTTAACGATCTCGCAAGAGGAAACGAAAGCAGCATTGGCGATTTTACAAGCGATCTTAGCATAATTGTATAAAAATAGATTTTTTGGGCATTTTTTCTTATAAAAACCGAATAACAGCGAATTTGTTTTGAATAATTTTATAAATAATCATTGACAGAGCGATGGGAGTTTCTTATAATCTTAAGTAAATTCTTTTGAGGAGTGACGTGTTTGAAGGCAGCAATCGTTGGTGTAACAGGGTATACCGGAATTGAATTGATTCGTTTGATCCAGCAGCATCCCCAATTGGAGGTGGGCACCTTGCATAGTCATTCTATGCATGAAAATTCATCAGTTTTGTATCCTCATTTAATTGGACTGACAGAGCAGCTGATCGAACCTTTTGATGCAGAAAAAATCCAAAAGGAAAATCAACTCGTGTTTTTTGCGACTCCTGCTGGAATCAGCAAAGAACTCGCAGCGACTTTTGTCGCAAATGACTTTCCAGTGATTGACCTTTCTGGTGATCTGCGATTGAAGGATCGGGATAGCTATCAAAATGGTATCACCAAGAAGCTGCACCTACCGAGTTGTTGGCACAAGCGACCTATTCGCTGCCTGAGTTTGCAACGACTCCTGGCAATTTGATCGCCAATCCAGGCTGTTATGCGACTGCTGCCATTTTAGCGGCTGCGCCGTTGGTTCAGCAAAAACTATTCAGCGGTACGTTGATTTTTGATGGCAAGTCGGGCTTGTCGGGTGCTGGTAAGAAATTGACCGACAGCAGTCACTTTGCAACCGCTGCGGATAACATGACGATGTATAAGCCAAATCAGCATCAGCATATTCCTGAGATCATGCAGCAGTTTCAGCAATGGGATCAGGCAATGCCGCCGATCCAATTTTCTACCAGCTTACTGCCTGTCAAAAGAGGGATCTTTATGACGCTTTATGCGCCTATCAAAGACGCGATTTCGCAAGAGGACATCTATGAGCAGTACGTAAAAACGTATCAAGACCATCCGTTTGTCCGAGTGCAACCGTTAGGAAAGCTGCCCGAGCTGCGGCAAGTGACGGGAACGAATTTTTGTGACATTGGCATAAGTTTCAATCCGCTGACCCAAGTGTTGACCGTTGTCGCAGTGATCGATAATTTAGGCAAAGGGGCTGCTGGCCAAGCGATCCAAAACTTCAATCGATGGGCAGGGATACCAGAAACGACCGGTCTTATGCAAGCTCCGTTATACCCATAAAATAGCCAACAGACACGTGAGGATACTCGTGTCAGCCAGTGGACAATCCGCAAAAAGGTGGCAGTAGGAGGAAAGAAAATGAAAGAAATCGAAGGAACGATCGCAACCCCAAAAGGTTTTTTTGCCGACGGTCTGCATTGCGGTCTGAAGAAAGAGAAAGTCGATCTTGGTTGGATCGTCTCTGAAGTGCCAGCCAGTGCTGCGGCAGTCTTTACCACCAATCAAGTACAAGCGGCACCCATTCTCGTTACAAAGGAAAAAATGCAAGCAGGCACCTTGCAAGGCGTGATCGTCAATGCGGGCAATGCCAATGCTTGTACCGGGGAGCAAAGTTTAAAAGATGCACAAGAGATGGCAGAATTGGCAGCAGCCCAGCTACATACGAGTCCCGAAGCCTTTGCGGTAGCCTCCACTGGGATCATTGGTAAGAGCTTACCGATGGAAAAAATCACTGCAGGGATTCAGCAACTAAACAGGCAAGGGGATGCCCACCGATTTCAAAGAGCGATTTTGACGACGGATCTGACTGAAAAAAGCAGTGTTATCCAATCAACGATCGCTGACAAAACGGTGACTGTTGCGGGCTGTGCCAAAGGTTCTGGTATGATCCATCCCAATATGGCCACGATGCTGGCATTTGTTACGACGGATGCGGCGATCGCTCCAGCACTCTTGCAAGCACTGCTGAAAGAATTGACCGACGTTACCTTCAATCAAATCACGGTCGATGGCGATACATCCACCAATGATATGGTGTTAGTTTTAGCCAACGGGTTAGCCAAAAATCCAACGATCGAAGCCGATACGCCAGCTTATCAGGAGTTTAAAGGGATGCTCAAAGCAGTTCTGACCGCACTAGCCAAAGCAATTGCGAAGGATGGAGAAGGCGCCAGCAAATTGATCGAAGCTCACACGAGTGGAGCGGTGACGGATGAAGCAGCCCGAATGATCAGCAAAACCATCGTCGGTTCGCCGCTGGTCAAAACAGCCCTCTTTGGCAAAGACCCAAACTGGGGGCGTATCTTATGTGCAGTGGGTTATAGTGGGCAACCCATCGATCCAGCAACGGTATCGATCGCATTAGCCGACATTCCCGTCTTTGTCCAAGGGACACCGGTAGCTTTTGACGAAACCATCATGCAAGAACAGTTGGCGGAAAATGAAGTCAAAGTCGCTGTTGAGCTGAAAGAAGGGGCAGGTGTTGGCACCGCTTGGGGCTGTGATCTGACGTATGACTATGTGAAAATCAACGCACTATATCATACCTAATACAAATCAGGTACTAGACAAAAAGGAGCGAGTAGATGGAAACGATCGTAGTAAAAATCGGCGGTGTCGCCTCAGACAATTTAACCCCGTCATTCTTTGAGACTATAGCAGATTGGCAAGCTGCGGGCAAAAAAGTGGTCATCGTCCATGGCGGTGGTCACTACATCTCAGAAATGATGGAGAAAATGGCGTTGACAGTCACGATCAAAGACGGCCTGCGGGTGACCGACCCCCAGACGCTTGAAGTAACTAGAATGGTCCTTTTGGGACAAGTTCAACCGCTGATCACGACCGCTTTCCAGCAAGCCGGCTTCCATGCCGTAGGACTGAATGCCGGCTGTGATCAACTGATTCAAGGAGAAGTTATCGATGAGGAGAAATTAGGGCAAGTAGGGAAAGTTCAACAAATCAACGCTGCTTTCCTGCAGCTCTTGACAGAGAAAAAACATGTTCCGATCTTGGCACCGCTAGGAATTACCCCAGAGGGGCAATGGCTGAACATCAATGCCGATGAAGTAGCGTGTCAGGTTGCTGCCAGCTTGCAAGCCGAAAAACTGTATTTGTTGACGGATGTTCCTGGCATCAAACAAGAATGCAAGTGGTTATCCGCTGTTTCTTTTGAAGAGATCCCCCGCTTGATCGCCGAAGAAGTAGTCACAGGCGGCATGTTGCCCAAACTAAAAAGCGCCGAAAAAGCGTTGAAAGCAGGGGTCGCCTCTGTTTGTATCACGGATCGTGTCGACCGTTGGGGCACTCAGATCTTAGCTGCAACTCCAGCAGCAGCTGTTTGCGGTTAAAGCCTTTAGCGGCAATCCAACGCCTGTCTTCCCCTCGTAAGATTGCAAAATTCTGACTTTTCTGCGCTTTTCTTCTTGTTTTCTCCAAAAAAAGAATAAAAGAGGTAGGGATTTCATTTGCTAGAATTTCGTTTTATCAGTACAATGAGTACATATGTAAGTAGGGGGAGAAACAATGACAGATTTCTTATTGGGGAGCAGTACGAAGTTGCTGACTGTTGCAATTCGGGTAAAAGACCGCGATCAAGCGATTGCCTTTTATCGAGATGTACTTGGCTTTGAGCTGAAAAGAGAAGAAAATGAGTTGGCCATTTTTGGTCTAAAAGGATTAGATAGAGAAGTTTTATGGTTGGAAGAAAGCCCACGTGCCAACGATCATTTCGGTGAGATCAAAAAGATGCAGCGCATCGTCTTAGCTGTATCCTCGCTAGAAGAAGCGGCAACTATCGCGAGCAATGCCCAACAAAAAGCGATTGCTTTCGAAGAAGCTCGTTATGAAGCGAATCAATTAGGCTTCCTGATAGCTGATCCAGAAGGGAACAAAATTGAAGTCTCATTTACAGCACCCGCAGGAACTGCGTTGCCAAAAGACGAAGCAGAATTGATCAAAGCGGCACCTGCAAAAGCGGCTGGCTTATCAAAAGAGGCTCATTTTGGCAAGCTGTATTTAAACGTCAGTGATCTAGCCAAAGAGCAGCTTTTCTTAGAAGAAAGCTTAGGCTTGAAAACAAAAGAAGCCGAAACAAAGGAATTTATCCTCAATGATGGTGACTTCCAAGTTGGCTTGACTGAAGCACAAGGTGGTACGATCGACTTACCGAGCCATGAGGTGCTTGGCTTAGACTTCTTGAAAATCTCTATCAGTCAAGAAGATATCGATACATTGGAAAAACACTTGTCTGAGAAGAATCAAGCGTTTTTCATCGACAAAAAACGGAAATTGTTGACGACCTACGATGCCATCGGTATCGAATGGTGGTTTATCGTTAAAAAATAATAGGTTATGAAAGAAAAAGCAGAGAGGGCGATTCTCTGCTTTTTCTTTTTTTTTTGTCAAAAAAAGAAACTTTTGTTTTTATTTCGCACGAAAGAGTGCAAAAACCTGTTACATCGATTTGAAGACCAATCATTGAAAAAACGGTAGTTTATCTGTATTAGCAGAGCAGGTCCAATCTATTTGAATTTTCTTGTTTTGTTATTTAATAGTTTAGGTGCTTGCTTTAAAACTTAATATAATAATAGCCATTATGATTCAAAAAAAGAAAACATTATATTGAATTGTGGTTATTCTTAATTTATAATAAAAAAGAATCGAGATTCGATGGACTCTGGACGCAGAGGTTGTTTGTTGTTTTAATGTATGCGGTTTCTTTTGGTGGTGAGCAGTAACGGGAAGACAAGGAGTAGATGTGATGAAAAAAAGGGGATACAGCGGTATTTTGCTCAATGGGATCTTCAGCTTATGGTGCTGCCGGCGATCTTACTGGTAGGTATCTTTAGTTATATCCCAATGTACGGGATTTTGATGGCGTTTCAACAGTACAATATTTTTGAGGGAATGGCAGGAAGCCCTTGGATCGGTTTTGACAATTTTCGTCGCTTTTTTAGTGAACCACGCTTTTGGGAAATCTTACGCAATACCATTATGATCAGTGTGTTAAAGATCGTCATTTGTTTCCCGGCACCGATTTTGCTGGCATTGATGCTTAACGAGGTCAAGAATGTTGCCTTCAAGCGTGTGGTGCAGACGATTACTTATCTCCCACACTTTTTATCATGGGTGATCGTGGCAGGGTTTACGATGTCGATTTTATCGATGGATAACGGTAGCTTAAATATTGCTTTGGAGAGTTTAAACCTGATCGATGAACCAATCAACTTTTTATCGATCCCCCGTTATTTCTGGACGATCATCGTTACGACGAATCTTTGGAAATCGATTGGCTTTGGCTCGATCGTCTATATGGCAGCCATTGCTGGGATCGATCCGCAGTTGTATGAAGCAGCATCCTTAGATGGTGCGACGAAATTTCAGCAAGTTTTTTTGATCACGTTGCCTTCGATCATTCCAATCATTACGATCTTCTTGATCTTAGAAATTGGCAACTTGTTAAATGCGGGCTTTGAAGATTTGCTTTTACTGGGGAGCAATCCAGCTCTTAGGAATGTGGCGGATGTCATTGATACCTATGTGTATCGGGTAGGGATCAGCAATTCTCAATATTCATATGCAACAGCTGTTGGTTTGTTCAAAGCAGTCATTAGTGTCACGCTTTTGAGCGGAGCAAACTTTTTCGCACGCAAAGTCGGTCACAGTCTATGGTGAGTAGCAGAGGAGGAAATGAGCAATGAGGAAAAATTGGGGCGACCAAGCGATGATGGTGTTCATCTACGTATTTTTGATAACGCTTGCATTTCTAACGTTTTATCCTTTCTGGAATTCGCTAGTGATTTCCTTTAATTCTGGTCGTGATACGGTAACTGGTGGCATCACTTTTTGGCCAAGAGAATTTACGTTGGAGAACTATCAAATCGTCTTTCAAGACCAGCGCTTGATGAATGCCTTTTTCATCAGTGTCTTGCGGACCGTGATCGGGACATTTTCATCAATCATGCTGACAGCGATGGCGGCTTATGGGATGTCAAAAAGAGAATTGATTGGTCGGAAATACATTACGATCTTCTTCATCCTCACGATGTTCTTCAGTGGCGGCTTGATCCCAACCTTCTTAGTGGTACGTTCACTAGGATTAATGGATTCTTTTTGGGTAATGATCATTCCTGGATTGATCAGTGTTTGGAATATGATCATCTTCCGAACGTTTTTCCAGCAACTGCCGAAAGGGTTGGAAGATTCAGCGAAAATTGATGGTTGCGGGTATTGGGGGACATTTTTCCGGATCATTTTGCCACTATCAGGTCCAGTTATTGCCACACTCTCGCTGTTTACCGCAGTTGGACACTGGAATGATTGGTTTATGCCAAGTATCTACATCACTTCGGATCATCTGATTCCCTTGCAGACGTTTTTGCAGCGAGTCTTGAATTCGAACACGGTGAGTTCGCAAATGAGTCAAATCGATTCTGGCTCAGCTGCTCGTTTGGCAGATATGACTGGTGTTACCGGAAAATCCTTATCAATGGCAATCATGATGGTGGCGACTTTGCCGATCGTAATGGTTTATCCGTTTGTTCAAAAGTATTTTGTAAAAGGTGTTTTGATTGGTTCATTGAAAGATTAGCATAGCAGGTGGCCCCTTTTGATAGAAGGGGAGAGCAGTAAGAGTTGAAAGGGGATAAAAGAATGAAAGCAAGGCTATTAAAAGGAGTACTGTCAGTGACTGCAATGAGTCTTTTGCTGGCAGCTTGCGGCAACGAGTCCGGAACAAGAGAAAGTGATGCAGCGGCACCGAGCGAACGTGACAGCTCGGAAGTATTTGAGCTTGGTAGTGAACCGCTGGAAATCACGATGTTTGGTAATTATGATTGGTATACGATGGATCGTTGGGGAGATGATCCAGCAACTGCTGCCATCAAAGAACTGACCAATGTAGATATCCGGGCGATCGACGGCGGCGGGAATGCAGCACAGCGGCTAAGTACAATGATCGCCGGTGATGATCTGCCTGATTTTATCTGGCTTGATCGTGGGTCAGATGTGGAACGGTTGCGAGAAGCGGGGGCCTTAGTACCGTTTGATGATTACTTGGATAAATACCCGAACTTGAAAGAATGGGCCGGCGAAGAAATCCTCAACATGTTGCGTTCAGAAGATGGTAAGCTTTATCAATTTCCAAACTGGTATAGCTCTGAGCCTTTTGGCAATGCGGGTTATGTCGTCAATAAAGAGATTCATGATGCTTTAGGAGCGCCAGAATTGAAAACAACCGATGATCTTTATGAGTATTTGAAAGAAGTTCAAACAGAGTTTCCTGATATCATTCCATTTGAAACAGATGTCAGCGGACAAGGGATCAATGTCTTGTACTCCGCCTTTGCGGAAGGGCGTTCACCAGCAGATATCCGCATTCGGGCTGTCCCTCAAGGCGATGCTTTGACCTCGATCTTTGCCAATGAAAACTACGTAGAATCGATTGAATATGCGTCAAGATTGTACCGTGAGCGCTTAATGACCCAAGATACCTTAACGCAAGATGCAGATATGGTGGCAGAAAAAGTAACCAGCGGTCGTGTAGCAGTTTATGCTGCTGCCAGTCCATCGAATCATGCCCGCGATGCCCACTACATCTTGCAAGAGCAAAACCCGGATGCGGGGTATTTCTATATCGAACCAATTGCTAAACCAGGACTGGATCCTGACAATATCTTCCCAGGTTCCTATGAAATGCTAGGGTGGAATGTCAGTGTCATCACTAGAAATGCAGAAGACCCAGAAAAAGTCTTTGCCTTCTTAGATTGGTTAACAGGGCCATTGGGTCAGTCGATCCTGATGTTTGGACCAGAAGGGCAGTATTGGGATGGCTTCGATGAAGAAGGTTATACAAAGTTCACAGATGCCTACGCAGAAGATGCTGCCGGCGTTTCAGAAATCGAGCAAGCAACATCAAGTTTCCAATGGAACGGCAACTCCGCCTTTTTAGACAATACTAAAACAAAATTTGAATTAAATCTTCCCGAAGATCAAATGAACTGGGCAACGAAATGGCAGCATGCCATTACTTGGGACACGCAAAAAGATGACACAGAATTTGCGGCGATCAACCCGATGCCAGACTCACCAGAAGGAATTATTCAGCAACGGATCAATGATATTTTTGAAGAAGCCAATGCTTCAGCGATCTTTGCTGATAGCGATGAAGAAGTGCGAGCGATCTTTGCTGAGGCAGAAGAACAAGCGCAAGCAGCCGGTTATCAAGAATTGCTGGATTATCAAACAGCGAAATGGCAGCAAAATCTAAAAACTTAGCCCGCTAGAGGACAAATCAGCTGAGTAGAGAAAGGAGCCGGACTGATGGGAAATGAACGATGGTATCGTTGGTATGGTGCCAGTCAAGCGATAGCTAGTATGTTGCTTGTGAATGGCTACTGGTTGCTGTTCAATCTGCCCGTTCTATTGCTAGCTTTGGGGCTGATTTTCCCCAGCTCTCCTCGTCAGTTTCTTTTCTCTTTGATTGGTTTGATCATTAGTTTTCCTAGCATTCTTTTGCCAGCGACCTTTGCTTTATTTGGCGTCATGCGGCGCTGGTTGTACTATCAAGAACCACGACAGGCCATCGGAGGGACCTTTTGGCGGCTCTATCAGGAAAATTATCGGCGCAGTGTTGCCGCAGGCCTCTTTTTCGGTAGTCTCGCTTTGCTGCTGTTAGGCTCTTTTCGGCAAATCGATTCCTTTCAGCTGCCCTTATTGGCTGTCGGCTATTTGTTTTTAAGTATCATCTTGCTCCTGTGGTTACTGTATTTTATCTGCGACAGTGTGCATTTGGCGGCACCCTTGCGGACTGCGTTGATCAAAAGCTTTTTCATCATCTTTTGGGCACCGTTCCAGACGCTGATGTTGCTAGGAATGTTGAGTGGACTCGCTTTACTGCTTGTCTTGATCCATCCCTTACTCGCTGGATTGATCGTAGGAGGACTAGGCAGCCAATGTGCTTGTTACAGTTATTTGAGAATTATTCAAAAGGCGCAAGCAAAAGCTGCACCAGCCGATGAGTAATCTATGTAATACTGATTAGAAAAAAATCTGAAAACTATCCTTAATGGGTAGTTTTTTTCATTGGCGAAAAGTGCTAAAGTTAGAAGCAAGACAAGCCTGAAAGGAGCGAGTATGGAACGATGACAATGTACCCAGAAACAGTACAGCTCATACAAGAAAAAATGCCGACCGTTTTCCCGGGAGCGGTGCTGCGTTTTATCGCCGGGGAAACCCAAGAGACCCATGTATTCGGGCAGGCAGCGCTTCTTCCGAAAACCGAACCTATGACGAAAGAGCATTTGTTTGATTTAGCCTCATTGACGAAAGTCATTTGTACAACCACCGTCCTGCTAAGACTTTGGGATCAAGGGGAAATCGAGATGGAGGTACCGCTTACTCGTTGGTTGCCAGCGTTTAAAGACGATCGGGTAACGATCAAGCACTTGCTGACGCATACGGCAGCCATCAACACGTGGATTCCTCATCGAGACCAGTTGGGTGCTGCTGCCTTGCGTAAGGCGTATTTGCAGCTTGAAAGCAGTGATACGATCGGTCAAACGGTCAACTACACGGATACTGGTACGATTTTGCTGGGCTTTTTATTGGAGGAGCTGTATCAAAAACCAGTGACCAAGATTTTTCAAGAAGAAGTCTTGACGCCTTTAGGCATGAAGAACAGCGGCTTTCCGCCTTTTCCTCCTTCACAGCTGCCATTGATCGTGCCTACCCAGCAGCAGCCAGACGGCAGTATCCTTAGAGGAATCACCCATGACCCAAAAGCACGAGTGCTGGGAAACCATGCCGGCAACGCCGGGTTGTTTTCTACCGTGGATGATTTGACGCTGTTCGTTCAACTGTTACTGGCAAATGGTCAGCAGCAAGGGGCGCCGTTTTTCTCAGAAAAAGTGATGCAGGCGCTGGCTCAGAGGCAGACGCCTGAAAGCACAAAGCCCCGCACCTATGGCTGGGACTTATTGGGTGCACCGTACCAATTATTTCATACAGGCTATACAGGCACGTTTCTCGCAGTAGATATCCCTAACAAAAAAGCGTTTATTTTCTTATCGAATCGGGTCCATCCAGTGGATCATCGAGAAAGCTACTTGGGTCATCGTGACGAAATCCTGCAATGTTACTTAAAAGAATCTGCCGAATAAGCGGATTCATGCTATAATATGCACGAACAACTAGAGAGGGGAACAATTATGGAACCATTGTTTATGAAACCTGTTTTTCAAGAAAAAATTTGGGGCGGCAGTCGCCTGCATTCTGTTTTTGGTTTTGATTTACCGAGTGACAAAATCGGTGAAGATTGGGCGATCAGTGCGCATCCTCATGGGGTGAGCGTCATTGAAAATGGTCCGTTTAAAGGCAAAACATTGGCGGAACTTTGGCAAGACCATCAAGAACTGTTTGGACATTCAGACGAACCAGTCTTTCCATTATTAATTAAAATTCTAGACGCGGAAGATGATCTATCCGTTCAGGTCCATCCTGATGACACGTATGGGCTAGCCCATGAAGGGGAATTAGGGAAAACGGAATGCTGGTACATTATTGATGCCGAACCAGGTGCGGAAATCATTTATGGCCACCACGCACAAACCAAAGAAGAACTTGCGGAAATGATCGAAGCGGGTCGTTGGGATGATTTATTAACAAAAGTCCCTGTGAAAAAAGGCGATTTCTTCTACGTGCCAAGTGGAACGATCCATGCCATTGGGAAAGGGATCATGATCTTAGAAACCCAACAAAGCTCGGATACGACTTATCGGGTGTACGACTATGATCGTACTGATGATCAAGGACAAACACGGGAGCTGCATATCCAACAATCAATCGATGTGACGACGATTCCTGCACGGACGCCAGAATTATCGATCCGTGAAGTCAAACAAGGACAATCAGCAGTCGTTACCTATCTTGAAACGCCATTTTTCAATGTGTATGAATGGGAAGTACGTGGGAAATTATCGTTGGCACAAAAGGCCGATTATACCTTGATGACCGTGATCGATGGGTATGGGCATTTGATGATCGACGGTCATTCCTATGAACTCAAAATGGGCACGAGCTGCATTTGCCAAATCCGATCAAGAAATGGGAATTGGTTGGTGAATTGACTGTCATTGCCTCTGAACCTGGAAAAAAATAAAACGATCAGTAAGTGACGTGAGCCGCACAAGCAAAACAGCACACGTTCCTGATTTTTCGTAAGGCTGAACGCGTTCAGCTACCTGTCATCATTGGCGATTTTTCCGCTTTTGACTGACAGGTTTTTTCGTATGGACACTCACGATAGACGTCTGAGGAAGATTTGTTATAATGGCAGTAATGAAGGATAGGTGAAAAGAATGGTTTACTTAGATCATGCAGCAACGACACCGCTGCACCCAGAAGTGATCAAAGTGATGAGTGAGACGATGCAGACATTTTTTGGCAATCCATCAAGCATTCATCATTATGGTCGAGATGCCCACACTCAATTAGAAATGGCTCGTCAAGCGATCGCTCAGCAGCTAGGGGTCAAGGAACATGAGATCATTTTTAACAGTGGAGGTACCGAAAGTGATAATACAGCGATCATCGGTACAGCCCTTAGCAAACAAGCACAAGGCAAACATATCATTACGACCCAGATCGAACATCCGGCGGTCATTGAGAGTATGCGCTATTTAGAAGGCTTAGGCTTTGAGGTGACCTATTTGCCCGTAGATCAAAAGGGGCAATTGGCCGTCAGTGAAGTTGAGGCTGCCTTACGTCCCGATACGATTTTAGTATCCATAATGACGGCAAACAATGAAACGGGCAATTTGTTGCCGATTGCAGAAATTGGCGCCCTTTTACGGGAGCATCCCGCCGTTTTTCATACCGATGCCGTGCAAGCTTATGGCAAAATCCCGCTTGAAATCAATGAAAATAGCATTGATCTCCTAAGCATTTCGGCTCACAAAATCAACGGACCAAAAGGGATCGGCTTTTTGTATAAACGAGATGGTTTGTCGCTACCTTCGCTACTCCATGGTGGCGAACAAGAAGAAAAACGGCGAGCAGGGACGGAAAACTTGGCAGCCATCATGGGAATGGCCAAAGCAGTTTCTTTGCATACCCCCGAAGCGCAGCAAGCAGCGGCAGAACAATATCAAACGTTTGCCTATGTACTGATGGATACCTTAGCAGCACAAGGCGTCGATGTTCAGTTGAATGGCGATCCAGCACACAAATTGCCGCATATTTTGAATCTACGTTTCCCAGGTGTCAGCAGTGACTTGCTGCTGATGAAATTGGATTTAAAAGGGGCCGCCATCTCCACGGGCAGCGCTTGTACGGCGGGCAATGTGGAACCCTCCCATGTGCTCGAAGCGATGGTGGGCAAAGAGCATCCAGCTATCCGGGAATCGGTCAGAGTCAGCTTTGGCTATGGCAACACATTGGCGGAAATCGAAGCATTTGCTCAGCTATTAGCAGAAACTGTCTTAGCAACGAAAAAGTAGGAGAACAGCTAGCAATCTCGCTGAAAACTATTTATAATGAAAGAAATGATGTTAAAGAGGTGAAGAACATGGCATTTGAAACAACAGCAACCGTTTTAGGCGCAGCAACCCAATACCGCATTGCTCCTGAAGCAAAAAAATATACGTTGCGGGATAATGGCTTTACAGAAACGAACGGCGGCAACTTCCAATTGATTCGCGGCCTTGAAGCAACACCCCAAAGCAAAGAAGGCTTTAAATTAAAAATCACTGTTGCAAAAGATCTGCAAACCTTCAAGATGTCCATCACGACAGCCAATGGGTTAAAAGCAGTCAATATTTTCAAAGATGAACAGCACAAAATGCTGCAAGAAAAATTTTACTTTTTAATGGATGGTTTTATCAGCCGCGGGTTGTTTGTCAAAGCGTAAGCTTTTGTCAAAAGCAGCTATACCGTTCAAAGGGCAAGAAGTGTGTCACTCCGCCAAGCAGGCATGGGATTGATACACTTCTTTTGTATCTTTGGCGGTTTCTTTTTATACTATAGAAAACAAACCCTAGGTGTTCGCAGGAACAGGATGAGTTAAGACGAGAAAGAGGGAATCAAGATGAAACGAACCTTAAACAAGCAATCAGTGTTAGCCGTCGGCATGGGGACTTGGCATATGGGGGATGACCCTGCTAAGGAAAAAGCCGAGATCGATGCGCTGCAAGCGGGCATCAAAGCCGGAGCGGCTGTCATCGATACCGCAGAAATGTACGGCGAGGGAAACGCAGAAACGCTAGTTGGCAAGGCGATCCAGCCCTTTACACGAGGGGATCTTTATTTGATTTCAAAAGTTTATCCCTGGAATGCCTCCGCAGATGAATTGCCGAAAGCTTTAGACCGTAGCTTAGCGCGTTTAGGCACCGACTATCTTGATCTGTATCTGCTCCACTGGCGAGGAGATGTTCCGTTAGCAGAAACAGTTGACGCACTAGAAGCTGCCAAAGCCTCTGGAAAGATTCGTGCATGGGGCGTCTCTAATTTTGACGTGGCAGATATGGAGGAGCTGTTGCGGTTAGAAAACGGCGATCAATGTGCCGCCAACCAAGTACTCTATAATTTAGGTGCCCGGGGGATCGAATACGATCTTTTGCCTTGGCAGGCAGAGGCTGAGATTCCGGTGATTGCCTACTCACCAATTGCTCAAGGCGATCGGCTAGGGCACCACTTCAAAAATGATGAAGTGTTGAAAGAGCTGGCAGAAGCCAAAGGCTGCACGATTTTTCAGCTGCTTTTGGCATGGACCCTTCGACAACCCCACGTCTTAGCGATCCCCCAAACCAGTGACTCGCTGCATATGCTGCAGAACATTGAAGCTACCAAAATCGTTTTTTCCAAAAGTGAATTGGCAGCAATCGATGCGCGTTTTCCTGCACCGACGAAAAAGCAGCCGTTAGCGATGATTTAAAGACGCTGATCACAGAAAAAATCAGTAAAGTAAGGAGCGACTATGAAATTTTTTACGTCTGATACCCACTATTTTCATGCAGCCTTGCTCGGGGTCAATGACTTTGCCCCACGCCCCTTTGAGACAGTGACGCAAATGCATGAAACGATGATCGCCAGCTGGAATGAGGTCGTTGCGGATAAAGATGTCGTCTATCATTTAGGGGATGTCGCGATGCACCCTGATTACGAAGCGGGCTTTCCAGAAATTGCGGCGCTGTTAGCACAGCTGCAGGGCAAAATCGTTTTTATCAAAGGCAATCATGATACCCGGGCTTTCTTTGCGTACTTGCGCAAGCATGATCCTGGTTGTTTGGGAGCCCAAAAGTATGCGTTTGAAGATGTCGGTGTCTTGCTGAAGTTTGCTCATCAGCAATTTATACTGACCCATTATCCTATGCTGCTGGGGATCACCAAAAACAGTCGCAATCTGCATGGGCATATCCATCATCACAGTGTACCAATCGCTGAGAATCTCAACGTAGGAGTCGATGCGCCGGAATTGGCGTTTCTGCCGCAGCCGCGTCCCTTCGGTCGACCAGTTTCCGAAAATGAACTGGCGGTGCTGTATCATGCCAAACAACAAGAACTTGCCAAGCTAGCTCGTTAACAGATAACAAGAAAAGCAAGCGTCAAGACAACGTCGGACGGTTTGCTTTTTTTGTGATGACTTTGACAGCAAGCTTTGATTAAGGAAATTTTTTTGATAAAAATAAACTTTATATGTAAAAAATAATCGATTCCAAGAGTTATTATTTGATGGATATTTAAGAAATGTGTATGCTTTAAGTAGAAAGCAGTAAAGGAGGTTGCCAATGCGTAAGATTTCTAAAGTGATTTTTATCATCGGATTACTTTTACTCTTACTTGTCTTTTATTTTGGGATCATCGCCAATCAGCAAGCGGCTTCATTGCCTGTTTACTTGATTCCTTTGGATGAATATCCTTGGGTCGGATCTTCCATGAGTATGCTGCTCTTTTGGTTATCTGTTGGCTTTGCTATTTTTACAGTGATCGCACTCTTTGTCGTTTTGTTTTATCCAAAACGCTCAGACCGCTTGATCATTCCCCATAAGACAGGCGATTTAGTGATTCAGAAGAAGGCCTTAGAGCATTTTGTGCTCGAGCGGGTGAAACAAGCAGATTTCATCCATCAGCCATCGGTAAAAATCAAAATCGTCAAGAATAAAGTAGCGGTAAAAATCGATGGAGAAATGAAACAAACAGCAGCCATCCCGCAAAAACAAGAAGCTTTGGTTGGTGAGATCAGCAGCAGTCTGCAGCAGCTTTTCGGTATCGAAAGCAATATCCAAACGGAAGTTGTTTTAAAAGATACGCAAGAAACGCCAGCAGCCCATGACCAACCGCGTGTAGTTTAGGAGGAACAGGTATGAGTGAATGGTTCTACCACTATAAGATCCCGCTTATCTTTGCAGGTTTCGGTTTGATCCTAGCGATCCTGTTTCTAACGATCGGCTTTTTGAAAACCATGCTGCTGGTGCTGTTTACGGCACTAGGTACGTATCTGGGATTTTATCTCAAAGAAGTCGGATTCTTTGAACAATTTCAAAGACCGCGCCGTTAACTTTGGTAACATTATTAGTTTAATTTATATCAAGATTATAGTAGGAGGAATGTACGATGGAAAACCAAACAAAACCAACAACAGGTGTTAAAGGAGAATTAACTTACGAAGATAAAGTGATTCAAAAAATCGTAGGCATTGCATTAGAATCTGTAGACGGACTCTTAACAGTCGATGGCGGTTTCTTCTCAAATATTGCAGGTAAATTAGTCAACACCGATGATGTGACTTCAGGGATCAACGTTGAAGTTGGGAAAAAACAAGTGGCAGTCGATCTTGATATCGTTGCAGAATATGGCAGCGACATGACCACGATCTACGACCAAATCAAAGAGGTTGTTTCAACACAAGTCAACAAAATGACGAATTTAGAAGTCATCGAAGTAAACGTGAATGTAGCAGATGTCAAAACACGTGAACAATTCGAAAAAGACTCTGAAACAGTTCAAGACAAAGTAAGCAGTGCGGCAGAAACAACTGGCGACTTTGCGTCAAAACAAACACGTAAAGCCAAAGGTGCCTTCAACCGGACAACGACGCGTATTCAAGAAAACAACGAACCACGCGTTCAATAATAGTAAGATAAGCAAAAGACTAGCTTCGGCTAGTCTTTTTTTGTCCCACAAAAGGTGTATTTTTGCAGCTTCAGCCGATCAGAACATCAAAGCCAAAAGCTCCAATAATGGATTCCTTCTGCTTGAAAGACATCGTTAGGATAGCTTTTCTCATAATGGGTTTTTTCGGGGGAATCATTAGGATCGAATACTTGAATCGTTCCTTCTTTGTTCAAAGCCAATACCATGATATGTCCGGATGTTGTAAAGGTTCCTGCTTGAACCGAGACCACAACGGGAATACCTTGTGTCATTTTCTCATAGGCAACCTCAAATGAATCCCCTAAATCGGCAAATTGGTAACCAAAAGCTTCGGCAAATTGAGGAAAGATTTGCCAACTGGTTCCTTGTTTGGGAAGATAAAATTGATCGCCAGCCCACTTTAATAGTTTGTCAGGATTCGGCGGATGATCCGTCCAAAAAGCATCGATCATGGCTAAAGAAGCAATAGCGCACCCGTTTGCCGCAAACGTATTTTGCTCTTCTCCATATCCATACGGGTTATTGCCCCAGCGTTGATCGGTTTGTACAATCAACGGCACTTGCTGCGTGTCTGCCATCGCTTGTTGAATCGCTTGATTGGCTTGGCGAGTGAACTGTTTTGAGACAAGCGCTGTCTGATCAAACGTAGCATCCCTGACCTGATCAATCACGTAATGAATGACAAACACACCACCGATGAGAAAAAGCAGCAGTGCAAGGCTCTTCTTTTTCTTCCCATCGTTTCTCCTAGTTTTTGATGTCCTTGTGTGTGATCGCATGAAATGCCCCTCCTGTAAAGTAGTATCTAAGAGAAGTATAGTCTTTTTCTAATAACAGCATTTCTGCATTTCCTGAAGAATTTCATACGATTTTATGACAACCACCATTTGAAAAGTAAGTTGTTGCTGTTTGGACAGCTGTCGATGACAGACACAAAAGCAGCGCTTCCTCTATTTGGCTGAGTGGGTGGAATAACGAACAGTAACTTCTCTGCAGATGTCTTTTCTAAAAAAGGAATTTTTAAGAAAAGACAGCAAACAGTGAAGTTTTTTGTGTTTTGTTGTATAATGCAAATTACTGAAAAGTTGCGACCTTCAAATCGTAGATGATTTCAGAATCTATAATTGAAATGATGGTGAAACGATCATGTCTAACGAAAACACCCGTGTGGTGGTTGGAATGAGTGGCGGGGTAGACTCGTCAGTAACAGCACTTTTGCTGAAAGAACAAGGGTATGATGTTGTCGGGATCTTTATGAAAAATTGGGATGATACCGATGAAAACGGTGTTTGTACCGCAACAGAAGACTACAAAGACGTAGCCAAAGTGGCTGCGCAAATCGGGATTCCTTATTATTCAGTGAATTTCGAAAAAGAATATTGGGACCGTGTATTTGAATATTTCCTTGCAGAATACCGTGCCGGACGGACACCTAATCCAGATGTCATGTGTAACAAGGAAATCAAGTTCAAAGCCTTTTTGGATTATGCGATGGATCTTGGTGCCGATTATGTAGCAACCGGCCATTATGCGCAAGTGACCGTTGATGAAAACGGCGTGACCCATATGTTGCGAGGCGTGGATAACAACAAAGATCAAACGTATTTCTTAAGCCAATTGTCACAAGAACAATTGAGCAAAACCATGTTCCCACTAGGCGGTATGGAAAAATCAGAAGTACGAGCGATCGCTGAACGGGCCGGTCTAGCAACAGCCAAGAAAAAAGATTCCACTGGTGTTTGCTTTATCGGAGAAAAGAATTTCAAACAATTTTTGAGTAATTACTTGCCAGCGAAAAAAGGCAACATGGTTACATTAGATGGCGAAGTCAAAGGACAACACGATGGCTTGATGTACTACACCATCGGACAACGTCAAGGCTTAGGCATTGGCGGCGGCGGTGCCACTCAAGAACCATGGTTTGTAGTTGGAAAAGACTTAGCAACCAACACTTTGTATGTGGGGCAAGGATTCCATCACCCCGCATTGTATGCAGATCGCTTGGAAGCAAGCCAAATCCACTTTACCACAGACCAAGATCGCGGAACGGAATTTTCATGCACAGCAAAATTCCGCTACCGTCAACAAGATGTACCGGTAACGGTGCGTCTATTAGAGGGAGATCGGGCAGAAGTGATTTTTGACGAACCAGTACGCGCCATCACTCCTGGACAAGCAGTCGTTTTTTATGACGGCATGGAATGCTTGGGCGGCGGTTTGATCGATGCAGCCTACAAAGAAGCCAAAGAATTACAATATGTTTAACCACTAACACAATCAGCCCTAGCTAAGAACACTGAACCAATCAGTTGCACTTAGCTAGGGCTTTTTTTATTTGTACCAACGAATGTTTTGCGTAATCAAGAGAACCAAAAATAGGTAGCCGATTATTCTTTGATCTTGAAAAGGTGGATCTGTTCGCTAAATGCAGCGACTTGTGCAGGATCGATCGTACCGTTTGTTTTCGAAAGCGCATTAGACATGCCACAAGCCATCGAATAGATCAATGCTTGTTCCATTGGATACTGTTTATTCAATGCAACAGCCATACCACCAACGGTTGAATCACCACAACCAGTCGTATTAACGATGGCGATTTTAGGGATCTCGATCTTAAAAAAGTCGACTGGTGTTTAACGATTGCCCCATCGCCACCTTGAGAAACCATGACGGTGTCGATCCCTTCGAAAAGAGTGCTCTCTAAGACAGAGAAAATGTCTTGAGATGAATGCAATTTTTGACCCATTAGTTCTTCTAATTCCTGTTGATTTGGTTTAATAAAATTCGGACGAGCATTCGTTTGAGTCAAACAATTTTTTAGTTGTTCCCCAGCTATATCCATGAGAATCGGGACTTGTTCACCTAATGATTGACGGATGAATTGAAGCAACTGATCGTGAAAGTGTCCATTATCAGAATTTACTGATCCAGAAATACAGACGACCGTGATGGGGTGTTGTTTAATTATTGCTGCAAGGTGTTGGTAAAAAAGTTGTTCGTTTTCCTCCGACAGATAAAGTCCTTTTTCTACTAGCTCAGTATGAGTGTTACCGTCATGCATGATCGTGATCGCATTGCGAGAATTGCCGTCGATGGTGAGGAAATCCAATACATAACGTTCTTCAGCTAGTAAAGAATCAAGGATCGTTTTGCCTACAGGTCCACCTAAAATACCTGTCAATAAAACGGCTTCCCCAGATTGTGCGATGACTCTGCCAGCATTGATGCCTTTTCCTCCAATTGATGTATGTGGGTTATCTACCCGATTTACTTGATCCAATTTTAGCGAAGGAACAAGATAGTTGTAGTCCATGGAAGGGTTCATTGTGATGGTTAAAATCATTTTTGTTCCTCCTTGAGGATCTCTGTAAAGGAACGATAATAGTCAAAAGTAGTTTCAGAAAGTTTATCATCAGTGATCAAATAGTCGATATCTGAAAGCGAGTAGAAGGTATAAACGTCAGAGCGATTAAACTTGGAACTATCTGCAACGATGCATTTTTTGCGGGAATGTTTGAATGCGACTCGTTGAATCGAACCTTCAACAAGATTTGCAGTGGTGATATTATTTTCAAAGATCCCATTTGTAGCAGCAAAAGCGATATCGATATTTAAATTTTCAAAACTCTTCTCTGCTGTTTCCCCATAAAATTCTTCCGTCGTGCGGGAAAATTCTCCACCGGTCAATAAGACACGATAGTCTGTGTTGTAAATCAAATAATTAAAAGCAAGTAAACTATTTGTGATCACGAATAAGTTTGCTTTTTTTAGTTCAGGTAAAGCGTGGAGCATCGTAGTTCCCGCACCGATATAGATAGTATCGTTGTCTGATATGATACTGTTCATTACTTTTCCGATGAATTTCTTTTCGGCAACGTTCGTATCGATTTTTTCTTGAGTAGAAAGCTCGTGTTCGATTTTTTCGAGTTTTTGGGCGCCACCATAGATTTTTACCAATAAAGATTGATTCGCTAACTCTGTAATATCTCTACGAATGGTCATATCGGAAACGTCTAATGTTTTGGCTATTTCTGCAATGGATAAGTAATCGTGCTGATTCACTAGCGCTAGAATTTTTTCTTGCCGTTCTTTCTTTAACATAGTTTCACCTCTGGTTGATTAACGATTTTTTTAAGTTTCTTTTTTATCGGTGTTCTTTATACATTAATTAATAGCATTTACTTTTGGAAAAAGCAAGAAAAAATGTTCATCTTTGTTAAAGTTTGATAGTTTCGTGTATTGGTGAAAGGAATTAGTTTAAAAAAATACCAAAAGAAAGCGTTGACAAGAAAAATCAACTATTGTATATTTACATTGTAAAACAAATTATAACAAACTTTAACAATATTTATCATTTGAGTTGAACAAGGAGGAAGAATAGGTGGGCTATACGAGCATGTTTGATGAAAGGCTAGTTTTTCTCGATGTGGAAGGAGAGGAGTTGAAAGAACTATTTGAAGAAATAGCCAAACGATTACAGCAACAAGGTTTTGTGAATGAACAGTATGTAGAAGGATTACTAGCAAGAGAACAAGCCTTTCCAACTGGACTAATTACACAGTATTTGAATATTG
The DNA here is from genome assembly GCA_018982785.1 of Enterococcus innesii. Lineage (GTDB taxonomy): Bacteria > Bacillota > Bacilli > Lactobacillales > Enterococcaceae > Enterococcus_D > Enterococcus_D innesii. The sequence continues at coordinate 227,898 of JAHHEN010000001.1, read as the reverse complement.
GCTTGCCTCATTCAGAACCAGCGTATGTCGAAAAGCCTTTTATTGCGATCGTGCGTCTGAAAAACGAGGTGAAGATGAAGCAAATGGGGGACAGTCAAGAAATGCAGGTCAAGGATCTCTTTTTTCTAGGGATCAAAGAACCAAAAGAGCAAGTCGGCTTACTGCAATCGTTAATGGCATTATTTATGGATGAAGGATTTGTAAAGGCATTCATTGAAGCACAAGAAGTGCAGGAAATTTATCAGATAGTTACTCAGTATACAAAATAAAATTTTTGGAGGAATTTAAGATGAAAAGAAGATTGATCGTAGCATGTGGAAGTGGCGTTGCAACAAGTCAAACGATCGCAAGTAAAATTGCTGGAATGCTTGAAGATGACGGAATCGATTTCCCCGTTGAAGCAGTTGATTACAAGTCGATCCAAAATGAATTGCCGTCGACAGGAATTTATGTGTATGTTGCTCAGCCAGATGATGAAGTATTGGAAAAAGCCGCTGAGCTAGGTGTACACGTTTTTGCTGGGATTCCGTTTCTTACCGGTATGGGTATGGATACGATTTATGAAGAAATCAAAGAATTGATTGGCTAGTACAAAACATCCTATCAAAAGAAAGAAGTGAAAAAAATGCAAGTATTTCAAGACATTATCAATTATATCTTAGGTTTAGGTTCCGCTATTTTTGTGCCGCTAATCATTTTAATCCTAGGCTTGGTTGCAGGGATGAAATTCAAAAAAGCCTTTATGTCTGCAATCACGTTAGGTATTGCTTTTACTGGGATGTCGATGGTCATTGGTTTTATGTCAAATGCAGTTAGTCCAGCTTCCGAAGCATTGGCAAAAAATACTGGCTTGAACTTGCCTGCGCTAGATTTAGGGTGGACAGGAGCGGCAAGTATCACCTGGTCATGGTCCTATGCATTTGTTTTCTTTGCCGTCGTTCTTGGTGTGAATTTTGTCATGTTGATTTTGAACTGGACCAAGACGTTGAATGTCGATATGTGGAATGTATGGGGCAAAGCGCTGACTGCCTATCTGGTCTACTTTATCAGTGGAAGTTTACTTGCTGGGTTTATCACCGCCATCGTACAGGTTATCTTGGAACTTAAAATGGGGGATATGTTCCAACGCCACATTGAGGATTTGACTGGTATTCCTTTAGTAACAGTGACCCACTTGATGAATATTTCAGCAGTGCTTTTATTACCGATCAATGTGATTATGGATAAAATTCCTTTCTTTAATCGACGGGCCGATACCAAAGCCTTAAAAAAGAAAATCGGTATCTTCTCTGAAAATTCGGTGATGGGCTTTCTCATTGGTTTGGGCTTGGGATTAGCTGCAGCTTATGGCGTGTCAGGCTCACTGAACTTAGCTATTCAAATCGCGACTGCAATGGCTTTGTTCCCAATGATCTCAAAAATGTTTATGCAGTCCCTTTCACCACTTGCTGATGCAATGTCGGAAATGATGAAAAAACGCTTTAAAGATCGGGAAGTTTACATTGGGTTAGATTGGCCTGTATTAGCTGGTCGCTCTGAGATTTGGGTCACTGCTATCTTGTTGGTACCTGTCTTTATTGGCTATGCCATCATCTTGCCAGGAAATGCTGTGTTGCCTTTAGCAGGAATCATTAACTATTCGATCGCAGTAGGTGGATTATTGCTTACTGGCGGAAACTTGGTTCGTATGCTGATCATGGGGGTTATTTCGATGCCAATCTATCTATATGCAGCTACGTATTTGACGCCGATCTTAACGGGCTTAGCAGATCGAACCGGCGCAGTAGAAGGAATACAAAAAGGGCAGCAAATCACTTGGTCTTCGATCGAAGGACCAGAATTTCGAATTTTATTTGCAGAAGCGTTTAAAGGAAATATCTTGGGTATCGTCGGTTCCGTTGTGTTTATCGCAATGTTTGTCTGGTTGTATAAATATATGAGCAAGGTAAAAGTACCAAGTCAAAGATATGAAGAACAAGGGACCCAATCGACGCAAGTGCGTGCGACGAATGGCTAATATTTTCAAAAAGGAAAGGGCGTCAGGAATGGGAAAGAGCGAAAAAATAAAATGGCAATTGCTTCTTTTTCTAGCAATTGGCTGCTATCTCTTAGCTTTGGTGACACAACAGTACCTATTTAATGTCGTAGCGATTGGTCTAGCAGTCTGTGTGTATAAATATGGCAGTCCAGTACTTTTTAAAGAATACGATGAACGGAAAAAGAAAAAAGAGGAAGAAGCAGCCAAAGTAAGAGAAGCTGTTCAAACAATCTTACGCAACAAAACGTTTGAAAAATAAAAAAGGTGGTCTTGAATATGTCAGATGGACGGATGATTTTTGAAAGAGAACGGGAAGATTTAGCACGAATCGTAAAATTGATTTTTACCAGGAAGAATACAAATGTTGCAGGCGGTAATTTTTCTTTTAAAACAACCGATGAAACTGGAAAAGAATACATTATTATGACACCAACTATGATGTCAGAAGCCTATTTAGGAGAAGTCTCACCAGCCCAGATTTTAGTCGTTGAGCCTCATACGAGAAAGGTGATTGATGGGGTAGGTCAGCTGACACGAGAAATCAACTTACACGAAGCGGTTTATGATACGAATCCAGCGATAAAAGCAGTCTTACATGCCCATTCTCCTCACTCGATGTTTTGGGCAACCGCCGGATTGGATATGCCTAACTTAACGGAAGCGACCCAAAAAATTGGCTATATTCCTGTACTAGACTTTGAACCTAATTGCTCACCAGAATTAGCAGAATTAGTTTCTGATTATATGAAAAAAGAACAACTCGCCTTACCGAATATGTTACTCCTTAACAGTCATGGGGTACTGATCAGTGCGCCAGGAGCATCTGGCATCGAAGCAATCCATAAAGCTTTGCAAATACTAGATACCACGGAATGGAATGCGGAAATTGCCTATAAGCAAACGATTTTCCAATCTTTAGGCTTGTTAAATGGTTTTTACTCCAAAGGGAGACAAGTAGGAACCCTTGAAGACTTGAAAAAACATACACCGATTTATAATAAAGAAGAAATTTTTGCTGGTGGTGATTAGCCAGCAAGTAATCATCTTTTTTGATTGATAAAAATCCAAGAACATTCGTTTACGAGTTCTTGGATTTTATTTTTTTATTCAAAATATGCTATAATTTAGTCAGAAAATGAATGTTTTTGATGTATTGGCATTTTTAAAAGAAAGGAGGAGGAGCATGAATCGTACCAAAGCCAATCTCATGAAATGGGGGTTTGTCGTTAGTGTCGTAGGGGTGGTGATGCTTCATCAGACTCAGGTCATTTCAAGCCAAATCAACCATCTTGCCTTAGCCGTATTATTGGGTTTAGCCGGGTATTTGCTTGTTTTTAAAAAGTTCTACTTTTTGTCCTCTCAAATTGCGGGGCATTCCGATCAGTATAATCAAGCAGAAGTCAAGTGGGGCAAAATTGCGGGAGTGGTCGCCTTCTTTATTGCTCTGATCAATTTGATTTTGGTCTTTGTGTGAGTGCGTCGGAAAAAAGCCACCAAAAGAAATCTTTGACGGAAACTGGGTTGCTTTGCTCATGATCGATCATCAAATTCGGCTTGGTGTGCTTGAAAAAAGCGGTAATACTGCTGGACACTAGCTAACTGCGTCCACTTCCGAACATCGACGGGCGTTTGATCCAAATCATAGATTTTGGCTTCCTTTAAAGACAAAACGAAAGGACTATGGGTAGCAATAATAAATTGGCACTGTTCATAGCGGACAAAATCTTCCAGTAACTGCACCAGTTCCAACTGACGATCAGCAGAAAGGGAATTTTCTGGTTCATCTAATAAGTAAAGACTGTTGGGACGAATTTTTTCTTGAAAGAAGCGAAAGGCACTTTCACCATTGGAATATTCTCGGACGTTGTCGATCAAGTGCTTGCGGGTGAATTTGGACTGTGTGTTGGATCGTGCAAGATTGATTTTCTTCAATTCATGGTAGTCGTCAAAACCTGTGAAACGAAAGTCCGCATACTTTGCTTGGTAGTATTCTTGAAACACTTCTTCTCGGCGATGATCGATCCCTTGATTCAAATTTCGAATATCCAGCATGTAATCAAAGACGTCATCGCTGGTCAATAGCACTTTTTCTTGCGGTTCGTCGTTGCTACGAGCAGTACAGTAGGATAAATAGTCCTCGAAAAAATTCGACCGATTATACGCAGCAAAGCGCTGCGCGTGGATCTTTTCGGCAATCACGTTCAATGCAGTGGTTTTGCCAGAACCATTACCGCCATATAAAATCGTGATTGGTTCAAAATCGATCTGCTGAAAACGGCGGGCACTGAGAATCTGAAAAGGGTAGTAAGAATCATAAACGGTTCGTTTGATGGAAAGGAAAAAATCAAACTCGGTTTCTTGATCGGGAAAAGTGATTTGTTCGAGATACATGGGGCACCTCCTGGCAGTTTCGTGGTTGCCATTATTGTAGCATATCCATCACAGATAAAAATTTTTTTGCGAGGTTAAAATAAATCTTGTTTGCTATTTTTTTAATCTTTTCCTGTTATATTCACAACAGGAAACTTCTGTGCTAGACTATAGGGGCATAGAAATGATGTAATCTTAAGCAACTGATAAAACGTACAAAAAAAACGAAGGTTTAATGAATTCTTTAAGCGATGTTTAAATGCTGAAACTTATTCCTTGCAAGTTTAAGTAAAAGTGACTAATATGAGGAAGGAATCGTGAAAGGAGCAATGGAATGTATCAAGTAGTAGTCATGTATGGGGACAATGAACCGTGGTGGTTTTTTGAGGGATGGCAGTCAGATATTCAAGAGGCGTTCACATTTGCAACTTTCAGCGAGGCGCAGTCATTTTATGAACAAAAATGGCAAGAAATCAGAGAAGAGTATTCGTACATAAATGCAAAATCAAACTTTATGACGGCTTTTTGGAATGAAGAAGACGAACGCTGGTGCGAAGAATGCGACGATTACCTCCAACAATATATTGGACTGGCATTGCTTAAAGAATATCAGCAAGTCGTCGATGAAAGCAGGAAAGATTTTTATGAAACAACTAATTCTAGCGGAAAAGCCAAGCGTTGCCAAAGACCTCAGCAAAGTTTTGGGCTGTGAGCAAAAACATAAAAATTATTACGAAGGACCCAAGGCGATCGTTACTTGGGCCCTTGGTCATTTATTGGGCTTGAAAATGCCTGAAGATTTAAACAAAGACTGGGCATCATGGCAGATGGAAACATTACCGATGATCCCTAAGTCCATTGGGATCAAGCCGTTGCCAAAAACCGGTCATCAACTAAAAGCCATCAAACAATTGGCTCAAAGAAAAGATGTCGGGGAAGTCGTGATCGCCACCGATGCGGGAAGAGAAGGGGAGCTAGTCGCTCGCTGGATTTTGGAGTGGGTTCGTTTTGACAAACCAGTCAAACGTTTGTGGATTTCTTCGCAAACCCCCAAAGCCATCAAAGAAGGTTTTGCAAAATTGCAGTCAGCCAAGCACTACGACAATCTTTACTACTCCGCCCTTGCGCGGGCAAAAGCCGACTGGCTGGTAGGATTGAATGTCACGCGGGCATTGACGGTCAAATATCAAGACAATCTTAGTGCGGGTCGGGTCCAAACCCCTACCTTAGCTTTGGTGCGCAGTCAGGAAATGCAGATCGAAAGTTTCCGTCCGCAAACCTATCATGTGATTACCCTAAACGTAGGCGATGCCAAGGCTCGCCTGCAGCAAAAAAATCCTTATCAATTAAAAGAACGCAGCGATGCCGAAGCATTGGTCAAACAGATGAGTCAACAAAATGGTCGCGTGACAGCGATCGAAGAAAAGGTCAAAACAGAAAGTGCACCACTGCCCTACGATTTGACCGAGATCCAACGAGAAGCCAATCAGCGTTATGGGTTTTCAGCCAAGAAGACCTTGTCGCTTGTTCAAAGCTTGTATGAAACCCACAAGATCGTCACTTATCCAAGGACGGATTCCAAGTATTTGACCAATGATATGAAGGCAACCATGAAGGAACGCCTGCAGGCAGTTGCGGATTTTTCCCCAGAAGTCAAAGGATACTTGAAAAATGGTGGACAAGTGGTGCAGCAAGCTGTCTTCAATGATAAAAAAGTTACCGATCACCATGCCCTGCTGCCAACGGAACAGCGGGCACGTTATGAAAAATTAACTACCGATGAACAACGGATCTATCAAATGATCGTTAGTCGTTTCTTGATGCTCTTTGCGAAACCCCATAAAAAGCAGCAGCAGAAAGTGACCGTGACCTTTGGTTCAGCAACCTTTGTATTCAACCGCAATACCGTGTTAGAAGCGGGATGGAAAACGACTTCTGAAGAAGAAACCAGTGATGTGGCTTGGCAAAAAGGCAGTACCGTCAAGCCTGAGTTCACCATCCAAAAAGAGTTGACCACACCACCGAAACCGTTGAATGAAGGAACTCTTTTAGGCAAAATGGAAAAACACAGTCTTGGCACGCCAGCAACCCGTGCGGAGATCATTGAAAAGCTGATCAAATCTGAGCTGATGGAGCGGACCCCAAGCGGCTTGCAAGTATCGCCAAAAGGCAAGCAGCTGTTAGTCTTAGTCAATCCATCCTTGGTGACACCAGAATTGACGGAAAAATGGGAGAAGGAACTGGAAGCCATCGCGAAAGGCACCTATTCTGCCCAAACCTTCCTCGCACAAATCGAAGCGGACACCAAACAACTGGTCAAAGAAATCAAGCAAAGCGAAAGCAAGTACCAAGATTTCTCATTGACCCAAAAACGGTGTCCCGAATGCGGCGAACCATTGCGGGAGAAAAATACCCGTGATGGCAAGATCTATGTTTGCTCCAGTGGCACTTGCAAGTACCGTCGTCGGAAAGACCCGAAAGTTTCGAACCGACGTTGCCCGCAATGTCACCGAAAGATGGAGATCATTGAGGGCAAAAATGGCGCCTATTTCCGCTGTAAATTCGATGGGACCACCGAAAAAATGGCGGATAAAAAAGAGCGCAGCAAAAAGCTGTCGAAACACGAAGAACGCCGCTTGATGAACAAAATCAATCAAGAAGAACCGCAAGAAAGCCCATTAGCAGCTGCTTTAAAAGCTGCGATGGAGAAGAAATAACTGCATGAGGTAGAAAATAAAAAAGAGTGAGGACGATTTTGGTGTTCCTCGCTCTTTTTTTGCATCCATCCATTCACTCATCTAGGCATTTTTTTGACGGTATTCTTTCGGTGAGATTTTTTCTTTCTTTTTGAACAAAAAGGAAAAATAATTTGGGTCATTGTAGCCAACATCAAAGGCGATCTCAGATAGCCGCAGATTGGTCGTTAACAGCAGTTCCTTAGCTAAGGTCAACCGTTGCTCGGTCAAGTATTCGATAAACGTAGAATCAGTGGCTTGCGAGAAGATGGTGCTAAAATGTGCTGGACTCAAATGAACTTTTTCAGCAACTACATTTAAGGAAATATTGGGATCAGAAAAGTGCTCACTGATAAAGGCTTTGGCTTGATTGATGACGCTTTGATATTTCGCCATTGCAGGATTGATGGGTTGTTTGGTCAATAATGGCAACAGCTCTGCCAGAGTCGTTTGATAGTTCTCTGGCTCATGGGTCAATGCCGCTAGATAATCTAAGTCATGGGCGTGCTGAACGATCTGGGGCAGCGAATGACTGTCTTTTTTCTTCAACAATGCCAGCAGTTCGACTAAGACGAACAAACGGTACATTTGCGTTCGCTCAACGGTTCCTTGAGGCGCCATCAATTCAGCGATCAGCTCAGGGATCGTCTGTTTCCCAGCATTTGCCAGCCGTGAAGCAAGATCGGTTTTGAAGGGATTGGTGGGGGATAGTTCCCCTTCGCGAATGTCATCTTCATAGCTGATGATTTTTTCCTTGCGGATGCTGCCATATGTTTTTAGCATGTCGCGAGCTTTCTGATAAGAAAGAGATACCCGAGAAGCGATCTGCTACCGGTCCAATCGCCACTGCTACTTCTTCCCCAGAACCATGAACGAGGCTTTGAGCGATCTGATAGGCTTTTTCTAAAACTTGTTCTCGGTCGTGGTCAAAAAGTAAAAACTTGATGAAGCGGCTGGACACACTGGAGAACAAGACGGCATCATCTTGCTCATAGGCTTTGGTCAGCTGCTGGCTAAAGCGAGTGTAGTCAGAAAAGCTTTGATTGAAGGGGTTTTTGCTAACAGCACACAAAACTGTTTGCCTGAAAAGCGCCGGCCCAGTTCTTCTGCTTGCAAAAAGGCTTCTGAGATCGTGATCTTTTGTTTAAAGAGGTGATTCAGAAAGTGATTTTTTTTGATTTCCATTTCGAATAAATCGTCTTCTTTGGATAATTGCTGATGAGTGGTTTGTTGTTCATCTAAGTGTTGAACGACGGTTTTGATGGCTTGTTCTAATTCTTCGTTTTTGATGGGCTTGAGTAAGTAATCGTCTGCTTGCAGCTGCAGTGCCGTTTTTGCATAGTCAAAATCATCAAAGCCGCTAACAAAAATAATGCGAACTTGCGGCAATAATTTTTTGGCTTCTTTCGCAAAGACCAAACCATCCATAAACGGCATTTTGATATCGCTGATAATAATATCCGGACGCAGATCAAGGATCGAAGCCAGCGCCAATTCGCCATCGGCGGCTTCATCGCTATAAACGATCGGGTATTGTTTGGCAAGAGTCATGATTTGGTGACGCAAACTATCGCGAATCAGATGTTCATCTTCAACTATGAACACTTTGTACATGGTTGGGTTCCTCCCTTTTTGGTACTGTGACGGTAATCGTGGTGCCTTCTTGGTATTGACTGTGGATCGTCAGTTGCGCTTCGCTGCCGTAGTTCAGCTGGAGACGGCGATAGACGTTATATAGGCCATAGCCGCTCTCAGAGGCGGGGTCGGTGGTTTCCTTAAGGTTACGACGAATCTCCTGCAAACGGTCAGGGTCGATCCCAACGCCGTTGTCACTGATGGTCATTTGAATCTGGTGGGGCAGTTCTGACACTGTGATTCGAATCATACCCACACGACGGACAAACTTGGTGCCATGATAAACGGCGTTTTCAACAAGGGGCTGCAAGACCATTTTCAGGACCTGTAGTTCTGGACTGACGGTTTGATCTTCGATGGTGTAAGACAGCATCCTGCCATAGCGAATCTGCAAAATCTTCAAGTAATCGCCCACATGCCGCAATTCTTTTTCCAGCGGAATCCAGTCTTGCCCTTTGCTTAAGGAGATACGGAAAAAATCCGACAACGCATAGGTCATTTCGGTTGCTTGCTCGTAACGGGCAGCTTCGATCAAAGAAACGATCGCATCTAAACTATTATAGATGAAATGTGGAGTGATCTGGGCTTGTAAGACCCGCACCTCACTTTGGGCTAAGTGATACTGCTTCAAGGCATTTTCTTCCAAGAGCCGAGTCAAGTCATCTGCCATTCGATTCAAGCTACTCGTCAGAGTCCTCAGCTCTGGGGTTTCGGGCAGTTCTGCTCGGTAGCTCAAATGTCCTTGGGATAGTTCATTGGAAAGGTCTAACAACCGATCCAGCGGGTATTGCAAATTATCTCGAACAAAGCGCCGGTTTTTATTGATGATCGCAAAGATGATCAAAAGCAACACGACTTGAAAAAGGATCAGCAGCAACACGGATTGGACCAATTCGTGATTGGTTTGGCTGGCTAAGCTGATCTCTACCCCGACGAATTGCTGCAAAATATCGGATAGCAAATCGATCACCGAATCCACTTGGATCATGACGTATTGGTTTTTTTCCACCGGCTCATCCTGGAGAATATTGTCGATCAACTGTTGCTGATAGGTTTCTAAAGAATCAAGCGTCCGAAAGGCGACTGCTAAAATATTGAGCTCTTTGGCAGTGCTGGTATTTTCTTGGATGTGTTGCAGATCGCTCCTTAGTTCATCGATCACATTGGTTTCTTGGACTTGTGCGACGGTTTTTTGACCAAAGACTAAATCCCACATTTCTTCCAAGACAATGGCATCGACTTTTTCCGATAATTGATTGGCTTCTTCAATATTGTTGATGGTGTTTTGGTAAATAAAAATCTGCCGCGAGTAAAACACACTGCTTACTACGAGGGGGATAAAGGCGACGAGGATCATCAATTTGTTGGTCTGCTGGAAGATGCCCTTGATACTTTTTGTTTTCATCTTCATCCCCTCAATAATTTCTCGGCGGAATCTGATCGAAATCCATGTCACTGGAAAAAACCGTTTCATGGACATAGATTTCACGAGGAATGGCATCAGCGCCGCGAGCCAAGTAGCGCGAGATGGCATTTTTGACGAACACACCAGCATCTGGGTTGCACTCAACGACACAATTGACGATCCCTTGCTTCAATTTGTCGATCATTTCTTTTTGGGCATCGATCGATACGATCACCAAATCCTTCCCTGGCTCAATATCGGTTTTTTCGAGGGCTTCAAGAGCACCAAGAGTCATCTCATCATTGTGGCTGAACAAGACATCGATCTGCTCCATTTTGCCTTCTGCGATGTATTGTTCAATGACTTCTTTGCCTTTGCGGCGAATGAAGTCACCATTTAGCTCATCTTTGACTTGGATCGTTACATTGTTGTGGGCATAATCACGCTTGATGGTTTCTCGGAACCCTTCTGAGCGCAAATACGTCGGAGACGTAGCATCCAGTCCCGTCAATTCTAAAACATTGATCGTTTCATTTTGATGTTCTTTATAATAATTGCTGACGTAGAGACCCGCACGATTGCCCTCGGCTTTGAAGCTTGGCCCGATATGAGTCAGAAACAAGGAGGGGTCACTGACATTGACATGACGATCTACCACGAAAACGGGAATCCCCGCTTGCGCAGCTTCTTCCAAAATCGGTTCCCAATTGTTTTCCTGAATCGGGGTAAAGACGATGGCATCGACTTGATACACGATAAAACTGCGGATATCTTGAATCTGACGTTCTTGATTCATATAGCCGTTACGATAGAGCACTTCATAGCCTTCCTTCTCTAATTCAGTGCGAATCGATTCGGTGTGGCGCTTGCGCCAGCTGCTTTCTGTTCCCGATTGAGAAAAACCGATCACGATACTTTCTTCCGATGTTTCAGTGGTTGTTTCTTTGTTTGCTTGGCAACCAGACAAGCAAGCTAGAAACAAACAGACGAACAACCCAATTTTTATATTCCTCATTTTTTTCACCTCTATAGTCTATTCTACTAAAAAATACGGAAGCGCTTTACACAAAATATCAAATCAAATAAAAACCAAGGGAATCTTAAAAAATCCAAGATTCCAAAGAGAAAAGGGGGCAACTGGGCCGTTTTTTCTCAAGAAATCCAAGAAACCTCGAAAAAATCTAAATGTAAGCGATTCCTTAACTGGCTATACTGAATATGTAAGAAAAAGACATGGAGGGATCACAATGAAAGGTACTTTTGGTAAATTGGTCGTCCTAGCATCCACCTTATTGGTTGGTGGATTGTTAGCAGCTTGTGGGAATGGATCAGATAGCGGGGCAAACGGTGACGGAGACAAAGGATTTGTTGGGATTGCGATGCCGACCAAATCGGCAGAACGATGGATCGCAGATGGCGACAATATGGTAGAGGAATTAGAGAAGCTTGGCTATAAAACTGACCTGCAATATGGAGAAGACAAAGTAGAAAACCAAGTGGCACAAATTGAGAACATGATCACCAAAGGCGTTGATACTTTAGTGATCGCCTCGATCGATGGGTCGGCACTGACGGACGTGTTGGAAAAAGCCCATAACGAAGACATCACAGTCATCGCCTATGACCGTTTACTGATGAACTCGGAATACGTCGATTATTATGCCACCTTTGATAATTTTGGGGTCGGCGTGCTGCAAGCGTCTTATATTGAAGACAAATTAGGTCTCAAAGACGGTGAAGGACCATTTAACATTGAATTATTCGGCGGCTCTCCAGATGATAACAATGCACTGATCAATTATAATGGGGTCCTTTCGGTCTTCCAACAATACTTTGACAGCGGACAGCTAGTCGTTCCTTCTGGTCAAACCAACTTCAACCAAATCGCTACCTTGCGTTGGGATGGTTCAACTGCACAAGCTCGGATGGACAACTTGTTGAGTGCCAACTATACGGATCAAACATTGGATGCTGTTCTTTCACCTTACGATCCAATCAGCCTAGGAATCATTTCATCGCTTAAAGGCGTTGGCTATGGTTCCTCCGATAAACCACTGCCTGTGATCACCGGTCAAGATGCGACGGTGGCAGGAGTGAAATCAATCATCGCGGGTGAACAAACCCAAACGATTTTCAAAGATACACGGGTGTTAGCGAAAAACACGATCGAAATGATCGAAGCCATCACCAATGGCGAGGAAGTCCCGGTCAACGATACGGAAACCTATGACAATGGCGTCAAAGTCGTACCAACCTATTTGTCAAATCCCGTTTCTGTGGATAGCGACAACTACAAAGAAGAACTAATCGATACCGATTACTATACAGAAGAAGAGCTAGGCATTTAAGCAAGAAGTACAGATCCAGCGAGAAAAGATGCTAGTTTCCCCGAAAGCAGTAGGGAAGAACGAATCATCCCCAGTATTCGTTCTTTCCGCTTTTCTTACAAACGGATCGGTTCACTTTTACATAAAAAGGAAAAGGGTGAAAGAACATGGCAGATAATATTTTGATGATGAAAGGCATCGTCAAAGAGTTTTCAGGGGTTCGCGCCCTTGATAACGTCAACCTCTCGATCGAGCGAGGAGAGATCCACGCACTGTGTGGAGAAAATGGCGCCGGCAAGTCCACGCTGATGAATGTCTTAAGCGGACTCTATCCTTACGGCAGCTATGACGGAGAGATCTATTATGAAGGGGAGTTATGCAAGTTCAAAGATTTGCGGGACAGTGAGGACAAAGGAATCGTTATTATTCATCAAGAGTTAGCCTTAAGTCCTTACCTGTCGATCAAAGAAAATATCTTTCTAGGAAATGAACAAGCCAAACACGGCATCATTGATTGGGATCTGACCGAAAAGAAAACGGACAACCTCTTAAAGATCGTTGGCTTAAAATTAGACCCGAATACGCTGGTTTCACAAATCGGTGTCGGGCATCAACAGCTGGTGGAAATTGCCAAAGCATTTTCAAAATCCGTCCGATTGTTGATTTTAGATGAACCAACCGCGGCGTTGAATGAAGAAGAAAGTGCCAATCTGTTAGAGCTGATCAAAGAGTTTCGCAACCAAGGGATCACTTCCATCATCATCTCCCACAAGCTGAATGAAATCGTCAATGTGGCGGATCGGATCACGATTTTACGAGACGGGCAAACGATCGAGACGCTTAGCGGCACCGAAATCTCTGAAGAGCGCATCATTCGCGGCATGGTTGGGCGAGACTTGACCAATCGCTACCCAGAGCGGAACCCCACTATTGGTGAACCGTTTTTTGAAGTCAAAAATTGGACGGTCCATCATCCAATCGACCATACCCGTGTGGTGAATGAAAATTTGAACTTGATGATCCGCAAAGGAGAGATCATCGGTATCGCCGGTTTGATGGGTGCGGGACGGACTGAGTTTGCCATGAGCGTCTTCGGTCATTCCTACGGCAGTTCGATTTCCGGGGAAGTCTATAAAGACGGCCAACCGATTTCTGTCAAAGACGTGCCAACCGCCATCAAAAATGGGTTAGCCTATGTGTCGGAAGACAGAAAAGCGCTGGGCTTGAATCTGCTGATGGATATTCGCGAGAATACCACCATTGCTAGTCTTGCCAAAATCAGCCGCCAAGGGGTCATCGATAAAGAAAAAGAAGTCACGATGGCAGAAGAATTCCGCAAAAAAATGCGGACCAAAACCAATTCAATCTATCAAAACGTCGGCAGCTTGAGTGGCGGGAATCAGCAAAAAGTTGTTTTGGCAAAATGGCTGATGACCACACCAGACATCTTATTTTTAGATGAACCGACCCGTGGGATCGATGTCGGGGCGAAATACGAAATCTATACGATCATCGAAGAGATGGCAGCAGCTGGCAAAGCCATTTGCATCATCTCCTCGGAGCTGCCAGAACTATTAGGCATGTGTGACCGAATCTATACGATGAACGAAGGACGCTTCACTGGCGAGGTCCTGCGGGAAGAGGCGGATCAAGAACGATTGATGAATCTAATGACATTAGAAGAGAGTGGTGTTTGAGATGGAAACAACCAATAAATTAAAAAAAGAACGCAGCCATTCGCTGAAAGAAAAGGCACTGGAAATCTTTAGTAAATACAGTATGATCATTATCTTAGCAGTATTATTGGTGGCCTTTCAGCTCATGACCGATGGGATTTTCTGGCGGCCGCTGAATATCACCAACCTCGTGTTGCAAAACAGTCATATTCTCGTTTTGGCAGCTGGTATGCTTTTGGTCGTCTTGTTAGGACACGTCGATCTATCCGTAGGGTCCGTGATGGCGTTTGTCGGTGCGATTGCAGGCGTCTTAATGGTCAATAACGGCATCAGTCCTTGGCTGGCAGTGCCTCTTTGCTTACTGATGGGGGCAGTGATCGGTGCCTGGCAAGGCTTCTGGGTCGCGTATGTCGGTATCCCAGCATTTATTGTGACCTTGTCTGGTTTACTGATGTTTCGAGGACTGACCCAAGTCGTCTTAGGCGGTCAATCCTTGGCGCCGTTTCCCAAGGCATTCCAACAAATTTCTACTGGGTATTTGCCAGATATTGCAGGCGGTCAGATCCATTTACTTTCCATGATTTTAGGTGTAGTGATCACGGGCGTCCTGATTTTAGGCCAATGGCGGACCCGTGAGCGTCGCAAAAAAAATCTTTTTGAAGTGGAATCAATGGCAGCCTTTGCCTTTAAAGCCGTCTTTACTGCGGTCGTATTTCTCGGTGCTACCTATATCTTTGCCTCTTATCAAGGGTATCCGATCATTTTGATCGTCTTAGGAGTGATCGTGGCTGCCTATGGCTTTTTGACTAACAAAACCGTCGCTGGTCGTCAAATCTATGCAACCGGCGGCAACAAAAAAGCAGCCGAACTTTCTGGGATCAAGACGAAGAAAATCACCTTCTGGGTCTTCGTGAACATGGGGATGATGGCAGCTTTGGCGGGCTTGGTTTTAGCCGCTCGGTTGAATGCAGCCACACCGCAAGCGGGAACGTCAATGGAATTAGATGCGATGGCCGCAGTGTATTTCGGCGGTGCTTCCACCTCAGGCGGTATTGGTACCGTGATGGGGGCGATCGTCGGTGGTCTCGTGATGGGTGTCTTAAACAATGGGATGTCGATCTTAGGAGTCGGTGTCGATTGGCAGCAAGCCATCAAAGGGTTGATTTTGCTGCTGGCTGTCGTGTTGGATATCTACAATAAGAAAAAGAAAATTTCGTAGGAGGGCCTGTTTATGGAGGACCAAGCACAAAAGACGATTTTATTGATTTGTACCGCCGGCATCACTACGGGACTCTTAGTAAAAAACATGCAGCGGGCCGCAGATGAAAAAGGGCTAGCTGTGCATATCTATTCGGCACCAGCCATCATTGCTGAACAGATCCTGCAGCAACAAACCGTCGATGCCTTGCTGATCGGTCCGCAGTCGAAGTACGAAGTCAATCGATTAAAAGACTTTCTCATGGTCAAAGCGGTGCCATATAAATTAATCAAAGAAACAGATTATGAGCTGTTAGATGGCGAAGCTGTCCTTACAGACAGCCTGACCCTCTTACAAAACGATCGCTAGGCTCAAAAAAGAGCTATGTGTTTCAGCGTTTGAATATGTTGTTTAGAGTAGTGCCTTGCGAATCCCCCAAGCAAGCACTACTCTTTTTATCGTAAAGTAGTTTGATCACCTGATAGGGAAGAACCGCCGATTGAATGCTGCTTCGGTCAGTTCTTGTACTTCGTTTGCCAGTGAGTGGACAGGTGGCAAAAGTACAGTAAAGGCGGCGGATCTTTTCCAATGAGGAAACAGTCAAGAATCGATCTTGCATCTGTTTCCTTAAAGCAGCAAACAACTCATAGAATGGAGGAACAGATTATCGAACCAGCAGAACTTACCCAGATTCGCCCCAGTAAACGACAACTACAGTGGCAGCAGTTGGAATTTTATGGCTTTATCCACTTTGGTCTCAATACGATGACCAATCGTGAATGGGGGCTCGGCAATGAGTCGCCAACGGTATTTGACCCGCAAAATTTAGACTGTCATCAATGGGTTTCCACAATGAAGCAAAGCGGTATGCAGGGAATCATTTTGACCTGCAAACACCATGACGGCTTTTGCTTATGGCCAAGCCAGCACACTGCTTTTACAGTCGCTTCAACGCCCTGGCGTAATGGTCAAGGTGATTTAGTGAAAGAACTTTCTGATGCTTGCCGTCAAGCAGACCTGAAATTCGGCATTTATTTATCGCCTTGGGATCAGCATGAAGCTTGTTATGGAATGGGGCAAGCCTATGATGATTTTTATACGGCGCAGTTGACAGAACTTTTAACCAATTATGGTGATATATTCGAAATATGGTTAGATGGCGCCAATGGTGAAGGGCCCAATGGAAAACGCCAAAACTATGATTGGGAACGGTATTATCAAGTGATTCGAGAGCTTCAACCCAATGCGGTGATTGCGATTTGCGGACCGGATGTCCGCTGGGTAGGAAACGAAGCGGGGCAAACCAGACTTCAAGAATGGAGTGTGGTGCCAGCAGCATTAAAGGATGCTGAAAAAACAGCGAGTCATTCGCAAAAAGCCGATAGCACAGCGTTTCGGCAATCGATCTCCAGTATGGAAATGGATTTAGGAAGCCGACAAGCGCTGAAAAAGTACGGCATTAAAGAAGCTGCTGAATTGGCTTGGTACCCTGCTGAGGTCAACTTATCAATTCGCCCCGGCTGGTTTTATCATCCATCAGAAGACCAACAAGTAAAAAGCGGTGCTGAGCTCTGGTCCTTTTACAAGCAGAGCGTTGGGGGCAATAGTTCTTTTCTACTTAATGTGCCGCCGATGCCGGATGGTATGATCCATCCAATGGATCAAAAGGCATTGCAGCAATTAGGTCACTCGATTAAACAATTGAAAGAGGTGACGACTGAAAGGAACGGCACGTTTGCGAGCTCTTCAACCAGTGTGTCCAGCAGAATGGATAAGCTCCAACTATCTCAAGCGTTTGGCCAGTATTGGAAACCGGACCTGGAAGACAAACGGCCATGGCTGACCCTACATTTTTCAGAACCGGTCGTCATCAATACACTTGTACTGAAAGAAGCGATTCAATATGGGCAACGGGTAGAAAAAGCAAAAATTTTTCTGCAAACGGCAGAAGGACCACAGTTGCTGACCGAAATAGTGACGATCGGCTATCAAAAAATCATCAGCTTTGAAGCGGTCGGCGTGTCTGCTGTCAAAATCGTTTTTACTCAAGTTCGGCAAACACCGATCATTCAAACCATGGCCGCTCGCTATGTGCCTCACGAAGAATAAAAAAGCAACCCAAAAACAGACAGTCGGCTGACTGTCTGTTTTTAGGGGATACAAATAAGGAATAAAAGTGGATATTAGTTAAATGCGACTGCCTAGGGGGCAAATCCGAGAACAGTGCATGGTAACTACAAATTAAGGAAGTGTGATGACATTTTCTGAATCTTTATCGAAGAAGTGTGCTTTGTTGATGTTGAAAGCTAAATCAACTGTTTCACCTGGACGGTGGAAGTCGCGGGCATCAACTTTCGAGATAAATTCAGTCGCACCTACACGTGTATAAAGCATCGTTTCTGCACCTAATAATTCAGATACGACTACTTCGGCACGTACAGTTGCTTCAGGAGAAGCTTCCAATGCGATTTGTTCACTGTGGATATCTTCTGGACGAATACCAAAGACTAATTGTTTGCCTTCGTAACCTTTTTCCACAAGAACCTTGTTCTTGCCTTCAGGAATACGTAAGTTCAAGCTTTGTCCATCAGAGATCATGCCGTTTTTCAACGTAACATTGAAGAAGTTCATTGCTGGTGAACCGATAAAGCCGGCAACGAAAATATTTTTCGGCGTGTTGTAGACTTCTTTGGGTGAACCGATTTGTTGAATGAAGCCATCTTTCATGATAACGATCCGGTCAGCCATGGTCATCGCTTCTGTTTGGTCATGGGTTACATAGATCGTCGTTGTTTCTAAACGTTGGTGTAATTTTGCGATTTCCGCTCGCATGGCAACCCGCAATTTCGCATCTAAGTTTGACAACGGCTCATCCATCAAGAAGACTTTGGCATCACGAACGATGGCACGGCCTAGGGCAACCCGTTGACGCTGACCACCTGAAAGGGCAGCTGGTTTACGATCTAAGTATTCTGTCAATCCTAAGATCTCAGCGGCATTTTCTACCCGTTTTTTGATTTCTTCTTTGTCGTATTTACGCAATTTCAAACCAAATGCCATGTTGTTGAAAACAGTCATATGTGGATACAATGCGTAGTTCTGGAAAACCATCGCGATGTCGCGGTCTTTTGGTGCCACATCGTTCATTACTTTTCCACCGATGCTCAATTCGCCTTCAGAAATATCTTCTAAACCAGCGATCATTCGAAGGGTTGTGGATTTTCCGCAACCAGAAGGTCCGACGAAAACGATGAATTCGCGATCAGCGATATCTAAATTAAAATCAGTTACCGAATACGCATCATTATTATCATATTTTTTGTGGATATTTTTTAAGGCCATTTCTACCATTGGGATTACCTCTTTCCATTTAGTTTACATGAATAGCATAAATGAAAACGCTTCGAATGTGCAACGGAAACCTGCACAAGAAAAAAACGTTTTCTTGTGCAGGTTGTTTAATTGCTCTGATGGGTGAATTGGTCGATCAGTAAATAGCAAAGCAAAAGATCATCCATATTTTTTAAATTCAAGCGCGTCAGTGTTTGAAACTTATCGATCTTATAAAGAAGGGAATTCCGATGCATAAATAGTTCTTTGGCAGTAGAACTCGCATTGCCTTGATTGCGCCACAGTGATTGAATGATCGTTTCGGTCTCTTCTTCAAACCAATCTAGATACAAGGTACGGAACAAGGAAATATACTCGGAAAAGCCATTCCGAAAAAGAGAGAAGACCACTTTGGGCAGATCCATACTTTTACTGGTAGTTTTCGTTTTTAACTCATTTTTGAACAGGGTAGATTCACTCGTCCATAAGGTAGTGAAGTCGTGGCGTGGGTGATGGAAGGGACCGACGAATAGCTGAGAATAGCAGTCGAAATCCATATCCAAAGCCACGAATAAGCCGTCAAGATCTTCGATGGGCAAATTGGCACCATCTTGTTTTTCTACGATCACCGCATGGTCTTCGGTGAGGAAAAAAGATCCACCACGCTAGGGAGCATTTGCTGGATCTCTGCGAGCCATTCGGATTGCAAGGAGTCGATGGGTCGGGTGAAATGAACTTGCAGCATTCGGACCCACGTTTGGTCTTGAACGGGCTGATGTTCAAATAAAATTGGATACCATGGATGGTTTCGGTTATCGATTTCTGGTTGCAAAGAGCCGTTTCCCAGTTGGATCAGCAGTTTTTCACTGTCACTTAATTGGTCAGTTGGCAGCCAAATATATTTATTGCCGAAAGCGATGGATTCGATGTCCTTCGTTGTGGATACTTTGTCATGCAGCGTTGCCTGGGGAAAACGCGCTTTGATGTCATTAAAAGAAAAAATGAGAAAGACCTCCTTTGAGATGCTCTACGTATTCTTCATTTAGTATAGCATGTTCTAAAAAAACCGTTCAAAATTTTCTCAGGAAAAAAACACAGCCCTTCACCGAAATCTCTGCCTTTGCATGGCAGGATGGTTGCTTTTTTCCCCGAAGCGATTGCTTCTATAATCCTAACAGTTGTTTTTTCTTGAAGGCAAATTCTTCTTCAGTCAGAATTCCTTCGTCAACCAATACTTTTAGTTCACGTAGTTCAGCAATGACCTGTGCCGTCGGATTTACAGTTGATCGCGGGGGCAGTATCGCATGCTCACGGGGAAGTTAGTGAGATAGCGCTGTATGATCCGAGCAATCAGCAGGTCTTTTTCGGCAAAGCAAAGGGAGTGGTTTGGTTCCGTCCTTCTGCGAGAATGGGTTTCTCTGATTGCCCCGCCGCCAATATACAGTTCTAAGAAGCCATTGCCTTTCCAAAGACCAGATTCGGCAACTTCTTTCAGATTGACACTGGTGATCTGGGGAATCTGCACAACCTGCTTTTCTTTCTTTTTGTAGTCGAGGATCGTGAGGGTATCTTCTGCAATGATCCAAGCCTCACGATAATGATAGGAAAGTAACTTGATTTTTCCAGCCTCTTCATCCACGTAACTTTTGGCTGATTGCCCGCCAAGTGCTGCAAGGCGAGTGGTTAAAAAATCATAGGCTTTTTGGGCATCGATTCGATTGATGAAATAAAGCAGGTGAGAATCACCAGGTACCCACAGTCGGAGGTAGTCCACTAAGAGACCTTTGCCTATATGTAATTCCACATCGGCAATTTTTGCCATGGGAATCTTTTCATCTGAGATTTTTGGATGGGTATGGTTTATCAAAACACCTTTACTGGTAATAAACCAGCGACAACTAGCCTCGTGTTTGCGATTCTCTCGATATTTTTTTGAATACAAAATAATGGGTTCCTCGTAGGTTTCATTAGGTGTTCTCGTCAAAACACTTACCTCCTTAAACGTAATAAGCGACATTTTATTCAATTATACAACAAATAGTGTTTTGATTCGTTTTATTCTGATTAAAATAAGGGGGAGTTATCATTTACCTTCTTTTCGTCAGGTTTTTTTTAGAAAAAAACCATAGCAACAATTGACACGGAAGCGGTTTCTTGGTATCTTAGATGTACGGACAACTTTTGAAAGATGTGATGAAAATGGCGAATAAGTACGAACAACTAGCGGATATCTTAAGAGAAAAGATCCGCTTAGGCACCTATCAAGAAGGCGATGCGATCCCTTCAGAAGCAACCTTACAGGAAGAATTTCATTATAGCCGCCACACGGTGCGCCAAGCGATCGCTGTTTTGGTCAATGAAGGCTATTTAAGAAAAGAACGGGGCTCAGGCACCTACGTTTCAAAACCTGAGACTGTCAATCATAAAAACCGCAAAACGATCGGGATCATCATGACCTATTTGTCTGATTATATTTTCCCTTCGATCATGCGTGGCGTGGAGCAGACATTGCGGGAGCAAGGCTATTCACTGCTTCTAGGATCAACCAACAATGACCATGAGCAAGAAAGAGCGTGCTTGCAGCAAATGATGGATCAAGGGGTAGATGGGTTGATCGTTGAACCAACGAAGAGCAGCCAGTACAACCCGAATCTTGCCTATTATGTCGCCCTTCAAGAAGCTGGGATTCCTCTCGTCATGATCAATGCCTATTACGAAGAACTAGACTTGCCGCATATTTGTGTCAACGATACACGTTCTGGGTTTTTAGCAACCAATTATCTATTAGAGCAACAGCATCAGCAGTTGATGATGATCACGAAAATCGATGACTTACAAGGGAAATATCGGATGAAAGGGTTTGTCAAAGCGTTGACCCAAGCCAAGCGGACGTTTGCAGCAGAAGACGTCTTGACGTATACGACGGAGTCAAAAGAAGCCGTTATTGAACAAGCGATCCAGCGCTTGACGGCTGCCGATAATCAAGTCACAGGCATCGTTTGTTACAACGATGAGATCGCGCATCGCTTGATTCAAGCATTGACGGCTGCGGGGAAGAACGTTCCTACTGATTTTTCGATCGTGGGTAACGATGACTCGCCTCTTAGCACCTTGTCCACACCGACGATCACCACACTGACTCACCCGAAAGAAGCGATGGGGGAATTGGCGGCACAATGGATCACTACAGGTAAGGCAACAGAAGCGCAACGCTTTTATTTTGAACCGGAGCTGATCGTTCGCGGTTCAGTCAATAACCAAAAAGGAGAATAAGAAGATGACGCAACAAGTAAGGCAAGCAATTATTGACGGGCGCACGTCTCTTGGGATCGAGCTAGGCTCGACACGGATCAAAGCTGTCTTGATCGATGAGCAGTTTCAGACGATCGCTTCAGGTAGCTTTGAATGGGAAAATCAATTGGAGCAAGGGATTTGGACCTACTCACTAGAGGCGATTTGGCAAGGACTGCAAGCCAGCTACCAAGAGTTGGCGCACAACATCCAACAGCAATTTGAGGTACCTTTGACGACGATCGGCAGTATCGGTTTTTCTGCAATGATGCACGGCTATATGGCTTTTGATCAGCAAGGCACGCTGTTGGTCCCTTTTCGGACGTGGCGCAATGCGATCACGGAAGAAGCAGAAAAAGCCTTGACGGCATTGTTCCAATACAACATCCCACAGCGGTGGAGTATCGCGCACTTGTATCAAGCGATTTTGAATCAAGAAGCCCACGTCCCAGAGGTCGCTTTTTTCACTACCTTAGCCGGCTATGTCCATTGGCAGCTGACAGGGGAAAAAGTCATCGGAATCGGCGATGCATCTGGGATGTTCCCAATCGACAGTACGACAAAAAACTATGATGCGAATATGCTGCAGCAATTTGATGCACAAATCAGCAGTCAGGGGTATCCTTGGCAGATCAAAGACCTTTTGCCACAAGTGTTGACAGCAGGCGAACCAGCCGGCACATTGACGGCAGCAGGGGCAAAAAAACTCGATCCAACTGGTACTTTGCAAGCTGGCATCCCGTTATGTCCGCCAGAAGGCGATGCGGGCACTGGCATGGTTGCCACGAATAGTGTGGCACAGCGAAGCGGGAATGTTTCAGCTGGGACGTCGGCTTTTGCCATGATCGTCTTAGAAGAACCCTTAACTAAAGTGTATCCAGAGATCGATTTGGTCACGACGCCTTCTGGTGATTTGGTGGGGATGGTCCATACGAATAACTGTACCTCGGAGATCAATGCCTGGGTCAAAATTTTCCGCGAATTTGCCGACGCAGCTGGAATGAAACTTTCCACGGAAGAATTGTTTGCGACCTTATTCAACGAAGCATTGAAAGGGGATTCAGACTGTGGCGGGATGCTTTCTTATGGCTATTATTCTGGTGAAAACATCACCAAGATCCCTGAAGGACGGCCGCTTTTCGTCCGATCGCCAGAGAGTTCTTTTACTTTAGCAAATTTCATGCGCTTACATCTGTTTAGTGCCTTTGGTGCGATGAAGATCGGGATGAAGATTCTGGAAGCCGAAGACGTCGCCATTGATCGAATCGTTGGTCACGGTGGGATCTTCAAGACGCCAGAAGTTGCCCAACGTGTCTTGGCAGCTGTCATGGAAGCCCCAGTCACGGTCATGGAAACGGCTGGTGAAGGCGGCGCCTGGGGGATCGCCCTTTTAGCAGCATACCTTCGCCGTCACACGCCAGAACAATCCTTGGCAGCATTTTTAGCAGATCAAGTGTTTAAAAATGACCACGGCGTGACGTTAGCCCCAACGGAAGCCGACATTCAGGGATTTACCGTCTTTACTCAACGTTACCAAGCAGGGTTGCCGATCGAGCAAGCGGCAATCGATGCGTTGATTTAAAAAGAAAGAAGGGAATTTTGTGTTAGAAGGATTAAAAGAAGAAGTCTTTCAGGCCAATTTGGCATTGCCGAAGCAAGGATTGATCAAATACACCTGGGGCAATGTGTCAGCAGTGGATCGCCAACAGCAGTTGTTTGTCATCAAACCTAGCGGTGTTGACTATGAAACCATGCAAGCCAGTGATATGGTGGTTTGTGATTTTGAGGGCAACGTAGTGGAAGGAGCGAAAAATCCTTCCTCCGACACGCCGACGCATGCCGTTTTATACAAAGCATTTCCAGAAATTGGTGGGATCGTCCATACCCATTCTACTTGGGCGACGAGCTGGGCTCAGGCAGGACTCGATCTGCCAGCGATGGGCACGACCCATGCCGATACGTTTTATGGAGCAGTCCCCTGTGCCCGCTTTTTGACGCAAGCCGAGATCGATGAAGGTTATGAAGCACAAACAGGACAGGTGATCGTCGAAACCTTTAAGGAACGCGGCATCACGCCAGAAGAAATTCCTGGTGTCTTGCTTCACGGTCATGGACCGTTTACCTGGGGCAAAACGGCGGATGCGGCGGTGATGAACGCAGTGGTCTTAGAAGAAGTTGCTAAGATGAATTTTATCACGCGTCAACTGAACAGTTACGCACCCGAATTGCCGCAGCGGGTCTTAGACAAACATTATTTACGCAAACATGGAGAAAATGCCTATTACGGGCAAAAATAACGAAAAAGGAGCAAGTAGAATGTTAGAAATCGGGAAAAAAGAATTTTGGTTCGTCGTAGGATCACAGCACTTATACGGAGAAGAAGCATTACAAGAAGTACGGGACCATGCAGAAGAAATGGTCAAAAGCTTAAATGACAGCTCAAAGCTGCCTTATCCAGTCGTTTTACAAGAACTCGCTGTTACTGCAGATACGATTACGAAAATCATGAAAGAAGTCAACTATCGGGATGAAGTCGCTGGGGTGATCACCTGGATGCACACCTTCTCACCAGCAAAAATGTGGATTCGCGGCACGAAATTATTACAAAAACCATTGCTGCACCTTGCCACTCAATACAATGAACAAATTCCATGGGAAACCATCGATATGGACTTTATGAACTTGAACCAAGCGGCTCATGGTGACCGAGAATATGGATTTATCAATGCCCGTTTGAAAAAACAAAACAAAATCGTTGTCGGCTATTGGAAAAATGAAGCCATCCAAAAAGAAATTGCTGCTTGGATGGACGTGGCAGTTGGTTACAATGAAAGCTTCCAAATCAAAGTCGCTCGTTTTGGCGACAACATGCGTAACGTTGGGGTGACGGAAGGCGACAAAGTCGAAGCACAGATCCAATTTGGTTGGACCGTTGATTATTTTGGGATCGGCGATTTGGTACAAGTTGTCGATGCGGTGACTGACGAAGAAATCGATGCACTCTTTGAAGAATACAGCCAGCTGTATGATTTCGATTATGGCGATTACGACAAAGAAGAGTGGGGACGTCATGTCAAAGCCCAAGCCAAACAAGAAATCGGTCTGCGCCGCTTCCTTGAAGCAGGCGGCTATACGGCATTTACCACGAACTTTGAAGACCTGTATGGTATGCAGCAGTTGCCTGGTTTAGCTGTACAACGCTTGATGGCAGAAGGCTACGGGTTTGCCGGTGAAGGGGACTGGAAAACAGCCGCTATTGATCGCTTGATGAAAATCATGGCTCACAATAAAGCGACTGGTTTTATGGAAGACTATACCTATGAGCTGACACCAGGAAAAGAAGCCATCTTGCAATCCCATATGATGGAAGTCGATCCAGTATTAGCAGCCAATAAACCAAAAATCGTGGTTTCACCACTGTCAATGGGGATCGTGAAGACCCAGCTCGCCTCGTCTTTGACGGCCAAGGCGGCGAAGGTGTCGTGGTTTCGATGGCCGACTTTGGCACCCACTACAAATTATTGATCAATGAAGTCGATGCCTTTGAGCCAACTGAAGAAGCACCAAAACTACCGGTTGCACGAGTAATGTGGACACCAAAACCAAACTTCCACGATGGCGTCAAACAATGGATCGAAACAGGTGGTGGCCATCACACCGTTGTCTCACTTGTCTTAAATTCTGATCAGATCGAAACATGGGCGAAGCTTGTAGGATTAGAATACGTAACGATCAAATAAGTACCCAATCACAAAAGAAATCGTTGGCGATAGTCGGCGGTTTCTTTGCGTTTTTCTTAAGCTTTCTTGCCTTCTAGCTGCAAAGTGCAGATAAGCAGACCCCTGAAAGCACCAGCAATCAGCAAAATTGACTTTTAAATATAGGGGGCATAGACTTTTATGTAAGAGTGGAACAATGGACTAAAAGGAGGAGCACAATGAAGACACCCTACGATACACCAGAGTATTATCAGAAAATGAACGCTTGGTGGCGAGCAGCCAACTACCTTTCCGTTGGTCAGATTTATTTGAAAGACAATCCCTTATTGCGCCGCCCCATCGAAGAAAAAGATTTGAAAGTGAATCCAATTGGTCACTGGGGAACGATCGCCGGACAAAATTTTATTTACACCCATCTTAATCGCGTCATCAATAAGTACGACTTAAACATGTTTTATATCGAAGGACCAGGCCATGGCGGACAAGTCATGGTTGCGAATGCTTATTTAGACGGTAGCTACAGCGAGATCTATCCAAAAGCCACCCAAGATGAAGCAGGGATGAAACATCTATTCAAAACCTTCTCTTTCCCAGGTGGGATCGCTTCTCATGCGGCACCTGAAACGCCAGGTTCGATCCATGAAGGCGGCGAGCTAGGCTATTCCATCGCCCACGCTACCGGAGCTATTTTAGACAATCCCGATGTCATTGCAGCAGTAGTGGTCGGTGATGGCGAAGCCGAAACCGGACCATTAGCGGGCAGCTGGTTTTCAAACACCTTTATCAATCCAGTCAATGATGGCGCAATTTTGCCTATCTTGCATTTGAATGGCGCCAAAATTGCCAACCCAACGATTTTGGCTCGTAAAAGCGACCAAGATCTCACGAAATATTTTGAAGGCATGGGTTGGACCCCTTATTTCGTAGAAGGGGACGATCCAGAAGCCGTTCATCCGCAATTGGCACAGAAGATGGATCAAGCCATCGAACAGATCCACGCGATCCAAGCAGAAGCCCGCAAAGGTTCTGCGGAAGAAGCCGCTATGCCTCATTGGCCTGTTTTGATCGTTCGCACACCAAAAGGGTGGACTGGACCGAAAGTCTGGGATGGCGAGCCGATTGAAGGGGGCTTCCGTGCCCACCAAGTGCCGATCCCGGTCAATGCGAAACACATGGAACACGTGGATGCTTTGACGGATTGGCTGCAGTCTTATCGTCCAGAAGAGCTTTTTGACGAAAACGGCCGCATCAAAGCTGAGATTCAAGAATTGGCACCAAAAGGGGAGCAACGGATGGCTGTCAACCCAATCACCAATGGGGGGATCGATCCGCAACCGCTACGCTTGCCAGATTGGCAAGCACATGCCATTGCGATTGAGACACCAGGGGAAACGACTGCCCAAGATATGATGGTCTTCGGAAAATTTGCCCGTGACATCATCAAAGAAAATCCTGACAACTTCCGCATTTTTGGCCCAGATGAAGCCAAATCCAATCGGTTGAACCATGTGTTCGAAGTCACGGACCGCCAATGGTTGGAGCCAAAACATCCTGATTATGATGAATGGCTGTCTTCAGTGGGCCGTGTGATTGATTCACAATTATCAGAACATCAAGCAGAAGGCTTCTTGGAAGGCTATGTGCTGACGGGGCGTCATGGCTTCTTTGCCAGCTACGAGTCGTTCCTAAGAGTCGTTGATTCTATGATCACGCAGCACTTCAAATGGTTACGAAAAGCCCATGATCTGGACTGGCGCAACCCGTACCCCTCATTGAATTTGATCGCTTCATCAACGGTCTTCCAACAAGACCATAATGGGTACACCCACCAAGATCCAGGGATCATGACCCATATTGCAGAGAAAAAAGCCGACTTTGTGCGGGTCTACTTGCCAGCCGATGCCAATAGCTTGATGGCTGTCATGGCTGAAACACTCGCTTCTGAAGAAAAGATCAATCTAGTGGTCTCTTCGAAACACCCACGTCCGCAGTTTTATTCGGCGGATGAAGCGAAAGTGCTTGTCAAAGATGGCTTGAAAATCATCGACTGGGCATCGACGGATGAAGGACAAGAACCGGACATTGTGATCGCAGCTGCCGGGACGGAACCAAATTTGGAAGCTTTAGCTGCTGTTTCGTTGCTGATTGAAGCCTTCCCAGAGTTGAAAGTCCGCTTCATCAATGTGGTCGATCTATTGAAATTGCGTCGTCCAGAAGTCGATCCTCGTGGGTTGAGCGATGAAGCATTCGAAGCCTACTTTACGAAAGACAAACCGATCGTGTTTGCTTTCCACGGGTATGAAGGACTGATTCGCGACATCTTCTTTGGCCGTCGCAACCAACAGCTTCATATTCATGGGTACCGAGAAAATGGCGACATCACGACACCGTTTGATATGCGGATCCTTTCTGAATTGGATCGCTTCCACTTAGCCAAAGACGCCGCCGAATGGGTCTATGGAGAAAAAGCAACGGACTTTGCCAAAAAAATGGCAGACACCGTTGCGTATCACCATGACTTTATTCGAGAAAACGGCTATGATATCGCCGAAGTCGAAGAGTGGGAATGGAAACCATTGCGTTGATTTTTTCTCCATAACACCAACGTAAGACAATTTAAGAACAAAATAAGTACAAAACGATCCGCAACAGGG
Organism: Enterococcus innesii; assembly: GCA_018982785.1. GTDB lineage: Bacteria > Bacillota > Bacilli > Lactobacillales > Enterococcaceae > Enterococcus_D > Enterococcus_D innesii. The sequence goes on along the minus strand of JAHHEN010000001.1, from coordinate 199,520 downwards.
TCGGGACGCCTTACCAAGGAAGCCCGACCGACTGTCTGCGGATCATTTTTTTTAAAAGACGTCGAAACCGTAATTTTTGATATGCTGTTTCAACAAGGCGAGATAGTCCAAAGCCATCTCACTCAGTTCCATTTTCTTGTGTTTGAGGTAACCTAGGGTCATCGCATCATCGACTTCCAAAGGAATCGCAACGATTTTTTCATCATTCAGCTCACTGCTGATGATCCCAGAGCTGATGGTATAGCCGTTGAGACCCACCATCAAATTGAAAATCGTGGCACGATCGCTGATGCGAATGTGTTTTTTTCGTTGTAAAGTGCTTAAGATCTCTTCAGAAAAGTAGAAGGAATTGGTTTCCCCTTGTTCGTACGACAAATAGGTATAAGGTTCCAAATCAGCTAATGTGATGCTTTTTTTCTGAGTCAGTGGATTTTCTCGGCCGATGAAGACGTGGGGTTTGGCTTCAAATAAAGGAATGAATTGCAGGTCTTTTTCGTGGATCAAACGGGTGAGGACCGTCGTGTTGAAATCATTCAGATAAATGACCCCCAATTCGCTCTTAAACGTCTGGATATCATCCAGTACATTTTGTGTCTGGGTCTCCCGCAAGGTGAATTGAAATTCATCTTCCCCTAACTGTTTGACCAGCTCCACGAAGGCGTGGACGACGAAGGCATAGTGTTGTGCGGAAACACTGAAAACATGCTTGCGATGGCTGTCTTTGCGAAAGCGTTCGTCCAAGAGATTGACTTGGTCTAAAACATTTCGAGCATAGTTGAGAAAGGAACGGCCATCATCGGTCAAGGTCACCCCTAATTTACTGCGGTAAAACAGCTGCAGATCATATTCTTTTTCCAACTCTTTCATGGCTTGAGAGAGGGAGGGCTGACTGATGAAAAGCTGTTTGGCGGCTTCATTGAAAGAGCCGGTCTCTACGATTTTTTCCAAATATTCAAGCTGCTGGATACGCATGGGAAGCAACCTCCTTTTTATGTTATAGGTATTGCCTATGGAATATATAAGTTTATAAGTATTATCTATAGTATAAGATGTTTGCTAGAATAAATCTAACAATTTTGAAAACTTTGTATAGGAGGAATGGATATGGCAACAGACAAATTTCAACTTGTGGGGTCATTGTTACGACCACAAGATTTATTGGACTACAAAAATCAAATCGAGCATCGGGAGGACATCCAGTACCCGTTTTATGATGCGTTTCCTGGCTACCAAGAAACAGAAGCAAAAGCGATCGCTGACATCATTGCAGCGCAAAAAGAACACGGCATTACAGTCATCACAGACGGCGAACACGGCCGCTCGATGTGGCACCTGGATTTTCTCTGGGGATTAAAAGGCGTTGAGCGCTATATCTCCGATCATGGGTATGCCTTTGAAGATTTGGACGGTGGACATTTTGAGACGCGTAAAGACATCGGCATCCGAATCACAGAACCATTATCTGGCAAAAACCATCATTACTTGACATTGTTTAAAGAAACCAAACGCCAAGCTGGCGACCTGCCAGTCAAGATCACCGTCTGGGGGCTGCCCACGCCTTTACCGAGCTGACTGTCTTTAACGACCTCGTTGGTGAAGGTCAGGTGTATCCAACGAAAGAAGCCTTGCGGGAAGGGCTGCTTAACGCCTACAAGGAATTCTTGCAGGAATACCGAGAAGCCGGTGGTGAGATCGTTCAGTTCGATGATTGTTTATGGGAATTATTCGCCGAAGACAATGACAAGAGCTTCTTCACCCAAGGCAATGACGGCTTAGAAGCGTTAGCAGATGAATTCGTGGCGATCAACAACGAAGCCGCTGATTACGCCCACGAATTAGGATTAAAAGTCTGGACCCACAATTGTCGCGGCAATTACCAAAGCCGCGCGGCAGCCAGCGGTACTTACAAAGCGATCGCCGAAAAATTCTTGCGTGATCAGCATTATGACCGCTTTTTCCTAGAGTGGGACGATGACCGTGCTGGTGATATCTCGGCTTTAGAAGCGCTGAAAGATCGTCCAGAAGTGGAAGTTGTCTTAGGCTTATTATCCAGCAAAACCGCCACATTAGACGATGAAGAGCGAGTGATCGCTTTATTAGACAAAGCCAGCCAAATCATTCCTAAGGAGCGGCTTTATCTTTCTCATCAATGCGGCTTTGCCTCTTGTGACTGCGGCAATGAGCTTTCGACTGAGCAGCAGTGGGCAAAAATCAAGCAAGGACAAGCCTTAGCTGAAGCGTACTTCGGTTAAGTAGCTGCGTCTTCTTTTCCCTGAATCTTCCCCTCGAAACCGGTGCATGCGACAAAGTTTCGAAAATTTCAGAAAAAATGTTTGACATTTTCTTTAAGAGCGAGTAAAGTAAGACACAACTTAATGAAATAGACATCGAAAAGAAGAGTAGCAAGGCTTGCTGTTTGAAGAGAGTCTCTGGTTGGTGCAAAGAGATAACGCATGGTTGTGAAACACATCTTGGAGTCGTTTTTCCGAAAGAAAAGTAGGAGAGACCGGGTTTGCCCGTTACAGCAGCAGTCATTGATTGATGACTTTCTGAGTTCAGTTGCTGTGAAGCACTGATAAACAAAGGTGGAACCGCGTTGATAACGTCCTTTAGCTGTAATGGCTAGGGGACGTTTTTTTTCTCTTTTTTGCGGCTCACCGAAAACTGAAAGTGGAAGGGTCACAAGGACTGCACGAGGCCTTTTCCTGTGAAGGAAAGGCAAATTGAGGTGGAACCACGTATCTAGCGTCCTCTGGCAAATGCCAGTGTGCGCTTTTTTTGTTTTTCTTTTTTAGAAAAATGAAACTTGCCAGTTGCCCCTCACCAGCCAACGCCTAGCGTCACATAAGCGTCGGAGCCAACCGTCGCTAAGCTGTATCGCTGCTAATCGAAATTGAAACCTATCAAGGAGGAAGTCACCATGTTTGAGTATTTAGTCAATGTTATGCCCCAACTGATTTCAGGAACTGGAATCACCGTTAAATTGTTCGCACTGACCTTAATCGGGTCCATTCCCTTAGGCATCTTGTTGGCCTTTGTTTTAGCCAGTCGACTGCGTATTTTGAAATTGATCGTGCAAGTCTACGTTTGGTTGATGCGAGGAACGCCTTTATTGCTACAGTTGATCTTCGTATTCTACGGTCTGCCGATCTTAGGGATCGTCTTTGACCGCTTTGAAGCAGCCTTGATCGCCTTTATTATCAATTACGCTGCTTATTTTGCTGAGATTTTCCGTGGGGGGATCCAATCGATTCCAGCCGGACAGTACGAAGCCGCGAAAGTCTTGCGTTTGTCGCCAATCCAAACGATCCAAAAAATCATCATCCCACAAGTCGTCAAGATCACCCTGCCATCTGTCGGCAATGAAGTCATCAATCTTGTCAAAGACACATCCCTCGTTTACATCTTAGGCTTGTCAGACGTAATGCGAATCGGAAAAATCGCCATGGAGCGAGACAGTACCTTGCTTCCGTTAGTTGGGGTCGGCTTGATCTACTTGGTGATGACAGGCGTCTTTACGTTATTGTTAAAACAAATCGAGACCAAACTGGACTATTACCGTTAGGAGGAACCACGTATGTTAGAACTAAAACAAGTATCAAAATCATTTGGCGCTAAAAAAGTCATCGATCAGCTAGACTTGACGATCGAAGACGGCAGTATCTTAGCGGTGGTCGGTCCTTCCGGTGGCGGGAAAACCACCTTGCTTCGGACACTAGCAGGGTTAGAAACGATCGATTCTGGAAGCTTTTTACTGGATGGCAAAGCCTTTGATCCCACCGACACAAAGGAACAAGAACAAGTCGTCGGTGTCGTCTTCCAAGACTTCCAATTGTTTCCCCACTTATCGGTTTTTGAAAACATCACTTTGGCACCAAAAATGGTGCTAAAACAAGACAAGGCCGCGTATACAGCAAAAGCCGAACAGTTGGCAGAAAAACTAGGGTTAAGTGACCTACTAGCCCAATACCCCTTCCAATTGTCCGGGGGCAGCGGCAACGGGTGGCTATCGCACGAGCGATGGCGATGAATCCCAAAGTGTTGGCCTATGACGAGCCTACCAGCGCCTTAGATCCAGGCTTGAGACAGCAAGTCGAACAGCTGATCTTGGATCTGAAAAAAGAAGGAGTGACCCAGATCGTGGTGACCCATGATTTGGTTTTTGCCGAAAATATCGGCGATCAATTATTAAAAGTAGCAGGAGAATAAGGGGGAGAACAAAATGAAAAAATTACTATTGACGGGAATCGCAGCAGCAAGTGTATTTTTATTAGGGGCGTGCGTGCAGCAGCAGCAATGACACCACAACAAGTGCCGCTGACAAAGAAGAAGTGATCGTCGGCCTAGACGATACCTTCGTACCGATGGGCTTTAAAGACGACCAAGGCAACATCGTTGGGTTTGATGTGGATTTAGCCACAGCGATTTTGGATCTAACAGGAACCAAAGTCAAATTTCAACCAATCGATTGGTCCATGAAAGAAACCGAACTAAGCAATGGCACCATCGATATGATCTGGAACGGGTATACCAAAACTGCAGCTCGTGAAGAAAAAGTATTGTTTACAGATACTTATATGGAAAACAAACAAGTCTTGGTCACAGCAAAAGCCAGCGGCATTACTAGCTTTGATGATATGGAGGGCAAAGTCTTAGGTGCCCAAGAAGGTTCTTCTGGTTATGAGACCTTCAATAACCAACCGGAAGTTTTGAAGGATCTCGTAGACGGCAATGACGCAACCTTGTATGCCAGCTTTAATGAAGCCTTTATCGATCTAGAAAACGGTCGGATCGACGGTCTTTTGATCGACCGCGTCTACGCAGAATATTATTTGACTCAAACAGGCAAAACCGATGACTTCAACGAAATCGAAAGTCCTTTTGAAGCAGAAGATTTTGCTGTAGGTGTGCGGAAAGACGATCAAGCCATGGCAGATAAAATCAATGATGGTTTGAAAGAATTGCAAGACAATGGTACCTTTGCTGAAATCTCTGAAAAGTGGTTTGGCGAAGACGTCACACCAAACTAAAACAAGTCAACAAGAGGCACTGGCTGCTTAGCAGCTGGTGCTTTTTTATACATTCATTTCTTTTGCGTATCTAAGTAAAGAAGGAACGATTGAAGTATATACTTGTGTATACATATGCGTGCTCATGTTATAATGATAGGTAGTAAGGAAAATCCGATAAAAAGGGGTGAGCTGAATGGAACATTATAAAGAGACCGCTCATTTGATTAAGTGGGGCAACGGACAAGGGGTACGCTTGTCTAAGACAATGATTCGAAAATTGGATCTCCAGGTAGGTTCTGAACTAGAAATGGAACTGGCAGAAGAAGTCAATGGCAAAAAACAGTTAGTTATTACAGAAAAGCAACCAGCAGGGGAGTTGTCCCCAGAGGAGAAACTGCGTTTAGTCGATTCTTTGCAAGGCATTTTAGCAGATTCATTTGAAACACCTGACGTTGTGGACATCAAAAAAGTAAGAAACGAACGGCGTAGGAAAAAATATCTGGGAGAATAAAAGGAATATGACCAAATACAAAGCCAAACGAGTCGTGATTGACACCAATGTGATCCTTGACTATTTATTAGGAAGAGGGTCTAAAAGCCATCAAGAAGCCATCAAACTGATATACAACAGTTCCATCTATGGACTTTGCGAGGGCGTGATTACGGCAAGTACCTTAACGGATCTTTTCTATATTCTCGATGGAGCAGCAGGAGTCGATGCTCGGAGGGAAGTCCAAAAACTGATCCAAGTGCATACCGTCTTAACAGTCACGGAAGCAGATTGCCTTCAGGCGCTTGATTCAACAATGGCAGATTTTGAGGATGCTGTTTTAGCAGCTTGTGCGAAGCGAAATCAAATCGACAGTCTAGTAACGACCAATACAGCTGATTTTGAATCATCGGGACTGATTGTCTATACAGTCGCTGAATTTGTTGACCAGCTAAAAAGAGGATGATCACTGCTCTATCTGGCAGACATCCTCTTTTTCCTTAAATTCCAACACCTAACCAAAATTTCTCACAGGAAAACTTTTGTTCGCCTTCTTTTTTCGTTATAATAGGGAAAGATGAAAAGAGGGATAGAAATGGCGCAAAAAAAACGCGCAAAGAAACGCAAAACAAAAAAACAACAAAAACAGCAAGAGAAATTAATGCTGGTCGGCGTCGGCCTGCTCTTTGTCTTGTTTTCGATATTTGGCTTTTTCCATTTAGGTTTTTTAGGAACCTTGATTGCCAACGGGTTTCGGATCGTTGGCGGAAACACGTACCAATTTTTGAGTGTTGCCCTAGCCGCTTATGGTGTCTGGTTAGCGATCAAAACGACCGATGCTCGATTTAAGAGTATTCGGCGAGTGATTGGCTGTGTATTGGTGTATTTTGGTTTACTGATCATCCTTCATGCGCAAATCTTTAGTAATGTTGTGGGAGAACAAGCCAATATCTTCCAAACGACGTGGATGACGCTGTTAGGCGATATTCGGCGCAGCCAAGTGACCCAAAATGTCGGGGGCGGAATGATTGGCGCCATGCTTTATGGGGCGACCTATTTTCTTGTTTCCCAGATCGGCAGCTACATCATCGCTGTTTTACTCATGCTGATCGGGGCGTTCTTGTTCAGCCAAATGAGCAGCCACGAGTTAGTGGAGCACCTGCAAATAGCTGGTGACAAGCTGCAGCGGTTGTTAGAAGGCTCTCCAGAAAAGCAAGCCGAACGAGAAGCCCGCAAAGCGGAACGAGCAGCAGAGAAACAAGCGGCGAAAGAAGCCAAAAAAGAAGCCGAGCGAGCAGCAGTCATGGCGGAGATCAAAGAAAAGAATCAAGTCCGACCAATGACAGAAGACGAAAAATCAGCAAAAGAACAGCAGATGCAATCGCCAGCTGATTTTGAACCAGAGCAGCTGAGCTTTGTACCCATCGACCACTTCCAAGAATTGCCGAAAGCGGCGGGACCAGAGGCCGCTCAAGCACCACATCCAGCGGGAAACAAACCGGGACCAAGCAAAAAGGTCAATGAAGACGGGGAGATCCTCGATGACGATGGTGAAGTATTGGAATTTGAGATTTCGGAAGAAGCTGAAAATCGTGATTATGAATTGCCTTCAGCGCAATTACTCGATTCGATCCCTTCAACGGATCAAAGCAGCGAGTACAAAAAGATCGAACAAAATATCGGTGTGTTAGAAACTACCTTCCAAAGCTTCGGTGTTGACGCAAAAGTCGTCAAAGCCAGCTTAGGACCAGCAGTAACCAAATTCGAAGTTCAACCAGCAGTAGGGGTCAAAGTCAGCAAAATCGTCGGGTTGACCGATGATATCGCCTTAGCCTTGGCCGCCAAAGATGTCCGGATGGAAGCGCCGATCCCAGGAAAATCATTGATTGGGATCGAAGTTCCAAACAGCGCAGTCAGCATGGTTTCATTCCGAGAAGTGATCGAAGCCCAACCAGATCATCCAGATAAACTATTAGAAGTACCTTTAGGACGCGACATTTCTGGTCGTGTCCAAACGGCAGACTTAACGAAAATGCCCCATCTCTTGATTGCCGGATCGACTGGGAGCGGGAAGTCCGTAGCCATCAACGGCATCATCACCAGTATTTTGATGCGGGCAAAACCCCATGAAGTCAAATTGATGATGATCGACCCGAAAATGGTTGAATTAAATGTTTACAATGGGATTCCCCATCTCTTGACACCCGTTGTGACCAATCCCCGTAAAGCGGCGCAAGCGTTGCAAAAAGTGGTCAAAGAAATGGAAGAACGCTACGAAAAATTTGCGGCAACTGGGGTACGAAATATTACTGGCTACAATGATTTAGTAATCAATAAGAATTTAGAAGATGGCGAAAATCGTCCGATCTTGCCATTCATTGTGGTGATCGTCGATGAGTTAGCTGACTTGATGATGGTTGCTAGCAACGAAGTCGAAGATGCCATCATTCGTTTGGCGCAAATGGCGCGGGCAGCGGGTATCCATATGATCCTGGCAACGCAACGACCAAGTGTGGATGTCATTACAGGGATCATCAAAGCCAATGTTCCATCACGGATGGCCTTTGCTGTTTCCAGCGGTGTCGATTCTCGGACCATCATTGATGGGAACGGAGCCGAAAAACTGCTGGGACGCGGCGACATGCTGTATCTGCCGATGGGTGAGAACAAACCGATTCGGGTCCAAGGGGCCTTTATTTCCGACCAAGAAGTCGAACGAGTGGTTGAATTCGTGACAGATCAGCAAGAAGCCAATTATGAAGAAAAAATGATGGTCACTGAGGAAGAAACGAGTGCCGGCAGCAACGGACAACCGCAAGATGAGCTGTTCGAAGACGCCAAAGCCCTTGTGGTGGAAATGCAGACCGCCAGCGTTTCTCTCTTGCAGCGACGTTTTCGCATCGGCTATAACCGAGCGGCTCGGTTAGTGGATGAATTAGAAGATCAAGGTGTCGTGGGACCTTCTGAAGGCAGCAAGCCCCGGAAAGTCTGATCGAGCCGCAACCAGAAGACATTCCTACCTTTGATGAATAAGGAGAACACCAGACCAATCCAATGAGAGAAAGGCGAGATAGCAATGAAACGCAAACACATTCTTTACCGTGATGTTGCCGATAAGCTCAAAGAAGACATCATGTCGGGTCGCTACCCGATTGGTTCGTTTTTACCGACGGAAACAGAATTGGAAGCTACCTTCAATGTCAGCAAGATCACTGTCCGCAAAGCCATCGAATTGTTAGCGGCAGATGAGTATGTGGAAAAACGCAGCGGACGTGGGACGACGGTTTTAAGCAATCGCCCCTACAACAAGCTGTCAAAAGGCACGACGTTTAGCCAATTGCTTGAAAAGACCGGCAAGGAATACACAAAGAAAAACCTCAGCTATGAATTAGTCGAACTTGCGCCTGAACACCCTGCGTATTCTTTGATGGGCAAAGAAGTCATGCGTTTACGTCGCATGTACTATTTTGACCACCAACCCTTTATTTACTATGAGTACCATTTGCCAAAGCAACTAAAGGGAACCTCCATCGAGGTCTTTGAAGAAAAATCATTGTATCGCCTATTGGATGAACATCGAATGATCATCGATCGCTTTCAAGATGCGTTTGTGGCGACGACGTTGACTGAAGAGCAGCAGAAGTTTATGATCACACCGGAAGTCGCTGCCTTGAAACGAACCCGTTATTCGTATGATCTACAAGGAGAAGTGGTAGAATATACAGAAGGGATCTATAACACCGCCTTGCATCCGTATATGATCGAGTTTGAAGCCTAGTCATTGATTAGGCTTTTTTAGCAAAAAGTGGTACCAAAATCAGAAGTGGAGCGTGAAATACATGAGAAAAATCGCCTTTTTAGGAGCCGGTAACATGGCAAAAGCTATCATTAATGGCTTGATTGCAGCAAAGCTGTATGAACCAGCAGAGATCTTGGTTTATAACCATCGCTACGAGCCGACTTTGGCACAATTAGAAAAAGAAACCGGGATCACTGGGACAACTAATCTAGCAGATGTCACCGAAAAAGGGGAGATCCTCGTCTTAGCAGTCAAACCTTTTGTCTTTCCCCGCTTGCTTGCTGATTTAAAAGCAGGATTGACTGAGGAACATTTACTAGTATCCATTGCCGCGGGTGTGACGATCGCGCAAATGGAAGAAATCATCGGTGCGCACAAAATCGTGCGGGTCATGCCAAATACCCCCGCACTTGTTGGCGAAGGCATGTCTTCTATCAGCCCCAACGGCCAAGTAACGGAAACCGAAGCCAACGAAGTCAAACAGCTTTTTGAAAGCCTTGGGAAAGCCGAGCAAATACCAGAAAGCATGATCGATGCAGTCATTGGTGTCAGTGGTTCTTCACCAGCCTACACGTATTTGTTCATTGAATCTTTGGCAGATGGAGCAGTGGCAGAAGGAATGCCGCGACCGATGGCGTATGAATTTGCTGCTCAAGCGGTATTAGGCGCAGCGAAGATGGTACTAGAGACGAAGGAACACCCAGGTGTCTTAAAGGATCGTGTCAGCTCGCCAGGTGGCACAACGATCCAAGCAGTCAAAACTTTAGAGGAAAATGGCTTTCGTGCGGCTGTCATCAAAGCAGTGCAAGCAGCTGCTGACAAAAGTCGGGAAATGTCTTGATCCCCAGTGAGTGAGGAAAAAATCTTAGCAAAACGAAGGAGCGTTTATGAAAGAACTTTTGATTTTTGATTTTGATGGATTGTTAGTCGATACTGAAAGAGTCTATTTTGATGGGTGGTTGGCGCTATTTAAAAAGTATCAGCTTCCGATTACAGCCGCTGATATTTTTGGTTGGCGTGGTCAAAGTTGGCAACAGACGGCCAGTAAATTAGCCGACCTCGTAGGTGGTCAGCAGCGGGTGCAGGAATTACGAGCAGAACGGGAAGTCTATATTGCCCAGCAAATAACTGATGGCACCTTCAAAACCAAACCCTATGCGAAAGAAACCATCGCATTGGCTCGGGAGAAAGGCTTCCAAACGGCACTAGCCACCTCGACGATGAAAAAAAGAGCCTCTGAATTGTTGGCGCATTTCGATTTGTTGCAGGCCTTTGACTATCAGACCTTTGGCGATGATGTCTCCGCCCATAAACCTGATCCAGCACCTTACTTGCTGACTTTAGAAAAAGCGCAAGTCGCAGCAGAAAAAGCATTAGTCATGGAAGATTCTCTTGTGGGAGCAACAGCTGCGACACGTGCGGAGATCGATGTTGTGCTGATTCCCGATCAAAGCTTTGATCAAGTCTACTCCCCAGAAGAGAAGGCTGGACTTCAGTTATATGGCGAAGCCACCTCATTGAAGTATGTGTATGATTTATTGGCAAAGGATCAACTGAAATAACACCTAAAAAAGCTTCCTTTTTCGTTGCAGAAAAAGGAAGTTTTTTTGTGAAGAAAAGACCGGTAAAAAAACAGTTCAAAGGATATGAGTGGTTTGTTTTTCGCCATCATGGTAAAGTTAAAGAAAGTTTAACAATAAGCGAAAAAAAACAAAAAGTAAAGGGGTTTCATTTTGACAAAAACGTCCATTTGTCAAAAGGACTTTTCTTGGTCGATCGTAGCCGTTGGCGGCGGGGAAAAACATGGTAAATTATCCTTCGACGAAGAACTAGTGGGGGAAGAAAAAATGAATAAACTAAAGAATGTTTTCTATTTATATAAACTGGACTGGAAACGAATTTTCAGCAATCCAATCTCTGCATTTTTGATCATTGCCTTAATGATCTTGCCCTCGCTTTATGCGTGGTTCAATATCAAAGCACTTTGGGATCCATATGGCAACACCAGTGAATTGCCAATCGCCGTGTATAGTGCGGATAAAGGGGCAGAATTTCAAGGCAAGCATATCGATATCGGTGATGAAGTCATCGATACCCTCCATGATAACAAACAGTTAGGCTGGCGTTTCGTGGATTCAAAAGAGGACTTGGTAGAAGGGGTCAAATCAGGAAAATATTACGCCGGTATTTATCTGCCAGCTGATTTTTCAGATGATCTGATCAGCTTTACCAGCGGGACAATTGAAAAACCGACCATTGAGTATTACAGCAACCAAAAAATCAACGCCATCGCACCAAAAATCACCGAAAAGGAGCCAGCAGTCTTCAAGAAGAAATCTCGCAAAACTTTATTGAGACTGCCAGCTCTACGTTAATAAAAGTCTTCAATGAAATCGGCTATGACATTGATTCCAACTTAGTCAGCATCAACAAAGTCAAATCCATGATCTTAGATACCGATGACAATTTGGCTACGATCGACGGTTATACGAAAGAGATCGTCACCTTGCACGATAAGTTTCCAGAAATCAAAGAAAAGATCGCAAAAGCCGAAGAATTTACCGATTACATTCCGCAAGTGGATGCCATGGGGGAAAAACTGATTGGCCTAAACGATAAGCTGCCGACATTGAAGAAAGAAGCCAGCATCATTTTGACCTTGCAAGAAAAGATCCCAGAGATCCAAAATGCCGGCAAACAATTGAAGATGATCGATGATGATTTTGATGACATTGCCAGCACCATGACGGACGGCATCGATACCGCCAAACAAGGACTGCAAGTCATCGAACAAGTTCAAGCCGCGTTACCACAGATCGAACAACTAGGTGACCAAGCCGCCAGCTTCGCCACAGCGACCAAAGATGGGGCGCAACAGTTGCAAGATGCCCTGCCAAGTATCTCTAGCAGTGTGCAAGTGACGATTGAATCGATCAGTCAAGTGGCTTCTACAACTGCTAAATGGTCGAAGGCTCTGAATGATTCAATCGATCAGGATCAGTTGGACCAAGATCGAGAATCAATTTTACAAACGATTGATGGGTTGCAGCAAAGTATTCAGCAACAACAAAGTATGCTAGATGCCTTAATTGCATTTTTAGGAAATATTGAAGGCTCAGCTGAAAATGCCCAAATTCAAGGTGTGATTGGGCAGTTAAACGATGTAAAAGGGCATTTGACAAATGTATCCCAGCAATTAGCAGGCGCTAAAGAAGCTGTTCAAAAGGGCAACGTCAGTGAAGTGAAGAGATATCTTAGTGATATAACTACCGCAGCTGAAGAAATAGAAAGCTTGTTGGGACAAATAAATGTACCATCTATAACTAAAACCATCAACGACATTCTAACCAAACTAATCAAAACCATCACCACCGCCGAAGATGTCTTGAAAAAAGCCCAAGAGATCGATTTTGACTCGTTGCTGTCTTCCACCAAATCAGTGGTCAGCAATGCCGTGACGATTTTGGAAAAATACCAAAAAGAATTGCCTGCTATCAAGCAAGAATTGCACGATGCCAATACGATGCTGAATGGCCATATGGATGAAATCGTCAATGCCATCAATAAAGGAGCCGACCTTTACAACAACGAATTGCCAGTTGTCGAAGAAAAATTAGGGCTGGCCGTAGACTTCTTGCAAAACGATTGGCCAACCATCAAATCAGAAATTAGTTCTACGATGGCGATGGTGGATGAAAAACTGCCAGAAGTTGAAAAAGCTTTGGATGCGGCTGTCGATTTGATCAATAACGATTGGCCAAGTATCAAAGCTGGCATCCACAAAGCCGCTGATGCGATCAGAGCAGGCGAAAATGAAGTCGATCTCGGGGAAGTCATCAAATTATTGAAACTTGATGCTACGGATGAAGCTGACTTCTTCAAACAACCAGTGGAATTAAAGAGCAATGAAATCTATCCAATCGCCAACAATGGTTCAGCTAGCACGCCATTTTATACCGCATTGTGTTTGTGGGTAGGGGCATTATTGTTGTCAAGTGTCGCTACAACGGAGTATCATTTAGAGAAGAAAGACAAAAAACGCTTTACACAACGTGAAACCTTTGTGGCACGAATGCTGACGTTCTTGACGATGGCAGTCGCCCAAAGTTTGATCGTGACCCTAGGAAATATGTTTTTATTAGGCGTTGATGTCCACAATCCAGTGTACAGTGTCTTCTTCGCATTACTCGTTGGACTCGCCTTTATGATGATCGTCTACGTACTGGCGGGACTGTTCGGCAACCTCGGGAAAGGGATCGCCATCATTATTTTGGTTCTCTCCATTTCAGGTGGGGGAGGAAACTACCCAATCCAAGTCTCTGGGAAGTTCTTCCAATTCATTAATCCGCTACTGCCATTTACCCATGCGGTCAATCTGTTAAGAGAATCAGCCGGTGGGATCTATTGGCCAAATGCTATCCCGCAGTTGATCATTTTAACGATTTTGTTCCTAGTCTTTGGGATCGTCGGTACGTACGCGTATCCTTATCTAGTCAACTCTACGAAGAAACTAAGTGACATTTCCAAAGAAAGTCATTTCTTCCACTAAAATCTTAAAGCAGAAAGAGCATTTGTTCTTTCTGCTTTTGTGCCATCACGTGAAATTTCTAATAATCAAAAGAGGGAAAAAGGGCCGTTTTTTCATCTGATTTTCATTGACTTTTCGCGGTTACAAGAGTAGCATACAGTCTTGATAATTCAATATTTGTGAGGATATCGTTACAAGTTTAACGAAGGATTTTTTCATGAAAAGGAGTGTAGAAAAAGTGGAGTATTTGAAACGTTTGTTGGTCGGACGTCCATTGAAATCCGCAGAGAATGATGAACAAAAACTGAGCCGGACGGCGGCCCTTGCGTTGCTATCTTCTGATGCTTTGTCTTCGATTGCTTATGGGACAGAGCAGATCGTTGTTGTATTAGTGGCACTTTCCGCTGCTGCTATCTGGTATTCATTACCGATCGCTGCTTTTGTTATTATTCTTTTGATTTCATTGACCTTGTCTTACCGTCAGATCATTCATGCATACCCTCACGGTGGTGGGGCGTATGTAGTAAGTAGTGAAAATTTAGGGAAAAATGCGGGCCTGATTGCCGGCGGCTCACTGTTGATTGATTATATGCTGACAGTAGCAGTATCCGTCTCAGCAGGGGCAGAAGCCATCACTTCTGCTGTGCCAGCGTTGTTCGGCCATCAAGTGGCGATTTCTGTCGTGATCGTGCTCTTGATCATGATGATGAATCTGCGAGGGTTGCGAGAATCAGCTAGCTTCTTGATGATTCCTGTCTACACCTTTATCGCAGTGATCACAGTCTTGATCGTGGTCGGTTTGTACAATATCGTAACGGGTGCGCAACCGTTAAATGCAACCGCACTACCGGGAGCGGTCGTACCTGGGGTATCCGTGGCCTTGATTTTACGGGCTTTCTCATCAGGTTCCTCTTCTTTGACAGGGGTCGAAGCGATCAGTAACGCTGTGCCGTTTTTCAAAAACCACGGGCGAAAAATGCAGCTGCGACCTTGACGATCATGGCTGCGATCTTAGGATTCTTCTTTGTCGGCATCACTTTTATCAACTATTGGTATGGTATCGTACCAGAAACAGAAGTGACCGTTCTATCTCAAATCGGTTCCGCCGTTTTTGGTCATGGGTTTATGTACTACGTTTTGCAATTTGCCACAGCGCTGATTTTAGCAGTTGCCGCAAATACCGGATTTTCAGCTTTCCCCGTGTTGGCGTATAACCTAGCGAAAGACAAATATATGCCGCATATGTATCAAGACCGTGGGGACCGTCTTGGCTATTCGAACGGAATCATCACCTTGGCTGCTGGTTCCATCGTCCTATTGTTTATCTTCCAAGGATCGACCGAGCGTTTGATTCCGTTGTATTCCATCGGGGTATTCATTCCTTTTGCACTATCCCAAAGCGGAATGGTGATCAAATGGAAAAAAGAAGGCAAAGGCTGGTTCTTTAAATCGATCGCCAACATCATTGGGGCTTTGATTTCTTTTGCGATCATTGCCATCTTGTTCGTGTATCGCTTAGGCGATATTTGGCCATTCTTTATTATCATGCCGATCCTCTTGTATATCTTTTACAAGATCCATGATCATTATAAAAAAGTCGCAGAACAGCTGCGATTGGAAAAACAAGAAGCACTACATGTTTATGAAGGAAATACCGTGATCGTTCTAGTCGGAAATGTTACCCGAGTAAATATCGGCGCATTGAACTATGCCCAATCGATTGGTGATTATGTCGTGGCGATGCACGTCTCATTGGATGAAGATGTGAAGAAAGAAAAAGAGATCGAACAAGAATTTAAGCAAAAATTCCCAGACGTGCGTTTCTCCGTCGTTCATTCTTCTTATCGTTCGATTGAAAATCCCATCTTACGTTATGTGGATCTAGTCAGCCGCAATGCAGCCAAACACAATTACACAACGACCGTTATCATTCCACAGTTTGTCCCAAGACGTCGCTGGCAAAATATTTTGCACAACCAAACAAGCCTGCGCTTGCGTTTCAGACTCTCTTGGCGTGAAAACATCATTGTAAGTACGTACAGTTACCATTTGAAGAAATAACAAAAACGCTAGTTTAGCGACCTGATTCCCAAAAGAAATGTTTAGGTCAGCCGCTAAGACTAGCGTTTTTTTTAGCTATAAAACATTTTTAGTTTGATATCTTGATCGTAATTCCCAAACCCCTTGCCAAAGAGGGTACAACCGCCGACATGCTCGGCATCTTCTTTGACTTCCACTTTTAAATGCCACGTATCTTCGTAGGCAGGTATATCCTTGATCGTAATGTCGGAAAGAGGAACACCTTCCATGTAGGTTCCATGATCCATGATGCGGATCGTCTTCAATAACCCGTACTGATTAAGATTGTCTGGATACCAATCCGGTGTATACTTTCCACGAATGTCTGCAAAATCCCCTGGGCTAGTCCATGTACCAAGCTCCACACCATTTAAGCTGAAGGTGATGTCTGAAGGCCAGTTGTTATTGGAAAAAGGAAATTCAGACGAAACCTCCATTGAAATCTCCATCATTTCGAGTTTTTCTTCTTTTGCTAAGAAGTTTGGCGATTGGTATTCGACAAATCCTTTCGTAAACCACAAGATGCGGGCATCCATTCGTCGGGGATCCATGAAAAATTTCGGTTCATCCACCATTCCCACAAAATCAGCTGAAGTAGCAAGCCCGCACGTTGGTTCTACCGAATAATTTGTATAATGACCGATCGGTATCGCCGTTTCTTTCGTATCAAAGGCATTAAAGATTTTCTCAGGAAAGTTGATATCGATATGATCCACTCTCAAACTGGAAATCTTTTTTTGCCCCACACGCTCTGTTTTGATGATTTTGGCTTCCTCTAATTTTTTGATGTGCATCGTAACGATGGCACTACTTAAGCCTAACTCTTGTGCCAACTCTTTGACATTCATCTTGTTTTTAGCCAGCAATTGAATGATTTTGATTCGCACATTACTGGCAAGTGCCTCATAGACAGGCAATGCTTCTTGATTGATTTCTAATTGCATCGTGTCACCTCCGCTTAAACTGTTTGATTTACTTGAATGTTAACATATTTGCTAATTTGTGTAAATAGCGTTGTTTATTTCGCTAGTTATTAATATATTTATTAATTAATATAGATATTATCTTGAATAAATTAATCAAAATATTGTTGACAGCGATTACAAATCAAGTTATGATTTATTTGTAAATTGAAAGTGTTTGCAAACGCTAGAAATGAATAATGCAATTATAAATGCTGGGATAGCAAATAAGAGAAGGAGGATAGGCGTGTTCGGCTTCAAAGACCAAAATTCAATTTCTATGAAAGAGGGAAAAACATGAAGAAGAAACTTATTATTATTGGTGCTTTAGTTGCAGTCGTTGCAGTTGCCCTTATTGGTTTTAATCGTTATCAGGCAGCGGAAAAAGAAAAATACACGATTAATTTTTGGTCACCCCTTACCGGTGATGATGGCGCTTATATGGATCAGATCGTAAATGAATTCAATGAACAATCAGGTTCCGATTATACAATCAATCATGTGATCACGTCTGATATGTATACTAAATTAAGTACGGTTGTTAGTTCTAAAAGTGGGATTCCAGATTTGACTTTGATGCATTCTTATAAAGTAGAGGAATTTGTCAATTCCGATATTATTGATCCGGTTGATCGTCTGGTTTCTTATCAACCTGAGTTAGAAGAAAGCAATTATTTAGATACAGCGTGGAATGCAGGAAAAATCGGCGATACTCAATATACGATCCCATTAGATATCCATGCCAGTGCCATGTATTACAATCAAGATCTTTTAGAAAAATACAATGTCACTTCTTGGCTAGACGATAACATCGTGACGTTTGATGAAATGATGTCATTAGCAGGGCAGATGGAAGAAGGCGATTATGTCGTAAATAATGCGTTACTTTCTTGGGTTATCTTAGCGCAAATCCGTAACTTAGGTGGCGCAATTTCTGACGATGCTGGGAACCCGACGGTGAATACGCCAGAAATGAAAGAAGCGTTAGAAAAAATTAAAGCGTTAACAGATGCAGGTTTGATGACACCTTATGGAGAAGATGGGTATTTGATGTTCCAAGGCGGAAACGTACTCTTATCAACAGATGGTACTTGGACTTCCACCGCTCATGATGCGGTTGAGGGCTTGAATTGGGGTGTAACAAATATTTATTCGACTTCAGATGACATCGCAACTAACCGAGCAGCTTCTCATATGTTTGGCATGTTGAAGAGTGAAAGCAGAACAGAAGAAAAAGAAGAAGTAATCGCACAATTTTTAGAATTTGTTCGTACAAACTCGATCGAATGGGCAAAAGCCGGACAAATCGTTGCAAGTAAAGATATTTTAGAAAGTGATGATTACCAACAATACCCACAATCATTCTTTACTTCTACACCAGAGGAAGAAGAAACACTTTACATCTTTGACTACGTTTATTTCTCTTATGTCTTAGAAGCATTAGATGTTTATAGTACAGATATCGCTTACGGTGAATTAGATATGGATGAAGGATTAGCAACGATGCAACAATATGTCGAAGATAAGATTGCAGAAGTAGCTAGATAAGTGAAGGGGGATAATTCTATCCCCTTTTCCAATTTTTAGAAGGGAATGAAAGGAATGAAAAAAAGAGCATTAACTGGGCATCGATCGCATTCATTGGACCACACATGGTACTCTTTATTATTTTTGTATGTATTCCAACGATCTATGGTATTTATGCTTCATTTACGCAATGGAATTTGATCTCTGATCCAGTCTGGGTCGGTTTTAACAACTATAAAACATTATTGTTTGATAGTTCCTCGACATTCTATACCCAATTTTGGAATGGTTTGAAAAATACCTTTATTTTCGTTTTGATCATGGTGCCGTTACAAATCATCATTCCACTGATGATTGCAGCTGCATTGCAACATAAAAAAGTGAAGCTGAAAGGACTTTTTCAAGCAATTCTATATATTCCAGGTCTTATCTCTGTTTCAGCAGGTTCTTTGATCTGGTCATTGATTTTCCACTCTCGATTAGGTGCCGTCAATAATATTTTTGGGTTCGATTTCTCTTGGGCTTCGCGACAACCCTATGCATGGATCTTGATTTTTGTTGTCAGCATTTGGGGAGCGATCGGTGGTAACATGATCATTTATCGCTCAGCTTTAGCGGGTGTCAATGAAGACCTTTATGAAGCGGCAGAGATCGACGGAGCGGGAGCGTTCCAAAAATTCTTGAATGTGACCTTGCCATCTATTCGCTTTCCACTGTTATATACGATCGTGATGACAACTGCTGGAGCATTTAATGTCTTTGCACAGCCTTTGATGATGACAGGTGGAGGTCCAAACCAAAGCACGACTGTATTGATGATGTATATCCGCTCACTGGCTTTTAGTCAAGGAGAATCAATTGCAGGAATGGCTTCGGCGATGGCAGTCATCTTAGGATTGATCATTATGTGTGTGTCCGTATTTCAATATTTTCTTTTAGATAGAAGCAATACTTAAGGGGGCAAAAAAATGAATACACAAAAGAAACATATACCTAGTATGGTCATCGCATATTTGTTTCTGATCGTTTTATGTATCATCTGGGTTATTCCATTGATTTTTAGCTTCGCCACTTCTTTTCGTTCTCAAACCGAAATCGTCTCCACTGGGTTTCGTTTATTACCTGTAAACTGGATATTAGATAACTATGTAGCGATTTTGACTAATACGTCTACTGCACCAATTATGCAGTGGTTATGGAATTCAATGTTTATCGCAGTCACGCACACTGTTTTAGTTGTGATCGTTGTTTCAGTGACCGCTTATGGCTATGGCAGAATGCGGTTTAAATACCGTGATCGTATCTTTTATCTTTTGATGGGGATCTCGATGTTTCCCGGCGTAGTGAATTTGATCCCGTCTTACAAAATCATTGAAACCTTCGGCTGGGTCAACTCTTCTCTTGCCATGATCATTCCAGGCTTAGCAGGGATGGGAAATATCTTTCTTGTGCGACAGTTTATGAAAGGTATCCCGCTTGAATTTGACGAGTCAGCACGAATGGATGGTGCAGATGAATTTACAATTTTTGCAGAGATCATCGTTCCTTTGATCAAACCTGTGTTGATCGTTGCAGGCCTCTTTTCTTTCACGGGCTCATGGAATGATTTCTTGTGGCCAGTGATCGTGTATACGGATGTTAGTAAAATGCCGATTACAGCCGGTTTGCTATTACTACAAGACATTTATGGTAACTACCGAATGATTGGTCAATTGATGGGCTCGGCATTGATTGCGATCATTCCAACCGTCATGCTGTTTCTATTTGCTCAAAAATACTTCATTGAATCTATGAACTTAAATGCAGGAATAAAAGGATAGTGAAGATCATGAATCGAAAATTGGAAAGAAATTTACTACGTGCCAGTGCGGTCTGGGATGTCTGTATTGGTCTCGTAACGATGTTTGGGTATTATCCTTGGTTTGAAGAACAAGGGATCGCAGCATTTCAAAATCAAAATCAGTATGAATACTTGCAGTCAAGTCTGGTAGGAATGATATCGAAGGTAGTTATGATCGTTGCGTTAGCGACGATTTTGATGGGCGTTATCAGTTGGATCAACGCAAAGAATATGCGAGACAAACAAATAAACAAAGGAACGATACGTTGGATGATTGCCTGTGTCATCATCCATTTGATCATCTATGATGTGATCGGTGTCGTCCTCTATTTACTAGCTACGACGATGTATATGTCTAAAAACAAAGCAATAAAAATACTAAAAACGGAAAATGGAATTTTTTAAGAAGGTGTAGAATTTATGGCAGAAAATTATTTGGAACCGATTGTATTAGAACGTGCAGACCCATGGATATACAAGCATACCGATGGATATTATTACTTCACTGGATCAAAACCAGGGTATCAGGAAATCGAATTAAGGCGTGCGAAAACCTTGAAAGGACTGGCTGACGGTGAAGTAAAAGTCATCTGGACGGCTCATGCCGAAGGCCCCATGAGTGAGCTGATCTGGGCACCAGAGATTCATTTTATTCAAGGAAAATGGTACATCTATTTTGCTGCTGCAGATCATGGCGAAGTCAGAAATGATCAGCACCATCATCGGATGTTTGCGATCGAAAATGCGAATGAAGATCCCTTTGCAGGCGAGTGGGTAGAAAAAGGACAGATCAAGACGCAATTTGAGAGTTTCAGTTTAGATGCTACGGTATTTGAACACAGGAACCGATTGTATTATGTCTGGGCACAAGCAGATCCAAACATTCCAGGCAATTCCAATCTTTATTTATCAGAGATGGAAAACCCTTGGACATTGAAAGGAAAGCAGATTCTGCTGAGCATTCCTTATTATGAATGGGAAAAAATCGGCTTCAAAGTGAACGAAGCTCCAGCTGCTTTGATTAGAAATGGAAAAGTGATCATTACTTATTCAGCCAGTGCGACGGATGAAAACTACGCGATGGGACTGTTGTGGGCAGATGAGGATAGTGATTTATTGAATGGGTATTCTTGGCATAAGTTGAAGGAACCAGTCTTTTCAAGTTCTGAACAAAATTCCCTATACGGACCAGGACATAACTCCTTTACAGTCGATGAGGAGGGGAAACAAGATATCTTAGTGTATCATGCAAGACCAGAAAAAATGATTACAGTAATCCTTTAGAAAATCCCAATCGACATGCGTATGTCCAACCGTTTACTTGGAAAAAAATGGATTACCTGATTTTGGCGAACCCGGTGTAGTCAAAGGATAGATAAAAGAGAGGGAAAAATGAATACAAAAAGAAAAATGCTCTGTTTAACCATGTCCGTTTTTTTTACTAGTTTATTTCTTGCTGGCTGTCAAACAGGAGATGCTGCTGAGCAACTTTCACAAAAGGAGTGGGAAACAACGACAAAAAATCGAGTGTCGATTCACGACCCATCGATTACTTCTATTCATGTTGGTGACCAAGAGCTGTTTTACGTATTTGGTTCGCATCTCGCCCAAGCGAAAACAGAAGATTTACAAACTTGGGAAGTGCCTTTCACTCACGAATATGAATCAATGGAAGACAATATGATCTATGGTAACACAAAAGAAAATCTAGCTGAGACTTTTGAATGGGCAGGCTATGATGATGCCGATTCACAAGGCGGTTACAGCCTTTGGGCACCAGATGTCATTTGGAATGCTGATTATGAATGGTCAAATGGAGACAAAGGAGCCTACATGCTCTACTACTCAGCTAGTTCTACTTGGCGGCGTTCAGCGATTGGATTGGCCGTAGCTAAAACGATCGAAGGACCCTATAGCTATGCGGATACCGTGATTTATTCTGGCTTTACAGAAAAAGATTCGACAGATGGTAGTGAACGCAATACCAACTATCAAAATACCCATTTGGCCAAATTGATCAAAGAGGGGAAAATCAGTGGGTTCAGTGAAAACTGGGCGATCGAAGATGGTCTGACGTATAACACCGATTATGCACCAAACGCCATTGATCCAGCGTTGTTTTATGATGAAGAAGGGAAACTATGGATGACCTATGGTTCTTGGTCTGGCGGTATCTTTTTATTGGAAGTTGATCCAGCCACTGGAAAACCAATGTATCCTGGGGAAGATAGCACGACGGAAGATGGGCGTATCATTGATCGCTATTTCGGGATCAAGCTTTTTGGCGGCTATCATCAATCAGGAGAAGGTCCCTATATTGTATATGATGAGGAAACCGATTATTATTACCTATTCGTCACTTACGGTGGTTTAGCAGCAAAAGGTGGTTACAATATGCGACTATTTCGCGCTGAAAAACCAGAAGGACCTTACCTTGATGCCCAAGGAAATAGCCCAATCTTCGAACAAGGGGACCAAAATTCAAACTACGGCATCAAATTGATTGGCAACTACCAATTCTCGTTTCAACAAATGGGGTATCGAGCAGCGGGACACAATTCGGCCATCATCGATGAGAATGGTCAGTGGTCCTTGGTGTACCATACGCGCTTTAACAATGGAACCGAAGCCCATGAAGTGCGGGTCAACAGAATGTATATGAATGAGGAGGGCTGGCCAGTTCCAGCACCCTACGAGTATCGAGGCAATGAACAAGTAGCAGATGCTTTGTCAGAAGATGACATTATCGGGCGCTATGAAATCATTAACCATGGTACCGACAATGGAACGACCATGCTAAAAACGCAGACAATCGAGCTTCAAAAAGATGGAAGCGTTACTGGTGACTTGACCGGAACTTGGACGTACGATGCGGGATACTTGGCATTGACTTTTGAAGAAGCGACCTTCAAAGGTATCTTATTAAGTCAGGAAATAACAGAATTTGAGCAGCAAAAATTAACGTTTTCAACGATTGGCGATAATAATGAATCCATTTGGGGAATCAAAGAATAGGAGTATAACAATGACGATTAACATTCAAAACACAAAATCAGGAACAACGATCAGTAAATATATCTACGGTCATTTTGCAGAGCATCTAGGCCGTTGTATCTATGAAGGATTATACGTTGGAGAAGATTCGCCGATCCCAAATAAAAATGGGATGCGGATCGATGTGGTTGAAGCACTGAAAAACATTCAAATCCCTGTGCTGCGTTGGCCAGGTGGCTGCTTCGCCGATGAATACCATTGGAAAGACGGGATTGGTCCTAAAGAAAACCGCAAAACGATGGTCAACACGCACTGGGGCGGCGTGACTGAAAACAATCATTTCGGGACCCATGAATTTTTTGAGTTGATCAAGCAGCTGGAATGTGACGCGTATGTCAACGGCAATGTCGGCAGCGGAACGGTGCAAGAAATGTCGGAATGGGTGGAATACATCACGATGGATGGCATTTCTCCGATGGCTGATCTTCGCAGAGAAAATGGCCATGAAGACGCGTGGGAAATGAAATTTTTTGGCGTAGGAAACGAAAATTGGGGCTGCGGCGGCAATATGCGGCCAGAGTATTATGCGGATCTGTATCGCCGCTATCAAACCTATGTCCGCCAATACGGCGACAAAAAAATCTACAAAGTTGCTGGCGGAGCGAATGTCGCAGACTATCATTGGACAGAAACGCTGATGAAAAACGCCCATTGGTTGATGGACGGCCTAAGCTTGCACTACTACGTTCATCCGCAGGGCTGGGAAGAAAAAGGGAGCGCCTTGGAATTTGATGAGGCAGAGTGGCAAGTGACCTGTGAAAAAGCAGCCTACATGGATGAATTATTGACACGCCACAGCGCGATCATGGACCAGTATGACCCAGAACAGCGTGTGGGAATCATTGTTGATGAATGGGGCACTTGGTTCTCGGCAGAACCTGGGACGAATCCAGGCTTCTTATACCAACAAAATACGATTCGTGATGCCATGGTCGCAGCGATCACCTTGAATATTTTCCATAAACATGCCAAGCGAGTGCATATGGCAAATATCGCACAAACCGTCAATGTCCTGCAAGCGATGATTTTGACAGATGGCGAACAAATGGTGAAAACCCCAAGCTATCATGTATTTGATTTGTACAAAGTCCATCAAGATGCTGAAACCATTGATAGCCATGGAACCAGCAGCGATACCATTACGTATACGATTTCGAAAAAAGAAGATACGATCCATCTATCGGTTTGTAATTTTGCTACCCAAGGCACGGAAGAATTAACCTTCTCCCTGGAAACAGCGATCAATGAAGTGAAAGAAGCTCGTTATATCGTGGGGGACAAAATGAACGCACACAATGATTTTGATCATCCTGAAGATGTGGTGATCCAAGACTTCACCGCTTACGATGTCAAAGAGAACAAAGTCAGCTTGCGGGTGCCAGCAATGAGTGTTCTAACGATCTCATTGACAGTCTGATCCCATGACTTGTAAAGGATGCGAAGTGAAAGATGCTGCAGCAGCAGCACAGGAAGACATTGAATCCTTGATTGCAGAACAACTTTCTTTAGAAAGCGACTTGGCTTCGCCGGAGATCGTCAGTAGGAGAATCGCTGTTTGTGAGACCTGTCCACTGCGATTGAATCATACCTGTACCAAATGCGGTTGCTTTTATCGGTTTCGCGCAAACTTAGCTAAGAAAAACTGTCCTGCAGGAATGTGGGAACAAACAGGACAGCTCGCCAAGTAGCTGTCCTGTTTGTTTCAATTGGTCAAAAGGATCAACAGATAAACTATTTTTTTGATTACGCTTACACAATCGTTGTAGATACGCTATGATAAAATGAAAAACACTGTTAACAAAGTGGAAAGTGAGCGAGTGATTCAATGAAAATAAATCAACCTGCAGCGCTTGCTTATTATGAAGCTGCGAACCATGGCACGGAAGATTTCCCATTAGCATATTATCCTAATTTAGTGAGTGTTTGGCGAGAATTCTTTTTTGTGCCACATTGGCATAAAGAAATCGAAATTTTATGTGTCCATCAAGGACAGCTAGAATTAGTCGTTAATGGAGTCTCACGCAAGATTAAGGCAAATACGATCGTACTGATTCCTCCCAACACTTTACACACTGCCTATCGAATCGCACAACAAAGCTGCCGTTTTTCGTGTATCGTTTTTTCTGAACAATTAATCACGAGTCGACAATCAGATAGAATTCAAAGCCAACAAATCGATCCTTTTTTGATACAAGAAGGTGTTACTTCTTATGTGGATTTTCCAGATAAAAGTCAACAAAGTCTCACCTTGTTTCAACTATTTGATCAATGCTTTATGGGGAAATCATCCTATCGTGAATTACGTCTGAAAGGGATTGTTATCCAACTCTTGTCATATCTATTAGAAGTTGGGACCGACCAGCCAGCAAAAAAATCAAGCGAGCGCCTCCAAGAAAAACGGGAAAAAATGGTTTTATCTTATATTCATAATAATTATCATGAAATGATCCAATTACAAGATTTGGCCGATTCTGTTTCCTTAAGTAAAGAGCAATTTACACGATTTTTTAAACAATCATTTCGAACTTCCCCAATGGCTTATCTAAATCATTATCGCTTGATCCGATCGGCAGAATTATTGCGAGAGACTGATTTGACCATGGTGGCGATCGCTCAAGCTGTCGGTTTTTGTAATAGTAATCATTTTTCTGTGTGCTTCAAAAAGATGTTTGGTGAGACCCCTACACAATATCGGAAAAATGACATGATTACGATAGAACACGCCATAAAATCGAAGGATAGCCCTCTGTAATCCAGCTATACTGAGAAAAAGGAGGGTTCAAAAATGTCGTTTTTTTCAATAGGTGAGAATTACCTCGAATTTCAAAATGGAAATGAAGTCGTGCGCATTATTGCTTGGGGCACGAACAGTTTGCGGGTGGTGAGTGCACCGTCTGGTGAACTAAATTTATCCTGCTGTGCATTATTAACACAAGATTCTAAGGCCGAGGTTGCGATTGAGGGGGATGTAGGAGCTATCGGTAATGGAAAAATCCACGCAGTAGTCACCAAAGAGTCAGGCTGGAACAACTATGGCAAGATCACTTTTTACAATCAAAAAGGCGAAGTGATTTTGAAAGAAGCAGCATCTGGCGGTGCGCTCTTGAAAAAGGCGCGGTTTTTTAAGTCGATTATTGGAGGAGATTTTCAACTAAAAGCTACTTTCGAAGCCAATCATGAGGAGAAAATCTATGGTATGGGGCAATATCAACAGGATATT
This sequence comes from Enterococcus innesii, assembly GCA_018982785.1. Classification (GTDB taxonomy): domain Bacteria; phylum Bacillota; class Bacilli; order Lactobacillales; family Enterococcaceae; genus Enterococcus_D; species Enterococcus_D innesii. The sequence goes on along the minus strand of JAHHEN010000001.1, from coordinate 173,009 downwards.
TTTGACCTAAAAGGGTGTAATTTAGAATTAGCTCATCGAAACTCACAAGCTTCGATCCCCTTTTATTTATCAAACAAAGGATACGGCTTTTTTTGGCACAATCCAGCAATCGGTTCGGTCTCTTTTGGTAAAAATACGACCGAATGGCGTGCCGAAAGTACGAAGCAATTGGATTACTGGATCACTGCTGGAGAGACACCAGCTCAAATCGAAGAACAATTTAGCCAAGTGACAGGACGGGCACCTATGATGCCTGAATATGGTCTAGGATTTTGGCAATGTAAACTTCGCTATGCGACACAAGCGGAAGTAGTGGCGATCGCTAGGGAACACAAAGAGCGGAACATTCCCGTTGATGTACTAGTGATCGATTATTATCATTGGCCGCGCTGTGGTGATTTTCGCTTTGATGAAAATTTCTTTCCAGACCCCAAGGCGATGACAGAAGAAGTACGAGATAAATATGGAATCGAGCTAATGGTATCGATCTGGCCCCAAATCGACACGCGTAGTGAGAATTTTCAAGAGATGAAAGAAAAAGGCTTATTAGTCAAAACGGATCGCGGCATTGATGTACAGATGTTGTTTCATGGGAATAACATTTTTTATGATCCAACAAATCCTAAAGCTCGAAACTATGTCTGGGAGAAAGTATCAAAAAATTATGTCAATAACGGCATTCGCTTGTTTTGGTTGGATGAGGCTGAACCAGAATTTGGTACGTATGACTATGATTCCTATCGTTATTATGTAGGGAGTGTGCTGCAAAAAGGCAATATTTATCCCCGTGAGTATGTTCGTGGTTTTGATGAGGGAGAAGCCTCCTCACAAAAAGAACATTCAATCAAATTGGTTCGTTGTGCTTGGGCGGGCAGCCAACGATATGGGGCATTGGTTTGGTCCGGCGATATTCATTCGACTTATCAAGACTTTCGCAACCAAATCGTTGCTGGCATGCAAATGGGGTTAGCAGGCATCCCGTGGTGGACAAGTGACATCGGCGGATTTCATGGTGGTTCTGTGACAAGTCTAGATTTTCAAGATTTATTGATCCGCTGGTTTCAATACGGGACTTTTTGTCCAGTCATGCGATTGCACGGTTCACGTACTCCCCATAAAAAAATCTTCAAGGCAGATGGTGAAGAAACAGAGCAAACCGGAGCAGCTAACGAAATATGGACGTTTGGGGAAAAGAACTATGAGATTATGAAAAAATTTATTGGAATTCGTGAATTGATGAGGGACTACTCGCGTGAATTGATGCGCGCAGCTCATGAAAAAGGAACGCCAGTCATTCGACCAACTTTTTATGAATTTCCAGAGGATCGTCAGGCATGGGAACTGACAACACAGTATCTCTATGGTTCTGATATTCTAGTAGCGCCCATCGTTGTAGCGCATGCTACTGAGCGTGAGGTATATTTGCCAACAGGAGCAAAATGGACCGATGCTCGAGATGGAACTATCTATGAAGGTGGACAATGGATTGTCGCACAGGCACAAATTGATTCCTTACCAATCTTTTTACGAGAGGGAAAACAGAGTTACTTGATTCATGAAGTATAGGCAGGAAATGGTTACGGTCAGTTGTTTATAAGAGTAGCAGGTACCTTGTTGAAAGGGTAAGAACCATATGAATAGAAAAGCAACACAATGTGCTGAGCACATTGTGTTGCTTTCATTGAGAGAACTATTGTAATGGGCTTTTGAGTAACAAGACACCATGAGTAGGAACCTCAGCATCGGCAATTGTCTGTTCTTTTTGTTGCCATAACTCAGTGCCGCTTTTAATTGGTAGTAAAGCAGCGATCGATTTTGGGATGGTTTGCGTTTGATCAGAAACATTGAAAATGGCATAGTAGACTGCTGTGTCGCTCAACGCCTCCCAAATGATCCACTCTTGATCACGATAGAACTCTTTTTTCGTATGGATTCTTCGATACATTTCTAAGACTTCAGTATTCGTCAATAAACGTAAGGTAAAGGGATCGATGTCTGGTAAAGTACCACCGAACATCAATGGAGATTGGAAGATCGTCCATAAACTCATCAATAAGTACTGCTCGTCTTCCGTAAAACGTGTCCAGCTATCACCACCGCCACCATCAACTGCCCGAATGCCGATATGACCCAACGGCAGCATATCACAGTCAGGCCAGTTACCTGGACGAACGAAAGGTGCCCACTCTGCTGCTCGGTCAAACATGGCGTAAAGGGCGTCCCAATGATCCCAAAAGTCATCCGTCAAGCGCCACATATTGGCATGATTTTGAAAGAAACTACCATTTTTGAGGGCAGCTGGTCCGGGAGACAAAGAAAGGACGATCTCTCGACCGGATCGATCGATCGCACGGCGAATCGCTTTGATTTCTGCTTTATGGGCATCACCGTAAATTTTCGAATCGCCGATGTCATCCACCTTTATAAAGTCAACACCCCAAGAAGTATATAATTCGAGCAAAGAATCATAATAAAGCTGTCCTTCAGGCAATGAAACATCGACCCCATACATATCGGAATTCCAAGGACAGATTGAATTCATAGCAATGTCCCGTGCCCGTTTATCCGTTCCTTTGATCGGCGTATTTTGATGAACTGCTTGTCGTGGAATGCCGCGCATGATATGGATACCAAACTTCAGCCCTTTTTGATGCAGATAGTCACCAAGTTTTTTGAAACCAGCGCCATCTTTTGCTGAAGGGAAGCGGTTCTCAGCAGGAATCAAGCGAGAATAGTCGTCCATACACAACGGATAAAAATCATTATACCTTGTAGACTTTGCTTCTGGTTCGCTCCATTGAATATCCACGACGACATACTCCCAACCATAAGCTTTCAAATGCTCTGCCATAAAATCAGCATGGGCGATCACTTCTGCTTCGGTTACAGAAGCGCCATAGCAGTCCCAAGAATTCCATCCCATTGGGGGTGTTTGTGCAAAATGTAAAAAAGACATCGATTTCCTCCTAGTACGTTTTTCTTATAGTATAGTAAGCAATAAAAAAGAGAGGGAAAGTTTTGTCTACTAGAAATAAAAAAGAAAGAAATCGTCAACGAATAAAAAAGGAGTTGATCAATGGTGTTTCCACAAGAAACAAACTATGCGAAGATTACAGCATACTATAGTGTTGCCCTTGAGCGTTTTTCCATGGAACCACATCAACACCCAGCGTGTGAGATCATGTTTGTGACCAAAGGGAAGTGTAAGATAAAGGTGCAAGATCAAGTAATTGTTCTGGAAAGAAATGATTTCGTTTTCATAAATGCGTTTGTGGAACACGCCTTACTCGTTGAAGGAGATTCCTGCACATTACTGAATATTGAATTTCTTCTAAGTGAGACACCGTCCGCCCTTTGTGTTCGTGATGTTTTTGCACACATCAAAGGAAATGTACAATTGAATGAGCCTTACGCGAAAAGTCGCGATGTCCGCCAATTTGGACAAGCGATCAAGTCATTGCTGCAGCTGCTAATGATCGATGATACTCAAGAGCAATCGTCTGCTGAACGGCAATTTACGATCGAGCTCTTGTTTAAGCGGATGCTGATGGAATTAGCCTTTTCATTACGTACGAAAGAAACCAAACGGGGCAATTGCTATGTGAACGCTGCGATCGACTATATTCAACAGCATTTTGATGAAGATATTCAAGTCCCCCAAATCGCAGCGGCGGTGGGGATTACGAAAGCCTACTTGCATAAACTCTTTCATGAGCAACTGGGAGTGACGGTCAACCATTTTCTCACCAGTGAGCGTCTGAAACAGGCAGCATTTTTACTAAGCAATAGTCAGCTGCCAATCGTCGAAATTGCCGCTCAAGCAGGATTCAACAGCAGGCAGCACTTTACCAATACCTTTAAACAGAAAAAAGGCATGAGTCCTAAAGTTTATCGTCAAATCTACACCCATCAAATCAAAGAAGAAGCCGGACAACATATATTAGGGGAACATACAGCTTTTTTAAGAATGAAGTAAAGACAGATAGTTAGAAAGTGTGAAGCGATTGAAGATAAAAATGAAACTTATGGTAACGATCATTATTGCGAATGTCGTTACTTCGTCACTGATCATTCTCTTTTTTTCTAATACCGCGAATAAGATCATTGATAAAAATATGGAGATCCAAGCGAAAGAGATTGAGGTCTCTATTTTACGTAATATCCATACGATCAGTACGGATCTTAATCATATCAATTATAAATTGATTATGGATGGCTACGACACGTTGAAAGAGGCCAGTGAACAACCACGAATTACGAGAGACACCTTTGAGAGCATCAATCTGACTATGGAATTGAAAGAGATCGTGGAACCATTGTATCAATTTCAACCTTATTTGCTGGGAATGGCGATTTATTCCAAAGAAAATCGGTTGATGTCGTTTGGGTTAGTTGATCCAGTTGTTGAAGAAAAGCTGATTGGTTACACTAATGAGGCCGCTTATGCAAGAGAAATTGATGATTCGACTGTTTATATCAGAAATGAAATCAAAGTCGGGCAAGTAGTCCTAGGGCACTTGGTGGGATTTCTTCATACAAGCGAGTTTCTTAATGATCAATTAGAAAACCTCCCAGCTGGGACGCAGATCGCCTTGTTAGATCAAAAGCAAACGGTGCTTGCTGAAGTTGGCACCATTGATGAAGACCAAGCCAATTTGTATGAGAAATCATTCTATAGTGAAGAAGTCGAAGCGTGGTTTCATCTCCATCTCCCCAAAAAACCATTTTTGGGAACGTTGACACAGAATTTGCGACTGATGATTTTCCTGTGTATCGTGATCGTCAGCATGAGTATTTTTGTGGCTACGCTGATTATATTAAAACTGTCGAAACGAATCGATCAATTAAACCAAGCAATGGAGCGGGTCAACAATAAGGACTTATCGACCACTGTTGAGATTCAAGGAAATGACGAATTAAAACAAATGAGTATAGTCTTTAATTCGATGGTTGCCAATATCAATACTTTAATGGAAGAAAATAAAGCCAGAGAAAAAGAGAAAAAAAGAAATTGAAATCGACTTTCTACAAGCTCAAATCAACCCCCATTTTCTGTCCAATACGCTAAACTCGATTACCTGGATGGCTGAATTACAACAGGCTAACAATATTGCCCATCTTTCGAAATCACTTGTATCATTGTTGCATGCCACGATGTATAAGGGACAAGACTTGATTCCTTTGTCTGAAGAAGTAGCCCATGTCAAAAGCTATGTGTCCATCCAAAAAGTTGCCTATATTGATAGCTTTGATGTTCATTGGGCGCTTGATCCAGCGATTTTATCTTGCCGTATCCTTCGATTTATTTTGCAGCCCATTGTTGAAAATAGCATTTTGCACAATTTTGTTGGAACGAATAGCGAAAAAGGGCAAATAAAAATAAGTGGAGAAAAAAGGGAGATAAGCTTTGTTTAATGGTTGAAGATAATGGCAATGGACTAACAGAAGAAGCGATAAAACAGATAAACGAGCGAGAAAAAAGCAATGGAAAACACTATTCGAAAATTGGTATCCATAATATCGATAAACGAATCAAGCTCTACTATGGTCCAGACTATGGGATCACATATGAAACAGAGTTAGGGGTTTATACCCGGGTCATTATTGAGCTTCCTATGATTGGAGAAAACGACGATGAAGAAAATAGCCCTCTTGGATGATGAGTTGATTTCACGCAACAAAATAAGTACTATTTTACAAAATTTCCCTCAATTTGAAATTGTGCTCAGTACGGCAAATCCTTACGAGTTGTTAAATTATTTGGAGATTTATTCTGTAGATCTCATTTTTTTAGACATGAATATGCCAATTATGAATGGCTTAGCCTTTTTAGAACAATTGGAGCTGATCGATCGCACGACTAAAGTGATCGTGATGAGTGGCTATGCCGACTTTAATTATGCGAGTGGTAGCATGAAATATGGGGTCGTTGACTATCTTTTGAAACATGAATTGAGTGAGGAAGTGATTTCGGAAGCGCTGAAAAAAATCAATTTTTTTACAGACGAGCCAATGGCTGCGCCTGCTTACGAGACACTCTCTCTACGTGACTTTTTTCATGGAAATACAAGCTTCTTGATGCAACAGTATCCGCATTTTGTAACTGAAAAAATGGTAGGACTTGTTATGATACCTATCTCTATCAGCAAAAATGTTTGGGACAAAGAAAAGTATAAACGAAAAGTGAGCGCTGTTTTAGAGCAATTGATTTTAGACACAAAGAATGAAACCATAGAAATGCTCTCTTTCGTGACTGATGATGGGAAGCTTTTTATGCTGTACTCATTTGCAAAAATCAAATCCTATAAAGCGATCAATGATTACTTGGAAACGATCAAAAACAAGTGCTACCATGCTGCCAAGCGCTTACTAGATGTTGAACTTTTTCTTCTGCGATCCCCAGTAAGCAATCAACTGTCTGAGGTATTAGAACTATTTAAGAGCGATGAACGAATCTCAGATTTACTCTTTTTTTCACGTCCGAATGAGTTGCTGCATTTTTCAAGACAAGAATGCAGCAAAAACGTCTTTCAACAGTATGAGATCGCTTTGTATCTGAAAAAATCTATTTTTATACCAAATACATCGAACCAGAGAACATCGAATATTATAGTAAAAAACTGTTTGAGTATATAAGAGAAAAACGGGTCGCACGTTCGCTGGCTTTAGAATTAATTGCACAAATCGATTTTCAAATCAGTTTAGCGATGAGTAATAGCTTTAGACAGCCGATGGAAACGATGATTCAAATCAATTATTATCAACAGTTCGATACGTTACTAAGAATCGAAGCAGATTTTTTTGAAGCCATTTCATTAAGTGTAAAAAATTTCCAAAAAGAAGTCTTTAAGCCTGTTGACGAGCCGGTAAAAAAAAGTATTCTTTATCTTCATCAACACTTCAAAGAACCGATCAGTTTGCAGACCTGCGCCGAAGCGATTGATTTAAATTATTCCTATTTAAGTAGGGTGTTTAAGCAGCAATGGGGACAGTCTTTTTCAAAATACTTGTCTGAGTTGCGGATCGATTATGCAAAATTATTGTTGAGTACCTCGTCTTGTAGTGTCAATGGAGTCGCAAGACAAAGCGGATTTGCGAACTATAATTATTTTTTCCGTGTTTTTAAAGAACGTGTAGGAGTCTCTCCATATCAGTTTAATCGCAACATTATGGACTATGAATGAAGAGGATCATGTAAAAATGGTTGGCGAGTAAAAAAAAGAGAGTAGAAGTAAAAATTGTTAATAAAAGCGTTTTCATTTTCGACGTTATACTTAGTGTAACAAGAGTGAAAGGGATGAGAAAATGAAAAAATTAGGTTTGGTGTTTTGTTCCGCAGCATTGATCGGATTGCTCTCTGGATGCGGGGGAGGATCTTCAAGTGAGGGAGATGGAGAGTCGTCAAGCAACCAGTTAAATGTGTTAGTGGTAAAACATGGCTTGACGCAAAAGAACAAAGATATTGAGTGGTTGAACAAACTAGAAGAAGAACTTGAGCTGACCATAAAGTGGGAGGAAGTTTCCGCTGATTGGGATCAGAAAAAAGCCCCAATGTTGGCTTCTGGAGATATTCCCGATTTGATTTTGGGACCAAATGTTGTGACGGATGCGGAATTTGCGAAGTTTCCTGGCTTGTTCACCGATTTATCTGATCACTTAGATGCCCTGCCAAATGTTCAAACGATGTTTGAAGAAAAACCAGAAACAAAAGCACTTGCTACTCAACTGAATGGAGAGATCTATGGCTTACCAAAATACCAGCGTTTTTGGCCTAAATCTGCTTCTCGTCAATATATCAATCAAACATGGCTGGACAATCTTGGGTTAGACGTACCTGAAACATGGGATGAACTATTCGAAGTGTTGGTCGCATTCAAAGAAAACGATGCGAATGGAGATGGAGATACCAGCGATGAAATTCCAATGGATTGGAGTCCAGTTGGAACCGGCGGTTTTGGCTATTTCCAACCAATGCAGCTTTTAGCAAGTACGGGTATCGTTGTTTCTGAAGGAGGAAATACCGGCTACTTTGCTGAAAATGGACAGGTAGGCAACTTCTTTGTTGATGAGCGTTACAAAGAAACAGTGGAATTTTTGAACAAGTGCTGGGAAGCTGGCTTGATTAATCCTAAGGCGTTTTCTCAAGATTATAGTGCCTATCAGTCCACTGGTAGAGGAGAAGGCGAGACGGCAAAAGTCGGTTTTACTTGGGGCTGGGAAGCTTCAGACCGATTTGGTAATCAGTTAGCAGATCAATATACATCAATGGCACCATTGATTCAAAAAGCTGGAGTGGAACCGACATGGAGCTATGAAACCTCGCTTAATTATGGGGTAAACTTTGCCGTTGTTTCCTCTCAAACCAAAAATATGGACGGAGCCTTAAAATTCGTCAATGCGCTATATGATCCAGAAATCGGAATCCAAGCATTGTTTGGGTCATTGGGCACTAACATCGAAAAAGACGGGGACACTTACCGCGTCTTGCCACCTGCGGATGAAAATGTCGATCCAGGGACATGGAAGTGGACAACCACTTGGGCGGACAATAGTCCAATGTATATTTCAGACGCTCTTGATGTCGAACTTGGCGCAGATATGAAAGCGAATGAGGTCCAAGATGAAGTGTTGCATCCTTACGTGGATAAAATCGTTCCTGAAGAACAAGTAGTACCATTCAATCTCTTGAAATTTAGTAATGAGGATGCCACAACACTAGCAAACAACAATACAACGATCCTCAATGAAGCAATGACAAAATTTGCTAAATGGGTGACAAAAGGTGGCATTGAAGATGAGTGGGAGCAATATGTCACAACCTTGCAAAATAGCGGCTTAGATCAAAATATCGAGATCGTTCAAAAAGGATTTGATCAATATTACGGGAATTAAGTGAGTGGTGAGGCTGGTCACAGTTGAGTAAAGCAATCGCAAGTTCATGCTTAAATAACGAAGACCAGCCATTTACCTAAATCTATCAAAGGAGTGAAGATCATGGACACAGTTCTCGTGAAAAAAATAATCGGCTACTTTCTCATTTCAGTCGACAATGGCAACTATGGTTGATGGTTTTTCCGGCATTAGCGATCATTTTGGTTTTTAATTACATACCAATGTATGGTATCCAACTAGCATTTCGGGAATTCGATTTTACGAAAGGACTCACTGGTGGCGAATTTGTCGGTTTCAAGTATTTCCAACAATTTTTCGAAAGCCCGATGTTCCAAACCGTGATAGTCAATACGTTGCGGATCAGTGTGACAACGCTGATTTTTGGGTTCATTGCCCCCATTTTATTGGCATTGATCATCAATCAAATCAGAAACCCTAAAAGAAAAAAAGTCATGCAAACTGCGGTTTATTTACCTCACTTCATTTCTACGGTCGTGATGGTAGGGATATTGCAAGTCTTTCTTTCACCAGAAACAGGTGTTTTAGTCAACCTCTTGAACTTGGATTCTTCTGTCAACTTAATGGGGAGCGACAATACGTTCGTGCCCGTCTATGTCATTTCTGAGGTTTGGCAACACTGTGGCTGGAACAGCATTATTTACTTAGCGGCACTTTCGAGTATCGATACGCAACTCTATGAATCAGCAGATATCGATGGCGCCAATCGTTTTCAAAAATCCTCCATGTTGATATACCAGCATTAGTGCCAACGATGGTTATTTTGTTGATTATGAATATGGGTGGGGTTTTAAATGCTGGCTTTGAGAAGATTTTCCTGATGCAAAATAGTTTGAATTTGAGCGTCTCAGAAGTCATTTCTACGTATGTGTATAAAATTGGGATCTTAAACAGTCAATTTAGTTATTCAACAGCGATCGGGCTATTCAATAACATCATTAATTTTCTCTTTTTAGTTTTAGCAAATGGTCTTTCGAAAAAATACACGAACCGTAGTTTATGGTAAAGGGGTGGCTATATGAATCTATCACTAACAAACAAACCTAAATCAGATCTTCTTTTTAACCTAGCGATCATCATACTTTGCTTGAGTATCTTTTTGATTGTCGTCTATCCGCTCTTTTTTGTCGTCATCGCTTCAATTAGTGATTCCAACATGGTTTCTAAAGGATTAGTCACACTCTTTCCTAGGAATATCAGCTTTTTTGGTTTTGAAAAAATTTTACAAGATGCTAGGATCTGGACGGGCTATCGCAATACCTTGATTTATACGTTAGGAGGAACGGCGGTCAATTTAATTTTTACTTTGCCCGCAGCTTTTGCCTTATCGAGAAAGGAATTTAAACCTCGAAAACTTTTGATGTTTCTCTTTACCTTTACGATGTTTTTCAATGGTGGCTTGATCCCTACGTATTTACTTTATCGAGATGTGGGGTTGATCGATAGTATGTGGGTCTTTATTATTCCCTCAGCAGTCAATGTCTATAACTTGATCATTGCAAGAAGCTTTTTTGAGACAAGCATTCCGGATAGTCTCTATGAAGCAGCCGCTCTAGATGGTTGCTCCTATGCAAAATTTTTTGTTACTGTGGCGCTACCGCTATCCAAAGCAGTCATTTCTGTGGTGGGTCTTTACTATTTGGTCCAACATTGGAACGATTTCTTTACAGGACTCGTATTTATTCGCGACTACGAAAAACAACCTTTACAGATCGTTCTGCGAGATATTTTATTATCAAATCAAGCATCTGCAGGTGGTGCGGGCGCTTTGGGTGATGGCTACGGACAACAATATGCAGATCAGATCAAATATGGCGCCATCATTGTTTCGACCTTACCGATTTTGGTGATCTATCCTTTCCTACAGAAATACTTTGATAAAGGAGTCATGATTGGTGCAATGAAAGGGTGAGTACATGAATAAGCTAGTCGATTTACATGTGAGCATTGGGAAAAAAGGCTTACTGTTATTTCTGTTGCATTGCTATTGGCTGCTGTTTACCTTATTCGGCTTAGTTCTTTTCGGACTATTGCCAGCAACCAATGCGGTTTACGAACTTTGCAATGATGAAAAATATCAAGAAGCAAATGCGATAAAATTGTTTCAGTCCTTTGCAAAAAGCTTTCGAAAAAACTTTTGGAGAATGAATCGATTAGGACTCTTTATCCTTCCTTTAGCAGCCCTTTTTTCGATTGACTTGATGCTAATGAGACACTATGTCTTTACCGAAGCCGATACAACCGTTTATTTGTTGATCCAACTTCTGATAGTGATTAGTCTCCTTTTTTAGCCAATCTCTTTTGGTTTTTTCAACACGAACGAGCTTGGAAACCCATGCTTAAAAAAAGTTTGATTCTAATGCTTGGCAAACCTGGATTGACCGGTCAAATTTGCGTCCTTATGGTCGGGATCAGCTGTTGCTACTACCTACTACCGGGTTTATTCTTCGTATTTGGTGTTACACCGCTGATTTATTTTCAACTTAATTTGTTTAAACAAAAAGATGCGTATGTCTTTTTACCTGAAAAAAAGCATACGACTGTCTAAGCTCGTACCTTTACCATAAAATCTCAAAATAAAAGAACAGGAGAACGAAATGAAAGAATTCGCATTAAACAAGATCCAGCTCACGGACGAGTTTTGGCAAGGATACCAAGAGCTTGTTCGCAAAGAAACGATTCCTTACCAATACCAAGTCCTAAATGATGAAATCGATGTAGATGTTCAAGCAGAACGGGAAGATCCCAATTTGCCAGCTGGGAAAAGCCATGCATTGGCGAATTTTCGCATCGCTGCAGGGCAAATGGAAGGGGAACATTTTGGCTGGTTTTTCCAAGATAGTGATGTCTACAAATGGATCGAGTCAGCTGGGTATAGCTTGTTAAATACCAGCGATCCGCAATTGGAAAAGACAGTAGATGAAGTGATTGACTTAGTTGCTGCGGCGCAAGAAGCGGATGGCTACTTAAATACCTTCTTTCAATTGACCCGACCGAAGTTAAAATACCGTCAGTTGTATTTCAGTCATGAACTTTATTGTGCCGGGCATCTAGTCGAAGCGGCTATCGCTTATGATCAAGCAACGGGCAAGGATAAATTACTGACCGTGGCAGAGAAAAATATCGCCAATATTTGCACGTATTTTGGGCGGGAGCCTGGAAAAATTCAAGGTGCTGATGGCCATCAAGAGATCGAATTGGCTCTGGTGCGTTTGTATGAATACACCGGTAAACAAACCTATTTGACATTAGCAGATTTCTTTCTTGAGGTACGAGGGGAAGATCCTGCCTTTTACGAAAAAGAAATCTTGAAAAACCAAGCGGATGGCTTATCAGATGAAATGCCAAGGGTAGACCTCACTTATTTACAAGCCTACGATCAACCTAAAAAGCAGCATGAAGCCAAAGGTCATGCGGTACGAATGCTGTATATGGCAAGCGGGATGGCAAAAGTCGCCCAGCATACCCAAGATCAAGAATTAATCGATGCTTGCGAAGCGATTTGGGAAGACATCGCCTATAAGAAAATGTATGTGACCGGGGGCGTCGGCTCAACCGTTCACGGGGAAGCCTTTGTCGGTCCCTATGATTTGCCGAATGATACGATGTATTGTGAAACTTGTGCAGCTATTGCATTGGTCCAATTTTCTTTTGAGCTGTTCAAACTAACCAATGAACCGAAATATTTAGCAACGATGGAACGAGCGTTGTATAATAGCGTTCTTTCTGGTGCGGCAATTGACGGCAAACACTTTTTCTACGTGAATCCTTTGGAGGTCAATCCCCAACGAGATCAGGAAAATCCTGGCAAAGGCCACGTCAAAGCTCAACGACCTGATTGGCTCGGTTGTGCGTGTTGTCCGCCGAATTTTGCGCGGATGGTCGCTTCGCTGCAGCGCTTGGTTTACACTTGCGATCAAGAGAAGCTTTACGTGAATTTATTTGTAGCAAGCCGTTTAGAAGAACCTGACCAATTTACGTTTGAACAAACGGGCGGGTTTCCTTTTACAGAGGACCTCACAATTCGCTATCAAGGCATTTCAAAGACGCTCATCATCCACAAACCGAACGGACTAAGTAAGTTTCAAATCGAGAGTGAACACGAATGGCAGGAGACGAACGAGGCAATCATCTTTGAGGCAGTCGAAAACGTGACGGCCAATATCCGTTTTGAACAACCATTGCAAATCCTGCGTGCGAATCCTCAAGTTATTCAAGCTATCAATCAAGTCGCATTGCAACGTGGCCCCTTCGTGTATTGCATAGAAGAAGCCGACAATGGTCAAGCACTCTGGCGTTGCCGCATCGACCCACAGGCGCTGGAGGCGACCTTTTCGAAAGAGGATACGTTGTTGCCAACTACTTTACGTTTGGCGATCAAAGGCTACCAAAGCGAAGAATGGTCGGGAACAACCCTTTACGAAGAACGAGCGGAAACGGTCATACCTCGTACGTGGCAACTGATCCCATACCATTTATGGGGCAATCGGGGCATAGGCGAAATGCGCGTTTGGCTGCCGCTCGTTGGAAAGGAGTAAGAAGTAAGCAGGGCCAAAGAGCTTCCCTAAAAGGAGGCTTTTTTTCTTCGAAACCTAACCTTCTTGGATTTGTTGCATGATTTCTTTAATTTGTTCCTATATTCCGACCTTTGAAAGCGTTATCGTTTTATTGTAGGAATGTTGGCGGGTTTATGTAAAACAAGGAGGAAGAAGTGTGACAAGGAAAATCAGTAAAGTTGGCGTATCTTTGTTGGTATTGGCAGCGGCAACGGCAATCGGCGGCTGCACCCAAAGTGAGGCGAAGACAACTGGAAAAGTCGTTTACCAAGAAACAGCCAAAAGTACGTTGGAAAAAGCGATGGACAATCAACCGGAGTCGTCTTATTGGTTCCCAGAGGATTTGTTGGCATGGTCTTTTGAAAAAGATCCAGATGCGAAATACAATACCAGCGTTGTTCCATTAGCGCAGCGGGCAGCTAAAGAGACGTTGCCGAAGATGAATGACACGCAAACGGCAGAAACCAAAGTCGTGGCGCTTTCGATCATGAATAGCAGTACGAGCGGCAATGCACCACGTGGGATCAATACCTTTGATGCCAATGTCTTTTCTTATTGGCAATACATCGATCAATTGGTTTATTGGGGCGGCTCTTCTGGCGAAGGGATCATCGTACCGCCAAGTCCTGATGTAACAGATGCTGCTCATAGGAATGGCGTGCCGGTTTTAGGAACGATCTTCTTTCCGCAAACTGCCCATGGTGGGAAGTTGGAATGGCTAGATACGTTTTTAGCTAAGGATGAGGACGGCAATTTTCCGATCGTAGAAAAAATGATCGAAGTTGCCAATACGTATGGCTTTGATGGCTGGTTCATCAATCAAGAAACCGATACGGCGGTCACTAGTTTTGATGATGCAGCGGAAGGTGTTGAACAATCGGCGACTGATGGTAAAGGACTAAATGAAAGCCACGCCAAAGCGATGCAAGAACTGATCGCCCAATTCAAAGAACAAGCCGACGAGCATTTAGAGATCATGTGGTATGATTCCATGACGAGTGATGGGAAAATGGATTGGCAAAACGCGTTGACGGATAAGAACAAAGCCTATTTAGTGGATGCAGAGATGAACCCATTGGCAGATAGTATGTTCTTGAATTTCTGGTGGACCACTGACAAACTGGCGGACAAAGAGCTGTTGAAGGCCTCCAATGAAAAAGCCCGTGAAATCGGTGTCGATCCTTACGATCTTTTTGCTGGGATCGATGTACAAGAAAATGGCTATGCAACGCCTGTGCGCTGGGATCTGTTTACGGATGAAAAAGGCGTTCCTTATACCTCATTGGGCCTGTATGTGCCTAGCTGGACCTATTCTTCTGCTAGTACGCCGGATGATTTCCAAAGCAAAGAGAATGCTTTTTGGGTCAATAACACGGGCGATCCTCGGGAAAGCCAGCTGCCAGAAGCGACAGAATGGCCTGGAATCTCCACGTATGCCCTGGAACAGACCGCTATCACAGAGCTGCCTTTTGTGACGAATTTTAGTCTGGGGAATGGCTACAACTATTTTATCGACGGAGAAAAAGTGTCCAGCCGCAATTGGAACAACCGAAGCTTGCAAGCTGTTTTGCCGACCTATCGTTGGGTCTTTGACCATGGAAAAGACAATGATTTGGCTGTATCAATCAATTATGCGGATGCCTATAATGGCGGAAATGCACTGAAACTACGTGGACAGATGACAAAAGGCAGTACCAGTCACATGGCATTGTATCAGACAGCATTTCCTGTGACGAAAAAGACGAAGCTGACGACGACTGTCAAAGCAACGGTACCGACAGCTCTTGATTTGGTCGTGACTTTAGCTGATGGTTCAACACAAACGATCAAAGGAGACAAAGAGGTCGCAACAGACTGGACGACGATCACCTACTCATTGAAAGACATCAAAGGGGAAGTGACAGCGATCGGTTATGACATAACCACGAAAGAAACCAGTGATGTCTATGAGTTGAATCTAGGGCAATTAACGATCGGAGATCAGAAAGCGGAGAAATTCGCTGCCGAAGCATTGACGGTTGAGGATGTGCTCTTTGATGAAGAAGAGGGCAACTATGCGGGGGTCCGTTTAACGTGGGAAGCTGCCAAGGACAAGACAGCTGCGGTTTATGAGGTCTACCAATTGAACGATGACGGCTCACGCTCCTTCTTAGCAGCTACGCCAGCAACCAACCACTATTTGAATGCCGTTGAACGACCAAAAGGGACGAAAACCAAGTTCGCGGTGGTGGCAGTGGATCGCTATGGCAATCGCGGCAAGCTATCCGATACGGTGGAGATCACTTGGCCGAACAATCAGCTGCCAAAAGCAGCCTTTACAGCCTCTAAAACCTTAGCGGCACCGGGGGAAACGATCACCTTCACGAATACCTCATCTGCGAATGCCGAAGCATTTGAATGGACGTTTGAAGGCGGCGATATCACCAGCAGTACAGAAGAAAATCCCCAAGTGACCTATTCGGAACCAGGTACCTACAAAGTCACGCTTGTTGCCAAAAACGAAGCAGGAGAGACCCCTCTGGAAATGGCGGGATTGATCACGATTTCTGCTGATGCGCCGAAAGAGTTGCTGCTGCTTTCAAAAGATGCCGAAGCAACTGCTTCATCGTTCGTCAATGATGCCGAAGCACCGGCTTTTGCCCTCGATGGTGATTTGAGTACGAAGTGGTGTGCGACAGGCAATGCGCCTCATGAGTTGATGATCGATCTCGGTCGACCACAAACGGTCAGTGAAGTACGCCTCGCCCATGCGGAAGCTGGTGGAGAAGGCCCAGACATGAATACGCGGGCGTATACGGTGCTCGTCAGTGAAGACGGCAAAGACTATGAGCCAGTTTCACGAACGTTGAAAAATGAAGCGGGCAATAGCACCAATACGTTTGCCGTCAAGAAGGTGCAATATGTAAAAATCAGTATTGATAAACCAACACAAGGAGCAGACTCAGCAGCCCGAATCTATGAAGTCGAAGTATATGGAATGGATAAATAGCGAAAAAGAGCAGGGCGTTAACCCTAAAAAGGGAAGCGGCTGAAGCGATGCTTTTCTGAAAAATGACCGAACCAAAAAAGCCGTTGCGACCAATAAATGGTCACAACGGCTTTTGCTTTTTCCCAATAAGTTTAGCGTGACGTACGGCTGGCGGGATCTAAGCGGCGTTCAATAAAGCTTAGCCCAAGATCCGTAATGATTGCCATCAAGGCAGTTGGTAAAGCACCGGCTAAGATGATCGATGCTCCATCTGTCGCATTGGTTCCGCGGATGATGATGTCCCCCAGTCCACCAGCACCAACGAAGGCGCCAATAGCGGTGATACCGATCGCCACGACTAAGGCGTTTCGAATCCCTGCCATGATCACCGAAACAGACAATGGCAATTCGATCATATACAATCGCTGCCAGCTAGTCATCCCCATCCCTTTGCCGACATCTAACGTATTGCGGTCGACTTGGCGCATGCCGGTATAGGTATTTTTGATGATCGGTAACAAAGAATAAAGGAAAATCGTTAAAATCACGACATTCACACCTAAGCCCATGCCGATCATTAAAATCGAGATCATCGCTAAAGATGGAATCGTCTGGATGATATTGGCGAAACGAATCACCCAATCTGCCAAACGCATTTTTTTAGAAATCAAGATCCCGATTGGAATGCCGACGATCGAGGCAAAAAGTACCCCGTAGATTGAAATCAAGAAGTGACGAATGAACTGGGCAAAAACATAGCCGCCATTTTCTTGAAAATAGAAAAGAAATTGTTGGAATAAATTCATGTCTGCCATTTCGTCACTCTCCTTCGAAGTAATTATTTTCTTCTAAGAAACGTTCGGCAACTACCGTTGGTTCTAGAAGGTCATTATCCACTTGGTAATTCAATTCTTGCATTTTTTCGGTATCGATTTTGCCTGCTAATTTGTTCAGGGCATCGCCGATTTCAGGTGTTTCTTTCAATAATTTGTCATCGACGATCGGTGCGGCATCATAAGGCGGGAAGAAGTTTAGATCATCTTCTAGCATCACGAGATCGTAACTGCCGATCCGGCCGTCGGTTGAGTACCCTAAAACGATATCCATTTTTCCGTTATCAACAGCATCATAAACGAGACCGATCTGCATCGGTAGGATATTTTGGAAAGAGAACCCATAGGCTTTCTGGAAGCCATCGTACCCATCACCGACCCGTGTGATCCACGCGGTATCGACCCCTGCAACTAATTGATCTGCGACATCTTTCAAGTCACTGACTTTTTCCAATCCGTATTTTTCGGCAGTGTCTTTTCTGACAAGAAAGACATATGTGTTATCAAAGCCGTATGAAGGGAACCAAGTCTGTTGGTACCGTTGCTCAAATTCTGATTTGACTTTGTCAAAGGCGGCTTGCGGATCAGATTCTGGCTCCAACCCTAACGTCGTGGTCAAGTCAGTTCCTGTGTAGCGGGCAGCTGAGATCGACGCATCGCCATTCATCATCGCTTGGTGATTGATGGTCGTTGTTGCTAAGTTGTTAATGACGGTTGTGTTTTTATCCGTATAGTGTTCGACCATACCGGCAACCACCGCGCCAAGAATTTGGGCTTCGGAAGTGATCCCACCTGTGATCGCCACGGTATTCTCATCAGAAGTCGATGCTAAACCGGGAAAGGAACAGCCGGACAGTAAAGCGACACTTAAGGAAAACAACAGCGCTAATTTTGAAGTTTTTTTCATTACGCATCCCCCTTAAGGCAGCTGGTGTTAGTTTGTTTTCTAACAAACCCAACAACCAGTCAGCTAATAAAGCAAAGATCGTCACTGGAATCGTCCCAGCAAAAATCAAAGGCGGTTGGTAGTTGTTTAGTCCGCTAAAGATCAAATCACCAAGTCCACCGGCACCGATGTAAGAAGCCAAGGTAGCCCAGGCTAAAACATACACGGCCGATAAGCGGATCCCTGCCATGATCGTTGGGATCGCTAGGGGTAATTCCACACTGATGATCGACTGCAAGTTGGTCATCCCCATCCCTTTGGCAACATCGCGGTAATTCCAATCGACTTTTTTCATTCCAATGTAGGTATTTCGCAAAATCGGCAACAAGGAATAAATGAAAAGAGCGACGATAGCAGGGACTTTTCCGACACCTAAAATCGGGATCATCAATGCCAATAGGGCCAAAGAAGGCACGGTTTGCAGCGCACTGGTGATGCCGATCACGATCGTTGCTGCTTTGGGGAAACGGGTCAAGATCACACCGATCGGTACGGCAACAAGAATCCCTAAGAGCAAAGCCGCAAAGGAGATATACAAATGTTCGAGACTTTTGGTGACCAATTGGCCGCCATATTCATTAAAGAAGCTTTGCATGCGCTAGACCTCCTCAGTTTCTTCAGGTTTCGCCGACTCAATGGCTTCCATGATCGATGGCTCATCGCCCCAAATCACGTCATAAACGATATCAACTAGGGAAGCACGGGTCAAAATCCCAACTAAATGTTTGTCGGCATCTACTACCGGCACATATTTTAAGCCGCGTTTTAAGATACGTTGCAAGGTATCCCGCAACAAGGCGGTTTCGCGAACGAAAAAGACATCTTTGTTCAAGATATCGCCGACACTAGTAACTTTGCCACGGTTGCGGTCGATGGATTCGACATCGATGTAGCCTTTTAGCACGTTGCTATTGTCGGTAACTAGCAAGGTATCGACCCGTTTTTCTCGCATCAAGTGAATCGCTTCTTGTAAGGATTTTTCTGGTGTGATAGCGATCGGGGTATTTAACATTACGTCTTTGACTGGCGTCGTGTCAGGTTTTGCTTGTAACAAGCGGTCTTCACCG
Source organism: Enterococcus innesii (assembly GCA_018982785.1). GTDB lineage: Bacteria > Bacillota > Bacilli > Lactobacillales > Enterococcaceae > Enterococcus_D > Enterococcus_D innesii. Next base: position 153,729 of record JAHHEN010000001.1, on the reverse strand, counting down.
ATCAACTCTTCCACAAACGGTGTTGCTGGGTGTTGCAGAATATTTTCTGGTGTATCAAATTGAATGACTTTTCCTTCACTCATGATCACGATACGGCTAGCAAGCTTCAATGCTTCATCCATATCATGGGTAACGAAGACGACGGTTTTTCCAAGCCGTTCTTGCAAGTCTTTGACCAAATCTTGTAGGGAGTCACGAGTGATTGGGTCTAGTGCGCCAAAAGGCTCATCCATTAAAATGACATCTTGGTCAGCTGCCAAGGCACGGACAACACCGATCCGTTGCTGTTGTCCCCCAGACAATTCGTTGGGGTAACGGTCGAGCATTTCTCGCGGCAATTCCACTAAGTCGATCATGCGCTCGGCAGTTTTGTTGCGTTCTTCTTGGCTGACTTTTAACAATTTTTGAACCAATGTGATGTTTTCCCGAATTGTCATGTGAGGCATCAAACCGATGCTTTGGATCACATAGCCGATTTGACGGCGTAATTCCACGGGGTTGATCTCTGTAACGCTTTTTCCATTGATCAAGATTTTTCCTTTAGAAGGATCCGTCATACGGTTGATCATCCGCATACAAGTCGTCTTTCCGCTACCACTTGTCCCGATGAAGCAAATGAATTCGCCTTTTTCAAAGGAAAGATTCACATCTTCAACAGCGACTTTACCACCTTTGTAAATTTTGGATACCTGCTGAAACTCAATCATGATGTCACCTCTATTTTTATTTAAGCAATCTGAATAATGGCTTATAATCTGTACTAAGTATGCCGAAAAGTCACGTGTTATTCAAATAATCTGCCCATTTTTTTCATAATTGTATAGACAAAACTGAAAATAGCGCCATAAGCAAGTCCAAATTAAGGAGCGATGCATAGAGAAAAGAAGCAGCGGAAATATGTCGTTATTTTTCATTGGGAAAAAGGAGACTTTTTTGCTGAAGGCCTTGGCAGCAGTCTCTTTAATTTTTTCTAAGAAAGGGCAGAATTAAAAGCTGTTTTTTCAATTTTTATAAAAACATGCTAGAATAGAGAAGAATTTAGGGAAAGAGAGGAACAACATGCTTACAACTGAAGATTTTGATTTTAACTTACCGGAAGAACTGATCGCCCAAACGCCATTAAGCGATCGCTCAAGTTCCCGTTTATTAGTGGTTGACCGTGAGACTGGCAAATTTGAGGACAAGCACTTCTATAACATCATTGATGAATTGGCACAAGGGGATGCTTTGGTGATGAATGATACGCGGGTATTACCAGCTCGTATCTATGGCGAAAAACAAGAAACAGGTGCCCATTTGGAAATCCTTTTACTGAATAATATTGAAGGGGATACGTGGGAAACCTTGATCAAGCCAGCCAAAAGAGCCAAAGTCGGCACGAAGATCACCTTTGGTGACGGACGATTAGAGGCAGTGGTGGAAGAAGAGCTCGATCACGGCGGCCGGATCATTCGTTTTCAATACAAAGGAATCTTTTTAGAGATTCTGGAATCACTTGGCGAAATGCCGTTACCGCCTTACATCAAAGAACGGCTTGAAGACCCAGACCGCTATCAAACGGTTTATGCCAAAGAAAACGGCTCAGCTGCCGCACCAACTGCCGGCTTGCATTTTACCCCAGAATTGCTAGAGCAGATCGCCGCAAAAGGCGTCAAGCTGGTTTATCTGACTTTGCACGTTGGTTTAGGAACGTTTCGTCCAGTCAGTGTCGATAATATCGCTGATCATGAGATGCACAGCGAATTTTACCGTTTGACAGAAGAAGCTGCTGCGCAATTGAACGAGGTTCGGGCAAATGGTGGCAAGATCGTTGCAGTCGGAACGACTTCGATCCGTACATTAGAAACCATTGGGACCAAGTTTGATGGGCAAATCAAAGCCGATAGTGGGTGGACGAGTATTTTTATCACGCCAGGCTATCAGTTTAAAATCGTGGAAGCTTTTTCTACTAACTTCCACCTACCAAAATCAACCTTAGTGATGTTAGTTAGTGCCTTTGCAGGACGCGACCTAACACTTTCTGCCTACCAGCATGCCATCGATGAGCGGTATCGCTTCTTTAGCTTTGGCGATGCGATGTTCTTAAAATAAACAAAAAACTGAGCGACGTAAGCGGCTCTTTAAGTTGAATCAATTTCTCAACTTTTAGAGCTGCTTTTTTGTCGCCCAGCTTACTACTAGAGGAAGGTATAAGTGGTGGTCGCTTTGTGGTCCATGCAAAGCAATGTTTCTCGAAAATTTGTTTTCATTTACAAACTTACACATGTTTCGTGTATTCCGATACAAAATGAGACGTATCATTTTTCGATATGGAAATGTTCGATCCTTGTTACGTTTTTCTTCTTGTTACTTTACACGTTTGGTACTAGGTGAAACTTGTACGTTCAACAACTTTTAGTAGATTGAGTTTGCGATATTTACGAAAACCACCAACAGAGTTGCTACCTTCCTTACACGTATACTATAACACGAAACGGAAGCGTTTGCAAAAGAAAACGATTCTTTTCTTCAAAAAAAGACCGGCGAACCGATCTTTTAAGCAAGTGCTCGTTTAGGCAGATTGTCATAGAATGCTGCTTTGGTTGCACTGATGTATGGCGTCAGCCATAAGTAGCCGATTCCTGCTGTCATGATGGCCAAAATGTGCCAGCCGATGAAGCTCAAATCTAGGATGAACAATTGTCCTTTGTAGCCTTTCATTATGACGACTCCCCGTGATACAGCTGAGAAAATCTGGCCGCATACCGGTTTCTTCGTAGGTATCATAAAAGACAAAATATGCTTGAGAATAAGAATAAGCTTTGATGATCCCAGGAATGATAAACAGGAATGTCCATAATGTCGTGAAAATAGTCGACAAAATATAGATGACGATGATCCCTAACACGAAAGCACCACTGAAGCCACGAAAGACATCAGAAAAGGGCTGGATTGATTGCTTCTTACCGCGTAAAATGTCAAGGAAAGTCCAAGAGATCCCCGCACCGAATAAGGCAGAAAATAGACCGCTGATCAAACCGCCGCCACCACTGCCACCGCTTCCGCCAGCGGAATTGACTGCATCGGTAGAACCAAGATCATTGAACATACCGCTTTGATACAATGGAATAACAGCAAGAACGATAATGACGAGTGCGATAGCGATCGAGATCAAAGTCGGTACAATACACATCAAAACACTGTCTTTCCAGCGGCCTCTCAGGATTGCTTTTGCTTCTGCTTTTAGTTCTCTATTTGATTTCATTTCAAAAAACCTCCCTTCAATATAAATAACATGATAGCAAACTTTCGCTAAATCTTCAAAAAAAGTAATAGATGTTTCGCATAACTAGGAGAAAATACTCTTAGTTTCTTTAAACTTCCTTGCAAAATGTAAGGGCAACCCTTATCATAGATAGGGTTGCACAGTTAATCGAGTTTAGAGAGAAAGTAGGGAAATGAATGACGGAACCAGCCATTCGTTATCGTCTGATAAAGAAAGAAAAGCATACCGGTGCCCGTTTAGGCGAACTGATCACGCCTCACGGAACCTTTCCAACGCCAATGTTCATGCCAGTCGGCACATTAGCAACGGTCAAAACCCTTGCCCCTGAAGAGTTGAAAGAAATGGGTGCAGGCGTCATTTTAAGCAATACCTATCACTTGTGGTTACGTCCAGGAGAAGACATTGTTGCAGAAGCAGGCGGCTTACATAAATTTATGAATTGGGATCAACCGATCTTAACAGATTCAGGTGGTTTCCAAGTCTTTTCATTAGCCGAAATGCGCAACATCGTCGAAGAAGGTGTCCATTTCAAAAACCATTTGAATGGGTCGAAAATGTTTTTATCTCCTGAAAAAGCGATTGATATCCAAAACAAATTAGGATCAGATATCATGATGAGTTTTGATGAGTGTCCGCCATTTGATGAAAGCTATGACTACGTCAAAAAATCGGTGGAACGGACGTCTCGCTGGGCAGAACGTGGCTTGAAAGCTCATGCCAATCCAGATCGTCAAGGCTTGTTTGGGATCATTCAAGGTGCAGGCTTTGAAGACTTGCGCAAGCAAAGTGCCCAAGACTTGATTAGTATGGACTTCCCAGGTTATTCCATCGGCGGCCTGTCAGTTGGCGAACCAAAAGCGGAAATGAATCGCGTGTTGGAATTTACGACCCCTTGGATCCCAGAAAACAAACCACGTTACCTGATGGGCGTTGGGGCAGCGGACTCCTTGATCGATGGCGTGATTCGCGGTGTCGATATGTTCGACTGCGTTTTACCAACACGGATCGCAAGAAACGGTACCTGTATGACTTCAAAAGGTCGTTTAGTCGTGAAAAATGCGCAATATGCCCGTGACTTTCGACCAATCGACGAGAAGTGTGATTGCTATACATGTAAAAACTATTCTCGTGCGTATATTCGTCACTTGATCAAATGTGATGAAACCTTTGGTATGCGTTTGACGTCTTACCACAATGTCTACTTCTTATTGAATCTGATGAAAAATGTCCGTCAAGCCATCATGGACGACAACTTGTTGGAGTTCCGTGAGCATTTTATTGAAGAGTACGGGTTCAACAAGGAAAATGCGAGGAATTTCTAACATTCTCTACTAAAATGGTGGGAATAATAGAGGAATTCTGATAAAGTATCTTATAGGAAAGAAAATAAATCGAGGTGAAAAAAATGGCACAATCTTTACCAATGCTCTTTATGCTGGTTGCTTTAGTGGCAATGTGGTTCTTTATGAGTCGTTCACAAAAGAAACAACAGCAAGAGCGTAAAAATCTTTTAGAAAATATGAAAGCTGGCGATGAAGTCGTAACCATCGGCGGACTCCACGGCGTTCTTTCTGAAGTCAACACAGAAAAAAGCACCGTGATCATCGACTGTGAAGGAATTTTCTTAGAGTTTGATCGTTCAGCGATCCGCACAGTGAAACCTGGAACTGTTGCATCCGTTGAAACACAAATCGAACCAGCTGATGTCGAAGACGCAACGAGCATCCAAGACGAAACCAAAGAATAAGCACAAATGCACCGTCGCTTTCTCAGAAGCGATGGTGCGTTTTTTTAGTAGTCGGACAGTTTCTAAAATAAAACAAGCACCGCAGCAAAACGAGCGATCTCTGTTTTGCTGCGGTGCTTTGATTGCCTTCGTTACTCGATCGGAATCAGTTTCTTTGACGCTTGTTTGCCTTGGTCTTTTGGCAACGTCAATTTCAAAATTCCTTCAGCGTAAGAGGCTTTGATTTCATCCTCTTTAACGTTTTCTAACAGGTATTGTCGCCGAACGCTTGTTAAGCTGCGCTCGCTGCGAACCAGACGTCCTTTTTCATCTTCGGTCGCATGATCCGTCTGGTGTTGTCCCGTAATCGTTAAAACCCCATTTTCATAGGTTACTTGAATATTTTCTTTAGGGATGCCAGGCAGTTCTGCTTCAACGAGAAATTCCTTGTCATTCTCGTGAATATCGGTTTTGATCAGGTTCGATTTAAACCCATCAAAAAAACTGCGGCCAAAATCTTCAAAGAAATCAAAAGGTGTCATACTGTATGAATCTGAGCGGCGTGGCACAATCTCATGTGTCATAAGAATCATCCTTTCTTTATTCTTTTGTTTTTACACTTTTTATTTTATTCATTTTTTAGCGAATTTCAAGTGATTTACTCGCTTTAAAAAAATCTTAAAAAACCTTTGATACCAACGTTTTTCTCCTTGATGTTGGCGTGTTTTTACATTGCTTCGTTCCTGTTTTCCCCCTCATTTCGCCTGCTTTTTTCGCGTGACAGTATATACTTAATGATATATACTAAAAGCGAAGTGGAGGAGGAAAAACATGGCACGTTATAGAAAACGAATGCTTGTTGCTTTGATCTATGCATTGTTGTCGTCGATTGCTTTAAATCTCTTTTGGCTGCCGGGAAATATTTATGCGAGTGGGATCACTGGTTTGTCGCAATTGTTGTCGCAGCTTTTAGACGAGCAGTTGAATCTGCAGCTTTCGATCCCGCTTTTAGTGCTTTTTTTTAATGCGCCATTGTTAGCGGTTGCTTGGGTCAAAATCGATCGAGAATTTACCATCATGACGGTTTGTACCGTCGTCCTGTCTTCTGTTATGATGAAGGTGGTACCGGTCATTGCTTTAACGACCGATCCGGTGATCTGTGCCGTGTTCGGCGGATTGCTGCACGGGGTGTCGGTGGGTTTGACATTGAACGACGATTTTTCAACGGGTGGGCTTGATATTTTAGGGGTTTTAGTGAAAAAAGCCACTGGTAGAAGTATCGGCAGTTTCTTTATCGGCTTCAATGTCAGTTTGCAGCTAGCAGCCGGGCTGATCTTTGGCTGGCCCTATGCTTTTTATAGTGCCATTTCCTTCTTCATCAGTGGGCGGATGGTCGACTACGTCAACCTGAAACAGCGGCGTGTGCAGCTGCTGGTCGTTACAGAAAAAGCAGAACCCGTCATTACGACGTTGCAATGTGCTTTGCAGCGAGGCATCACGGTCATCAACGATGTCGAAGGTGGATTTGATCATCAACAGAAAAAACTATTATTACTGGTTATTTCCCATAGAGAACTCAAGACCGTCGAAGGCATGATCCAAGGAATCGATGAACAAGCGTTTGTCAGTGTTTCTTCTGGCGTCAGTGCCAATCGATCGTTTTATGAATGGTAGCAAAGTGAAAGAAAGTAGGAGAGACGTTGAAAAAACAAGCAGTATTTCAAGAAGTTGCCCAGCAGATTGCGCAACGGGTTCATGAAGGTAAGTACGTGACGAGCCAAAAGCTTCCTTCCGATTATGATTTAGCAGAGGAATTTCAGTGCAGCCGTTTAACGGTGCGCAAAGCCATCGATCTATTGATTGGCCAGAATTTGTTAGTGAAAGAAAAAGGCAAAGGAACCTATGTCATGAAACAGCCCAAGATCCAAAGCGGCTCTGGCGGGCTCCAAAGTTTTACTGAAACTGCAAAGATCCAAGGGAAAAAGACCCGTACGGAAGTTTTGCATATCGAAACCGTCAAAGAGCTCCCAATAGAGATTGGGCAGCTGTTTGGCGATTACGCCAAGGAACCGATCGTTTATTTGGTGCGCTTGCGTTACTTTGATGATGAGCCGATGACGGTGGAAAATCTTTACGTACTGAAACGCTATCTGCAAGAAGACACCGCAGAACTCACGAAAGCTCAATTAGAGTCGTCTTTGTATCAAGTCATTGAAGCCAACATCGAGATTGGTTATTCCCATCAAGAGGTGGAAGCTGTGAAAAGTCCAGCCGATATTGCGAAACTTTTGCAGGTACCTCAAGAGGAACCGATGCTTTTGGTCCATTCGATGACCTATTCCGCATCAGCCAAACCAATCTTATACGATACGTCCTATTACCGAGCAGATAAATATACTTTCAAAAATACATTAGTGCGTCAAAAATAAAATCAATCCTTTAGAGGTGAAGACAATGGATCCACTCACAGCAAGTATTGAAGCCAACTGGTCAGAATTTCTCACGCTTTTGAGCGAAGTGATGCAGATTGCAAGCGTCAAAGGTGAGCCGGCGCCCCATGCGCCTTATGGCACAGGACCACGAGAAGTGTTAGCATACGTCATGGAAAAAAGCGCAGCATACGGGTTTCAAACAACGGTCATTGATGATGCGATCGGCTATGCCCATTGGGGACCAACGGATACCGACTATATCGGTGTGTTAGGACACTTGGATGTCGTCCCAGCAGGTTCTGGCTGGAGCTACCCACCGTTTGCACTAACTGAAAAAGACGGCAACTTTTATGGCCGTGGGATCTTAGACAACAAAGGCCCGATCATCAGCTGTTTGTTTGCCATGAAATTATTGAAAGACCTTGGTCATCAACCGCAATTACCACTGCGGATCATTTTCGGTACAGATGAAGAAAGCGGCATGTCGGATATCCCGCATTATCTAGCGGTTGAGCAGCCACCGCGTTTTGGTTTTACGCCAGACTGCAAGTATCCAGTGGTTTACGGCGAACGGGGTGTCGTCAATGTGCAACTTGATTTTCCATTGCCCGCCCAAGAACAGCAGCTGTTAGCGGCGTTTTCTGGCGATCAATTCCGCGATCATGTGCCAGACCACCTATCGGTAACCGTAGGCAGCCAGTCCTTTGAAGCACTAGGCAAACGCTCCCCTAGCAATGCCCCTGAGCTAGGGGACAATGCCATTACAAAACTTGCCCAGCAAGCAGCACCGCAACTAGCGGCGACACCATCCTTGCAAGCAGCTTTGCAGTGGATCACCCAAAGGTTTCACCAGCAGCACTATGGTGAAGGCATTGATTTGGTACTAGAAGATGCTGATTCAGGAAAGTTGATCTTGACCCCTGTGGTTCTCCAAAAATCCGCCAGTGGACTAGCGTTAGAAGTGGCCTTTCGCTATCCGGTATCGGTAACGGAGGAACAAGTACTCGCTGGGGTGCAAAAGGCATTGCCAAAAGGGGCAAATCTTACGATCCTTCGCAGCATTTCAGGGTTCTGCCGATCAAAAGATGCCCCCGAAATCCAAACGCTATCGACGATCTATCACCAAGTAACGGGCAATGATCCAACCCCTGTGACCACTACAGGAGCAACCTATGCCCGCAAGATGCCAAACATCCTTGCTTTTGGTCCGTCTTTTCCAGGGCAAAAAGGGATCGCTCATAACCAAGATGAGTACATGGCGGTTGCCGATCTACGGATGAATCTTGAAATTTATCTGCGCAGTTTACAGGCACTGACAAAATAAGCGAAGACACGAACGAAGAAGAGTTTTTCCATTTTTTTTGAGAAACTCTTTTTTTAGTATAGACATAGTAGTATATACCGTATAGAATATACTTGAAAGCGCTATGAAAAATGGAGGGATATTTATGTGGGGAATGATTGCTACATGGCGGATGGCACACGATGGCGTGCTCGCTGCTAAAGCAATATTAGAGCAACAAGGCTCCTGCCAAGATGCAGTAGAAACAGCCATTAAAGCAGTGGAAGATTATCCATTTTATAAATCGGTGGGGTATGGCGGACTGCCCAACGAAGAAGGCGTGTTGGAAATGGACGCTGCCTTTATGGATGGTGATACCTTCAAAATTGGTGCCGTCGCTGGGATCGTCGATGTGGAAAATCCTATTTCCGTGGCACGCCGCCTAAGTGAGGAAAAATTCAATAGTTTTCGGATCGGCCAAGGAGCGGTCGCTTATGCGCTTGCCGAAGGATTCCAGCCCAAAGAGATGTTGACACCGCGAGCCAAAACCATTTGGGAAAAGCGCAAAGCAGAGATCGCTGCCAACAACCTCAATCCCTATGACGGCCACGATACAGTGGGAGTAGTTGCGCTGGATGAACACCAAAGCATGGCAGCAGGAACCTCTAGTTCTGGTTTATTTATGAAAAAAGCGGTCGTGTTGGCGATTCACCTTTATCTGGATCTGGTTTTTATGTGGATAGTGAAATCGGCGGTGCCGCTGCCACAGGGTTAGGGGAAGACTTGATGAAAGGCTGCCTTTCCTACGAGATCGTCCGTTTGATGGGAGCAGGGCTAGCACCGCAAGAAGCATGTGATCAAGCCGTTTACGACTTTGAAGCGCGATTGAAGAAGCGCTACGGCAAAGCCGGCGCCTTCTCGCTGATCGCCTTAGATAAACAGGGGCGCTGGGGCGTGGCAACCAATGTAGAATTTACCTTTAGTGTCGCAACCACCAATCAAGAACCAGCTATTTTTATGGCAACACCAGGACCTGAGCAGACAACCATGATCGAACCCATCACGAAAGAATGGTTGGAGGCTTATGAAAAACGAATCAAAGCACCAGTTTGATCAAGGAATCAACCAGCTTTACCATGAAAGACACAAGATGAAAGGAAGAATGGAATGTTCAATAAAATTGAAAATATTTTGATGCCTCTGGCAGTCAAACTCGGACAAAATAAAGTCTTGATCGCTGTACGCGATGGTTTTTTAATCACAACGCCGCTGGTAATCGTTGGCTCGATCTTCTTGCTGTTTGCCAATTTCCCGATACCAGGATGGTCAGAATTTTGGGCAGGTCTCTTTGGCAGTGGGTGGGAATCATGGGTGACTAGAGTTTCCGGTTCTGTCTTTAATACGGTCGGTTTTTTCTCCTGCTTAGGAACAGCCTATGCCTACGGAAGAGAAAAGAAGACCGACCCAATCCAAGCAGCAGCCGTTGCCGTCATCGCCTTTTTGATCTTAACGCCGAATAAATTGGTAGTTGAAGGCGTTGCGGACCCAATAAGCGGGCTTTCTTTCAATCATTTAGGAACAAACGGTATTTTTGTCGGCTTGCTGACAGCGATCCTTTCTGTTGAAATCTATGCCTATACAACGAAAAAAGGGTGGACGATCAAAATGCCAGATGGGGTTCCGCCTGCTGTTACAAAATCATTTGCCGCATTGATCCCGAGTGCCCTCGTTATGCTTTTATTCTTTATTATCAACATTTTATTTGGATTGACCGCGTATGGTACCGTACATGACTTTATTTTTAATGTCTTGCAAATGCCTCTCAAGGGAGCGGGTAATACACTGACTGCCCAATTGATTTACAGTCTGGCATGTACGATTTTCTGGTTCTTCGGCATCAATGGTCCAGCAGTCGCCAACTCCGTCTTTTCACCGATTTTGCGTATTTTAACGATGGAAAATCTAGATGCATTTCAAGCAGGACAAACGTTACCGAATATCTTTACCGATCCATTTTCAAACTTCTTTACCAATTTTGGCGGCGGCGGTTCGACGTTGTCACTAGTCATCATCATGGTGCTGTTTTGTAAATCAAAACGAATCAAAGAATTAGGGAAACTTTCACTAGTACCGGGGATTTTCGGGATCAATGAACCAATCATTTTCGGCTTGCCGGTCGTATTGAATCCAATTATCATTATTCCCTTTATTGCCGTGCCGATGATCAATCTTTTGCTGTCGACTCTCGTAACGAATCTTGGATTGATTCCTTATACAACAGGGGTATCTTTACCATGGACAACTCCGATCGGTTTTTCCGGCTACTTGAGTACCGGTAGTCTGGTAGCGTCAATCTGGCAGTTTGTTTTGTTAGCCATTGGATGCTTGATCTATTATCCGTTTATTATGACGCTGGACAAACAATATCTGAAGGAAGAACGTGAAGCAGAAAAAGCCAAAAATGACGCTTTGGAATTATCTTTTGATGATCTTTCCATCGATCATTTGCTTTAGAAAGGATGCAACCATGAAAATTATTTTTCTATTAGATCAGATTCAAGCAGGATTAGGCGGCAAGGAGCATGGTGATCAGCCGCTTGGCGGACAAAAAACGGCGATCGGATCAGTCAAAATGTTTGAGAAATTGCTGAAACAAAAGGAAATCGATGTTCTCGCCACTATTTATTGCGGAGATGACTATTATTTACAAAATCCGAAAGAATCGTCACTAAAAATTGCTGCTATGGCTCAAAAACTCGGAGCAGATGCGGTCTTATGCGGACCTTGTTTCAACTATGAAAAGTATGGCGAGATGGCTGCCCAAACAGCGCAGATCATTGAAGAAAAAGTACAGATCCCAGCAGTTGCCGCCATGTCGCCAGAGTGCCAGCAGGCAATTGAAACATATAAAGACCAAGTCACTATCGTGAAGATGCCGAAAAAAGGCGGTACTGGATTGACCGAGGCAATGAATGATATGCTGACGCTTTGCCAAATGAAAGCAGCACACCAAGAGATCACTGCCTTCGCTGAACAGCACTGCTATTAGAAAGGGCGAGAATATGGAAGAATTAATGCGTCAGTTAGAAGAAGTCGTGTATACACCTGGTGTTTCCGGACGAGAAAAGCCGATAGCCGCATTACTGGCAAAAAAGTATGCGCCTTATTGCGATGAAATCATCTACGATAATCTAGGCTCTATTTATGCCGTCATTCGATCAGAACGGCCGGCGGCTCCTAAAGTGCTGGTGAGCGCCCATATGGATGAAGCAGGCTTTTTCGTGAAAAAAATCGAAGCAAATGGACTGATCCGCGGACTCATCATGGGAAAAATCGAAGTCAACAGCTTGCTGGGGCAAGAAGTTCGGCTAATCACCCGTAGCGGTGAAAAGTATTTTGGGGTGGTTTTAGGCATCGATAAAGACAATCATGGCAAAAGTCAAAAAGATGAAGTACTGTTGGATTTTGGTTTTTCAACAAAAGAAGTGGTTTTAGCGGAGGAAATCACTTTAGGCGACATGGTGACCTTTGCGCCGAAAATGAAAGAAACCAGCAATGGACAAGCGTGGATTGCGTCCAATTGGAACGGGCGCATCAATGTTAGTCAAACCATTGATTTAGTCAAAGCAATGGCAGCTGCTAGTGTCAAATTGCCCTACGATCTGATGATCGGCTGTACGGTGCAGGAACAAGTCGGTACCAGAGGAGCTCAGACAGCAGCCAATGTAACAGTGCCGGATTTTACGATCGTTCTTGATACTGCCCAGGCAATGGATTACCAACACGAACAAGAAGATCAGCAAGGTTTTTGGGTAAAGGCCTTCTGCTAACGTATTACAATCCGACCGTTCTGCCAAATCGCTTGCCGCTGGAGCGATTGAAAGCAGTTTGTCAAACTGCGAATCTGCCCTGTCAGAGTTATTTTTCCTATGAAGCATCAGATGGGGCTTGGTTCAACAAATTGCGTACCGGATGTCCTATTTTGTTAGCGAGTTTGTCTGTGCGAAACAAGAACACTGCTTCTCAAGTCGTTGCCCGCCGCGACTATGAAACAGCACTGCAAGCTTTGGCGCGTTTTTTGACTGAGCTTGACGAAGAAGCAATCCGTTCTTTCAAAGAAGAAAACCGCTAGGAGACGATTTTAATGACAAATCAAACAATAGATATTCAGCTTCTGAAAGCCCTAAGTGAAGCTGATGGTATAGGCGGGCGGGAAAAAGAAGTGTCTCGTATCGTCAAAGCATATACACAGCCATATGTTGATGACTTGTTCTATGATGCCTTAGGTTCGCTGATCCTCATCAAAAAAAGCACACAGAAAAATGCACCGAAAGTCATGCTTTCTGCTCACATGGATGAGGTAGGTTTTATGGTAAAAGAAATCACAGATGCGGGCTATCTAAAACTTCTACCGGTGGGCGGGTGGTGGGGACACGTCATGCCGGCACAGGAAATGCGTGTCACCACAGTATCTGGAGAGAAATTTGTGGGCGTCATCGGAAGCCGTGCGCCTCATGGTATGCCGACAGACGAGAAAAACAACGTCATTCCGGCAAATCGTTTTTACTTAGACCTCGGTGTGGCCTCAGCAGAAGCTGCAAAAGATCTGGGGATTGCCATTGGGGATATGGTCACGCCGCATACGATGTTTCGTGAAATGAATGATCCTGATTTTTTGCTGGGTAAAGCTTGGGATGATCGCGTTTGCGTAGCAGCTTGTATCGAAGTGATGAAAAACTTAGCTTCTTCAGAATTGGCAGTGGATGTTTATTTTGCTGCTACAACTCAAGAAGAAGTCGGTATTCGCGGTGCACGCACGGCCGCACACCAAATCAAACCGGATTTAGCGATCGCATTGGATGTGACGACAGCTGAAGATACCTTGTTTGATCAGGGCGGATTGACATTAGGCGGAGGGACCGTGCTTTCCGTACTTGATTCATTGACGATCGGCAATCCCGGTCTTGTGGCAAAAATGGAAGAACTCGCTTTTGAGCAGCAGCTATCTTTCCGGCACGATTTTATGACTGTTGGCGGCACCGATGCCTGCAATATCCATAAAGCAATGAAAGGCATCCCAACAATGACGCTGTCGATCCCCACCCGCTATATGCATTCTTCCCGCTTGGTGATTCATAAAGAAGATTATCGTCAAACCATTCATTTGCTGTGTGCCTTCTTGAATGTACTTTCAGCTTCCGATATTCGTGAATTTAAAGAATCGGCGGGGGTTTTTCCTTCAGGCGATTAGGCAATTAATAGAAGACTGCTGGTGATAGAGGATTCGCCAGCAGTCTTTTTGGTTCATCTACTAGAAATGCAAAAGCAGCGGATTAAGCCAAACTTGGCAATCTGTTGCTTCTTACTTCTGGAAGATATATGATCGATAAAAGGAGTTGAGGAGATGTACCATACAGCATTTGGCGTCTACGGGATTTTGGTTCGACAAAACTGCTTGGCCGTCATCAAAAAGAAGGCAGGACCTTATCAAAACCGCTATGATTTACCAGGCGGCAGCATGGAGGCAGGTGAATTGCTGGAAGACACGCTGTGCCGAGAATTTAAAGAAGAAACCGGCATGACCGTCACTAGCTATCATCAATTAGGAACAATTAATTTTCTGTACCCCTGGCACTATCAAGGAATGTCCATGAATAATCACATCTGTGTCTTTTATGAGATTAAAGCAACCACTGGCAACCTTGAGAAAAACGTTTCTCAATTTGCAGGACAAGATTCATTGGGTGCAGCTTTTTTTCCAATCGAACAGCTAAATGAAGAAAATTCATCACCGCTTGTATTAAAAGCTTGTGAGGTGTTCAAACAGGATACATTCACGGCAAAAAGTCAACGCCTAAAGAAATGGAGTGTACTAGATTTGCCGTCATATGAATAATTACTTAAGAGAGTTAGTCTTTTAACAGGAAATGGGAAAAAGATGAAGAAATAATATTTATTAAGGATATAATATTTTCGCAAATCTTCCGTTTGTTCAATCAAACACATGACATTTTTCTTAATAAAAACCGAAACTTTTGTCCACTTCTTTTCTTGAAAAGGCTTTGTAAACGGTTAAATATCAGAAAATAAAATAAACTGTGAAAAAAATCACAAAAACTATTTACAAACGGAAAAAGATGTTGTATGATCTGTATGTGAAGTAGTTAACAAACAAAACTTGTTTAAAAACTAGGAGGACATACAATGGCTAAGACATTGGAAAAAGAAGTGACAATCGACGTACAAGCAATGATCGACGATTTAGCAATGAAGGCAAATGTGGCGTTAAAAGAAATGGAAAGCTTTGATCAAGAAAAAGTGGACCACATTGTTCATGAAATGGCAATGGCAGCATTAGACAAACACATGCCTTTAGCTAAAATGGCAGTAGAAGAAACTGGCCGTGGTATTTATGAAGATAAAGCGATCAAAAACATGTACGCTTCAGAATATATTTGGAACAGTATCAAACATGACAAAACAGTCGGCGTGATCAATGAAGATAAACAAAAAGGCTTGATCGAAATCGCTGAACCAGTTGGTGTCGTTTGTGGGGTAACACCAACAACCAACCCAACATCTACAACAATCTTTAAAGCAATGATCGCTTTGAAAACACGTAACCCGATCGTTTTTGCTTTCCACCCATCTGCACAAAAATGTTCAGCAGAAGCTGCACGTATCGTTCGTGATGCAGCTATCGCTGCTGGGGCACCTGAAAACTGTGTGCAATGGATCGAGCATCCATCAATCGAAGCGACTGGCTTATTGATGAACCACCCAGGAATTGCGATCGTATTAGCAACTGGTGGGGCAGGCATGGTCAAAGCAGCATACTCAACTGGTAAACCTGCATTAGGTGTTGGACCAGGGAACGTACCTGCGTATATCGAAAAAACAGCGAAAGTGAAACGAGCAGTCAATGACTTGATCGTATCAAAAACCTTTGATAACGGAATGATCTGTGCCTCTGAACAAGCAGTGATCGTTGATAAAGAAGTCTATGCCTCTGTGAAAGCAGAATTTGAAGCACATCAAGTCTATGTTGTAAAAGCAAAAGAATTACAAAAACTTGAAGATGCCGTGATGAACGAAGGAAAATATGCAGTAAATCCAGCAATCGTTGGACATTCAGCAATGGATATCGCGAAATTAGCAGGCATCAACGTACCAGAAGGAACAAAATTATTGATCGCTGAACTTGACGGTGTCGGTGCTGATTACCCACTATCAAGAGAAAAACTTTCTCCAGTTTTAGCAATGATCAAAGCAAACAACACAGAAGACGCGTTCGAAAAATGTGAAGCAATGCTTGATTTAGGCGGATTAGGCCATACAGCGGTGATCCACACTGAAAACGAAGACTTGCAATTAGCCTTCGGCCTACGCATGAAAGCTTGCCGTATCTTAGTTAACACACCATCTGCAGAAGGTGGTATCGGAAATATCTACAACGAAATGATTCCATCATTGACACTTGGTTGTGGTTCATACGGGAAAAACTCTGTATCACGAAATGTTTCTGCCGTGAACTTGATCAACGTGAAAACTGTAGCGAAACGGAGAAATAATATGCAATGGTTTAAATTGCCACCAAAAATCTTCTTTGAAAAGAACTCTCTAATGTACTTGGAGAAAATGGAAAACGTTGAACGTGTCATGATCGTTTGTGACCCTGGTATGGTTCAATTCGGCTATTGCGATACGGTTCGTGAAGTACTTGCTCGTCGTAAAAATGACGTGAAAATCGAAGTCTTCTCTGACGTAGAACCAAACCCATCAACAAACACCGTTTACGCTGGAACAAAAATGATGGTTGATTTCAAACCAGATACAGTGATCGCCCTTGGTGGTGGATCAGCAATGGATGCTGCCAAAGGCATGTGGATGTTCTATGAGCACCCAGATACTTCATTCTTCGGCGCGAAACAAAAATTCTTAGATATCCGTAAACGGACATACAAGATCGACAAACCAGAAAAAACGCAATTCGTTTGTATCCCAACAACGTCTGGTACTGGTTCTGAAGTAACCCCATTTGCGGTTATCACTGACAGTGAAACACACGTGAAGTACCCATTAGCTGATTACGCATTGACACCAGATGTAGCAATCGTTGACCCTCAATTCGTAATGTCAGTACCTGCTTCTGTTACAGCAGACACTGGAATGGACGTTTTGACTCATGCGATCGAATCTTATGTTTCAGTAATGGCCTCTGATTACACTCGTGGATTGAGCTTACAAGCAATCAAGTTAGTCTTTGACTACTTAGAAAAATCAGTGAAAACACCTGATATGGAATCTCGCGAAAAAATGCATAATGCCTCAACAATGGCAGGTATGGCCTTCGCCAATGCATTCCTAGGTATTTGTCACTCAGTAGCCCACAAAATCGGTGGTGAATATGGTATTCCTCACGGACGTACAAATGCGATTCTTTTACCGCACATCATCCGTTACAATGCCAAAGACCCACAAAAACATGCAATGTTCCCTAAATATGACTTCTTCCGTGCCGATACAGATTACGCAGACATTGC
The DNA here is from genome assembly GCA_018982785.1 of Enterococcus innesii. Classification (GTDB taxonomy): domain Bacteria; phylum Bacillota; class Bacilli; order Lactobacillales; family Enterococcaceae; genus Enterococcus_D; species Enterococcus_D innesii. The sequence continues at coordinate 136,481 of JAHHEN010000001.1, read as the reverse complement.
GAAATTCTTAGGCCTTAAAGGCAAAACAACGGCTGAATTGGTTGAAGCATTGGCAACAGCTGTTTACGAATTAGGACAATCTGTTGGTATCGACATGAGCTTGAAAGCGCAAGGCGTCACTCAACAAACACTAGATACAACAGTTGATCGCATGGCTGAATTGGCTTACGAAGACCAATGTACAACAGCAAATCCAAAAGAACCACTAATCTCTGAATTGAAACAAATCATCGTTGATGCCTATAACGGCTAAACAATGAATCAAGAACACCCTGCGGTATCTTAGCTGCCGCAGGGTGTTCTTTTGTCGTCTCTTTTTTGAGAAAGCAAGCTGGCAGTTGCCGCCTTTTTGCCCAGATCAGTTAAGAATGCGAAAAATAGCAATTAAACAGGGCGGTGGATCATAAAAAAGGAGTGGATTTCTCCACTCCGTAAAAGTCTCATTTTTTCAGGATATCGCCAAGGCGGCTGCTTTTTTGCTCAAACAGATACGCTCGTTACTTGCTGACGTTTTTCTTCAAGCGTAGCATCTGGAAGCTTTGTTTTTCCAAGACGACACGCAAAATGCCGTCATTCAATTCCGCTGTTTTTCCATTGACGGGCACAACGTTGTTCGGGGTTGTTTCGGTATTAACGGCATGCAAGTCTGGGTGGTGCAAGACTTGATGGGTAGCGATTTGCAATGAATCATATTGACGCAAGTCGCAAGTGAATTCGTTGGCATCCTGCAAATCCTTATTTACTAAGAAAAAGGTCAAATAGTCATCTTCGTTTTCGATCGCAATGGCATCCACATAAGAAGCTTTTCCGTGGCTGCTATCGAAATCAGCCCCTCGAAGGATGCTGTGCAACACGTGACCGCGACCATAGTTGCTGATCATTTCATAGGGATAAAAAATCGTTTGTTTCCAAGCGGCAGTATCGGAAGTCATGATCGGTGCGATCACGTTGACCAGCTGTGCCATGCAGGCGATTTTAACGCGATCTGCGTGATGAAGCATCGTGATCATCATGCTTGCGACGAGTAATGCATCTTCAAAGTGATAGACGTCTTCTAATTGTGGTGGGTGTTGGCTCCAAGGTTCAATTTTTTGATCCTGTTCATTTGAGTGATACCAGACGTTCCATTCGTCGAAGGAAATATTGATCGTCTTCTTGCTTCGGCGTTTGGCTTTCACTGCATCACAGATTGCTGCGACTTGACTGATGAACTGATCCATTGCGACATTGCTTGCTAGATAATCTTGGCTATCGCCGTTACGGTTGCCATAATATTGGTGCATGGAGATGTAGTCGACTTGATCGTAACAATGACTTAATACTGTATCTTCCCACATGCCAAAGGTCGGCATCGTGAGAGAAGAACTACCACAAGCAACGGTTTCGATCGTTGGGTCCACCAAACGCATCGCTTTGCCAGCTTCTTCTGCGAGACGGCCATATTCATCGGCTGTCTTATGTCCTTCTTGCCAAGGACCGTCCATTTCATTGCCTAGACACCAAAGTTTGATGTCATGAGGATCGGCCACCCCATGGGCACGACGAAGGTCACTATAATAGCTGCCGCCTTTTAAATTGGTGTATTCGATCAAGTTTTTCGCTGCTTCGATTCCTCGTGTTCCAAGATTGATCGCCATCATCGGTGCCGTATTGACTTGTTTGGTCCAATCCATAAATTCGTTTAAGCCGAACTGATTGCTTTCGATTACCCGCCAGGCCAAATCGATTTTTGCTGGCCGTTGCTCTTTAGGGCCGACGCTATCTTCCCATTTATACCCAGAGACGAAATTGCCTCCTGGGTAACGGACGATCGGCACATTCAACTGCTTGATCAAGGCAGCGACATCTTGACGAAATCCTTGATCATCGGCAAAAGGACTTTCTGGTTGATAGATCCCTTCGTACACACAGCGCCCTAAGTGCTCCACAAAAGAGCCGTAGATCCGTTCGTCGACTGGTGCCAAAATAAAGTGTTTGTCTAAATACATCGTAGTTTTCTTCAATTTTGCAACCCCTTTCTTTTCTTTCATTGTAGCGATAGTCCATGAAAATAAACACTACATTCTGTCTTATTCTATTGACGTTTTGTCCGTTTTCTTTATACTAAAGGCAAGTAGGAAGGAGTGAGAAGTTGAACGTAACCTATTCAGGATTTCAAATGCACAATGCTGTTTCCGATCATATTTATCGACCCTCTGGCTTAAAGCATTATCTTTTCGTGTTGACGTTGTCTCCAATGGTTTTCACTTTTGAAGATGGTCATCAAGAAACTAGTGAAAAAGGTAGCTGCATTCTTTTTCCTCCAACCGTCTATCAAGATTATCGTGGCAAAGAAGATTTTTTTAATAGCTTTGTTGAGTTTCAAACGGATCAGGTGATCGAAGAAACCTATGCGATCCCTTGTAACCAACTGTTCCAGCCGAAAAATATTCAACAAATCAACAAATTGATCCAAAAGATCAATCATGAATCCTTGTTGCCGCAACGGCACACGGAAGAATTGATCGCGGCGTATATGACAAATCTATTGGTCTTACTTGAACGCAATTTTGAAGAAAGCATCCCGCAACCACAAAACGAACACTATCAACTGTTTCAAGCGATGCGGTTGAAAATGTTAGTCAATTGCGAACAGCAATGGGATTTTTACCAGTTTAGCCGAGAGCTTTCCATCGGTAAAAGCCAATTCTATAAGCTCTATCAACAGTTTTTTCATACCACGCCCAAAGAAGATTTATTGCAAGCTCGGTTTCAAAAGTTTTTTTATTTACGCAGCAACGAAACGCTGACGATTCGAGAGGCGGCGTTTCAATCTGGTTTCCAAAATATCAACCATTTTAATCGACTCTTTGCGAAGCGCTATGGCTGTGCACCGACAAAGTACCAACAGGAGCAATAGGCAGGTCTGATCGGTAAAAACACAGAAAAAAGTCCGACGAATTCTTGACGGATGCAAGAGAAAACGGGACAATGTCATTAGGAGGTGGCGTATGGATATAGAAATGATCGTAAGCGAACTTTCTAAACGTTCAAGCGAATTGGAAGCGCTACAAAGGAAATTGAGTCAAAGCCAATTAATGAATAATGAAGCGGCAAAAACGTTCATTTTTGACTTAAAGGATTATTTAGATAGCTTAAAGCTCGTAACGGATTTAGTACCGTCAGCGGCAACTACCGCAGCGGAAGTTGACCAGTTGTCGTACGTCTTAGGTGAACAAAATCAAAGCATCCAGCAGCTGCTGGTCATTTTGGAAGAAGCCGAAGCAAATGACGACCAGCGCTTTTTTGGCAAAAGTGCGGGAGAAGTGCGGCGGATGATTGGCAGTCTGACTGGGATTCTGGAACTAAACGGTCTGTTGCTGCAAGACAATCGGGGCTTTCAGCAAGTCGTGAAGGAAACTGGACCGCTTCAGATGACTGAAACAAAGGAAGTCCCTGAGAAAAAAGGGTTTCTCCAAAAGCTTTTCGGGAAATAAGCACTGATCGTCAATCAAAACATGGATCACTTGTACCAAAAAAACGGCACTTCACAATGCGTGAAGCACCGTTTTGTGGTACAAGTATTTTTTTGCTTTTTGCCAATAGAAACGGAGGGGTCAGAAGGTAACGACGCTGAAACGTTAGACTGAAAGCGAACTTCTGGGGGACATTCTTCAATCCCGTAAATTAGAAAGGTGTTTTCGGTAGCTTTTCTACTAGCATTTGCCAGTAATTTTTTGCTAGTAGTTAAGCTGAATAGTTTTTCTCTGATCCCCTTGGCTCATTGTTATTTTGTCCGCTGTGATAGTGACATTAAAGGGTGGGATCTGATCAGAAAAGGCATTGCCTAAACACGCAACGAGCCATTCCTGTTGTCCGGCGAGAACGGTTTTGCTTACTTGAGGGATGACTGTTCGACTATAAAGTAGATTCGTGTTGGGTTCTGGCATCAAGAGGGTACCCTCTTGATGCGTCGGGAAGGTTTTGATACCAACACAGCCAACCGAACTTTGATAAAAGGTGCCTTCTTTACTAGAAAGCGCAGCACCATCAGCTGGTGCTGCAAAGCTGCCATTGACCAGTTGCAACCTTCGATCCGTTTGAATCCGATGGTAACGCAGATGCCAAGGATACATCGGAATCACAAAGGTTTCGATGACGACCTGCTCGTAGGGGCGCCAGCGACTATAGACGTAGTCATCTTCAATCGCAAAGGCTTCGTAACCAAAAGCTGTTTTAAAATCCGTCTGCCCCTCTGAGATCGCCAATGTATTATCATAGGCACCTTGTTTCAATAAAACGGTTGCTTTCGGTACGCTAAACCCAAACGTTGTCGAATAGACAAACTTTTCGTATTTGGCATTCCCGTGAGCGTGTTCGTGGGAATGTTGCCCCGCAGTGAAAGCTTGCAATTCTGTCCCTTCTTGGTTATGCACCAAAAGCATGCGACTATGCGGATTGCGCACCTGTGTGGCAAAGGTTGGCACCTGCTCCTCAAGCGTCCAAAATTCAGCATCCGCTGGGATGGCCAATACACAGAAATTTTTGAAAGCCCAATAAGGCGATCCTGGTGCGTTATAGCCTTCAGCCATATTTAGGTTGGGATAGGCATAGCCAATACTTAAAAAGCCTTCTTGCGTAAAGATTGGTTGACGGAACCAGTAACGCATGTTTTGTAACAGTAAGTATTTTCCTTCATTTTTGGTGAAGCTTTCATATTCTATATCAGCAAAAGCACCGACAGCAAAGAAACTTGATTGCGCAAACCGATACGTTAGACTACGACCAAAAGGCAATGCCGCACCGGTTTTTGTGAACCACTGCTTAAAGGATTGCGCAAGCGTAGCGGCTCTTTGACGGTAGCTAAACTGATACGGGCATTGGGAACGACAGGTAAGAACACTGTAAAGGAGTCCGTAGTATTGCATCCCAAAAGGAATATAATAGTCGATTTGGTTTTCATAGCCATCAAAATACCAGCCGTCTGCTAAGTAATACCTCTCGATCTCTTCTTGATCAGCCAAAAGGGTGGTTTCTACAAAAGGCAATGCTGCCATTTCAAAGAAGGTATTGACTAAAATCCGAAAGAAGAGCCAATTGGTTTTAGGGATCGTGTGCTGATTGATCTGATTGAGCCAATCAAAGAGATTCGTTTGCTCTCTTGGTGTGAGGCGATCCCAAAAGATCGGTTTGGTAAAAATCAAATAACTAGCAAGGGCACCCATTTCCACAAACAATTGGTCATAGTCATGTAATTTTCCCCAGTACTCCTGAGAGGTCGGGGTGGTGCCTGCAACGATCCCGGCATTGGCTTGTTGAAAAAGTTTTGAGTAACGAAGACACGCTTCTTCTTGGCTGAACAATGGGCCCAATCCCCAGAGTGTCCGTAAAAAGCCTTCGATGTCACCCTTTTCCTGAGTGTACACCGCTCCTGAATTTCCTAGGTGGACCCTCCCGGGAGTTCCTTGTTGTGCCATACATTCGTATACGGGAGTGACCAGATCAACTAGGGCCTCTTCAAGATCGGTTTTGGTTCGAAGAGGGTTCTTACTTAATGCTTCTTGAAAGTTTCTCATGCAAACAGCTCCTTTTAGTTGTTATTTTACTTTATTTAGTAAAATAAAGAAATGGAAACTGTTACATTTCGTGATTTTAAGTAAAAAAATAGTAAAAAATCGCTGGAAACAGTTACATTTTTTTGTCGACATCGCTATAATGGAGAAAATACGAGAGGAGCTACATGCAATGACCCAGATTTCCTTAACGATTTATGACCAAAAGCATCAAGTAAAACAAGGCAAACGAACACCTGAAAGTGAACCTACCCTTCTGCAAGCGACGGCGGAAGACTTTGTCACGTTGGCATCCCAAGAGTGTTGTTACGAGGACGGAGATAAAATCGTTGTCTCGCTCTCACGCAGTGGACAATTTGTGTGGGTCACACTCGATGAAACGCTGGCGACTACTTTGGTGTACATCAAAGGCAACGAGTGGATCTACCCCGTACATCTTAGTGAAAATGCCAAAGAAGCCGCGCCAGAAGGCCGTTTTGCTGGGAAAAGCCATTATTTGAGTGTGCGGGTAGCAACAAAAGAAGAACTAGCGGCTTACCGCAACGTCGCCTTAAACCCTCATGATCAAAAAGAATTCTTGGGTGCCTATCCGCATGCCCATGCCAATGTTGAAACAAGAGATGATGCGACGTTTTTCGCTTGTAACGCCATTGATGGTATTTTTGCCAATAGGTCTCATGGCAATTATCCCTATGGCTCATGGGGGATCAATCAACAAGCAGATGCCGCTTTGACGATCGACTTTGGTCATGAGGTCCGCATCGACCAATGTGCGCTTACGTTACGGGCGGATTTTCCCCATGATAGCTATTGGCAACAAGTCACGTTGGCGTTTTCCGATGGGAGTCAAGAAATCTTGCAGATGGTCAAAAGCAGCCAGCCTCAACGGTTTTCTTTCCAGCCGCGAACGGTCACTTGGGTAAAATTGCATGAGCTGATTCAAAATGACGATCCCTCACCATTTCCAGCGTTGACCCAAATCGAAGTCTTCGGACGCTCTATTCAGGAGGAAAACGCGTGAATCCAGCAGAGGTAAAAGAAGAAATTTTACAGGCGGCACAGGCTTATCTTGACACTGGTGAGATTCCCTATTTGCCTTATCAAGGCTATCAAGAGTATCTCGAATCGGGGAACCGTGTTGCCTTCGAAACCCATTATTTTGCCCGCCGACGGATGTTGGTGGTTTTAGGACTTGCTTATGAAATGGAGCGTAAGGCAGCGATCAAAGTGTTGCTGGAGCAAGTGATTTGGGAAATCTGTAATGAATATACATGGTGTCTGCCAGCGCATCTGCCAATTGTCGATGGCCAGTTTTCTTCGCAAGCGCGCCACACAGTCGATCTTTTTGCAGCTGAAACTGGGCAATCCTTAGCAGAGTTGTTGATGTTGGTTGGGGGAGACCTTTCACCAGTCATCACAGAACGAGTGTTGTATGAGATCGATCAACGGCTTTTTTTGCCCTTCGAGGAGCAAACCTGGGAGTGGGAGACAAAAGAGAACAATTGGTCCGCAGTCATTGGTGGCTGTCTTGGAATGACGGCGCTCTATGTATTGCCGAAAAAAGCGAGCGACAATTGCGGATGATCAAACGATTGGATACTGCAATGCAAAGCTATCTCAACAGCTTTGGCGAAGATGGGGCTTGTGTGGAAGGTGTCGGATACTGGGCGTATGGGTTTGGTTATTTTCTGTATTATGCGCAATTGTTGGCAGAAGTATTGCAAGAAGATACCTACCTAAAGCAGCCTAAAACCAGAAAAATTGCCGCTTTTCCTTACTACACGATGATTTCTCCAGGGCATTACGTTCCTTTTTCTGATTATTCGGCGATCGAACTGCCTAGTGGCTTGGTCAGTTATTGCTACGAGCATTTGGGCGTGGCGGTTCCCCAATTATCGGGGGGTCAGTCCGTTAGATTTTGATCCTTGCTACCGGTTTGCCCACAGCTATCGAAATTTGTATTGGCATAACGAAGCGATCACACGAGAAACGAATGCCTCGTATCATCACTATTTTGAACAAGCGCAGTGGTTCGTTGCAAAAGATGTGCAGCAGGATCTCTTTTTTGCTGCCAAAGGGGGAGCAATCAAGAAAGCCACAATCATCTCGATGTCGGTCATTTTGTCTTAGGAACGACGGAGGAGCTGTTTCTGACGGACCTTGGTGCTGGTGAATACACCAAAGAGTATTTTGACGAGAACACGCGCTATCACTACTTTCCCGCAGCTGCAATCAGTCATTCGCTGCCGATCATCAATCAGCACACCCAACGCGCAACTGCCGAGGAAGCAACGGTGCTGCAGGTCAATGACCAGCGATTTGACTTAGACCTCAGTGCGTTCTATCCGAAAGCAGCGGTCACTGAATACCAGCGGCGCTTCGTTGTCTCGCAGCAACAAGTAACGATCGAAGACCATTTTGTCTTTGACGACCACCAAACAAAGAATCTGGTGGTGGAAAACTTTATTACGGACATACCACCAATGGTGCAAAATAAGACCGTCCAGCTACTGACAAAAAAAGCGCGCTGTGTTCTTTATTTTACCAGTGATAAGATCCAAATACAGCCAGTTACTTATCAAGATCACCATGGTGCACAGGCACCAGCGTATTTGATTCAAGCCGAATACGCGCTTGGACAGACAGGGGAAATCAAAACGACCATTAAAATAAAAAAAGGGTGAGAAGGATGCGGTGCTTCCTTGCAATGACGTTGATCAGTGCAAGAAGACACCGCAGCTTCTCAGCCTTCTTTTGGTTTTGCGGTAGATTGACGAATCACCAGCTGGGTACTTAAAAAGATGCGTCTGGCGATCCCAGGATTTTCGATGCGGTTATAGAGTAGCTCTAACCCCGTTTCACCCATCTCTTCAGTAAATGCTTGGACCGAAGAAAGTGGTGGGGAGACATAGCGGGACACCGAAATATCGTTGATGCCCATAACACTGATGTCTTCAGGAATCTTGATTCCATGAGCCGTTAGCGTATGAATGACCCCAATCGCAAAGGCATCATTGGCTGCCAAAATCGCAGTCGGCAAGTGATCTTGCCACAAAGCCAATGCCTGCTCCGTTAATTCTTCCCCCGTTTGGACATCCAAACGACTATTTTCTTTCACGATGAAATAATCCTCATCAAACAGCTGATAATGCTGCATCATATCGACATAGGTGTTGACTGTTGGCGTTTTGTATCGACGATACCCATACATATTTTGACTTTCTTCGGCGCCGATAAAGGCGATTTTTTGATGACCAAGTCCCATCAAGTGAGAAAGAGCCAACTCCGTTGCTTGCGTAAAATCGGTATTGACAGAATCATAGTCATCCAGCGGAAAGTTACTGCCGATCACACAGAGGTTGGGGTGTAGCTCATGGAGCTTCTTGACCCGCTCTTCTGTAAACTTGCCGATCGCCAGTAAGCCATCGACGGACTGAATCACTGATTCGTCAAGGCTGGAGATTTTTAACAGGTCGCAACCCAGTTCGGCGGCTCGTTTTTCCACACCCAAACGAATCGACATATAGTAAATGTCTTCTAATTCTTCATCATCCATACGCCACTGAACGATCCCAATGGATTTGTTGTGTTTTTTTGGTACATCCACTGGTAGTTCACGCTGCTTTTGCTTGTTTTTGTATTTCGTATAATTTAGTTTTTCAGCTGCCTCGAAAATCTTTCGTTTGGTTTCTTCGGTCACTGAAAGACTAGGATCGTAGTTCAGAACCCGTGATACGGTTGATATTGATACCTCAGCTATGGTCGCTATGTCGGTAATCGTAGCCATAGAATCCCTCCTCCAATGCTTCTCCTCTTCAGTATATTTCTTTTTAGTAAAAAAACCAAGAGAGAAATTGCTCTCAAGTAAAAATTTTACTTTTTTTAGGAAAAACTATTGATTATTTTCCTAAAAAAAGTATGATTTGAAATGAAGAAAGCGTTTTAAAAAAAGAGGGTGGCATGAATGAAGTGGATTAATTCGTTATTTATCATGGGTCTACTTATGGGGTTGACTGCTTGTTCTCCAAATGAAACAACACAGACGCAAGCATTTTCCAAAAGCAGCGAAAAGCAATTAAAAGAACGAGCGCTTTGTTATTCTGACGAAGATTTTGCGCAAGGTGTCGTCCCGTTGCATGAATTCGTGAAGTTATCTGGCACCATCGTGAAGAGTGATGCGAAAACAGCAGATATTGAGAAAGGAGATCGATTTATTTTAGAAACAGCGGCTGGACAGTACCAAGTATTCAATGAACAAAGTCAGCAATTGAAACTACAAGAAGTGGTGACGATCTACGGAGAATATTATGGGTTTATTAAAGCGACATTGATTGAAAGGAAGGATGCGGATGCAATCACAGAAGCTGCAGCAATTGAAAAAGAATAAATTTGAAAGTTATGAAGATGTAGCAGCCGGCTTCAAAACGATCATGGATCAACTCAAACCCGCTTTTGCAAGCAGTCGTCCCGGACATTTGGCTTTAGGCAGCCATGGGACTGTCTATGAGAAAGGGGTACAGGAACTTGAAGCGTTCTTGCGACCACTTTGGGGACTCGCGCCTTATCTAACCCAGCAAGAAGATTCATTCATAGAAACCTATCTCTCAGGAATTATTGCGGGTACAGATCCAGAGAGTCCCGATTATTGGGGTGTTGTGGAAGACTTCGACCAACGAATCGTGGAAATGGCTTCGCTAAGTACCTTTTTATTATTAAACAAGGAAAAAACGTGGGATGTTTTATCCCAACGCCAAAAAGATAATCTCCATGCGTGGCTGATCCAAGTCAATCAACGAGAAATTCCCGCAAACAATTGGCATTTCTTTCGGGTTCTCGTCAATGTAGCCATGAAGCGTTGTGGCAGCAGCTTTTCCCAAGAAAAAATCGATGCTGACTTGGCATTGATCGAGACCTTTTATTTAGGGGAAGGATGGTACTGTGACGGAGTAGCCACTCAAATCGATTACTATGTATCTTTTGCGATCCACTACTATAGTCTTCTGTACTGTCGATTTGTCCCTGAGGATCTTGAAAGGGCAACGAAGTTCAAACAACGAGCCACCGATTTTGCTGGAACCTTCAAGCATTGGTTTGCAGCAGGTGGAGCTGCCGTTCCTTTTGGTCGAAGTTTGACGTATCGCTTTGCGCAAGTTTCTTTTTTCAGCGCATTGGTTTTTGCGGATGTTGAAGCATTGCCATGGGGAGAGATCAAGGGGGTGATCAGTCGTCACCTGCATCAGTGGATGCAGCAAGACATTTTTACTTCCGAAGGGATACTGACGGTCGGCTATTCGTACCAGAATCTGATCTTTGCCGAAGGCTACAATGCACCAGGTTCGCCTTATTGGGCGTTAAAGACCTTTCTTTTGTTAGCGGTACCAAAGGAGCATCCCTATTGGCAAGCCACCTCCACGCCATTAGCGATCACTGAAAGAACAATGGCTCATCCCATCAGTAAGAACTTTTATCAACACAATCAAGACTTGACGCATGCCTTGATGTTTCCTGCAGGGCAATTTATCAACTATCAAAGTCATGCCAGCAGCAAATATAGCAAATTTGTCTACTCAACGACGTTTGGCAATAGCGTGCCCAAAAGCAATTATTGGTTTTATGAAGGAAATTATGACAATACGTTGGCTTTGTCAGAAGATGACCATTACTTTCGCACCAAAGGATTGGATCGCCAGTATCAACTTTTACCTGATCGGATCATTCATGAATGGGATCCGTGGGAAGACGTGCAGATAAAAACAACGATCATTCCACTGATAGGCAGTCACCTTCGCATTCACGAGATCAATTCTCAGCGCGCCCTTTCTTTCTATGAAGGTGGATTTTCATCACCGAAAGAGCCTACTGCCATCACTGAAAAAACCGCACGCAGCGCTGCGGTACGAACATCGATCGGCTATTCGAAAATCGAGGCGATCGCTGGCTATGAAACGAGCGATGTCTTACGAACGGAGCCAAATACGAACCTCTTGTATCCTGCAACGTGGCTACCGTATCTAACTGCTCAACGACAAGCGGGAAAGCACCTATTCGTTTCCCTCGTCACCGGCTTGCTTCCACAAGAACAAGAACAAGCAGTGACCGTCGAAGTGACAACAGACAACATTACGATCAATCAATCCGGTCAAACGATCCAGGTTGATCGAATAGGAGGAAAAAATGGAAACCAGCTATGACGTACAGCTATCACAATGGGTAGCCGAGCAAATCGACTTCACCGTTAATCAAGTAAGAAAGAATACTAAGACCTTTGACACGTTAGTCCCACCGGCAGCGAGTGAACAGCTTGTCTATCGACCAGAAGCCAACCATGATTGGACGGCGAGTTTTTGGACTGGCATGTTGTTTTTGAGTAAAGAACTGACGGGATCAACAGAATTTGATGAAACCATCGAAAAACAGCTGCACTCTTTCCAAGAACGATTGGATCAAAGAATTGGACTAGAAACCCATGATATCGGGTTTTTGTATAGTTTGACTGCGATCGCCGACTATCGAGTGAACGGACGGGAATCTTCAAAAAAACTCGCGATTGCCGCCGCCGATCTATTGATGGTCCGTTACTCACCCAAAGCCCAGATCATTCAAGCGTGGGGCAATCTCGATGATCCGCAACAACGGGGGCGCATCATTATTGATTGCTTGATGAATTTGCCGCTATTGTATTTTGCTTCCCAAATGACGGGGATGAATCCTACAAACAAGCAGCCTATGCTCATGCCAAGCAGACCCAGAAATACATCGTGCGAGACAACGCCACGACGTACCACACCTATTACTTCGACGTTGAAACTGGAGCGGCGATCGGCGGCAATACCCAACAAGGCTATGCCGATGATTCCTGCTGGGCAAGAGGGCAAGCGTGGGGCATCTACGGATTTACGCTGAGTTACCTTTACACCGGTGATACCAGTTTCTTGAAGACTGCTCAAGACCTTGCGGATTACTTTATTGCTGAATTACCGGCGGACAAGGTCAGTTATTGGGATTTAGTGTTTAACGATGGTAGTCAGGAAGAAAGGGATAGTTCGGCCGCCGCCATCGCAGTCTGTGGCTTGCTAGAACTGGCGAAACATTTACCGATCACGCAGCCAAACCAAGCCGCCTATCAGGAAAATGCCTTGGCGATCTTGGCATCGTTAGCTCAAAACTATACAACGATCGACCATCCCGAATCAAACGGACTATTGATGCATGGAGTTTATGACAAGAATTCCCTCAAAGGGGTCGATGAATGCATGATCTGGGGCGATTATTATTACATGGAAGCGCTGATGCGGGTGTCACAAAGTTGGTATTCCTATTGGTAGTTTTAGGGGGCAACCCTATTAAAAAAAGATAATGGAGGAATGAAAATGCACTTTTTGAAAAAAGGTTTATTAGCAGCAACGATGTTTGGGACGATCGCAGCTTTGGCAGCCTGCGGAGGCGGAGCGACAGATGATTCTGCTGCTGCCGAAGATGGCGACATCAAATTGACCGTAACCACTTGGAATTACGATACGACACCTGAATTCGAAAAACTATTCCGTGCCTTTGAAGAAGCGAATCCGGGCATTACCGTTGAACCTGTCGATATTGCTTCAGATGATTATGATACCAAACTGACGACGATGCTCTCTTCAGGAGATACGACAGATATTTTGACCATGAAAAATTTACTTTCTTACTCTAATTATGCGTTGCGGGACCAATTGGTCGATCTCACCGACCATATCGGATCATTGGATATTGCCCCAGCGCAAGAAAGCTATGACATGTATGACGTAGAAGGCAAAACCTATGCACAACCGTATCGGACGGATTTTTGGGTCTTGTATTATAACAAAAAAATGTTCGATGAGGCAGGCTTAGACTACCCATCAAACATCACCTGGGACGAATATGAGGAGCTTGCCAAGCAGCTAACAAAACCAGACGAACAAATTTATGGTGCGTATCAACACACGTGGCGTTCCACTACCCAAGCGATTGCAGCTGCCCAAAATGGCGCAAACTTGATCGATCCTCAATACGACTATTTAGAAGAATATTATGATCGTGCATTGCGGATGCAAGACGAAAAGGCGCAAATGGACTTTGGGACAGCAAAATCAACGAAAGTTACGTACCAATCACAATTTGAAAATGAAAAAGCAGCCATGATGTACATGGGAACTTGGTATATGGGTGCATTGATGACCAATATCGACGATGGCAAGACAGATGTCGAGTGGGGCATTGCGGAAATGCCGCAAAATGAAAAAGGGGAAGTAACGACATTTGGTTCTCCGACTGCTTTTGCCATCAATAAAAATTCAAAACATCAAGAAGCTGCACAAAAATTCTTAGACTTTTGTTCTGGTGAAGAAGGCGCCAAAGTATTAGCAGAAGTCGGTGTCGTTCCTTCGTATAAGACTGACGCCATTGATGAACTTTACTTCTCCCGTGAAGGCATGCCCGCCGATGAAGTATCGAAAAAAGCCTTCAATCCAGAAACCGTCGCGATCGAGTTTCCTGTCGATGAAAATGGACCAGCGATCGACAAAATCTTGCAAGAAGAACATGACTTGATTCTTGTAGGGGATGAAACACCAAAAGAAGGCATTGCGAATATGGAAAAAAGGGTGAAATCTGAAACAGAATAGTCCTAACGAGAGAAGGGACTTGGGCAAAAAAGTTCCTTCTCTTTATTAATGAAAGGGGCCTGCTGGCAAGCAGCAGGAGACAAATATGGAAATAACCTCAAAATCAAAAGCAGCCAATAAGTTGAAACGCAAAAATACGCTAACCGCGCTGTCTTTTATTGCACCGAACTTTATCGGCTTTTTCTTATTTACCTTAGTGCCAGTTGTGTTCTCATTGATTCTGGCTTTCATGGAATGGGATTCCTTTAGTTCGCCTGAATTTGTGGGAATGAAAAATTTCAGCAAAATGCTAGGGGACGACACCTTTTGGATCTCGTTAAAGAACACCTTTCTCTATACGATTGGCGTCGTTCCATTGACGTTAGTATGTTCCTTAGGCTTAGCGATTTTATTGAATAAAAAAGTACGTGGAATGAAGTTTTTCCGTACTGCCTTCTTCTTTCCTTATGTCACCTCGTTAGTTGCAATCGCTGTCGTGTGGAACATGTTGTTTCACCCAACGATGGGACCAATCAATCAGTTTTTGAAATTTTTTATTGAAAATCCTCCTGGTTGGACCTCCAGCTCTGATTGGGCTTTGACGGCGATCATCATAGTCAGCGTCTGGCGTGGCATGGGGTATTACATGATCTTATACTTGGCAGGGTTACAAAGTGTGCCAAAGGAATTGTATGAAGCGGCTTCGATCGATGGGGCCAACAAGTGGCAGCAGTTTCGCAACGTGACGTTGCCGTCCTTACGACCAACGACCTTCTTTGTTTCGATCATGCTGGTTATCAACTGTTTCAAGATCTTCGATTTAGTCCAAGTCATGACTGCCGGCGGACCCGGTCGAGCCACCAATGTCTTGGTGTATCAAATTTACAACGAAGCATTTGTGAAATTTAATTTTGGTTACGCATCCGCGATCGCCATGGTCTTGTTCGTGATCGTTTTGGGCATCACCGTGATCCAGTTTAAGTGGAACCAAAGACAAGAACAGGTGTAAGGAGGAGTACAGATGGAAAATACACTTAGTAAAAAAAGCACTCAAGCGAAACCAAAACAAAAAGCCAAGCTGTCGGTCGGCAGTGTCTCCTTGATTCTCTTATTAACATTTCTCGCCTTAGTAACACTGATCCCGTTTCTTTGGATGATCTCTGCTTCTTTTAAGACCAATAACGATGTTTTTAGCGTACCGATCCAATGGATTCCAAAAAGTTGGCACCCAGAAAACTATACGGTGATCTGGGATCGCATACCTTTGCTGACTTTTTTCAAGAACACAGCATTTTTGAGCATCATCATTACCTTGATCCAACTGTTTACTTCTAGCTTTGCGGCCTATGGGTTTTCGAAGATGCATTTCAAAGGACGCGACCTGTTGTTTCTGACATACATCGGTACGATTGCGATTCCTTGGCAATCCTATATGATTCCTCAGTTCATCATGATGCGCCAGTTCGGGCTGACAGACACGCTTTGGTCTTTGGTCCTCTTACAAGCCTTCAGTGCCTTTGGCGTCTTTTTGTTGAAACAATACTATAGTAGTATTCCTGATTCACTGTGTGAAAGTGCGCGGATCGATGGTTTGAGTGAGTGGGGGATCTATCGAAAAATCATTCTACCACTGACGAAGCCCGCTTTAGCGAGTCTGACCATCATCACCTTCGTCAATACATGGAATGATTATATGGGACCATTTATCTACCTCTCCTCAACCGAAAACAAAACCATTCAGTTAGGGTTGAAAATGTTTGTCGGCTTATATGATGCCGAGTACGCCCTGATCATGGCAGCATCTGTGGTCTCCATTTTGCCAGTAGCGATCGTCTTTTTAGCAATGCAAAAATACTTCGTAGAAGGAATCGCTACTTCGGGAATGAAAAATTGAGGTGATCAATCATGTTTACCAAACCTACCTTTGAAAACAATCTTTACATGCGGATCTTCCGCTGGCTATATACTGGCTTTGCCCTGAATATCAGTTTTTGGGTCGTGAATACACCCTACACCCTCACGGCAATGTTCTTGGCAGTCGATCCTAGAAACCTCCTTTGGTTTGCATTGGCACTCTTGCTGATTGGTCCAAGTATGATCAGCCTCCTGGCTGCGATCGATCGCTTTGCAGAACACAAAGACATTGATCCAGTAAAAGATTTCTGCTGCTTTTTACGAACCTTTGCCGTGCGAGGATTTCTCTATTGGCTCATCGGCTGGCTGGGGAGTGTCATTGCGATCGTGGATATTCTGTTTGCGATTCAATTTGAAAGTGGCAAATGGCTCGTTCCTTTCTTTCTTTTGTTAGGGGTGCTTTCCATAGCTCTTAGTATCAACGCGTGGTACTTCCAAGTGCGTAATCCAAAAGCTGCTAAGAAAGATGTCCTGCGTACCGCACTTTTCTTCACCCTGAAAAAATGGCCTGTTAGTTTGTTAGCAACCTGTTTGTTTGTTGCCGTTTTTGTCGCCTTGATTTTGAAGCCGCAATTTGGCTTTACTCTTTTTCCAGTCCTTTTTTTCGGACTCCTTTATTTAAACTTACGGAAATTTCAGATAAAATAGAAAGAAAGTCGTCTACGAATAAAGGAGACGACTTTTTTTAGGAGAAAGGAGGGCTTGAAGATGGCAGAAACAGTCACACTTCAACCGATTACCGAAGAAATGCTTGCTGAACTTTGGTCGATCAGCTATGGACCTAAGGCAGATTTAGAATGGAAAAAATGGGACGGACCGTATTTTCAAGACCCCGTGTTGACGTGGGAAGAATTTCGAACGGGGTTTGGCGCTAGCTGTATCGACAACCCGTTACGTAAAGCGATTAGCTATCAAGGAAGAATCGTGGGGATCGCGACCGCTTATTGGGAAGACAATACCTTGCAGCAGTGGTTGGAATTCGGGATAGCCATCTATGATGCTTCCCTTTGGAATCAAGGGATTGGCAGCCAAGCAATTCGTCAGTGGATCAATGAGTTGTTTGAATCACAGCCTCATATCCAGCGTGTCGGTTATACCACGTGGTCCGGTAATCACCGCATGATGAAACTAGGAGAAAAGCTAGGGATGACCAAAGAAGCCCAGATCCGCAAAGTCCGTTTCTGGGAAGGCACCTATTATGATTCCATCAAGTATGGCATCTTGCGAGAAGAATGGGCACAGCAGAAGTGAAGGTAGGGGATACGGCAGCCAATGTCGTATTCTTTTTTCTTTTTTACAACAAATCAAAAAAATTTCTAGCATTACAGACAATAACCATGTACTATCTCTATGTAATACTTTATAATAATTCCAATGTACAGATTAGAAATATTTTAAAAAAGTCGGGAATAGCGTTTGAAGTTCATTCTCAATTAGTCTAAAATAGTGAGAAAGAAAAGATACTGGAGGGAAAGAAATGTCAGTTTTAGAAATCAAAAATCTACACGTCCAAATCGAAGATAAAAAGATCTTAAAAGGCGTTGACTTAGTGTTAAAAACTGGAGAGATCCATGCCATCATGGGACCAAACGGTACAGGGAAATCAACCTTGTCCGCTGCCATCATGGGCAACCCGAATTATGAAGTGACAGAAGGGGAAATTTTGTTCGACGGCGAAAACGTCTTGGAAATGGAAGTGGATGAGCGAGCTCGTTTAGGTCTGTTCTTGGCGATGCAATACCCAAGTGAAATTCCAGGCATCACCAATGCAGAATTCATGCGGGCAGCGATCAATGCCAAACGTGACGAAGACGACAAAATCTCTGTCATGGATTTCTTGAAAAAATTAGATGAAAAAATGGATTTATTGAATATGCCAGAAGAAATGGCGGAACGCTATTTGAATGAAGGCTTCTCTGGTGGAGAAAAGAAACGAAATGAAATCTTACAATTGTTGATGCTAGAGCCAACCTTTGCGATTTTGGATGAGATCGACTCTGGTCTAGATATTGATGCCTTGAAAGTCGTAGCAAAAGGCGTCAATGAAATGCGCGGCGAAGGCTTTGGCGCTTTGATCATCACCCATTACCAACGTCTGTTAAACTACATCACACCAGACGTGGTTCATATCATGATGGAAGGCCGTGTCGTGATGACCGGTTCGGCAGACTTAGCCAAACGCCTAGAAGCAGAAGGCTATGCTGGGATCAGTAAAGAGTTAGGGATCGACTACAAAGAAGAAGAAGCGTAAGGAGGCAAGGTAAATGGCAAAATTACAGGATTATCTTGAACAAGTCAACGTTTTTTCAGCGTTAAAAGAAGAGCCTGAATGGATGTTGGAATTACGCCAAGCAGCCCTTGCGAAAGTGGATGAACTTGCGTTTCCAAAAATCGAGCGGGTGCGTTATGAGCGTTGGCCATTGTTCAATATCGACGAACAAGCACTTGCTGGTGAGTACGCTTTGTCAGAAGAAGAAGTGGCAGGCGCAGTTCCCGCCTTTGACGCGATGGATAACCATCCGACCCTCGTTCAGTTCGATGACACCACGATATTTGAGCAATTACCGCAAGAGCTGATCGACAAAGGCGTGATCTTTACCGACTTGTTTACAGCAATGAAAGAAGTACCAGAGTTGGTCAATCAATACTACATGACCAAAGCAGTGCCAATGGACGAAGACAAAATGACCGCAGCACATGCGGCGTTTATGAATAGCGGCATGTTCTTGTATGTACCAAAAAACGTGGTGATCGAAGAACCCCTTGAAGCGATTTTCTATCACAATGGCAATAGTCAAGCGCATTTCTTCAAACACATTTTGATCGTTGCCGATGAGCACAGTGAGTTTAGCTACTTGGAACGTTTCCAAACCAAAGGCGACCAAGCGAAAAAACTGTCAGGCAATATCGTAGTGGAAGTAATTGCCAAAGCAGGCGCGAAGGTCAAATTCTCTGCGATTGATCAGTTAGGTGTCAACATTACTACGTACATGAATCGTCGCGGCTACGTATTACGAGATGCGATGGTAGATTGGGCGATCGGAGTCATGAATGACGGCGACGTTGTGGCAGACTTTGATTCTGATCTTGTAGGCGAAGGCGCGCATTCGGAAGTCAAAGCGGTCGCAATCAGTGCTGGACGCCAAACACAAGGGATCGATACCCGCGTCACCAACAAAGCACCGCATTCCATTGGTCATATCCTGCAACACGGCGTTATCAGAGAACGCGGCGTCTTAACCTTTAACGGTATCGGACACATTTTAAAAGGAGCCAAAGGAGCGGACGCGCAACAAGAAAGCCGTGTCCTAATGCTTTCAGACCAAGCCCGTGGCGATGCTAACCCAATCCTTTTGATCGATGAGCACGAAGTAACAGCCGGACACGCAGCCAGTGTGGGACGGGTCGATCCAGAAGAAATGTACTACTTGATGAGTCGTGGGTTGCGCAAAGCAGAAGCGGAACGTTTGGTGATTCGTGGTTTCTTAGGATCCGTCTTGACCGCGATCCCAGTCAAAGAAGTGCAACAAGAATTGGTTGCCGTTATCGAAGGGAAGTTGCTCGCATGATCGATGCCCAAAAAGTGAAACAAGCGTTTCCCATCTTGGATCAGCTCGTAAATGACGAACCATTGATCTACCTCGACAATGCCGCCACTACGCAAAAACCAGAGGCGGTGCTGCAGGCGATCACCGATTATTACCATCAAGACAATGCCAACGTTCATCGTGGGGTCCATACCCTCGCAGAACGGGCGACCCATTCCTATGAAGGCGCACGGGAAAAAGTGCGCTGCTTTATCCATGCGAATGAAACGGCGGAAGTGCTGTTTACTCGAGGAACGACCACTGGTTTAAATTGGGTCTCCCGCAGCTACGGCGACCGTTTTGTCAATGAAGGCGATGAGATCGTGATTTCCTATATGGAACATCATTCCAATATCATTCCTTGGCAACAATTAGCAGCCCGAAAAAAGCTACCTTGAAATATATCCAGTTGACACCAGAAGGCACTTTGGACATGGAAGATGCCAAGAAACAGATCACAGAAAAAACCGCTATCGTTTCGATCGCGCACGTTTCCAATGTTTTAGGCGTGATCAATCCGATTGCGGAGCTAACCAAATTGGCGCATCAGCACCAAGCCGTCATGGTAGTGGATGGTGCTCAGGCTGTTCCACATATGACAGTTGATGTCCAAGCACTGGATTGTGATTTCTACGCCTTTTCTGGCCATAAAATGTGCGGACCAACTGGCATCGGTGTCTTATACGGCAAACGGCAATGGCTGGATCAGATGGAGCCCGTCGAATTTGGCGGTGAAATGATCGATTTTGTCCATCTGCAAGAAAGCACGTGGAAAGAACTACCGTGGAAATTTGAAGCTGGTACACCAAATATTGCCGGTGCGATCGGTTTAGGTGCAGCGGTGGATTACTTAACAGAAATCGGCTTAGAAAACATCCACGCCCATGAAGCAGACTTAGCTGCTTACGTTTTGCCAAAACTGCAAGCCATTGAAGGCTTGACCATCTATGGCCCCCAAGAAGCAGCAAAACGCACGGGAGTGATCGCCTTTAATCTAGCAGGCATCCATCCTCATGATGTTGCCACCGCTTTAGACATGGAAGGCATCGCGGTACGGGCAGGTCATCATTGTGCCCAACCCCTCTTGACCTATTTGCAAGTCCCAGCGACTGCACGGGCCAGCTTTTACCTGTATAATACAAGAGAGGACGCCGATCGACTGGTTGACGCCATCAAGCTGACGAAGGAGTTTTTCCAACATGGCACTAACGAAATTAGATAATTTGTATCGACAAGTCATTCTGGATCATTCCAGCCACCCACATCATCGGGGCACCTTGGATGATTCAACGTACAAAGTCGAATTGAATAACCCTACCTGTGGCGACGTGATCCACTTGGAGCTCGCTGTCGAAGGAGACACCATCAAAGACATCGCGTTTACTGGCGAAGGCTGTTCCATCAGTACCGCCAGTGCATCCATGATGGGGGATGCGATTATCGGTAAGACACTAGCAGAAGCTGGTGAACTTTCAGGCTTGTTTTCTGAGCTCGTCCAAGGAAATGACATTCCCCAAAGCGATCGTTTAGGCGATGCTTCCATGCTTGGAGGTGTGGCGAAGTTTCCTGCACGCATCAAGTGTGCGACTTTAGCTTGGAAAGCATTAGAAAAAGCCATTGCTGCCGACAGTACACAAGCATCTGTCAGTCACAGCCACGCCAATGAATCTGACACTGAAGAAACCAGCGAATAGACAACCGCACTACAAAAGGAGTGAGAACCATGGGTGTACCCGAATTAGAAGAATATAAATTTGGCTTCCACGATGACGTGCAGCCTGTTTTTAGTACCGGCGAAGGATTGACCGAAGACATCGTCCGTGAAATCTCACGGGTCAAGCAAGAGCCAGAATGGATGCTTGAGTTCCGCTTGAAGTCTCTTGAAGCCTTCAACAAGATGCCAATGCAAAACTGGGGCCCGGATCTGTCTGACATCGATTTTGATGCCATCAAATATTACCAAAAACCAAGTGATCGTCCTGCCCGTGATTGGGATGACGTACCAGAAAAAATCAAAGAGACCTTTGAACGCATTGGTATTCCAGAAGCCGAGCGGGCATACCTGGCCGGCGCTTCTGCCCAATATGAATCAGAAGTCGTTTACCACAACATGAAAGAAGAGTTTGAAAAACTTGGCATCGTCTTTACCGATACCGATTCAGCCTTGAAGGAATACCCTGAGCTGTTCAAACAATACTTCTCAAAATTAGTCCCACCAACAGATAACAAGCTTGCTGCTTTAAACTCAGCCGTTTGGTCAGGTGGTACCTTTATCTATGTACCAAAAGGCGTTCGTGTCGATGTGCCATTACAGACCTATTTCCGGATCAATGCCGAAAATACCGGTCAGTTCGAACGAACATTGATCATCGTTGACGAAGGAGCCAGCGTCCATTATGTTGAAGGCTGTACCGCCCCAACCTATTCAAGCAATAGTTTGCACGCAGCCATCGTTGAAATTTTTACCCTAAAAGACGCTTACTGCCGCTACACCACCATTCAAAACTGGTCAGACAACGTCTATAACCTAGTAACCAAACGGGCCAAAGCCTTAGAAGGTGCTACCGTTGAATGGATCGATGGCAACTTAGGTGCCAAAACAACCATGAAATACCCAAGTGTGTATCTTGATGGCAAAGGCGCACGAGGCACGATGCTTTCAATTGCCTTTGCAGGTGCCAACCAAATCCAAGATACTGGTGCAAAAATGATCCATAACGCACCAAATACCTCCAGCTCCATCGTCTCAAAATCAATTTCTAAAGACGGCGGTGCAGTAAACTACCGTGGACAAGTCACCTTCGGCAAGAAGAGCGCAGGCTCTATCTCCCATATCGAGTGTGACACTATCATCATGGATGACCTATCGAAATCCGATACCATCCCATTCAATGAGATCCACAACAGCCAAGTGTCCCTAGAACACGAAGCCAAAGTCTCCAAAATCTCAGAAGAACAACTGTACTACCTAATGAGTCGCGGCCTCTCCGAAAGCGAAGCAACCGAAATGATCGTCATGGGATTCGTCGAACCATTCACCAAAGAATTACCGATGGAATACGCAGTCGAATTGAACCGGTTGATTAGTTATGAGATGGAAGGGTCTGTGGGGTAATAGGGGTACACTATTACATTCAAAGCTTCATTGACTTGATTAGTATGTTACTGTTTTCCATAAAATAATGAAAAAGGAGTACTCTAAGGAGTGCTCCTTTTTGTATCTTCTTTAGGCTTATTGTTATTAAATTCCTTCAAGAAAAAGGTAGTAATGTCCAACCTACAAAATATAGATTGAACATTACTACCTTTTTCTTAGAGTTTTATCAATTAATAGTTTTCCGAGTTCATAAATTGCTGTTAAAACTGCGATACAAAAAAGTAGTGCAGTATATTGTACAAGAAAAACTATGTTGAACCATAGCCCATAGACCATTGGGAAAACGACTAAAAGACAAACATATAATTCTATTTTTCGTCTTTTTCTTATTTGGAACCATCTTTCGTCTGTCAAAACTAAAACCCCTTTAAGATAAATTAAAACCGTTAGCCCGTATTCGATCATTGAATTTTTTGGTCAAGCAAGTGATGCCCTCAGCTAAGTATAAGAATAATTGAGAGCTACCAAATAAATATTACCTTATTATTTATATTGGAATAATTTTATCGCAAAAGAATAAATTTAGAATATTCGGACTGTTTTCTCGTCCCAAAATAAGTTGACAATCCGACGAAAAAACTGATTGATAACGGTATCAATCAGTAAGGGCGCAAAACGATCGAGGATAGTATTACTTAGCATCGTTTTCTTTAAAGTAGTCATCAATGTACGCCTTAATTTTTTCAAAGTCTTTAGTCAGAAAAAATTTAGAAGGAACTTTTATGATGGGGAGGTTATTTTCATTATCAAAAGGAGCGAATGGCTCAGGAAGGACCAAGTAATCAACAGTATCTTTATCTCTCAGATAATTGATTGAAACGTCGTAAAACGGTGAAAAATAGTCTTTGAGGCTTGTGTCTCTTTGATAAAGAACACCTGGAGTTAATGGTGTGTAAGATAATCCATTGCTCAAAACTAAGACAAAACAAATTCTTTTCATAAAAAATCACCTTTCCATTCGATTAAATACTAGCGTCATCTCAACAGTCAAGGATTCGTTATTCATTTAATAAATCCATTTTAATAGACAAATGGATAAAATAGTGAGCAATAGAAAAATAATTCAGTTGTTGGGTAGAAGGGAACCAACAATCACAAGTTGTTCCTTTAAAAAACAAGAGATAGGAAAATACCAAGAACAATTGTGGTTAAGATTTCTAGAGCTCTTTCCAGAAACAAATTGTTGCTTTTTAAAAATATTGTTTTCTTTTTATAAGGGAACCAAAATGACTGGTTTGCGTAGTCTGGCGGGTATACGAGATCTAAAATACCACTGATTAACAGTAATGGAATTGCTTCGAAAATATTGTCATGGACGGCTAAATAAATATAGTATGTTAACAAAGAAATTTGAGCGATCCGTAGATATCTTAGGCTGGTAACTGTATGGTTCATCAAATCATCCTTTCGTAAATGATTATCGCATATTGAATGATTTAGTCAAATTAAAATTATAAAATATTTATTTATTTTGATGTTGAAAAATATTTTTTTGATTTACTAAACAATTTATAAATATCCTAAACAGAGGATATTTGATGAATTATCAAAGGGGATTTTCAGCTATTTATTTTAGAACGTCTTAGAGAGGATTCGTTTGAAAAGAGTTTCAGGATAATAAGTTAGTCTATTAAATCATTAGCAAAGTATGCACGTTGGGCGAAATTAGTAGATTAATCAATAGCGATTTTTTTAGATAATGGTTATTTTGCTAAAACAAAAAATTACCAATTTTGTCTTTAATGCTTTAAGAGCAAAATATGCAATGATATACTAAAATAAATAACCTTAATGGAATAGACACTAAACGGAGACTCTAAAATATGACCAACCAACTAATCATAGAAGATCATCATTTCAAGAAAGGTGAGCTATCTAGCATAACGACGGCTTATATCGATCAGTACCCAGTCGTTTACATACTCTACAACCGAAATGAAAAGAAAAGGCCTGTTGCGTACATTGGTCAAACGGTTCAAGTGAACAAACGATTGAAGCAGCACTTGAATAACTCTAAGCGCAGAGAAATTAAAGAAGTCTTGCTGATTGGACATGAAAAATTCAATCAATCAGCGACCTACAATATCGAAACCAATTTGATCAATCACTTCATTGGGGATGAGCAGTTTCAGTTACAAAACGTCAGTCAAACAAGACAGGTGCAGATGCATCAGTATTATGAAAAAGAGTATTATGATGAAGTGGTCTTCCAAGAGTTATGGGAAGAATTGCAAAGACGTCAATTGGCGAAGCACTCAATCGATACGATTCGTAACAAAGATGTATATAAATTATCCCCTTTTAAAGAATTGACGCCAGAACAGTTAGATATAAAACTTGAAATTATTGAGTACTGTAAACAAGCGATTCACCAGGATGAAACACAAAAAGTCTTAATGATTGAAGGAGAAGCTGGAACGGGAAAGAGCGTCCTATTGGCATCTCTCTATAACACCCTTCAAGACTATACAAAGTCAGAGTCTGTATTAAAAGGCACCGATAACTATTTGCTGGTCAACCATTCAGAGATGTTAAAAACCTACCATACAATGGCAGAAAGTCTGCCAAATTTGAAAAAGAATCATATGTTAAAGCCAACTTCTTTTATTAATAAAACAGATAATCAGAAGTTGCACCCAGACATCGTTATTGTGGATGAAGCCCATTTGCTTTTAACGAAGAAAGACAGTTATAACAGTTTTCACTATGAAAACCAACTAGAAGAGATTATCAAGCGAGCAAAAATCACGATTTGTATTTTTGATCCGAAGCAAGTATTGAAAATCAAAAGTTACTGGGATCAGGAAAAACTGGATCAGTTTCAGAAAAGGTACAATGCTTCTCGCTTTAAGCTAAAAGATCAATTAAGAATGAAAAGTAGTCCACAAATAATTCAATGGATCGATGATATCGTAGAAAAACGTGTAACACCGATTCCAGAATCAACAGCATCTTTTGAGCTTCAGATTATGGAAACCCATGATGCGTTGAAGAATAAAATCTTTTCTCTCGATAAAAAGGAAGGTCTGTCACGGATCATCTCAACATTCGATTATGTTCATAAGAAAGACGGAGCTTCATATCTTGTAGATCCTGGTGGGATCAACCTGCCATGGAATACGACCGATACGAAGCGAACATGGGCGGAGCGACCAGATACAATCAGTGAAGTCGGTTCAATCTACACCGTCCAAGGCTTTGATTTAAACAATGTAGGAGTTGTCATTGGCCCTTCCGTTGATTACGATCCAGAGACCGACCAGCTTGTCATCGATATCGATAAATATGAGGACAAAGGGGCGTTTACGGGACGTGACGATATGAACCAAGAATTGACGAAGAAAGCCAAAGAAACGATCATCCTTAATTCATTGAATGTATTAATGAAACGAGCAATTAAAGGGCTTTACATCTATGCAATCAATCCCAATCTCCGCCAAAAACTCTTAACCCTACAAAACGAAAGGAGCCAGTCCTACCATGCAAAACCAACCTTCTTCAATGGAACGGATCAATAAATTTCGAGATGATCGCAATTGGCGACAATTTCATAATGAAAAAGATCTAGCTATTTCTATCTCCATCGAAGCCGCCGAATTGTTGGAGATTTTTCAATGGAAAACACCTAAAGAAGCCACTCAAGATTTTGAACATCTAAAAGAAGAAATTGCCGATGTTCTGATTTATTCTTATATGCTGGCAGACAATTTGGGTCTTGATATTGATGAGATCATCAAAGAAAAGCTGGAAAAAAACAACATGAAGTATCCGGTGAAAGAAAGTAAAGATTCGAAAAAGAAGTATAATGAATTCTAACAAAAAAGAAGCAAGGACGTTGCAAGTTCTTGCTTCTTTTTTTGATGGAATAGGAACAACAACGGCTTTCTGAATTCATCAGCGATTGGTTACGAACGTCAAAAATCTGTCATAATTGAGAAAGTTGAAGAGAACTTCAAATTGGTTACAATTTTTCGGAAAGTTGAAGTTATCTTCAAATAAGCCCAATTTTTTATAAAAATGAAGTTAGGCTTAGTGTCTGCTCGAGCAAAAACAACAGTATCCTATCCGAAAATGAAGGCAAGATCATCGGTAAAAAATCGGCAACAATGAAGGGCGTTTTCTATCATAAAGATTTCTCCCCAAAAACCTAAAAAACCTATTGCCCCCAAGCCCTCTTACTGTATAGTAAACAAGAATATTTCATGAAAATAACCAAAAATAACTAATTAAAAAGACTTTGTTATTGAAAATTGCGATTAAACGATGCTGTAAACGGAATGTAAGAAGGAGAAAACAATGACGTATTTAACAAACAATTTTGTGAATTGCATGATCACTTTAGGGTTTATCTTCATCCATCTATCATCAAATGTTATCTCATCCAGAAAACTAAACGTGCAATACATGAGCTCCTTTGCCGCTGGTGTAGGGATCTCCTATGCGATCGTTCATCTATTGCCCCATTTGGCGTATTTTCAAACGGTGTTGATCGATGAATTTGGCTGGGATTCGGGGATTTTTTATAGTCATGGGGTCTATGGCATCGTTCTGTTTGGCTTAGTCTTCAGTTACGTGATCTACAAAATCGATGAGCGGACGTTTATGGTGTTAGAAAAGAAAGACATCACCAGTGCCAAAAACGCCTTTTTTTGGTCGGATATCGCTTTTCATGTGATCTACAATATTATGATCGGCTATATCGTGATTGCCAATACGCTATCAGAGCGTTTTTACATTTTGACCTACTTTATTGCCTTTGGTTTGCATTTTCTTATGAACGATTGGCTGCTCTATCACCATCATGGTGCCCTTTATAACAAATATGGGCGCTTTGTGCTTTCCTTCAGTATTTTCGCGGGAGCGGCGTTCTCCCTCTTTGTCTCATTGCCCTACTATTTGGTAGTCATCATTGAAGCCTTGATCACCGGCGCTTTGCTGGTGAATATCATCAAATTTGAGTTACCCAATGAAGGGGAAGGCAGTATTCGTGGGCTATTGGTAGGCACGATCTGTTCTGGAATTTTGTTTGTATTTGTCTAGCGCGAAAAGGAGGACTGAATCATGGATGATTCGGTCCTCCTTTTTTGATAAATACGCAATCTAATCAATATTTTCTGTTTAAATCCAATGAATTGCAACGTTTTTTTTTATATTTTATGATCATTATTTGCAATTTTGTTGTCATGTTCGCTTGCTTTTCTGGAAAACATTCTATAGAATGTAAGCGAATAGAAACCAAAAAAATAGGCACCCCGTAATTCTGTTGGCGCAGACTTACGAGGCCCTGATCAGTCACTCACTATAGACAGTTGACCAATCAAGTTGCCATAGTTGATCGCCAAAGGCATCAACGTGTTTATTGTACCCGATTTCCTTGTCGATTTCTAGTAGATTCAGGCAGGATTTTGGGCAAAAACCGTGGGATGCTGGACGCTTATTTTGCTATGCCAAAGGCATTGGACAATCTTGTCCAATGCCTTTTTTGTCGTTTGAAACGGTTCATGCGCAGGATTGTTTGCGGCAAATAAAAGATGTGAAAATCAGTTGAGAACAGTTGCATGGAAAATAGGCAGTCATAGTTGAGAAATCCAATGCCATGCGTTCTTACTGTGTTCATAGAAATAGCGTTCTGGCGATCAGCACTTCAATCCTAGGTTCTTGAAGGTGGCAAGCCTTGGTTTCTATTCACACTTCGAAAAGATACCTGAAAGCAATCTGTCAGCGTTCTTTTAAGGTTAAGGAGGAAGCTTATGAAGGATTCGTTAAAGAAATTTATGGAAGAAAAAATGCTGCCATGGGGAATGAAAATTGGCGGTGAAAAGCATCTAGTTGCCATCCGTGATGGACTTGTCACCACGATGCCTTTGATTATTATCGGTTCCATTTTTGTTATTTTATCTAACGTTCCATGGGAAGGCTTTAACCTGTTTGTTACTAGTATTTTTGGCGGGGAATGGCGCAGCAAATTAGACTTTGTCGTACAAGTGACCTTTGGTGTGATGGCGCTGTTCAATTCCTTTGCTATTGCGTATAGTTTAGCAACCACTTACCGCGTCAGCGGTTTATCTGCCGGTGTATTGGCAGCTTCGGTTTTTCTTTTAGTCACTCCGATTGAAGATGGCGGCATTCAAATGTCTTATCTTGGTAGCCGCGGGCTGATCGTAGCAATCATCACCAGCCTGATCACGGCGGAGATCTTCCGACTATTCGTACAAAAGAATATCGTGATTCGCATGCCAGAAAACGTTCCCCCGGCGGTCAGTCGCTCCTTTATTGCATTGATCCCCTCATTTTTTTGCCTCTCGCTTTTCTGGGTGATTCGTTTATTAGTGGAATCATTCGGCAACACGAATGTTCATGATCTGCTGTACAGTCTTGTGGGACAACCATTGTCGATCATTGGAGGAGGCTTTATAGGCGGTCTGTTTGCCATTATGTTTACGTCATTGTTTTGGTCAGTGGGCATCCACGGTTGGGACTTGGTCTTGAGCGTCCTGCAGCCGACATGGATTCAAATGATCGATGAAAATCGAATCGCTTTTCAAAACGGCGAAACGATTCCGCATATCATCAATTATACCTTTATGAATACCTTTGTCTGGATTGGCGGGAGTGGCGTGATTTTGGGCTTGGCGATCTTGCTCTTAGTCAGAAGTAAAAGCAAGTATTTAAAAGAGTTGGGGAAACTCGGATTTCCATCAACGGTTTTTAATGTCAATGAACCCATCATGTTTGGGTTGCCCGTTGTCATGAATCCATTGATTTTGTTCCCATATATTCTGACACCGGTCGTTTGCTATATTATTTCTTATACGACAGTTGCCATGGGGATCGTCCGACCTGCCGTCGTTTTGGTGCCCTGGTCGATGCCGCCAATCATCGGCGGTTATCTAGCCACAGGCGGACATATTTCGGGGGCAATCTTACAACTGGTGAATCTGACGGTTTCTATCGCCATCTATTATCCATTCTTCAAAATGCTGGATAATCGGACATTAGCCAGTGAACTCGGTTCAGAAAGTGGGGCGTAAAATGAAGACAAAACGATTATTGAATTGCACGGCAGCTGATTTTAAATCATTTGATAAAGACCAGCTATTGGAAAGTATCCGAGGAAGTGCGGGACGGACGATCGTAGCAGAAAATGATGTCCAAATCGATCCGATGTCTAGAGGAATCACCAATGCTGAATTCGTTGCTGCATTTGGGGCGGATTTGATTTTGCTGAACCTATTTGATTGCGAAAACGGCGCTATCAAAGGATTACCGACAACGGATGACCCCATTCGCTTTTTGCAATGCTTGACGGGGCGGCCTGTTGGGGTCAATCTTGAGCCTGTCGACGATTGTGCGGAGCAGATGGAACAGTTGACAACTATCGCTACAGGGCGTTTGGCAATAAAGAAAAACATGGCTCGTGCAGAAGCACTTGGATTTGATTTTATCTGTCTGACAGGAAATCCTTCCACTGGCGTTTCAAATAAAGAGATCACAGCGGCAATCAAACAAGCAAGAGCCGTTTTCTCTGGGATCATTATTGCTGGAAAAATGCACGGAGCTGGTGTCAATGAACCCGTGTTAGATGAAGAAATTGCCTCTGCGTTCATTCAAGCTGGGGCCGATGTTATTCTTGTACCCATTGCGGGCACGATTCCTGGTCTGAGTGAACAACACATGAGTGATCTAGTGGCCTTTATCCACCAAAAAGGGAAGTTGGTCATGGGCACCATTGGCACTACACAGGAAGGTGCAGATACAGGCACGATCCGTGCCTTGGCATTGACTAGCAAACGTGCCGGCTGCGACCTTCACCATATCGGAGATGCTGGTTTTTCTGGAACCGCTGATCCCGAGAACATCTTGCAACTATCGATCACCATCAGAGGTAAGCGCCATACCTATCACCGAATGGCCGTCTCAGTGAACCGATAGGTGGAACAAATCGGCATATGCCTATGAAAGGCAAGAATTGTTAGAAGAATTTTTCGTTGAATATTGAATAATGAAGCAAGACCGAAACAGAGAGTGAACTCTTTGTTTCGGTTTTTTATAGTGAGTAGCATTGAAGTGTGGTTAAAGTGTTTTTATAATAAATCTATCGGAGGTGCATATGTTTAAGATAGGTGAATTTTCAAAGCTCTCTCAAGTGAGTATCAGAATGTTACGTTACTATGATGAGATGGGCCTATTAAAGCCCGATAGGATTGATACGTTTACTGGTTATCGACTGTATTCGGCTGCTCAATTGCCTGAACTCAATAAAATACTCTATTTGCGTGATAGCGGCTTTAGTGTAGCAGAAATTGCGGTGTTACTGAAAAACCAAGAGCAGGACTTCCTTGCAGAACAATTAGAAAGAAAACGAGATGAGATTAAGTCGACTATTGAGGCGGAAAAACAAAAACTAATCAAACTAGAAGTGGCTAAATTAGAATTGACGAAGAAACGAACAGAGCGCCATTATCAGGTTACAATGAAAGCAGTCCCGAGTTATCATGTGCTCTCCCTTCGCAAAGTCATACCAAATTATTTTTCTGAAGAGGAACTGTGGAGAGAACTAGCCACTTTTATGGAAAATCAGAAAATAAAGAATTTCGGACAATCATTTTCGATTTATCACGACCAAGAGTTTAAAGAAAAAAATGTCGATGTTGAATTGTGTGTGCAAGTGAAAGCAGGCCTGCAAGTAGATTCCAAAGTATTTTCCATCTACGAAACGGAGGCAGTGCCAATTATGGCGTGCACGATGGTGTACGGTGCATTCTCCAACATAGCCAACGTCTATTTGTCCTTGGCTGAGTGGCTACAAGAACATCCTTATTACCAAATGGACGGACCAGACAGGCAAATCGTGCATCGCGGTCCTTGGAATGAGCAGGAAGAACGTAATTATTTGACTGAAATACAAATACCGCTCATAAAACGTTGAGTAGCAGATTTTTTCTATTTTTTCTTGACTCTCACACTGTGTCAGGCACTATTCTGAGAGCACCAAGAGGAAATGGAGGAAAGAAAATGACAGAATATAAACTACAACCGATTGGGATCATTCAAAACAATGAGGAAGGATGCTTGCTCAAGCTTAAGAAAGAATATATTCCAGCTTTAGCAGGGATTGAAGGATTTAGTCACCTTCAATTAGTATGGTGGTTCAGTGATTTTGCGGATGCAAAGTATCGAATGATTTTGGATGCTGAGCAACCCTATAAACATGCGCCTGAAAAAATGGGGATATTTGCTACGAGATCACCCATTCGACCAAATCCAATTGCATTAAGTGTTGTTCAAGTATTATCAGTCGATGTTGAGAAAGGAATTCTTTCTATTCCTTATATTGATGCAAACGACCAAACGCCACTAATAGATATCAAACCGTACACACCAAGTTTGGATCGAGTAGAAGTGCCCAGAGTTCCTTCCTGGTGCCATCATTGGCCGAACAGTTTAGAAGAATCTGCTGATTTTAATTGGGAAAATGAATTTAATTTTTAGAGGATGAAAAAATAGAGGAATCAATCGGAAGATTGTTGGCGCAACAATGAAAATTTAAGCAATGTCGATGTTCGATTCAAGTAAAGAAAAAACGCGGTTTGTTTTTAAGGGACATCATCCGCTATAATTGAGGTAAACATTAGGAAGAGCGAAAGGAGTACACCACATGCTAACAGGCAACAAAGTCACTTTAACCCCTGCGGAAATCAAAGATAAAGAAGCGGTCTATCAATGGTGTTTTCACTCTGAAACCACAAAATATCATTCCGGACCACCTTCTTATCCTAATGCACCGATCGCCACCGAAACAGAGTTTTTTGAGGACTATCAAGAGTATTATTTTACTGGTGCTCAACCGCAAAATGGCAGAGGCTTTTTGATTCTACATGCTGGTGAACCGATTGGCTTTATTAGTTACTCCTCGTTTCATCTAAAAGACGGCATAGCAGAACTGGATATCTGGTTGAATCGGGAAGCTCATTGCGGCAAAGGATTTGGTACCGATGCGATCGTCACCCTCGGTGATCATTTACATGAAACATTCGGCATTCAAAAATTGATGATGCGGCCGTCGAGAAAAAATATCCCTGCAGTCA
The DNA here is from genome assembly GCA_018982785.1 of Enterococcus innesii. Taxonomy (GTDB): domain Bacteria; phylum Bacillota; class Bacilli; order Lactobacillales; family Enterococcaceae; genus Enterococcus_D; species Enterococcus_D innesii. Next base: position 103,562 of record JAHHEN010000001.1, on the reverse strand, counting down.
GATCTTACGAAAAGGCTGGTTTTACGCAATCTACCCAAGACCTTGCTGACTATTTGTTGGAAGAGTATCTTGCTTTATATGCCGAAGGGGATTATGGGGCAGAAGAAACGGTGACATTGATCAAAACGTTTCCGTCAACTGTATTGAGCTGATCTGGCTGATCTGGCCGATCTCTAACATTCGGCTTCAAACGATTAAAGGTTATTTCATAAAAACAGTCCATTTCACTTTGCAAGCAAGGGAAAATGGACTGTTTTTTACCTTTTAGCAATTTAAGGTCATTCAAAATACTCCTTCTTCGCTCTATCTTCTAACTTCGTTCGCACGCTAAATTCCTTCCTATGCAATAGTTATCGAAAAATCGCATAAGCCCTCTATCCTTGCTATTCCAACATTGAGAACAAAACATAAAATAAACATAGTTTTTTTGCAAAATTCCGAGAAACAGCGAGAATGTTTGTGCTATAATGGTCGCTCACTGTAAAAATTCAATAGAATCTGGGAGGGTATAGCATGCAGGAATACATTACGATCCACAACGCCAGGCAGAACAATTTGAAGGGCTTTGACTTGAAGATCCCCAAAAGAAAAATCACGATTTTCACGGGCGTCTCTGGTTCTGGCAAGTCATCGATCGTCTTTGACACGATCGCACAAGAAGCTGGTCGACAGCTGAATGAGAACTTTTCGAAATTTGTCCGCAACTTTTTGCCAAAATACAGCCAGCCCGATGCGGATGCTATCGACAATCTTTCGATGGCGGTAGTAGTTGATCAAAGCCGTTTAGGCGGCAATTCCCGCTCCACATTAGGGACGATCACGGATATCAATCCTTTGATCCGCTTGCTTTTTTCTCGTCTTGGTCAACCGTATTTAGGTCCTGCATGGAATTTCTCCTTCAATGACCCTCATGGGATGTGTCCCACTTGCGAAGGGATTGGGCGCATCGTCGGCTTAGATTTAGAAAAGGCACTGGATTTTGAAAAGTCCTTAAACGAAGGGGCGATCCTGCTTCCTGGCTATAAAGTCGGCTCTTGGTTGCTGAAGTCTTTCACCAATACGGGCTTTTTTGACAATGACAAGCCGTTAAAAGAATATAGTGAAGAAGAAATGAACCGCTTTTTGTATGCCCAAGGAGAAAAAATCGATTCCTTGTATATGGAAGGCATGAGTTCCACGTATGAAGGCTTAGTCGCTCGTTTTAATCGCTCCAATATCAAGGGCGGCAATGAAAGCTCCGCTACTACCCAGAAGAAAATCGCTTCTTTCATGAATGAGCAGAAGTGTCCTGACTGTCAGGGAAAACGATTCAATCCACAAGTACTCGCGTGTAAAATCGCGGGCTATTCGATTGCGGACGTTTTGGCGATGCAAGTGGATGAACTATTGACGGTTCTTCAAGAAATCTCGGAGGAGAGTGTCCAACCGCTGCTTCAAAACATCCAAGCGAGAATCATTGATCTAATCAATATCGGGTTGGATTATGTTTCCTTAGACCGTGAAACAACGACGCTTTCTGGTGGGGAAAGTCAGCGGGTAAAAATGGTCAAACACTTGTCTTCTAGCTTGAACGATGTGATCTACATTTTTGATGAACCGAGTATTGGGCTGCATCCAAGGGATGTCCATCGATTGAATGAATTGTTAGTCAAACTACGGGACAAAGGGAACACCGTCATCGTAGTGGAGCATGATCCGGATGTCATTAAAGCAGCCGATCACATTATCGATGTTGGTCCTAAAGCTGGAAAAAATGGCGGCTATATTACTTACGAAGGAACCTTTGAAGGTTTGCTGCGCTCAGATACACTGACTGGCAAAGCCTTTGGACAGATGGTGGATTTCAAAGAAGCCCCTCGCAGAAGCCAACAGTTTATCGAAACGAAAAAATCGACGCTGCATAACTTGAAAAATACAGCACTGCGGGTGCCATTAGGGGTATTTACGGTGGTGACCGGTGTCGCTGGTTCTGGAAAGAGCAGTTTGGTAAATGGTGTTTTTGCCAAAGAATACCCTGAAGCCATTACGATCGATCAATCAGCGGTGGCGGGGAATATTCGCTCTAATCCTGCAACCTATTCAGGAATCATGAATGACATTCGCAAGTTGTTTTCGCAAGAAAACAAGGTTTCAGCAGGTCTTTTTTCCTACAATTCCGAAGGTGCTTGTGAAACGTGTAAGGGCCACGGGACCATCAAGATGGAGCTGTCCTTTATGGATTCCGTCGAGGTTTTGTGTCAGGCATGTGGCGGCAAACGGTTTAAAGAAGAAGTCTACCAGTATCGCTTGAAAGGCAAGTCGATCGATGAAGTCCTTGCCATGAGCATCACAGAAGCGGTGGAATTCTTTGAGGAAAAAGCGATTCAAAGAAAACTAAAACAGATTTTGGCTGTAGGTCTAGGATACATGACCCTTGGACAGCCATTGAATACCTTGTCTGGTGGTGAATGCCAACGACTGAAGTTAGCAAAAGAATTAAGCAAAAAAGGCAATATCTACATTATGGATGAACCAACGACCGGATTGCACATGGCAGACATCAAGAGCATCTTGGCGATCATTGAACGACTAGTAGAAAAAGGCAACACGGTGATCGTGATCGAACACAACCTTGAGGTCATGAAAGCAGCGGATTGGCTGATCGATGTCGGTGTTGATGGTGGGATACGTGGTGGTGAAATCTTGTACGAAGGAACCCCAGAACAACTGATTAATTGTCAATCATCGATTACTGCGCAGTATCTGTTTGAAAAATAAAACCTATCAACCACACTTGACTCTTAGAGAGAAAGGTGTGGTTTTTTTGATGGAATTAAAAATTATTTGCTCTCTGAGCGAGTAACTGTGGTCAAAGCCCACCGACCATTTTATTGCAGAGGACAGTACATAGCAATAATATAGAGTGCTGCTTTCATGCCAGAAGAAGCAAAAGCTATAGTTGAAATTAAATTTGCAATTTAAATCAATTTAAGTGCGTTTTTTGTATAAAAAAGATAAAAAAGAGCATATTTATTTCGTTTTTTGTCTTGTTTGTGTAATAGTAAAGAAAAGAAAACACCAAACAAGGAGAAAAAGTATGCGAGATTTACAGATGGCTTTTATTAGTAATCGAACGACGAGTCGCTTATTTCGAATTTTGAGTACGATAGAGCGTGATCGTATTTTCACTATTGGCGATTTAGCAGAGCAAAACCAAGTGACTCAGCGAACGATTGCCAGTGACATTAAATATATCAAAGAATATTTTGCTGAGAGTATTTCCTTGCTTTCGGGAAATAGCGGCTTTATTTTCGAGGAAAAACAATCCGAAATTTACAAGAAACGAAAACAGAATCTACTAAAAAACGAATGCTTATTTGAGATCATTGGCAATATTTTCCATGGAAAGCTGGCCAAAGTTGATGAATTGGCCCATCATTATCATTTCTCGGAAAGTACGTTCCGCCGTTTGCTTAACCAACGTAACCCCATATTAAAAAGTTATGGTTTGCAATGGACGTCCAATCCTTTAACAATTGAAGGACGCGAAGCAAATCTGCGGAAGTTTTTCAAAGATTTTTATTATGAAGGTGCTGAAACGATCTTTACGATGATTCCAGATCCTGAGTTACACGAGTTGATCCTTGAGAAATTGCAAGGACAAACAGGCGATTATGATTTAGGTTCGGGGGTAACGCCTGCGGCTTTTAACTATACGTTTTACATCGCCATCAAGCGTGCCAGTCTCGGTTGTTCGATCGATCTTCCAGAAGAGTTAGCGGAACTTGCTTATAAGAGTAGTGGTTTTTCTGCGCTTTGTACCTTAAAAGAAGACATTGAAAGAATTTACGAATTGCAATTGTCAAAAGAAGAATTTGCTTGGATCTATCTAGTAACGCTTTGTAAGCGAACGTTCAATCAAGAGGAACAAGAACAGAAATTTTATCAGCATTTCAATCGAGGATCAGAAATCGCGGACATGACAGCACTCTTTTTGAGGGGACGAAACGTACCGCAAGAAAAGCAAGCAACTATCCAAACCTTCTTACGGTCCTTTTTCCTATCAAGAAAGCTCAACCACCAAATCACCCCTGTCTTGAACAAAGAAATGAGTGATATCAAAGAAGCAATCATGCGCTCGAATTGTGAGCTTTACCAGAAAAATTTGGATTTTCTTGAAAAACATCGTGACAAGCTCGCTCTAAACATAAGTTATCTTGAGGATGTATGTGTGAGTCTCACGCTATATAGTGAATTGATTTTCGATTTTTACGCTTCCAAAAAAACAGTCTATTTTCTTTTAGAAGGGGATCATTTTGTTTGTCAGCATATCCAGATACGCGCGCTCCGTCAATTTGGAAATCGGCATTCTTTGACCTTTATTCCACTACAATACTTGACCAAAGAAGCCTTAAATGAGCCCCATATCGATATGGTTGTCACAAATTATCCACGCTACCTCTCTGACTATCATATCGAAACAGAGTACTTCTTACTAAAACCACTTCCAGATGAGCAAGATTGGGACTATTTGGAAAGAAAATTAAGCTCAGCCCAATCACCTCTGTTTTAGTACAAAGCTAATGATAGGAAGCCTTAGAAAGGACAACCATTGTTATTTTCATCTATTTCAGGCGTTGATGAAAATAATGATTTTCTTTTGTTTTGAGACCACGGTATTCTAGGTGTTAGTAAGGCACACGTGTGAAACACTTACAGCTATTCTGTCTCATAAATCTTCGTTTTTAAGAGAATAGATTTCTTATGTAGTTGTTATTTGATAAAACCCTAACTTAACAACTTTTTAAAGACATTTGATAATTTCAAATGTCTTTTTTTTCGATTCTCAAAAACGAAGATTTATGGGACGATTCTATGGGAAAAGGGGGCGAGTAGCCTAGTTATAAAGATTTTATATTACTGAATGATACTTGAAGAAAGGAGGACATGATGAAATTAATTACGTTGTTTTCTGCTGTACTACTAATAAGTACTTCTGGAATCAATACGATAATGACATTCCAACAAGTAGTTGAGGCAGATACTGTTTCGCTTACAGAAGCGAGCGCGTCATCTGACCTTGAGTCAACGAGTAGCTCGGATGAGTTAGCTGATTTTCCGACAATAACGGAACAAAGCAGTGAAGAACCCTCAGCGCCCTCTGAATTTCCCGAAGATTCGTCCCCAGCTAGTCAAGAAGACCAAGAGCTAGTAGATGAACCATTGCCAGAAGAAAGCACGAACGAGGCAGATCTGGTAGATGATGAGGAAGATAAGGAAGAACCACAAGTCGAAGCCTTGGACACAGAAGCCGAAATCCTGGCACTTTCAGTTGAAGGTGAGGAGCAACTGCGGGCGATTTTATTAGGAGAATCCTATACGGATAGTCAAGATACTTTGTATGACTATGGACAAATCGCCAATGACCAAGCCATCCTTCTCACTCTTTCTGGCACTTTCACTTTGACTGCACCAATCAGCGAGATTCAGCGGACAAATGTTACGTTTACTGGGCAACAAGCAGTCATTTCTCAAGCAACAGCGGATGATTTGATGCAATTTGTCAATCCAGTGCAACTAACTTGGCAAGGCCTTCAGCTGCAAGGGATTTCTTCGGCCCAAGGTTTGGCTCAAACAACTGGGCAATCCACGATCGTTTTTGAAAATACCCAACTAGAGCTAACAACGTCTACTGGACGATTGGTGAATAACAATCAAGCGCACCTACATTTCAAAGGCAGTAATCGGTTAACGACCGCAGCAGCATCGATTCCGACACTATTTACTGCAAATCGCTTGACCGTCGAAGGGGAATTTATGATCGAACATCGGTCCACAAATACCACTCCGATTTTTGAACTAAATCAAGGAGTGATTGCGGAACAAGCAGTATTTTCCGTCACACGGGCGGCAAATGCTAATACTGGGACCGTCTTTCATTTGACTGGAGCAGCAGCCACACTTGTATTTGGGCAAGAAAGCGTGACGACGATTCGCCAATCTGGCGCCATGGTTTCCCTGCCAAATGCCAATCAAGATAGTCGGTTGACTTTAGCAACAGGAGCAACACTAGATGTTGGCACCGGACAAGGGCTTTCCGGAAACTCCACCAGTACGTTAGGGGAGGTACGGTTACAAGCGGGTAGTCAGTTAAAACTATCTGAGTACGGAACAGTCAGCACGACACCCGCCATCAATGTCGGACGCAGCTTCATCGTTGAAAATAGTACCGCAGACCAACCTACCATCATTGAGGGAACGCGTACGGGCACAACCACTGGAGCATTTATTCAGCTTCGAAGTGCAAATTCCGTCATCGATTTGGGGAGCACACACAAACCAAAATCTCTCAGCAGGGACCGCTGTTTACTGGTGTGGCTAGTTCCACGATCGCGATCCAAGACCACGTGAAAATGAACAATCAGCATAGTAACGGGTTTAATGGCAACGTAGCAGTCGACAGTATTTCGATCGGTGATCAGGTGGAAATATCCATCAGTGAACCTGCTAATGCTACGGTTGGTCAAGCGTATCGAACCTTTTTCGCAACATCCTCGGTCAAATCGGAAGTCATACAACAATTGACGTACCGAGAACGCGAACGACCTCTTCAGCAAGTACATCGAATGTCGTCATCGGCTTAGCATCAAGCAACGGGAAAATCGCCATTGGTGATTATTCAGAAATAGCTGTGAACCAGCGTGGGGCTTTCGTCAACGCAAGTTTGGCTCATGTAACATTAGGAAAATATACGAAACTTACTGGTGTGTTAGGTCATGGCTTCACGGCTGGAACGATGGTGGATCAATTTGAACTGCTTGAAGGAGCTGAAATCAATATTGCTGAGCATTCAACGAGCGCAGCAGCCAATGCTTTTTCCGTGCAAAGGCGTTTCTTCCTAGGAGAAAAAGCAGCGATCAATTATTCTCGTACGTCTTCAGCAGCCAATCCTTTCATTGCATTGGGTTCAACGTCGACGGCTTCCCAATTTTTGTCAGAAGCAAATGCAACCATCACACTCAATCAAGTAGGGCCATTTGTTACTGGTCGCAGCACAACAGATATCTATATTGGTGAAGAAAATACGATCAGTCTACAAACCGCGCAAGGCTTTACCGGCGGTACCTCATCTGCTGCTTCTTCAACCATTCGCCGGTTGCATGTGGGCGATCACTCTGAAATCACCGTTTCTGGACGAAGTAATGCAAATGTTGATTTTTTCCGGTTTAGAGAAGAAATCAAACTAGGCCGTGAAGCGAAAGTAACGGTCAATCATACTACGCGACAAGCTGCAAGAGCCGTTTTTCGTTTAACCTTGGCGAATTCGAAATTTACGATGGAAGAAGGAAGTAAAGCCGAAGTTGATACTGGGGGACGATTTCTACAGGGAGTCGGAACGACGGATCTGTTATTCGGCGAAAATTCCTATACGAGAATCAACGCAGCGAGGGGAATGACAGGAAACACCACTGTTCGTTCAGTTACGCTTGCGCAACATGCTGAAGTGCATTTGACAGAGCCAACAACAACGGCGATTCAAAATTCGGCAACAAGTCAAAACTACTCTAGAATCCAAGTGTCGCAAAGAGTGGAATTGCAAGACAATGCCACCATGACATCAAGAAGAGATCGAACGACTTCAGATTCCCGCTTTATATGGTTGACTGCTAGTAATTCATTTGTTCGGATTGGCAAAGGAGCTACCCTTGACGTGGATCAATCTGGAGGAATCTTTAGAGTCACGACTTCCTCTAATTTCATTCTCAATGATGACGCGACCTTTAAAGGGGTTGCGAGAGGGTTAAATACGCAAGGAGGCGGAAACTGGTCATCCAGTCACTCGAATTCGTTCGCAAATATTACCGTTGGCAAACGAGCGGAATTTTCCCTTACTGATAATCGAACAGGCATGGGGACATCAGCAGAATTTATCAATCGCCCGTTAGTCAATGTGCGCAATTCGTTTTCGGCAGAAGAAGATTCTACGGTTGTGTTAGAAACCATAAGAAATAAATCTGAAGTTCTTTATTTCAGACTAGCCAATGCACGATTGAATATAACAATGTGAATTTGTTTGAAATTAGTCACCCTACGACAAGAACTGGTCAAGCCAATGCGCAATTGCAGCGTTTGATCCGCTCCGCACAAAATACGGTTGCGAACGGTTTACGAATCAATGTGGCGAGTCAAAAACTAGCAGTTTGGGAAAATGCTTCTTTAGAGGCACCTACAGAAGAATTTATCAACATTTCTGGGATCATGCGAATCAATCGAAATGGCGGGAATACCTTCCCTTATGGAGGCACAGGCAATGGCGAAGCACGTTCCAGATTACTGAGTGGTGAGCAACTAGATGGTTCTTTGGAGAGTCTGGAAAAACAAACGGATATTTACCAAGTGATTTCTAAGAATAACTTCAATAAAATTCGTTTTTCAGAACCAGAAGGTCTCGTTGCACGAATCGATGCATTGAGTGATCAATCGACCGAAATTACTGGTTACATGTACGAGGATACCGATGTCACAATTATCTCCTATACAAATACTGATGGAGAACTCGTTGAATTGGACAAAAACTCTGAACGAATCGAATGGGGCGACTATCGAGATGAAAATCAGCTGTATCGCTATTTCCGCATTCCTTTAAGAGAAAATGAACGATTGGAAACAGAGACAGAAGTGTCGATTTTCTTATCAAAACCTTCGATTGAGACTTATGTCGATGTGACTGCTCGTCAAACCGTTATCAAAGGGGTGAACTTTGAAGCATACAATATCACCTTAGATCGCTATAAAGTTAATGAATTAAGCACGCAAGAAGAATTAGATGCCTTGATACTTCAAGAAAGTCGTGCGCAAGCCGCAAATGTATTGACGGAAGCGGATATGACGGATGACTTTCGCATCGTAGAAACGGATCTTACACGAGAAGTGGACGAAGACGGTAGCTACTTCGCTGTTCTTGAGGTGGGAAATAAAGCTTACCAGCTGATAGTCGGTATCGATGTGACATCGAAACTTGAGCATATGCGGGTGACGATCCCGACCAAAATGGTCTTCGAATCCTTGTACAACACAGCGGAATCGAATCGTAATTTTGAAAGCCAAGGGTATGAGATCCGCAATCAATCGCCACTTGCCGTGGATACCTACGTCAATCAACTGGCGATCGATGATAGTGCCAGTATTGTCTTATTAGAAGCGGGAGAAGATCCTCTCGACTATGCCGAAAGTGAAAGCGAAGAAGAGGACCCAACCCTTAGCTATGACGATATCTCAACCCCGCTGTTGCGATTGAACCTAAAAACAGATGAAACACAGATCCAACTCTATGAAGCGATGGAGGAACAACACTTGGTTCGCTTAGAAGAAAGAAGTCGCGTGCCGATTTCCTTAACGGGGGATTTCTATGGGGACTATCCCCAGTGGGTCATTGATGCAGAAGCCGATCAAGGCGGGTATTATGAAGACTTGCTCGTACCGAATTATCGCATCGTCTTACGCTTTGTCCCACGAGACTAAAAAAGATCGTACCAAATGGGAAGGAGGTGAATCCATTGGAGCAAACGAATCAAACCGAAACGAAGGATCGACGGAAATGGATTTTGTGGTTGTTGCTATTGGCAGTACTTGCCGGTGGGTTCGGGTACTACTTTTACCAATCCAAAGCAGCAGTCCCTTTGATCAGTGCTGACTTGTTGCCGGAGTCTGGCGATGCCACCGATCAGCGAGTATCTGAACGGGCGCAGGAAATTGCAGATGCGAATTATTTTACCCTGCAAATCAATCCAGAAGCCATTTTTGAAGATGGTCAAAGCACGGGATCCATTGAGATCGTCAACCCGGGCACCAATGTGTACCCAATCGCCGTGGATATCTCTTTACTGTCGAGCGGGGAAGTCATCTATTCTTCCGGTGCGATCCATCCAAATCAATTTGTTGAAAATGTTGCCTTGGCGACACCATTGGCAAAAGGCGAGTATCCTGCCAAAGCCACCATCAATATTTACGACCCTGAAAGCAAAGAAAAACAAGGGGTCACTGAAGCTGAATTAACGATTATCGTTAAGAATTAAAAAAAAAAGAAAAGTGAGGAAATAAAAATGAAAAAATTTGTAGCAGCCATTCTAAGTACAGCAACAATCGCAGGAGTAATCGCAAGCGGCACCACCGCTTTTGCGACACAAACCATTGATGGACGTGAAGGCGATACGTCAGGAGATGTCCAAGTAAACGGGATCATCGGATCATTCGATAACACAACCCCTGGACCAAATCCCGAAGATTTGAACCAATGGATCAATGTGACGATTCCAACGACTGCTTTGTTCTACACCACAGAAGAATCAAGCCACAAAGAGATCGTTTCACCTACCTACACTGTGACAAATAACTCAGCAGTTGGCGTAATTGCTTCTGTTGCGGGTGTCGATACACCATTGAATATGTCTGAAGTAGACTTGTTAAACGTAAATGGTATCGAGTTGTTTGAAAACGGCACACCAACCGTAGCGGAAACTGAATTATTCACCCTTGAAGGCAACCAAGGTACGAATGTAGGAAGCTTTGCTTTCACTGGTGAAGCAACACCGACCGATGCATCAGAAGAATCAAATCCAAGCTTCAAATTGGTCTTGAGCTTTGCGCCGGATGTAGAGGAAGACTAAAAACTGAAATCCCAGTAAAGAAGGGATCTATCATATGAAAAAACGAAAACGAATCGTCCTTTTCGTCGCTGTGTTACTGACTCTGACTGTCTGGGATCTATCGGAAACCAGCGTCGCCGAGGCGACGACAGGGCAAGTCTCTGTGACTGGTCGAATCGGTGAAACGGTGACGCAAGAGGAAGAAGCAGACGATGACAATAAGAAAACGATCGTCGCAGATGCTTCTCAAATTGGACAAGGGAAATTACCGCAAACAGGTTCTTCAAACACAAGCAGTTTGATTATCCTTGGGTATGCACTCCTAGTACTGTTTGTCATTGCAGCAACAAGAAAAAAGAAGCACGGTGAAAGCGTCGCTCCTTAACTATCGTCATCGCTAGAAGCGTAAAGGAGAAACTGTGAGGAAAACTTACAGTTTCTCTTTTTTAATGAAAGAGTAGAGCGGATAAAAAATGAATCAAAAAGGTAAGCAGTCCTTAGTGATACCACAAACGCTGTATAAGTGAGGTCAGTGATAGTTTTGAAAGGATACAGAAGATGAAGATCGAGAAAGAAGCGTTTGAAAGAACCATCATAAATAGTGAATATATTGGCTACTACTATCATCTGCTGACTGCAGATTCTAGCCCCTATCCCCAAGGGGAAAAAATAGATAAGATGCGTTACTTATTAGAAAATAATCACATAGAAGAAATAAAAGCGAATGCTCGCTATTTGTTCATTTTTCGTACGTATAAAGTACCTAGTGTCCTACAAAAAGAGTATCAGTTGTTGGAAGAATGCGTCTCGTACATCTCAAATTTGAACACCCATTTGTTGATGCCTCAAGAAGCAATTGAGCAAAGTCTTTCAATCAAGGCAGAAGATGAGGCGAAGGATCAAAAAGAGCATTACAAGCAGCTGGTCAGAGGGTTGCTGGATATTCTTCATTGACTACTGGACCTTGGTGTTTTCTCAGTAGCTAGAAAAAGTAGTGAATAGTTAACGAGAAAGAATAGGATGAGACTTAGGAAGAAAATAAGGGGGCTTGTTCCCCTCAAAGAAAGGAGCAAAGAAGCATGACTGTATTTACTTCAAAGATAGAATATCTTGATGGATTTCAAAAGAAATTTACGGATTCCAATCGTGAAAATGGTGCCTTAGCCTCTTATGTAGAAAAGCAATTAACGTTACTTGATCAATTGGTAGCAGAGATTTCTCCAGAAACATTTTGGGCGATCACCCCAGATATTCTGGGAATCGATGCCAAACTGGTTTTAGTCACAGAAATGATGCGATTTGACGATTTTTCCGATGACGAGATCATTCGAATCGTTGAAAATGATTACCGATTTTATCTGAAAGAACTGTGTGGTTACAATCTAGGAACAAAAGCGAAGCATTCTCTGGTTTTCAATGTGAGATGAATCAAGGAGGGGAATGGTAGGAATCACTTCTAGCAAGACGAGTAGGTAAGAAGTGATGACTATTATTAATACTTTTGCAATTAGTGAAGGTGAGCGATTGAAATAGAAGGGGTGTATCGAAAAAAGAGTGGTTAGACAAAAAGCATTCAGGAATTGACTTCTTGAATGCTTTTTGTCTATTCACCTATCTAAAAAAGGTCTTTACTTTGATTTCTACTCCCTCTCATGTAAAATCACCGTTAAAACGATGCCGAACCAGCAAAAATTCTGCAAATAAAATTATTTGTGTTATATTTGAAGGGCATCTGTTCATTTTTTTAATAATCGTTTTTTTTATCGCATATAGTGAGAAAAATAAACGACGCGATGACTAATTTTTCCGCTTTAATTGATCCGCGGGGGCAGGTTTATCCAAGTAAAACCCTTGTTGAAGAAAAATCTCTTCTTCAAGCAAATACTCGTGAATATCGGAGGTTTCCACTCCTTCAACGATAAATTGGAGCTGGCGGTTACTGGCGATATTGCGCCAGAAGTCGATCAAAAAGAAAATCTCTTTTTGGGGCAGCACGCGCAATGAGATAGGCGAAAATTTGATCACGTCGATTTTATCTAGCATTGGCGCAATATTCGTCAGGGAATGAATGCCCGTCCCTACATCATCCAATGCGACAGAAAAGTGCATCTGTTTTATTTGGTTGATTTTGTTCATAAGAAAGGATTTGGGATCACAGGCGATGGAAGGTTCCGTATCGTCTTCGGTGATCTCAATCAAAATACGATTATGGTAAGGGGCTAAGTCTGCTAACATCAGAAAGGTTTCTGGGTAACTAAGTTGTTGCGGGTGGATATTGAGACTAATTTTTGTATTTTCGTTGGGATGAAGCAAGCTGAAAATTTCATTTCGATACCATTGTAGTAAGCGAGTGTGTAGTTTTTTATATTTGATCACTTGCTGGAAGAAAGAAAGGGGAAACCTATTTCTTTCGGTACTTCGCAATAATAACTCGTAGCCAATCACTTTCTGACTATCTTGTTTCATTTGAAAGATAGGCTGGGCATCAAAGTATAATTGGGGAAATATCGATAAGAGTTCTTGTTCAATTTTTTCAGCCATTGGTTTCTGCTCCTTTCTGGAGTAGCTTTAATTTTGGTTTCATGAAGGGAGAATGTTCCTGATCCTTTCCATGAATCGCTCGCATGCTCGTCTATGATCTGCTAGAAAGAAGCGTTACCTTCAATAATAGGCGAGATATTCTTAAGAAGAATAAGCAAAGAAAGAAGGAGTCGTATGATTATCCATCTGATTTATACTGCGATGTATGCTATTTTAGTCGTGAGCTTGCTTATATCGTATGATCTGTTTATCAAAAATTTTAAAGAATTAAACTTACGTCTTTCGTTTAAAATTCTGATCGGCATTGTTCTGTTTATTTCGCAAGTCTACTTTATTATATCATTTTCTTTAAATAGTATTGGTTATGTTGCGTATGAATATACGATTCCGATCTTTATTTATTATTTTGGCGTCCTCAAAGAAAAAATCTATTTAGTTGGGCTGGTCCCTGTTATTTTGCTAACTTTTTTTGCATTGATCAATAAATTTGATTGGCAAGCTATGTTCTTTATTATCGGTTTAAATTATGTCATTTTAATCGTGAACTACTTATTAAAGAAAACATTTTTCGGTAAAGCAAATCACACCTTTTTTTATCTATTTTCAATTCTTGTGACTGTTGGTTCGCCAATGGTCGACTCAGGACTTTTTTATCGCCGAGAAATTGGCTTTGGCGATGTTGTATTTCTAGGGATTGGCTCAGGGATCATTCTCTTTTTGTGGAAGTATTATCTTCATAACCAAAAAAACTTTCTCGAAAAAATCAACACAAAAATCATTGAACGCAATTATGATGAGTTGACAAAGATAAAAAATTTCCGCAGTCTAAACGAGGACATCTCTAAGCTAACATTAATTGAAAAGAATCAACTAATTGTAGGGATGTTGGATTTGGATCATTTCAAACAGATCAATGATCACTATGGACATCAAATCGGTAACCAAGCCTTGACGTTTTTCGCTGAAAAACTGACGACTTTTCTTGACCCAAAAATCGAGGATCCGTCTTTAGTGGAGGTCTATCGATACGGGGGCGAAGAGTTCTTAGTCTTGTTTAGAGGACATACTTTAAGTGAAGTAAAAAATATCATTGAAGAGTTCCATGCATTTTTAAGGAAAGAACAGTTGAACTTAGATGCAGCTCAACTGACTCTTTATTTTTCAGCAGGAATTTCAAAAGCCGAGCCAGCCTTAGACATTTCAGAAACCTTTTACCAAGCCGATCAAGCTTTGTATGAAGCGAAAAGGAAAGGCAGAAATCGCACGATTATTTTTTCTTGAGACGTTTGCTTTTCAGAAGAAATTTTAATAGAGAGACAAGGATCATAGGTTTCTTTTTCCAGAGTCATATCTTTTTCAAAAGGAAGAGAGGGAGCAATTTGGCAAGTATAACGGTTTACCAAATGGTTTACCGATTATCTTTAGAGGTTAAGTGAAGAGAAAAAATAAGTAGAGTACTTTTTAAGAAGTGGAGAGAAACCACTTCTTTTTTTTGCACCTAGCATTGGGCAGCCGCACTTGGCAGCATCGACATGGTTTTCTGGCGTGTTTACACCCTTTGAAAGTAATGGTATATTTATTTGATAAGTAAATAAAATTATTTTGTGATGTGTGTAATGATGACTACTAAGGAGACTTCCCTATGAAACCAATTCGGCGAACACTGTACCAAAGTGCTTTGTACGTAGCTATTCCTTTGATCGCGAGTCTGCTGATTGGTTACCTAGCCAAATGCTCACTCCTGATTCCGGCATCCATTATTTATGGCGTTCTTTTGGTGTTTATGATCCCTTCCGACAGCTTTTTATCAAGCAGTGTGGACTACCAAACGAAAAGCATGAATCCAACTTTTCGTCCTCCACCACTAAAGAGAAGAATTGAAGGTGCGCCAGAAACGATCAATTTCCTATTCGTTTTAACGGCACTGGTTTTGTGTTTGCTGCTCTTGTTGGCTGGGTAAAGGGAATTCATAGAAATCATGTACTAAGAAATATGTCGAAAATAAAAAGGAGAACAGCGATGAAATTACTCAAACAAATTAATTTGATGGATGATCAAAAAACAATAAAGAGATTGAATCTCGCAGCAATCCCTGCCTTGATTTTTTTCTATGTCTTTTTTACATTTTTAACAGTAGCTGGTCACGGAGCAACTAATGAACCCCTTTTTTCATCGGACTTTTGATCTTAATGGGTACGTATATTGTTCTCATCATCATTCATGAATTGATCCACGGTGCCTTCTTCAAGCTTTTTGACCCCAAAGGG
This sequence comes from Enterococcus innesii, assembly GCA_018982785.1. GTDB lineage: Bacteria > Bacillota > Bacilli > Lactobacillales > Enterococcaceae > Enterococcus_D > Enterococcus_D innesii. Next base: position 88,129 of record JAHHEN010000001.1, on the reverse strand, counting down.
AAGGTAAAGTTTGGGTTCAAAAATGGGGTAGCATATGCCACGAGTCCCCATTCCTTTTATTCAAAAGGAAAATTTGCCATCGTTTTATTGGCACCATTCATTGGCATTTCTGTGGGTCTTTTTCTTTTTTACTTTTTTGGTTGGTTGACCGTGTCTCTTTTTACTTGGATCGCTTCCGTACATGCCGCTAGTTGCGTGGGAGACTTTTACTTTCTTTATCTTATTGCTAAAGCACCAGCGAACAGTTGTGTGGAAGATACTGAAGTAGGGTTGAATATTTATCACGAAGAATAAGATGTTTTTCAGTGGCTACTCGTAAGAATAGAAAACGAAGGAAAATAGGTCTAGAATATTTAGTGTTGGTGGAAAATCTAGGGATTTTCTACTAACATTTTTTTGTAAAAAAAGAGATAACCTAATCGGTAGAATTTAGTCGACGAAATTCCACCAGTTAGGCTATCTCCATGGATTATTGTAAATGAAAATTGTTAGGCTATCAGATGAACAGTGCTTTTGTAAAGAAGAACTGTCAGAAACAAAAGGAAATTTTAGACGGCTGCCTTTTCACTAGCGATTTCACCGATACAACGGCAAACTACCAGCAACTTTATTAATAAGCTTTTTCTTGCCTTTTAGACAAATACCAAAATAAGCCAGCTTTTCTGGAGCAATCGACTCGAGGGTTTGGCGGTATTGCTCATAGGAATTAGTAATTTGGGCGACATCGGAAAAGTCAATGATAGTGACATCTTGTTCTGACTGTTGGCTAATCGATTCGCGAATGGTCTGCAATTGTTCTTTGTTTGTTTTCAAGATAGGAATCGGAAAATTGACGATTCCTAAGTGTTTGTTACCAGTCGAATCATAGATGTCTTCTCCGATTCCTTCTGGATACAGTTTTCCCAAAGTAACACCTAAGATCGCCGCAGTGTTCGCGACTAATCCAATCGGTAATTGTTCATCGATAATCATGACGCATTTTTCTTGGTTATTCATTCATATTCACTCCATCTTCTTGATAAATTGTTTGATAAGCTTTCGGGGTGACCCCAATCAAGCTTTTAAAGATACGGGTAAAATGGCTTTGATCGCTAAAACCGGTCAGAAAAGCGACTTCTGCAATTGCCTCTTGAGCCTCCAGTTTTTTCTTAGCAGCACTGATGCGCACAGTACTTAAATATTGAAAAGGGGACAGGCCATACGCTTTCGTGAACTGCCGAATCAAGACGTACTGATTCATTCCAAGAACGTCACTTAATTCACTCAGTGATAATTTTTCGGCATAGTGCTGATCAATATAGGCTTTCGCTACAGCAGCTTTATTTGTAGTCGTCTCTGTCTGTTTTTGGGTGAAATCCGCATACTGAACAAGCAGGTCGTGAAGGAGACAAGTAAAGCGTTCTTGTTTCTCAAATTCATCGCCCTGATCTGACAGCAATAGTTGGTGCACCGCATGGAATTCCTCTTTTTCTTTTACTTGACGAATGACTGGTTCAGAAAAGTGGGGTGTCAATCGAGTGTTGAAAATTTTTTGCACCTGCGCCGTCATATTCTCTGGTGTTAAGTGGATGTTGCGGTAAACCAGTTTCTCTTCCGTGAGTTGCTGGCAGCTATGGGCAGCTTTTGGTGGAATCAAAATCAAATCGCCCGCTTCAACGATATAGCAAGTATTCTGACAGGTGAATTTGCGCGTGCCAGCTTCCATTAAGCCAATCACGTAATATTCATGCCAATGGTTAGGAAACTCTTGCTGGATACCGTTAAACAATAAGGCCTCTACACCAAGGGTGCTATCTTGAATAATTTGTCGTTCGTTTCTCATCTGAAACCTCCTTTTTGTAACTATAACAAAAGTGTTTTTTGGCGAATAGAACGATATTGACTTTTTGACTATTTTTCTTGATGGGAGGCCCTTAGTTGGGACTGAGAAAAGGGGCTGGAGAAGGTCGGGAAAGAGCGGATCAGGCTTGAAGAGAGAACAGCGGTATATTTTGATGATTCTATGGAATGAATCACAGCAAATGAACCATGCCCCGTGAAAAAAATAATGATAAATCCTTGTCATTTGGAAGTTTCTTTGATGGAAGTATGTACCATTTGACTGCAGTAAAGTTTGTGACGGTGGCTAGCTTTGAAAGGTGGTGGTGCTTATGAATGTAAGTACTAACTCTTCAGAAAGGAGAAGCCTTTTTGTCCACAGCGGAAGCAATCGGGCTAATGATCAGTTTTGGTACATTTACCGCCATGCTGATCTTTGGTATCCTAGTTGAAGTGAAAAATGACAAAAAAAATAACCGTCGACTTTAACAGGGAAACGGTTATCTTCTAAGTTTAAAAACCTGTCGCCGTCTTAAATGGCGCTGCAGGGGAGTTGTGGCAACAACTCCTCTTTACACGAGTATTATAACAAATAAATAGGCACTGTTCAACGGATTGCTGATTTTTTAGACAGCTACTGGTAGGTCTTTAAGGAGTCCTTTACAATGCACAGTCCTTTTTCTAACACCTCTAAGTGATTCGATGACAGGGACAATCGAATAAACGGGTCACTTTGCTTTTGGGTCGTGAAACGATTGGAATGATAGATGCGCACGCCTTTTGCCAAATAGTCTTGTTCGATGTCCAATTGAGAAACATCTGAGCGAATCGATAAATGACGATAATAGGGATAGACTGCTGGTTTTGATTGACAGTCAAAGACCGCATCAAAAAGTGCATTTGCTTGTTTCGTAAGAGCAAATTTTTGTTGAAGGATGGTTTGCGCCACTTCACTGTTCAAAACCTCGGTAACGATCTCTGCCTCCAAGGGAGAGGTTTTTACATTGATCGTGAAAATGGCTTGTTCGATTTTTCCTCGGACCGCTTCTGGAAAAACAAGATAAGCGACCCGCAGCCCCGAACAGATAAATTTAGTCATTCCAGCAAGATAAATGACTTGTTGAGGGAGCAGCGCTTGAAAGGGAGCAATCACTTTATTTTGTTGATACGTCGTTAAAAAAGAATGAATATCATCTTCGATCACCCACAAGGATTCTTCTTCGATAATTGTTGCGAGCGCTTTTCGTCTGGATTCGGTGATTTGAAAACCAATCGGATTGTTGCAAGAGGGCATCACAAAGAGTCCGTGTATTTTTTCTTGCGACATTCTTGTGCAAGTACTTCCGGACGCATTCCTTCCTGATCGTAATCAATAGGAACAATTTCTAAATGGAAGAGGTGTGCCAATTCAATAAAATTTGAGTACGTGTAACGATCAACTGCGATCCGATCTCCCGGAGAAAATAAGGCTGCCAAGGCAATCGCTAAGCCGTTTTGTACACCAGAAACAATCGCAGTCGTGTCTTTGTCTGCGATGACCCCTTGCGTCTTTAACCAGTTGCTGGCGGTCGTCAATTGATAATCGGATCCTTGAGGTTCTCGATAATTCATGATCCCAACAATATTTGAATGATTGACGACTTTTTGAATCGTGGGCAGTATCAAGGAATTGCATTCTTCAAAGGAACTGACGAGTCCCAGATCAATGATGTGCGTAGCCACATTGCTGGTAGAAATAGAGATCGAGTCGAATGCATTGGCAGAAACATAAGTGCCGCTGCCAATCTGGCTATAGAGAATTCCTTTCTCGACACCATATCTATAGGCTTGACCAATCGTAGTGAAATTAAGATCTAAGAAATCTGCTAACTCTCTTTGAGAGGGTAAGCGGGTATTTTTGGCGAGCTTGCCAGAGAGGATATCTTCTTCTAAGCGCTTGATCAAGGAACGATAAAAGGGACGGGTAAGCTGCGTTTTGTCTGGGCGCCAACTAAGGGCATACTCTTCATAAGAATTGATGGGCATAAGAACACCTCCTAAATTGTATTCCATACAATTATATCATTGATTGTATGAATTGCTGAGGGTAGGATAATGAAAAAAGGAGGAATTTTTATGGAGATTATAACAGAGCAAGAGATTTTACGTGAACTGACATTTCCTGAAGCCATTACAGCTATGACAAATTGCTTTCGTGATTTTGAGCAGCAAACTGTTTCTCAATGGCAAAGAGCGGTATTGCCGTTGCCAGATCAAAAGCAAGGAAATCTCTTTGCTTTAATGCCCGCTTACTTAGGTCCAAACCGGGTGTATGGCGCAAAAATCATGTCCTTTTTCCCAGAGAACGGAACGTTACAGCTGCCGACTCATTTAGGACAAATTCTTTTGCTTGATAGCCAAAATGGGGCGCCACTTACGTTAATGGATGCAAATAGTATTACTTGGATTCGCACGGCAGCAGTATCAGCAGTAGCGACGAATTATTTAGCAAAGAAAGAAGCGACCAAATTGTCACTAATTGGTGCCGGACATCAAGCTTCCTCCCATCTACAAGCGATGCTGGCGATTCGTCCGATCCACACTGTATTTGTTTATGATCTAGATAAAAGAAAACTAGCGAACTTTGTTGAAGCAGTCCAAACAACTTATCCGCAATTGGAGGTTATTGCCTGTAACCATCTAATAGAAGCGACACGTGAGACCGACATTCTTTGTACCTTAACACCTAGTAAGCAGGCATTTTTGGATAAAGAAATGGTTTCACCTGGCACCCATATCAATGCAATCGGAACCTTTACCCCAGAAACACGTGAACTCACCAGTGATCTAGTGGCTGCGGCCAGTGTGTATGTAGATGATTATCAAGCAGTATTGCAAGAAAGTGGCGATCTTCTGATTCCAATCGCAGAACACTCCTTTCATCCTTCTGCTATCAAAGGGGCGTTAGGGGAATTGGTTACTCAGAAATGTCACGGACGAGAAACGGAACAAGAATACACGATTTTTGATGCGGTGGGGCTCGCAGTAGAAGATCTCTATTGCGCAGAGTACGTATACAATAAACGAAAGGGAGTAGAAAAATGAACTTAGAGTATTATGTAGTAGATGCTTTTGCCACAAAGGTTTTTGAAGGAAATCCAGCGGCCGTTTTTATTTTACCAGAATGGCTACCAGAAGAGCTGATGCAAAAAATCGCGATCGAAAACAATTTATCGGAAACGGCCTTCGCCGTAAAAGAAGCAGACTCTTATAGCCTTCGCTGGTTTACGCCAGATCGTGAAATTGATCTTTGCGGACATGCAACGTTGGCAACAGCGTTTGTGCTGTTTCATTATTATGAACCTCAACGAACTTCTATCGTTTTCCAAACAAAATATAGCGGACAGCTGCGTGTGACGAAGGATGATGAAATTTTATCACTGGATTTTCCAGCGATTCTTCCAGAGAAAACGGCGATATTGCCCATATACGAAGAAGCGATCGGTGCCAAAATCAACGAGGCTTACTTGGCAAGAGATCTTTTCTTTGTATTGGATAATGAAACCCAGATTCAACAGTTAACACCTAATTTTTCTTTAATAAAAACCTTTGAGCAAGGGATTGGCGTGATCGTGACAGCTCCTGGGGAAACGGTCGATTTTGTTTCTCGAACCTTCTTTCCTAAGTTGACGATTGATGAAGATCCTGTTTGCGGATCGGCTCATTCGAACCTGATTCCCTATTGGAGCAGCCGATTGAATAAGACCAAAATGACGGCTCAGCAACTCTCTGCACGAGGAGGATTTCTTGAGTGTACCTTAGCAGATGAGCGAGTAATCATTGGTGGAAAAGGTGTACTTTATGCGAAGGGCACCTGTTTTTTATAAGCAATCTAGATTGGATTTTCCTAGCGATTAGCCCATTTTTGCCATCTGTTTCTATTACTTATCACTTTTGAAAGGCGAATCATCAAGCTGATTCGCCTTTTTTGTGTTAAAAAACACATGATGGTTATCGCGTATCCTCTTTTCTGGTTAAAAATGTTATGGTAATCCTTGAAATCTCCTCTTCGGTCCATCGTTTTAAAAAAACGGAGTTTCAGTTGTACCGAGAAATGATGGCGATTTCATTTTGTGCAAGCTATAGTTTAGGTGGGGGTAGCAAATATGATTCATTTCAAATTGACGTATCTGTTTTCAGAACCAAATGTTGAGGCGTTTCTTGATTTGACGAAGTGGAGGGATGAGGAATTTTTGGCGGAGATTGCCAAGATCAATCAAATCACTGAACAGTGGTTGAATCAACGAATCATGATTCATGAGGGAGAAGTTTTGATTCCTTCACTGATTCAACGAAAGTGGCCGGAAATTCTTTTCAATGTCCAGAAGAATACGTTGTTTTTTTCGGAAGAAGAGCGACGGTCCATGATTTATCTTCTGACTTTTTCAGGAGTGCAAGATTTATCTGTCTATCAGTTTCAAGAGCTGTTCTATGTCAGTAAAAATACGATTTTGAAGGATGTAAAGGGGATCAGAGAGGAACTTGCAGCTTTAAAGATTCAACTATTGTACTCTCGAAAATATGGCTTTTATCTAGAGGGAGAGGAATATCAGATTCGCGCTCTTGCTTTTCGAAAAGTCAGTGCATTATCCAATACGAAAAACGGGAATTTGCTTTTATTTGAGGGAATTTATGCGCAGGATAAAACGATTTATGTTCGGATCAGAGATCATTTGTCCGCAACACTGACTGCCTTCAATCTGGTGATCGTTCCGAGTCGCTTCGAAGAAATGCTTTATTTTCTTAATTATCTATCCTTTCGGATGGCAGAAACGGCTGTTTCTTTAGCGGAGACAGAAATACCGCTGCTCCAGTCGCTGCATGTCCATCAAGTCAGTCAGCAGTTTTTAGCAGAATTTCCTGCGATCAAAGATCGGGAAACAGAAGCGCTTTATGTAACGATCCTGCTAAAAACGATTCTGCAAGGAGATATTGAAGATACTTCATTAGAGTTTTTATTGGAATGTGCCAGTAAGATCATTCATGAAATGGAACGGCTGGCAGCTATCGAGTTTGTGGACTATCGCACCCTTTTGATGAACACATTCTATCATCTTGTCCCGGCGTATTTTCGAATCCGCTACGGTTTTCCACTGGAGAATGTACTGATTGAAGAAATCAAGCTGCAATACAATGAGTTGTTTGAACTGACGAGACGAGCACTGGGTTCTTTAGAAGTCCTAGTCGGTACGATCCCTGATGAAGAAATCGGTTATTTTACGATTTTGTTTGGTGGAGAAATCAGTAAACAAAAGGCCAAACGCGATTACTTCCAATTGAATGCATTAGTCGTCTGCCCAAGTGGCATCAGTTCATCCTTGATTTTGGAATCAGAATTAAAGGAACTGTTTCCCCAGATCCATTTTATGCCGGCTCGTTCGATCGAAGAGTATGAAAATGTTCGCTTCAATGAAGAGATTGATCTGATTTTTTCTAGTGCCCCGATCAAAACCAAACGACCCTGTTATGTGATCAATCCGATTATGACGCCCATTGAGAAGGATGAACTGGTTAGAAACGTACAAGCGGCATTCTTTCCTTCAAAAACTGGCTTGCATTCTATTGACGATGTGTTAGAAGTGATTTTGCCCTATGTTGATTTAAAAGCAGGCATCAGTAAGCAAAAGCTGAGAAAAATTTTGCAAAGAAAAATCAATCGAGAATTGAATAGAAGGGAAGACCAACGTCCGATGTTATCAGATCTATTAACAGCAGAAACCATCCAATTTACCGAGGTGCCGCTGACTTGGCAAGAAGCCATTCGAGAAGCTGCTGCACCATTAAAAAAGACTAATAAGATTGAGGAACAATATATAACCGCCATGATCAATAAAGTGGTGGATCACGGTCCCTTTATCCATATTGGAAAAGGCATCGCTTTGCCCCATGCGCGTCCAGAAGATGGGGTCAATGCGATCGGGATGTCGTTATTAAAAGTCAAAGAACCAGTGCTTTTGAATGATGATCCGCAACACACGATTCACGTGTTTATATGTTTGGCGGCGGTTGACAATGAGCTCCATCTAAAAGCGCTAGCGAGTTTAACAAAAATTTTGTCGAATAATGAAAAACTAACTGCGTTACTTTCCGCAACCAATGCGGATCAAATAATTGAAGTGATCAGAGAAGGAGAAGATGAAAAATGAAATTTGCAGCAGTGTGTGGATCAGGATTAGGATCAAGTTTTATGGTGGAGATGAATATCAATTCTGTATTAAATGAATTGGGTGTCTCAGGTGTGGAAGTCTCCCATTATGATTTAGGAAGTGCCGCACCCGATATGGCGGATGTTTTCTTCGTTGGTTGCGATTTAGCCGATAGTGCGCAGCATCTAGGTGAGATCGTGGTGTTAGCCAGTATTATCGATCTCGATGAATTGAAGCAAAAGGTTCAAGCAGTTTGTCAGGAAAAAGGATTACTATAAAAAGGAGTAGACAGTCATGAACGAATTTTTAGATATTCTTGTTGATATCGCGAGTACCCCAGCGATCTTAGTTGCGCTGATCGCCGTTTTGGGGAATCTGCTGCAGAAAAAAGACATTGCCACGATCGTCAAAGGGGGCATCAAAACCTTTGTTGGGTTTCTCGTGGTCACTGCCGGGGCTGGGGTGATCGAAAGCTCTCTGGCGCCATTTGGGGAGATGTTCCAAGCAGCCTTTAACATGCAAGGGGTCGTCCCTAATAACGAAGCGATCGTTGCGCTGGCTTTGACGACTTACGGCACGTATACCGCACTTATTATGTTAGCCGGCATGGCCTTCAATATTTTGATTGCCCGTATCACTCGCTTTAAATACATTTATTTGACTGGGCATGCCACGTTGTATATGGCTTGCATGATTGCGGTAATTTTGAGCGTTACTGGAATGAACACCTTTAATCTAGTTTTATTTGGCGGCTTGGCGTTAGGGATTTGTAACACGATTTTCCCAGCGATCGCACAGCCGTTTACCCGAGAAATTACCAAAAATGATTCCGTCGCATTGGGGCATACGGGGAACTTCGGCTATGCATTGAGCGGATTGATTGGGAAATACGTCGGCAATAAAGAAAAATCTACAGAAGATATCAATTTTCCGAAAGGCCTGTCTTTCTTGCGGGACTCTACTGTTAGTATCACGATTACGATGGCTATTGTATACGTGATCGTAGCAATTTTTGCTGGGAGTGAATTTATTACAGAAAATCTTAGCAATGGCACGAACTCGATCATTTATTCGTTGCAGCAAGCTGGTTCGTTTGCCGCTGGTGTCTTTGTGATTTTAGCTGGTGTCCGTCTGATTTTGGCAGAGATCGTACCAGCCTTTAAAGGGATTTCCGAAAAGCTTGTTCCTAATGCGATTCCTGCATTGGATTGCCCTATCGTCTTTCCTTATGCGCCAAATGCTGTTCTGATTGGTTTTCTAACCAGCTTTGTCGGTGGAATCGTTAGTTTGATCATCATGGTCTTCACAGGAACAACCGTTATTATTCCAGGTGTCGTGCCCCATTTCTTCTGTGGCGCAACGGCAGGTGTTTACGGCAATGCAACGGGTGGTGTGCGAGGCGCCGTGATTGGGTCCTTTATTCATGGGATCATTATCAGCTTCATGCCGATCTTGTTGATGCCAGTCATGGGGGATCTTGGGTTCCAAGGATCAACTTTCTCTGATACCGACTATGGAGTTGCAGGGATCTTCCTAGGAAACTTAGCCAATATGGGCGGTCAAATCGCCATCTTCTCAGGGATAATTGCGGTAGTCGCGGTCTTGATCGGATTGACGATTTTCAAGAAAAACAGCCGGGCAAAATCTGTTTCTGAATAAATAGAGGATGGAGGGATAAATAGTGGCAATCAGTGAACAAGAATACCACGAACTCGAAAGATTAGCGGCAAAGATTCGTTTAGATACCCTTTGCAGCATCAAGAAAATGGGGCAAGGCCATCTGGGCGGTTCCTTTTCAATTGTTGAATTATTGGCCGTTTTGTACGGCAAACAGCTGCGGGTTAATCCACAAGATCCACAGTGGGCGGATCGTGACCGACTCGTTTTATCAAAAGGACATGCTGGCGCCGCACTGTATAGTGCATTAGCAAATACGGGCTATTTTGATCGGTCGTGGTTATGGACGATCAATGAGGGCGGCACGAGACTGCCTTCCCATCCGGATCGCTGGAAAACGCCGGGGGTTGATGCCACCACAGGTTCACTGGGGCAGGGGACTTCCATGGCTGCCGGGATCGCGACGGGTCTGCGCTTGGCAGGCAAGGACAATTTTGTTTATTTGATCGTCGGAGATGGCGAACTAAATGAAGGACAGTGCTGGGAAGCCTTCCAATACATTGCCCACTTCAAACTGAATCACTGTATCGTCATTATTGATGACAATAAAAAACAGCTAGATGGGCCAACCAAAGACATTCTTGATCCCTTTGACATCCAGCAGAAGATGACTGCTTTTGGCTTTTATACAGAGAAAGTTCCAGGGGCAGACATGCAAGCCATTGATGAGGCAATCGAGCGTTGCAAAGCAATCGAAGACCAAGCGGTTTGCATTGTCTTGGACAGCGTAAAAGGGCAAGGCGTTCCTTTCTTTGAAGAACTAGATGCCAATCACTCCGTGAAGTTTACCACGGATGAAATCAATCAAGCGGCAGAAGCGGCAATCAAAGAGTTGACGATAAAAATCGAAGGAGGACGCTAAGGCATGTTTACATTAAGCAAAACCACTGCTGCTGGTAAAGAGCTGAGAACATGTGTCGTTGACACATTGGTGGAACTCATGGATGAAAATAACCAGCTAGTTGCGTTGGATGCCGACCTTGGCTCTGCCAGCGGCTGGACAGCGATTGCCAACAAACATCCCCAACGCTTTATCAACATGGGGATCGCGGAAGCCAATATGGTTGGCGTCGCTGCTGGCTTGTGTTTAACTGGCTATACACCTTTTATCCACACTTTTGGGCCATTTGCAACGCGCCGGGTATTCGATCAGCTGTTTATTTCTGGCGGCTATGGCGGCAATACGATCAATATTTACGGTTCTGATCCAGGGTTTGCAGTCGGGCACAACGGCGGCACCCATACGACATGGGAAGATGTGGCTTTGATGCGAATGATTCCCCAGTCGATCGTCTGCGATGCAGCGGATGAAGTCCAAATGGCGTGGATCATAAAAACCTTTAGCCAATTATCAGGCATTCATTACGTACGAGGCAATCGGAAAGCGGTTCCGACAATTTATGAAAAAGGCTCGACCTTTGAACTAGGAAAAGGCAATATTTTAAGACCAGGCGATGAACTGTTGTTGATTGCCTGCGGCCAATTGGTTTCTGAAACACTGCAAGTGGCAGAAGAATTAGCAGAAGTAGGAATCAGCTGTGAAGTGATCGATATGTTTACCATCAAACCGATCGATAAAGAAATGATCATCCGTGAAGTTCAGGGGAAACGGCAAGTCATCACCATCGAAAATCATTCTATCACCGGTGGACTAGGAGTGCCGTCGCCGAAGTGCTTGCTGAAACTGGCAGTACTGTCCCCTTAAAACGTATTGGTGTCAATGAACGATTTGGCCAAGTCGGCACACCCGACTTCCTGCAAAAAGAATATGGCTTAGATGCTGCTTCAATCAAGCAGCAAATCGTCGAGGGTAAGGACAGGGGATAGAAAAAGGAAGCATCAACGAATCAATGGTTGATGCTTCCTTTTCATTCCTTTCAGGTCTTGCGAAAAAACGTCAAACAGCGCGTAAGTCCTGCTGTTTGACGTTTTTTTTGTGAACTAAGACAAAAACCAGCGCCGTAACTTTTCTGCTTCAGTTAATGGAAAGTAGAACAGCTTACTTTCGGTGAGAGTATCTTCGGTTTTGATGGTCAGCTGTGACTTGCCAAGCCCTTTTTTGTGCTGCCAATACGTCGTGGTGACGGTGAAATCTTGGATTTTATTTTTCTTCAGATAAGCGGTCACCTTTGTTAAGCCGCGAATCGTTTGACACAATAATACGTGGTTGTCTAAAAATTGATAGCCTTGTATTTTGCCCCGCCAGATGCTTGATAACACGAAGGAGCCAAAGAACACGAAGAAAATCAGCGCTAACCACCAGAAAAAGAAGGCGGAGATTCCTACAGCAAGCAGTCCGATCAGCAGCGGCCAACGGCAGAAGTACCAAAAGTTGGGTCGCGGATTTTTCACTAGAGCGGTTTGTTGAAACGACCATTCGGGTAAAAAGCGGGTCAATGTTTCGGTCAGCTGCGCCTCTTTCAAAATGGGGAACAGATAGACCGTATCATCGCTTTCTGAAGAACTGCCAGCAGCCAGCAGTAACTTGACGGAGCTTAGATGAAAGATTCGGCGATAAAGATTTTGTTCGACACTTAGCCCTTGGATCCTAGCGAGGGGAATCGTTTGGTGTCGTTTAGAAAACAAGCCTTGTGTGATCAGCAGCTGTTGCTGGTTCGTTTCCACCGTAAAGCCATAATAGCGGAAAAGATTTCTAGCGATCGCAAGGAAGAAAAACAAAATCAGCAGCCCCAGCAAAAGCGCAGCACCAAATAAAAGGCCGAGTTGCTGCAAATCCGATGCATAGGTAAAGAGATTGGGAATGTTGTCGATCACGTTGTAGCCGATGACTAGAACCAAGGTGAAAACAGAAAAATCAGTGATAGAAAACAAGAAAATCTCCTTGAATTTCAAAGTGAATGTTTCTAACGGCGGATTTGCTGTTTCCTCACCCGAAAAAACAGTAGCGTAATTATTGGTTGGTTCTTCTCCACTAGCTGCTTGGGCAGTCGGCTCTTGTGGTGTCGCAGCCGCTTTTTTTGACGCTTCGATGGAGGCAATGAGAGCCAGCGGCAACGCTGGGAAAAGAATTTCGGCTTCGCCACTCGAACTTGCGGCGCTTTCCAACTTCACTTCAGCTAGTTTAAACGGACGTAAATAAAAGTAATGATTCTCTTGAATCGTTTGAATGCGTTCAAACGGCAAAATCGTTTGTTTTTGGATAAAGAGTCCTTTGTTGACTAGCACACTTGTTTGATCGATTTGAAAGGTAAAGCGGGTGTAAGACAGTACCGCAAAAATCAGACAGACCAGTAAAAATAGCAGAATGCCGCCCAGAATCATCGGCAAAGAAGGGGCGTCGTTGAATAATTTGAATACAAGCAGAAATGCTAGTACCAGAAAATTTTTGCAATTTTTGAACCAATAAAGACCGATACACAGCAACGGCAGTCGTTGTTTTTCATAGATCATCTTTGACCACCTCAACTAAAGTCATAATGGTTTCTCGCAAGCGTTCGGCTTGCGCCACTGGTAGGCCTTCAATGGTGTGGTTGGTGGCAGCCGTATGGATCTGTAAGGAGACTAAGGAGTATTTTCGCAAAAAGATCCCTTGGTCTGTTTCGATATGCTGGATTCGGCGGATCGGAATATACATGGTGCTGCGAAATAGATAGCCACGTTGAATGGCGATATCATTTTCTTGGATCTCGTAGCGATGGAATTTGTAACGGTAGCTCATCAGCACAAAAGAAAGCAGATGGCTGATCAAAGTCAGCGCCAATACGCTTGACCAAAGGGCGATCACCCAGAAATGCAGCCAGTTTTGCATGGATAAAAACCAAAAAGAAGCAGCGAAAAGTAAACTGAAAATGATCAGTGAAGTAATTGTCCGTAACCGCCAAACACGGATGATGGTTTGCGGCATTTGTTCATTTAATAAGGGATAATTCAAGGGAAACGTCCTTTCTACATAGAAATAACTGGTTTACCCACAAATATAGTGGAGATAGAAGAAAAAAACAAGCTTAGAAATTAAAAATAGTTAATTGTGATTTAAATGCAGATAGAAGAAGTACCAGAGGCAGTTTGCACGGTCCATAAAGGAGCCTACACTGAGTTTCCGAAAGCCTATGCTGCAGTGATCCAGTTTGCTGAAAATAACGGTTATCGAATCACAGGGCCTTTTCGTGAAAGCTATATTGATGGTATTTGGAATAAAGAAAGTGAAGAGGAATGGCTGACTGAGATCCAGCTTCCTGTTGAAAAAATCAGCAGGTGAAGGGAAGTAAACATTCAGCGTTCTTGCAAAATTTCTCCCCAGTAAGGTGTGAATTTCGGCAAGACCATCGTTTAATCGAGCGTCTACAGTCAATTCCCATTGACAAATCGACTGGCTCCTTCTAAACTAAAAGCAGAAAAACAAGAGAAAAAGGTGATGGCTCCGGCCTATCTGCTGTTATTCCTTCGTTAACAGGGGTAGGACTGGAAAAGAGTAAATAAAATCAATTTCATAGGCAAAAAATTGACTGCATGCAGTTTTATTTGAAGTGTCTATCATTGATTTTATTTTACTCTTCGCTTTTTGATCTTCATCGTTTGAAGGTTGACCGCAGAGTGAAATCTGCGGTCTTTTTTGTTTTTCAATTATTTTGAAAGGGGAAAAGAAGATGTACCAAGAATTGAGAAAAGCAATCGAGCGGCCACCGCTCTATAAAAAAATGGCAGAGGCGTTTTGGGACGATGCGTATATTTCCAAGCAAATGTTAAAGGCTCATTTGGATCCTGATTTTGAGGGAGCGAGTAGAAAGGTTGACTTTATCGACGAATCCGTTCGATGGATCAGTCGCCTTGTGCCGCCAGAAAAACAGACGCAACTTCTTGATATCGGTTGTGGGCCAGGGATCTATGCGGAAAAATTTGCAGCGCTGGGCTATGAAGTGACAGGGGTTGATTACTCCAGAAGGTCCATCGCCTATGCGAGAGATTCCGCGAGTAAGCAGCAATTAAATATTACCTATCTATTTGATAATTATTTGGAGATGGCGTTACCTCAGCAATTTGATTTTATTACCTTGATTTATTGCGACTATGGTGCCTTAAATCCAGAGGAACGCAAACTACTGCTAAAAAATGTGCTGGCGCATCTAAAACCGGGGGCAAATTTTTGTTCGATGTATTTACGATTGCACAGTTTTTAACGCTTAATGAAGAGCAGACCTGGGAAAGTAAAGAATCAGAAGGGTTTTGGCGGGGGGAGCCCCATCATGTGCTGAATCAACGATGGAAATATCCTGATCACGTCTTGCTGGAGCAAACAACGATTTTATCAGAAGATGAGGTCACAAATTATTATTTATGGACGACCTATTTTGCAAAAGATGCATTGATAAAAGAAGCTAGGGTTGCCGGTTTTGATATTTGTGAGATATTCGGTGATGTCAAAGGCAGTCCTTATAGCGAAGAAGGCTCGACAATGGCGATGCTACTGAAAAAACCATTCCCTATCTGAAAGAGTGGTTTTCTGTAAATAGAAAAAAGAAACGACGATTTTCTGTCGTTTCTTTTTGTTTGGCTCCGGCACTGATCAATCAATTTTTTTGTTCTAATGATCGGGCCCATTCAACACCACTCATTCAGCTAAGCGTCGAACCATCGTAATATCTGTTTCCAGATAGCCCATTTTTTTGTATAGCTGATACGCAGATTGATTATGGGCAAAAACGTGCAAGCCGATCTCAGTGATGCCTTGCTGGACCGCCCACTTTTCCAAAGCCTGTAAGGCTTTGGTACCATAGCCTTTTCCTCGCTGGTCTTCCTCGATAATAAAGTCATAGATGAAGGCTTTCTGGGCAGCTGTGTTGACCCAAATCACTCCGATCGGTTCACTAAAATCAGCTGGTAATAAGGAAAACAAGTGATTGTTCTCGGTAGCAGGTCCTTGAGGAAGCAAAGAAGCAAAACTCTCTTTGGCTAGGGTGAGGGCCTCGTCTTTGGCCCATGTGCCTGCTTGGACTTTGTCATTGGCGTATTCGAAAACAGCGTTGGCTAAGTAGGCAGCATAGTCGCTGTCTTTCATTGGGATTAAGTTCATCTGTTTCTCCTTTCGTCCTTTTGGGTCCTCCCTATCCTGCAGAATGATTGTAGTAAGGGGAAATTGGGACGTTTGATTGGTAACTATTTGTTTCCCCTTCAGATGAAGGTCTCTGACAACGGGTCTCGTCGTTTAAACAAAAATAGGTCATCCGGGGAAAATTGGTGGCGTGCATCGCAAGTATAGCCTCGCAACCAGTCACAACCATCGATGCGGCGAATGTAGAATCCTTTGGGGAAATCGTCGGTTTTCTCCAAAGGCATAGAAGCGATCGTGATTGCGGCAGCTGGCGCTTTTCCTTGGGATTTCAGTCCGGTACTATTTGTCAGTTGACGATAGCCGAGGCGAAAGTGCAAGGCCATTTCCAAGGTACAATCGGTCAATCCATAAGAAAATGCAGCTGCAAAATCTCCGTCAACGAGCCACCTTGTGTGAGTCCCAGTTCTTTAAGGGAAACAATCACACAAGTAGCACGCTGTTTATCAGCACTGAGGGAGAGATGGGGATGGCGCAAGAGCTGGTTGCCATACGCGTTTAAGTGAATCTGCTGTTCTTCCAACTGCTGGCAAAGGCGGGCTAGCGAAACCCCGCCATAGTCTACGATCACTTCTTTCAAATCAAACACTCCTTTCAACTAGGGATCCTTTTCTTAAAAAATCAGTTCGCACCCTCGTTCTTAGACAAATTGGCATAAATCGCAGCAACTTCTTCTTGGTAACGATTCTTTAGTCGAGGGGGACTTAAAATACGCAGGCTTTTTCCAAAAGAGAACAAATAGGGCACCACCCAGCTTTCCTCGGGTAACTCAACGGTAACCACAGCAGTGCCTTCCTCCGTCAAAGTAATATCCTGATGATCGAACTCATCATATACCCGATAAAGAACGTCGGCTTGAAAGAATAGACGAGCGGGATAGGTGTCAACAGTCAATTCAATGGCAGAATTAGGCGCAGTGACCGGAAAAAATGCTGTTCAGTGACGTGGACCTGACTCATACGGCTGATTTTAAATGTCCGAAAGGCATTCTTTTGCTGGTCGAAGGCTTGCAGATACCATGCTTGCGAACGAAAAAGCAGTTTGTAAGGCTGACAGACGCGTTTTTGCGGTCCCTGTTTACTGATATAGTCAAAGGTGATCACGTGGTTCGTTAAAATACTCTTTTTTAATAAATCAAACGTGTCGTTGCCATTTTCTCGCCGATGCCAAGTGGAAAAATCAACTTCTAGCCAGTCTGTATCGTTTTGCTGGAACAAGGATTGTAGTTTTGCCAATGATTCTCCGCTGATCTGTGGCGTTAGCTGGCGAATCCCTTTCAACGCCAAAAGTAGGTTTTTTCGTTCTTCCTCTGATAATAACACTTTATCCAACACAAAACTGCTTAACAGATAAACGCCGCCATTTCGACCCGTTTCGGTATAGATGGGCACACCAATACTGCTTAGGGTATTGATATCTCTGGTGATGGTGCGAGTCGAGACTTCAAATTGTTTGGCTAATTCAGATGTCGTTGCTTTTTCATGATTCAACAGGTGGTAGATAAGGCCGAACAGGCGTGTCGTGCTCACTTGATTTACTCCTTTTATAAAAAGATGATAAAACACTGACACAAGGTGTCTAGGTTTCTATCGTATCATAAAGACAAAGAAGGAGGAACACTAATGAAATTTTCGATAATGGCAACGGAAAGAACCAATAATTTTACTGATCCGGCGATTCAAGCAAAAATCACTGGCTTATGGGAGAAAAACAGCGAGGCGGTCAAGAAAGCCGCAGAAAAAGGAACGGTCATCGCTTGCGTTTACCACGAGTATGAGTCAAACTATCAAGGAGACTATGCCGTTTCGCTTTGTTTCGAAGAAACGGAGCAAGCAGACTTTGATACAGAAAAATATACTTGGAAAATGTATCCGGTCGATCGGCGCGATGCGCAGGGCATTCTGACTACTTGGCGTCAAATCTGGTCAGAGGAAGAAAACCAGCAGCTACAGCGCAAGTATTCCTTTGATTTTGAACAGTATGCACCAGACGGCGAAGTGACGATTTTTATCGCCATTGAAGAAAGCGACAAAGAGTAACCATTTTCCTGAATAGGAGGACAGTCAATGAGACAGTACGAAAGCAAAGCAGACTTGATCCAAGAGATCACAGAACGTTACCAAAAATTTCGCCAAGAATTTGTTGAAATTCCCGAAGCGTTACGAAATCAGCGAACAGCTGGGGTCGATAAGACGCCTTCAGAAAACCTGTCTTACCAAATCGGCTGGGTCAGTTTGTTATTGTCATGGGAAGCACAGGAACAACAAGGGATGAGCGTTCACACACCTGCTGAAGGATATAAATGGAACAACCTTGGCGGATTGTATCAATCTTTTTATCAGACATACGGCAGTTTGACCTTAGCACAGCAGCAAGAGCTCTTAGACCAAAAAGTAACGGCCCTTTGCCAGTGGATCGAGGGCTTATCCGATCAGGAATTGTTTGAAGCAGGGCAACGGGATTGGGCAACCACCAAAGCACAGTGGCCAGTCTATAAATGGATCCATATCAATACAGTAGCACCGTTTACCAATTTCCGAACGAAAATCCGAAAATGGAAAAAGGAAGCACTGCATTGATCAACAGAGAAATGAATGAATCGAACAGGAAAATCACACCCTTTTCATAGTGTGATTTTTTGCTGTACATAAAAAAACGGTTCATTGAGAAACAATGGCAAAGAAGCGCCAGCGGCTTGCTATCAATTGTGAGAGACTGAAAATCGTGCTATGATGGCGTTAATCAGAGCAAGGAGGAAAAAGCAGATGTGTGGTGGCATTATTTCCCAAAAAATTGCCTAAGCCCATGTAGATCAAGACCAGCAAAAAATGATTTACATGGGAGGAATAAATGATGAAAGAAAACAAATATGATGACCAAACGTTTTTTACGAAATACAGTGAAATGACTCGCTCGCAAAAAGGCCTGCAAGGAGCTGGGGAATGGCAGACGCTAGAAAAAATGTTGCCTGATTTTGAAAAAAGCAGGTACTTGATTTAGGCTGCGGGTATGGATGGCATTGCCAATATGCTGTAGACCATGGAGCGGCAGCAGTACTAGGAACTGACATTTCTCAACGGATGCTTGAGGAGGCCAAGAAAAGGCACCCTGATCCGAAAATAACGTATCAATGTGTCGCAATGGAAGAAGTGACACTTCCTCCAGCCTCAATAGACGTTGTTTTAAGTTCATTGGCGTTTCACTATGTGGCAACGTTCGAAACATTGATCAAAAGTATATCGGTCTGGCTGAAATCTGGTGGTGTGCTGGTATTTTCGGTGGAGCATCCGGTTTATACGGCGGAAGGATCGCAAGATTGGCAGTATGATAGGCAGGGGGAAATCCAGCATTTTCCAGTCGATCATTACTATTATGAAGGCAAGCGGCAAGCGCGATTTTTAGGTGAAACGGTGACCAAATACCATCGTACCCTGACAACCTATTTAATGACCTTATTGCAAAACGGCTTTATTTTAGAAAAGGTGATCGAGCCACAACCACCAGAAGAATTACTGGAAGTACCGGGAATGAAAGACGAAATGCGCCGACCAATGATGCTGCTAATAGCTGCTAGAAAAAGCTGACTTAAAGAATTGTTAAACAGTTGATCTGTGAAGATCAGCTGTTTTTTTGTTTTGTGTCATCGTAAGAAATAACTGGAGAAGCCTGTGATCGCTTGATGTGTAGTGGGTTGATTTAACAAAATAAACTGTTATTTTAATTCCTAAAGTGACGCGAAGGTGACAAAAATGAAACGCCAATTCGTAAAAGGGTATGCTATATTTTAAACAGTACTTGTTTTTTTACAGAAAAAAAGCCGGCAGTCGATGGCGCATCTTACGCAATCGACGCCAATTGTTTTTATAGAAAAAACACAAAACCATTCCCAAGTCTGATGCAAGTTTGCTGAATATTCAGCAAAATAAAAGTAAATGACTAAGAATAGAAAGGGTGAGGATCATCAAAAACAACCAAACCATTGGCTTGACGTCAGGAGAAGTCAAGGCGCGGGTGCAGCGCGGTCAAGTCAATAAGACAAAAAAGGATACGACGAATACGTACCCGAAAATCCTTTTTACCAATATCTTTACCTTTTTCAATTTGATCAACTGTGTCCTATTCTTTCTCGTCTGTTTGACGGGTTCTTATCAAAACGGGTTGTTCGTCTTTGTTGTCTTCAGCAATGTGATCATCAATCTCTTTCAAGAAGTTCGTTCCAAACGAACGCTGGATAAGCTGGCACTGCTAAAAGTTGCCAAAGCCGATGTTTATCGGGATGGCAAGCTGGAGAATTTGCCGATCCACAAGCTCGTAATGGATGATGTGTTACGACTGAAAAGCGGGGATCAAGTGCCGACGGATGCCAAAGTCATTCAAGGATCTTTAGAAGTCAATGAATCCTTGCTGACTGGTGAAATGGATACGATCCACAAGCAGCCAGCAGACGAGTTGTTTTCTGGTAGTTTTATCACTGCTGGCGAAGCGTTATGCCAAGTGATCCACGTAGGCGCTGACAACTATATCGCAAAAATCAACAAAGAAGCCAAAACCATCAAACGACAAAAATACTTGATCCAAGGCAGTTTAAACAAAATCATTCGTTGGATCAGTCTGATTTTGGTCCCATTATGTACCCTCTTGTTCGTTAAACAGTTCTATTTCTCTCATGCGACTTTCAACACCGCCATCTTACGGACGGTGGCGGCAGCTGTGGGGATGTTTCCCGAAGGTTTGTTTTTATTGACGAGTGTCACATTGACCATCAGTGCTGTCTATCTGGCGCGCAAAAAAGTGATGGTGCAGGAATTGAACTGTATTGATGCCTTAGCACGGGTCGATGTGCTTTGCTTAGATAAAACCGGTACGATCACCGAAGGCAAGATGAAGGTGGAAAAGACGATTTCCTTTCAATCGGACACACCGCTGGCAGAAATCACCGGCAACTTAATGGCGCAGCTACCCGATCAGAACCCAACGGCAATGGCGCTGCGAACCTTTTTCCCAGAAAAAACGACGTACCAGATGCAGCAAGTCGTCCCCTTTTCATCAGATCGCAAATTCAGTTGCGTCACGTTTGAAGGGCAAGGCACTTATTTCATCGGAGCTGCGTCGATTTTACTGGGAACCAACCATGAAGCTGTCTTAAAACAGGAAAGACAGCTGGCAGAAGAAGGCTACCGGGTGATCGTTTTGGCGCACAGTACGCAAGACTATGAGGAGGCAGGACTGCCGACGGATATTGAACCGCTGGGCTTTTATTTGCTGTCAGACACGATTCGGGAAGATGCCAAAGAGACCTTGGAGTATTTTCGTTCACAGGCAATCCAATGCAAGATCATCTCTGGCGATGATCCAGTGACAGTCAGTCAAATCGCGAAAAAAGTCAATCTACCGGGGGCGACTGATTTTATCGATGTGTCAAAATTAACTGCAGCCGAATTAAAAGAAGCTGTCAGCAACTATCAGATTTTTGGTCGAGTGACGCCGCAACAAAAGAAAGAAATGGTACTCTTCTTGAAAGAACAAGGGCATACTGTCGCGATGACTGGCGATGGCGTCAACGATGTTTTGGCGCTGAAAGAAGCCGACTGCTCCATCGCGATGGCTTCCGGTGTCGATGCTGCGCGCCAAGTATCAAATTTGGTGCTTTTGGAAAATCAATTCGATGCTTTGCCATCGGTCATGGATGAAGGCCGCCGAGTAATCAATAACATTACTCGCTCAGGTTCATTGGTGCTAGTGCAAGTCTTATTCTCCATCATGATCACCATGGGGACGTTGTTATCAGGAACGACCTATCCTTTTGAGCCGATCCAATTAACGATCATCAATGCCTGTTTTGTTGGCATTCCGACCTTCTTTTTAAACTTTGAACCAGACTTCAATCGGATCAAAGGGGACTTTATGACGACGATTTTCAAAAATGCTTTTCCAACAGCCTTGACAATTACGGTAGGAACTTTGCTGATCATCAACTTTGGCTATTGGTTCAACAGCAGCAGTAAAGCTCTATCGATCATGAGCATTATTTTTACTGCTTGGAACTATCGCTTGATCCAGAAAAAGTCTATCCAGCGATCAACAGCTATCGAACGATGATTTTTTTCAGCACTCAGATCTTGTACTTTGCTGCTTTGATCGTCGGGCGTGACCTCTTTAACCTAGGCAATACCAGCTATCTCAACCTCATTCTCTTGATTGCCTTGTTGAATTTTTCCGCCTATATGCAACGCTTTGCGGATAAGGGCATCGAGCTACTGATGCGAAGATATCCGAAGAAACGTAAAAGCTTGTCAAAAGAAATGATTCAGTAAATGGTAGGAAAAACTGATTGCTTAAGCAGCTCTTATAGCGTGCTAGGCAGTCAGTTTTTGTTTTCAAATAAATTTTTATTTAAAAGGAGTTTGTCTCTTGCTATGAAACTCGTTTCATACCGTACAATCAACCAAGGGACCTTTTCAGAAAATTTGTCGAAAGTGGAACAACTAATTTTCTATGGTAGACTTAGGTCACTAGCAAAACAATCAGATAGGAATGAAAGAAATGGCAACGATTCGCGATATAGCAAAAATGACTGGTTTTTCGATCACGACAGTTTCTCGTGTGATCAATGGCCATCCTTATGTTGATGAGCAAAAGCGAGCAGCGATTTTGGCGGTGATGGAAGAACTGGATTACAAACCGAATAAAATCGCCCAAAAACTTAGCTCGGGGAAAACCTATAATATTGGAGTCATCGTACCGTTTGTCAATCACGCCTTCTTTGATGGGATTTTAAATGGCATTATGGAAGAAGCCTTTGCCCAAAAATACAAAGTGACGTTATTGCCGACCAATTTTGATCGGAAATTGGAATTAGAGTATCTAGAAGAATTCGCTGCAAAGGGATTTGATGGCTTGATCGTCATCACTCGGGCAAATCATATCGAGACGTTTTGTCCCTACATGGAAAAAGGACCGATTGTTTTTTGTGAAAATTCGACCGGTACTGCCGTTCCTTTCGTTGCGATCGATTTGGTCGGCTCTGTGACAGCCAGTATCAATTATTTGAAGGAACAAGGCGTAAAACGCTTGGGGTTGACGTTAGGGCGCAGCAAACGCCTCAGCTGCAATTCAGTCAACACCATCGCAAAAGCCAAGGAGCTGTTTCCTAATTTTTCTGAAGCAGATATTTATTGGGATTGCATCAAAGCACAAGATGGGATTCCCGCAGCCGCCTTTTTTAAGGAACGAGGAATCGATGGGGTGATCACAAATGGGGACGAGATCGCAGCGATGATCTTAAATCAATACCCTCACGGGACAGCACCCATCGTGATTGGACAAGAAAACCTCCTCATCAGTCAAATGCTGCACTTTCCTTCCGTTGAGTTTCATCTGGATCAGTGCGGTAAAGAAGCCTTTCGCTTATTTCAAGAAAGAAAACAAGAGCAGATCATTCTGCCTTACGAACTTATCATTCGTGAATAATCATCGTTATAAAAAGAACACATCTTTTTGCCGAGAGGTGTGTTCTTGCCTGCTTTTTAAAGGGAATTTGTAGAGATAAAATAAAAAAATAAAGAAAAAATCAATTTTGAATGCTTGCTTTTCACAGAGTAAAGGGCTACCATTGGTCTGTGGCTTTTTCGCCACAAAAATAGGAAACGTATCAGACAAGAGTACTTGGGGAAGATTCTCTTGGGGGAAGCCTGATACGTTTCCTTTTGTTCATTCTAACACTATTTATATATAAAGTAGAGAGATATTGAGTAGATAAATAAAAATACTAATGTAATTGATGAATAGGAAAAAGCCAATCATTCAAAAGGCGAATTTTAGATCGTTTTCCTATAACGTGTTGGAGGGCAAATGGCTCCCCATGTTTTGGTTAATAAAAGAGAATCAACTAACTAATTGTGTTGTACCAACAAGAAAATTACATAGCTTGGCAACACCAGTTTCAGCTGTTTCTTTGATTAGAACAGTTGCAGTATTTTCGTAAACATGAATCACACTAACTTCTTGTAAACCGGTAAAGCCAATAACATTTGCCTGATAGTTTTGACCAGGGAACACTTGGTATTTTTCCATGTTTTTATCTCCTTCATTAATCTTATTTCAAAAGAATAATAATTAAAATTTAAGAAAAAGTAAAGTGAAACGATTTTTCATTCAAAAATACAGTCCTTTGGCGTTTGTTTCGAGCAGATTCAAGCTTTTTCTGCAATTTTCCATTATTTTTTTCAATAAATATGCGGTGAATTGTTGAACATTATTCAAGAAAATATACCTTTTATTTAAGGAGTGTTCACAGATTTTAGCTAAACGACAGGGCGAGAGCAGCAACTGAATTGTTTGTTTTGTGACGGCTTGGGGCTTATAATAAAGATAGGAAGAAGGATCGGCGTCACCACTTCCTAAATCAATTGAAAAGGGCGTGCAAGTTATGGAAAACGTATACCGAAATAACTTTGTCAAAAGAACTGTTCAACTGATGTTTGCACCAAAAAAATCAGAAAGCGTCCGCCAGAACAATGGATCAAAATGCCTACCAGCCGAGGTATTCGGAGAAAGGACGCGTGATCCAGCATCTCGCAACTATGCGTGAAATAGTCTTTAAAGAGAAAAGAAATGCAGGAAGTTCCGAAGACGGGACTTCCTTTTTTATGTCATTGAAATAGGGTGCTTATCGAAAAAGCAGTTGTCAACACGTTCTCTTGTGGAGGACCACTTTCGGAAGAGGATACAAAAGGAAGCTTGCGAGAGCCCAATAGACGAATGAAAGAAATCAATAGATGTGTTAGTGGATAAAGAATCAAGATGGTTCTTCCTAACTGTTTTTCCAAAAAGAATGATATTCGAAAAGACGTTAGTCTATCTGTATGAGCAGAATTGATGATTGATGTAAGAAGAGGGAATCCAAAAGCCACTTTTTTCATACTTGAATTCTGTTAAAATACATATAGAGGTTCAAACATGAAAAATAATCTGATAATTTTTAAAGAAGGTGAAAGCATGGACTACCTAGAAATCTCAGGTCATTTCCAGACAACATCCTTTGATCCCCAACCGTTTGTGCAAACGGCGATCGATGATCGAAAGATAAGAGAGAGGCTAGTGGAGAATATCGTTGATGGTCAAAATCATATCAATGAGTATTTTAATAGTTATTTGATCATTAAAGAAGTAGCCGTTAAAAACCCTGAGTTGATTTATGATGAGTGGGAACGGATCTGGGCGTTGCATACCCATAAAAACTCCTATCATCGGTGGATCGCCCACGATTTGATCACGCAACTTCTGGTGATCGATCATGAAGACAAGTTTGAAGCAATCAAGCAAGAATATGTACTACTGCCTAAAGAAGAAAAAATTAGCAATTTCTTGAAGATGATTGAAAATATCAAGGAAGCCAGTCGACACAAAGACCTTCAGCATGAAAAGAAACGCTTGCTTACGGATCAAGTATGGCTTTCAAACTTCAATGAAAAACAAATGAAGCGTATTGATAAAGTCCTTCAAACTCTTTTGACCGAATGAATCAAGAAAAGCAATTGAACTTGTTTCAGAAGGGGGGGCTTGCTGTTTTCCCCCACTTTTTTTTCTTGATTACTGGGAATAGTCAGGAGGAATGAGGAGCATGCTGCAATGATAGTTACCAATTAGTTGCATGTATCGCATGCAAAATCTCCCTTAAGTCCTTGTAAGAAGCCAAGTGAAACTTTATACTAGAATGTAATACTTATTCAAAAAAAGGACAAATAAAATGAGGACATGAGCTTTTATGAAGAAATATTGTAAGGAAAATGTGCTGGAAGCGGCGATGAATCGTCTGGTATATATTTTTGATACGTTTCCCCATGTGTACTTTTCGTTCAGTGGCGGAAAAGACAGTGGTGCTATGATCCAGTTGGCCGATCAAGTCGCCCGACAAAAAAGAAAACCTTCGATCTGCTGATTTTAGATATAGAGGCAAATTATGATGCTACACGAGTATTCATGGAAAAAATCAAAGCGTTACCAAGTATCAATCAAACTTACCATTTTTGCTTACCCTTTTACGAGGACAACAATACCAGCGTATTTCAGCCACAATGGCTGATGTGGGATGAACAAGAACGGGAGAAGTGGGTACAGCCAATGCCAAAAGATGCGATTTCACTTGGTGATTTAGATGAATCATTGATGGAGATTTATCAGAGTGCAAATATGAATCCTGATAAGTTCTTGCGAAACTTTGCTCATTGGTACGCAAGTCACCATGGCTTTGAGCCCGTTGCTTGCGGTGTAGGTATTCGGACACAAGAAAGTCTGTATCGGTATCGATCAATCACATCGCCAAAGTATAACTTTCGGAAGCAATGCTGGATCAAACGGCAAGTAGCAGATTCAATGGTTGTCAATTTTTACCCCATCTATGATTGGAAAACCGAAGATGTCTGGGGAGCCTATGCTCGTTTTGACTGGCCGATCAATGGCTTTTATGAAAAGTTGTATGATCATGGCGTTCCGATCCATCAAATGCGGATCTGTCAGCCTTACGGCATGCAGCAACGAAAAGGCTTGTACCAATATGCTTTGGTGGAACCGGAAACGTGGGAGCGCGTCGTAAATCGTGTGTCAGGAGCCAATTTTGGTCGCTTGTATGCCCAGACAGGATTGCTG
This sequence comes from Enterococcus innesii, assembly GCA_018982785.1. Lineage (GTDB taxonomy): Bacteria > Bacillota > Bacilli > Lactobacillales > Enterococcaceae > Enterococcus_D > Enterococcus_D innesii. The sequence continues at coordinate 61,735 of JAHHEN010000001.1, read as the reverse complement.
GCGCATTACAATACGAGAAAACCCAGTCATATGACTTGGCAAGAGTATGCGGTCTTTCTACTGGAATCAATTGGACTTTATTCAAAGAAATTACAGGATCATTATTACCGCAAAATCACGATTTTGATTGATCATTATCGAGAAAAGCACGGAATCGAAGTGGAAGACATTCCCGATGTGACCAAACGTAAGGAGTGGCTAAAAAACGAAGTACTCTGGCATGACTGGAAAGGGATCGCTCGTGCGTTAGAAAAAATGATTTTTCCTTGAGCACGCGACAATACAGTTTGACGAAAAAAGATGAGTCTGAATTGTATGAGTTGGCGGTGGATTTTGGGGCGGCGTTGGGGATCGAGCATTTACCAAAGTATCAGTTGAAAAAATTGAATGCCAAATACGAGTATCTAACGAAAAAATCACCTAACGATGGACGAATGGGTCCGTAGAGAGGAAGGGTTTTGTGAACGAACGATTGGTTTTATTTTTTCCACCGTATAAGAAAAGCCAATTCTATCAATTGATGGGAGCTTTCTTTGCAGAGCGAGTGTATCAGCAACAATTTCCGTACTTAGTCAATGATGAGAACTGTTACTGGTACGTGATTCTTGATGATGAAAAACGAGTGACCGCTTTTTCTTATTATGAAAAAGGCGCCAACAAAGTGGAGCTAGGGGAATTTTATGAAAAAGATCCAGCTGCTCAATTTAAAAAGTTTCTTTTACGGAAAATGTTGGTGGATATCACCCGCAACTACCCAGAAGCAGAGATTCTCGCTTCTACTAACCAGCCTAGTGAAATTGTCCTTTTGGAGTCAAAAGGGTTTGCGGTCTATCGACAAACAAAAAATTATTCATTTCTAAAAAGGAGTGTAGTCCCTCATGAGCGATATCGATTTTCCAGTGTTAGCGGCGAAGCTGATCCCAGTCAACAAGATTCACGCGAATACGTATAATCCCAACACCGTGGCTGCTCCAGAAATGGATTTGTTGGAACTGTCGATTCGAGAAGATGGGTTTACGCAACCATTGGTTTGTTACCACGATAAAGAGCAAGACCAGTATATTTTGATTGATGGGTTTCATCGGTATATCGTAGCAAAAGAGCGCTTGGCGTTGCCAAGCGTTCCGGTCACAGTGATCGATAAGCCTTTTGAGAATCGCATCGCTTCAACAATTCGTCACAATCGGGCCCGCGGTACCCATGGCATCGAGAAGATGGGAAATATCGTGCAGCAATTGGTCGCTAATGACTGGACGGATGAACGAATTGCCAAGGAATTAGGGATGGATCGTGAAGAAGTTTTCCGCTTTAAACAACGCTCAGGATTAAAAAGCGCCTTTTCCAACCATGAATTCAGCAAGTCTTGGATTGAGTTTGAAAAAAGATATTACAAAGGAAAAAAAGAAACCTAGAAGATCAAAAAAGCTATCTATGGAAGATAGCAATTGATCAATAATTTTTTTTGAATTTTGTATAGGTGTTTTTTACAACGATCACGATCAGATTGACCACCATCGACAAACAAAGTGTCCCTAAGAGAATGGCTAGGATCACACCTAATGTGTCTCTTAGAAAGCTGAAGATCGCTTCAACGATAAACATGGTTTTCTCCTCCTTTTCTCAGCGTCTATCTTTTCAGACAATTGCAAAAATAGGCTCGTTGTTCAATAGCTACCTGCTACTGAAAAATACAGTCGAGCGGTTTACACGTCCGGCGTTTTTGTTCATTGTGTCTTTCCGAAGTAGAGTATACTTTGGAAAGGACAAAAGAGAGTTTCTGTTTTTTACAATCGGTGAAAAATTCTGAAATTTAAGAGTAGCCTTTCTTTTCAGATTCTTATCAATGGTATGAATAATCGTATCAATTTGTATAAAAAAAGTAAAATGATAACACAGATTAAAATTGAGGAAAAGCTATGATTTCATCATTTTATGAGAGTCAGAAATATCCAAAACCTTGCTGTACAACGTCTTTGATTCCATTAGACATTGTACAGCTTGTTTCTTTTCTACAGTGACGATCCTTTCAAAATAACTACACTTGATTCAAGAAAAAGCAAACGTGCATAAAAAGTCAATGATACATAATCTCCTTTGGATAACTAGAGCAGACGTTTTTTTAATTCAAAGACAAATTCTTTTGTAATACTGGGAGAATGCATTAGGGATTTTTTTGAAAGCAATCCGATCGACATACGAGTATTTGCTAAAGGATTCGCTAAGATTTTTATTCCAGCGCGGGTCTGATCAACGATAGAGCGAGGCACTAAACTGCAATAACCAGTTTGTTCGATCAAGTAAGGAATCGTACTAATATTGTTGACATATTCCCAATGGATCGATGGCACACAACTGGCAAGATAGCTTTCAACTTTTTTATGTGCTAGGCTGTCATCGTTAAAACGATAGAAGTGGCAGCCTTCGAAATCAGCTAGTTTATTGATCGTTAACGGGTTGTGGATCGATGTGATGCAGCAAAGCTCTTCTTGGAAAAATTCTTCGTAAACAAAATCTCCCTCGTGAGGAAGTGAGCATAGTGCGACATCAATACGATTTTCTTTTACTGACTTGGCTAATTCCATGGTGGTTCCCACAAGAATCTCGAATTTCACTTTTGGGTATTGCTGAGCAAACATATGGAGCAGTTCTGGCAAAATGGAAATGTCATAGGGCTGAACGATCCCCATCCGTATAGATGAGTCGATCGTACTTGAAGCGTTGTGCAACTGTTCTTTTACCTGCTCCCATTGGGCGATCAGTCCAGGGACTTCCAGCTTCAACAATTCGCCTTCCAATGTTAGTACATTGCTTTTCCCTTCTAAAAATAACGCCACTTCTAACTCTGTTTCTAACTTTTTGATATGATTGGTAACCGTTGATTGGGCATAGTTTAGTTTGGCAGCAGCCTTCGTAAAAGTCCCTTCTTCGACGATTGTTTTAAAGGATTGCAGCTCTTTGATAAAATCCACATTTGTTCCCCTTTCTTTTCTCAAATTATACAAAAAAAGGAAAGTGAAATAATTTCTTTTTTTTATCGTAAATCAAAAAAATAGATATAAAAGTTCTTTCAAATATGTGTAGTATTCAGGGGTAAGTCTTTTTATTTTTGGTGACCGTTACTATAACGAATCCTAGAAATAAGTGAGAGGCTGTTTCCATTAAAAAAGGCAGGCGATGGAACCAGCGACTACTTAGATGGCTTCTAGTGATGAGATACCAGGAGCAACACATCGATAAGTTACTGATACAAAGGAATGTGAGGAACCGTTTTTTTGCTTTTCCTGTAGGCAAAACGCAAGCAAAGAGGGGGCAGCAGCACTTGCTTCTTGAACTTCCAAATGAAAGAAGGAAACTGGCGGCTGGCTTTAGTAAAGCGCCGTCAGTTTCCTTACGGTAAATAATCGGGGATGAGCTTTGGCTGAACCAATTGTTCAATCGTTTTATGAATGATCATCCAGTCAGATAGACTTGGTACATTCGAAATTCGCAATTGCTGAAAGTGGGGGTTATTTTTCAAGTGTAAGTCAAAATTGCTGACGATCAAATCAATTTCCTGATGGATCAATTCATGGGTATCAGGAGTCACTTCGAAAAAGTAACTGACTTCAGTCTGATCATTTTTGAATAGCTCCGCTGATGCGGCTAAGAAAGCATCCAATCCAGCGCCACCTTGAAAAGCAAAGGCCACTTTAAGTTGTTTTTTTAGCGGAGTACTAGGTGCCAGTTCGCTTAATAAGGTCAATGTGACTGCGATATGCTCCAAGTGAGTAAAGGAGAAGAAGGCGCTTTGGTCATTGAATTGTTTCAACCACTTATTCCAAGCGAGGTACTCTGTCTTAAAGGTCGATTCAACAAAGGTTTTGATTTGTGGATCAGCAAATTCATAGTTGGCAGAAATCATCGATAACAAGCGGAGGTTCACTAGATAAGAGATGATTTTCTGAGAGACTGCAGAGGAAATAGGTTGTTGGCCTTTTTTTAAAAACAGACCAATTTCCGCAATGATTTCCGGTTTCTCTGTATGGTGAAAAATGTATTTAGCTGCATCTTCTTCAGTAACATCCAATGTACTATAAGACAGACAGTGGAGTGTAGTGAGGAAGAGCCAAAGTAGTTCTTGTTTTGGTAAGTGAATGATCCGGTATTTTTTTAAATAATACTCGTTCAATACTTGCGAGAAAATGCTAAAGCGTTCTTTTTCCAATAGGTTACGCTCTAAAGAAGGCGGCAAGTTCAAAAAGTAAGAATAGCGCCATCTGCGTTTGGCGATACTTAACCACAGGGCCAGTCGATAATGGCTGTAATGTAACTCTTTCTTGTTGGCTTCCTTGGCTTTTTGGACCAGAAGACGTGCATCCGCCGGGCTATCTTTATCTAAAATCGTGCTGTCACCATAAGCGGAGAAAAAGACAAACAGACAAAAACGAATATCGGCTTCAGTACCAATAAAGTCAAGTTGATTCGTAGCGATCGTCACAGAATAGGTTTGTAAAGACTTGTTCATGTAGCTGATGGTTCGCAACAAGTGACTACGAGAATAGCCAAATTCGATCGTTGCTCGATGAATGGAGTATTTTTTGTTATCAATGATACTCGACATGATTTTAAACTCGAGTGTTTCCATGCTTAAAAGCTGAATCGCTAAATTGATTGAGGCATTTGGTGCATACTTGATTGAAACGATGTTACTTTCAGAAAAGTTGATTTTAATCAGTTCTTCTGGCAAGCTATCGCTTAAAACATTGAGTTCTTTCGTGATTGTCGGCATAGATAGACCCAACAACGTTGCCAATTCTTGCGGATGATAACCGGTTGGTGCTGCATTTAGCATCTGTAAAATTTTTACTTGACGGGAAAATGACTTGTCTCGATGCAAATTGATTGATAAATTTTCTAACATTGATATCACCACCTCTTTTAAAATCTTATGGAAGCAATCAGTGCCGAATGTAAATTACGTTGGTTTTAAGTAGATTATATAATACTCTACGTCAATCAAGAAGCTTTATCCTTTGAAACTTAATAGAACCAGATTTAACAAGCGCTACTTATACGTAAATCACCCTTCAATTAACGAAGAAGTGCCCTTCGAAAAGAACGGTGCCTGTTTCGGTGCATCTTAGCTTAGGTTCGGGAGAGGACAAATCATCGGAAGTTCCTCTAGAAAAGAGAGCAAAAGAAAAAGCAATGAAGAAGAATAAAGGAAACAATCTGCTAGACGAAAAAAGCACCGGACGAAGAACTGTGAGTGTCCCTCAAAGCTAACTTAAGAAGTTATCTTTGAAGGATCAAACAAATCAGCAAGATCCGTCTTGTGCTTTTTGTTACGGGGAATCTAGGGTCATTAGCAAAATCAGAGTACCTATTCATGAAAGGAGGTTGTTGTTTTCTAAACGAAGATAGCGATAGAAAGTTGATCGTTTTATTCCAGTTTGGGCACAAATATCAACGACAGTTCGACCTTCCTTCTGATAAAGATTCAGGGCGTGCTGAATCAGTTTAGGGTCGATTCGTGGACGCCCACCAATATTTCCTCTGGCTCTAGCAGAATCTAGCCCTTCTTTGGTTCGCTCCACAATAATGTCTCGTTCAAATTGGCTGAAGGCTTGGAAAACCGTCATCATCAGTTTTCCTTGAGGGGTCTGTGTATCAAAATTTTCTTTGATACTAATCACTTTTACTCCTTTTCTTTCGAAAAAATAGACGAGATCAATCAAGTCTTTGGTGCTCCGACCAAGCCGTGAAAAGCTTTCAATAATAATTTTGTCATTTTCTTTCACTCGCTTTTTTAGTTTGTTTAATTCCGGTCGATTTGTGCGAATGCCGCTAATTTTTTCAGTATAAATTTTGTGGCATTCATATCGTTCAAGCAAGTCTAGTTGACGAGAAAGATCCTGCTGTCTTGTAGATACGCGAGCGTATCCATAAACCATATTTGACATACAATTTCCTCCATTTAAAAATAAGTCTACCTAGAGAATACCTCGTTTGTTCACTTAAGTATACAACCTAAGACCAACGTATTATGAATAAAGGAAATAGGGTAGTTTTTTTCTGTAAGCAAATAATGTACTATAGAGAGGAAACCTGCGGCGTTGAACGAGGCAGTTCTCAGTCGCTATCGAAACAACGCTTGAGATGTTAGGAAACACAGTGATTCAAAAAATCGTCTGAATAAGGTAGATAAACCTATAAGAGCTCCGTTTGACTTCTTTCGATACAACAGATTCTGAAAGTCACACACTGGTGCAACACCTTTTTCGAGGCATGTGTTAGCCAATCATTTTTAGAGTTAAGACATTTTGAAAGAAAATCGTTAGACAAACTATCGCTTACAAGGAGGGGAACATGAGAGAATTGCAGTTAAGTTTTATGCTGAACAAAACGACCGTTCGCTGGCTTCAAATTTTAAATGCGTTTGAGCGTGAACGTACTTGTTCAATCGCAAGCTTTGCGAACAAACTTGATGTAACTCAACGGACGATCAGCTCTGATATCAAGGAACTGAAAGCCTATTTGCAGGATGCAGCCAAGTTTGTGCATGTGGCTAATGGTTATCATTTTATGGAAACGAATCCGAAAGTATACTTGACCAAAAAAAGAGCGCTGGTTGCAAAAGAAGGTATGTATCAAATTTTAGAAGCAATCTTTCATGGTGAACTTTGTTCTGTTGAAGAGTGGGCACAGCGCTTGTATGTATCAGAAAGCACGATGCGGCGTTATTTGAATAGTGCTTCACTCACGTTGAGAAAGTATGGTTTAGAGTTGGTGCTACAACCAGTTAATTTGAGTGGAGTAGAAGCGAATATTCGTAAATTTTTCAAAGATTTTTATTATGAATCAGATGTTACTCCTCATACTCTGCTTCCACCTAAAGAGCTGATTGCGGTAGTCAGTGAGACGTTTTCAGAAGTGCCAACTGATGTGGTGAACACGGGTGTTGCTCCTAGTGATTTTTATTATAGTTTGTATATTACAATCAAGCGTTATCAGTCTGGAAAGACCATCCAACTTCCTACTCATTTGGCTGAGATAGTCAAAGACCACACGGCATTTACCGTAATGAAAGACTTAGCACCTAAAATCGAAGCCCTTTACCAGGTGAGACTACCACAAGAAGAATTGGTGTGGCTTTATCTAGTCACGGTGATGAAGCGTACATTGACTGAGCCCGTAAAAGAACAGCAGTTCATTGCATTGTTTGCACTTTATCCTGAACTACAGGCGCTAAGTCAACACTTTGTTCAAGAATGGGGCATCCCATTTAATGATCCCCAACTAATCGAGACGATGATTCACGCCTTTTTGTTATCTAAGAAAATCAATGATCAACTAGCGCCCATTTTGAATCGCTTGCTGACGGAAGTAAAAAATGAGCCCCTAAAGCATAGCTACGTCGCCTATCAAAAAAATCTTGTATTTTTGAAGCAGAATCAAGCAATTCTTGGGGTCAGTAAGGAGTACCTGTCTGATATCTGTGCAGCGCTTACCTTGTATAGTGAGGCGCTCAAGGAACTCTATTATCAAAAGGTCAACCGAATCGCATTGACATTAGAAGGCGACCTTTACACCTGTCACGCTATCCGCGCACGCTTTTTGCGCTATGTTGGCAATGATCATTACGTGTTTTTCCCAAAAATCAATGAATTGACGACTGCCTATTTGAAGGAAAATGCTATCGATCTCGTGGTAACGAATTATAGTGAATACCTATCAGAGTTCATCTTATCCACGGACTATCTCTTACTTAAAACAATCCCGGATCATCAAGATTGGCTAAGAGTGATTGAAAAAATCGATCCTCAGTTGGGGCAAGCATTAAGTGCAACCCCAAGTTAAGTCAAGTGTATACTTTGAATGCAATCAGTGAAGCTATTGCTAGCAGAAATGCTCATGAAAGCAGAATACCTATTAAGCTAAAAAGCCACAACCGTTGAGAAAAATGGTTGTGGCTTTTTTCTTAATAAGCAAGGAAGGAATTTCCTTCACTCCTCTTAAAAAAAAGATGGACGCTTCTGAGATGAAGTAGCTTGATCCACGAAAACTCTTACTGTTCATTTGCCAGTTTAGCAAAAATCGCTTCAAAGGATTTGAATGTGTCATTATCTAGTTGGCAAAGCCACAAAAGGTAGCTTTTTTCTTTAAAAGTCCACTCTATTGAAGGGTAAGAGGCAATTAAGGCATGGTATTTCTCCCGTTGTTCACTGGTAGCTAATAGCCACCGCTTATCAAAAATTTGCTTATCTTCCATATAGCTATCCCCCAAAAAGAAACGTTGCCTGAAACTTCACTAACGGGCAACGTAAATCTAATGATACGCAGATCTCTAATTATTATACCAAGGAAAAATGAATTTTTTTAGAAGATGTGTAAAATTACAACGAATTTCTTTTATTTTGCTTTTTTTGGGACATTTTTTATAGAAAAGAAGCATTCTGTTGAAGAGAACTGTTGTTAACAATGTTTCTGGTACTAAGAAGAATTAGTAGGCAGAAACCTTGTATCCATCTTAATGAGTCAAGTGGTTTCAGGTAATAACAAAAATGGACGATCCTTTTTAAAGAATAAGAAATCGTCTTTTTTTATAACGCTTTTTTTTGCACAAACTTTCAAAATGCCTTATTTGAAAAGAAAATGAAAATCAATTTATTCATACAGGTTTGCAAATCTTGATTTATCTATTGATGTTCAACCATGTTAAATTTAACCTCGTCAAAAGCAATAAACTTTCGTCAAAAAAACATCATATTTTAGTTCTTATTTAGGTATTTAGAGAGTTTGCTTCGAATAGGTTGTTCCAATAAGGACTAAGACTGATATTTTTCGAGGGAGTAAGAAAGGGTGACTGGTAAAAACGTGAAATGAATCTTTAAAGTACAAGAGAAAGAATAGAGAAAAAGGAGTTACTTATGAATAACAAATTTAGTAAAAAAGTCACAGGTTTATTGTTGATCAGTCATTTAACATTATCGGCGCTGCCAATAAATGCGATGGCGACAGAAAAAGCTTCCGATTCCTTAGAAGCTCCTCAAGAGAGAGTAGAAGCACCCAATCTATTATCGGATGGTGAAACGACGCAAGACTTAGGCAATGAGATTACCGCGACCGATGATCAAGAAAATCAGGAAACCGATAGTTCTTCTATTGAAAGTGAAGAAGCTCAAACAGAAGCATCTACTGAGAACTCTTCAGAAAATAATGAAGCTGCAGAAAATGAGGAACAAACAGACGCATCAAATGGAGAAAATTCCGAAAATAGTTCTGATGACTCATCGGAAAACGCTGCCGAAACCCGTTCAACAAGGGCAAGTGTCCAAGTAACGTCTGATGCTGAATTACGGACAGCATTAGCCAATGCGACCGTTACACAAATCAGCTTAGCCAATAACATCACGATGACTAGTAGTGTGACATGGACAGGGACGACCAAAACGATTGAAGGGAATGGTCATACGTTAACCTTCGGGAATAATGTTCGGTTGTATGGAAATACGGTGAATCAAGGATTAAGTATCAGAAATGTGAGAATCGTAGCCCATGCAACAAATACGATCTATCAAAATAGAACGTCCAGTGTTTCCTTTACAAACGTTACTCATGAAAATAGTCATGCAACAGGGCGTTTACTCTATTTAGCCGCTAGCAATTCTTCAGCTAATTTCTTTGGCGAAAACCGATTAAATGCAGGTTCCTTGATTTGGGCTACTTCGAATGTCCGGATGAATATCGGCAGTGGTGCTTCTGTAGTTGCAAATAACAACGGAACAGCTCGTGCGATTTATCTTGCAAGTGGTGGTCGAATTGATTTAGGTGAAGGCAGCTTATTAGATGTTACTCAAAACAATCCTTCAAATACAGCAAAAGCAGTCTTGATCGAAGGAAGTGCCTCAAGCGTAGTAGTTAATTCGAATGCAACGTTTAAGATCACAAGTGCACCAAATACGCAAAAAACACAAGAAGCCTTGGGATTACGAGGTGCTTTGACCGTATTATCTGGGGGAACACTGGATGTCGTGGGAAGAAGCACGTATTCAACGGTAAACGTTGGACAATCAAGCACTTTCCATGAAGGATCAAATGTACGAATCCAAAACAATCATACCAATGGAACCGCAATTGGGTCCTATCCAGGAACAACGAACTACACGATTCACTCATCGACAGGAATGCAAACTTGGAGAAGATCAGCTGATTTTTCAGGAGAGCCCAGCTTTAATTATCCAGAGTTTAGACAAGGTTCTTTCTCACTAAATACTTATACGAACAAACAAGTTACTTCGCGAATTGAATCCAATGACTCAATCTTCAACGCAACATTCAATAGTTCTCAAATCGGAAAAATCGCTTTTGGTGACTTTGTGGATACCGCAACGATTCAACAAACGACCATTGACGACTTAACCACAAGCTCAACGCACATTACGGGACGAGCTGAGCCAAATGCCGATTTAGCAGTCACTATTGAAGGACAAGGAAGTTTGACGGGACGCGTTGCAAGTGATGGAACTTATCAATTTGCGATTCCGAACGCACCGTTAGCAGTTGGAACAAAAGTGACTGTTACCGCAACGGCCAATGGTATCCAATCGGTTGCAGAAACAGTTGTAGAAGATAGTGAAAAAGAAACGATTGCCGAAACAACGATTTCCGATCTAAATACTGACTCCACAAGTGTGACGGGAACGGCTGAGCCGAATGCTGAGATTACGATCAAAGCCGGTGACACGATCATTGCGAATGGACGAGTGGGTAGTGATGGTATCTATGCATTGACGATTGAGAAACAACAAGCTGGTACGGTAGTCACCGCCCAAGCAACCTTAAATGGCATTTCATCAAATATTGCGGAAACCATGGTTGAGCGCGCAACGATCGCCGAAACAACGTTGAATCAAGTGACAACCACAGACACGACTGTTAGTGGAACAGCCGAACCAGATGCACATGTGGAAATTACTATAGGCGATTCTGAAACGAAAAATGCCACTGTTGACAGTGAGGGCAATTTTGAAGTAGAGATTGATCAACAAGCAGCGGGAACAATTATTACTGCTCAAGCAAGCATTGACGGATTGCAATCAAATATTGCTTCAACGATCGTTGTCACTGATCCAGCAAACACCGAAGGCACGATCACACCAGATACCTACAATGTTTCTTCTGGCGATCAATTCCTGAGAGGAACGTATACCGGTGATGTTGCTTCTGCCCGTGTGTATGTAAATGGGTTATCCGTTCGTGGTGGGAATTTTGCTGATGGTTCGTTCGAATTCTTTATCGGCAATCGCATCCAATCCGTAGATGATGTCGTAGAAATCGAAGCCTTGGATCAATATGGCAAAGTACTTGATCGGACAACTGTTGAATTGACTAGAGATTTGGCTGGTACGATCACACCGGATCAATACCGAGTTGGTGAAACCATGATTACAGGGACCTTTACGGGTGATGTCAACTTTGCCCGTTTAGTGATCAATGGCACGCCTTCTAATGCATGGGGTGGTACCTTCAATGCCGATGGCACCTTCTCGTTTTATGTAGCGAACCTTGGGATCAAAGCGGGCGACAAAGTTGAGATCCAAGCGTTGAATCGTCAAATCAATGGCAACACGGAAGCCATCGAAGTGCTAGAAACCAAAGAAGTAACAGTGATTGATCAACTTCAAGGGACGATCACACCAGATAAATACAATTACACTGATACCACGATTACGGGAACCTTTACGGGGGATATCAATTTTGCCAACTTGGTGATTGATGGACAATCGGTAGGTAACTGGGGTGGTACCTTCAATAAAGAGACGGGTCGCTTTGAATTCTTTGTTCACGCACAATTTAGAGACCAGATCAGAACAGCAGCGAAAGTTGAATTACAAACTTACCATCGTGAAACAGTCGATGGACAAACGATTGATCATAAGCTGGTGTTGCAGCCGGTAGAAATCGTCAAAGCAACAGGTTCGATTCAACCAGCAGCCTTCAAAGTGACAGAGAGTGAAATTACCGGAACCTTTACTGGTAATGTGAATTTCGCCAACTTGATCGTTGATGGGCGTTCAGTTTCATGGGGTGGTACCTTTAACACAACAGACCAAACCTTTACTTACTTTGTCAATCAAGATACACGCAATTTAATTCGCGATGCGGAAACAGTTGAATTGGTTGCTTACCATCGGGAGGTTGTTAATGGCCGTCCAGTGGACACCGAATTGGATCGCAGTGTAGTCACTATCGATAAAGAATTTATTGGTACGATTACACCAGACCCATATAAGCTGGGTGACAGAACCATTACGGGAACCTATACAGGAGATGACATCAACTTTGGACGACTTGAAATTGATGGCATGATTCTGTGGGTAAGTGGTTTTGCGGATGGCACGTTTACCGCTTATTTGAACCAAGAACAAGCCAACCGCGTGACGAAAGACAGCCAGATGACGATCTATGCATTGCATCGCTTTGCTGACCTAAGCACACGAGAAATCGCACAAGCAACCGTTTCGATCACAGAATAAGAAACAAAAACTACGAGAGACCCTTGTACCTTGCCTGTTGCAAGGGTCTCTTCATTGATAGAAAGAGAGAAAGCAAATGAACATGAAGAAAAAATCGTTACCTTCTTTAGTCTCGCCCTTATGGGGAGTTTTTTAGCGGCTTGCTCGACGGATGACCAAGCAAAGACGGATACTACCCAAGGCAGCGAACCGATCGAACAAATCACGGACCAAAGCAATGCCGAGCCGCAATCGATCATTGGTGGATTAAAGATCATCATCGACAAACAAGAAATCAATCAAAAGAAAACAGAAGATGGGGAACAAGTTTTACATACATTTACCATCACAGCAGAAAATATGGGGTCAGTTGCCGCAGGGTTAGGTTCAATTGATTTCCTGCTAGAAACCGAGGATGGGGAACTTCTTGAACTTGATCATACTATGGCGATGTTTGGCAATGAGATCGCTGTAGGTGAAACCATCACTGGACAAGTTTCCTTTGCTTTAGAAGAAGGGCAAGTGGCGAAAAAATTGATTTATAAGCCTGGAGAAGAACAATTGGCAGAATGGGATGTTAAGAGCGAATGAAGGTAAACGTTATCGGATTGGGATATATCGGGCTACCCACAGCACTTACTTTTGCAAATCATGGGATTGAAGTCGTTGGGGTTGATGTGTCAGAAACAGTCGTTCAATCACTTCAAGCAGGTCTGGCCCCAATCGAAGAACCCAACATTGATCGCTATCTAGCACAAGCTTTAGCGAAAAAGACATTCAAGGCACAATTGGTACCAGAAAAAGCGGATGCTTTTATCATTGCCGTACCAACGCCAAACCTCGCTGATCAATTTGGTAGTTGCGACTTGTCCTACGTCAAGGCGGCGATGGCTGCTATCCTACCCTATCTTGAACAAGGCAACACTGTCATTGTTGAATCGACCATTCAACCTCGCACGATGGAGGACATCGTTGGACCATTTTTTGAAAAAGCAGGTTATACCATTGGAGAAGAACTCTATTTGTTGCATTGCCCAGAGCGAGTTTTACCAGGGAAAATTTTTGAAGAGCTAGTGATGAATAACCGAATCATTGGTGGCATGACGAGCGCTTGTACCCAACAAGGCAAACGCATTTATCAGACCTTCGTCAAAGGAAACGTGTTGGAGACTTCTGCAAGTATCGCTGAGCTATCGAAATTGATGGAGAACACCTATCGGGACTTGAATATTGCACTAGCCAATGAATTGGTCCAAATTGGGGATCGCCTAAACATTGATGCACTCCAAGTGATTGCATTAGCCAATCAGCATCCACGGGTCAATATCCATCAACCAGGACCTGGTGTCGGAGGCCATTGCTTAGCGGTTGATCCATATTTTGTGGTTGCGGCAGCACCTGAAGACGCAAAGTTGATTCAGTTGGGGCGGATGATCAATACAGAGATGCCTGAATTCATTATAAAAAAAGTCGAAGAGATTTTAGCAATCCATGGCGGAAACAAGATCGCGGTCTTAGGGTTGGCTTATAAAGGCAATATTGACGATGCCAGAGAAAGTCCGGCAATTGAGATCGCCAAAAGACTGAAACAAAAGAAAGCACTGCAAGTCACCACTTATGACCCCTATGTCGCCACTTCTGATGTTGCACATCTCGAAGTAGCACTAACAGACAGTGATCTGGCATTGATCCTCTGTGACCATGATGCTTTTAAAGACATAGCGCCAGCCGCCATTCAAGCGATGAAACAAAAAATCGTTTTTGACACGAAAAATATTGTGACAGATAAAACGAGGTTCGATGCTGCCTATTCTCTTGGGGCATTACCAAGCGCCCAGTAAATGGTTTGATTGCTATTTATGTTATTGAAAGGGAAAACCAATGAATAAAGAAATAAACACAAAAAAATTGAAGCAAGTTTTTCAGCAAAGAATAGGCTGGATCCTCATGATCATTAGTGTTCCCTTACTAGCGATGTTGCTTTATCTAACCCTGTTTGCTGAACCCATTTATCAAAAAAGTGCACAGTTGCTGATTAGTCAGTCAGAAACGGCAGCTGGCAATCGTCTGGAAAACCAGACGATTCAGGCAGACCTTCAGCTCGTCAGTACCTATAGCACCATCATCATGAGTCCTCGCATCTTAAATGAAGTCAGTGAGGCGCTAGAGGGAAGCTATGATGTGGCTGAACTGTCAGAGATTTTGAGTGTATCGAATGCCACTAACTCGCAGATCATTGAGATCAATGCCTACCATCAAAGTCCGAAGATCGCAGCGAAGATCGCCAATACGACCGCAAATGTTTTTAGTGAAGAGATCCCTAAGATCATGAACATTGATAATGTCACGATTTTGGCAGAAGGAGCCGTTTTGCCGCAAGAAACGCCAGCTCGTCCAAACAAATTTTTGTTGTACAGTTTGACCGCTTTTTTAAGTCTTCTTTTCGCTTTTACGTATGTGTTCCTCCTGTTGGTTTTTGAGCGCAGTTTTGCTTCAAATACTGAAATCGAAGAGGTCTTAGGGGTAAAAGTCATCGGTGAGATAAGCAAAGAAAAACGAGTTGCTTCGTTTAAAACCATCCAGTCGAGAAGCCTTAGAGGAAGGAAGCGTGTGTGATGCGTAGCATGAAGGAAAATTACTCCATCATCAGCGAACAAGTAAAATTGATTCGCGAAAATGTCGACTATTTATGCCAACAACAAGATGCTCAAACGATTTTGATCACTTCAGGAGAAAGCGGTACGGGAAAATCCACGGTCTCAGCAAATTTGGCGGTCGCCTATGCCCAAAAAGGCAACCGAACCTTATTGATTGATGCGGATCTGCGTAAGCCCACCCAACATCATTTGTTTTCACAAGAAATGCATGTGGGTTTGTCCAATTATATTCGACGGGCTATCTCGATCGAAAGCTGTGTCCAACAAGTGATTTTAGAAGATTGCGAATTTTCAATCATTACTAGTGGAGCTATCATGTCAAATCCCAATGATTTGCTCGCTTCTTCGAAAATGACCGCAGCTTTACAAGAGGTCAAACAACTATACGATGTGGTCATTATTGATACACCACCAGTCAATGTCGTTTCTGATGCCTTGATCTTAGCCAAGAAAGTTGATGGTGTACTTTTAGTTGTTCATGCGGATAAAACGAACAAGCAATCCGCAAAAAATGCCGTCAAAAAACTGCGCCTTGTCAACGCAAACATCTTAGGTGTCGTCGTGAATGGCACGGATACAGCCGAAAATTACTATTATTAAGGAGGGGAACTTTGTGGAAAGACCCGCTTTAGACAAACAGCCAACAGTTCGGGTTACTGGCTATGTACGTTGGAAACGATCAATAGAAACCATCTTTAGCTTGGGCTTATTAGTCATCCTTAGCCCGCTGTTACTGCTGATTTGTATAGGGATCAAATGTTCTAACTGGCACGCACCGATCATTTTTAAGCAAGTCCGTGTTGGGAAAAATGAGTCCACGTTTGTGATGTACAAATTTCGAACGATGGTACCTGATGCCGATCAATTATTAGGACAGTATCTTGATAAAAACGAAATTGAAGGGGCCATGTTTAAACTAAAAAAAGATCCACGAGTGACGCGGCTAGGCCGTTTGTTGAGAAAAACGAGTCTTGATGAATTGCCCCAACTGATCAATGTCTTGAAAGGGGAGATGGCACTGATTGGTCCCCGTCCTCCTTTAGAAAGAGAAGTCATCAGCTATTCAGAAAAAGACAAGCAACGATTGTCTGTCACACCCGGTTGCACAGGGTTGTGGCAAGTCAGTGGACGAAACGAATTAAGCTTTCAGGAGATGGTCGCATTGGATCTTTATTACATCAATAACCTAAGCTGGTTATTGGACTTGAAAATTATTATGAAAACGATTGGCGTTGTTTTCTTACCCAAAGGAGCATTCTAATGGAGCAACAAACACGTGTGTCACTTTTAGGAAGCAATCTAGATTCTCTAAGTTTTCAAGAAACCATTTCTAAAATCGAGGCAATGATCGAACAAGGGGGCCCCGCACAACATGTTTCAATTAACGCGGGAAAAATAAACTTGATGCGCAATGATCCCTCGTTGCGATCGATCGTCAATCGGGCAGCTTTGATCACGGCTGATGGCCAGTCGATTGTCTGGGCAGCGAAATATTTAGGTTGTCCTGTACCAGAAAGGGTAACGGGCATCGATCTTTTTCGCGAACTCGTCAAGCTAGCAGCAGAAAAAGGCTGGCGGCCTTATTACTTAGGAGCAACTGCGGAAGTCGTAGAAGCCGTCGTCAAACATGACCAACAGCTTTATCCCGACCTCAACATAGCGGGTTTTCACCATGGTTATTTTTCCGAAGACGAATCATTGTACGTGGCAAAAGAGATTGCACGGACGAAACCAGACTTGCTGTTTGTCGCTTTTTCTAGTCCGCAAAAAGAGATTTGGCTCGATACATTCAGCGAAGTATTGCAAGTGCCCTTTGCGATGGGGGTTGGCGGCAGCTTTGATATCGTCGCAGGCAAAACCAAACGGGCACCTTTGTGGATGCAGCGGGCAGGGTTGGAATGGTTTTATCGCTTTGCTCAAGAGCCAGTTAGGATGTTTGATCGCTATATCATAGGAAATTTGCGCTTTTTACAGTATGTGTGGGGAGAAAAAGAAGAAACGCATGAAATCAAAACAGCAAAGCCATCACCGCCTCTTTCTGGGGATTGTGGCCATTTTTCCGATAATCGACGTCTTAAACGGTTTATTTCTAAGTCTGGGCATTCCTTTTCCCGTTGGCGTGTTCTACCGTCTGCTGTTCTTTTTGTTCTTAGTGATTATGATCGTGACAGAAAAGATTCCCCTTAGCTACTATACGTATTTAACGTATGGGTTTATCGCTGTGACACTTACGCTTTTTCTGTTACAAGCGCTTTTTTTGGAGTACAGCTGGCAATGGGTGATTGAGGATCTATCGGTGTATATCAAATACCTCTTATGGGTACTGATTCCTTATTATGTCTATCAACGAAAAAACGACTTCTCCAAACTGCACTATGACAGCTTGTTTATTTTTATTAGTGTCTGCTTCACCTTGGGGCTACTGATTCCCTATTTTTTAGGGTTAGGCTACCAAACTTATGACAATTCTGATGCTGGGTATAAAGGCTATTTCTTTGCCAATAATGATACGAGCTTTGCCTTTATTGTTTCCATCACCTTTACAGTCCAGGCACTAATTGTTTCGATCAAAGAACAGACCCATAAGTTTTCGTTGTTTTTGGCTAGTTTATTCGCTGGAAATTTCGTCTGTTTGGTCTTGGTCGGTACGAAAACCGGCGTGTTTTATGGTGTCGGTGTCTTGTTCTATCTTTTAATCCGATTGGTGCTAGGTATTGATCGTAAAGCATTCCTGCAACAACTGTTTATCTGGTTTATGAGTTTTATGACGATTGCTTGGCTGCTTATTCAAGGACTACCATTGCTGATCCAAGCCGTCGAAGGAACCTATCTACGCATGGTGTATTTTTATCATCTTTTCGATGGAGACTTGATCCGCTTATTTTCTAGTTCAAGAAGTGATTTTTTGATTGGTGGGATGAACGCCTTCTTAAATGATGAGGCTCGTCACTTTACCATGATCTTTGGCCAAGGCTTTGAATACCGGTTGGCCCACTTTGGTCGTCTTGGCTTAATTGAAATGGACTTCTTCGACACCCTTTTCGGGCAAGGCCTACTAGGAATAGCGTTATTGCTGCTGATGCTCGCCTATTTTGTTTACTTAGCCTTTCAGCCGAAAAAGCGATCGGTTTATAGCTTTGCCTTGATCGTGGTGCTTTTTTATAGTTTTTTTGCTGGGCATGTTTTGTATTCGGCATTGTCTTCCACCTTTTTAGGATTGATTTGTGGAGGCATTATTTTAACAGAGAAAGAGTGAACAACTGATTGAAAAAATTACTTTTGAGGCTGGGCTTCTTCTCCCTCGGTTCGTTAGGTTCGGCGGTTTTAAACCTGGTGCTTTTGCCCGTAACGACCAGCTTTTTGACACCCGAAGAATATGGGAAGACCAGTATGTTTTTCCTGGCACAGACCTTTTTGATATACGTGATCTATCTCGGCTTCGACCAAGCCTTCACGAGGGAATACCATGACCACGAAAACAAACGCGAGTTGCTGCAACAAGCGATGCTCGTCCCGTTGCTCGGATCGCTGATCTTCCAGCTGATCCTAGTGGTTTTTGCCGCACCGTTTTCGCAGCTTTTGTTTGAATCTCCACAGTACACCCGTGCGATTTATTTATTTGCTCTCTCGTCGGGACTACTGATTTTTGAACGGTTTCTTTTATTAACGATTCGAATGCAAAACAAAGCGATCCAGTTCTCCGTGTACAGTATTTTGTTGAAGTTCATGGTCTTGCTCATCACATTGCTGTTTCTCTTTTTTGGTCCGCCGACGTTCATTACGGTGGTCTATGGCATGCTTCTAGGACAAATCATCGGTGATTGTCTTTTGGTTCTGGCAAACCTGGCGCTTTTTAGGCCGCTCATTCGCCACATTGATCGCAACCTGATCAAGAAGCTGAGTCGTTTTGGCTTGCCGACGGTGGTGGGAACGTTCCTCTATAGCCTGTTAATGATTATCGACAAAATGATGCTGCGCTATTTTGCTGATTTTGCCGCTTTGGGCATCTACACGGCTGCATTCAAAGTGGCAAGTGCCTTGATGATTCTACAAGTTAGTTTTGCCAATTTTTGGATTCCCACCTCCTATGAATGGTTCAAAAAAGGCAAACCATTGATTTATTACGAACGAGTCAGTCACTTTATCATGTTCGTCTTGGCGATTTTCTTTTTACTGATGGTCTTTTTCAAAGAAACGATCGTCATCTTATTGTCGCAAGACTACTTAGAGGCCCAGTACTTGTTTCCCTTGTTATGTTTTTATCCCTTGATGATGACGATCAGTGAAACGACCAATCTCGGGATCGTTTTTTATAAGAAAAGTCATTTGAATATTGCTGCCTCTTTGCTGGCGGTCTTAGCCGCCTCCCTTGGTCATCTCCTACTCGTACCGACAATTGGCGCCACAGGAGCGGCTTGTGCTACGGCATTAGGGTACTTGGTCTTCTTTTTTGCCCGTACATATTTTTCGATGACCTATTGGCAGGGATTCTCAGTCAAACGCCAAATCAGCCTTTCGATCATGCTGTATTGCTTTGCGCTGTTTACGGCATTCAATCGGACTCTTTGGCTGGAAAAGAGCCTCGTTTTGCTGCTGATGCTCTTCGTCGTTGTTCTTTATCGCAAGGAACTAAAGCAGGTAACTAGATTTGTACAAGAAAGGAAAATCAACAAAGCATGAATATCTTACTTATCGGTCCAGATCCAGCAGCAAAAGGGGGATTGCAACGGTCATTCATAATTTCCAAAAAGCACAAGCGCCAGAGGACGTGCGTTTCATCATTCATACGACCTGGTCGGAAAAAGGAAAATATTGGACGCAGTTCAAAGCGTTTCTTACCTTTCGTCGGCATATCAAAAAAGAAAGGTGCCAGATCCTTCATTTCCACGTTGCGCAAAAGGGCAGTTTCTATCGCAAGAGTTTGCTGTTGTTGCTAGCACCAAAACATTGCAAGACGATTTTTCATATGCATGCTTCGCAATTTGATCAGTTTTATCAAAACAGTCCTTCATGGGCAAAGTGGTGGATCCGTTTTACGTTATCACGGGTGGATCAGCTTGTAGTACTAAGTAGCAGCTGGGCAGCATTCTACCAAACAATTACGGATACCTCGATCGAGGTCTTGCCAAATGCCGTAGAGGTGCCGGAGGAATCCGTTTATGACCCTACCGCAAAATGGGTCATTACTCTTGGCAGGATCGGGCAAAGAAAAGGCAGTTTTGATCTGTTGGCAGTTGCCAAAGCAATGGCTATTTCCTTCCCTGAGGTTCGCTTTATGTTGTTTGGGGATCAAGAAAATCAACAAGTTGCCCAGCTGCTCCAAGAAGAAGCCCTGACCAATGTGTTCTTAAATGAGTGGGTAGCAACCGATGCGTTACCAGCTGTTTTTCGCAAGGCTGCCGTCCATTTTCTCCCTTCTTATCACGAAGGCTTGCCGATGGCGATTTTAGAAACCATGGCAGCAGGCATCCCCAATGTAGCGACCAATGTCGGGGAATCCCGGAGTTGATCCACTCAGGTGAAAATGGCTACCTAGTAGCTGCCGGTGATACTCAAGCAATGATCGAGACATTGAGTGAACTGTTACAAAACAAGGAACGACGAACGAATCTCAGTCAACAGGCCAGAGAAACGATCAAAAAAAACTATGCGTTAACGCCGTATATGACGAGTTGGCATAAGATCTACAAAAAGCAACTTGATTAATGCACAAATTGCTGAAAAAAGGAGAAGTAAGATGCAAAAAATAAAGGTATTATCTATTTTTGGTACACGACCCGAAGCAATCAAAATGGCACCGGTCATCAAGAAACTAGCAAATGATCCACGATTTCTATCGAAGATCATAGTGACAGGGCAACATCGAGAAATGCTTGAACAAACGTTAGCAGCGTTTGAGCTGACTCCTGATTACGACTTGGCTATCATGCGAGAAAATCAAACCTTGACCAGTATCACCAGTCGTATTCTAGAAGGTCTCGAAGGTATTTTTCAATCAGAAGAACCAGACGTGGTGTTGGTTCATGGCGATACGACGACGGCAGTCGCAGCTGCGCTGGCCGCTTTTTATCAGCAGATCTTGATTGGTCATGTGGAGGCGGGGCTGCGAACAGGTAACAAGAATGATCCGTTTCCGGAAGAAATGAATCGCCGGTTGATTGATCAACTAGCGGATTTTCTCTTTGCACCGACGGATCAAAGCCGTGCCAATCTCTTAAAAGAAAGCCACCCACAAGACCGTATTGTAGTCACAGGCAATACGTCCATCGACGCTTTATACCACACCTTGGCACAAAAAAAAGAGCGAAAACTAATTAGTGAGAAAAAAATCCTTTTAGTTACGATGCATCGACGAGAAAACATTGGGCAACCCATGGAACAAGTCTTTCGTGCACTAAAACGCATCGCTGTTGCTTATCCAGATCTGACGATCGTCTTTCCCATGCATAAAAATCCCCGCGTCCGTACACTTGCCCAGCACTATTTAGAAGGGCAGCAAAACATTCAACTGATTGAACCATTGGATGCCCCTGCATTCTATCAGTTACTGGCAGGCAGCTACCTTGTTTTGACCGATTCAGGAGGGATTCAAGAAGAAGCACCCTCCTTGGGTATCCCCGTCTTGATCGTACGTGAAACGACGGAACGCCCAGAAGGGGTGGTAGCAGGGACTTTGAAACTGATTGGTACCCATGAGGAGCATGTGTATTCAGAAATCGTTCATTTATTGTCAGATGAGGCAGCGTACAAACAAATGGCACAAGCCAAGAATCCCTATGGAGACGGGCAAGCGAGCGAGCGGATCGTGGCTGAATTAAAAAGTTATTTCGAGTAGAGGAAGGCGAATCTATGAGACAATTCCAATCATCTTTTGTCATTAGTAAAACGACGCTAAGGTGGCTACATCTGCTAGAACACATGGAGCATGCCTCTCACGTACCAATTCGTGGGTTGTCAAAAGTGATCAAAAGCTCTAGTCGAACCATTATTGAAGATCTACAAAATATAAAAGATTACTTCGAAGCCTCGATTGAAATGGAAACGACAAATAGTGGGTATCAGTTACAAATTATTGATGCAGAGAGCTACTTAGAAAAAAAGCGGAATTTAATCAGTAATGAACCGTTGTTTCGCATCTTTGAGAGCATTTTCTTAGGTGAAATATTGACAATCAATGAATGGTCAGACATTTTGTTTATTTCTCCTGCCACACTGATGCGTTATTTCAGAAAGATTGATCCCATTTTAGCGCAATATCAATTGACGTTGAACAAAACCACTGTCGATCTGGTGGGAGCAGAAGTCAATATCCGGCACTTTTTTCTGAATTTTTTTATGAATCCGACAGTACTCCTCATACCGTATTTCCACCGTTGATTATTCATGAGATCGGTCTAAATTTAAAAAAAGAAGAATTCGACAGCAATTTCTCTAATCTCGCCTTTGAGGAAATCAGTTACATGCTATATATCATTTTAGAAAGAACCTCTCATGGGCATTACGTCACGATCGATCCAGCCATCGTAAAACAGTTTCGCAAAGAGTATTATCTCGAGCTGAAAAATTTAAAGACGATGCTGTCGCATCATTTACAAACAACGATCGCCGAAAAAGAAATCATCTACTTTTATGCTTTATCTATGGGGAAGCGGACTGTGTTTGATATTGAGATGGAAAGAAATTTTTGCAACAAGCTAGGCAGAGATTCTCAGATCCTGCAATTAACCCAACGCTATCTAAAGGAAGTAGTGGTACCGCCCTATGCGTTTGAATACAGCACGGTTTTGATTCATTCCTTTTTTGCTACAGTCTTACTAAAGAACAAACTTTCCCCGGTCTTGAATAAAGTGATTCCAGATTTGATTTCATTTGTTAAAAAACAATTTCCCGAAGAGTTGGCACAAAACACCACGTTTTTACAAAAGCAATTCAAGCATCTAAAAGGCTTGTCTTTAGAAATGATCGTGGATATCAGCGCAGTCTTAACGATTCACATGGACTGTGTCAAAGAATTGTACTGGGGAAAGCCCAAAAAAATCGCATTTCTATTGGAAGGAAATCAATTTATTTCTCAACGGATTCAAGTCACAGCACGTAAGTATCTTGGCAGCTACCAAAAACTCTATTTTCCTAATGTGTTAGATATTAATCCTGGCTATTTTGAAGCGAACCAATTTGATATTATCGTTACCAATTATAACGAGCATATGTCGAATTTTTCTTGTTCAGGAGTCTATTTATTATTCAATAAAATCCCGAACTCAACTGATTGGCGCAGACTCATGTCACTGATCGATTTTAAACTTTAGCCCTTGTCTATGTGCAAAAATATATTCAGATGAAAGATAGGAATGATGCAATCATGATGAAAAAAGGACATGTGACACCAGAAGCCTATTTGAAAAATTATAGTGAGCTTTGTTACTTACAGGAATATCCTTTGATCAAACAGGTGTGCACCGAGTTGCAGACACGATTCAAAGAAATTTGTTATACAAAATACGAGAATGTTCTCCAACAAATCGCTGATTTGTTAGAGATCGATGCTCAGTTACAAATGTTTTTAGATTTTTTTCGACATGATTTTTTTAAGGAAATCGAATTAGCAGAAGAAGAGATCGTCGAAATGATCAAAAAAGACAAAAATGTTTATTACAGACAAATGGCAGGGATTGGGACGAATCAAAAAGCGCCACATGGCTTGATTTATCTCAGCGAAAAATAGTAAAGATAGACTCTGATCGATCAAGACGGTCAGAGTTTAAATAATATATATCATCGTGTTTGATTGATTTGGAAAAAAGCTAGCATCGTTTGGTATAACTGATTATCTGAAGAGCGTTATGTTGTATACGTATATAGGAAGAAAAATCTAGCGATCTGACTTACACATTGTCTAATACAACCAAACGCAAGATTCGTGGATTGATTTGCTTAAGTAGTCGATTCCAATCGGTAGCGTCAGGAAATGACTTCAACAACACGCATTCCACTTCAAGCAAAAACTCTGTGGTGTATTCGGAATAGTTGGTGACCAGTAGATCGATGTTCTTTTCTTGGAGATATTCTGGCGATAATTCGCCGGCGTCAGGATAATAAAGCGTATGAAAAGGTGCCAAGTATTTTCGGATGATACTTTCCGCATATTCACAAGCATACTCATTTCCTTCGAAAATGATCGCGATCGTTCGTTGCCGCCCCCAATTTTCTTCTTTGATCGCTTCCATATGCAGCGTCAGACTGACGCAAATATCATCTAGGTAAGTCGGATCGTAGAATCGTTTGACAAGTTCGTGATGGTTTAAAAAGAATTGGTTTTTTTGGTATTCATCAGTGAATTTTTCCTTGACGAATTGCGTTAAATCATCGATGGCGACATTCATTGTTGGAGAGAGTAGCTCTCTTAATTTCAGTCGGATGAAAAAGCTCTCTAACCATACTAAGTCCTTACTTTCATCAAATGATGAGCCACGATTTTCTTTATAAAAGTCATGGGCTAGTTGTTTGATTTCAGGCCATTGTTCGCAAACAAGCTCACTTGTTAGTAGGGCAGGTTGGTTGATTTTTTGCCGACAAATCAGACAGATAAATAAAAAGATGATTTCTTCTTCAGGAAACGTACAATCAAAGAAACGTTCAATAATGGCATGTAAAGATTCTAATTGAAAAAATGGCTTGCTTTGGTCGTAAAAGTTTTTCAGCTCTGCAGAAAGATGGACCTGTAAGCCATTTTTGTTGCGTTCAATAGCGATATAGAGAATATAAGAGAAATAGGAAAAGGCGGAAGCCAGTTGGGTTTTATCCTGCCAGCATCGAGTTATTTCTATCACAGTATTTTGCACGTCAATCGAGGGGAACAGTGTGTTTACGTTAATCGCTGATTCATAATAAAAAACAAAAAAGAACTGGCGAACGTTGATTTCCGAACCAATCAATACGACGGGATTTGTGACGATTTGCAAGTGAAAAGGTGCTAAGTAAGTATTTATTTTCTTAAAGTAATTCAACAGTGCTTGCTCGGATAAGTTTAATGCGAGACTCCAATCAAGTAAAGAATACTTTTCGTTGAAAAAAAAGCTTTCTAGCAGTTGAAAAATGGGTTCGTCTTTGACAAGAAGCTGTTTTTGCTTTAAATAACCGTCGGGATCAATTTCTTCAATGGAATAACCAAATTTTGTTGAGTGAATCGCAAGAGAATCTTTGAAGAACTCGCGGAGCGTTTGAATATCAGTGATTAGGGTTCGCTTGCTGCTTTGGGTGATCGTTGCTAGGCCTTTTAAGCTATAAGTATCATTTTTTTCAAATTCACTCAGTAACTGTATTTTTCGAATCAATGATCGATTTCTGAAAAACTTTAATTGAAATTTTTTCATGAAAACCTCTCCTCTAAAAATAGGTGGTAGGTGAAAAAGGGCTTTTTTTTTGTTGCTTTACATATGAAATTTCGTCTCTTTCTCTGACTGAATAAAAGATGAAGGAACATTATTCTAGTGAAAAATTTCACCGGCTGGTGAAATTTAGTATTTTTTTTCACGGACATTTGACGCTATAGTAATCATATAAATCGTTTCTTGAGCCAATCGCTAGTAAAAAAGGCAGGATTTTTATCGAAACTAAGAGTCAGCGCATGTTAACCAAGTTTTTTGCTTTAGAAGTTAGTCATAAAATGTTCGCTCTAAAGGTAAATACGTAAAATGGAATGCAATGGTTGAAAATAGAGGAAACTTAGTAAAAATGTTTTCTATGAAAGCAGGAACAAAGGAGAAGAAGGTATGCAGGCGAGAAAAATAGACAATGCAACAGATTATTTGGCATATTTCCAAAAAGAACTCAATCAAAGAGAGGTGTTTCAACACTTTCCTAAAATATATGGATATTTCCAAGAACTTTCGGAAACGTTTCTAGCTGTGTTTAATAAAAAGTACGAGAATCTTTTTGTTCAGTGGGCCAAACTATTAGCGATCGATGCGCAACTTCAAATTTTATTGGAGCTTTGCAATCATGGGAAAGATGACTTAGTCACTGATCTAGGCCTAACTGAAGAAGAGATCATTGCCATGATTCGGAAAGAGCATCGCTTTTTCTATCGTGAAATCACAGGACTGAAAGTCACTCAAAAACCCAAAGTCGGTTTGATTTATATGAGTGAAGAATAATCGTCTTTCTGTTCGTCAAGAACTTCATTTTTTGTATTCACGAAATAAATTTCGAGAAACAACTAACGGCTAAGTAGCTTTTTAGGAAGCTACTTAGCCGTTTTTGGGCTGATTTTAGGAAGTATCCAATCCTGGGCTATTTTCGCAATACGCCCTCGATGGCTTGGTGGATCGCTAATAGGTCTGGCAAGGTGATCTGTGCATTGATCAATATTACCGGTATTTCTGCCGATGTTGCGGTCAATGGTGATGTACTGATACAAAGATCATAATCATCGTCTTCAAAGTGATCCCGCAGATCGAGGTTATAGAAACCTTGAAAAGGCGTTTGGATCAACTCCTTAATTGCTAAAGAAAGTGCGAAAGGCAGGTCCGTTTCTAACTTGATTCGAATGACTTGCTGAAAGCGAGCTGGAGGTAAAATCAGCGTCCAGGCTGTTGCTACATACAAAGCCAGTCCTTTGCGTTTTTCCAAATCCTCGTGATAGACTTTTAGATAAGCTAGCAATTGTTCGGAATGCAGTTGCAAATTCGGAAAATGTTCGGTAAGGAACTGAGCTGTGTTATAGCCCGCTAGCGTATGAACAGTTTCGCCAAACAGTTCGACGGATAATATCCCATTCAGGATCGTATTCAAAATGACTTGTTTACGTGGTTGGGAAATGACCATCTTTTCAGCTGGCGAAGTCATTGAAGCCAGTGCTTTTTGAATCGTAGTAAATTGCTGGTCACTCGTTTTTTTCGAAGGAAAATAACAATTCAGTTGCTCCTCTGGAAACGTTCGCTCTAGATTGGACATCAGCCACAAAAAGCAAAACTGACATTCTTTTTCATTCAGAAAAAAGTGAGTCATTAACTCCTGTGACAGTTGGGTAAAAATCGGTGTTTCTGGATTCGTTGATTGTTGAAATAAGGTTAAGTCTAAGCCCTTTAATGGTGGTTGGAGCTGTAACTTTTCTTCGGCAATCGTTTGACCTTGGCGGAAACGCAAACAGATTACGGCTAGTATATAGGTCGTCTGTTTCAATTCAATCGTGTTAAAAGGTATGTGATTGTTGCGATAGAAAGCTCGAGCGATCTCCTCACATTTGCTTTGAGAGAGACGATTGAAAGGCCAATCAACACCTGAAAAAGTACGCCAAAAGAAGGCGACCATAAAATAGCGAATGCGCGCTTCATCACCATTCAGCTGTACATTTCCTTTGGATTTTTTTAATGTAAAGCCTAAAGGTGCCAAGAGATTCTCCAGCTCATAGACTCTTTTGCGCACAGTAGACTCCGAGAAAAAATAATCGTTAGCAAATTGAACCACATTAATCTCATTATGCAGGAGCAATGTTTCTAATAATTGAAAAAAAGGATTCTTTGCTAGTAGTTGTCGTAACAGATGTTTATAGTCTGTTTTGTTTCCGTTAAATTTATATCCAGCTCCATGTTTGGCCAGTAAGATGGGGTGTTTTTCCTCGGCATTTTGCTCAAGCTGTTTTGTTAACGCTATGAAACTTTTTTGGATTGAGCGGCGATCAAGAGCAAGGGTGGCACTGATTTCTTCAATTGGGACAAAACGTTTTTGTAAATACAAGAAACGCAATAAATCGAGGTCTTTTTTCAGACTACTCCCAAAAAAAGTGTAGAATCGTTCCATCAAAGGACCTCCTATCTCCTTACACTATTGATGATTCATCTTCATCATAGCATAAAAAAGGATATTTTTTTGCATAGGAAATTGACATTTTTTTGTCTCTTTTCAGGGCTGGGATGCTCTATACTGTGGTCTGGTAAAAGAATAAGCTTTTGCGCTAGCAAACAGGAAGAAATGATTGGAAATAAGAGGAGTGATAGAAATGGAAGAAAAAAAAGGTTGGTTCCAAAAAAACAGTCGCTTATTACTGATCCTATGTACTTTTATATTGAGTATGATCAGTGTCAGCGCGAAAGCGGCGACCTATGATTTTGACTATCAGGAGAACCAAGCGGGGCACTACCTTACCCACGGTACGGCTGCTGGAGATACCTACAATTATGATTATGGAAATGCACCTGGAGTCGAGTTTGATAGTGAGAATTATGTCAATTATGATGATCAGGCGTATTTAAAGAAAAGTGTGCAAGAAGTTGCAGGAAATCAAGGATTGTTTGACGTCACCCTTGATGTTAAAGGAAACCAAACGAACAATGCGGTTGATTTAGTTTTAGTAGTCGATTTTTCTTCTTCTATGACTGGAGAAAAATTGAATAATGCGTTGTTAGGCTTGCAACAATTTGGCACGGAATTGGCAGACTCATTAGCAAATGGCTCTATTCGAATCGGGATCGTGGCCTATAATCGCTATGTTTACTCCACGAATGGTTTTTCAACAGATATCGATTACTTAGAACAGTTTCTACGTCAAACCGCAGAGTCCCATTCCGGAACATTCATGCAAAAAGGGTTATTAGAAGGTGAGCGGCTCTTGCTGGAGGAAAGTCGTCCAGAAGCTGAAAAACTTTTTATCCATATTGGTGATAATAGTGCCAATCGTAGTTATCTTCCTGTAGAGGGAGCGACTACCTATCCTAACACGGGGGAGATCACAGACTATAACGGTTATCACACCCAAAGCTATGTCAAAGATTTTCAAACTGATAATTCTGCGTATCATACGACAAGTTCATCTTCTTCGGATTCTCTTGCAATCCCTGTCAGTACTTCGGTAGTGACAGACGCGACTTTAGGCACGATCGTCGCGATCAAGGAAGCGGGCTTTCCAATGTATTCGGTGGCTACAGCTCCGTCTTCTCGCGGGGAATACATTGGTCGAAACTTAGCTACATCATCAGGGAATTATTTAACGATAGATGAAAATCTGGTTGGCTTAGGTTCAGCGTTGACGGAAATCGCAAATAAAATCGATAAGACAATCTCCAATGGTACGATCACTGATCCAATGGGTACAGGAATCTTGCTACAAGGTGCAGGTAGTTTTGATTCCGATAACTATCAACTGGTTGGATGGCGAAAAGATGAACAAGGAACTTGGGTCGAAGCACCTGACCTAGTGGCAAATGTGCAAGTAGCAGAAGCCAATCAAACCATCACTGTCAGCAATCTTGCTTTGGGTGAGAACGAGCGAGTTACATTGACCTATCAAATCCGCCTTGATACTGAAGACTCTTCATTCCAAGGAGAAACATGGGTTTTATGTAACGGTCGTACCACATTAGTGCCAGAAGTAGACGGAGAAGCAGTAGATTTTCCAATTCCATCGATTAAAGCGCCAGTGGTTTCGATAAATGTCCTTAAGAAGTGGGTCAATGTTTCTGCCGCCGAGATTCCAGAGCAGATCGAATACCAAGTGCAACGAATGACCACCACCTCGGAACAAGGTTGGCAAATTTCCGATCCACTGACCTTGAGCAAGGAAGACGATTTCCAAGTCACCCTCAGTGAGGTTCCTGTTAATGGTCAACAACTCGTGTTACCCAAATACAATAATCAGGGAGAAGACTTCAGTTATACAGTGACAGAAATCAATGTTCCTGAAGACTTTGAAAGCACAGTTACTAACGATGGTGAAACGATTATTCTAACAAATACCAAGAAAGAGACCGAACCAAGCACAACAGAACCAAGTACAACAGAACCGAGCACGACGGAGCCAAGTACAACGGAACCAAGCACAACAGAACCAAGCACAACGGAGCCAAGCACAACAGAACCAAGTACAACCGAACCAAGTACAACCGAACCAAGTACAACCGAACCAAGTACAACCGAACCAAGTACAGCCGAACCAAGTACGACAGAACCAAGCACAACAGAACCAAGCACAACGGAACCAAGTACGACGGAACCAAGTACGACAGAACCAAGCACAACAGAACCAAGCACAACGGAGCCAAGTACAACGGAACCAAGCACAACGGAACCAAGTACGACGGAACCAAGTACGACAGAGCCAAGCACAACAGAACCAAGCACAACGGAACCAAGCACAACGGAGCCAAGTACAACGGAACCAAGTACCACCGATTCAAATAATGATCATTCATCAACGAGCCAAACGAGTCAATCCAGTGATCAGGTCGGTGGTTCAGTGACTACCACCACTTCTAGTCAAAATAATGGAGGTTTGCTTCCGCAAACGAATGAAAAACGTGCTGCCTGGTTAGTGGTTTTAGGAACGATCATTGTAAGTGGCGTAGCTGTAAGTATTTTCAAAAAGCAATAGAACGTAGTGCTAACTTATAATTCTAGATAAACAGCTAGACGAGTGTCTAGCTGTTTTTTTGCGTAAAAAAACCACCACTGAATGCAGCTATTTAAAAGGAATATTCTTGCTAGACATACAGTCAGAAAAAAGATTAGTTACGCATTAAATGAGTTGCTAGCAGTCATATATAAAATAACTAATAGTATTTAACTGTAAGAGACAAGAATCGAAGGGAATTTAAGGAGAAGTCAATCTTTTTGCACCCTTGTGTGCAAATGCTGGTTAAAAAATAGGTGGTAATTTTGTTAGAATCAAACAAGAAACATTGCAATGATTCGAAGGTAGAGCAAAGGAGGGAGACGCAATTTGATTATCAATGGATAGGAAACTTACTAAAGGAGATTCAGCACGTGAACAGTCTTACATTCCAATTAGTAACGAGCTCAGTCAATCGAAGAAGTCTCATTCTTTTGGCACACATGGAAAATGAACACGTTTTAAGTGTCAAGCAGCTTTCAGAAAAAGCAAGTATTTCCCGTCGAACCGTTTTGACCGATCTAAAAGCAATTCGTGCATTTTTTGGAGACACGATCTCTCTTAATGGGACACATCAAGGAATGAAGTTAGTGATCAACGATCATGATGAGTATGATAAAAAACGACGTTCCTATTATGAAAAAGAACCACTTATTTTATTGGTACAGGCTTTTTATGCAGGCCAGACGTTTCCTTTTCTAGCTTGGATTCGTGCCATGCACATTTCGGAATCTACGGCAAATCGACTTTTAAAAAAATTGCAAATGATTCTTGATGACTACGAACTGGTAGTAACAAAGTCTTCGATTGGTTTAGTAGGAGAAGAAATCAATCAGCGGAAATTTTTCTGGGATTTTTATTGTGAAACGCATTATTTTGACTTGCCACCAATCGATCACCAACTTCAAGAAGCTCTTATATTACGAATTGAGCAAGAAGTGGACATCATATCAAAGAAAAAAGTCATTAGTATTATCCGTTTATCTTTTCAGCGATCGACTTATGGCACATTGACTTTTGATAGCAAAATTAAGGCACTGGCGCAACAAGATCCACTTTATTTAGCGATCAACGAGACGATCCAAGAAAGTGGTAGTCTGCAAACGATAGCAAGAAAACGTATTTCTGAAGAGGCTTGCTTCATTTATTTAATGCTATACGCTCAATGGACACTTCGTGGTAAAACAAGGATTCCCCTGAGCAGTATTTTGACAAAGAGTACTCACTTTAACCAATTATTTGTTCATTTTTTGGAGCTGCACCATTCTTATCTTGAAAAACCTTGTTCTAACCAACAAATCGTTGAAGATTTTTTAGTACGTCAGTATGCAAAAGTTGGCTTAGCACCTACTTTTTTAAAGAATTCAGATAGTACAAATCATTTCGTGTGTTCTTTGCCATTCAATCTGTATGAGCCGTTGATCGCATTTATGGAAGTAAATGCGATTCCGCATTATTTCGAAAATCGATTTTTCTCTGACTTTTGTTGTTCCTTCGTTCTGTACCTTTTTGGCAATCAATTGATCCGGATTTCTCGAAAAATCGTGGTGTTGCTTGCCAATAATTATGTGATTGATGAATGGATTTGTAGTATCTTTGAGCATCATTTTAGTGGTCGAATGGAAGTCCTGTATGAAGAACAGTTGTCGTTCAAACAAATCAATCAGCTTGATTGCGATACTTTGATCACTAACATCGTTCCGTTTGAATACACCATTGAAAAGCAGCCACAAATCTTTTTTCTACCTAAATACATTGGTTATAAGGAAACGATTAAGATAGTCGTTTCAATCTTGAATGAAGAACTACAGGATTTTTTCTGTGTCTAGCGAAAGTTCTTTTAAAAGGAAGCGTGGCAGGGAAAGGGGGAGTAATGAAGCTTTATAGACTCAGTTATCTTGTTGTATTGTCACTGATAGTATGTTGTTTGTTTCGTGTTGATCCGGTGTATGCCAAAGAAATTGTTACTAGCCGAACAGAAGGGGTCATCCGCTTTATTGGGGATAATAACAAAGAGTCCAATCCAAAGCCGCCGGCAGGTGAATGGCTACCACCTGGAGAAGAAGAAGGAGGTGGAAAAATCGAGGATCTTCCGCAATTAAATAGTCAACAAAGGGAAGTTTATTGGATCGGGGTGCTATTCGTTAGTGTTAGTGTAGGAATTTACGTGAAAAAACAAAGACTCTCCATTTGAAGACAAGAAAATAAGCTGTACTAGAGAATGAAGTCATTCTGAAATTTAAAGTAGGCACAATGGGGTTTAGTCACTCAAATGCATTTCCTATTGGGATGAAAAGAAATCCGGACCACGCATCAATTAGAAAAAAGAAGAGGAGTATTAGTATGAAACGTATGAATTTAGTAACAATCGGCGTTATGAGTATCACCGTTCTATCTGGAGGAGTGACAGCTTTAGCAACATCAGTCATCCAAGGGATTACGGAAAATGAAGTAGAGTTCATTGCAGGGGACGATGAAGAGATCGATGTTGAATTACCTGAAAAAGAACCGGAAGTAGAAATCGATCCGATTGATCCAGATGTAAAAGGACCCTTTACTCTTGTTCATGTGCCAAAGCGTTTTGATTTTGGTACACAAGCAATCAGCACAGAACATGGGGCAGCGGCGATGCTTGCAGAGATGGAACGTTTGTCTGATGGTACAGGAACCGTTCCATATGTTTCTTTTGCTCAAGTATTGGACACTCGTGGGGAGCATAATGGCTGGACATTAAATGTTGATTTGGATCAATTCATGAGTACAGATGCTAATTCTAGCCATATATTACGGGGAGCCTATATTGAATTACGAGATCCGCAGATTCGCTCAAATGCGCTAGATCCTGAGACTTTTCCAACCGCACCGATCGATCAGTTAAATCGTCAAATCATTGATGCTGGAAGTGAAGACAACACATTGATGACTGCTGCGGAGGGACAAGGAGCTGGAGTTTCGACAGTTCAGTGGGGAAACCAAACACTTCTGAATCAGAAGCATGAGGCTGGAGAAAGTGACATTCTGAATGAAGCAATTTGGCTTCATGTGCCAAAGGGAGCAAACCCTCAAGCGACTACTTATAAGGCGACTTTGACGTGGAATTTAAGTGCTACGCCAGAAAATTAAGCGGTCCTGCTAAAAAGCAGTGCATCGAAGCTTCGTTTCGAAGAAAAAACTCAGAAAATCACAATAGGTTTCTCTATTCAAACATCCTTGAACGGGAAATAGGAAAGTGGTTCAGGTAATAGGCAGGAGGCGCGTATTTCCTGCCTATTATGGAAGGAGCGGTTCAGTTATGAAAGGATATAACAAAAAATCAAGAATATCTAAGCAAGTGATGGGGATTGCTTTCCTGTTGTTTTTATTCATTGGCGCGCCCGGTATGAGTGGAGCAACAACACAATCGGAACTACCATTTCATATAGTCCCAAATTTGCCACAAAGCCAACTAGCTGACGGAAACAGTGGTTACTTTGATCTGGAAATGGCACCAGGTACGAGTGATCTATTAGGTTTGACGATCCAAAACCATTCGACAGATGACATTGTGATTGAAGTTTCTGCACATACAGCTTTTACTAACGGAAATGGAGTTGTTGAATATGGCAAAGATGCGACTGAGCCAGATCCAACTTTGCTTCATTCACTAGCTGATCTGATCGATTCACCAGGTGAAATCTCACTGTCAGCCAATAAAAAGACGATCGAATTATTAATACATATGCCAGAAGCAGCCTTTGCTGGGAGTTTAGTTGGCGGTTTACGTATCCGTGAGGTGATAGCAGAAAACACCGATTCAGAGGTGGAGGGTGTTGCGATTCAAAATCGGTTTGCCTATATCTTAGGAGTCGTAGTGCGGAATGAGTCTTCCCTCATTGAACCAGAGCTTGCCTTGCTAGACGTCTTTCCTGGTCAAGTGAATTACCGAAATGCATTTCGGGCGACGTTACAAAATCCACAGCCGCGTTTCCTGAATCAGTTAGAGGTAGTGGCGACAGTGCGGCGAGCAGATCAGAAAGAAATTTTGTACGAGGCACAGCGAGAAGGAATGCAAATGGCACCAAACTCGCATTTTCATTTCCCCGTTTCCTTAGCTGGAGATCGCTTTTATAGTGGAGAATATGTGATGTCTTTGACGGCACGATCAGAGGGTGAGGAGTGGTCATGGGAGTATCTCTTTACGGTTGAAGCAGAGGTTGCAAAGCATTTGAATCGTGAGGATGTTACCCTTGATCCTGAGGCAAATTGGTGGCTAATCAGCACATTTGGTTTAGTAATGGTCCTTCTTGGAACGATCATTTGGCTGTTATGGAAAAACGAAAAGCCGAGAACGGATACGTAAGAAGCGAAAAAGGAGAGCTGGGAATGAAAAAGAAAAGCTTGGAACACTTGTTTCAATGGAGCCTTATTTTGATGTTGATTTGCTTGCCGAATGAGCCTTTCCTCATTGCTTTTGCTGAGACAGGAGAATCCGAGTTGGTGCAAACATTGGAGGAAAGCTCGCTGCTTGAGGAAATTGGCACACGCTCATTGCTCCCACAAGCGACTTTTGAGTTCAAGCAACCAAGATTTTCTGGTACTTTGGGCAACCCCTCTTACTTGAATTGGTCAGTGATCTAGCGGTGGAAGAAGTGGTCCTAGAATTACCTCCAGAGCTTGAGGTGCTAACAGAGGAGCAACCATCAGAAAAAACAGTAATAAAAAAGGATACTAATCATTGGCAAATCAAGACAAGTCAAAGGCAGCAATCCTTTGCTGTTCCGATCATTGCCAAACAGACGGGACGTTTTGTCGTAACAAGTGGAGGAGCAGAAGCCCTGGTCGAAATAAAGGCAGCAAATGATTCGAAAGAAGATACCCAAGAAGATACCCAAAAAGAGGTCGTGGAAACTGGCACTCTTGCATCTCAAGGGACAGATACCGGTGTTTCCGAGCAATCTGGAAGTAGTATAGAAAGCCCTCAAGATTTTTTAGAAGAAGCCGCAAGTGATGCCAGATCAAGTTCTTTTGACGGATCGGTTGTTGAAGTTGTTAGCATGGCCGAGTTCATGAGTGCCATACAAAATCCAACTGTTTCGATTATTTCTTTGCAAGCGGATCTTACTCAATCTGCTAACAATGTGATGGATATCAATCGCTCCATCATGATTCAAGGAAACGGCCACACGCTGACGTTCAATAATAATAATGCTTATTTTCGCCTAACAACTGTAAATGAAGAAACGACTTTCCGTTTAGAAAATCTGAGCTATCATAAAACAGGAAATACTGCTTTGATCCAAACGACCAATATTTTAAGCCGCGATTGGGTCGTTGAGGTAGCGAATGTTGAAGAAGTCGCTACGAACCGTTCTCCGTTTATTTTGGCTCGAGAAGCAAAAGTTCATTTTACCGGTGGGATCAATCGTTTTGAAGCAATGACTATGGATTCAGATACTTTATTTAATCTCAAAGAAGTGGAAGCAAGCAACCAAGCACAAGTAATCATCAATAAGCCGAATATGTGGATTTTTTATACTGCACCAGATATTTCAGATCCTAGATTGTTGATTGATGAGGGAGCTCAAGTAACTATTGTGACGCAACAAGGGGCCGCGAATACTATCGACCTTCGCGGAGACAACGGAAAAGTCATACTCGACCACAACGCACACTTAGACATTCAAAGCCCCGGTGCCGCTACGAATGCCACGAATGAAGCAAATAATGCCCTTATTCTTTCTGGGAAAAATCCAGCTTTTATTGCGGCAGAAAACGCTGTTTTTTCGATCACTGTTACGGAAAGAAAACGAGGACTTGCGCTTACTGGCGATCAGCCAGAATTGAGCATCCAGTCTCGTGCGGATGTATCGATCAAAACAATGAATGCGAATGCCATACTTTTGAATGGAGGCACGCCATCCATGACGATCACTGGTGATAGAACGTTCCTCCGTGTCACGAATGAGTTTGCTGCAGAGGATAATGCGATCGACATACGTGGAGATAATGGTGCCTTTTCCATTAGTGAAGAAGGATCGCTTTTCATACAAAGTCAAGGTGCAACGATCGAAGCTTCTAATAATCAAAATAATGCGATTATGATGAGTGGTGCCAATCCAAAGATGATTGTTAGTGAGGCTGCCCTCGTACAGATTGAAGCAACACAAAGGAGACGTGGTTTATTTTTGACAGGGGATAATCCTCACCTGGTGATTCAGTCTGGTTCAAAAGCAAACCTAACGGCAGGAAATGCTAATGCATTGCGAGTCGACGGAAAAAATGCTGATGTCACCATCACTGGACAAGATACTCATGTGTCGATTTCCAGCAAAATTACCGCAGCAGAAGGAGCAGCCTCTTTTGTTTTAACGACTCCAGCGAATGCCTCAGAATCAGGGGTGCTTATGGTCAGTGATTCGGCAGTATTGGAAGTCGAGAGTATTGACTCAAGCGCCATCAATGTCACTAGTCTGGGCTTTACCTTTGAGGTTCAAAGCAATGGGAAATTAATAACTAGCAGTCAATATGCTAATGGGGATCACGCGACGATCCGATTTTTATATTATGGTTTGGTAACTTTTCATGTGACCGATGGTGGTACAGTGAATGTCTTTAAAACAGGTGGCAGCGCTCCTTTGATTCGAATTCCTAGTGGAGGAAATTCGTTTGAAATATCGGATGGAGGCATCGTCGATCTTTATAATCCAGGTACAGGGACTCCTAGTGACGGCAATGTTGCTGGGGAAACCAAGGAATTTTCTATGCAAGGGGTATCTATGAAAATGGCTCGGAAAATAATTTTTCGATCGTGGGTGTTAATAGTAAGTTTATGTGTGTAGCTAAGAGTGGTCCTGGGATTGATATGCACACTTATTTCAATTCAACGATTTATGTTGAACAAGGGTATTTTCAAGTGGAAGGACACACAAGTACGCCGAATGGAGGTGTCTTTTGTTCAGGAAATCTTTCTGTCATCTTGAACGATCCAGTCTTTTTTGATTTCCGTAACGAGCGCTTCGATGGTGGAAACATCTTCAGTGTCTCCAATCTATCAACATTAACTGCCACTAATAGTGATTTAGCTGTCTGGAAAAATGGTTCGAATCTTTCCGGTGATCCAGATTTAAACTTTCCAACCCTTGATTTTGCTTTTTCAGGTACTGATTTTGGTACATTGGGAGTGACGAATCAGCCAGATATACTGAATCTGGAGACTTTTGGAGACAAAGGATTGACAAACTATTCTCGAGTCAGTTCGAATAATGCACGCTGGGCGATTGCAGATGTTTTACGAGTTCCGACAAATGCCGATAAAAAAATCCATGGTAGAGTTAGTATCCCGGTTGGTTTTGATGGCACTCGCCCAGCGTGGGACAATGAAGCGAAAGTGACTGTAGAAATTGAAACTGCTGCTGGTCACAAAGAGCGAGTGACGGCTAGTACGGTTGGACACACAGAGGAAAACCCCGGAATCAGTATTTATGGGGAAGAAGCGCAAGGGGGCGTTTTTGAAATTTCTTTAGCGGCGCCTTTGGAAGCAGGAACGACGGTTCGAATTGTAGCAGTCGAACTATCAAGTGGAGAGTTGACAGAAGGTGCGCTGAATCTAATTTTAGTCGGTCCTGTTGAAGTCTTTCCGATTATTCCCCCAACGCCCGCGGTTGTTTCTTCTTTGACACTTCTTGAAGAATCGACAGAACTACATGGCTATACAGAGGATAGAGAGGTTCAAATAAGCGCAACGCATAATGGCGTGTGGTTCAATACAGAGATGGCTGATATCGATGAAAATGGCCAATTTATCATTGACTTAAGTAGTCGTCAGCTAAAAGATGGAGATGAGATCCAAGTATTTCTGAAAGATTCTGTCGGTTCGGCAAAAGCAGCTGGTGTTCAGCATCCACCTGTCACAAATGATCAGACTGGCAATCAGAATCCTCCTTCAGAATTGTCCTTTCGTGATGCAGTATTCCCCGCTGCTACAACGGTCAAAATTGTGAAATCCGGTCCATTTCCGCCAGTTGATCCATTAGAACCAGAGATGGAAGTAGAGCCAGACAATCCTCCGCTCCTTCCTGATAACCAAGGAATGATCAGTCTTGATTTTGTCTCTCAGTTTCAATTTGGTCAAGTACCGATTCGTAGTACCAAAGGAACCTATTATGCGTTGCCTCAACAAATCAGTCAGGAAGGGACAAGTGACACCGCCGACCGACCGAACTATGTGCAGATTACTGATCAGCGTAAGCTATTGGCAGAAACGAGCTGGCGTTTATCGGCGACATTTGATTCACAAGGGTTCCGTAATGAGGATAATGATCATTTAATTGGTGCGCAAATCAATTTACACAATCAATACCTTGCGACTGCTTCGACCAATGCTGATGCTAATATGCCAGAGCTTGCTGTGGCTGATGATGGTACCATAACTTTATTACCGGGGAAGGTCAGCTGCTGCTAACCGGTGGTAGCCGGAGTACTGGGACATGGATCTATCGTTTCGGTGATCAAGAGACGGCAGCTACCAGTGTTGAATTGGAAGTTCCGGCTGGTGCCAATCCAAAGACAGGGCGGTATCGAGCAACGATCGAATGGTCTTTGAGCAGTGTACCTGAGTGAAAAAATATCGGTACACCAATAGTGCTGTTTCAAGCATCAGAGGATTAAAAATATTAAACGACTGCCATAAGTTAGCTGTTTAAACTAACTCAGGGCAGTCGTCTTAGTATGCTTAGCCGTTTTTTGATTTACTAGGTGCGATTTTTTTGACATCTTGCAGAGTAAAATTATGGATGATTTTTGGGTTGATGGTTTTCAAAAAACTGTTCCAGTCTTCTGCATCTGGAATCGATTTGATTAGGAGGCACTCGACATCCAACAGATAGTCTTCAAGGTATTCAGCGTAATTCGTTACGACAAGATCAACCTTATTTCGTTCAACATAGTCCAAAGAAAATTCACAGGAATCAGGAAAATGCAATGTATGGTAGCGCCCAAAATATTTGACAGCAAATGCATTAATATGAAGACAGATCAAAGCATCACCTTCTAAGAGAAAGGCGATCCGTCTAGGCGTGCCCCAATACTTTTCCTTCAAGCCTTCAAAATATAAGGTGAAACGGGCGCTGATTGCTTCTGCTGCAAAAATAGACTGTTTGAGAAGAAACTGTTTATTTTCCTCATACTCCACTGGGTATTGATTTTGAGCGTAGACCGTGATTTCCTCCATACTTCGATTATAGGTCGGAGAAATCAGCTGTTTGATTTTTTCTGTAATGAAGAAAGAGTGCAGAAAAACGAAATCACGTGTCTTTTCATGGTCTGATATTTGTTGGAGCTGGCAAAACTGGGTCGTTAGCCCTTTTAACTCAGGCCAATGATCAAAGCGGTTGACGAATGAAATCTCAGCAAGATAGTTTTTTATGCCACGGTTGCTTGCCACAAGTGCAAAAAGATAGACCAACTCATCTAATGGTAAAGTCAAGGAGAAGGTGGTTTGTATACGCTGATTGAGGCGTTGGAACTCTTGGAAGAATTCATCTGCTAAGACGATTCTTTTTAAATCTTCCGATAAAGCAACGGATTCCCCAGCTTGATAGCGTTCAAGGATAATATACAACCAATAACTGATATACCAAAAGGAAGAGGTGTTGTTGGTTTCGCCACGAATCGTTTGAAAAAAATCTAAGACAATGTTTTGGACAGCAATCGTTGGGCGAACGGTATGAGGGGTAGCGTCAGACTCGTAATAAAAGGTATGAAAGAATTTGCGAATATCTGTTTCTGATCCAATGAGGCGGAAATTTTTATGATCGACTGACAATTGAAAGGGAACCAGTGCTTTTTCAAAAAGTGATAAATAGCGCAAAAGTGAACTTTCAGAAACGTAAAAATACGCTGCCCATTCAGAAACGGACCGATACTCTCCTTTAAATTGATGCTCGAGAATAGCGAATAACGGCTCATTTTGAAGGAGTGCTCGTTTTAGTTCAATGTATTCTTTCGGCCGAACTTCATGAAAAGAGTAGCCATTTGAGGTGGACTCGATCATCATCGTATCCCCAAAATAGCTCCTCAACTCTTCAACATCATAAATGATCGTGCGCCGAGAACGCTGCACAGCTTCTGACAACTCACGATTGGAAAGGGTCTTGTGTCGTTCCAAAAGATTTAATAGTTTCAACCAGCGATTTGTAGTAGCAGAGGTAATAAATGCCATTTGAAAATTTTTCATGATCAGCACTCCCATATGGTCTGTTTGATGGATCGTTTCTCACGTCTGATTATCAGATATTGGTAGGAGCAACGCAAGGGAAATGATTTTCTGGAGACCTATCATGGGCGATTCTTGAGAATGAACAGAAGTTCATTTTGCAATATAAGTAAAAGGGACAGTGCAGCGATTTGTTTTCAAAATCGTTGCATTGTCCCTTTTTTCATCAAGCAGTTGCAAACTGGCTGTTATATAGTTGGGCGTAAAGTGAATCTTGTGCCAGCAATTCTGTATGGGAACCTTTTTCGACGACAGAGCCGTCTTTCATCACTAAGATCAAGTCGGCATTTTTGATGGTAGAAAGACGATGGGCGATGATAAAGCTGGTTCGTCCTTGGGTCAAACGATCCATCGCCGTTTGGATCATTTGTTCTGTCCGCGTGTCGACACTGGAGGTGGCTTCATCAAGGATCAGGATCGTTGGGTCTGCTAAAATCGCTCGGGCGATCGTCAATAATTGTTGTTGTCCTTGTGACAG
The DNA here is from genome assembly GCA_018982785.1 of Enterococcus innesii. Lineage (GTDB taxonomy): Bacteria > Bacillota > Bacilli > Lactobacillales > Enterococcaceae > Enterococcus_D > Enterococcus_D innesii. The sequence goes on along the minus strand of JAHHEN010000001.1, from coordinate 20,466 downwards.
TTCGCTTTCGGAACCAATGACGGTATCGTAACCGTTGGGCAGGGTTCGCACGAAGTGGTCGCATTGGGCGGCTTTGGCGGCAGCCAAGATGTCTTCCCGAGTGGCATCGGGATTGCCATAAGCGATATTTTCAGCGATGGTTCCTTGGAACAGCCACGTATCTTGCAGCACCATACCGAATTTTTTCCGTACTGCTGGTGCCGAAAAGGACATCATGTCTTGATCGTCCAGCAAGATCTTCCCACCATTCAATGGATAAAAGCGCATCAAAAGATTGATCATGGTGGTTTTTCCAGCACCTGTTGGTCCGACGATCGCAACCGTTTGTTTTGGTTTGACGGAAAATTCGACGTTTTCCATCAGGAGTTTTTCTTTGTTGTAGCCAAAGGAGACGTGTTGAAAATCGATTTTTCCTTTGATGGTTTGTGGAACTGGCAGTTGCTGGGTCGCTGTTTCTTCCAGGATAATCAAGGATCTCAAAAATTCGTTCGAGAGATGCTAAGGCACTTTGCAAGGTATTCATAATATAAGAAGCTTGCGTGATCGGTTCAGACACTTGGTTAATGTATTGCAGATAGGCTTGTACGAGACCAATGGATAATTGCCCTTGCAACACCATCAGACCACCAACGACGGCGCTTAAGATAAAGCCGATTTGATTGATAAAGCGCACGAATGGATTGATCGCTGCACTGACGAACTGTGCTTTTCGAAAGGCTTTAAATTGGGCTTCACTCAATTCCGCCATTTCCGCTTCAACAGCAACTTGTTGGTTGTAGGATTTGATCAGCGGATTTGCGGTATAAAACTCTTCCGCACGACTGCTGACTGCACCTAGTGTTTCTTGGTTTTTGGTAAAGTAGCTCAAGTTTTTTCGTGCGAGAACGGTAGTCACAAAAGCACTCAAAAGCAAAATCAGAACCACGCCGATCGTCAGCAATGGGCTGAGATAAAGCATGGCGATCAAGCCGAAGGTAATGCTGATGGTTGCGGTGATCAATTGCATCAAACCAACTTGCAAGACTTCAGATACTTTATCTAAATCGAGAATCACTCGGCTTAAAATATCACCAGTATGATGTTTGTCGTAAAAACTGATAGGCAGGCGATTGAATTTGTCACTGATTTGTTTGCGTAAAGTCAAGGTCAGGGTTTCACTGACACTGGCCATCGTATACTCTTGCAGCAAGGAAAAGAGACTGATCAAAAGCCACGTTCCCGCTAATAGGACGACTGGACCTAAAATACTTTGCCAAAAATCATTGATCTGCCAGCCTTCTTGTTGAAACAAGGCAATCAGATTATCCAGTCCACGCCCCAAGATCAAAGGGGCGATGGACATCAGTAAGGAAAAGAACAAGGCGGAAGCGATAATCAGTAGAAAGCGGGCTTTTTGTTCCATCAGCAAACGCAGCAAACGTCGGCTTGTATGTTTGATGTTTTTTGGTGTATCCATTGTTTGTTTACTCATCCTTCATTCCTCCCATTCCTTGAGATGAGGCAAACTCTTGATAAGTTTGGCAATTGCGTAATAATTCTTCGTGGGTTCCTTTACCGACCATTTTGCCGTTATCCAAGACAATGATTTGATCGGCATTTTTGACGGTCGATACCCGTTGAGCCACGATAATGACGGCGGCATCTTTCGTGTATTCTTTCAATGCACGCCGCAAGTTGGCGTCTGTTTGATAATCCAAAGCAGAAAAGCTGTCGTCAAAGAAGTAGATTTCTGCGGGCTTTGTCAGCGCTCGGGCAATACTCAATCGTTGCTTTTGACCGCCAGAGAAATTGCTGCCTTTTTGAGCAACTGGACTTTCATAACCTTCAGGCAAGTTTTCGATAAATGACTTGGCTTGAGCAACTTCAGCGGCTTTTGCCATCGCCTCATGGGTTGCTGGACGATTGCCGAAACGCAGGGTTTCTTGAATCGTGCCGCTAAGCAAGAGCGCTTTTTGTGGGACATAACTAATTTGGTCCCGTAATTCGGCTTGTGAGATCTCTTTGATGTTGTGGTCAAAAAGCGTGATCGAACCAGCAGTCACATCTTTGAAACGCAACAGCGCTTTGGCGATGGTGCTTTTGCCAGAGCCAGTTCCGCCAACGATTGCTGTCGTTTTGCCTCGGTGGATCTCAAAGCTGATATCTTCTAAGACAGGTTCTTCGGCGCCTTCATACGTAAATTGCACCTGATTGAAAGCGGCGATCGTTTCTGACTCGGCGGTCTTGTTTAAGGTTTGGTCACCGTCGATCAAATCAAATGGTTCTTCTAAAACTTCTTCGATCCGTTGCAAGGAAGTCAAGCCTTTGGGTACCATCACGATCACCATCGCTGCCATGGTCAAAAACCAAAGACTCAGGATCGTGTATTCGATGATGGCAGTAATACTACCAATAGCAAGATGGCCCTGCAGACTTTGATAGCCGCCGTAGACAAGGATGGTCGAAATCGAGAGTCCCATTACTAAATTGACGGTCGGATTCAAGACAGCAAAGAGGCGATTGACTTGGATCATGGTTTTTGCATATTCCGTCAAGGTTCGATCTGTCCGTTCTTTTTCGTAAGCTGCTTTGTCGAATGCTCGAATCACCCGAGCGCCGGTAAAGGTTTCTCGTAAGATCCGCATCATTTTATCGACTAGCTTTTGCGTGATTTGTGATAATGGGATCGCTTTGCGGATCACTCCATAAGCGATCATTGAAAAACATAGGATCGCTACGATTGGGACCCAAATCATCCGCAAAGAGACGGTGCCGGTTAGAAAAATTGAAGCTGCGACGATCATTGGGGCTGGCAAAATCATTTGCAGCGCCATCATCAAAATTTGTTGGATGTTGTTGATGTCGCTGGTGGTACGTGCCAGCAAAGTGGGCGTACCATAGCCATCAACAGCGGATAAAGAGAGTTCCTGTGTTTTTTTGAAAAGGCGCATCCGCAAAAAATGCCCGAATTTTCCTGAAAGGTGGGCAGATAAATAACTACCGCCTACAGAGACGATCACGGTGCCGATGGCAATGGCAAACATCCACCAGCCATTGTGCCAAATGGCTGTCGTGTCGACTTTCAAGATCCCTTCATCAATGATTTTTGCCAAAAAATACGGCAACAGGAGTGTGCCGAAGGATTGGACCAGCATCAAAAGAAATAAACTGAAAAAGAAGCGTCGTTCTTCTTTATAAAATAACTGTAATTGTTTCATGATTTCCCTCCAAAAATGTTGTTCTATGGTAGAATAAACTGTAACGTAACGTTACAGTCAAGCAAGGAGTGAAATTTTTTGAAAAAACAATTGACCATCAGTGAGATGTCCGCTTATGCCGGTGTGAGTCGGCGTACATTGATTTATTATGATCAGATCGATCTGTTCAAACCTCATTCAATAGGTGACAATGGCTATCGCTATTACGGCTTTGAACAATGCCTTGAGTTAGACGTGATTTTGATGTTGCGTTCTTTAGATATGCCCTTGCAAGACATTCGCCAATTTTTGAAAAACCGCAACCCGGAATACACCCAAAAGGAACTTGTGGAACGGCGAGGAGAAGTCCGTGACAAAATCGCAGCGCTACAAGAATTGGAACGAACTTTTGATCGCTATATTCAACGCTATGAAAAAGTACAGGAAGCTGATTTTGTGACCTTTACCATAGCGCATCATAAAGCAGAGGCGTTTATCGTTTCTGAAGAGATCGCCGGCGATGATCCAGAATCTGCTTATCAAGTGTACGCTCGTTTTTATCCATTAGTGGATTATAAAGATGCCTTCAGTGGCTATCCCATTGGCTTTTTAAGTGCCGGAACGACGTTGGAGGATCAGACTTTTCACGCATCTCCTTATCGGGCATTGATCTTGATTCCCCAAGATCGGCTACATCTCTATCCGGAAAAGCTGATTATCACACGTCCCGCTGGTACATATGTTTCTGGGTTTGTCAGTGAAGGAGAGGAACAAATTGCCGCTTTTACCCACCGCATCCAAGCCTTTCTAAAAGAGAAGCAGTTGAAGATCGATGGCGATGTTTGGGAATTGTTATGGCAAGATGAAGTCTTTACCACCCAAAAAGAATTGCAGATATTTGAAGTGATGGTTCCAGTGAAGCCAGAGTAGTGGAACGTGCAACCTTAGTATGAAGGAAACGAAAATCAAACTACTTAATAACAATGGTTGTTGCCACTGGCTTTTCAATAGAAGCAAAGGAGATGACTAAGGCAAATCCCTTCCCTACAAAGGGCCCTGTGAAGCGTTGAAATTCCCATTTTCCTTTTTTCTCGTTATACTTGAAAGAACAGATGAGAAAAAAGGAGAAATTTTAATGAAAAAAGAAACAGGATTACGCTCGCTGTATGCGTTGATTGGTGTCGCCATTTTAGGATTTGGGGCGGCATTGCTGCGGGTCGGCGGAGTGGGGCTAGACCCATACACAGCAGCCAATATCGGTGTCGGTGAGCTGCTAGGGTTATCCCTTGGGGTCTATCAATTGATGATCAATATCGCTGTCCTAGTATTGATTTTTATCTTTGGCCGTCGCCATATCGGTATCGGCACGGTCATCAATATGGTGCTGACAGGATTCTTCATTGACTTTTATACCAATGTTTTTGATTGGTTATCCGTCGGTCCGAATAATTGGTGGCAGCAAGGTTTGTTCTTGTTGATCGGGATCATCTTCTTTACCTTCGGAGCTTCATTTTATATGTCAGCGAATTTGGGCAGCGCCCCCTATGACGCGATCGCCCCAACCATCGTCGATCAGACGAAAGCTAATTATCGAGTGGTGCGGGTGATTCAAGACGTTGCCTTTGCCTTGATCGGACTCTTTACAGGCGGACCAATCGGGATCGGAACCTTCATCAGTGCCTTTTTAGTGGGCCCACTGATCAAATTCTGGGACAACCGTGTCTCTCAGCCATTCATCGAAAGCAGTGTCAAAAAAGCGATTTTTAAATAAAAAGGTCTGCAGCAAAGAGAAGTCGAGGCGATTTAGTCGCTCACTTCACTCAGCTGCAGTTTTTTTGCCATTTGATCAAGGAATTCTTGCATAATTGCTTCTCAGTCGCTAGAATAAAAAAGCCGAGGAGGGGTAAGTATGCAATTACCAACACCATTTATTGAAAAATACCAACGGTTGCTAGGAGAAGAAGCATCAGCTTTTTTTACCGCTTTAACCGATAATCAGCCAGTCAAAGGCTTTCGCTTGAATATTGCTAAGCCGCACGCACAAGCGATGCTGGCAAAATATGGGCCAGCTGCTGTACCCGCCCCCTATGCAGAAGCGGCTTATATTGGCGAAGTCAAAGGTCGTTCGCTGCTCCATCAAGCTGGCTATGTCTACAGTCAAGAACCTAGTGCGATGATCGTAGCAACGATCGCAGCCGCTCAACCAGGGGAGCGGGTCTTAGATTTATGTGCGGCACCAGGGGGCAAAACAACGCAGCTGGCAAGCCAATTACAAGGAAAAGGGCTGCTTGTAGCAAATGAGATTTTCCCCAAGCGTGCCAAAATCTTATCAGAAAATGTGGAGCGTTGGGGCTTTCCAAATGTAGTCGTCACCAATCAGGCGCCGCAAGAATTGAGCCGCCATTTTCCTCAGTTTTTTGACAAGATCGTGGTGGACGCCCCATGTTCTGGTGAAGGGATGTTTCGTAAAGATCCCGTCGCCTTAGAAGAATGGCAAGCAGATACACCTGAGCAGTGTGCGATCAGGCAAAAAGACATTTTGGCACAAGCCGTTGCGATGCTAAAACCGGGGGCCAGCTGATCTATTCCACCTGTACCTTTGCCCCAGAAGAAAACGAAGCGATGATGGCTTGGTTAATGGAGGAGTATCCCTTCGCGATCGAAGCGATCGACTTGGATAATGTATCTCATGGGCGCAGCGAGTGGGGAGAGGCACCTGGGATCGAGAAAACCATCCGCTTATGGCCGCATTTAAACCAAGGAGAAGGTCATTTCGCTGCGAAATTGACCTCCCAAGCAGAAGCAGCGCCAGTGAAAAAGAAGAAAAAAGGCAAAGGAGCGACAGCCAAGAGCCCATTAGATGCAGCGACTCAAAAGTTGTGGCAAGCCTTTCGCAAGGATTTTCCTTTTTTACAGGCACTGAATGCGACGCCACAGCTGCTAGGTGAAAACCTTTGGCTCGTTCCTGAAGAAATGCCTTCTTTAAAAGGGATCAAGCTTATGCGCCCAGGTTTGCATGTCGGCGTCGTTAAGAAGAATCGGATCGAGCCAAGTTATGCGTTGGCATTGGCGATCCATGCAGAAGAAGGGGCACCGACAGTGCCGATCACTTTGCCGCAATGGCAGCAGTATGTGGCAGGTGAAACCTTGAGTGTGCCAGGAAATGCTGGGTGGGTGATTTTGACAGTCGATGAGATCCCCGTCGGTTTTGGAAAACAAGTCCAAGGAACCGTGAAAAACTTCTTTCCTAAAGGATTAAGATTCAAAGCGATTTAAACGAAATAGTGTTTTTATTTCAGTCCTCGTGCTATGATGGAAGTAGCAAAATAAGGGAGCTGATCGATATGAAAACATCATCAAAAGTAACGATTGGATTAAGCATTGCAGCGATTGCTGGGATCACTACTGCCGTCGTTGTATCAGACAAAGTATTCAATAAAGTACGCTTCGCTTGCAACCGACACAAAGTAAAGAAATTTGTCGATGACAAATTCAACGGCAATGAAAAATTGCTGGATGTCGTAGACGGCTTGTCTGACAATGAATTGGATTCGTTGTTAGGTGTGATGAAAAAAGTCAATGAGGGCCGCAACAAAATCTCTGTTTATGGAGACAACATCAAAGATTCGACAGAACATGTCAAAGACAAGTTGACGAGCTTTGTTGATTCCGTCTTTTAAGCCAATCATTCCAGTTGAAACTCGCAGGGACATCGGTCTTTGCGAGTTTTTCTCGTCTTTCTGAGCGTTTTTCGTTATACTAACAAGGAAATGCACGCAATGGTGCGAGGTAGAGGAGTGAAAGTGAAGTCGTGGAAAAAACAAGTACTTTGACTGCTGAGGAAAAAGCCTTCTTTATGGAAGAAGCAATCAAAGAAGCCCGAAAAGCAGAAGGTTTGGCAGAAGTACCGATCGGTGCTGTCGTCGTCTTGGATGGCAAAATCATTGGTCGTGGGCACAATCTACGAGAAACGCAGCAACAAGCCGCAGCGCATGCGGAGATGTTTGCGATCGAAGAAGCCTGTCGCACGGTCGGAAGTTGGCGCTTAGAACAAGCGCAGCTGTTTGTGACCTTGGAACCATGCCCGATGTGCAGTGGAGCGATGTTATTGGCACGGGTGGAAGAAGTGTATTTTGGTGCCTACGATCCCAAAGGCGGCACTGCCGGTACATTGATGAATCTATTGGAAGATGATCGCTTCAACCATTGGTCCTATGTGGAAGGCGGCATTTTAGAAGAAGCATGTGGACAGCTGCTAACAGATTTTTTCCGAGCATTACGAAAAGAAAAAACAAAAAAAGGCTGGCAATCTCTAACGAAATACGTTATACTAAGTTTTGCCGAAAGGCTAGGACAATGGAGGTCTTGTGAAGCGTGTCAGATCCGGAAGGAAGCAGCACTAAGCAGGATTCTCCATGTGTCTGATTGAAAAACTGCTTGTTTTGAAGAAAGCAGTAGTACTAATTGAATCGATGACCATTCAACCCTGAGACAGACTGTCTTAGGGTTTTTTATTGTCTGAAAGTCTTTAGTTGAGTCTTCTCTTTGATAAATTTTCATGATCAATTTTTAGCCAATCTAGTAAAAAGTGAATCACGATTGTTTGATTGTAGGTGAAGAATTGCTGATTAGCTAGTTACTTTTTTACGACTTTCTTGTGTATTTTCGAAGGTAGTCAGAGGTTGATCGTCTTAAAGTATCAAATTTATTTTCGTCATATTTCGCAATGTGCACCAGAAATGCAATCGTTTGATTTTGTTCGAAAAAAGTTTCATAGTGGTTAAGCTTGAAAAAAACATCCGTTGCCATGAAAGCCGTTCGTTTATTGGCATTATGAAAGGGATGTTTTTTGATTAAGTTGATTAGAAGGATTGCAGCTTTTTCCTCCATTGAGGGATATAATTCTTTTGAAAAAACGATTTGTTGCGGTTGTTTTACAGCCATGGCTAATCCAGATGGATCACGCAAGCCGATCTCTTCATTTGGTGTTTGACTTTTGATAAGCACGACATTCATTTTTATGATTTGTTTTTCTGATAAGTAGATTGTCAATGATTTGCGAGCTCCTTATACATCTCTTCATATTGAGAAAAAGATTGATCGATTAAACGATTGATTTCGAGTTCCTGCTCAGAAGGTAATGACTTTTTCGTGATTGCAGCAGCTAATTTGTCTTCATCAACAAATACGTAATCATTTTCTTGAATTCCTATTTTTTCTAATAATTCTTTCGATAATGTTAAAACAACTGAATTTCCGCTCTTTCTAATTTTTCGTTCTTGAATACTCACTTTACATCTCCTCCTTATATCGTATATACAGTATATACGATAAACGAGAATTACTCAATAATTGTATGATCGTATGTTAGTGCTATATATTTTGGATCGTATTTGCTTGGAAAAAATCATTCCAACAATTGAGCAAAACATGGCGGTACTTTTTGACAAATGACTGTCTATTTATTCCAATCTTTTCCAAGCATTCCAATGGTTTCCCAGAGATTTTATGCTATGCTTATTTTGTAGAGAATTCCGTCGTCTTTCTGCTGGCAATCCTTGATGCCAAGAGAAACGGATAGTGATTTCAGGCGACGTATTTGAAAAGAGGCGCACAATGGAGAAAATTACGATTATCCATACCAACGATCTGCATTCCCACCTAGAACATTGGCCGAAGATGCGGCGTTATTTGGATCAAAGAAAACGAGAAGCGGATACGACCGAAGAGACAGTGATCGCGGTCGACTTAGGCGACTTTGTCGATCGCTGGCATCCTTTGACAGAAGCAACTGACGGCAAGGCGAATGTCGATTTGATGAATCAAGGACATTACGATGCGGTGACGATTGGGAACAATGAAGGGGTCGGCAATCCCAAAGAGGTCTTGCAGCATCTATATGACCAAGCAGAATTTCCTGTCATTTTAGGCAATTTATTTGATAAACAGGATTTGCGTCCACCCAAATGGGCACAAGAATACAAAATCATGGAAAGCAATCAAGGCGCCAAAATCGGCTTGATCGCTTTTACGGCACCTTTTCCGCTAACATATGCCCCCAACGGTTGGGACATTCGCGAACCCTTGGAGATTTTGCCTTCATTGGTGCAGCATTTGCGCCCCGAGGTCGATTTGCTGGTCTTGATGAGCCATCTAGGCATCAATGCTGACCGCCAGATTGCGAGGGACTTTCCAGAGTTAGATGTTATTTTAGGTTCCCACACGCACCATTTGTTTGAAAAGGGCGAAGTCATCAATGGGGTCCAAATTGGCGCAGCTGGCAAGTTTGGTTTTAACATTGGCGAAGTCGAAGTGGTCTTAGATGATCACCACCGCCCAATCAAGCATCGCGCACGTGTGATTCCGACCGATTCGTTGGTGGCTTTTCCGCAAGATGAGGAAGAGATCGCCGAATATCTATCGATCGGTCATCGCTTGTTGCGGGCAAATCAGGTGGCAGAAATTCCAGCAGCTTTTACGAGGGATTGGCAAAGTCAACATTCCTTGGTTCGGGAGGCGCTTTTGGCATTATGTGCCAAAGGACAAACGGATGCCGCCATCTTAAATACGGGGCTATTTTTAGATGATTTGCCGCAAGGACGGGTTGATCAAGATCAGCTGCACACGATTTTGCCCCATCCGATGCATTTGATTCGGGTGACGTTGCAAGGCGCGGATGTCATTCGATTGATCTTAGAGATGGAAAAAAATCGCAACTTTTTGCGCAATTTCCCAATTATGGGAATGGGTTTTCGAGGGAAGATTTTTGGTGAACTGGTTTATGAAGGCATCCGCTTTGATGAAAAAAACCACCAAGTATTGTGGAAACAAGAGCCCGTCGATCCTGCTCAAAGCTACACGTTGACCCTTGTGGATCACTACTTGTTTATTCCGTTTTTCCCGACGATCGAGATTGCTGGAACCGTTGAGTTTCTTTTTCCAGACTTTATTCGCACAGTGGTCGGAGATTACCTGAGTCAGAAATACCCCATTCAGTAGTTCGTCACTTCTCCAGCTGGTTTTTGCGAGAAAACCGCGACTATCATTGGGGAATAAAACAAGGTATAATAAACAGCAGGTGGTGAAAAAATGACCGAAAAACAAACGATCACAGATGAAATGACATCTGTACTAGAAGAAATTATTGAAGAACCAGCGAAACAACCGCAAAAAGGCGAGTTGGTGACTTTGTTAAATGATGAAGAATTAATGATTGGCAATCGACAATACAAACTGGTCATGGATTATCGTGAAGGCTTCAATCCAGAAAAGCTTGGCGAGCGTTACAGTGAAGTGTTGGCACGTTATGACTATATCGTAGGGGATTGGGGTTATGAGCAGCTGCGTTTGAAAGGCTTTTTTGAAAAGGATAACCGCAAAGCATTACCCGATCAGCGTATCGACATGCTGGAAGACTATTTGTATGAGTATTGCAACTTCGGTTGTGCCTATTTTGTGATCCAACGAGTTGGCGGCAAGAAAGAAAAAAGTACCTCCCGCCGACGCAAGAAAAAGCCAACCCAAAACAATCAAAATCAAAATACACAACAAAACGCCCATATAGAAGAAAAGCGTGACGCAGTACCGCAGAAAAAAAGCAAACCAACGATCAAAAATCGTAAACCAAAAGAAAAGAACGTCAAAAAAACCGAAACAACTACGGTGAAAAAAGGCAAAAAAGAGTTTACGATTCGACAAAGGGAAGAATAAGATGAAATATAAAGGCTATTTGATTGATTTAGACGGTACGATTTACTTAGGAAAAGAGCCGATCCCTGCTGGGAAACGCTTCGTAGAGTCCTTACAAGAAAAAGGACTGCCCTATTTATTTGTGACCAATAATACGACCCGCAGTCCCGAAGTCGTGGCGCAGCGATTGGCGGATGAATTTTCGATCCATGTGGCACCAGAAACGATCTATACCGCAAGCTTGGCAACGATCGATTTTATGAAAGACCATGGCAAAGGCCGCAAAGTGTTTGTGATCGGCGAAGCGGGGTTGATCGATTTGATCTTAGCTGCTGGGTTTGAGTGGGAAGAAACCAATCCGGATTATGTCGTGGTTGGTTTAGACAACCACGTGACCTATGAAAAATTTGTTTTAGCAACGTTAGCGATCCAAAAAGGAGCAACCTTTATCGGGACCAATCCCGACAAAAATATCCCGACGGAAAGAGGCTTGTTGCCAGGTGCGGGTTCACTGATTGCAATGGTGGAGACTGCCACCCAAACGCAACCGATTTTTATTGGCAAACCAGAAGCCATCATTATGGAAAAAGCGGTGGCACACATCGGCTTATCAAAAGAAGAGGTCTTGATGGTGGGGGACAATTATGAAACGGATATTCGCTCGGGGATCCAAAACGGGATCGATTCTTTGCTCGTATTATCAGGCTTTACCCCGAAAGCGGCAGTTCCGACATTACCAGTAGCACCAACCTATGTGGTTGATTCTTTAGATGAGTGGGATTTTGAACAATGAAAAAACAAGTGTGGCTTGAACGCTTAGGATTTGTCTGCTTGTTTTTGTTTTTGGTCAGTCTAGCGATCACCCTAACGATCAATTTTCGACCGTTATATTGGTTTGATGTCGATCACTTAAATCTGCTGGATTATACCTCGCTAACAAGAGAAGAGTTGTTGAAGAACTATGGCTTATTGTTAGATTTTCTAAACAATCCCTTTGCAAGTACGCTCGCCTTGCCCGATTTTCCAATGTCTGAAGCTGGCGCTGGGCATTTTTACGATGTGAAGCAGTTGTTTCTATTAAATTATGCTGTGATGATCGTCACGGTGCTGCCGAGTATCTGGTTCGTCAATCGGTTACGGCAAAAACAACAGCAATGGCGCTTGATTCGTCCCTTTCAATGGGGGATGATTTTGCCGCTGATTTTCGGGTTTTTGATGGCTGTCGGCTTTGACCGCTTTTTCGTTACGTTCCATGAGATTTTCTTCAGTAACGACGATTGGCTCTTTAATCCAGCCACCGATCCGATCATCAACGTGCTGCCAGAAACGTTTTTCATGCATTGCTTTATTCTCTTTTTCGTCTTGATTGAAGTCTTCTTTTTTGCCTTCTATTGGTGGGGGAAACGAGGCTTGAAAAAAACAGCGTAATGAAAAAAGATCAACGATCCACTTCCTTTGAGAGAGGTGAATCGTTGGTCTTTTTTTATTGCGTAATGTAATGAGATTTACTTGGGTGTTGATGGGCTAAGCGACTTGCGGCAGAAGCGGCGATGGCACCTACGATATCATCTAAAAAGGTGTGAACGCGGGGACCGTCGTGCTTGTTCAGTTCTTTCAAAATGCCTGGTTTGACTTTATCAATGTATCCGTAGTTAGTAAAGCCGATGGAGCCGTACACGTTGACGATGGATAGTGCGAGGATCTCATCGATCCCATAAAGCCCTTCGTCTTCTTTGACGATTTCTTGCAGTGGATGCAGCAGTTGATTTTCTTCTGCCAAAATATCTAACTGAACACCCGTTAAAATCGTGTTGTGGACTTCCCGCTTGCTTAAGACAGCGTTGACGCTTTCGATACACATCTCCAAGGTGATGCCTTCAATGTAGTCTTTTTGCAAAAACATCACCAATTCGCCGATGTCTTGTAGCGAGACACCGCGGTCGGCCAACAATTCTCTTGCTTTGTCTTCAAGTGTTTTGCTTTCTAATACCATATAGTTCCCCTCCATGTAAAAAAAAGTTTATTCAAAAGTCAATATGCGACTGATGGATTGCAATCATAAGTTGTGCCCTATTCTAGTTGCAGCCCATGCCGTTTGGGTTTTAGTCCCTTCTGGCATTTAGGTGTTTGCTAGTTTTGCTTTGGCTGCCACTGCCCAAGGATGGGGGACCACTAATTCACCGGCAAAGAGCCAGTCCATATAATAGCCAGCGGCAGATTCCAAGGAATCATCGAGGCGGTCTAATAAGCCGGTTAAGAAAGGTGCTTGATCTTTGCGATCCCATTTGATTTTGTCGGCTAAAAAAACAACTAGATCGAGACGACGATAATGGGCCTTTAAGGTGGTATGACAGCTGATGGCGGACAGAATGTCTGGATCAGACACCTGAAAAACCGTTTTTGCCAACAAAGCGGATTGCTGCTGATGCAGCAAAAAAGGTGCTTGCCGCTCCGCATCTAAGATCGGTTCGCCTACCGCTATCTGCAAGGCGATTCGCTGGTCATGAGGGATGACGACGCTGACATCGTGCAGCAGTCCTGCTGAGTAAGCTTTGTCCGCGTTGACTTGAAACCGTTCTGCCAATCCTTTGGCTTCTTGGGCAACGGCTAGATTGTGGCCCGCCGTTTCGGCATGATCGAAGGCTTCCAGATACTGAACCATTTGCTCAGTGAGGGTCTTCCCCTGTAAAGGGAGAGTATAGGTGGCAAGACCAACTTGTTTCATCTCAGCTACTCCTTAAAAAGACTCGTACTGTGGGCGGGTTGCGTCCGCGTTTTGGGATCAATGTAATGGAGTGCATTGTTCACCGCAGTTGGGGCTTCCCCGAAACCAGTAGCAATCAGGTCGACTTTTCCGTCGTATAAAACGACATCCCCACAGCCATAGACCCCAGGAACAGACGTGCTCATATCCGAAGAGACGAAGACTCCTTGGCGGCTGCTTTTCATGCCCCAATCCTTGATGTTCAATGTGGAAGAAAAACCGTAATTGACGATCAAAGCATCCAATGAAAGGCTGACCGTTTCATCACCCTTGACTTGCTGCAACGAGACACCAGTCAAACGTTGCTCTCCTTGGATTTCTTGGATCACATAAGGAGTCAAAATGTTGACGGCAGAAGCCTGTAATTTACTGACGCTATGTTCATGGGCACGAAATTCAGGACGGCGATGGATCAAGTAGACTTCACTAGCGATCGGCTCCAGCATCAATGCCCAATCGATAGCAGAATCGCCGCCACCGGCGATCGCTACTTTGCGTCCGGCATACTTCATCAAATCGGTGACAAAATAGTCTAAGCCGTATCCTTCAAACCGCTCGCTTTCTGGCAAAGTCAGTTTGCGCGGCTGGAAGGAGCCGTTTCCTAAAGCCAAAATCACGGCTTTCGAGTAATGGATTCCTTTGTCGGTGGTGACTTCGATATAGTCTTCTTGTTTTTCGACCGACAAGACGGTTTCTTCTAAACAATATTGGTGATTGAAGGTCGTCAACTGTTTTTCCAGGTTTTGGACAAGATCGCCCGCTTTGATTTTCGGATAACCTGGGATATCGTAGATGTATTTTTCTGGGTATAAAGTAGCAAGCTGACCGCCTAATTGCGGCAAGCTGTCGATGATCTTGGTTTTGGCGTTACGCATACCGGCATAGAAAGCAGAAAACATCCCGCTAGGTCCGGCGCCGATAATCGTTATATCAAAAATATCCATATTATTCCTCTTTTCTAAGCACGTTGGGATGAAGCATGTTCGTGTTGTACGAATAGCTTCATTATAGCAAAAATTATCCAAACTAGCATTTTTTCAATTTTCTGCTATCATGGATTTATGAGAGAGAAGGAGGAGTTAATGTGTCTGAATTTCCACAGTTAGCATTAGAAAAACAAACTGGCCATAAAGCAGTCATCAAAACCAATCGTGGGGATGTAGTTGTACAATTGTTCCCAGAATTGGCACCAAAAACAGTGAAAAACTTCGTTGAATTAGCGAAAAAAGGATATTACGATGGGATCATCTTCCACCGTGTCATTCCTGATTTTATGATTCAAGGTGGCGATCCAACTGGTACAGGAATGGGCGGCGAAAGCATCTATGGCGGCAGCTTTGAAGATGAATTTTCAAAAGAATTGTTCAATCTTCGTGGCGCTTTATCCATGGCAAACGCTGGTCCGAATACTAACGGCAGCCAGTTTTTCATCGTAAACAATCAAAATGTTCCTAGCAACATGTTAGGTCAATTAGAAGGTGCTGGTTATCCAGCTGAAATCATCGAAGCGTATCAAGCAGGTGGTACTCCTTGGTTAGATTTCCGTCACACAGTCTTTGGTCATGTGATCGAAGGAATGTCAGTCGTTGATGAAATCGCTGGCGTGCAACGGGGACCACAAGATCGTCCAGTGCATGATGTAGTGATCGAAACGATCGAAATCAGCGAATAAAACAAAAGAACCCAAAGCAGTTTCAACGGCCATCCTCAAGGAGATCGTTGAAATGGAAGCTTTAGGGTTCTTTTTTTCATAAGAAAGAGTTAACCGATCGGTTGGTCTTTAAACGCAGCGGCGATTTGATTGAGTGCTTTTTCTAATAGCTCTTTAGGACAGGCAAAGTTCAGCCGCATATGGTGACTGCCGTGGGGACCAAAGATATTTCCTTGATTCAATACGACATTGGCTTCTTTAATCAGTTTTCTTTGTAGCTGATTATCCGTTAGGCCATAGGCAGAAAAATCCAGCCAGATCAAATAAGTACCTTCGGGCTTTTGAAACGTCACTGCTGGGAGTTGCTCAGTCAAAAAGTCGCAGACAAAGGTGCGATTTGCTTCTAAGTAGGTCAATAGTTCTTCTAACCATGCTTCAGATTCACGATACGCTGCTTCAGTAGCGACCAACCCAAACGTATTGATTTCCCCTTGAACGTTACGTTCCTGTGTTTTTGCAAATTGGCTGCGCAAGGTTTGGTCTTTGATAAATACCATCGAATTTTTGATCCCAGCTAAATTAAAAGTCTTGGTTGCTGAAGTCAAAATGATCGAAAAATCGGCAAAGCTTGGCTCGACTGTTTGGAAAGAGACAAAGTGATTTGGCGCAAAAACGATGTCTTGATGAATCTCATCACTGACAACGATCACCTGGTGCTTTTGACAAATCCGGCCGATCATCAGCAGTTCTTCTTTTGACCACACGCGTCCTCCAGGATTATGAGGATTACATAGAAGAAACAATTTTACTTTCTTTTCGATGATGGTTTGTTCCATCGCCTCAAAATCGATGACGAAGTGGCCATCTTTTTCCAGTAACGGTTCTTGAATTAAGGTCCGCTGATTGTTTTTGACAACCTGGGCAAAGGGATGGTAGACCGGATCGTGGATCAGTACGGCATCTCCTTCTTGCGTATAACTTTGGATCGCCAGGGCAATACTAGGGACGACACCACTGTTAAAAAGGATCGCTTCCTTAGTGATGGTATAACCATGACGTCTTTGCTGCCAATCGATGATGGATTCAAGCAGCGAATCAGGGATGGTGGAATACCCATAGATCCCTTGGGCAACTGCTTTTTCTAAAGCTTTTTTCACAGGTTCTGGTGCCAGAAAATCCATATCCGCTACCCAAAGTGGCAGCAGGTTTTCTTCCTTGTAGGTTTTTGCAATGGTGTCCCATTTAACGCTATTGGTGTTTAAGCGGGGATGGACTTTGTCAAAATTGATCATGCGTTTCCCTCCTATATTGTGCAACGTTGTTTCTGATGCTTCAAATCTACCACTAGTTCAAGTATAATGAAAGTGGAAAAGAGAGGAAAGACTATGAATTATCAAATCGGGAACATTATAGAAGGAACAGTCACTGGGATTCAACCCTATGGTGCATTTGTTTCGTTAGATAAGGAAACACAGGGATTGATCCATGTTTCAGAGATCCAATCCGGGTTTACCAAAAATATCCATGAAGTCTTACAGATCGGGCAAAAGATCCGTGTACAAATCATTGATATTGACGAATACAGCCAAAAGATCAGTTTGTCCCGCCGTACATTGGAATCAAGTTTTGTTCAGCCACCCTTTAAGCGTAAACGCTACTTTACAAATAAGAATAAGCGGATCGGTTTCCGTACGATTGGGGAAGCTTTACCAGTGTGGGTGAAAGAAGCCAAAGAAATGTTAGAAAAAGAAAACAGCAACAGATAATCGTGCATATTTTCTGAAAATGTGCTAAAATTAGTTTACAAACAGATGAATAACTGAGGTGGGTATTTTGGGATCCAAAAAAGTAGCGGGTACAGTTATGATGCACTTAGCAAATGGTTCGAAACGATTTTTGATGCAAATACACGAAGGCACTGCGGAATTAGCGTCAACGGATTTTTCTGAAGATAAAACCGGCTTGGCTACGATCTTACAATTGTTTAAAGACCGTATCCACCTTGATGTGACAGCGATCGAACTCGTTGAACTCACAAATGGCAACATTGATACGCAAAACATTCCTTTATTTGTTTTTGAAACACAAGAAGCAGGACAAACGCAACAGCTGCCAGAAGGGTATGCGTGGGAAGAGCCCAATATCTTTCGTAA
Source organism: Enterococcus innesii (assembly GCA_018982785.1). Taxonomy (GTDB): domain Bacteria; phylum Bacillota; class Bacilli; order Lactobacillales; family Enterococcaceae; genus Enterococcus_D; species Enterococcus_D innesii. Next base: position 3,033 of record JAHHEN010000001.1, on the reverse strand, counting down.
GATCATCGAAGACTATAAGATTGAAGGCGTTCCGTTCTTTTAGCACCTGTGTACTAGTGAAAAGCCTGAAGACCGTTATGACGGTCTTTTTTTATTGAAAACTTTTTGTAAATAAAATGAAATATTTCCTTGACCTGAGTCAAGAAGAATGGTAAATTAGTCAACGTTGGCAATTGAGTCAGCGGGTCAAAAATGCTTTTGAAAAAACTTCAAAAAAAGACTTGACCAAAAATGAAACAGATGATATTATAACGAAGTCGCAATTTTAAAACAGTTAATCGATGTTGATACATCAACAAAATTAATTGAAAAAAGTTGTTGACAAATAACAAATCATTTGTTATTCTAATAAAGTCGCTGAGACAGCCGCTACGAAGTTGAAAAACAACGAGCGAAAAAAACTTTTAAAAAAGAGTTGACAATCAAACGTCGCTCTGATATGATATAAAAGTTGCTAACACAGCACGGTAGACCTTTGAAAACTGAACAAAGCAAGCAAACGAACCAATGTGTAGGACGTTTCAATTTATTGAAACAAATACATGCAAGCAATAGCTAGCAAAGTTAATTTTTATGAGCTTAATGACCATCTGGTCATTCAAACAAATCATTATGAGAGTTTGATCCTGGCTCAGGACGAACGCTGGCGGCGTGCCTAATACATGCAAGTCGAACGCTTTTTCTTTCACCGGAGCTTGCTCCACCGAAAGAAAAAGAGTGGCGAACGGGTGAGTAACACGTGGGTAACCTGCCCATCAGAAGGGGATAACACTTGGAAACAGGTGCTAATACCGTATAACACTATTTTCCGCATGGAAGAAAGTTGAAAGGCGCTTTTGCGTCACTGATGGATGGACCCGCGGTGCATTAGCTAGTTGGTGAGGTAACGGCTCACCAAGGCAACGATGCATAGCCGACCTGAGAGGGTGATCGGCCACACTGGGACTGAGACACGGCCCAGACTCCTACGGGAGGCAGCAGTAGGGAATCTTCGGCAATGGACGAAAGTCTGACCGAGCAACGCCGCGTGAGTGAAGAAGGTTTTCGGATCGTAAAACTCTGTTGTTAGAGAAGAACAAGGATGAGAGTAAAATGTTCATCCCTTGACGGTATCTAACCAGAAAGCCACGGCTAACTACGTGCCAGCAGCCGCGGTAATACGTAGGTGGCAAGCGTTGTCCGGATTTATTGGGCGTAAAGCGAGCGCAGGCGGTTTCTTAAGTCTGATGTGAAAGCCCCCGGCTCAACCGGGGAGGGTCATTGGAAACTGGGAGACTTGAGTGCAGAAGAGGAGAGTGGAATTCCATGTGTAGCGGTGAAATGCGTAGATATATGGAGGAACACCAGTGGCGAAGGCGGCTCTCTGGTCTGTAACTGACGCTGAGGCTCGAAAGCGTGGGGAGCGAACAGGATTAGATACCCTGGTAGTCCACGCCGTAAACGATGAGTGCTAAGTGTTGGAGGGTTTCCGCCCTTCAGTGCTGCAGCAAACGCATTAAGCACTCCGCCTGGGGAGTACGACCGCAAGGTTGAAACTCAAAGGAATTGACGGGGGCCCGCACAAGCGGTGGAGCATGTGGTTTAATTCGAAGCAACGCGAAGAACCTTACCAGGTCTTGACATCCTTTGACCACTCTAGAGATAGAGCTTCCCCTTCGGGGGCAAAGTGACAGGTGGTGCATGGTTGTCGTCAGCTCGTGTCGTGAGATGTTGGGTTAAGTCCCGCAACGAGCGCAACCCTTATTGTTAGTTGCCATCATTTAGTTGGGCACTCTAGCGAGACTGCCGGTGACAAACCGGAGGAAGGTGGGGATGACGTCAAATCATCATGCCCCTTATGACCTGGGCTACACACGTGCTACAATGGGAAGTACAACGAGTTGCGAAGTCGCGAGGCTAAGCTAATCTCTTAAAGCTTCTCTCAGTTCGGATTGTAGGCTGCAACTCGCCTACATGAAGCCGGAATCGCTAGTAATCGCGGATCAGCACGCCGCGGTGAATACGTTCCCGGGCCTTGTACACACCGCCCGTCACACCACGAGAGTTTGTAACACCCGAAGTCGGTGAGGTAACCTTTTGGAGCCAGCCGCCTAAGGTGGGATAGATGATTGGGGTGAAGTCGTAACAAGGTAGCCGTATCGGAAGGTGCGGCTGGATCACCTCCTTTCTAAGGAATATTTCGGAAGACTACACATCGTTTGCCTTTGTTCAGTTTTGAGAGGTTTACTCTCAAACAAATTTGTTCATTGAAAACTGGATATCGAAGAAAAAACAAAACAAGTAACACACACCGAGTTGAAATGTTAAAAGAGTTTTTTAATAAGTTCAACGCTTATTTTCTTGAGCAACCTTCTATCGCTAGAAGAAGTACTCAAAACCGACCGTAAGGTCAAAGGTTAAGTGAATAAGGGCGCACGGTGGATGCCTTGGCACTAGGAGCCGATGAAGGACGGGACTAACACCGATATGCTTTGGGGAGCTGTAAGTAAGCTATGATCCAGAGATTTCCGAATGGGGGAACCCAGCATCTTTTATAGGATGTTACGTCTGCGTGAATACATAGCGCAGTCGAGGTAGACGCAGAGAACTGAAACATCTAAGTACCTGCAGGAAGAGAAAGAAAATTCGATTCCCTGAGTAGCGGCGAGCGAAACGGGAAAAGCCCAAACCAACAAGCTTGCTTGTTGGGGTTGTAGGACTCCGATATGGTAGTCTATTCAGATAGTCGAAATACTTGGAAAAGTATGTCAAAGAGGGTAAAAACCCCGTAGGCGAAATTTGGATAACACCTAGGAGGATCCTGAGTACGGCGGAACACGAGGAATTCCGTCGGAATCCGGGAGGACCATCTCCCAAGGCTAAATACTCCCTAGTGACCGATAGTGAACCAGTACCGTGAGGGAAAGGTGAAAAGCACCCCGGAAGGGGAGTGAAATAGATCCTGAAACCGTGTGCCTACAACAAGTTAGAGCCCGTTAATGGGTGATAGCGTGCCTTTTGTAGAATGAACCGGCGAGTTACGATAGCATGCGA